>NZ_JAPEMC010000001.1:2400000-3600000 GCF_026343115.1 Streptomyces sp. NBC_00102
CGTACGGCAACCCGCTGAGCGCGACCGTGGTCGCCACCGCCGACGAACTGGCCGCCGCGGGCGACCTGGTGAAGGGCAAGGCCGCCGGGCTGCCGGTGGCGGTGGTCCGCGGGCTCGGCGATGTGGTCGCGGGCGGTGCGGGCGGCGCCGCGGACGAGCCCGCCGGTGCGCGGGCGCTGGTGCGCGTCGCCGCCGACGACATGTTCCGGCTCGGCACGTCCGAGGCGGTCCGGGAGGCGGTGACGCTGCGGCGGACCGTGCGGGAGTTCACCGGCGACCCGGTGGACCCGGGGGCGGTCCGGCGGGCGGTGGCCGCCGCGGTGACCGCTCCGGCGCCGCACCACACGACGCCCTGGCGGTTCGTGCTGCTGGAGTCCGAGGAGTCGCGGACCCGGCTGCTCGACGCGATGCGGGACGCCTGGGTCGCCGATCTGCGGCGCGACGGAAAGAGCGAGGAGTCGATCGCGAAGCGGGTGCGCCGGGGCGACGTGCTGCGCTCGGCGCCGTACCTGGCTGTGCCGTGCCTGGTGATGGACGGTTCGCACACCTACGGGGACGAGCGGCGGGACACCGCGGAGCGCGAGATGTTCGTGGTCGCGGCCGGGGCCGGGGTGCAGAACTTCCTGGTGGCGCTCGCGGGCGAGCAGCTCGGGTCGGCGTGGGTGTCCTCGACGATGTTCTGCCGGTCCGTGGTGCGTGAGGTGCTGGACCTGCCGGAATCCTGGGACCCGCTGGGCGCGGTCGCCATCGGCCGCCCGGCGGCGGCACCGCGCGAGCGGGCCGCCCGGGACGCGGAGGACTTCCTCCTGGTGCGCTGAGGCGTACGCCCGGGTCCCAGGGCTCGGGGCTCGGGGCTCGGGCTCGGGGCTCGGGCTCTCAGAGCGAGGCGATGTCGCCCGGGGCCATCCGGGGGCCCCGGCGGGGCCGGCTCACGCCCGAGAGCAGGATCAGCCGGGTCGCGCGGTGGCGCTGGCCCGCGTAGGGGGCGAGCAGTTCCAGCATCCGGGCGTCGTCGGCGTGCCGGTCGTCCGCGAGGGCGTGGCCGACGATGCCCGGCAGGTGGTAGTCGCCGGTGGTGACGGCGTCCGGGGCACCGTTGGAACGCTGGAGGGTCTCGGCGGAGGTCCACGGGCCGATGCCGGGGATCAGTTCGAGCCGGGCCCTGGCCTCGGGCAGTTCCATGCCGGCCGCCTCCTCCAGCCGGCGGGCCACCCGCACCGCGCGCAGCACGGTCGCCGAGCGCTTGCCGTCGACGCCGGCCCGGTGCCACTCCCAGGAGGGCACCAGCGCCCAGGTGCGCGGGTCGGGCATGACGTACAGCCCGAGTCCCGCGGTGGGTCCGGGGGCCGGGGTGCCGTGCGCGCGGACCAGCAGCCGCCAGGCGCGGTAGGCCTCGGTGGTGGTGACCTTCTGTTCGAGGATCGACGGGATGAGGGATTCCATCACCAGTCCCGTACGCAGCAGGCGCAGCCCGGGGCGGCTGTGCCGGGCGAGGGCGAGCAGCCGGTGGCGGGGTTCGAAGGCGTCCGGGTCGTCGCCGGCGCCGAGGAGTTCGGGCAGCTGGTCCAGGAGCCACGCGGCGCCGGGCCCCCAGGCGCTCGCCCCGACCCGGCCGCCGGGTGCCGGGCGGACGCGGAGCGTGCCGGGTCCTGCCGGGGTGCGGGTGGCCCGCCAGAAGCTGCCGTCGTCGGTCGTGCGGAAGGTGGGGTCGCCCGCCCCGCGCCGCAGCGGTCCGAGGACCAGCCGGAGGTCGATCGGGCCTTCCGGGGTCCACTCCCGCGTCAGCGGGGCCCCGGAAGAGGCGGGTACGCCCTCGCGTGCGGCGGCCGGTGACTGCCGGGGCAGGCCGGTGCGCGCGGTGCGGGGGGCGAAGCGTCCTGCCACGGGTCGGTGTCCTCGGGTGGTCCTGCGGGTGCGGGTGCCCTTCCGAGGGTACGGCTCCGGGGCCGGCCGGGGAGGCTCCCGGAGACGTACCTCACCCCGCGTGGGAGGTGTGCCTCACTGGTCCGAGGAGAAGCGGACCGCCCCGTCCGGGAGGACGGCGTCGCACCAGACGCGGACGCCGTCGCGGAGCTCGTTGTCGGCGCCGACCCGGGCGCCGTCGCCGATGACCGCGCCGGTCAGCACCGTACGGCTGCCGATCCGGGCGCCGGCTCCGACGAGGGAGTCGGTGACGACCGCGCCGGGTTCGATCACCGCGTCGGCGAGCACCGCGGAGCCGGTGATCCGGGCGCCTTCGCCGATCACGGCGCGCTCGCCGACGACCGTGCCGCCGCTGAGCTTGGCGTCCGGGGCGACCCGGGCGCCCGGCAGCACCAGGCGTTCGCCGCAGCGGCCGGGGACGGCCGGGGAGGGGGCGCGGCCGAGGACGAGGTCGGCGGAGCCGCGTACGAACGCCTGCGGGGTACCGAGGTCGAGCCAGTACGTGGAGTCGACCATGCCCTGGAGGTGGGCGCCCGAGGCGAGCAGGCCGGGGAAGGTCTCGCGTTCGACGGAGACCGGCCGGTCGGCGGGGATGGTGCCGATGACCGAGCGGCGGAAGATGTACGCCCCCGCGTTGATCTGGTCGGTGACGATCTCCTCGGGCGTCTGCGGCTTCTCCAGGAAGGCGGTGACCCGGCCCGAGGCGTCGGTGGGGACGAGGCCGAAGGCGCGCGGGTCCTGGACCCGGGTGAGGTGCAGCGAGACGTCCGCGCCGGACGTGGTGTGCGTGGTCACCAGAGCCCGGATGTCCAGTCCGGTGAGGATGTCGCCGTTGAAGATGAGCACCGGCTCGTCGGGGCCCGAGGTGAGCTTGTGGGCGACGTTGCGTATCGCACCGCCGGTGCCCAGCGGTTCGCGCTCGGTGACGTACTCGATGTGCAGGCCGAGGTCCGAGCCGTCACCGAAGTGCGGCTCGAAGACCTCGGCCAGGTAGGAGGTCGCCAGCACGATGTGCTCGACGCCGGCCGCCCGCGCGCGGGCCAGCTGGTGGGTGAGGAAGGGGACACCGGCCGCCGGCACCATCGGCTTCGGGGTGCGGACCGTCAGGGGACGGAGCCGGGTGCCCTTCCCACCGACCAGGAGGATCGCTTCTCTTGCCTCTGTCACGGCGTCTGTTCTCTGCTTCCTGCCGGGGGCCGGGCCTCGTTCGGCTGGCCAGTGTATGCAGACCCGCCGGCCCGCCCCCGGTCAGCGCCCCTGGAGGCGGGCAGAGGTGGTGCGGGCCGTGCCGAGCTTCTTGTAGAGACGTGCTCCGGGGCATTCGGTTGCGAATCCGTCGCGGTGTCCGGAAATGGCGTTCATTTTGACCGAACTGCCCTTCTTGTACCTGTTGCCGCCGCCGGAGACGAGGGTGACGGTGCCCTTCGGGTTGATGCCGAAGAGCCCGAGCTTCCAGGCGGTGAGCTTGGCTACGGCGTTCACCGCCGCGGTGGGCGGATTGGTGCTGGCGTAGCTGCCGAGCACCGCGATGCCCATGGTCTTGCTGTTGAAGCCGAGCGTGTGCGCGCCCAGGACCGCCCTGGTGACACCGCCGGCCCGGCCCTCGTAGATGTTCCCGCACTTGTCGACGGCGAAGTTGTAGCCGATGTCACGCCAGCCGTTGCTCTTGACGTGGTAGCGGTAGATGCCGCGCAGGATGGAGGCCGACTGGGAGCAGGTGTAGTTGTTCCCGGTGGCGCTGTGGTGGACGAAGGCAGCCTTCACCGTCGTGGTGTACGCGAACTGACGCTCACGCAAACTCTCGTCCGCGCCCCAGCCCTTGCGGGTGATGATGCCCGGACGGGGTCCGATGTACGGCTTCGCCGCGGCGGGAGCGGCCCCGGCCCGGGGGGCGCCCGCGTCTTGGTCGGCCTCGGGTTCGGCCGGGAGCCCCAGCCCGCGGGCCTGCGCGTCGGCGATCGTCTGGGCGCGGCTGAGCGCGGGCAGCACGGCGACGTCGGCGGTGTCCGTGTCCGGCGGGACGGTCGCGTCCGTACCCGTCGTGCCCTCGTCCGTCGCCGTCGTGCCGGCCGCGGCCTGCGCGCCCGGGACCGTGCTCGCGGCGAGGGGCGCGGGGTCGGCGCCGGGGTCGACGAGTTCGAGGCGCAGCCCCTTCGGGAGAGCCACGGGCTCGGCGGCGCGGCCGAACAGGTCGGTGGTCGTGGGCCGGACGCGTACCTCGACGGCGTCGGAGGCGCCGACCCAGAGCGGGGCGGTCGCGCCGCGCACGGAGGCCGCGTCGCCTTCGGGGGTGCCGGGTTCCGCCGCGTGCTCGTCGTTGTGCGTCTCGACGGACTGCCAGCCGGACCAGCGGGCGGTGGCGGTCGCGCGGGTCCGGACCTCGACCGTGCCGGGCAGCTCGGTCGCCGCGTCGTCCCAGACGACGCCGAGGAGGGAGAAGGGCTGGACCTCCCTGGGGGTGAGGCCCTGCGCCGCGCCCGCGGCGCTCTCCCCCGCGGCCCGGTTCTCCGTGAGCGGCACGAGCGGCAGGGACTGCGTCGAGCCGGGAGGGTCCGCGGTCGGGGCCGCCGAGACCGGTGCCGCGGGCAGCGCGGGTGTGGACGCGGCGAGCGAGAGGGTGAGTGCGGCCGCACAGGTGACGCCGATCGTTGCGGCGTGGAGAGTACGCATGTCATTGATCCTCAAATAGGCTGATACGCCCGGCCACTCGGCAGAACCCTCACGCCCTGACGGCCCGTCTGCCGAACGGTGGCCCGGCGTACCCGTTCACGGACCGCCCGGGGCCGGTGCCGCGTACCCTTGCGCGGATGAACGCCAGCGACCGCACCCCCGCCGACCTGCTGCGATCCGCGCTCCTCGCGGACCCCGCCCGCCCCCTGGTCACTTTCTACGACGACGCCACCGGCGAGCGCGTCGAACTTTCGGTCGCCACCTTCGCCAATTGGGTGGCCAAGACCGCCAATCTGCTCCAGGGCGACCTGGCCGCCGAACCCGGCGACCGGCTCGCCCTGCTGCTCCCCGCGCACTGGCAGACGGCCGTCTGGCTGCTCGCCTGCTCCTCGGTCGGCGTGGTCGCCGAGGTGGGCGGCGACCCGGCGGCGGCCGACCTGGTGGTGACCGGCCCGGACACGCTGGAGCGCGCCCGCGCCTGCCGGGGCGAGCGCGTGGCCCTGGCGCTGCGCCCGCTGGGCGGCCGCTTCCCCGTCGCACCCGAGGGCTTCGCCGACTACGCGGTCGAGGTGCCGGGCCAGGGCGACCGGTTCGCCCCCTTCCAGCCGGTGGACCCGGACGCCCCCGCGCTCGTCGTGGACGGGACGGAGCTGACGGGTGCGCAGCTCGTCGCCGGGGCCCGCGAGGAAGCCGCCGGGCTGGGGCTCGCGCCCGGTTCCCGGCTGTTGTCGGGACGTTCGTACGACAGCTGGGCGGGGCTCGCCGCCGGGCTCTGGGCGCCGCTGGCGTCGGGCGGCTCGGTGGTGCTCTGCCGCCACCTCGGGCAGTTGGACGAGGACGGGCTGGCGAAGCGGGTGGAGAGCGAGCGGGTCACCCACCGCGCGGTCTGACCGGGACGGCCGGGGGCTCGGGGGCCGCGGCGGGCCACGGCGGGCCGCGGTATGAAAAGCGCCGCGAGCGTCACTCGTCCGGCCCCTAGCGGGCCCGGTCCCCCGGGGCTGGGCGGCGGCTCGGGTACATCATCGGCGGTACCGACCACCCGAGGATGGACGCAGACGTGACCGACAGCGCTGGCACGCCGGCCGACCCCGGCCCAGACCCCGACCCCGACCCCGGTCACCGGGGCGACGGCGGGGCCGGCCCGCAGGACGACGGATCACCGGACGGCGGCCGGGAGGGCGGCGGGCCGGAGAACGGCGGCCCGGAGAACGGCGGCGGCCGAGGGAGCGGCGGCGGGCCGGGGACCTGGGCGGAACGCACCGGGGCGGGGCGGCCGGACGGGCGCAAGCGTCACTGGCTGCGCTGGACCGCGCTGGGCGCGGCACTCGTCGTCCTGGTCGCGGCGGGCGTGGGCTGGTGGCTGTACCAGAGGCTGAACGGCAACATCCGGACGGACACCGCGGCGGAGGCCGAACTGCGGGCGTACGAGCGGGAGCGCCCCACCGCCCTCGTGACGGACGCCCAGAACATCCTGCTCATCGGCTCCGACAGCCGGGCCGGGGACAACCGGAAGTACGGCCGGGACGACGGTGGGCAGCAGCGCTCGGACACGGTGATCCTGCTGCATCTCGCGGCGGACCGGAAGAGCGCCACCGCCGTCTCGGTGCCACGGGACCTGATGGTGGAGATCCCCGGTTGCCACGGCTCCGGCGGCAAGGCGACCGGCGCGCGGACCGCCCAGTTCAACTGGGCGTTCGAGATCGGCGGCACGGCCTGCACGGTCCGGACGGTGGAGCTGATGACGAAGATCCGCGTCGATCACCACGTGGTGGTGGACTTCAGCGGCTTCAAGGACATGGTCGACGCGGTGGACGGGGTGGGGATCTGCCTCAGGGAACCCATCGACGACCCCGCCGCGCATCTGAAGCTCTCCGCCGGGCAGCACACGCTCGACGGCGAGCAGGCGCTCGGATACGTACGCGCGCGCAAGTCGCTCGGCGACGGCAGCGACACGGCGCGGATGGACAGGCAGCAGCAGTTCCTCGCCGCCCTGGTGAACAAGGTCCGGAGCAATGGCGTCCTGCTCAATCCGGCCCGGCTCTACCCCGTACTCGACGCGGCCACGAAGTCGCTGACGACGGACGAGGGCCTGGACTCGCTGCGCGACCTCTACGGGCTGGTCCGGGGAATGCGGAACGTGCCTACGGACAAGGTGCAGTTCCTGACCGTCCCGCGCCGCCCGTACCGCCAGAACGCGAACCGGGATGAATTGGTGCAACCGGACGCCGACCGGCTTTTCCGGCAACTGCGCGAGGACGCCCCGGTGACCGTCGTACCGGCCAAGAATTCGGGCAGCGGGCCGGCCCCGGAGAAAAGGACCGACGCGGTCCGGGCGACCCCCAACCCCACTTACTCGGGCACGAATGCTGCGGATGACCTGTGTAAGGAGTAAAGCAATTCTCAAGCGGAACGGAACAATCGGCGCGGAATGAGTGGAATGCCCGGTTGTAGGGGGCGTGGAATGTGTCACGCCCGTCGCTGGACTCCGGAACGGGCGGATAGTGTGACGCGATCCAGTGCTTCCGGCCGTCCGGCCGCGCACTTCTGGAACGCAGATTTGAAGCGCCTTTCGGGGAGGGCGCCTCGCGTGGCACCGACGGAGGACCTAGGCAACCGTGGATGCGCAAAGCCGTGGACGGGCGGACGATATCGACCCTGCGGACCAGTGGGTGCTGAACCCGCAGACCGGTAATTACGAACTGCGACTGAACAACTCCGAAGAGCATTCTCCGCGCGTGGACGACAGCCCTCGCATTCCGCGCGGCAGAAACGAATCGGCCGCCGGAGAACCCCGCCAGGGCGGCCGCCGCCGGGCCCCCTCGGCCGAATCGGGTGAGGACACCGCCCCGGCCCGGGACGACAGGGTGCCGGCTCAGCGCGGCCGCCGGGCCGGCGGGAACAGGCGGGCCGCGGAGGCGGAGGTCCCGGCGGGCCGCCGCAAGCGCAAGGCGAAGAAGAGCGGCAAGCGCAGGTTCCTGCTGTGGACGAGCGGCGTGACGGCGTTCCTGGTCGTCGCGGGTGCGGGCGGCGCGTACGCCCTCTACCGGCACTTCAACGGCAACATAGGCACCGTCGACGTGGGCAGCGCGGGCAACAAGAACGTCACCAGCCCGGGCCCGATGAACATCCTGATCATCGGCACCGACAAGCGCACCGGCAAGGGCAACGAGGGCTACGGCGACGCCGGCAGCGTCGGCCACGCCGACACCAACATCCTCTTCCACGTCTCGGCGGACCGGACCAACGCGACCGCGCTCAGCATCCCGCGCGACCTGGTCATGGACATCCCCGACTGCGAGACGAAGCAGGACGACGGCACCACCAAGGTCATACCCGGGACCTCGAACGTACGCTTCAACGTCAGCCTGGGTCAGGACGGCCGCGACCCCGGCTGCACCATGCGCACGGTGAAGGAACTGACCGGCCTGTCGGTCGACCACTTCATGATGGTGGACTTCAACGCGGTCAAGGAGCTCTCCACGGCGGTCGGCGGGGTGACCGTCTGCATGGCCAAGCCGATCGACGACCCCAAGTCCCACCTCAAACTGCCGAAGGGCGAGTCGAAGGTGGAGGGCGAGAGCGCACTGGCCCTGCTGCGGACCCGGCACAGCTTCGGCAACGAGAGCGACCTGGACCGGATCAAGGTCCAGCAGCAGTTCCTCGGCTCGATGATCCGGCAGATGAAGTCGGACGACACTCTGACGAGCCCGACGAAGCTCTTCAAGCTCGCCAACGCGGCCACCAAGGCGCTGACGGTCGACTCGGGCATCGGTTCGGTGGCGAAGCTGACCACCCTCGCCAAGGAACTCTCCAAGGTCGACGCCAAGAACATCACCTTCACCACGGTCCCGGTCATCGACAACCCGGACGAGCCCACCCCGGTCACCGTCGTCGTCCATCCGACCAAGGCCGAGCAGCTCTTCGAGACGATGCGCCAGGACGTCTCCCTCACCGAGGTGGCGGCGCAGAAGAAGGCCGCCGACGCGAAGAAGAAGAGCGCGCAGGACCAGCTGCTGGAGGGGACGCGGGCGAAGGCCGCCGACGTACGGGTGGACGTGTACAACGGCGGGAAGATCAGCGGGGCGGCCGGAGCCACCGTCAGCTGGCTGCAGCTCGAAAAGGGCGTACTGAAGTCCACCAACAAGGCCAACGCACCGGCCAAGATCGACAAGACCACGCTCGAGTACGCGCCCAACCAGGCCGACCAGGCCCGGGCGCTCGCCGACATGATGGGGCTGTCCGCGTCGGCCCTGAAGCAGGGCACCACGGATGCCGAGGGGCTGGAAGCGATGACGCTGACGCTCGGCGCCGACTTCAAGGGGGCCGGGGTCGCCGTCGACGCGCCCGCCGCGGCACCCACCGACATTCAGAGGGCCAGCGCCGACAAGGCGGTGTGCAGCGAGTGAAACCCGTTCGCCACACCACCGCGAGAGCCTGAGCAGCAGGGGGGTCCCGTTGGGACGGAACAGCAGCACACCTGGGGAGGGGACGCGGCCACGCGTCCGAGAGGCGGAGCAGCTCGGCTGGGACGACAGTCTCTACAGCGACGGGGAAAGCGACGGGGAAGCGGAGGAGAGCGGGGGCGCCGGTGGCGAACCGGACGGCGGAACGCCCGAGGGGGGTAAGCCGGAGCCCGGGGGCAGCGACGGTTCCGTCCCGGCCCCCCGGCGTTCCACCGAGGGCGACGGCGGTGCGGGCAGCCCCTCGACGCGCCCGCCGAAGAAGGGCAAGCGGCGCGTCCTGCGCTGGGTCGCCTCGGTGCTCGCGCTGCTCATACTCGGCACCGGCGCGACCGGTTACCTCTACTACCAGCACCTGAACCACAACATCAAGAAGGAGAAACTGACCCTCGGCGACAAGAAGATGGTCGAGCACAAGGCCAACGCCGCCGGTCAGACTCCGCTGAACATCCTGATCATCGGCTCCGACGCGCGTGACACCGAGGCCAACCAGAAGCTGGGCGGCGCGAAGGAGACCTTCAACGGCCTGCCCCTCGCCGACGTGCAGATGCTCCTGCACGTCTCGGCGGACCGGAGCAACATCTCGGTGGTCAGCATGCCGCGCGACACCTTGCTGAAGATCCCCAAGTGCACCGACCCGAAGACCCACGAGGTCTACGAGGCCACCACCGACACGATGACCAACGAGAGTCTGGGCCGCGGCGGGCCGGGCTGCACGGTGGCCACCTGGTACGAGCTCACCGGCATCACGATCGACCACTTCATGATGATCGACTTCTCCGGTGTGGTGTCGATGGCCGACGCCGTGGGCGGCGTGCCCGTCTGCGTCGACGCCAACGTCTACTCCCACACCAGCAAGGGAGCCGGCTCCGGCCTCCGCCTGAAGAAGGGCACCACCTCGATCAAGGGCGAGCAGGCCCTCCAGTGGCTGCGTACCCGGTACGGCTTCGAGGACAACACCGACCTGGGCCGGGAAGAGGCTCAGCACCAGTACCTGAACTCGATGGTCCGTGAGCTCCGCCAGGGCACCAAGCTCACCGACCCCGGAAAGCTGATGGACCTCGCCGAGGCGGCGACCAGCGCGATCACACTCGACACGGGACTCGACGCCAAGGGCCTGTACGACCTGGCCGGGGAGCTCAAGCGGGTCCCGACCAAGCGGATCACGATGACCACCATGCCGAACGTCTATGCGACGGGGGCGAACGCGGGGCGGGTGCTCCCGAAGCCGGGCGACGCCGAGCAGCTGTTCCGGATGGTGCGGGACGACGTCGCGCTGGACGGCAAGGCGTCCAAGCCCTCGCCGACCGCCTCGCCCACGCCCACCGACCCGTCGGCACCGGTCGGCGAGATCGCCGTGACCGTACGGAACGCCACCGCCACGGACACGCAGGGTCCGGCCTCCGGCCGCGCCGGCGACGTGCGGGACCAGCTCAAGGACGCGGGCTTCGCCCTGGCCGGCCTCGACTCCTCGGACATCGCCCCGTCGGCGCGGACCAGCGTCCTGTACCCGAGCGCGGAGCTGGAGGGCGATGCCCAGGCGGTCGCCAAGGCGCTCGGCATCCCGGTCTCGCTGGTGAAGAAGTCCACCGACGTCTCCGGGATCTCCCTGGCGGTCGGCGCCGACTGGCGCGACGGGGGCAGCTACCCCGCGGCCCAGGACGACAAGACCCCGGACTCGGCGCAGGCCCTGGGCGGCGACGAAGAGGCCTGCATGCACGTGAACCCGGACTTCACCTGGTAGCCGACCGGGTGAGTACGTGAAAGGGAGGGCTCCACCGCACCGGTGGAGCCCTCCCTTTCGCATGCTGCGGGGCGCGTCAGACGGTCTGCTCGCTCAGCGACGGGCGGCGGGCGGCGATGACCCGCTTGGCCAGCGAGCGCGGGCTGGTGAGGAAGCCGTACCCCCACGACATGTGCATCGTGGCGAGGGCGACCGGGATCTGCGCCCGGGCCTTGAGCGACAGCCCCTTGCCCGCGGGCAGCGAACCGGCGGTGATGGCGGCCGCGTAGGCGGCGGGGACGAGGAAGGCCCAGGGGGTGACCGCCGCGCCGACGACGATGCCCGCCGCGATGGCGCAGACCGCGGTCGGCGGGGCGAGGTAGCGCAGGTTGATCGAGCCGGCGTGGTAGCGGGCGACGACGTGCCGCCAGCGGCCGTAGTCCTTGTACTGCTTGGCGAGCGCGCGCACGGAGGGGCGGGGGCGGTACTGGACCTTCAGCTCGGGCGAGAACCAGATGAGCCCTCCGGCCTCGCGGATGCGGAAGTTCAGCTCCCAGTCCTGGGCTCGGATGAACTCGACGTTGTACCCGCCGGCCTTCTCCAGCGCCTCGCGGCGGAAGACGCCGAGGTACACGGTCTCGGCGGGGGCCGCCTGGCCGCCGGTGTGGAACGCGGCGTTGCCGACGCCGATCCGCGAGGTCATCGCGGCGGCGACGGCGTCCTCCCAGGCGTTCTCGCCCTCGGCGTGCATGATGCCGCCGACGTTCTGCGCGCCGGTCTCCTCCAGGAGGCGCACGGCGGTGGCGATGTAGTCCGGGGAGAGCATGCCGTGCCCGTCGACCCGCACCACGATCGGGTGGCGGGAGGCCGCGATGGCGGCGTTGAGGGCGGCGGGGGTACGGCCCGTGGGGTTGGGGACGGTGTGGACGCGGGAATCCTCGCGCACCAGTTCGGCGGCGATCTCGTCGGTGCGGTCCTTGGACGGGCCGAGCGCGATCACCACCTCCATCTCACCCGGGTACTCCTGTTCCAGGATGTGCCGGACCGAGTTCCTCAGGTGCCGCTCCTCGTCGAGCACCGGCATGATCACTGAGACGGCGGGGTACTGCGCGGCAGACATGTGGTCCTCGGGGGGTCCTCGGGGGCGCCGGACTCCGGGTCGCACCACGGGAGACGGCAGCTGTTCGGCAGGTGGTGCGCGCGGCCACGTTACCGCTTATGGGGGACAGCGGCGCGTCGCGCCGGGTCGCGGCCCGGAAAGGAGATCGTACGGACTTACCGTACGGACGGTCTGCCCACGCCCAGGAGGTTTCTCCCTCGTGACCACGCCGCCCCGGCCGCCCCGCCCACCGCATCCCCGGCACATGCCGCCGCGGCGTGGTCCGGCGAAGCGGGCGGAGCCGCCGAGATCGCGCCGGCAGGACGAGCGGCCCCGCTGGGGGATGCGGGTGGCGACCGGGCTCTCGGTCCTCGTACTGGGTGCCGGCGGCATCGGTCACGCGGTGTTCACCGGGCTGGAGACCGGCATCGACCGGGTCGACCCTTTCCGGGACATGAAGAATCGTCCCGCCGGAAGCCGCGGCATGAATCTGCTGCTCGTCGGCACCGACGGTCGCGACAGCATCACGGCGGCGGAGAAGAAGAAGTTCCGGCTCGGCGGCGCCCCCTGCCACTGCACCGACACCCTCATGCTGGTGCACCTCTCCCAGGACCGGCGGCGCGCGAGCGTGGTCAGCCTGCCCCGCGACAGCTACGCCGTGATCCCCGCGCACGCGGACCGTACGACCGGCAAGCGGCACGCGGCCCACCCCGTGAAGCTGAACGCCGCCTACGCGGAGGGCGGGCCCACGCTGACCGTGCGCACGGTGGAGCAGCTGACCGGGGTCAAGATCGACCACTACCTGGAGGCGGACTTCACCAGCTTCATGAAGACGGTGGACGCGCTGGGCGGCGTGGAGATCTGTACGGTACGGCCGCTGAAGGACGCGTACACCGGTCTGGATCTCCCGGCGGGCACCCATGCGCTGAGCGGCGGCGAGGCCCTCCAGTACGTCCGCTCCCGGCACATCGACGGGGCGGCGGACCTGGGGCGGATGCAGCGGCAGCAGAAGTTCGTCGCCGCGGTGATCGAGCGGGCGACCAGCAAGGGGGTGCTGCTGAACCCGGTGAAGTTCCAGCAGGTCGTCTCGGCGATGCTGGGGTCGGTACGGGCCGACCGGGGGTTCGGCACCGAGCAGATGCTGGAGCTGGGCTCGGCGATGCGCGGGTTCACCGCGGCCTCGTCGGAGTTCGCCTCCGTCCCGGTGGGCGACCCGAGTTTCCCGGTCAAGGGGATCGGGTCGACCGTGAAGTGGGACACCGCGCGGGCGGACGCGCTGTTCCGGACGCTGCGCGAGGACAAGCCGCTCACCTCGGCGAAGCCGGCCGCCGCCCCCGCGGAGGCGAAGGCGACGGTGGTGGACGTGGCGCCCCAGCAGATCCGGGTCCAGGTCTACAACGGCACCCCGCACGCCGGTCTCGGCAAGAAGCTGGACGCCGCCCTGCGCGCCACCGGCTTCAACACCACCACGGCACCCCTCAACGGCACCGTCCGCGATCTGGCGCGGACCCTGATCACCTACGACCCGCGCTGGGACCGTTCGGCGAAGTCGCTGGCCGCGGCACTGCCCGGCAGCGAGCTGCGGGCGGTGGCCGGCCAGGGCGCCACGCTGAAGGTGACGGCGGGCGCGGACTGGACGGCGGTGCTGCCGGTGCGGGCGGAGACCGTGCCCCGGGGCACCTTCCACGCCGTCACGGGCGACGAGGTCGTCTGCCCCTGAGACGGTCGTCCGGTCCCGGGCCGCGGTCGTCCCGTCCTGAGCCGCGGTCGTCCCGTCCTGACCCGCGGTCGTCCGGTCCTGTGGGCCGCGGTCGTCCGGTCCTGGGCCGCGCGGCCCGTACGACCGCCCCGTCGGGGTCAGCCCTCGTCGATGCCGTCCGCGGCGCGCTTCTCGCGCAGCTCCTTGATCGCGCGGCGCCGGGCCAGCCGGTGCGTACGGCGGATCTGGGCCTCCTGGTGGCGCCGCTTGTCGCGCTCGGTGGTGGGGATCACCGGCGGTACGGGACGGGGGCGGCCGTCCGCGTCGACGGCGGCGAACACGAGGTAGGCGCTGCCGACCTGCTGGGCGGGGGTGGACTCGTTCCACCGCTCGGCCATCACCCGCACCCCGACCTCCATCGAGGAGCGGCCCGTCCAGTTCACCTGGGCGCGTACGTGCACGAGGTCACCGACCCGGACCGGCTCCAGGAACACCATCTCGTCCATCGAGGCGGTCACGGCGGGTCCGCCCGAGTGCCGGCCGGCCACGGCACCGGCCGCGTCGTCCACCAGCTTCATGATCACGCCGCCGTGCACCGTGCCCAGGAGGTTGGTGTCGCTGCCGGTCATGATGTGGCTGAGGGTGGTGCGGGACGCCTCGGTCGGCTTGCCGGGGATGTCACCGACGCCGTCACCGCCCTCGGGGCTGGTTCCGTCCTCGGGGCGATTGGCCAGTTTTGTCATGTCGTCCACTGTATGCGGCCGATGCCTGACCGAATTTGCATCAGCTTCGCAACAGCCCTGAACCGTTTCTTCTCACACCCTGTAATACCCGCACCCTGGCGCGGCAGACTGGTGTCCATGAGTGACAGGCCCGGATGGACCGACGACAGCGACCGCTACGGCCGGGGCAGCAGCGCCCCCGAGCCCGAGGGCGCGCGCTCCATGCGCCGTGTCCAGCGGCCCCCCGCCCCGCAGAGGGCGCCCCAGGTGCCGCCGCAGATACCCGGACGGGCACCGGGGCAGCACCAGGGGCAGGGACGCCAGGGGTACGGCACCCCCGAGGCCCCCCGGCGCGACCCGTACGGCCAGGGCGACCCGTACGGCCAGGGCGGCCAGGCGGCGCCCGGGTACGACGGCGCGTACGACAGCGGCTACAACACGGGCCAGGTCTACGGCTCGCCCCAGGGCCCCGGCCAGGGACCGGGCCACGGGCCCGGCGGCGGCGGCCACGGCGGACGCGGCGGTGACGGCGGTTACGTCCAGGGCCGGCCCGCGCCGGACTGGCGGCGCCGGATCAAGATCGGCGCGCTGGCCCTGGTGGTCGTCGTGCTGGCGGTCTCCGTCTCCACGTACTTCTGGGCGGACTCCAAGCTCAAGCGCGAGGTCGACCTCTCCAAGGTGATCGACCGCCCGGCCGAGGGGGAGGGCACCAACTACCTGATCGTCGGGTCCGACAGCCGCGAGGGCATGTCGGCAGCGGAGAAGAAGGAGCTGCACACCGGCTCCGCCGAGGGCAAGCGCACCGACTCGATGATGATCCTGCACAACGGGTCGAACGGGCCGACGCTGGTCTCGCTCCCCCGTGACTCGAACGTGGAGATCCCCTCGTTCGTCGGGTCCGAGTCGGGCAAGAAGTACGAGGGCACCGGCCGGACGGTGAAGCTGAACGCCGCGTACGCCGAGGACGGCCCGGAGCTGCTGGTGCGGACCGTCGAGTACAACACCGGGCTGCACATCGACCACTACGTCGAGATCGGCTTCGGCGGCTTCGCCAAGATCGTGGACGCCATCGGCGGTGTCGAGCTCGACATCCCGAAGGCCTTCAAGGACAAGAACTCCGGCGCCGACTTCCAGGCGGGCAAGCAGACCCTCAACGGTGAGCAGTCCCTCGCCTTCGTCCGTACCCGCTACGCGTTCGCGGGCAGCGACCTGGACCGTACGAAGAACCAGCAGAAGTTCCTCGCGGCCCTCGCGAGCCAGACGGCGACCCCGTCCACGCTGATCAACCCGTTCAAGCTCTACCCGGTGCTGGGCGCGGGCCTGGACACCCTCGTGGTGGACAAGGACATGTCGCTCTGGTCGCTGGCCCGGATGTTCTTCGCGATGAAGGGCGTCACCGGCGGCGACGGTACGTCGATGAACATCCCGCTCTCCGGGCAGAGCACCAGCGGCGGCAATCTCATCTGGGACAAGGCGAAGGTCAAGCAGCTCGTGGAGCAGCTGAAGAACGACGACAAGGTGACGGTCACCGGCAACTGACCGCACCGGACGCACGTGGGCCGGGACCCCGCTCGGGGTCCCGGCCCACGTGCGTCCGGCGTACTTCTCCGCCGGGGGTCAGTTGAAGCCGAAGCCCCGGGGCAGCGGCTCCTGGTGGAAGAGCCGGGCGGGGACGGCCGCGGCGAGTGCCGCGTAGCCCGCCGGGTTCAGGTGCAGGTGGTCGGCGTCGGAGTAGGCGGGCAGAAGCTCGCGCGGGTTCTGGGGGTCGCGGGCCGCCTTGTCGAAGTCCACGACGCTGTCGAACCGGCCGCTGGTGCGGATCCAGGCGTTGACCTTCTGCCGGGCCTGCTCGCGGTAGCCGTCCGGGTCGTCGTACGGGTCGTTGCCGCCGAAGGGCGTCAGCGTCGCGCCGTAGACCCGGATGCCCTGGGTGTGCGCCCGGACGATGATCTGGTCGTAGGCGGCGATGAGGTCGTCGGCCGTCCGCTGCTGGACGGCCTCGGTCGCCTCGGCCGTACCGATGTCGTTGACGCCCTCGAAGACGAGGGCCCACTCGACGCCGCTCTGCGCCAGGACGTCGCGGTCCACCCGGGAGAGCGCGTTGGGGCCGAGGCCGTCGTCGAGCACCCGGTTGCCGCCGGCGGCCTGGTTGAGGATGGCGGTGGAGGCCGTGTCCGGGCGGGAGCGCAGCCGGTCGAGCAGCTGGTCGGGCCAGCGGTTGTTGGCGTCGGTGGTGGAGCCCCGGCCGTCGGTGAGCGAGTCGCCCACGATGACGGCGGCCGCGGTGGTGTCCGGGGACCAGACCTCGACGCCGCTCAGGAAGTACCAGTGGGCGGCCGAGGCGGCACCGGCAAGGTCCTCGTCCCGCACGTGGTCACCGGCGAGCAGGTACGAGGTGGTCCGGGAGCCGGGGTGCGAGGTGACGCTGTTCGACGCCTGTCCGTCCGCCAGGTACACGGTCACCGTGAGGTTCGTCCCGGCCGCCACGTCGAAGTCCAGCGGGTCGGAGACCGCCTGCGCACCCACCGGGACGACGGTCGAGGCCTTGCCCGAGAAGGTCACCTTCCGCGAGGTCCCGGGCCGGATCGCGCTCGCGCCGGCCCTTCCCCCGGCAGGCAGCGCCACCGACACCGAGGTGAGCGGCAGGTCGGCGCCTCCGAAGGCGTTGGAGAACCGCAGCCGCACCTGCTTCCCGCCGACCGACACGTGGACGGTCTGGCGCAGGGTGGTGTCGTCGAGGACCTTGCCGTCCTGGTTGTAGGGGGCGGGCGGCATGTTGTTCGGCTCGGTCAGCTGCGGCATGGACGTCCAGGTGTTCACCCAGTGCGTCCCCGCCTGCCGTGCCCGCGCGGTGGCGCTCCGCCCGCTCCCGTCCTTCCCCGGGCCGCCTCCCGCGTCCGCGGCCCCGGCGGCGCCCACGGCACCGGCCGTCGCCAGGGTGGCCGCGAGCGCCACCGTCACGGCCAGACCGGCCTTCGAAAACTTTCGAGCCATGGACTGCTTCCCCTCGGACGAAGTGATCCCGCGCACGGCACGTGAACTTCCCTGCACGCTTCGGCGGCGACGGTAAGCGGGGCGTTTCGGGGGTGTCAATGGATCTCACTCGATCCGATACAACGCATGAAGTCCGCGAAAGTTTCGGCGAGTTGGGCATAAGGGGACGGGTCGCGACAGAGGCGGACCGCGGCAGGCCGGGCTCCCGGGCACTTCCGGAAGACCGGCCCGAGGCGACCCCGACCACCGTCCGGCGGACATGCGTACGGCCCCGACACGCGAGTGGCGTCGGGGCCGTACGGGTTCACCGATCGAGGAGCGCGGCTCCCCGTACTACGGCAGGTTGCGGGCCATGACGATGCGCTGGACCTGGTTCGTGCCCTCGTAGATCTGGGTGATCTTGGCGTCGCGCATCATGCGCTCGACCGGGTAGTCGCGGGTGTAGCCGTAGCCGCCGAGGAGCTGGACGGCGTCGGTGGTGACCTCCATCGCGACGTCGGAGGCGAAGCACTTGGCCGCGGCGCCGAAGAAGGTCAGGTCGCCGTCGAGGCGCTGGGACTTCGCGGCGGCGCTGTAGGTGAGCTGGCGGGCGGCCTCCAGCTTCATCGCCATGTCGGCGAGCATGAACTGGATGCCCTGGAAGTCGGCGATCGGCTTGCCGAACTGCTTGCGCTCCTGGACGTACCCCTTGGCGTAGTCCAGGGCGCCCTGGGCGATGCCGAGCGCCTGGGCCGCGATGGTGATGCGGGTGTGGTCCAGGGTCTTCATCGCGGTCGCGAAGCCGGTGCCCTCCTCGCCGATCATGCGGTCGGCGGGGATGCGGACGTTGTCGAAGTAGATCTCGCGGGTCGGGGAGCCCTTGATGCCGAGCTTCTTCTCCGGGGCGCCGAAGGAGACGCCCTCGTCGGACTTCTCGACGACGAACGCGGAGATGCCCTTGGACCGCTTCGTCGGGTCGGTGACGGCCATCACCGTGTAGTACTCGGAGACGCCCGCGTTGGTGATCCAGCGCTTCACGCCGTTGAGGACCCAGAAGTCGCCGTCGCGCACGGCCTTGGTCTTCATGCCGGCCGCGTCGGAGCCCGCGTCGGGCTCGGAGAGGGCGTACGAGAACATCGCGTCGCCCTTGGCGAGCGGCTCCAGGTACTTCTTCTTCAGCGCCTCGGAACCGGAGAGGATCACCGGGAGGGAGCCGAGCTTGTTCACCGCGGGGATCAGGGAGGAGGACGCGCAGGCGCGGGCCACCTCCTCGATCACGATGACCGTGGCGAGCGCGTCGGCACCCGCGCCGCCGTACTCCTCCGGCACGTGGACCGCGTGCAGGTCGGCGGCGACGAGAGCGTCCAGCGCCTCCTGCGGGAAGCGGCCCTCCTCGTCCACCGCCGCGGCGAACGGGGCGATCTTCGCCTCGGCGAGCGACCGGATCGTCTCGCGGAGCATCTCGTGCTCCTCGGCCGGACGGTAAAGGTCGAAATCGGTCGAACCCGCCAAGACGCTCACTCCCCAAAGACGCTAACTACCGTTCAGTAACCCAATTTTAGTCCCGGCCGCGCGCGATGGCCTACGACCAGGGCGCGTGAGCTTGACGACAGCGCGTGGCGGGGCGGTCGCAGCCGTTCCCGGAGGGGGACGAAGCGGTGTCCAGGGTGCGTAACGGGCGGAAATGGTGGCCGGGCGGGCCCGACTATGCTCGGCGAGGCACGTCCGTCCGTTTCATCCAGGAGCACCCATGGCCCTCAGGATCACTGTGATCGGCACCGGCTACCTCGGCGCCACCCATGCCGCGGCCATGGCCGAGCTGGGATTCGAGGTGCTCGGGCTCGACGTGGTGCCGGAGAAGATCGAGCTGCTCTCCGCGGGCCGGGTGCCGATGTACGAGCCGGGTCTGGAGGAGATCCTGCAAAAGCACGTGGCCGGGATTCCGGGCTCGTCCGGGCGGCTGCGGTTCACCACCTCCTGGGAGGAGGTGGGCGCCTTCGGCGACGTGCACTTCGTCTGCGTGAACACCCCGCAGAAGCACGGCGAGTACGCCTGCGACATGTCCTACGTGGACAGCGCCTTCGCCTCGCTGGCCCCGCATCTGACCCGCCCCGCACTGGTGGTCGGCAAGTCGACCGTGCCGGTCGGCTCGGCGGCCCGGCTGGCGAAGGTGCTGGCCGAGCTGGCGCCGGTGGGCGCCGACGCGGAGCTGGCCTG
The DNA here is from genome assembly GCF_026343115.1 of Streptomyces sp. NBC_00102. Classification (GTDB taxonomy): domain Bacteria; phylum Actinomycetota; class Actinomycetes; order Streptomycetales; family Streptomycetaceae; genus Streptomyces. The sequence goes on from NZ_JAPEMC010000001.1 coordinate 2,419,487, forward strand.
GAACCCGGAGTTCCTGCGCGAGGGCTTCGCCGTGAAGGACACCCTGCACCCGGACCGGATCGTCGTCGGGGTGGCGAGCGAGCGGTCCGAGAAGCTGCTGCGCGAGGTGTACGCCGTTCCGGTCGCGGAGGGCTCCCCCTTCGTGGTCACCGACTTCCCCACCGCCGAGCTGGTGAAGACCTCGGCGAACTCCTTCCTCGCCACCAAGATCTCGTTCATCAACGCGATGGCCGAGGTCTGCGAGGCGGCCGACGGCGACGTGGTGAAGCTGGCCGAGGCGATCGGCCACGACGAGCGGATCGGCTCGAAGTTCCTGCGGGCCGGTATCGGCTTCGGCGGCGGCTGCCTGCCCAAGGACATCCGGGCGTTCATGGCGCGCGCCGGTGAGCTCGGCGCCGACCAGGCGCTGACGTTCCTGCGCGAGGTGGACTCGATCAACATGCGCCGCCGCGGGCACATGGTGGAGCTGGCCCGGGAAGCCGTGGGCGGCAGCTCGTTCCTGGGCACCCGGGTGGCGGTGCTGGGCGCGACCTTCAAGCCCGACTCGGACGACGTACGCGACTCACCGGCGCTCAACGTGGCCGGTCAGATCCACCTCCAGGGCGGGCAGGTCACCGTCTTCGACCCGAAGGGCATGGACAACGCCCGCCGCCTCTTCCCGACCCTCGGGTACGCGGAGACCGCGCTGGACGCCGTGCGCGGCGCGGACGTGGTGCTGCACCTGACGGAGTGGCGCGAGTTCCGCGAGCTGGACCCGGAGGCGCTGGGCGAGGTCGCCGCGCACCGCATACTGCTGGACGGCCGCAACGCCCTGGACAGCGCGGTGTGGCGGGCGGCCGGCTGGACGTACCGGGCGATGGGCCGCCCGACCGCCTGAGCGCTCTCACGCAGTTGTCACGGACGTACGCCGAGAGGCCGCACCCGAGGGATCGGGGCGGCCTCTCGGCGTACGTACGGGGCGTCAGGCCTGGGGCTTGCCGTCCAACTGCTCGATGGTGGCGTGGGACGGGCTCCGGCGGAACTGGAGGTCGCGGGCGACCGCCTCCGCGTCGCGCAGCACGCGGACGGCGTTGCGCCAGGTGAGCTTGGCGAGGTCGGCCTCGGACCAGTTGCGGCGCAGCAGCTCCGCGATCAGGTTCGGGTAGCCGGAGACGTCCTCCAGGCCCTGCGGGAGGAACGCGGTGCCGTCGTAGTCGCCGCCGATGCCGATGTGGTCGACGCCGGCCACCTCGCGCATGTGGTCGAGGTGGTCCGCGATGGTGGCGACCGTGGCGAACGGGCGCGGGTTGGCTTCCTCGAAGTCCTCGTGGATCCGCATGGCCTGCGGGGAGGTGTCGAGGTGGTGCAGCCCGTGCTCGCGCATGTTCCGGTCGGCGGCGAGCGTCCACTCGACGGCGGCCGGCAGGACGAACTTGGGTACGAAGGTGGCCATCGCGACCCCGCCGTTGTCGCGCAGCTGGAGCAGCACGTCGTCGGGGACGTTGCGCGGGTGGTCGCAGACGGCGCGGGCCGAGGAGTGCGAGAAGACCACGGGCGCCTCGCTGGTGGCGATGGCGTCGCGCATCGTGCCGGGTGACACGTGCGACAGGTCGACGAGCATGCCGCAACGGTTCATCTCGCGGACGACCTCGCGGCCGAACTCGGAGAGGCCGCCGAGGCGCGCGACGTCGGTCGCGGAGTCCGCCCAGTCGAGGTTGTCGTTGTGCGTCAGCGTCATGTAGCGGACGCCGAGGGTGTGCAGGGCGCGGAGGGTGGCCAGCGAGTTGTTGATGGAGTGGCCGCCCTCGGCCCCCATCAGGGAGGCGATGCGTCCCTCGGTGCGGGCCGCCTCCATGTCGTCGGCGGTCAGCGCCCGGCGCAGGTGCGCGGGGTAGCGCGTCTGCATCTCGCCGACGATGTCGATCTGCTCCAGGGTGGCGCTGACCGCTTCGTCTCCGGCGAGGTCGGTGCGGACGTACACCGACCAGAACTGCGCGCCGACGCCGCCGCTGCGGAGCCGGGGCAGGTCGGTGTGGAGCAGGCCGGTCTGGTCCTGGGCGATGTCACGGGCGTTCAGGTCGTAGCCGGTCTGCTCACGCAGCGCCCAGGGGAGGTCGTTGTGACCGTCGACGACGGGGTGGACGGCGAGCAGGTCCCGGGCCCGCCGCAGGTACTCCGCCTGGTCGGCGTGGCCGGTGGGGTTCGCGTGGTCCATGGGAGCCGCCTACTTCCCGAAGCCGAAGGTGTCGGTGCCCTCGACCTTGGCCCGCAGCCGGCGGCCCTTCTCGGTGGCCTGTTCGTTCAGCTCGCCGAGGAAGGCGGTCATCCGGTCGCGGAGCGCCTCGTCGCCGGTGGCGAGGATGCGGGCGGCGAGGAGTCCGGCGTTGCGCGCACCGCCGACGGAGACGGTGGCCACCGGGATACCGGCGGGCATCTGCACGATGGAGAGCAGGCTGTCCATGCCGTCCAGGTACTTCAGCGGTACCGGGACGCCGATGACGGGCAGCGGGGTGACGGAGGCCAGCATGCCGGGGAGGTGGGCGGCGCCGCCGGCGCCCGCGACGATCGCCTTCAGGCCGCGGCCGGCCGCCTGCTCGCCGTACGCGATCATCTCGCGGGGCATCCGGTGGGCGGAGACGACGTCCACCTCGTACGCGATGCCGAACTCGTCCAGGGCCTGGGCGGCGGCCTCCATCACGGGCCAGTCGGAGTCCGAGCCCATGACGATGCCGACCACGGGTGCGGTGCGCGGGTCTGTCATTCGGTGATCGTCCCTCGTAGGTAGTCGGCCGCGTGCCGGGCGCGCTCCCGCACGTCCGCCAGATCGTCGCCGTAGGTGTTGACGTGTCCGACCTTGCGGCCGGGCTTCACGTCCTTGCCGTACATGTGGATCTTGAGCTGCGGGTCTCGGGCCATGCAGTGCAGGTAGCCCTGGTACATGTCGGGGTAGTCGCCGCCCAGGACGTTGCACATGACCGTCCAGGGGGCGCGCGGGCGCGGGTCGCCGAGCGGCAGGTCGAGCACGGCGCGGACGTGGTTGGCGAACTGCGAGGTGATCGCGCCGTCCATGGTCCAGTGCCCGGAGTTGTGCGGGCGCATGGCGAGTTCGTTGACGAGGATGCCGGGGGTCCCGTCGGCGGCACGGGTTTCGAAGAGCTCCACGGCGAGGTGGCCGACGACTCCGAGTTCGGCGCCGATCCGCAGGGCGAGCTGCTGGGCCTCTCCGGCCAGCTTCTCGTCGAGGTCGGGGGCCGGGGCGATGACGGTGTCGCAGACGCCGTTCACCTGGATGGACTCCACGACCGGGTAGGCGACGGCCTGGCCGTGCGGGGAGCGGACGATGTTCGCCGCGAGCTCGCGCACGAAGGCGACCTTCTCCTCGGCGAGGACCGGGACTCCGGCGCGGAAGGGCTCGGCGGCGTCCTCCTCGGAGCGCACCACCCAGACGCCCTTGCCGTCGTAGCCGCCGCGGACCGTCTTGAGTATCACCGGGTAGCCGTCGCCCTCGCCCGCGAAGGCGGTGACGTCGGCGGGGTCGGTGACGATGCGGTGGCGGGGGCAGGGCACGCCGAGTTCGGTGAGCCGGGCCCGCATCACACCCTTGTCCTGGGCGTGCCGCAGAGCGTCGGGGCCGGGGCGTACGGCGATGCCGTCCGCTTCGAGGGCCCGCAGGTGCTCGGTGGGCACGTGCTCGTGGTCGAAGGTGATCACGTCGCAGCCGCGCGCGAAGGCGCGGAGGGTGTCCAGGTCGCGATAGTCGCCGACGACGACCTCGCTCACCACCTGGGCGGCCGAGTCCTGCGGGGTGTCACTGAGCAGCTTGAATGTCAGGCCGAGGGGGATGCCCGCCTCGTGGGTCATGCGGGCGAGCTGACCGCCGCCGACCATGCCGACTACCGGGAACGTCACGCCCCCAGGGTATCCGCCGGCCAGGTGCCCCTTGACTCTGGCCCGAAAGGGCCTCCCTCGGGCGGAGACGTCCCCGCTGGATACGTGACCTCGACTCATGGGCGTCACCCGGCCGGGCTGGTTAGCATGAGCGCGTTGACGAAACCGATCGGACGGGGCTGAACGACCACCATGAGCGAACGGGGCGCACTGCGAGCCCGGCTTGACCGGCTGGCCCGGGAGGTCGCCAAGTTCGGCGTGGTCGGCGCGCTCGGCCTGGTGGTCAACATCGCCGTCTCGAACCTGATCTGGCGCACCACGGACATTCCGACGGTGCGGGCCGGGCTGATGGCGACCTGTGTGGCCATCCTCTTCAACTACGTGGGGTTCCGTTACTGGACCTACCGGGACCGCGACAAGAGCGGCCGCACCCGCGAGCTGACGCTGTTCCTGCTGTTCAGCGCGGTGGGTGCGGTGATCGAGACGGGCGTGCTGTACGCGGCGACGTACGGCTTCGGCTGGGACACCCCGGTGCAGAGCAACGTCGCCAAGGTCGTGGGCATCGGGATCGCGACGCTCTTCCGGTTCTGGTCGTACCGCACCTGGGTGTTCAAGAGCCTCCCTGCGAAGGAGGCCGTGGTCGTCGCGGAGAGGTTTCCCGGGCGACGGCAGCCCTCGGAGCCGGTAGCGCCGCCGGACACCGTACGGAACTGACCGCATCCCGCTTTCCCCGGCCGCCGGCACCCGGCTCGGCCCCGCCCGGTCCCGCTCGTCTCAGCGGACCGGGCGTTCCCGTTCCTCGGGGGTACGGGCGACGCTGCCGAGGAAGAGGGCGAAGACGGGCGGCTGCTGCTGGAGCAGTTCCAGCCTGCCGCCGTCGGCCTCGGCGAGGTCGCGGGCGACCGCGAGGCCGATGCCGGTGGAGTTGCGCCCGCTGATGGAGCGTTCGAAGATCCGGGCGCCTAGGTCGGCGGGGACGCCCGCGCCCTCGTCGGTGACCTCCACGACGACCTGGTTGCCGATGACGCGGGTGCGCAGGGCGACCGTGCCGCCGCCGTGCATCAGCGCGTTCTCGATGAGCGCGGCGAGCACCTGGGCGACGGCTCCGGGGGTGCCGACCGCGCGCAGGCCGGGCCGGCCGGAGCGGACGACCGCACGGCCCTCGCCGCGGTAGGCGGGGCGCCACTCCTCGATCTGCTGCTTGATGACCTCGTCCAGGTCGAAGACGACGGCGGAGCCGGTGCGCGGGTCCCGGGCGTTGGTCAGCAGCCGCTGGACGACGTCGGTGAGGCGCTCGACCTGGGTGAGGGCGATGTTCGCCTCCTCCTTCACCGTGTCCGGGTCGTCGGTGACGGAGATCTCCTCGATGCGCATGGAGAGCGCGGTGAGCGGGGTGCGCAGCTGGTGGGAGGCGTCCGCGGCGAGCCGGCGTTCGGCGGTCAGCATCCGGGCGATCCGCTCGGCGGAGGCGTCGAGGACGTCGGCGACCCGGTCCAGCTCGGGCACCCCGTACCGCTTGTGGCGGGGGCGCGGGTCGCCGGAGCCGAGGCGCTCGGCGGTCTCGGCGAGGTCGGTGAGGGGGGAGGTCAGCCGGTTGGCCTGGCGCACGGCGAGGAGGACGGCCGAGATGATCGCGAGGAGGGCGACCGCGCCGATGATCAGCAGGGTGCGGCCGACCTCGCGGGTGACGGCGGACCGGTCTTCCTCGACGGTGACGCGTTCGCCCTCCTCGCCGTTCACGACGGAGGTGATGGCGTTGCCGCCGGGGCGGGTACCGACCTCGATCGGTGCGCGGCCGGGGAGTTCGACGCGGGCGTAGCGGTCGCCGACGACCTGTTCGTCGAGTACGGCGGCGGTGATGCGCTCCTCGCCCAGCAGCCGGCTCTCCACGACGCTGATCAGCCGCAGCGCCTCGGAGTCCACGCTCTCCTGGGCGCTGTTGCTGATGGTGCGGGTCTCCACGAGGACCAGGGAGATGCCGAAGACGGCGATCACCACGAGCACCACGGAGAGCGTGGAGTTGATCAGTCGGCGGCGCATGAGGTGCTTCTGCCCGTCAGCTCTGGTCGAGAGGTCGACGTGGTCCGGTGTCCGTCTGGCCGGGGTCCTGCTGTCCGGGCGACGGTCCGGGTCCTGGACCGCCGCCGTCGGCACAGCTCTTCTCAGCTCTTCTCGAACCGGAAGCCGACACCGCGGACGGTCGCGATGTAACGGGGGTTGGCGGCGTCGTCGCCGAGTTTCTTGCGGAGCCAGGAGATGTGCATGTCCAGGGTCTTCGTCGACGACCACCAGGTGGTGTCCCAGACCTCGCGCATCAGCTGGTCGCGGGTGACGACCCGGCCGGCGTCGCGTACCAGCACCCGGAGCAGGTCGAACTCCTTGGCGGTGAGCTGGAGCTCCTCGTCGCCCATCCAGGCGCGGTGCGACTCGACGTCGATCCGTACGCCGTGGGAGGCGGGCTGCGGGGCGGGCTCGGCGGCGCCGCGCCGCAGCAGGGCGCGGACGCGGGCGAGGAGCTCCGCGAGCCGGAAGGGCTTGGTGACGTAGTCGTCGGCGCCGGCGTCCAGGCCGACCACGGTGTCGACCTCGTCGGCGCGGGCGGTCAGCACCAGGATGGGCACGGCGTGGCCGTCGGCGCGGAGCCTGCGGGCGACTTCGAGGCCGTCCATGCCGGGCAGTCCCAGGTCGAGCACGACCAGGTCCACGCCGCCCTGGAGTCCGGCGTCGAGCGCGGTCGGGCCGTCCTGACGGACCTCGACCTCGTAACCCTCCCGACGCAGGGCGCGGGCCAGTGGCTCCGAGATGGATGCGTCGTCCTCGGCGAGCAGTACACGGGTCATGGGGTGATGGTAGTCCGCGAGGAGGGCCGGAAGTGAGGGGCCGAAAAACGCCTGTGGATCAAGGGCCCATCTCTGTATGGACCTTCGAATGACCGACTACGGTTCCACTCTCGCCTGTGATCGATGTCTCATACTCTTCCATATGGTGCAAGGTCGTGTCGTATGGTGTTGCGACGCCTGTTGCACTATTCGGGACCTTTGGGCAGCGTTTCGCGCCGAAGGTCTCTTTCCTGTGCGGGCTGGTTCCCGCCAGTCTTGACAACGAGTGAATGACCTGTGGGCCGGGCCCGGAGCGCGAGGATGCGCGCCGGGTGTGGATCCCGATGCGGTCGGTCCCCCGTCTCCTTACCTCCCCACGAGGACGGAAGGCGGAACGAGTCCCCTTTCAGGCGAGGGGCAGGGACCCGAGTGCGCCGGTGCCGGCCACCCCCCACCGGGCGTGTCCCCGCTTTCACGGCGATGACACGTCCCCATCAGCAAGGATCGACCATGGCGTCCAGCCTGACGAAGGAAACCGCCGGCCAGACCGGCGGGGCGACCTTCTTCGGCCACCCCCGCGGCCTGGCCACGCTCTTCATGACCGAGATGTGGGAGCGCTTCTCCTACTACGGCATGAGGGCCCTGCTCCCGCTGTACCTGATCGCGCCCAACGGGCTCCACATGAACCCCGCCACGGCGACGGCGATCTACTCGGTCTACCTGTCGCTCGTCTACCTGCTCGCCATGCCCGGCGGCTGGTTCGGCGACCGGGTCTGGGGTCCGCGCAAGACCGTGGCCATCTCCGGCGCGGTGATCATGGTCGGTCACCTCGTACTGGCCCTGCCCTCCGAGGGCACGTTCTTCGCCGGCCTCGGTCTCGTGGCCATCGGGTCGGGTCTGCTGAAGTCCAACATCTCGACGATGGTCGGCCACCTCTACGACGGCCCGGACGACCCGCGCCGCGATGGTGGCTTCACGATCTTCTACATGGGCATCAACCTCGGTGGCTTCGTCGCCCCGCTGGTGATCGGCACCATCGGCGAGAACGTCAACTGGCACCTCGGCTTCGCCCTCGCCGCAGTCGGCATGGGGCTGGGCGTCCTCCAGTTCATGCTGGGCAGCCGCCACCTGAACGAGCGCAGCTTCGAGACCCCGAAGCCGCTCTCGGCCGCCGAACGCGCCTCCACGCTGCGCAAGTCGATGATCTGGCTGGGCATCGCCGCGGTCTTCTACATCGTCACGGTCGCCACCGGCGTCTACACACTGAACTGGCTGCTGGTCCCGATCACGGTGGCCGGTCTGGTCATCCCGGTGATGGTCCTGGCGCGCATCAAGCGCGACAAGGACCTGAGCCGCACCGAGCAGTCGAAGGTCTCCGGCTACATCTGGTTCTTCGTCGCCGCCGCGCTCTTCTGGATGATCTACGACCAGGGCGGCTCGACGATGGCGATCTTCGCCGAGGACTCGGCGCGGAACTCCGTGTTCGGCTGGGAGTTCCCGGTCTCCTGGTACCAGTCGGTCAACCCGGTCCTGATCATGGCCCTGGCCCCGGTCTTCGCGGCCTTCTGGATGGCGCTGAACCGCCGCGGCAAGGAGCCGAGCACGATCGTGAAGTTCAGCTCCGGCCTGGTGCTGGTCGGTGCGTCGTTCTTCCTCTTCCTGGCGCCGCTGACCATCGCCACCGACGGCCACCAGGCCGCCGCGATGTGGCTGGTCGCGATCTACTTCGTGCAGACCGTCGGTGAGCTGACGCTCTCCCCGGTCGGCCTCTCGGTCACCACGAAGATGGCTCCGGCCAAGTACGCCAGCCAGATGATGGGTGTCTGGTTCCTCGCGGTCACCGCGGGCGACTGCACCACGAGCCTGCTCTCCATCGCGGGCGTGGACCTCAACGGCACCGGGATCGTCACCCTGCAGGCCGCGCTGGCGGCGCTCGCGGGTGTCGCGGTGTTCGTCTACCGCGGCAAGGTGAAGAAGCTCATGGGCGACGTGCACTGACACCCGCCCCGTACGACGGCGGAGGGCCGCCGCACCGAGTGATCGGTGCGGCGGCCCTCCGCCGTTTTCGTACGTTCCGCCGCGGAGCCGTTCCCGTACGTTCCGCCGCCCGGCGGGTCCTCCCGCTACGCGGGGGCGGCCAGCTCCGCCCAGACGGTCTTGCCGGGGGCGTCGGGGACGCGCAGCACGCCCCAGTCCAGGCAGAGCCGCTGCACGATGAACATGCCGTGGCCGCCGGGGCGCCCGGCCCGGTGCGGGGTGCGCGGGGCGGGCTGTCCGGCGCCGTTGTCGGTGACCTCGATCCGCAGCACCTTCGAGGTGGCTCCGATCCGGAGCTCCTCGGGCCCGCCGGCGTGCAGGCAGGCGTTGGTGACCAGCTCGGAGACGACCAGCAGGACGTCCTCGGCGGCGGCGCGGCGGTCGGCGCCCTCGGCGGGCAGCCAGCCCCATTCGTGCAGGGCCTGGCGTGCGAAGTCACGGGCCATCGGGACGATGCCCGTGGCCTCCCGCAGAGAGAGGGTGCGCCACTGCCGGTCGGCCGGGACGTGTGCGGACGTGTCCGCTCCGTCCGGCTCGCGGCCGAGGCCGCCCGGCGGATGCTGCCGGGTGGTGCTCATCAGCGCTTCACCTCACCGATTCACCGTGTCGCCATCGAACAGATACAGGTCAGATTCTTGGGTGCGTGCCACCGCGGGCCCGCCGGATCTTCTCCTGCCCGGCGGGGCCTCGACAACACCCGCTCCGGCCAGGGGATCGCGTGACGCGTGGGGCGGCCGGGGTGCGCGGGAGAGGGGCACCTCAGGTGCCCAGGGCGTCTTGGACGGTGTCGTGGACGGTGAAGACCGCCTCGGCGCCGGTGATCTCGAAGACCCTGGCGACCACGGGCAGCATGCCGGCCAGATGGACCTCCCCGCCGGCCTCCTCCGCCCGCAGGCGTGCGCCGAGCAGGACGTTCAGCCCCGTGGAGTCACAGAATTCGAGCCCTGAGCAGTCGACGACCAGGCGGACCCGGCCGTTCTCGACGGCGTTCTCCAGAGGCTCGCGGAGCAGATCGGCGGTGTGGTGATCGAGCTCACCCACCGGCGTCACGACCTCGCTCGAGCCCTCTGTCCGGGTCTCGACGAAAAGTCTTCCCCGGTTCGTACTGCCGACCGTCCCGCGGTCCATGCCGTCCCTCTTCACCGTTGGTCAGTGGGGCTTCGCGCGGCGCGCCCGCCGTCCGCATTCCTGTGTGCGCGCACCTGCCGCGACATGCGCGAAACATTACGCGTTCCGTCCGTCCCGCGGTAGCGGGAGATCTCAACAAACCGGACATAAAGCATAATTGGAGCTTGTCACTCCCACCGCCGAGCAGGTAAGGGTAGAGGGACACCTGCTTCATCCACCCCTTACCGGCTTCGGAGGCGCCGCTTCACCGCAGCAGCACTGAACGGCTTCGGCAGTCCTATGCCGAGACACTGGAGGAGAACCATGTCACCCCGGCTCGACGATTCGCGTACCCACGGCGCGGCGTCGGCATGTCCTCAGGGACCGACCAATTCCGACTCCCCTGCCGCGGCGGCCGTACCGGGCCCGCGCAGAAGCTCCGACGGCGACGCCGCCGGAGGCACCACCTCCGCTGCCCCCACCGGCGAGAGGGCCCCCACCGGCGAAGAGGACCCCATCGGCGACGGCCTCGAAGGACTTGAGGGCCTCCCGGAGATTCCCTCCCCCGCGACCGTCGGAGCGCTGGACGCCCGCGCGCTGTCGAAGACGCTCTTCGAGCGGCTCGACACCCTGGAGGAGGGCACCCACGCCCACGCGTACGTGCGCAACACCCTGGTCGAGCTGAACCTCGCCCTCGTGAAGTTCGCCGCCGCGCGGTTCCGTACCCGCAGCGAACCGATGGAGGACATCGTCCAGGTCGGCACCATCGGGCTGATCAAGGCGATCGACCGGTTCGAGCTGGCCCGGGGCGTCGAGTTCCCGACCTTCGCCATGCCGACGATCATCGGCGAGATAAAGCGTTTCTTCCGCGACACCAGCTGGGCCGTGCGCGTACCGCGCCGCCTGCAGGAGCTGCGGATCGACCTGGCCAAGGCGGGCGACGAGCTGTCGCAGCGGCTGGACCGGGCGCCGACCACCGGCGAACTCGCCGAGCACCTCGGGCTGACCCGCGACGAGGTCGCGGAGGGCCTGACGGCGAGCAACGCCTACAGCGCGGGCTCGCTGGACGCCCAGCACGACGACCACGAGAGCGAGGGGTCCCTGGCGGACCGCATCGGCTACGAGGACCACGGCCTTGAGGGAATCGAGTACATCGAGTCCCTCAAGCCCCTGATCGCCTCGCTGTCGGCGCGCGACCGGCTGATCCTCTCGCTGCGTTTCGTCACCAACCTCACCCAGTCGGAGATCGGCGAGGAGCTCGGCATCTCGCAGATGCACGTGTCCCGGCTGCTCTCCCGGACGCTGGGCCGGCTCCGCGAGGGACTGACCGTCCAGGAGTGACCCGGTTCCGACCGTCCTCGCGTGTGGCCGCCCGGTTCTTCCGGGCGGCCACACGTGCGTCTTCTCCCGGCCCGCCCCTCACACCACGCGGACGCCGCGCCGCCAGACTCCGGCGGCCAGCGGGACGCCCGGCCGGTAGGCGAGGTGGACGTGGCTGGGCGCGTCCAGCATCAGCAGGTCGGCGCGGGCGCCCGGAGCGATCCGGCCGACGTCCGTGCGGCGCAGGGCGGCGGCCCCGCCCGCGGTGGCGGACCACACCGCCTCGTCGGGGGTCATGCCCATGTCCCGTACGGCGAGGGCGACGCAGAACGCCACCGAGGAGGTGAAGGACGAGCCCGGGTTGCAGTCGGTGGAGAGGGCGACGGTGACACCCGCGTCGAGCAGCCGCCGGGCGTCGGGCCACTCGGCCCGGGTGGAGAACTCCGCGCCGGGCAGCAGCGTGGCGACGGTGTTCCCGGCGGCGAGGGCGTCGACGTCCGCGTCGTCGAGGTGGGTGCAGTGGTCGGCCGAGGCAGCGTCCAGTTCCACGGCGAGCCGCACGCCCGGCCCGTGGCCGAGCTGGTTGGCGTGCACCCGGGGCAGCAGCCCCTTCGCCTTCCCGGCGGTGAGGACCGCGCGGGCCTGGTCGCCGTCGAAGGCGCCCCGCTCGCAGAAGACGTCGATCCACCGGGCGTACGGGGCACAGGCGTCGAGCATCGGGCCGGTCACCAGCGCGACGTAACCGGCCGGGTCGTCCTCGTACTCCGGCGGCACCACGTGGGCGCCGAGGAAGGTGAGTTCGTCGATGAGGCCGGCGGCCAGGGCCAGCGCGCGGGCCTCGTCCGCGACGGTGAGGCCGTAGCCGGACTTGGTCTCGAGGGTGGTGGTGCCCTGGCGGAGCGCCTCGTCGAGATGGCGTACCAGCCCGGCCGCGAGCTCCTCGTCGGTGGCGGCACGGGTGGCGGCGACGGTGGTGCGGATGCCCCCGGCGGAGTACGGGCGCCCGGACATCCGGGCGTTGAACTCCTCGGTGCGGTCGCCCGCGAAGAGCAGGTGGGAGTGGGAATCGACGAACCCCGGGAGCACGGCCCGGCCGGCCGCGTCGACGGCGCGGTCGGCGGCCGGGGCCCGGTCGGCCGGGCCGGTCCACACGACGCGGTCGCCGTCGACGACGACGGCCGCGTCCCGGATCAGGCCGAGCGGGGTGCCGTCCCCCTGGGAGGGGTCGTTGGTGACCAGGCCGGAGATGCGGGTGAGGACGGTGCTCGTCATCGGGGGGCTGCTCCAGTCACGTGCGGGGGCGGGGCGTGTGCGGGCGGGGCGGTGGGTGTGCGGGGCGGTGGGTGTGCGGGCGGGCCCCGGGCGTGGGGGCCGGGGCCCGGGCCGAGGCCGGCGCTCGGGGCGCGGGCGTTTCAGTCGCGCAGGGCGGCGATGGCGTCGGCGAGCGCCGCGGGCACGTCGTCGATCAGGGTGTGCCGGCCGTCGCGCACCACGTGCCGGCCCGCCACCACCGTGTGCCGCACGTCCGCCGCGGTCGCAGCGAAGACTGCGGCCTCGGCGGCGAGGCGCTCCACCGGCCCCGCCGTCCTGACGGAGTCCATGGCCACCGTCGCCAGGTCGGCGGGGGCTCCGGTGACGATGCTGCCGCCCTCCGGCCTGCCGAGGGCCGCGTGCCCGGTCGCGGAGGCCGCGCGCAGCAGGGCGGCCGCCGTCCAGTGGCCGCGGATGTGGGTGCGCAGCCGCTCGTTCAGTTCCATGGCCCGCGCCTCCTCGAAGAGGTCGATCACGGCGTGGCTGTCGCTGCCGAGGGAAACGGGGGAGCCCGCCCGGTGCAGGGCGACGGCGGGGCCGATGCCGTCGGCGAGGTCCCGTTCGGTGGTGGGGCACATGCAGGTGCCGGTGCCTGAGGAGCCGATCAGCCCGATGTCCGCGTCGGTGAGGTGGGTGTGGTGGATGCCGGTGGTGCGGGGGCCGAGGACACCGTGGTCGGCGAGGAGTCGGGCCGGGGTCCGCCCATGGGCGGCGAGGCAGGCCTCGTTCTCCGCGGTCTGCTCGGAGAGGTGGACGTGGAGCGGGGCGGCGCGGTCGGCCGCCCACTGGGCGACGGTCTCCAGCTGGTCCGCCGGGACGGCCCGTACGGAGTGGACGGCGGCGCCGATCAGGGCGTGGCCGCCGCCCCGGAGCGCGGAGGCGCGTTCGGCCCAGGCGTCCGCGGTGATGTCGGAGAAGCGGAGCTGGTGGCGGTCGGGTTCCTTGCCGAACCCGGCCGCGAGGTAGGCGGTGTCGAGCAGGGTGATGCGGATTCCGGCCTCGCCGGCGGCGGCGATCAGCGCCTCGCCCATCGCGTTCGGGTTGGCGTAGGGGGTGCCGCCGGGGGCGTGGTGCAGGTAGTGGAACTCTCCGACCGCGGTGATGCCCGCGAGGGCCATCTCGGCGTAGGTGGCGCGGGCGAGCGCGTGGTAGCTGTCCGGGGTGAGCCTGGCGGCGACCCGGTACATCCGCTCCCGCCAGGTCCAGAAGGTCCCGGAGCCCACCTGGGTGGTGGAGCGCAGCGCCCGGTGGAAGGCGTGCGAGTGCGTGTTCGCCAGGCCGGGCAGGGTGAGGCCGCGCAGCACGGTCGCGCCGGGCGGCGGGGCGGTGACGCCGGTGCGGACGGCGGTGATCCGCCCGTCCGCGACGTCGAGAGCGACCCCCGGTTCGACGTGCGTGCCGAGCCAGGCGTGGGAGAGCCAGTACGTCGTCACCTGCATGCGAGACCCTCCAGTACGTCGACGAGTGCGGCGACCCCGGCCGCACGGTCCTGCTCGGTGGCGTGTTCGGCGGGCGAGTGGGAGACGCCGGTGGGGTTCCGCACGAACAGCATGGCGGTCGGTACGGAAGCGGACAAAATACCCGCGTCGTGTCCCGCTCCCGTGGCGAGCACCGGTACGGGCCGCCGGTCGGGCGTGCGGGCGGCGAGGATGCGGGCGAGCTCCTCGCGCAGGGCGTGCTGGAACTCGACGACGGGCGTGAACGACTCCCGTACGACGTCCAGCGCGACGCCCGCCCGTTCGGCGTGCTCCCGGGCGGCCCGTTCGACGGCGGCGGTGAGGGTGTCGAGGGTGGCGGCGTCGGCGGCGCGCGAGTCGAGCCAGCCCCGGACGAGGGACGGCACGGCGTTGACGCCGTTGGGTTCGACGGCGACCTTGCCGAAGGTGGCCAGCGCGCCGGCGAGTCCGGCCTCCCGGCGGGCGGCGAGGACGGTCTCGGCGTACGGCAGCATCGGGTCGCGGCGGTCGGCGAGGAGGGTGGTCCCCGCGTGGTTGGCCTCGCCCCGGAAGTCGTACCGCCAGCGGCCGTGCGGCCAGATCGCGGAGGCGATCCCGACGGGGTCGCCCGTACGGTCCAGGGACCGCCCCTGCTCGACGTGGAGTTCCACGAACGCGCCGATGCGGGAGAGGCGTTCGGGGTCCGGGCCGATGGCGTCAGGGTCGTACCCGGCGGCCTCCATGGCGCGGGGCAGGGTCGTGCCCCCGGCGTCGGTGAGCAGGTGGGCCTGTTCGCGGGTGAGCCGGCCGGCCGTCAGCCGGGAGCCGGCGCAGGCCAGCCCGAAGCGGGCACCCTCCTCGTCGCCGAAGTTGACGACGGCCAGCGGGCGCGTGAACTCCGCTCCCCGGTGGTGGAGTTCGTCGAGGGCGGCGAAGGCGGAGACCACCCCGAGGGGGCCGTCGAAGGCGCCGCCGTCCGGTACGGAGTCCAGGTGCGAGCCGGTGACGACGGCGTCCCCCGCCAGGGGGTCGCCGAGCCAGGCCCACTGGTTGCCGTTGCGGTCGGTCTCGTGGACGAGCCCGCGCGCCTCGGCCTGCGCGCGGAACCACGCCCGGCAGTCGGCGTCGGCCCCGGTCCAGGCGTAGCGGCGGTAGCCGCCGGAGCCGGAGTGGCGGCCGAGGGGCGCGAGTTCGCGCCACATCTCCCGGAAGGACGCCTCTCCGTCGCGGCCGGTCATCGGCGGTCGGCGGACGCGTCCCGGGATGCCGCCGGCCCGTCCGCGCCGTCGCCGCCCTCGCGCATCGGGACGCGTACGCCCCGGTCCTCCGCGACCCGCTCGGCCCCCTCGTACCCGGCGTCGACGTGGCGGATGACGCCCATGCCCGGGTCGTTGGTGAGCACCCGGCGGATCTTCTCGCCGGCCAGCGGGGTGCCG
This sequence comes from Streptomyces sp. NBC_00102, assembly GCF_026343115.1. Classification (GTDB taxonomy): domain Bacteria; phylum Actinomycetota; class Actinomycetes; order Streptomycetales; family Streptomycetaceae; genus Streptomyces. The sequence goes on from NZ_JAPEMC010000001.1 coordinate 2,434,820, forward strand.
TCCGCGACGGTGACCTGCCCGGCGTGCAGGGAACGGCCCATGCCGACCCCGCCACCGTGGTGGACGGAGACCCAGGACGCTCCGGAGGCGACGTTGACCATGGCGTTCAGCAGGGGCCAGTCGGCGATGGCGTCCGAGCCGTCGAGCATGGCCTCGGTCTCCCGGTACGGGGAGGCCACCGAGCCGCAGTCCAGGTGGTCGCGGCCGATGACGAGCGGGGCGGCGAGTTCGCCGCTCGCGACCATGTCGTTGAAGCGCTCACCGGCCCTGTCGCGTTCGCCGTAGCCGAGCCAGCAGATCCGGGCGGGCAGACCCTGGAAGTGGACGCGTTCGCCGGCGAGTTCGATCCAGCGGCGGAGCGATTCGTTCTCCGGGAAGAGGTCGAGCATCGCCCGGTCGGTGCGGTGGATGTCGGAGGCCTCGCCGGAGAGCGCGGCCCAGCGGAACGGCCCCTTGCCCTCGCAGAAGAGCGGCCGGATGTAGGCGGGGACGAAGCCGGGGAAGTCGAAGGCCCGGTCGTACCCGGCGAGCCGGGCCTCGCCCCGGATCGAGTTGCCGTAGTCGAAGACCTCGGCACCGGCGTCCATGAAACCGACCATCGCCTCCACGTGCCGGGCCATCGATTCGCGGGCCCTGCGGGTGAAGTCGGCGGGCTTCTCGGCGGCGTACGCGGCCATCGCGTCGAACTCGACGCCGGTCGGCAGGTACGCCAGCGGGTCGTGGGCGCTGGTCTGGTCGGTGACGATGTCGATGGGCGCCCCGGCGGCGAGCAGTTCGGGGAGGATCTCGGCCGCGTTGCCGAGGAGCCCGATCGAGAGCGGCCTGCGGGCGTCGCGGGCCTCGGTGGCGAGCGCGAGGGCGTGGGCGACACCGTCGGCCTTTACGTCGAGGTAGCGGTGCTCGATCCGGCGCTCGATGGCGCGCGGGTCGCAGTCCACGCAGATCGCGACGCCGTCGTTCATGGTGACGGCCAGCGGCTGGGCGCCGCCCATGCCGCCGAGTCCGGCGGTGAGGGTGATGGTTCCGGCGAGGGTTCCGCCGAACCGCTTGGCGGCGACCGCGGCGAAGGTCTCGTAGGTGCCCTGGAGGATGCCCTGGGTGCCGATGTAGATCCAGGAACCCGCGGTCATCTGGCCGTACATGGTGAGGCCGAGCGCCTCCAGGCGGCGGAACTCCTCCCAGTTCGCCCAGTCGCCCACCAGGTTGGAGTTGGCGAGCAGCACCCGCGGCGCCCACTCGTGCGTCCGCATCACGCCGACCGGCCGGCCGGACTGGACGAGCATCGTCTCGTCCTGCTTGAGCGTGCGCAGGGTACGGACCATGGCGTCGTAACTGCGCCAGTCGCGGGCCGCCTTGCCGGTGCCGCCGTAGACGACCAGCTTGTCGGGGTGCTCGGCGACCTCGGGGTCCAGGTTGTTCTGGAGCATGCGCAGGGCGGCCTCCTGCTGCCAGCCCAGGGTGCTCAGTTCGGTGCCGCGCGCGGCCCTGACGGGGCGGGGTCCTGACATTCTGCGCCTCCTCGATCCCGGCGTACGTCCCGGTGGGCCCGGCGGCCCGGCTGGTTTCCGGCAGGACCGGCGGGGTCCCGGCCGCGAACCATCCATTCACATCCTGATGCGATGAATAGTTCTAGTCAATGGCGGGGCGGCGGACACGCCAAGGAAGACCCCGGCGAGGGCGGGCGGGAGGGGCCCGGCGGGTGTACGGCGGAGTCGGCGGGAAGGAGCGGCGAGGGCGGGCGGGAGGGGCCCGGGAGGCAGGGGGCGGAGTCCGCGGGGGGGGTCCGGCCGCCCTCGCTCCCGGCCGAAACAGAGCACCCCGGACGAGCCACTAAGGCTGACACGTGACACACGGAAGGCCGTCCGCCGGGCTCCGCCGCGTTCAAGCCAATCGACCTTTTTCGGCCGCCCATTACTTTCATCCCGCCCCCCTGCGGCCACAAAGAGACCGATACCGCCGAGAACCGGAGCAGACCGATCAATCGCCGGGACGTCCTTCCGTCCACAACCGTCCCTTTGTCAGACTTCTCCCTTACGACTTCTCCTCAACTCCCTTACAGCGCGCTCCGCATGTACCACTGGAAAATGCCAAACGACCCCCCGGGACCGGCCACGTTGCGTAGCCTCTGGCTCACAGCTCCGTACACCATTGCCTGGAGGGGAAGCCGCGGTGCCGGGAATCGACGAGTGCCTGCTCGAAGTCATGAGGCTGCCCGGAGCCCGGGGCGCCGCGGTCGTCGACTGGACGAGCGGCCTCGCCCTCGGCACCATCGGCGACTCGCCCAACGGCGATCACGAGGCCACCGCCGCGGAGACCGCCGAGGTGGCCCGGATGGCGGCCGAGCAACCCGCCTTTACCCTCAGCCCGTACGCCGACGGGCGGACGGACGGCAGCGCGCGCGACGGGCTCCCGGTGGAGGACGTCATCATCACGACGCACACCGGTTACCACGTGATCCGCTTCGTGGAGACGGTCTTCGACAGCAGCGTCTTCCTCCATCTCTGGCTGGACCGGACCGACGGCAACCTCGCCCTCGCCCGGATACGCCTGGGCGAACTGGCCGAACGGCTGGTCCTGGCATGAGCACCAGGACGACGCCACCCGAGGTGGACCCGGCAGCCGTCCTCTCCCCGATGCTCCAGCGACTCGCCGCCGAACGCGCCACCGGCGCCCTGATGCGCGACCGCGGCACGCTCTACCTCGCCGACGGGAAGGTGGTGCACGCGGAGAGTCCGTCCACCCCCGGCATCGACGTGCTGCTCACCACGGGCGGGGCCCTGCGCCACGAGCGCTGGTGGGACGCGGTGGCCCAGGCGGGTGCCGGGCAGCGGGTCGGCCGCTACCTCGTCGACAGCGGTCATGTACCGGGCGGGGCACTGGAGTTGTGCCACCTGGGCGCGCTCTACGACGCCGCCTTCTTCGTCCTCGCCCCCACGCGTACGCCGACCAGGTTCCGGTACGGCGTGTCCCACTGGATCGGCCCGGTCCGGCCCGTCGCCGTGGGCGCCGTCGAGCGCGAGACGCTCCGGCGCCGGGAGCTGCTGGACCGGATCTGGCCGGACGCCCTGACCGACAGCTCGCCCCTCGTCCGCGCCGCCCACCCCCTGGACGCCCCGGTGCCCTCGCGCCAGCGGCACGTCCTGGAGCTGGTCGACGGCGTACGGACGGCCTCCGACATCGCCCAGGTCCTGGGGCGTTCGGCCTTCCACACCCTGGTCGACCTGCGGAGGCTCGCCGCCGCCGGGCTCGTCGAGCCCGTCCGTAAACCAGCGCTCGTGGGGGCGGCCTCGCCCGGCCGGGTCGTGCTCCCCGATGTCACGTCCGACCCGGACGTCGCTCTGCTGCGCCGGCTCCGAGATGCATTGGAGGCCCTGTGATACGCGCGCTCAGACAGCGTGCCGGGAGGAGACAGCTGATGGTGCCCGAGGCTGAACTGCAGGACGTCCTCGACGAACTCCAGCGGCTACGGGCCCGGGTACCCCTCATCGGCGGCGCGCTGGCCGCCAGCACCGACGGTCTGGTGCTGGCCCACGACACCCCGGGCGTGGAGGCGGAAGGGGTCGCCGCCCTGACCGCCGCCGCGCTCGGTGTCGCGATCAGGATGACGGAGGCGACCGGCCGCGCCGGCTTCCGCGAACTCCTGGTCCGGGGGGAGTCGGGCTACATCGCGACGTACGCCGCGGGCTCGTCCGCCGTACTGACGCTGCTCGCCGAGGACCGCATCAACGTCGGCCGCCTCCACCTGGAGGGCCGCAGGGCGAGCGCCCGGGTCGGTGAGCTCGTCGACTCCGCCCTGGAGCGCGTCGAGCGGACCCCGCCCCCACCGCCCGCCCGCCCTCCGCATCCCCGTGAGCTGCCGCAACGACCCGTGTAGGGCAGGCCCCGACGGGGGCAGCGGGCCGGGGCGGCGGCGGGTGGGCCGGCGGCCCCCACACTCCACAGCCAGGAACAGAACCATCACACAGAAGAGGATCCGGTCGTCCCGACCGGTCAGGGAAAGGAAACGAGCACTCATGGCCAACACCGAAACCGCGCTCAAGGAAGCGATGTCGTCCATCGAGGGAACCCTCGGTGTCGCTCTCGTCGACTACACCAGCGGCATGGCTCTGGGCACCCTCGGCGGCGGCAAGGACTTCAACCTCGAAGTCGCGGCCGCCGGCAACACCGACGTCGTCCGCGCCAAGCTGCGCACCATGGAGCACCTGGGTCTCAAGGAGGAGATCGAGGACATCCTGATCACACTGAGCGGCCAGTACCACCTGATCCGGCTGCTCAAGACCCGTGGCAGCAACGGGCTCTTCCTCTACCTGGTCCTGGACGCCAACCGCGCCAACCTCGCGATGGCCCGCCACCAGCTGAAGCGGATCGAGACCGAACTGGAGGTCTGACGACCGCCGCGAACAGCCCGGACGCGCGGATGCCGCCGCCCCTTTCGTACGAAGGGGACGGCGGCATCGGCATGCCCGGCCCGGGTCAGACGGCGACCCGGCGCGCACCGCCCGCCCGCGCGTCGCCCGCCACCGGCCCGGTCGTCCGGTAGGCCTTCACCTGCTTGCCCGCGGGCCGGCCGCGCTTCACCCAGTCCGTACGGACCCAGTAGAGGACGTCCTCACGCTGTTCGAGCCGCCCGATGCGGACGGCCCGCAGCAGCAGCCCGGCGCCCGCCCCGGCCAGCACCATCCCGCCGGCCCCCGGCAGCGCGAAGCCGGCGCCCAGGGCGACCAGGAAGGCGCCGAGCAGCCACCACCGGTACGCCCGCCGCCAGTTCCGCAACGTCACGGCCCGGTCCTGGAGCACATCGGTGCGCCCCGCCCGGGCGGCCCCCTTCGCCAGCTCCGCGTACCGCTTGACCCCGACCGTCGCCACCAGCGCGAGCGTGACGACGAAGAGCGCCGCGCCCGCGAGCAGCCCGATCCGGCGCCCCGTACCGGCGGGGACGAGCGCCCCGACGACGGCCACCAGGAGCCCCGGCCACCATAGGGGTGCGGCCCCGGCCCGCACGATCACGGCCACCCTCGCCAACGACTGTGCTCCGCGCCCCATGTCCGTACCCCTCTCCGCGTTCTCCCGGCGCCTCGGCCGGGTCCTCTGGGCGCGGAGATTAGTGGGTGTATCTGAGTCCCGTCTGAGAATCGGGAAATCGCACTTCCACATCCGAAGCCGCGCGGAAGCCCGTGGCCCTCCGGTGACCCCGGCTACTCCACGAACAGCCCCCGCGCCGCCGCCCGTGCGTCGAAGGCTTCCAGCCGGGCCTGCGCGTCCGGCAGCCCGTCGCACATGGCCTCCAGCAGGACCCGGCCGAGCAGCATCGGGGCGCAGGCGGTGTCGAAGGCGAGGCCGGTGCCGACCGGGGCCGGGATGAGCAGGTCGCTGAGCGCGGCGACCGGGGCGAAGGACGAGTCTGCGACGGTCACCGTGGTGAGCCCCTGGTCCCGTGCGTGGCCGAGGGCGTCCAGGGTCTCCCTGGGGTGGCGGGGCAGCGCGAAGCAGAGCAGCACCTCGGCGCCTGCCCGGCGGGCGGTGTCGATGCGGTCGTGCAGCATCGAGCCGCCCTCGTCGAGCACCCGGACGTCGGGGTGCACCTTCGCGGCGAAGTAGCCGAACCCGCGGGCCTGCGAGGAGGCGGCGCGCAGACCGAGCACCGGCAGCGGGCTCGACGCGGCGAGCAGCCGCCCGGCCCGCTCCACGGGCTCCGGGTCGGCGAGCAGTTCGGAGAGGTGGCGCAGGTTCTCGATCTCGGCGTGGACGGCCTGCTGGTAGGAGTTGTACGCGTACGGGTCCTCGGCGCCGGCCTCCCGTCCGGTGTCGGCGGGCACGGCCTCCCGCAGGTATCTGCGGAGCGAGGGATAGCCGTCGAAGCCGAGCGCCACGGCGAACCGGGTCACGGAGGGCTGGCTGACCCCGGCCAGTTCGGCGAGTTCGACGCTGGACAGGAAGGGGGCGTCGGCGGCCCTGCGCACCAGGGAGTGGGCGATCCGGCGCTGGGTCGGGGTGAGCCGCCGCCCCTCGAAGAGCCGCTGCAAGCCTGCCGTCGCCGTAGGGGTGGGTCCACTCCCGCCCATGCCCTGCCTCCGCACGATCCGTCGCGGCCGCGATCTGCGCCGTCCCGTCCATTCAGCCAGCAAGCGGTCTGCATGTCCATATACAGGGGACCGGCGGGCGGGCGGGACCGCGGTGGAGGGTGCTCCGCCCGCTTCGGGACTGGCGTACGTACGCCGGGCGCGCGGCCGACGTCGGCGTAAAGGCGCCAGCCGTCCGCGGAAGCCGTCCGCGGAAGCCGATCCGGATGAACCGCGCCGGACGGGCTTCCCCGGGCCGGGGCGTGGCCGAAAGCGCCGACGGCCGGCCGGTGGACCCGGCCGGCCGTGGGCGAAGCATGTCGCGGGGACCGCCGCACCCCCGGTTGCCCGGGGGGCGGGACGACGGCGGTCCCCGCGAGGGACGCGGTCCGGGTCAGGGCCGGGCGCTCGCGTCCTGGCGACTTTGGAGGTCCGGGAGCCGCTCCGTAGTCCATGTCGCCGTCTCGGGTGCCGGCGGGTTTCCCTGCCGACACCCATCAATCTGCCCGACGCGTGTTAAGCGGGTGCTGCGTGGACGTGACGCGCTCGTACCAGTTCTGCGACGAGCCGCGGGCTGTCGCCGGGGGTCAGGCGGTGACGCCGCTCTCCTTGGCCAGGAAGGAGAGGAGATCCTGCCTGCTCACGACCCCCTTGGGCTTCCCCTCGACCAGCACGATCGCGGCGTCGGCGGCGCCGGAGCCGCTGAGCACGGCCATCAGGTCCTCGACCGGCTCGCCCGATCCGACCTGGGGAAGCGGCGCCGACATGTGCTTCTCCAGCGGGTCGGTGAGCGAGGCGCGCTTGGTGAAGAGGGCGTCCAGCAGTTCCCGCTCGACGACCGAGCCGACGATCTCGGCGGCCATCACGTCGGGGTGTCCGGCGCCGGGCTTCACGATGGGCATCTGGGAGACGCCGTACTCGCGCAGTACCTCGATGGCCTGGCCGACCGTCTCGTCCGGGTGCATGTGGACGAGCGAGGGCATCGGGCCCTCCTTGTGGGCGAGCACCGCGTCGACGCGGGCGGAGGTGCCGGTGTCCTCCAGGAAGCCGTAGTCGGCCATCCACTCGTCGTTGAAAATCTTGCTGAGGTAGCCGCGGCCGCTGTCCGGCAGCAGGACGACCACGACGTCGTCGGGCCCGAGCTGCCGGGCGACCTCCAGGGCGGCGACGACCGCCATGCCGCAGGAGCCGCCGACGAGCAGCCCTTCCTCCTTGGCGAGGCGGCGGGTCATCTGGAAGGAGTCCTTGTCCGAGACGGCGACGATCTCGTCCGTGACGGTCCGGTCGTAGGCGGACGGCCAGAAGTCCTCGCCGACCCCTTCCACGAGGTACGGGCGTCCGGAGCCGCCGGAGTAGACGGAGCCCTCCGGGTCGGCGCCGACGACGGTGACCGCGCCCTCGCTGATCTCCTTCAGGTAGCGGCCGGTGCCGGTGATGGTGCCGCCGGTGCCGACGCCCGCGACGAAGTGGGTGATCCGCCCCTCGGTCTGCTCCCACAGCTCGGGACCGGTGGTCTCGTAGTGGGAGCGGGGGTTGTTGGGGTTGGAGTACTGGTCGGGCTTCCAGGCTCCGGGCGTCTCACGGACCAGCCGGTCGGAGACGTTGTAGTACGAGTCGGGGTGCGAGGGGTCGACGGCCGTCGGGCAGACGACGACCTCGGCGCCGTACGCGCGCATCACGTTGATCTTGTCCATGGACACCTTGTCCGGGCAGACGAAGACGCACTTGTACCCCTTCTGCTGGGCGACGATCGCGAGGCCGACGCCGGTGTTGCCGCTCGTCGGCTCGACGATGGTGCCGCCGGGGCGCAGTTCGCCGCTCGCCTCCGCCGCCTCGATCATGCGCAGCGCGATGCGGTCCTTCACCGAACCGCCGGGGTTGAAGTACTCGACCTTGGCCAGGACGGTCGCCTGAATGCCGGCCGAGACGCTCCGCAGCCTGACCAGCGGGGTGTTGCCGACAAGACTGATCATCGAATCGTGGAATTTCACCGTGTACTCCGGGATCTCCGAGATGGTCCGGCTCAGAGTATGCGTACGGGCACCACATTGGGCGAAGCGATTGGGCGCAGCCCCCTGCGGGGCAGGTAGGTACGTGTACGGCTGAGTGGCGAGAAGGAGGTGACCGCAGGGTGTCGACGGCGAGAGTGGCACGGCGGATCGCGGCGGGCGCCGCGTTCGGCGGCGGGAGCATCGGGCTCATCGGGGCGGCGACGGTCGGCCTCGTACTGGCCGAGGTACAGCTCGCGAAGCGGCAGGTGGGCGGCGGTATCGCCCCGGTCCCGCCGAGTGCGGACGGGCGGTACGGCGTCGCCTTCGCCGGTCCCGCCGATCCGCTCCGGCTGGCTCTGCTCGGTGACTCCACGGCGGCCGGTCAGGGGGTGCGGCGGGCCGGGCAGACCCCGGGGGCGCTGCTCGCCTCGGGGCTCGCGGCGGTCGCGGAACGGCCGGTGGACATGCGCAACGTGGCCCTGCCGGGGGCCAGGTCGGACGATCTGGAGCGCCAGGTGGCCCTGCTGCTGGCCGATCCGTCGCGCCGTCCGGACGTCTGCGTGATCATGATCGGCGCCAACGACGTCACCCACCGGATGCCCGCCACGCAGTCGGTGCGCTGTCTGACCACCGCCGTGCGCAGGCTGCGGACGGCGGGCGCGGAGGTGGTCGTGGCGACCTGCCCGGACCTCGGCACGATCGAGCCGGTCTACCAGCCGCTGCGGTACCTGGCCCGCCGGGTCAGCCGGCAGCTGGCGGCGGCGCAGACGATCGGCGCGGTGGAGCAGGGCGGGCGCACGGTCTCGCTGGGCGACCTGCTGGGGCCGGAGTTCGAGGCCAACCCGCGCGAGCTCTTCGGCCCGGACAACTACCACCCCTCCGCCGAGGGGTACGCGACCGCGTCGATGGCGGTGCTGCCGACGCTCTGCGCGGCGCTCGGGCTCTGGCCGGAGACGGACCACCTCGACGGCTCGCGGCGCGAGGACATGCTGCCGGTGGCGAAGGCGGCCTCGTACGCGGCCCGGGAGGCCGGTACGGAGGTCACGGGGGCGCGTGCTCCGTGGGCCCTGCTCAAGCACCGCAGGCGGCGGCGTCTGCCCGCGCACACCGAACCGCACCCGCACCCGGAGGAGCACGCGCCCGAGCGCCCGGAGGAGCTCTCGCCGGAGCAGCCGGCGGAGCCCCGGCCCCCGGGCCAGAGCCCGCCGCCGCAGAGTCCCGCCTCCGGCCCTGGCACCGGCACCGGCGGCCCGTCCGCTCCCGGGGGCAGCTCCGACGCGCGGGCGCGCGCGGCCCGGCGGCGCCCGTGAGGATGTCCGCGAGGTCTGCGGGCGGACCGGGCGAGCACGACTGAGCAAGCGCTTAGAAAAGAGGTCCGCATCACATGGCCGGGCCGGTGACCCGGGCCTGACGTACGGGTAACTTCCAGACAGTGATGCCGGAACGGTCCGGTGGGGTACGCCGCCCGGCGGTGGTGCCGCCGGACCGCCCGACCGGCCGTCCGGTCGTTTCCCGTCCGGCCACGGCCGTACCGTCGTCGAGCCTTACCGCCGTCGAGCCTTACCGTCGTTGAGCCTTACCGTCCCCTGGAGCCGCGTGATGCCCGAAGCCGTGATCGTCTCTGCCGCCCGTTCGCCCATCGGCCGCGCCTTCAAGGGGTCGCTCAAGGACCTGCGGGCGGACGATCTGACCGCCACGATCATCCGGACCGCCCTGGCGAAGGTCCCCGAGCTGGACCCGCGGGACATCGACGACCTGATGCTCGGCTGCGGTCTTCCCGGCGGCGAGCAGGGCAACAACCTGGGGCGCATCGTCGCCGTGCAGATGGGGATGGACCACCTGCCGGGCTGTACGGTCACCCGCTACTGCTCCTCCTCGCTGCAGACCAGCCGCATGGCGCTGCACGCCATCAAGGCCGGCGAGGGCGACGTCTTCATCTCCGCCGGTGTCGAGATGGTCTCCCGCTTCGCCAAGGGGAACTCCGACAGCCTGCCCGACACCCGCAACCCGCTCTTCGCCGAGGCCGAGGCGCGTACCGCCGCCCGCGCCGAGGCGACCGGCACGGACTGGCACGACCCGCGCGAGGACGGGCTGATCCCGGACGCGTACATCTCGATGGGCCAGACCGCCGAGAACCTCGCCCGGCTCAAGGGCGTCACCCGCGCGGAGATGGACGAGTTCGGCGTACGGTCCCAGAACCTCGCCGAGGAAGCCCTGAAGAACGGTTTCTGGGAGCGCGAGATCACCCCCGTCACCACGCCGGACGGCACCGTCGTCTCCAAGGACGACGGCCCGCGCGCGGGCGTCACGCTGGAGGGCGTCTCCGGTCTGAAGCCGGTCTTCCGCCCCGACGGCCTGGTCACCGCCGGCAACTGCTGCCCGCTCAACGACGGCGCCGCAGCCCTCGTGATCATGTCCGACACCAAGGCGCGCGAGCTGGGCCTGACCCCGCTCGCCCGGATCGTCTCCACCGGCGTCTCCGGCCTCTCCCCCGAGATCATGGGATACGGGCCGGTCGAGGCCAGCAAGCAGGCGCTGAAGCGCGCCGGGCTCACCGTGGACGACATCGACCTCGCGGAGATCAACGAGGCGTTCGCCGCCCAGGTCATCCCCTCCTACCGGGACCTCGGCCTGCCGCTGGAGAAGGTCAACGTCAACGGCGGCGCGATCGCGGTCGGCCACCCCTTCGGCATGACGGGCGCCCGCATCACCGCGACCCTGATCAACAGCCTGCAGTTCCACGACAAGCAGTTCGGTCTGGAGACCATGTGCGTCGGTGGCGGCCAGGGCATGGCCATGGTCATCGAGCGCCTCAGCTGAGCCGAGCCGGGCCGGGCCGGAGCGGGCCCCCGGCCGGGCCGGCAACGGGCCGCACCGAGCCGCACCGGGCCGGGCGGGGGGATTCCCTCCGCCCGGCTCCGCGCGTACCGGAAGGGGCGCACCCGCCCCCGCACGTACCGGGGACGGGGCGCGCCTGCCTCAGCGGCGCACCGGCGAATCCCACCGAGCCCGCACCGTGACCGAATCTCCCCCAGGATGTGATGTGGGTCCCCGGGGACCGACGTCGCCGCAGGTCAGAGAGGGTCGGACACACGGGCCGGGACCAAAGTCCTGTCCAGTTCATGACGTTTTGCACTGACGGTGAGCGGTGGGGCAGGACAAGCTGATGTAGGAAGTCGGGGGTATCGATAGAGACCGGGAGTATGTCAGTGAGCGCCATGTCGTTTGCCCTGTTGCTGACCACCGCCGCCGCCACGGCCGTGGGCGCCGCTGCCGTGCACACCGCTCGCGGACTGCACCGGCAGGTCGCCGGGCTGCGCGAGGACCTCGCCCGGGACAGGGAGCACACGCGCACGGTCCCGGCGCAGAGCCGTACCGGTGCGGCCCCCGCCGAGATACGCGCGGCCGTGTCGGAGGCCCTCGCCGAGGAGCGTGAGCGCGAACTCGCCGAGGCGCGCGCCTTCTGGGCGGCGCAGGAGGCCCGCGACGCGGCCGACGCCCCGTCGCTGCTGGGCGGACTGACCGGCCTGGGCGAGGACGCCCCGTACTTCCTTCCGCGCCAGGCGGACTTCGCCGGCCTGGAGGCACTGGCCTTCCCGTTCGCCGAGGAGGCCGACGAGACCGGCGAGACCGCGTACGCCGCCCACCCGGCCGTCCCCGTCCACCCGGACGACGCGGTCGTGGCCGACGCGATGCGGGAGTTCAGCGAGCTCATGGAGCCGGCCGAGCCCGGCGAGGCGCCGGCCTCCCGCGAGGTGGCCGGTCCGGGCGAGGAACCGGGGACGGCGGAGTACGCCGACGACTCCCCGGAGCTGGCCGCCGCCCGCCGCCGGCACCCTTCCCACCCGGACTTCGTGCCGGTGCGCACGCCGGTGATCACGGACCACGAGCGCACGGTGAACCGCCTGGAAGAGCTCGCCCTCACGGGTACCGGGCTGACGGACGTACGCCCCGGCCCGCTCGGCACCCTGGACGTGTACGTCTTCGCCGACGGCACCACACTCTGTATGACCCCGGGCCACCGGGAGACGGCCGAACGGCTGGCGGACTCCCTGCGCGCGGGCGAGCAGCCGTTCCTGCTGGGCGGTTCGGGCGTCTCGGGCGCCTACGCGCTGACCTTCTCCTGCGGCGCGGAGAACGTCTACATCCTCGCGGACCGGGTCATCGCCTCGTTCTGACCCCCGGCAGGGGCGGGGCGCGGGCCCTACGCGAAGGCTTCCGCCGCCGCCTCCGTCACGTACCGCACGGCCTCGTCCAACTCCTCGGGCGAGGCCGTTTCCAGCGCCATGGCCAGATCGTGGCCGGCCACGGCCACCTGGTCCCCGACGCCGAACATCCCGCCGTCCGGCATGACGTACGGCTCCCGCCCCGGGCGTTCCAGGCGCTGCGCGCGGGCGCTCAGCTGCCGCGCCACCGCCAGCGCCCGCTCCGCGGTGCCCTGCTGGAGGCGGCTCTGCGGGGCGGCCCGCAGCCGGTCGGCGAATCGGTCCACGGCGGTGATCAAGGGCGTCGTATCAAGCACTCCGCGACCCTAACGCGGACGGCCCGCAGGCAGTGCCTGCGGGCCGTCCGACGGTGGAGCGGGTGATGCGGGTGCGGGGATCAGTCGTTGCCGCTGAGGATCGCGATCAGGTTCAGCATCTCCCGGTAGATCCACACCAGGGTCACGGTGAGGCCGAAGGCGGCCGTCCATGCCTCCTCGCGCGGGGCGCCGTAGGTGATGCCGTCCTCGACCACCTTGAAGTCCAGGGCGAGGACGCAGGCGCCGATCACGATCGCGACGATGCCGAAGAGGACACCGAGCGCACCGCTGCGGAAGCCGAGGCCGTCACCCCCGCCGAACAGGGCGAACAGCGAGTTGACGACCATCAGCAGCACGAAGCCGATCAGGGCGCCCATCACGAAGCCCTGGAAGCGACGGGTCACCCGGATGAGTCCGGTCCGGTACGCGATCAGCACACCGCCGAACACGGCCATCGTGCCGAGCACGGCCTGCATGGCCGCGCCCGGGGCGACGTAGGTGCTGATGATGTTGCTGACGACGCCGAGGAAGACGCCCTGGAACGCGGCGTAGGCCAGGATCAGCGGCGGCGACGGCTTGCGCTTGAACGAGTTGACCAGCGCCAGGACGAAGCCGATGAGCGCGGCGACGGAGGCGACGACGTAGGACCGGACGAGGTTGGTCTCGTCGATCGGCAGGAGCCACCAGCCGAGCGTGGCGGCGACGACGACGGTGCCGAGGGTCATCGCCGTACGGCTGACGACGTCGTCGATGGTCATCGCGCCGGAGCGGGCTCCGGGCGGGGCCGCTTGCGCGTAGGGGTTGGTGGCGTACGGATTGGCGGTGCCCTGCGCGTAAGGGTTCTCACCCGTGACGGTGGCCCCGGCCTGCGGCGCCGCGTACCCCGCGGTGCCGTTGTCGCGGCTGAACCCCCGTCGCGAGAAGACCGGGTTGCTGCTCCTCATTTCACTCCTCCATGGCCACACAGCGCGGCCTTGCGACAAGAGTAATAGGCAGGCAAAGGATGCACCTCGTGCCGAGGGAGGATCTTTACGGCGTCGGAGCGCGTCGGCGCCCTCCGCCCCGGACCGGCCCCTCGGCCTTCCGGCCCCTCTGCCATCTGTGCCGAACGCCCCCGAAGGCTTGCCGATTCCCCCGGCGGGGCGCCTCCGGCTCGTCTGCCCGGAAATCCGGCGGGACAACCCGAACGGGCAGGTCGCGCGGGCACGGTGCCGAAGCCGCGCCCGCGGTGTCCGACGTGGCGCCCGTTGCCCGCCCCGGCCCCGGCCCCGGCGGCCCTGTCCGGGGCCGTACGTCAACCGGTCCCGCCTCCCGCGCACCGGCGGCTGTGGGACGGGTGCGCGGGGACCGGAGCGGTACCACTAACGTGCCGCGCATGACGACTGCACTGATTACCGGCGCGACGGCGGGCATCGGCGCCGCGTTCGCGCGGCGGCTCGCGGGACAGGGGCACAACCTCGTGCTGGTGGCCCGCGACACCGAGCGGCTGCGGGACCAGGCCACCGAACTGCACGACCGGCACGGCATCGAGGCCACGGTGCTCACCGCGGACCTGTCCACGGACTCCGGGATCGCGGCCGTCGAGGAACGGCTCCGCGACCGCGACCATCCCGTCGAACTCCTCGTCAACAACGCGGGGTTCGGCAACAAGGGGCGCTATCTGGAGGTCCCGCTCGCCGACGAACTGACGATGCTGAAGGTGCACTGCGAGGCCGTGCTGCGGCTGACCTCCGCGGCGGCGGCCGGGATGCGCGAGCGCGGCCGGGGCGGGATCGTCAACGTCGCCTCGGTCGCGGCGTTCGTCCCGCGCGGTACGTACGGCGCGTCGAAGGCGTGGGTCGTCCAGTTCACCCAGGGCGCCGCGAAGGACCTGGCGGGTTCCGGGGTGCGGCTGATGGCGCTCTGCCCGGGCTTCGTGCGGACGGAGTTCCACCAGCGGGCCGGGATGGGCACCGGGAACATCCCCGGCTGGATGTGGCTGGACGCCGACAAGCTGGTGAGCGCGGCCCTGACCGACCTCGCGCGCGGCAAGTCGGTGTCGGTGCCGGACGCGCGGTACAAGGCGCTGATGGGGCTGGTGAAGGTGGCCCCGCGCAATCTGCTGGGCGAGATGACGTCACGGACGGGGCGCAAGTACGGCCCGAAGTGAGGAACCCGGCGGGGCCCACGGGAAACGGTGGAGCCCGCCGGGAAGACGGCGAGGCCCGGTGCCCCCGCGACGGGGACACCGGGCCTCGTACCGCTCACCGGCCCGAAGGCCGGTGAGCGGGGCGGTACTAGTGGGAGTGACCGTGGCCGTGACCGGCCTCGGCCTCTTCCTCGGCCGGCTTCTCGACGACCAGGGTCTCGGTCGTGAGCAGCAGCGACGCGATGGACGCGGCGTTCTCCAGGGCGGAGCGGGTGACCTTGACCGGGTCGATGACGCCGGCCTTGATCAGGTCGCCGTACTCGCCGGTGGCGGCGTTGAAGCCCTGGCCCTTGTCGAGGTCCGAGACCTTCGAGGTGATGACGTAACCCTCGAGGCCGGCGTTCTCGGCGATCCAGCGCAGCGGCTCGACGGCGGCGCGGCGCACGACCGCGACACCGGTGGCCTCGTCGCCGGTCTTGCCGAGGTTGCCCTCCAGGACCTTGACGGCGTGGACGAGGGAAGAGCCACCACCGGAGACGATGCCCTCCTCGACCGCGGCGCGGGTCGCGGAGATGGCGTCCTCCAGACGGTGCTTCTTCTCCTTGAGCTCGACCTCGGTGGCGGCACCGACGCGGATCACGCACACGCCGCCGGCCAGCTTCGCGAGGCGCTCCTGGAGCTTCTCGCGGTCCCAGTCGGAGTCCGTGTTCTCGATCTCGGCCTTGATCTGGTTGACGCGGCCCTTGACGTCACCGGCGTCGCCGCCGCCGTCGACGATGGTCGTGTCGTCCTTGGAGACGGTCACGCGGCGGGCGGTGCCCAGCACGTCCAGACCGGCCTGGTCGAGCTTGAGGCCGACCTCCTCGGCGATGACGGTCGCACCGGTGAGGGTGGCGATGTCGCCGAGCATGGCCTTGCGGCGGTCGCCGAAGCCCGGGGCCTTCACCGCGACGGCGTTGAAGGTGCCACGGATCTTGTTGACGACGAGGGTGGAGAGCGCCTCGCCCTCGACGTCCTCGGCGATGATCAGGAGGGGCTTCGAGCCGCCGGCCTGGATGACCTTCTCCAGCAGCGGGAGCAGCTCCTGGATCGAGCCGATCTTGCCCTGGTGGATCAGGATGTACGGGTCGTCGAGGACGGCCTCCATACGCTCCTGGTCGGTCACCATGTACGGGGACAGGTAGCCCTTGTCGAAGGCCATGCCCTCGGTGAACTCGAGGTCCAGGCCGAAGGTGTTGGACTCCTCGACGGTGATGACACCGTCCTTGCCGACCTTGTCCATCGCGTCCGCGATGAGCTCGCCGACCTGCGGGTCCTGCGCGGAGAGCGCGGCCACGGCGGCGATGTCGGACTTGTCCTCGATCGGACGGGCGGTCGCGAGGAGCTCCTCGGACACGGCCTTGACCGCGGCGTCGATGCCCTTCTTCAGGGCGGCCGGGGAGGCACCCGCGGCGACGTTGCGCAGACCCTCGCGGACGAGCGCCTGGGCGAGGACGGTGGCGGTGGTGGTGCCGTCACCGGCGACGTCGTTGGTCTTGGTGGCGACCTCCTTCACCAGCTGGGCACCGAGGTTCTCGAACGGGTCGTCGAGCTCGACCTCGCGCGCGATGGTGACACCGTCGTTGGTGATGGTGGGCGCGCCGAACTTCTTGTCGATGACGACGTTGCGGCCCTTGGGGCCGATCGTCACCTTGACCGTGTCGGCAAGCTTGTTGACGCCGCGCTCAAGGGCGCGACGGGCGTCCTCGTCGAACTTCAGAATCTTCGCCATGGGCTGTTTTCCCTCTCGAACGAACTGCGCCCCTCGCCACCCGGCTTGTTATTTCGCAGGGGGCCAGGGGCGCAGAACACACAGCAAATGTGGGTGAATTACTTCTCGATGATCGCGAGGACGTCGCGGGCCGAGAGGACGAGGTACTCCTCGCCGTTGTACTTCACCTCGGTGCCGCCGTACTTGCTGTACAGGACGACATCGCCGGTCTTGACGTCGAGCGGAAGGCGCTCGCCGTTCTCGAAGCGGCCCGGGCCCACGGCCAGGACGACGCCCTCCTGGGGCTTCTCCTTGGCGGTGTCCGGAATGACCAGGCCGGAAGCCGTGGTCTGCTCGGCGTCGAGCGGCTGGACCACAATGCGGTCCTCGAGCGGCTTGATCGCAACCTTGGAGCTGGTGGTCGACACGATCCGGTCTCCCCCTTCGGAGATCTCACGGGGTTTAACAGTCTGGGGTCGCGCCGGGCCGGATCCGTCGTCGCGGGTGCCGGACCTGCCCTGTCGCGCGGTACTGCTGGCACTCTCCAGGGGGGAGTGCCAGCACCGAGACTATGACCGCGATTAGCACTCGGTCAAGCGGAGTGCCAATTCCGTACCCGTGCGTGGCGTCGCCCGCCCGCCGGGGCGGTCCGGTCGGGGCTCACGGGGGACAACGTCCCGGTGGCACACGCCGTTCCGGGCCCCCGGGTGCGGAGCTCCGCCTCCGGCGCCCGGGGATCAGACGTAGTCCTCCAGCCGGGCGACCGCGTAGCCCTTGTCCGTGATGACCTTCATGACGTTGCGGACCATGTCGGTCATGGTCCCCTTCCACTGATCGCGCCCCTGGAAGTGGGTGAGGATGATGTCGCCGGGGTGCAGGTCCCGGTCCCACTCCCGCCAGTCCATGTGGTCGGGGAACGCCTCCTCCGCCCAGAGCGGCACGGCCTCGATCCCGCAGGACTTGGCGACGACGAGGGTGTCGCGGTTGTAGTTGCCGTACGGCGGCCGGAAGAGCACGGGCCGCTTGCCGAGGTGCTTCTCGATCCGGTCCTGCTGGCCGCAGATCTCCTTCTTCTGCTGCGCGTAGGAGAGTCCGGGCAGGTAGGGGTGGGTGAGGGTGTGGTTGTTGAGCGTGACCCCCTTCTTCCGCATCTCCGCGAAGTAGCCGTAGTTCTCGCTCGCGAGGTAGTCGCTGAGGAAGGCGCTGTACGGGATCTTCAGCTCGTCCATCATCCGCAGGAACTCGGGGTCCTTCTCGGACCCGTCGTCGATGGTGAGGAAGACGATCCGCTCCTCGGTGGGGACGGTCGTGAACACCTGCGGCAGGTCTTCGCCGTCGTCGACCTCGAACCCCTCGCGGCTGGTGATCCTGGGCTTCTCGGCGGGCGGTGCGGGGGCGGTCAGCGGGACGTGGGCCAGCCCCCATTTCCTGGCGACGGCGACCCGTTGCGCCTGGCGCCGCCTGAGCTGTTCCGCGTACGAGAGGAGGGCGCCGGCCGGGGCGGCCTGCGGAGCCGGTCCGGCAGCCGCCTTGCCGCCGGCTCCCGCGGCGCCCGGCGGGGTGTGGTGGTCCGCGCCGGAGGGGCCCCGGCCGCATCCGGAGGCGAGGGCGGCGCCCAGCAGGGCCGCCAGGACGACGGTGCCGGATCTGCGCCGCTTCGTTGTGCTTTTTTCGTTTTGTCGTACTAGTTGCATGGCGCCGCATCCTTCCAGCCCGCCCCCGGCCCCCGCCCCGACACCGCCGGACGCCCGGGGACGGGTCCCCCGCCTGGCGCACAGCCCGCAACGGCACGCGCGAACCGGGGGCCGTCCGGGGCGGCCGGGGCCGGGGGCGCGCCTGGCCCACAATGGGACGGGTGAACGCACCTCTCCCCGCCGGTGACGGCCCCGCCGACCCGCTCGCCTCCTTCGCCGCCCTGCGTACGCCCGAAGGCGCCGCCCTCCTGGACGAGCTGCGGGACCACGACCCGGCGCGCGAGCTGGCCACCGCCACCCGGCTGCGCCGCGACCACGCGCCGGACCTGGTCTCGGCCGCCCTGGGGCAGGCCCGGCTGCGGCAGCGGGCGGTGGCGAAGTTCGGCGCCGAGGACGCGTACCGGATGTTCTTCACGCCCAACGGCGTCGAGCAGGCCACCCGTACCTCGGTCGCCACCTACCGCGCCGGACGGTTCGCGGCGCTCGGCGGGGTGCGCCGGGTGGCGGACCTGTGCTGCGGCATCGGCGGCGACGCGATCGCGCTGGCCCGCGCGGGCATCGCGGTGCTGGCCGTCGACCGCGACCCGCTCACCGCCGAGGTGGCCCGCGCCAACGCCGAGGCCCTCGGCCTCGCCGGGCTGATCGAGGTCCGGTGCGCCGATGTCACCGGCATCGACACCGCCGGGTACGACGCCGTCTTCGTGGACCCGGCCCGGCGCGGCGGGCGCGGCCGGATCTTCGATCCGGAGGCGTATTCACCGCCGCTCTCCTGGGCGACGTCCGCCGCGCTGAAGGCCCCGCGCGCGGCGCTGAAGATCGCGCCGGGCATCCCGCACGAGGCGATCGGCCCGGAGGCCGAGGCCGAGTGGATCTCGGACGGCGGGGACGTGAAGGAGGCGGTGCTCTGGCACGGCGCGGGGTTCGAGCCCGGCTCCTACCGGGCGACCCTGCTGCCGTCGGGCGCCACCCTCGCCACCCGCTCCCCGCTGCCGCCCCCGCCGGTCGGGCCGGTCGGCCGCTATCTGTACGAGCCGGACGGCGCGGTGATCCGGGCCAGCCTGGTCGCCGACATCGTGGCCCGGTGCGACGGCCGCCTGATCGACGAGACGATCGCGTACGTCACCAGCGACGAGCCCTACGCGTCCCCGTACACCTCCGCGTACGAGATCACCGACCAGCTGCCGTTCAACATGAAGCGGCTGAAGGCGCTGCTGCGGGAGCGGGAGGTGGGGGTGCTGACGGTGAAGAAGCGCGGCTCGGCGGTGGAGCCGGAAGAGGTGCGCCGCCGGATGAAGCTGGCGGGGCCGAACTCCGCGACGGTGCTGCTGACCCGGGTCGCCGGCGCCCCGACCATGCTCGTCGGCCGGCCCTTCAGGCCTGCGGCCTGACCGTCCCGCCCGGCCGGGCGGCGGGCCGCCCCGGTCCCTCCGCCGGGGCGGCGAGCACCCGCGTCACCCAGCGGCGGTGGGAGAACGCCGTGACCGCGCCGGTCAGGCCGGTGATCCACGCGCAGAGGCCGGCCCCCATCCCGAGGACCACCAGGCCGTACGGGTCCTCGCCCGGCGTGGCCGACGCGGGGACGGCCACGCAGGTGAAGAGGCCGGCCGCGCACAGGGTGTAGGACGACAGCAGCCAGGCGAGCCCGAGCCGGGGCATCCGCAGCAGCCGGTCCCGGTCGGGCTCGCGGTCGAGCGCGCCCCAGGCGGTGAGCAGCGCGCGGACCTTGCGGGCCCGTGTGATGTCGAGGCCGAGGAACACGGCGGCCGGTACGAGAGCGGCGACGCCGACGAAGAAGGTGACGACCGCGATCAGATCGCTGATCGGGTCGAGGGACTCCTCGTGGAAGACCACCGCCAGGCCGATGAACACCCAGCCGAGGGCGGCGAGTCCGCCCCAGGTCAGCAGGAGGGCGAGCCGTCCGCCTCCGACGTGCCGCCGCACCAGTTCACCGAGGACCTCGGCCCGGTCGGCGAGCAGGGAGGGCCGGTCCGGCCACGTACGGATCTCCACGGGCGGCGGGGGCGGGGGCAGTTGGGCTCCGGAGGGCATGGCGCCGACCCTACCGACCGGGCGGGCCCCCTGGTCGCCGGAACCCCGCTCCGCCCGGGCGGCGTCCATGGCGCCGGGTACATTACGGCTCGTCTCGAGGCACACGGGTGACGGGGGAACGCAACCATGGGTCGGCAACAGCGCGGCGAAGAAGTGGTGTTCAATCCCCTGGAGGAGAACGACCCACGCACGGTGTCCGGTTACCGGCTCTACGCGAAGCTGGGCTCCGGCGGCATGGGCAAGGTGTACCTCTCCTACACCCCGGGCGGGCGGCCGGTGGCGATCAAGGTGATCCGGCCGGAGTTCGCCGAAGACCCCGAATTCCGGAGGCGCTTCCAGCAGGAGGTGCGGTCCGCGCAGCGGGTGCAGGGGCTCTGCACCGCGCCGGTGATCGACAGCGACACCGAGGGCCGCACCCCGTGGCTGGCCACCGCCTACGTGCCCGGCCCTTCGCTCGCCTCGGCGGTCACCGATCACGGTCCGCTGCCCGTCCGGTCTCCTACCGGGGGATCGACCTCACCGGCGGCTACCACCTGACGCTGGCGGACGGCACCGACAGCCCGGTGAACGGGTCGAGCGGCGATTTCGCCTACAGCTACGTCAGCGACGCGGTACGGACCACGGGGTCGATGGTCCTGCTCGACCCGGGCCAGCAGGGCAGCCTCGACGTCTGCCGGTCCGAGACGCGCTTCACCGAGCAGCTCGACCTCGCCCGGCTGGTGAAGGGTACGCAGATCTGCGTCCGCACCGAGGCCGGGCATCTGGGGCTGATCGTGGTGCGGGCGCTGCCGTCGGAGACCGCCGCCGCCCACTACATGACGGTGGACGCGACGGTCTGGCGCAACGCCATCGAGGTCGACGACGAGTAGCGGTGCCCGTCCTCAGGCGTTGAGCAGCGTCTCCACGTCGAGCTTGCCCATGCCCATCATCGCCTTCATGGCGCGGTCGGCGCGGTCGCGGTCGGGGCCGCCGAGGATGTCGGGGAGGGCGCGCGGCACGATCTGCCAGGACAGCCCGAACTTGTCCTTGAGCCAGCCGCACCGGCTCTCCTCGCCGCCCTCGGTGAGCGCCGTCCACAGCCGGTCCACCTCGGCCTGGTCCGCGCAGTCCACGGAGAGCGAGAGGGCCTCGGTGAAGCGGAAGGCGGGTCCGCCGTTGAGGCCGATGTACTCCTGGTCCGCGAGCTGGAAGCGGACGG
Organism: Streptomyces sp. NBC_00102; assembly: GCF_026343115.1. Taxonomy (GTDB): domain Bacteria; phylum Actinomycetota; class Actinomycetes; order Streptomycetales; family Streptomycetaceae; genus Streptomyces. Next base: position 2,456,211 of record NZ_JAPEMC010000001.1, read on the forward strand.
TCATCACGGCGCCGGCCTCGCCCGGGGAGCCCTCCGGGTAGTGGCTGGTTTCCAGGACGCGCGAGTCGCCGCCGAAGACGGAGACGTAGAAGTCGGCGGCCTCGGCGGCTTGGCCGTCGAACCAGAGACAGGGGGTGATCTTCTGCATGGCCTTCTCCTCCAGGGGTCCCGCCGGGCACCACCTGAGCGTGGGCCCGGTCACCGGTCCGGGGCGCTGGAAGGCGGACCCGTCCGGGGCTCTGGAAGGTAGACGCGGCGGGCGCCCGGAACTCATCGGACACGCGGGGCCGCCGCCCGTACGGACGCCCGTCCGGCCCCTGGCAGGCGGGTCACGGGCCGCCGGGCGCGTCGCCCGTCAGGGTGGCGGCGAGCTCGTCGACGAGCGCTTGGTCGAGGGGCCGGTGGGCGGAGAGGAGCCGGTACCAGAGAACGCCGAAGACGAGGTCCTGCACCGTGGCCGGGTCCGGTCGCGCGGGCAGGTCGCCCCGGGCGAGGGCCCGGTCGAGCACCGCCTGGAGCGCGTCGCGCCTGCGCCGGAGGAATTCCGTACGGAAGGTGGCGCCGAACTCCGCGTCGATCTGCGCCTCCGCCATGAGGGCGCACAGGATGCGGGCGACCTGCTCCTGGCGACCGAGCGTGAAGGTGTCCGTCAGGAAGGCCCGCAGATCGGCGGCGTAGGAGCCGTGGTCCGCCTGGCCGATGTGCAGGTCTGCCTTGACCGTCAGCGCGTCGAGGAGCACCTGGGCCTTGGAGGGCCACCAGCGGTAGATCGTCTGCTTGCCGCAGCCGGCGCGGCCCGCGATGCCTTCGATCGTCAGGCCCGCCCAGCCGACCTCGCCGACCAGCTCGAATGCGGCGGTCAGGATCGCCGTCCGGCTCTCCTCGCTCCGCTTGCGGCCGCGGCGTTCCGCGGAAGGGGGTTGCTTGTCGATGGCCATGGGGCTAGCTTAAACGAGACGCCACGGTTCGAAATAAGGAGATGCATTCATGTCCTCCCAGCACACAGCCCTGGTGGTCGGGGGAACGTCCGGAATCGGACTGGCCACGGCCCGTCTGCTCGCGGAGCGCGGTACGACGGTGCACATCGTCGGGCGCGACAAGGAGCGGCTGGACGAGGTCCTCGCCACGACTCCCGGAATCGTCGGGCACCGGGCCGACGCCGGCCGGGCCGACGAGATCCGGGCGGTCGCCGAGTCCATCGGCACCGTCGACCGGCTGGTCCTCGCGGCGAGCGGCGGTGAGGGGCAGGGCCCCTTCGCCGACCTGGACCTGACCGCCCTGCGCAGAGCCTTCGAGGCCAAGTTCTGGCCGCATGTCACCACCGTCCAGGCGGTGCTGCCGCACCTGGCCCCGCAGGGCTCGATCACTCTGATCAGCGCCATCTCGGCGCGGACCGGCATGCCCGGTACGGCGGGCCTGGCAGCAATCAACGGCGCGATCGAGTCCCTGGTCCGGCCGCTGGCGGCGGAGCTCGCCCCGATCCGTGTGAACGCCGTCTCCCCGGGGCTGGTCGACACCCCCTGGTGGAGCGGCCTGCCCGAGGAGGCGCGGCAGGAGTACTTCGCCCGGACCGCCGCCGTACTGCCGGTCCGGCACGTGGCGACGGCCGAGGAGGTGGCCGAGGTGGTGGTCCTCGCCGCGACCAACGCCAACCTCACCGGCACGGTCCTGGAGGCGGACGGCGGGGCCCGCCTGGTGACCCTCGCGTAGGACCGGCGGCGGGTGGCCGGTGGCTGACGCGCCGCCGGGCCGCCCGCCACCGGCCGGGCTCAAGGCCTCAGGAGTCGACCGGCCCCAGCGACTCGAAGCGCCAGCGGTGCACCGCCCGGGTGATCAGCCGCTCGTCGGGCTCGGGAAGTTCCGGCAGCTGGTCGCCGTACTCCCCGGGCCACCAGGTGATCACCAGGACCCGGTCCTTCGGGGCGCGCAGCAGTTCGGTACGGAGCGGGGTGCGGGCGAGTTCACCGGCGCGGGCACGGGCCCACTCCAGCAGTTCCGTACCCCGCCCGTCGGCGGCGCGGGCCTCCCACATCAGGGCGACGGTCATGAGTACAGGTTGTCCTTGCTGATCTCGTGCACGTGGTCGTGGTCGTGGGTGTGACCGTGACCGTGCTGGGCGCCGGGGACGTGCGGGTCGGTCACCGGCAGCGAGGAGTCGGCGGAGAGCTCCCAGTCGGAGGCGGGCCGGTTGCGGGCGACCATCTCGGCGCCGAGCGCGGCGACCATGGCGCCGTTGTCGGTGCAGAGTCCGGGGCGGGGCACCCGGAGCCGGATTCCGGCGCGCTCGCAGCGTTCCTGGGCCAGTGCGCGGAGCCGGGAGTTGGCCGCGACGCCGCCGCCGATCATCAGGTGGTCGACGCCCTCGTCCTTGCAGGCGCGGACGGCCTTGCGGGTGAGCACGTCGACCACGGCCTCCTGGAAGGACGCCGCCACGTCGCGTACCGGCACCTCTTCGCCGGCCGCGCGCTTCGCCTCGATCCAGCGGGCGACCGAGGTCTTGAGCCCGGAGAAGGAGAAGTCGTACGCGGGGTCGCGGGAGCCGGACAGGCCGCGCGGGAACGCGATGGCCTTGGGGTCTCCCTCCTTGGCCAGCCGGTCGATGACCGGGCCGCCGGGGAAGCCGAGGTCCAGCACGCGGGCGATCTTGTCGAAGGCCTCGCCCGCCGCGTCGTCGATGGTGGCGCCCAGCGGCCGTACGTCGCTGGTGATGTCGGGGGCGAGCAGCAGCGAGGAGTGGCCGCCGCTGACCAGCAGCGCCATGGTCGGCTCGGGCAGCGGGCCGTGCTCCAGCTGGTCGACACAGATGTGCGAGGCGAGGTGGTTCACGCCGTAGAGCGGCTTGTTCAGCGCGTACGCGTACGCCTTGGCGGCCGAGACGCCGACGAGGAGCGCTCCGGCAAGGCCCGGACCGGCGGTGACGGCGATGCCGTCGAGGTCGCGGGCGCTGACCCCGGCCGTCTTCAGGGCGCGCTCGATGGTGGGGACCATCGCCTCCAGGTGGGCTCGGGAGGCGATCTCCGGGACGACGCCGCCGAAGCGGGCGTGCGTGTCCACGCTGGAGGCGACGGCGTCCGCGAGGAGGGTGGTGCCGCGCACGATGCCGACGCCGGTCTCGTCGCAGGAGGTCTCGATGCCGAGTACGAGCGGTTCGTCAGCCATTGCCATCAGCCATTCTCTGTTCCTTGTACGTGGAGGCGCATGACGAGTGCGTCGATGTTGCCCGGCTGGTAGTAGCCGCGCCGGAAGCCGATCGGCTCGAAGCCGAAGCGTTCGTAGAGCTTCTGGGCGCGGGTGTTGTCGACCCGGACTTCGAGCAGCACGGTGGCGCACTCGAAGGCGGTGGCGTGCTTGAGCAGGTCGGTGAGGAGTTCCGAGCCGAGGCCGCCGCCCCAGTGGCCGCGGGTGACGCCGATGGTCTGCACGTCGGCGAGGTCGCCCGCGGCGGCGAGTCCGGCGTAGCCGACGATCCGCCCGGTGGCCGGTTCCTCGGCGACGACGTACCGCCGGGTGGCGTGCGGGCCCCGGGCGTGGGCGAGCTCGGACCAGAACATCCCGGCCGACCAGGCGTCGTCGGGGAAGAGCTCGTGTTCGAGTTCCAGCACCGGTTCGATGTCCCACCAGCGCATCTCGCGCAGCTGAGCGGTCGGGACGGGCGCCTCGGTCGCTCCGGTCACTTGGGGGTGACCACCTTGTAGTTCTTCGGGACCTGCGCGTCCGGCCGGCGGAGGTAGAGCGGCTGCGGGTCGAGCAGCTTCTCGCCCGCGGCGAGGCGTTCGGCGGCGAACGCGGCGAGCGCCCCGGCCGAGACGTGCTCGGGGCCGCGCGCGTCCGGGAAGGAGTCGGGGTAGAGCACCGCTCCGGCTCCGACGACGGGCAGCCCGGCCAGTTCGTCCGCGATGTCGGCGGGCCGGTCGACGGAGGGTCCGCCGGTCCGGGTGCGGGGGTCCGCGTACCGCGCCCAGTAGACCTCCTTGCGGCGGGCGTCCGTGGCGACCGCGAAGGGGCCGGTGATCCCGGCTTCCTCCCCGGCGGCGTACGCGAGTCCGTCCAGGGTGCACACGCCGTGCACGGGGACGGAGAGCGCGGAGGCGAAGGTCGCGGCGGTCACCAGGCCGACGCGCAGCCCGGTGTAGGGACCGGGGCCGACGCCCACGACGATGCCGGTCACGGCGTCGAGGGTGGTTCCGGCCTCGGCGAGGACGCGGTCGACGGTGGGGAGCAGCAGCTCCCCGTGGCGTCGGGCGTCCACCTGGCCGGACTCCGCGACGACGGAGGTGCCGTCGTGGAGGGCGACGGTGACGGCGGGGGTGGCGGTATCCATGGCGAGCAAGAGCACGCAAACAGCCTACGGCTCCCCCGGCCGAGGCATCGCGCCCGTACGTCGTCCCGGTGGGCCCCCTGGCTGCTGCTACCGTCACCCGGGATACACGAGTACGACGTAAACCTTGTACGACATGCGACAAGTGGCATGCGGCGGACCGTATGCGAAAGGGGAGCTCAGGTGGCAAGGGGCAGCTCGGGAATCGTGGCCGGGCTCACTGCGGCGGCCATCGCCGCGGTCGCATTCCTCGCCTACCAGGCGTCGGCGAACGCCCCCGATTCGGTGGCCGACGTCTCGGTGAGCGCCTCCGCCTCCGCGTCCGCGAAGCCGTCGGCGAAGAAGCCCACGCCCACCGTCGACCCGCTCGATCTGCCGGCCAACTCGGGGACCGGCCTGCGGGTCGTCTACGGGCTGAAGGCGAAGCGGGTCTGGCTGGTCGGCGAGAACCCGGACACGGTCAAGACGTTCCCGGTGGTGCCGAGCACCGTCAGCCCCGAGCCGGGCTCGTACGCGGTCTACTCGCGCACCGGCACGGTGACGGGCTCGGACGGCGTGCCGATCGAGCACGTGGTGCGCTTCGCCGAGGTGGACGACACGGTGATCGGCTTCAGCGCGGCGCAGGACGGGTCGCTGCCGACCCCTGACCCGACGCTGAAGACCGGCGGGGTGCGCATGACGCGGGAGAGCGCCGACGCGCTCTGGTCGTTCGCCACGGTCGCGGTCAAGGTCGTCGTCATCCCCTGACCCACCCGAACCGGACGGCTTCCCGCCGACCGCTGGAATTCAGGCCGCTTCGCGCTGCGCGGGCGGCCTGATTCCGTGCACGGTGGCGGCGGTGTCGGGCCCGTCGCCGGTGGCGGCGTCGGTGACCGTGCCGGTGTCCTCCGGGGTCGCGTCCGGGGCCGGTGGAGCGGGCGGAGTCGACACGGCGCTGGCCGCCGCACACGACGCGAGCAGATCCTTCATCGGCACCCCGGAGGGGGACGGGTACCGGACTTCTCGCTCGGGCGTCGGCATGGATGCCTCCTGGCTCCACTGGAGGAGTGGTTAGGTATACCTAACCAGTTCGCCACCCCATACCACCACGGTCGGGGCGCTCTGTGCAACATTTTACCGACACCTTGTCGGAAACCCCTCGTGAATGTGCTCGCGGGACGCCGCGCGCCCCGCGCCGTACCCCCGGTCGCACGCCCGCGCCGCACGTCCCGCGCCCGTCGCGGCCCCGCACGCTCCCCGCGCACGTCCCGCGCCCCCGCGCCCCCGCGCACGCCTGCGGGGCGCCTCCCCCGTGGGAAGGCGCCCCGCACTGTCGTCTCCGGCTCTCCGGCTCTCCCGGCTCTCCGGCTCTCCGGCTCCCGCCGCTGAGGTATCGGCCGTCTCAGCCGGCCGTGCCGCCGCCGATCCGGGTCCGCAGGTCTGCCCAGCGCGTGCCGACGCCCGCGAGGGTCACCGTGCGCCGCTCGTCGTCGGTGTCGCCGGTGGCGCGGTCGATGACCACGTGCAGCCGGTGGTCGGAGAGCTCCTCCACCTTGCCGTCGCCCCACTCCACGACCACCACCGAGTCGGGCAGCGACACGTCGAGGTCCAGGTCCTCCATCTCGTCGAGCCCGCCGCCCAGGCGGTAGGCGTCGACGTGGACCAGGGCGGGGCCGTCGGCCAGCGGGGGGTGGACCCGGGCGATCACGAAGGTGGGGGACGTGACGGCGCCCCGTACCCCGAGTCCCTCGCCGAGGCCCCGGGTCAGGGTGGTCTTTCCGGCGCCGAGCTCACCGGTGAGCATCACCAGGTCGCCCGGGGCCAGCAGCCGGGCCAGTTCGCGGCCCAGCTCCGTCATCTGTTCGGGTGACTCGACGGCGATGCGTACGGTGACGGCGTCCGGGGCCGCCGCGGTCTCGGCGGCCGGGCCGTTGTGCGGTGCTTCCATGTCAGACCACGTTAGTCGGAGCGGGTACGGCTCCGATCCGCACCAGCAGGTCCGCGAGCCGGTCGGTCACCGTCTCGGGGTGCTCCAGCATCACCAGATGGCCCGCGTCCGGCACGATCACCAGCTCCGCCTCGGGCAGCACGTCGGCGATGGCCTCGCTGTGCGGGCTCGGGGTGACCAGGTCCTTGTCGCCCGCCAGGATCAGCACCGGCATGTCCCGGAAGACGGGCAGTGCGGCGCTCTTGTCGTGCTCCGTGAACGCCGGGTAGAACTCGGCGACGACGTCGATGGGGGTCGCCTCGATGAGCCGCTCGGCGAACCGGGCGACCGCCGGGTCCACGTCCCGGGAGCCGAACGAGTACCGCTTGATCAGGCTCGCGAAGAGGTCGGCGGTGGCCCTGCGGCCCCGCTCCACCAGCTCCGTCTGCGTACCGAGCGCCTTCAGCACCCCGGGGAGCACCCGGCGCACCGCGTTGACGCCCACGACCGGCAGCCCGAAGTTGACCTCGCCGAGCCGGCCGCTGGAGGTGCCGACGAACGCGGCGGCGGCGACCCGGTCGCGGATCAGCTCCGGGTACTGGTCGGCGAGCGCCATCATCGTCATGCCGCCCATCGAGTGCCCGACCAGCACCAGGCGCCCCTCGGGGGCCGCCGCGTCGATGACCGCCTTCAGGTCCCGGCCCAGCTGGTCGATGCTGACCGGCACCCCGTCGGCCTGGGCCCGGCCGCGTGCGGACCGGCCGTGGCTGCGCTGGTCCCAGTGGACCGTGCGGACCAGCCCGCGCAGCGCCGCCCGCTGGAAGTGCCAGGAATCCTGGGCGAGGCAGTAACCGTGGCTGAAGACGACGGTGACGGGTCCGGGCGACTTGCGGCCGAAGAGGCGGCGCTTGCGCGGACCGGTGGCGCCGGAGCCCCCGGGGCCCGCGGGCTCGGTCTCGTCGATCTCGTAGTAGAGCGCGGTGCCGTCGTCGGCGACCGCCTGGCCGGGGGTGCCGCGCAGGGCTCCGTACGGCCCGGAGGCGTCGAGCGCGAGGCGCGCCTTCTTCCGCATGCCCCGGCCGACGGTGAGCCGTTCGACGGCCACACCGGCCGCCGCGCCCGCGGCGAGCACCCCTATGGCGGCCCCGGCGACCCCGGCCCTGCGCCATCCGCCCGCCGTGACGGCACTCGCCGCCGCCACCACGTCGCCCGCGGCCCCCGCGCTGCTCTCGCTCACCGTGCCCGCTCCTCGTCCGTGGTCGTGGTCCGTGCTCGTGGTCCGTGCTTCCCGGTGGTGCCCGGCCTTTACCCGCCGACGTGTACCCGGGGGACCCGCGTACCGATCCTGGTGACGATCTCGTACGCGATGGTGTCGGCCGCCACCGCCCAGTCCTCGGCGGTCGGCTCGCCCCGGTCGCCCGGCCCGAACAGCACCGCGTCGGCGCCGGGCTCGGTCAGGTCGCCCTCCAGGTCCACGACGAACTGGTCCATCGCGACCCGTCCGGCGATCGGTCGCACCTTGCCCGCGACCAGGACCGGGCCGCGGCCCGAGGCGTGGCGCGGGATGCCGTCGGCGTACCCGAGCGGCACCAGGGCGAGCGTGGTCTCGTCCCGGGTCGTGTAGTGGTGGCCGTAGCTGATGCCGTGTCCGGCGGGGACCTGCTTGACCAGGGCGACGGAGGCGGAGAGCGTCATCACCGGGCGCAGCCCGAAGTCGGCGGGGGTGCCCAGTTCGGGGCTGGGCGAGATGCCGTACATGGCGATGCCGGTACGCACCAGGTCGAAGTGGGACTCCGGCACGGTCAGGGTGGCCGGGGAGTTGGCGATGTGCCGGACCTCGGGCTCCACGCCTGCCTTCTCGGCGTACGCCACCATCTCGCGGAAGACCGTGAGCTGGGCGTTGATCGAGGGATGGCCGGGCTCGTCGGCGCAGGCGAAGTGGGACCAGAGGCCGCTGACGCGCACCGCCCCGGTCTCCTCGGCGGTACGGGCCTCGGCGACCAGCTCGGGCCAGTCGGCGGGCTGGCAGCCGTTGCGGCCGAGGCCGGTGTCGGCCTTCAGGTGGATACGGGCCGTCCGGCCCGCCTCCGCGGCGGCGGCGACGACCTCGCGCAGCGCCCACAGGCCGCTGACGGAGACGTCGACGTCGGCCTCGATCGCCTCGCGCCAGGGGCCGCCGGGGGTCCACAGCCAGCACATGATCCGCGAGTCGAGACCCGCCGCGCGCAGGGCCAGGGCCTCCTGCGGGGTGGCGGTGCCGAGCCAGGTCGCGCCGGCTTCGAGCGCGGCGCGGGCGCAGGGCACGGCGCCGTGGCCGTAGGCGTCGGACTTCACCACGGCCATGAGTTGGGCCCCGCCCGCCCGCGCGCGCAGTTCGCGCACGTTGGCGCGGAGTGCGGCGAGGTCGATCTCGGCCCGGGCTCTCAAGGACGCTTTCTCGTTCATCGCGGCCAGTGTCTCAGGTCGGCGGCCGGGAGCCCGGCGCGCGGGGGCCCACCGCGCGGGTGCTCAGGCGCCGCCGGGGTGGTGGGTCCGCGCGTGCTCCAGGTACTCCGCGAGGACCGGCACGTGGCTGGCGTCGATGTCCTTGACGGAGGTCACCAGGGTCACCGGGGTGTCCCCCTCCAGCAGGCCCAGCAGCAGGGCGACGGCCTCGGTGTGGGCGGGGTCGTCGAGTTCGGCGCGGTAGCGGTCGACGAACTCGTCGTACCGGGCGCCGGAGCGGTCCTGGTGGTACCAGCCGCGCAGCTCGTTCGAGGGGGTGATGTCCTTCAGCCACCGGTCGACGGCGGCCCGTTCCTTGGAGACCCCGCGCGGCCAGAGCCGGTCGACCAGCACCCGGACGCCGTCCGCGCGCGGCTCGGGCGGGTCGTAGACCCTGCGGACCCGGATGCCGCTGCCGCCGTCCTCACCGCTCATGGGTACCGCCTCCCGTTCCAGGGTGGCCCGGACCGGCGGCCCGCGCACGCCCCGGGTGCTCGACGTTTCGGGTCCCTCAGCCCCGGCGTACGTCGCGCCAGGCGGCCGGGATGCCCTCGGCGATGTCCTGCGCGGAGACCGGCGCCCCGTCGGCGCCGTGCCGTCCGGCGAGTCCGTGCAGGTGGGCGCCGACCGAGGCCGCGTCGCGCGGGGCGAGGCCGGCCGCGAGGAGCGAGCCGATCAGCCCGGAGAGCACGTCCCCGCTGCCCGCCGTGGCGAGCCACGCGGTGCCGGTCGGGTTGACGCGTACGGGGGTGTCCCGGGCCTCCGCGATCAGCGTGGTGGACCCCTTGAGCAGGACGGTCGCGCGGAACCGGGCGGCCAGCTCGCGTACGGCGGCGAGCCGGCCCGCCTCGACCTCCGCGCGCTCCACCCCGAGCAGGGCGGCGGCCTCACCGGCGTGCGGGGTGAGGACGGTGGCGGCCGAGCGGGAGCGCACGGTGTCGCCGTCCATCAGCCGCAGCCCGTCCGCGTCGATCAGCACGGGTACGTCGGTGGCGAGCACGTCCTCGACTGCGGCGGTGGCCGCCCGCCCGTCGCCGAGACCGGGCCCGACCACCCAGGACTGCACCCGGCCCGCCTGCGAGGGCCGCCCCTCGTGGACCAGGGTCTCGGGGAACCGTGCGATCACCGTCTCCCCGCCCGGACCGGCGTACCGCACCGCCCCGGCGCCGCCGCGCAGCGCCCCGGCGACGGCGAGGACCGCCGCGCCCGGATAGCGCTGCGAGCCGGCGACCACGCCGACGACGCCCCGCCCGTACTTGTCGCTCTCCGCGCCCGGCAGCGGCAGCAGCGCCGCCACGTCCGCGAACTGGAGCGCCTCCAGGTCCGGGGGCTCCGGCAGCTCCGGGCCGAGGCCGATGTCGACCAGCCGTAGCCCGCCGGCCCGTTCGGCGCCGGGGTCGACGAGCAGGCCCGGCTTGTACGTACCGAAGGTGACGGTGGCGTCGGCGCGCACCGCGGCCCCGTGCACCTCGCCGCTGTCCGCCTCCACCCCGCTGGGCAGGTCCACCGCGAGGACCGGCGCGCCGTGCCCCTCGGTGACCGCCTTCACCAGGGCCGCGGCCTCCGGGCGGAGTCCGCCCCGGCCGCCGATGCCGGTGATGCCGTCCACCACGAGGTCCACGACCCCGGCCTCCTCGGGCCGGTCCAGCACCCGCCCGCCGGCCGCCCGCAGCGCGGCGAGCCCGCCCGCGTGGGCCTGGTCGGGGGCGGTGAGCAGGACGCTGACGCCCGCGCCGCGCCGGGCGAGGCGGGCGCCCGCGTAGAGGGCGTCGCCGCCGTTGGCGCCGCTGCCGACGAGGAGCAGCACCCGGGACCCGTACACCCGGCCGTTGCGCCGGAGCAGGTCCCCGCAGGCGACGGCGAGCCCGGCGGCGGCGCGCTGCATCAGGGCGCCCTCGGGCAGCCGCGCCATCAGGGCCCGCTCGGCGGCCCGTACGGTCTCCACGCTGTAAGCGGTACGCATCGGTCAGCCCTTCGCAGGTCAGGAGGAACGCGTCCAGGAAACGATCATTCGGCGGGTCGGCTCAGACGTACCCGTACGCCGGTCCGGGCACGCCCCGGTGTCAACCTTCCGCGACGACCATGGCGGACGCCACCCCCGCGTCGTGGCTGAGGGAGATGTGCCAGCTGCGGACGCCCAGTGCCTCCGCGCGGGCGGCGACCGTGCCGGTGACCCTCAGGCGGGGCTGCCCGCTCTCCTCGACCCAGACCTCGCAGTCGGTCCAGAGGAGGCCGCCGGGCGCCCCGAGCGCCTTGGCGACGGCCTCCTTGGCGGCGAACCGGGCGGCGAGCGAGGCGATGCCGCGCCGCTCGCCGCCGGGCAGCAGCAGTTCCTGCGCGAGGAAGAGCCGGTCGGCCAGCTGGGGCGTACGTTCCAGCGCGGCGTCGAACCGCGCGATCTCGGCGACATCGATCCCGACCCCGATGATCACGGGCCCACCCTCGTTCCTCTGCTGCCGCGGAGCTATTCCACGGTCACGGACTTCGCCAGGTTGCGCGGCTGGTCCACCTCGTTGCCCCGGGCCGTCGCGAGTTCGCAGGCGAAGACCTGCAACGGGACCGTGGCGACCAGGGGCTGAAGCAGCGTAGGCGTCGGGGGAATCGTAATGAGGTGGTCGGCGTACGGGGCGACGGTCTCGTCGCCCTCCTCCGCGACGACGATGGTGCGGGCGCCCCGGGCCCGGATCTCCTGGATGTTGGAGACGATCTTGTCGTGGAGGACGGACCGCCCGCGCGGGGAGGGGGCGACGACGACGACCGGCAGGTCCTCCTCGATCAGGGCGATCGGCCCGTGCTTCAACTCGCCCGCCGCGAACCCCTCGGCGTGCATGTACGCGAGCTCCTTCAGCTTCAACGCCCCTTCCAGCGCCACCGGGTGGCCGACGTGCCTGCCGAGGAAGAGCACGGTGTTCTTGTGTGCGAGCGAACGGGCCAGCTCGCGGACGGGCTCCATGGTGGCGAGGACGCGTTCGACGGCGTCGGGGACCTCGGAGAGCTGGCGGACGACCGTACGGATCTCGTCGCCGAACTTCGTGCCGCGCACCTGACCGAGGTAGAGCGCGACCAGGTAGCAGGCGACGAGCTGGGTGAGGAACGCCTTGGTGGAGGCGACCGCCACCTCGGGCCCGGCGTGCGTGTAGAGCACGGCGTCGGACTCGCGCGGGATGGTCGAGCCGTTGGTGTTGCAGATGGCGAGCACGTGCGCGCCCTGCTCGCGGGCGTGCCGGAGCGCCATGAGGGTGTCCATCGTCTCGCCGGACTGCGAGATCGCGACGACCAGGGTGTTCGGCGAGAGGATCGGGTCGCGGTAGCGGAACTCGCTGGCCAGCTCGGTCTCGCAGGGCAACCGGGTCCAGTGCTCGATGGCGTACTTCGCGATCAGCCCCGCGTGGTACGCCGTACCGCAGGCCACCACGACCACCTTGTCGATCTCCCGCAGCACGCTCGGCGGCAGCCGCACCTCGTCGAGCGTCAGCGCACCCTCGCCGTCGATCCGCCCGAGGAGGGTGTCGGCGATGGCCCGGGGCTGCTCGGCGATCTCCTTGAGCATGAAGGAGTCGTACCCGCCCTTCTCGGCGGCGGAGGCGTCCCAGTCGACGTGGTAGCCGCGCACCTCGGCGGGCGTACCGTCGAACCCGGTGACGGTGACCCGGTCCCGGCGCACCTCCACCACCTGGTCCTGGCCGAGCTCGACGGCGTCCCGGGTGTGCGCGATGAACGCGGCGACGTCCGAGGCGAGGAACGCCTCCCCGTCCCCGACCCCCACCACCAGCGGCGAGTTGCGCCGCGCGCCGACCACGGTGTCCGGCTCGTCCGCGTGGACGGCGACCAGGGTGAAGGCCCCTTCGAGGCGGCGGCAGACCCGCCGCATCGACTCGGCGAGCCCGCTGCCCGCCTCGAACTCCTCGGCCAGCAGGTGCGCCACCACCTCGGTGTCGGTGTCCGAGGTGAGGTCGTGCCCGCGCCGGGTCAACTCGGTGCGCAAGGTGGCGAAGTTCTCGATGATCCCGTTGTGCACGACGGCGACCTTGCCCGCGTTGTCCAGATGCGGATGCGCGTTGGCGTCCGTCGGCGCCCCGTGCGTCGCCCACCGCGTGTGCCCGATGCCGGTGAGACCGGCGGGCAGCGGGTGGTCCTTGAGCTCCTTCTCCAGGTTGACGAGCTTGCCCGCCTTACGGGCGCTGGCGAGCCTTCCTTGCTCCCCATCCGGCCCGTCCGCCCCGGTCGCCAGCACGGCGACCCCGGCGGAGTCGTACCCCCGGTACTCCAGCCGCTTCAGCCCCGCGACGACCACGTCCTGCGCCGACTGCGATCCGACATAACCCACGATTCCACACATGTCGGCACGATAAGGCGGGAGAGGTGGTCAGGGCGGGGGTTACGGAAGGGGTGGGCGTGGGGCCCTCTCGCTCTACCTGGCGGCAGCGAGCCCGGCCGCGACGGCGGCGAGCACGATGAGCGCGGCGTTGAGCCCGGTCTCCTTGACCTCGCCCCGGGACAGGTGCAGCCCGCCCGCGAGGAGTTGGAGCACGACGAAGCCGAGCGCGGAGACCAGCGCGAGGACGGGGGCGATCCCGGTGAGCGGCGGCAGGATCAGCCCGGCGGCGCCGAGGATCTCGACGACCCCGATCCCCCGGACCCCCCACATCGGCACGGTGTCCACCCAGCCCATCATGGGCGCGAGCTGCTCCTTGCTCTGCGCGACCTTCTTGCCCCCTGCGTAGAGGTAGAAGACGGCCAAGAGCCCTGCGACGATCCAGTACGCGATGTCCATCCTCGTCCTCCGTCATGATGGTGAGCAGAGCGGTGCGGACCCACATGATGGGCGCGGACGGAGGCGCCCACAAAAGGCACACCGGTGTGCGTGAGCGGAGCAGAGGACGGTTGCCCATGTCGCCCATGTCGAAGAACCGCGGTTCCTGCCTCATCCGCGGCGACGGCGGCCGGACGATCCGGGGCCTCCTGGACCGCATCGGCGACCGCTGGTCCCTGCTGGTCGTGGCCACCCTCGACGGCGAACGCCTCCGCTTCGGCGAGCTCCAGCAACGCGTCCCCGGCATCTCCCAGCGCATGCTCACCCGTACCCTGCGGAACCTGGAGCGGGACGGCCTGGTGCGCCGCACGTCCTACCCGGAGGTGCCGCCCCGGGTGGAGTACGAACTCACGGCCCGGGGACGGACCTTGATCGGGCCGGCGGTGGCACTGGCGGAGTGGGCCGTGGACCACGGACCGGCGGTGCAGGCCAGCCGGGAGGAGTGGGACGCGGGGCGGGCGTGAGGGGCGCCGGACCACGGACACCTCCGCACCGCCGCGACCGGCCTTTCCGGTCTTCCGCGAACCACCGCCCGGACATCGCGCATGAGACGGCCGCACGTACGCGGCAGTACAACAGGACGCGGCCCCACCGGAAACAGATCCGGTGGGGCCGCTGAGTCACTGAGCGTTTTCAGCGTTGCCTCTCCAGGGTGAGGACGGCTCTGGCGATGACGCTCATTCGGTTGGGGCTGATGCGGGATCTGCGGAAGATCTGCCAGGACTTCAGTCGTGCCATGCCTCGTTCGACGGGTGCACGGGCTGCGGACAGGGCCCGGTTCGCGGTCTGCTCGGTGGGTGTGAGTTCGCCGCTTGGCGGGCGGCGCTTGGCGGTGGTGACCCAGTCGCCGGCACCGATATAGGCCATGTCGGCCAGGATCGGGATGCCCTGGCGTTTGCAGATCCGAAGGATCTGGTGGGTGCGGGCGGCTGTCAGGTCGTGGGTTCGGCCCGGAAGTGCCGGCGACAGCCAGAGGATCTCCCCGCCGGGATCTGTGACGACCTGCACGTTTACTCCGTGCCGCTTGTGTTTCGACGAGTAGTCGGCCCTGCCGTCACCGACGCGGTCGCACTCGGCGAGCGTGCCGTCCAGGAGAACGAACTCCGGATCGTGTGCGCGCAGCGTCTTCAGCAGGCCGGGTGCCTGCTCGGCGAGCAGGCCGGTGACCGCGGTGACGTAGGCGTGGGCGGTGCCGACGGATATCCCGAAGGCCGCGGCGATACGGGCCAGCGTTTCGTGGCGGCGCAGGTACACCAGTGCGATCAGCGCCCGCCGGTGCGGTGGAAGCTTGCACCGGCGGTCACCCTCACGGGTGACGATGAGCATCGTGACCCACTCGACCAGGGCGTGAGGCAGGTCGAGTACGGCAGGATAGGGAACCAACAGGGCTCCTGTGCTGTTGAGTTGAGACGTCGAACACCTCCCTCAGCGGCACGGGAGCCCTGTCCGTTGCGCACCCCGAACCCACACCGCCCCGTCACCCGATCAGTGGCCACTCTGAAAACGCTCACTGCGACGACGGGACTGCCCGCCAGTTATCCGGGTGGGCCGGCGGAGGAGTCGTCTTCGGGGAAGTTGTTGACCCCTACGCATCCGGCCACGGCGCGCCGGCGCGGGTCGAGATAGAGGTGGTACATCCAACCCGTTTGTTCGCGATCGTCCACGAAGGCCAGAACAACGTCCCGCTCGCCCATTTCAGCAAGACTCGCCAGGCATTCGGCATCCCCGAAGGTTCGCCCGCCACGCAGGTGCACGATTCGCAACCTCGAGTAGCACATGCTCCGGATGGACGCCGCCGAATTGGAGAGAGGAGGTGCCTTGAGGTGCGCTCCTGAACGAAGCGCGTCTTTGGCGCGGACGGCAGCTTCGGAGCTGAACTCGTACGAGGTCAGCAGTTCACTCGCAGACACCTCGTTCATCTCACCCACGGGAAACCTTCGACCAGGTTTCCCCATAGTCAAAGCTGATCTCCGGGGCGCAAATTTCACCGACTATGAGATGTTCATCCTCAAAGTATCCTTCCATTTGGTAATTAGTGTCGCGTCTCTGAATCATCCTCGACAGCCCCACAGGCGGATCGATGTCAGCGGTTCTGATGCGCAGGATTACACCCCCTTCTCCGGCCGGTCGTGGCCACCCTCGACGGTGAACGCCTCAGCTTCGGCGGGCCGTCGCGATCCCGACGCGGGGCAAGAAGAAGCACCACGGGATGAACGTGCAGGTCCTCGCGGATCCAGCCGGTCGACTGATCTGGGCCTCGGACGCACTACCCGGCACCGTGCACGATCTGACCGCGGCCCGGACCCGCGGCATTCCCGCCGCCCTGGCCGCCGACGACATCAAGTGCTGGGCGGACAAGGCGTATCAGGGTGCAGGCCCTGCTGTCCGCGTCCCGTTCCGGGGCAAGAACCTGCGCGGCTGGTGCCGGCGCCACAACCGCGATCACGCCAAGATCCGCAGCCTCGGCGAACGCGCCATGGCCACCCTCACATGCCGGCGCCTCCTGCGGAAGCTCCGCTGCATCACCACTTGGATCACAGCCGTCGTCCGCGCCATCGCCGCCCTCGAACTCGCCACCTGATCAAGATGGAAAAGGCTCACTCGACAGCAAGACATTCCAACCAGCGATCCAGCCCCTCCTCCTCCATATCACTCGTCATACAGTCCCTGATCCGAAGAAACTCACGCAACACGAATCGGATCCGCATGAGCTGCTGAACGCGAACCGGAGAAATCGATTCTGCACCCATCGATCGAATCGAGGCAATTTCGGACCTCAAGTTCTCCAGGCTTTCACCCTCGCCGATCAGGTCTTGAACGAATTCCCTCCAAATCCCATCCACACCATCAGGGATCTCCACACTCGCGATCCCCTCCGACGTCATTGCGAGTTTGACAATTACCTCGCGATGAAGAGTTTCCCCCCAGGGCAACCCGCCACACCTCCGCGCAGATCTTAGAGGGTGTCTCACGTGGCGAGCTTCGCGAGTCTCTTGTAGCAGGTCAGGGCTGCGGCGAGGCCGAGGAAGGCGAGGAAGTGGCTGCCTTTTCGTTCGTACCGGACGGTGAGGCGGCGGTAGCCGAAGAGCCAGGAGATCGACCGCTCGATCTTCCAGCGGTGCCGGCCGAGCCGTTCGCCTGACTCGATTCCGGGACGGGCGATCCGTGGGGCGAGGTTCCGGCTGCGGAGCCAGCGGAGGTGTTCCGCTGAGTGGTACGCCTTGTCCGCGCGGATTTTCACCGGCTTCCTCCGGCGGGGTCCGCGCCGCGAGCGGACGGCGGGTATCCCGAGGATCAGCGGCTTGAACGCCTGACTGTCGTGCAGGTTCGCACCCGACACCGCCACGGCCAACGGCAGGCCCTGGGCCTCGGACAGCACGTGCAGCTTGCTGCCCTTCTTGCCCCGATCGACCGGATTCGACCCGGTCAGCGAGCCCCCCTTTTCGCCCGCACCGACGCGGCATCGACGATCGCGGACGACCAGTCCAACTCGCCCCTGACGCCGAGCTCGTCGAGCACCGCCCGGTGCAGCCTGCGCCACAACCCGGCCTCGGTCCACGCACTGAACCGGCGGTGCGCGGTGGCCGGCGAGACACCGAACGACTCCGGCAGATACCGCCACGCGCAGCCGCTGGTCAGCACATAGACCACGGCCGTGAACACCGCCCGCTCGTCCACCGGAGCCGTACCACCACCCTGCGGACGGGAGTTGAACCTCGGCAACAACGGAGCAGTCAGCTCCCACAGTTCGTCCGGCACCAGCCGACGCGACAGATCAGCACCCACGGTCCAGCATCATGCCGCATCAGCAACCAACCACGTGAGACATCCTCTTAGCCACCCCACAGGATTCCTCTTGCGGGCCAACCTACCAGCTCGTCAACGGTTGCCAATTAACACAAGCAGGCCGCTGTCCGCCGGAAGAGATAAACTCCCTGGCCGCTTGACGCACGAGGGAAATCGGAATTTCAGAACATGCCGGAAACTCTGTCATATGCCCTTGAATGTAGTACGCAGGATCATTCCTGCCTTCAGGTGCCCCTAGGGTCACCGAATTGCCACTGCCATCCATGAAAGAAAGAACTCCCACTTGGAGATCCCTGTCCACCCCCACCATGAGTTCATGGTCCGGGTAGCCAGACGGCAGTACTTCACGCTCAAGAGAGTGGATCTGTGCCAGGGTCTCGCGGATCGGTCCACTCTGATCCACCAGGAGCTTGTCGATCACAGGATCGATATCCTCAGGCGCATAAAGGATCTCCGGCTTGTCGCCACTCTCAACCCTGTATCGCGCCTCAGCTCTCGCCCTCACGTTAACTCCGCCTTCCATATGGTCGACCACTTCCCACCCCAGGCCAATGTACCGTGAGGGTGCGATTACCCCCAAGGAGGACATTCAGCACCTCATGGCATCCAGCCCTCACTGAGCACGGGCCGGTCGGGAAGTTGATGAACAGATCTGCGTGCCCAATTCCGTCCCGCTCCATGATGGCGGCGAATTTCTGCTCAACATCCACAGCACGCCCGGATCGACTTCGTCCCGGCAGTACTCCCGCCCCCTGTAGTGTGGAATTGACCCAGTCGACCAGGTCGCCATCGTTTCCGCGGCCGCTCACCAATTCGTATCTCTGGCCATTGTCTGCCACGGCATGACCAGTCGTTGGACCACTGCCCGGGTACTCCGGGAGACGGGCCAGCTCCTCGTCGATGTCAAGCGACGAGCCGCCGCAGTTGTGAACGAGGACCGGCGTGGCGCCTGCCACCACATAGTACGTGTGGAGGTCATTGACGGTGAGGTTGTGGACGGTCGCGTCCGGGGCCGTCCAGCGGTCAATAGCCGTGATCTGGACGTAGGTGCCGGCACTGGTCCGGAGCCATTCGCCGGACTTCAGGTCGGTTGCGTCGAGCCACTTGCCCACGGCTTCCACCCAGAAGGGATGGTTGTACGTCGCCGTGACCGAGGCTGTCTTGTCGCCCTTGTCGCCATCGGTGTCGATGGTGACCTTGACCAGGTGCTTGACGCCCTTACCCGTGATCTCGGCTGTGACGACCTCGGACGTCGTCTCACCGGTCTCGGGGTCGGTGGCGAGAACCTCGTCGCCGTTCTTCACCTTCTCGATCGGCTTCGACGAACCGTCGGCCATCACCACCAGGGTGCCCGGCACGAAGCTGTTGATCTCGCAGCTTTCACCGCTGGACCCGCCCCCGGCGTCTCCTGCCTTGCCGTTCTCCTTCTTGTTCTTCCCGGAGACCTTCTGGGCGACGCTCTTGACCTTCTCGTTGCCCTTGGCCAACGCCTTCTTGGTCTTCTGGAGCGGGTTCCCGGTCTTCTCCGCGCCCTTCTTGGCAGCTCTGATCGCTGCCTGCTTCGCCTGCTTCGCCGCCGCTTGCGCAGCTCTCTTGGCGGCTGCCTTCGCGGCGGCCTTCGCCGCTCGCGCCGCTTCACGCGCGGCCTTAGCGGCAGCGATGATCTTGCGGGCCTTCTCCTGGGCCTTGCGCCAGGCGCTGATCGCGCTCATGGTCTTGTCGACCGCGCGCCAGATCTTCTTGCCCTTACTGAAGACCGAGGACCACGGGATGGCGTCGATGATCAGCGAGCCGCAGGCCCACATGTCGCCGCGGGAGAAGCAGCTGACGACGTCGTTCCAGCCGATGAACTCCTTGAACACCGCCCAGCCGACATTCATGATGATGTCGGCCATCGAAGTGTTGAGCTGGTTGTTGGCCCATGCCTCTTCGGCTGTTTCGGCACCACCACCGCCGCCACCACCTCCGCCGCCGCCCGCGTCGAGCATCAGGCCGCTCGGGTCGGCGAAGGTGACGGGGTTGTTCTCGCAGTAGACGTACCCGTTCATCTGGACCGGGTCGTTCAGGTCGAGCACTGGGTCGGCGGAGATGAAGCGGCCGGTCTCGGGGTCGTACTCGCGTGCACCGAGGTGGACCAGGCCGGTGGAGTTGTCGTCGTCGCCGCCGATGTAGCCCTTGTGAGAGAGCCAGTTGGCGCTCTCCTTACGGGCCACTCCGAACGGGTCCGTCTTCTCGAACTTCACCGCGTTGCCCGCGTCGAGCTTGACGTTGATGTAGGCGGTGCCGTTCTGGTCGGTCACCTGCATCGACAGCTGTTCGCCGCCACTGCCCTGCTTGAGTCGCATCACCACCGGGCCGCCGGCCTGCTGGTAGTAGCGCTCCGCGTAGTTCGGCGTGCCGTCCACGTTCACCGAGACCGTGGCCTCGCCGAGGTAGAGGGTCCGGGTGCTGGCGGTGATCGCCATCAGCCTTTCGCCGGACGGGCCGTAGACGTACTTCGTCTCGTTGGCCGGGGCCCAGGACTGGGCGGCCCCGTTCGTGTCGCAGGTGCCGAGGGTGAGGTCGGTACCCGCGGCCGAGTTGGCGCCGGGGACGGCCAGGCACTTGCCGGACGCGACGTGCTTGAGCTTGTGTCCGGACTCGACCACCGTCCACTGCTGGGCCGCGGCCCCCGTGCACTTGCCGATCACGACAGCCGTGCCGTCAGCCGTCGCACCGTCCTTGGGCTCCGCGCACTGCTGAAGGACCTTCAGAGCGCCCTTGGAGGAGTCGGTGGGCGTGGCGCCCTCGATCCTCAGTTGCTGGGCGCGGGTGCCGTTGCAGCTGTAGAGCTGGAGCGCGGTCCCCGCGACTGTCGAGGACGACGACAGGTCGATGCACTTGCCGGACAGGCCCATCCAGGCGCCCGCGCCGCTTTCGCCGAAGCCGGTGACCGTCTCCAGGTTGCCGTCCCAGGTCCAGGTCAGGCCCTGCTGGTCGCCGCCGTCCGTGCGGGTCTCGGTGTTGCCCGCCTTGTCGTACGTCCGGGTGGAGGCCTCGGTGACCTTGGCCCCGGCGTCCGTCAGGTAGGTGGAGGACATCCCGGTCAGGGTGTGCGGCTGGGTGCCGTCCGCCTTGCCGTAGGTGTAGTCGGTCGTCGCGTCCTTCGCCGGGTCCAGCACCGTGGTGGTGGTGCCGACCGTGCCGAGGTAGTGATCGACCTCCTTCTTCCGGTTGCCCATCGCGTCGTACGTGTACGACTTGTGGTAACCGTCCCCGTCCGCACCGATGGTCGGCGCGCTCGGAACACCGGCCGAGGTCACCGCGCACGCGGTGTCGGAGGCCGTCCACGCCTCGGTGAGCTGACCGAGGACGTCGTAACTGAAGCACTGGCGATCGGTCTTGGAATCGACCGCGTCCTCGATCTTGGTGACGTTGCCCGCCGCGTCGTACCCGTAGGAACGGACGTTGACCCGGTGACCGAGCACCGTCGTGGTGTCGCTGGTGGACTCGCGGTCGGTGTACGACTTCGTCAGCTCACCGGTGCGCTCGTCGTACAGGTTGGTCGTCCACACCCGGTTCGGGTTCTCACCCGTGACCGCGCGCAGGACCTGGCCGTAGACGCTGTAGTCGGTGTCCGCGTTGTACCAGTCGATACCCGACGTCGAGACCGGCAGGCCCTCTTCGTTATACCGGGTGACGATCTTCTCCGGGGAGAGACCGCCCGCCGCAGGCAGCGAAGCCGACTGCAACTGCCCGGACTTGCTGTACTCGTACGTGTAGGCGTACGTCTCCTGCAGGCCGTACTGCGCGGCGATCGTCGCCGGCAGCGTCAGTTTGGTGCCGGTCGGCTGGTACTCGGCGGTGTAGCCGGTGACCGTGCTGGTGTACGGCAGTCCGTCCGTGTAGCGGGTGGCGGTGGCAGGCTGGCCGAGGCCGCCGATGACCGTGTCGTACGTGGCCGAGGTCAGCAGCTCGCCCGAGGACGAGTCCTTCCGCTGCTCGACCGTCCGGCCCAGTTCGTCGTACTTCGTCCAGACCTTGTTCTGCTTGCTGTCCGTGACCGTTTCGGGCCGGCCCAGTACGTCGTACGTGGTGCTGCTGGTGCCCGTGTCCGGGTCGGTGGCCGTGAGCTGCCGGCCGAGCGCGTCGTAGGTGTAGGACCAGACGTTCTTGGACGAGTCCTCAGCCTTGGTCTGGTCGCCGCGCGCGTCGTAGGAGTACGTCGTCGACCGGTACGCGCTGCGCGCCGCGTCCGTGAAGGTGTCGACCCGGACCGTCCGGCCCTGGGCGTCGCTCCAGCTGCGCTGGGCGGCTCCGCCGGTGGGCGGGATGACGGTGGACCAGTCGTACCCGTAGTCGTACCGGGTCGCCTTGGTGGGCACGGTGGCGCCCGCCATGTACGGCGTCTCCGACAGGACACGGCCCTGGCCGTCATACTTGTAGAGGGTCGCGTTCGGGATCTTGAAGTCGGAGTCGACCTCGTACATCACCGGCTGCGGCTCGCCCTCGGCGTAGTAACCGTTGTTGGTACGGGCGATGGTGCCGTTGGCGCTGTAGATGGTGTCGGTGATCAGGCGTCCGTCGCCGACCGCCGGCTCCTGGCGCTG
Organism: Streptomyces sp. NBC_00102; assembly: GCF_026343115.1. GTDB lineage: Bacteria > Actinomycetota > Actinomycetes > Streptomycetales > Streptomycetaceae > Streptomyces. The sequence goes on from NZ_JAPEMC010000001.1 coordinate 2,478,128, forward strand.
GCGCTCACGGCCGAGGCCGTCGTACAGCACGATGGAGTTGTCGTAGCCACTGCCGTCGTCCTTCAGCGTGGAGCTGGTGACGCTGACCGGCTGGCCCTCTTCGGTGCTGTACTCGAACTTGACCGAGGGGTCCTCGGTGGCGGCCTGCGAGGTGCCCCACCCTGCGGTGGTGCGGCCCAGGGCGTCGTACTGGTAGAGGGTCGTGCGCCCGTTGGCGTCTACGTCCTTCAGCGTGGTGCCGCGGCCGGGCTCCAGGTAGCTGGTGGAGGTCTGGTGCTTCGCGTTCTCCTCGGTGATCGAGTAGACCTGGCCGGTGGTCGGCGTGTAGGTGGTCTTGTCGGTCTCGTTCTTCGCGTTGGTGGTCGTCAGGACACGGCCGAGGGAGTCGTAGGTGAGCGTGGCGGTCTGCTGCCAGGCGTCACCCGTCCCGTTCAGCGACCAGGTGGTGGTGGCCGAACCCGAGGTCGGGGTGGCACCGAACGCCAGGTCGTCGTAGGCGACGCGGGAACCGGCGATGCGGGCGGAGACCGGAGCGGTCGCTGCGGCGGCACAGGTACCGGCCGTCGTCAGCGTCTCCTTGTCCAGTCCGATCAGGTTCTTCGACGTGTTGTGGACGTAGCTGAGGACCGAGCACGCCTCGTCGCCGGTCTTGCCCGTGTCACCGAGGGACTCCACGGTGAGCGGCAGCCCGTAGGTGTCGTCGTACGTGGTGTTGGTGCGCAAGGACCGCCACTGGCGCGTCTCGTTCACGTCGTACGTGCCCGAGGAACGCGTGGTGGTGATGGTGTGGTCGTCCAGCACCCGGTACGCCTTGAGGGCCGGGATGCCGCCGTCGCGGGTCCTGCTCGCCAGCTCCACGACCTTCGGGTAGTCCACCGACCGGGAGGTAAGAGTGCCGTTGTACCCCGTGTAGTCGAGCTCTTCCGCCGTACGGCCCTGGAGGGCGAGGTCGTCGTCGGCGATCTTCGCGCCGTCGTTGTCGAGAACGGTCACCGAGCGCTTCGAGCCGCCGGGAAGCGGGTCGCCGTTCATGCCGCGGAAGAAGGTGACCTCGGACATGGACTTCGCGCTGCCCTCGTACGTGTCCGAGGAGTCGGCGCCGCTGACCGTACGGACCCGGCTGAAGCCGCGCCACTGGTCGTAGGTGCGGGTCTTCTTCTTCGAGAACTCGGCCTGGTTCAGCGCCCAGGCTCCCTTGGAGTCGTTGTCGTCGCCGTACTCGTACGAGGTGGTGACGGTCGCGACGCCCTGAACGGCAGGGAGCTCTTCGACGTGGTCGACGACGTACTTGTTGAACCACTCGATCGACTCGTCGGCCTTGTCCGGGTCCGGGTGCCAGTACGCCGGGTAGCAGAGACCGGTGTTGGACTCGACCGCCGGGAAGCCGGAGCCGGACTTGCAGGCGCCGGTGGGTTCGCGGTAGTCGACGAAGGTCTCGCCGCCGTACTCGCTGATGATCCGCTCGATCCGCAGCCGGTCGAACGTCGGGTTCGGGTCCTTCTCACCGCGGCGCACACGGTTCGGCATCGGCTGCGTGTTGGCCACGAAAGTGACCGGGTTCAGAGTTTCGGATTCACCGTCGGTGCCGTAGCCGGCTCGCGTGATCGAGTCGAGCCAGAGAGCGGTTCCCTCGTCGGTGCGCTCGGACGGCAGTGACTGCTGAAGGGTCCAGGAGTCGACCTTGGAGAGGGCGGTGGAGCCCTCGGTGCGCTGGGTGGAGGTGGTCACCTGGGCCAGGCGCTTGCGGGTCCAGAACGTCGGGATCGGGACGTAGCAGTCCTTGCCGGACTCGCAGAGGAGGTCGGCGGGGGTGTCGTACCAGATGTGGTTCTTCGCGAAGTCGCCCGAGGTGAAGTTCTCCTCGGAGCAGGCTATGCCGTCCTCGACGAAGCACCGCTCGTCGACCGAGAAGTCGACCCGGGCGAGCGGCGCGGCGCTGTAGAGGGTGCTGGCGCGCTGGCCGTAGTCGATGCGCTTGAGGTAGCCGCCCCGGTCGTAGGAGACCGGGGTCTTGAACTTCATGTTCTTGGCGTAGAGGGACTTCTCCTTGTCCCACCACAGGGACATGGCGCTGCCGGAGGTGTCGACGACGTAGTCGAGGTTCCAGCGCCAGCCGCGGGTGCAGAAGGACTTGGCGAAGTCGGCGTCGTAGCAGTCCTCGCCGGGCTGGTTGCCCGAGACGGGCACGGTCAGCACGGAGTTGGTGACCGGGTCGTCGGCGGCGGTGCCGTTGTCGCTCCAGCCGGGGAGCTTGTGCTTGCCGAAGTAGTAGATCGTGCCGTCGCGGGTGGTGACCTCCCAGTACTCGCCCAGGGAGTCGCCGTTGCCCAGCGAGGTGTCCTTCAGCAGCCGCACCCGCGAGCCGTCACCGTTGGCGGTGACCCACTCGTTGCCGGTCTCGTCGTCGTCCTTGACCAGCTCGGTGGTCGTACCACCCAGGGTCAGGGTCGCGTTCTCCGAGCCGTCGCAGAGGTCGCTCGTCTTGCGCTTGGTGTTGTTGCCGCCCTCGGTGTCGTCACGGCAGGACTTGTACGTCCGCGTGATCGAACCCGGGTTGTAGTCCCAGCCGTCACCGATCCACGACGCCTGGTTGTTCGTCGCCGACGTACGCCCGTCCACACCCTGCGAGCTGTACCCGAAGGACAGGCTCGGGGCCGGCCCGCCGGGGACGCTGGGCGCCTGGAGGTTGTACGTGTACGAGAACCCGCCCGAGTTACCACCGGCCGACCAGGAACCGGCGCTGGCCAGGGGCGTCGCGGAGAAATCGCCCTTCGCGCCACTGCCCGCCGAGGTCGCCATGAACACCGAAGAGCCCGAGTTGCTGGCCGCGCTCAGCGCAGCCACCCGGGTCAGCGGGGACGACCCGGAGGTCGGCTTGACGTACAGAGCGGTGGAGACCGTGCCGGTCGAGGTGGCCTCGGCCGTGGTCACCGTGGTGCCGGTGTCCGTCAGGTCCGCGACGTCGAGAGTCGCCTCGATGCGGCGCTCACCGTCGAGGACGCCGTCACCTTCGACGTCGGTGTCCTGCGGCGCGACGACGTTGGTGGTGTCCACCTCGGTCGGCTCCGCACAGCCCTCGACATCGGGCGTGGTCAGGAAGCACTCGGGGAACTTGACCAGCTGGAGCCGGTCCGCCCAGTTCGCCCCGTACAGCTCCGCGAAGTCGGTGTAGTCGATCGCCACCACCGCGTCGCCGGTCGCACCGGCCGGCGGGGTGACCGTGAAGACCAGGCCCTCGACGTCGGCCGCCGAGGACTCGGCCTGGCTCGCCAGAGCGACCTGCCAGTCACCCTCCAGCGCCGTCGTCTCCGCAGGGGTCGCCTCCGCCGGAGCACCGATCCCGATCGGCAACGTGCTGATCTGCTGCGTCTCCCCCGGCGCCAGCGCGTCCACCGTCCCGGTCGCCGGCGTCGTGATGCCGGTCCCCTCCGGAGCGGTGATCTTCTTCGGCTCGTAGTCCTCCGCCGGAGGGACCTCGGGAGTCGTGAGTTCGGCGAGACCGCCACCGTCCTCACCTGCCACCAGTTCGGCGGCGGGCAGGTCGACGAGGTCGACGCCGGCCCGGTCGTTCGGGGGCGGCGCGGCGTACGAGGCCGGGAGCATACCGATCGTCACGGCGGTCGCCGCGACGACCACCACACCGACGCGCGCCCGACGCCGACGACGGCGCTGCTCCTCGGTGCCGGGGAGATACCCCCGGCCACTCCATGAAAGCGATCCCCACACGACGGCCGCGGCCCCCCACAGTCGATCCCGACCACCGGCCGAACCATGCGGAAACACACGGCGCCGAAGGCTAATTGATTCGCCGAATATTCACTCACTCCTTCACAACTCGTCAAACACTTTTCATCGAACGTGACTTCACTCACGCATTATTTACGTTCAATTTGCACCTATTTTACCAATCGGTGATTAGACGGGAGTTCTCGCCGTTTACATAGAAGTTCATCGGAGATCACCCACCGATTCAGATCCCTTCACAAAATACGCAACTTGACGAACGAATAATCACGATGTGTCACATTCTGCCTCGATCATTGAACTGCCAGTCCACGGAGGCGTGGACCCGATGGGCGATCCATCACGCGGAGCGAGGTACTGACGTGCACCCGACGATCACTCTCACAGGGTGGGCACACCTGTGGATGTCGCGCGTCTCTTCCGGCATGCTCTTATTCCGCCCTTCTCCGTCGGGGCTGAATTCATTCCCCCTGGCTCATTTTCAGGGGAGGCGGGGGCCGACAGGAAATTTTTCGGCAGGCGTGAGCTCCGGACGCCCGGTAAACGGCTGTGCCGTTTACCGGTTGTTCTCGCGGAGCGGCGCCCGCCGTTTTTGGGGGAGGGAATTCAGCCACCGTGGAACGTCGTCGACCAAGCCGGGCCACCGTCCGGCGCACCGCGGCGGGGGTAGCGGCACTCGTCGCCGCCGGCCTCGGTTTCGCCATGCTCGGGCCCGCCCCCGATGACCCGGTGCGGCAGTCCGCCACGCCCGTGTCGCCGGCCACCGCCCCGCTCGACGAGAGCGGAGCGCAGAAACAGGCCATCCGCACCGGCAAGCGCGTCGAGGTGACCGCCCTGCGCGACGCCACCTCCACCACGTTCGCGCTGCCGAACGGCAGCTTCGAACTCACCGCGAGTGCGGCGCCCGTACGCGCGAAGGTCGACGGCGCCTGGAAGCCGCTGGACTCCACCCTGGCCCGCACGAAGAACGGCTGGGCGCCGCGCGTCGCGTCGGATCCGGTGGTGTTCTCGGACGGGAGCGGGAGCACCGGCGGCGCGGCAGGTGGGAGCACCGGCAAGGGCTCGGCCCACACCGCATCGTTCACCGTTACCCGCGGTTCCGGTTCCGGATCCAGCACCCGGGGGCTGACCGCCTCGGACTCCGACGACGACACGGGCTACCACGACCTCGTCACCCTGAACTCCGGTGGTCACCTGGTCACCATGGGGTGGCCGGGCGACCTTCCTGAGCCGGAGATAGACGGCGCCACGGCGCTCTACCGCGGAGTCCTCGACGGTGTGGACCTGCTGCTGACCGCCCGGGACAGCGGCTTCACGCATGTGCTGGTGGTACGCGACGCGGCCGCGGCTGAGGGCCTTCGCCGCGCCGGACTCTCGTACCGCCTGAGCTCGCCGGACCTCTCCTTCCACCTCGACCCGATAACGCACGCCGTCACCGCCCTGGACTCCACGGGGGCGGAGCTCGCCGTGTCGCCGACCCCCTATCTCTGGGACTCGGCCGGCCACCCCGCCGTCACCGAGGGCGCCGACCCGCAGCCGGCAGAGCCCACCGAGGAACCGGCTCCGGCCTACTCCGAGGAGCCCGGGGAGGAGTTGACGGAAGCTCCGGCCGACTCCGAGGCGCCGGACACCGACGACACGGCCGCTCCCGAGGACGACGGTGTGGCTCCCGAGGACGGCGACGCCACGCCTTCCAACTCGGCCACCCCGGAGCCCGAGGAATCCCTGGACGGCTCGGACGCCAGGAGCACCGACGGCATCGAGCAGTCGGTCTACCACTCCGGCGCGGTCACTCCGGCCTCACTGCGCGACGCGATTCCGGCCACCACCTTCGCCGAGGTACTCGGCCTGCCCGGCCTCGCGGGGCCGCAGGTCGGTGCGAAGACCGCGCTGGGCAAGGCCGCGCTCACGGGCGAGGGCAGCGGCACCGCCACGCTGGACATCGTGCCGGACGAATCGTTGCTGACCGACCCGGACACGACCTGGCCGGTCTTCATCGACCCGTCGATCACCGGCAAGACGAAGAACTGGACGACGACGTACAAGAAGTACCCGACGTCCAGCTTCTACGACGGCGCCAACTACAACACCGGCACCACCGAGGGCCGGGCGGGCTACGAGTCGACCACCGGCGGCCTGTCCCGCTCCTTCTTCCGGCTCGGCTGGACGTCCAGCATCAAGGGCGCCACCGTCACCAAGGCCGAGATCCGGCTCATGGAGACCTACGCCTGGTCGTGCACGGCCCGCGAGATGCAGGTCTGGCACACCGGCGGCATCTCCTCCAAGACCACCTGGAACAACCAGCCGGCCTGGAGCTCGCTGATCGGCGCCAAGTCCTTCGCCAACGGCTGGAGTTCCGCCTGCCCCGACGCCTACGTGGTGTACGACGGCAAGTCGGTCGCCCAGTCCTCGGCGAACAGTGGAGCCACCGAGATCACCATCGGCCTCCAGGCGACCAACGAGGACTCGGCTACCTCGTGGAAGAAGTTCAAGGCCGAGGGCGAGTCCGCCCCCAAGATCACCATCACCTACAACCGGAAGCCCGCCGAGCCCACCAAGCTCGACATCACCCCCGGTACCGGCTGCGACACCGTCAGCCCGTACCCGTCGATCGGCCTCAGCGACGTGACGCTGTCCGCCAAGTCGAGCGACCCGGACGGCGACCTGAAGTACCTCAACTTCGCGGTGTGGCAGTCCGGTAGCACCACCCGGCTCTACGACGGCAACCGCACCGTCGATTCGACCGGCGCCGCCAGCGTGACCATCGACGGCGCGGACGGCACCGCGAGCGAGTTCACCAACGGCAAGACCTACTTCTGGGCGGTCCGGGCCCTCGACGCCACCGGTTCCTCCTCCACCTACGGGCCGCCGTCGACGGCCAACTGCGGCCTCGTCTACGACTCCTCGGCACCCAACTCCCCCGACGTCACCTCCACCGACTTCCCCGAGGACGACGGCAACGCCTCCACCTGGAGCAAGGTGCCCTTCGGCACGGCCGGCAACTTCACCTTCAGCCCGGCCGGCTCGACCGACACGGTGAAGTACATGTACTCCTTCAACAGCACGGCCCTGAACAACTCGGTCACCGTCGCCGCCGGAGCCTCGGCCACCGTCGCGCTCAAGCCGCTGACGGCGGGCCCTTCGGTCCTCTACGTGAAGGCCGTCGACAGCGCGGGCAACACCTCGTCCTCACCGACCATGTACGTCCACTACGTCACCCCGCGGGACAGCAAGGATGCGGCCGGGGACGTCACGGGCGACAAGGCGGCCGACCTGTACCTGCTGGACGGCACCGGTGACCTGCGGCTCTACCCCGCGACCTTCTCCGGTGACATCCACACCTCGCTCGTCGGCGCGTACAAGCACGGCGTCAGTCTGGAGGACGACCTCGACGAGGACGGCGTCTCCGACTACGGCACCTACTGGCTGGCCAAGGACGGCAAGCCCGCGCTGATCACACACAACGGGGACTTCCTGCCCGGGGACGGCGTGCAGGACCTCGTCGCGCGGATGCCCGACGGCAAGGTCTACATCTACCGGGGCGACGGCTACGGCAGCGTCGACATCGACCGGCGCACCGAGGTCCGGTTCCCCTCGAACGCTCCCGACCCGTCGACGTTCACGCAGATCCTCGCGGCCGGGGACATCACCGGCGACGGACGGCCGGACATGCTCGCGACCGCCGGCGCCACCTTCTGGGCCTTCTCCGGCTACACCGGGGGGACCTTCCAGACGGCCACCCAACTCGCCGGCGCCTCCTGGGACGTCCGCGATCTCGTCAACATCGGGGACGTGAACAAGGACGGCGCGGCGGACCTGCTCTACCGGACCTTCGCCTCCAACCGCCTGCTTCTCCGTCTCGGCAAGCCGGACGGGGCCGGCGGCACCGTCCTGGCGTCCCTGGCCTACGCGGACGCCTCCCTCTCGGGCGTGGACGCCGAGTACGCCACGGGCTGGAGCGCGACCGCCTATCCGTTGATGACCGGAACCGCGGACGTCAGCCAGGACGGCATCCCCGACATCTGGGCGCTCGCCGCCGACGGCACGGTGAAGTTCTTCAAGGGCGGCGCCACCACGCTGGGAGCTCCGGTCACGGTGATCAGCGGCGGCTGGTCCGGCAAGAAGGCGATGGGATGACCCGCCGCATCTCCCCGTCCGGGCGGTACGCGCACACCACCACCACCGCCGCCACCGCCGCCACCGCCCGCAGGATCAGTGCCTGCGCGGTGTCGGCCGCGGCCCTCGTCCTCGTGTCGGCCTGCTCCGTCTCCGGCAGCGCGGGCGGCGGCGGCAACGGCGGTCTCCAGCGCCTGGGCGCCGCCAGCCCCGCCCCCACCGACGCCGCCGGTCTCGCCGCGAAGGCGCTGAAGACCGGCAGCGTCCCCGGCGCCACGGTCACCACCCCGACCGGCGCCCGGGCCCCCCGGGCCAAGGACGTCGCGGCGGACAAGCCGTGCGGGCCCTTGGCCCGCGCGGTCGCCGGGGCGGCCCTCGGCTCCCCGAAGGACACCGTGGTGCGCCGGGTCACCGGCGACGGCCTCACCACCACCGTCACCCTCAGCGTCTACGAGGACGAGGAGAAGGCCACCGCCGCCCTGACCGCACTCTCCGACGCGGCCGACGCCTGCGCCCACGGCTTCGCCTTCACGCTCTCCGGCGCGGAGCACCGGGTCACCGCCGCCGCCCGGGAGCTCGCGCCCCAGGGCGCCGACCAGGCGATGGGCTTCGGTATCACGCAGCGCGTCGGCGGGGCGGACAGTACGGACACGCCCGAGAAGATCGCCGTCATGCGCCGGGGCACCACCGTCGCCCACTTCACCACCACGGCCACCGAGGGGACTGCGGGGACCGGAGCCACCAAGGCGGCCGAGACCCCCGAGGACCTCGCCGTACCGCCCGCGGTCGTCGAGGCCCAATCCGTGGCCCTGGCCTGATCAACGGCCCGACCGCCGCCGGCCTCTCTCTGCGGGCCCGTACCCCACCCGGGTGCGGGCCCGCGGCCGCGTCCGGGCGAGGGCCGCCCCGCGCAACCTCCCGCCGCGCAACCCCACGCCCGCGTGAGGGACCCCACCCCCCGCTCCGTTCAAACTCCCGTAACAATGAGTACGTGATCACAACGCCGCCCCGTGGCAGCCAGCGTCGCACCGAGCACGGGCCGACGCCCTATGTCGACCTCTCGCGCGCCGAGTGGAGTGCCCTCCGCGACAAGACCCCGCTGCCGCTGACCGCCGAGGAGGTGGAGCGGCTGCGCGGTCTCGGTGACGTCATTGACCTGGACGAGGTGCGCGAGGTCTACCTCCCGCTCTCCCGGCTGCTCAACCTGTACGTGCAGGCCACCTCGGGCCTGCGCGGCGCCCTGAACACCTTCCTCGGGGACGCGGGGAACGGCCACGGGGCGCAGCGCGGTACCCCGTTCGTCATAGGGGTCGCGGGGAGCGTGGCGGTCGGCAAGTCGACCAGCGCCCGGTTGCTCCAGGCGCTGCTGGCGCGGTGGCCGGAGCACCCGCGGGTGGAGCTGGTGACCACGGACGGGTTCCTGCTGCCGATGAAGGAGCTGCGGGCGCGCGGGCTGACCTCGCGGAAGGGGTTCCCCGAGTCGTACGACCGGCGGGCCCTGACCCGGTTCGTCGCGGACATCAAGTCGGGCAAGGAGGAGGTCACCGCCCCCGTCTACTCGCACCTGATCTACGACATCGTGCCCGGCGAGCGGCTCACCGTGCGACGCCCGGACATCCTGATCGTGGAGGGGCTGAACGTCCTCCAGCCGGCGCTGCCCGGCAGCGACGGGCGCACCAGGGTGGGGCTCGCGGACTACTTCGACTTCAGCGTGTACGTGGACGCGCGCGCCGAGGACATCGAGAGCTGGTACCTCAACCGGTTCCGCAAGCTCCGCGAGACGGCGTTCCAGGACCCGTCCTCGTACTTCACGAAGTACACCCAGGTCTCCGAGGAGGAGGCCCTGGAGTACGCGCGCAACACCTGGCGGACCATCAACAAGCCGAACCTGCTGGAGAACGTGGCGCCCACCCGCAGCCGGGCCACCCTGGTGCTGCGCAAGGGGCCGGACCACAAGGTGCAGCGGCTCTCCCTGCGGAAGCTGTAGAAGACGCAAAAATGCGGGGCGGCCCCTCATGGAGCCGCCCCGCCGTGACGTCACGCACCTTGACGTACCGTCAAAACACTTAGCCCAGCGCGGACTTCACCACGTCGGCCAACCGGCCCGCGATGGCCTGGGCCTGGCCGAAGTCGGCGGCCTCGACCATGACGCGTACCAGCGGCTCGGTGCCGGACTTGCGGAGCAGCACCCGGCCGGTGGAGCCGAGTTCGCGCTCGGCCTCGGCGACGGCGGAGGCCAGTTCGGCGGAGGTGGAGACGCGGGACTTGTCGACGTCGGGGACGTTGACGAGGACCTGCGGCAGGCGCCGCATGACGCCCGCGAGCTCGGCGAGGGTGCGGCCGGTGGCGGCGACGCGGGCCGCCAGCATCAGGCCGGTCAGGGTGCCGTCGCCGGTGGTGGCGTGGTCCAGCACGATGACGTGCCCGGACTGCTCGCCGCCGAGCGCGTACCCCTCGGCCTTCATGGACTCCAGGACGTACCGGTCGCCGACCGCGGTCTGGACGAGCTCGATGCCTTCGCGCTCCATGGCCATCTTGAAGCCGAGGTTCGACATGACCGTGCCGACGACCGTGTTGCCGCGCAGCTGTCCGGCGTCGCGCATCGCGAGGGCGAGGACGGCGAGGATCTGGTCGCCGTCGATCTCGTTGCCCTGGGCGTCGACGGCGAGGCAGCGGTCGGCGTCGCCGTCGTGCGCGATGCCGAAGTCGGCACCGTTCTCGACGACGGCGGCCTGGAGGAGGGTGAGGTGGGTGGAGCCGCAGCCGTCGTTGATGTTGAGACCGTCGGGGTCGGCGCCGATGGTGACGACCTCCGCGCCGGCCCGGGCGAACGCTTCCGGGGAGACGTACGCGGCGGCACCGTGCGCCTCGTCGAGCACCACCTTGAGGCCGTCGAGCCGGTTCGGCAGGACGCCGATGAGGTGGGCGACGTACCGCTCGAAGCCCTCGGTGTAGTCGGTGACGCGGCCCACGCCGGCGCCGGTGGGGCGGGCCCAGGGCGCGCCGGTGCGGTGCTGGTCGTAGACGGTCTCGATGCGGTCCTCCAGCTCGTCGGCGAGCTTGTGGCCGCCGCGCGCGAAGAACTTGATGCCGTTGTCGGGCATGGCGTTGTGGCTGGCGGAGAGCATCACGCCGATGTCGGCGCCGAGCACGCCGGTGAGGTACGCCACGGCCGGCGTGGGCAGCACACCGACCCGCAGGACGTCGACGCCCGCGCTGGCGAGGCCCGCCACCACAGCCGCTTCGAGGAACTCTCCGGAGGCCCGGGGATCGCGGCCGACCACGGCCGTGGGGCGGTGCCCCTCGAAGGTGCCCGCCTCGGCGAGTACGTGCGCCGCCGCGACCGACAGCCCGAGCGCCAGCTCGGCCGTGAGATCCGCGTTGGCGACCCCGCGCACGCCGTCCGTACCGAAGAGTCGTCCCACTGGTGTCCTCCGAAATGCTCCGACAACCGCAAAAGCACAACAATTAACAACAGGCAAAAGTGTGCAAACCGCAACGCTTCACACCGCGACGGATGCGATGCGCCCGGATGCGCCGATGAACGTCTTATGCCGTTATACGCCCGTGAGAGGCGATAAACGAACGCCCCGACAGCACGGTGTGTGCCGCCGGGGCGAACGTGTGAAGCAGACGAGCAGGCGGGATTTAGCGCTTGCTGTACTGCGGCGCCTTGCGGGCCTTCTTGAGACCGGCCTTCTTGCGCTCGACCGCACGGTCGTCGCGGGAGAGGAAGCCGGCCTTCTTGAGGGTGGCGCGGTTGTTGTCCACGTCAGCCTCGTTCAGCGCACGGGCGACGCCGAGGCGCAGGGCGCCGGCCTGACCCGAGACGCCGCCACCCGAGATGCGGGCGATGACGTCGTAGCGGTTGTCGAGCTCGAGCACCTTGAAGGGCTCGTTGACTTCCTGCTGGTGCACCTTGTTGGGGAAGTAGTCCTCAAGGGTGCGACCGTTGATCTTCCACTTGCCGGTGCCCGGAACGATCCGGACGCGGGCGATGGCGTTCTTGCGACGGCCAAGGCCGGCGGCGGGCTGCGGGTCGCCGAAGCGGCCGGCGAGCGACTCGGAGGTGTACTCACCCTCGACGGGGACCTCGGACTCGAAGGTGGTCACCTCGGCGAAGGTCTCCTCGCCCTCGGTGCCCTCGACGGTCTCAACAGTGGTCTCGGCCACGATTCTCCTCAGATCTTTCTTATGGTCTTAGGGGGAGGCCGGAACTACTGCGCGACCTGGGTGATCTCGAACGGGACCGGCTGCTGCGCAGCGTGCGGGTGCTGGTCGCCCGCGTAGACCTTGAGCTTCGACAGCATCTGCCGACCCAGGGTGTTCTTGGGGATCATGCCCTTGATGGCCTTCTCGACGGCCTTCTCCGGGTTCTTGGAGAGCAGCTCGTCGTAGCGGACCGAGCGGAGACCACCCGGGAAGCCGGAGTGGCGGTACGCCATCTTCTGGGTCTTCTTGTTGCCGGACAGGTGAACCTTGTCGGCGTTGATGATGATGACGAAGTCGCCCATGTCCATGTGGGGGGCATAGATCGCCTTGTGCTTGCCTCGGAGGAGGTTCGCGGCCGTGGTGGCCAGACGACCCAGGACGATGTCCTGAGCGTCGATGACGTGCCACTGGCGCGTCACATCTCCGGGCTTGGGGCTGTACGTACGCACGGTCGTAGCCTTCGCTTCTTCAGTGAGTGGAGTCCTGACAAGGCCACCCGGACGATTCCACCAGCCTTGGCGGCGCTGCGGGGACGCAACCCGAGTGCCTGCCGCTGGTCATCGGCCCGGTGGACCGGCGTAAGGGCCCCTCGCGTGAGAACGACCAAGCCAATACGCATAACAAACCAGAAGACTACCCGGGGCCCCCCGCACGGGTCAAAATGGCCCTCGACCGGCCCCGTCGAACCCCGCGATCGCGGGGCGGACGCGGGCCCGGCCGCCCCCGCGCCGAACGACGGGAACGGCCGGACGAAGACCGGGAACGGCGGGAACGCCGAACGGCCGGAGACGGGCGCGAGCGCCTCGGACGGCTACCGCGCCCGCTCGACCCGCCGCTCGTCCCACACCGGCTCGGTCGTCTCGCGGACCACCCCGTCGGAGCCGAAGACGAGGTACCGGTCGAAGGACTTCGCGAACCAGCGGTCGTGCGTGACGGCCATCACGGTCCCGTCGTACGCCTCCAGGCCGTCCTGGAGCGCCTCGGCGGACTCCAGGTCCAGGTTGTCCGTCGGTTCGTCCAGCAGCAGCGCGGTGGTGCCGGAGAGCTCCAGGAGCAGGATCTGGAAGCGGGCCTGCTGGCCGCCGGAGAGCTTCTCGAAGGGCTGGTCGCCCTGGCGCTCCAGCTCGTACCGGCGCAGCACGCCCATCGCGGCGCCCCGGTCCTTGGCCTGCTCGCTCCAGAGGATCTCGACCAGGGTCTTGCCCAGCAGTTCCGGGTGGGCGTGGGTCTGCGCGAAGTGGCCGGCGACGACCCGGGCGCCGAGCTTGTACTCGCCGGTGTGCGCGACCGGCTCCCCGGCGAGCAGCCGCAGGAAGTGGGACTTCCCGGAGCCGTTGGAGCCGAGGACGGCGACCCGCTCGCCGTAGTAGATCTCCAGGTCGAACGGCTTCATCAGGCCGGTCAGCTCCAGGCCGGTGCAGGTCACCGCCCGCACCCCGGTGCGGCCGCCGCGCAGCCGCATCCGGATGTCCTGCTCGCGGGGCGGCTCGGGCGGCGGGCCGGCGTCCTCGAACTTCTTGAAGCGGGTCTGCATGGCGTGGTAGCGGTTGGCCATGTCGGGGCTGATGGCCGCCTGCTGCCGCAGCCGCAGGGTGAGGGCGCGCAGCCGGGCGTGCTCCTCCTGCCAGCGGCGCAGCAGTTCCTCGAACCGGGCGAACCGGTCCTTGCGGGCCTGGTGGTAGGTGTCGAAGCCGCCGCCGTGCACCCAGACGTCGCTTCCGGCCGGACCGGGTTCGACGCTGACGATCTTCTCGGCGGCCCGGGAGAGCAGCTCGCGGTCGTGGGAGACGAAGAGGACCGTCTTGCGGGTCTCCTTGAGCTTTCCCTCCAGCCAGCGCTTGCCGGGGACGTCGAGGTAGTTGTCCGGCTCGTCGAGGAGCAGCACCTCGTCGGGGCCGCGCAGCAGCGCTTCGAGGACCAGTCGCTTCTGCTCGCCGCCGCTGAGGGTGCGCGCCTCGCGGTACTGCGCCTTGTCGTACGGGACGCCGAGCGCGGCCATGGTGCACATGTCCCAGAGGGTCTCCGCCTCGTAGCCGCGCACCTCCGCCCAGTCGCTGAGGGCCTGCGCGTACTTCATCTGCGCGGCCTCGTCGTCGACGGTGAGGATCAGTTCCTCGGCGGCGTCCACGGCCTTCGCGGCGGTCCGGATCTGCGGGTGCGCCACGGATACCAGCAGGTCGCGGACGGTCTGCCCGTCGCGTACGGAGCCGACGAACTGGCCCATCACGCCGAGGCCGCCGCTCACGGAGACGGTGCCGCCGTGCGGCTGGAGCTCGCCGGAGAGCAGCCGCAGCAGTGTCGTCTTGCCGGCTCCGTTGGCGCCGACGAGGGCCACCACGGCACCGTCGGCGACCCGGAACGACGCGTCGCCGAGCAGCACCCGCCCGTCCGGTAGGTAGTACTCCAGGTGGCCCGCTTCGAGATGTCCCATACCCGCATTGTCGGGTGCGGGGGCGCTCGGACCCAACTGGATTCCCGGGGAAGGCCCGACTGGATTCCCGGGGAGGCCCGACTGGATTCCCGGGGGAGGCCTGACTGGATTCCCGGGGAGGCCCGTGGACTCCCGGCGGTGACTGTCGGAGAACCTCTAGGATGCGCCCCATGAGCTTTGGGCATGGGGGGCCCTCCTGGGGGCCCGGGGGCAATCAGACTCCGGACTGGGCCGCGCTGGCCGAGGCGTCCGCGGCGAAGAGCCGGCGCCGGAAGTGGCTGCTGATCGGGGGCGGCGCGCTGGCCACGGCGGCCGTCGCGGCGGTCGTGGCGACCGCGGTCGTGTCGGCGGGCGGCGGCGATCCGCAGGCCGGTCCGAGCGCGAGCGCGCTGCCGGGTCCGGAGGATCTGCCGCCGGAGTCCGCGGAGCCGGCGCCGTCGTTCTCCTCGGTGGCCCCCGCTCCCCCGCCGGACCCGATGGACTTCATCACGGACGAGAAGCGGGACAAGCTGCCGATCACGGTGGACGGCTTCTTCCCCGGCAAGAAGCTCACCTCCGGCGACCGTGTGCACCTCAAGGGCCCGACGGCCCGCTCCGCGCAGTGCGCCTCGGGCGCCCAGGGGGCGCTGGGCACGGTCCTCACCAAGAACGGCTGCGACCAGCTGATCCGTGCCACGTACAGCAGGGACGGTGTCGCGGTCACGGTCGGGATCGCGGTCTTCGGTACGGAGGCGGAGGCGAAGAAGGCCGTCGAGCAGTCGTCGGGCGGGGTCGCCTCGCTCAGCGGCGGCGGTGTGCCGGTCTTCTGCCGGGCCGGGGTGGTCTGCCGTCGTACGGCCAACTCCTACGGCCGGTACGCGTACTTCTCGGTGGGCGGCTTCACGAACGGCACGAACGTCACCAAGGACGACAAGGCCGTCTTCACCTCCGGGGACGACCTGACCAACTTCACCTTCCACCAGATCAGGCACCGGGGCGAGACCCAGGCGTCGGCGGCGGCCACCGCGTCCGCGGCACCCGCCGCCTGATCCGCCCGGCCCGCCGGCTCCCGCGGCGTGCGGTGGGGCCGTACCGCGGACACCCCCAAGTCACGCCTGTATAAGGTTCGGTTCATCCGCCCGGGACCCGGGGCGGCGACGAATCTGGGGTGGGCTGTGGCAGTCAAGGTGACGGTGGTTGTCCCGACGTACAACTCGGGGAGCCACATCGAGCCGCTGGTCCGCTCGATGCTGGACCAGACGCTGTCGGCCGACGAGTTCGAGGTGCTGTTCGTCGACGACGGCTCCACCGACGACACCCCGGCCCGGCTTGCGGAACTCGCCGCCGAGCACGCCCATTTCCGTACCACCTCCATCCCCAACTCGGGGTGGCCGGGCAAGCCGCGGAACATCGGTGTGGAGCAGGCGCGCGGCGAGTACGTCCAGTTCGTGGACCACGACGACCTGATGGCCCCCGAGGCGCTGGAGCGCCTGCACGCCATGGCGGTCCGCAACGGCTCGGACATCGTCATCGGCAAGGTGGCCAGCAACTTCACCAGCCGGGGCGTGCCGTACGGCCTGATGAGCACGACCCGCGAGAAGTGCACCGTGCGCACGGCCTCGTTGATCGACAGCCTCACCCCGCACAAGATGTTCCGCACCGCGTTCCTGCGCGAGCACGGCATCGTGCACCCCGAAGGCCCGTGGATCCTGGAGGACCAGCTCTTCCTGGTCCGTTCGTACCTCAAGGCCGAGGTCGTCTCGGTGCTGGGCGACTACGTCTGCTACACGTACTGGGCGCGCGACGACGCGGCGAACGCCGGTACCCGGGCGATGGACCCGCGCCGGTACTACGCCAACCTCCGCGAGATCATGGCCACGGTGGCGGACGGCACCGAGCCCGGCCCGGACCGGGAGCGGCTGCTGCGGCGCTTCTACCGGGGCGAGATGCTCGGACGGCTGGGCGTTCCGGCGCGCGGGGCGGTCATCGACCCGCACTTCGACGCCGATCCCTTCGAGGCGGTCCGGGAGCTGGCCGACGCCTTCGTCACCGAGGGGGTGCACGCCTCTCTCGCCGCCAACCAGCGGGTGCGTTCGGACCTGTTGCGGCTGAACAGGCCCGCCGAGCTGACCGAGTTCACCCGCCGGCAGACCGACCTGACCGCGCTCACCACGGTCGGGGAGGCCCACTGGGACCGCGACCGGCTGAAGGTCGCCTTCACCGCCCGGTTCGCCGAGCGGGAGGACGGGCCGGGGCTGCTGCTGGCCCGCCGGGACGACCGTTACTTCCTCGCGCCTTCCCTCACCGACGGGGTCCTGGACGAGCCGGTCGACGTGACCGCGGAGCTGAAGTCGTTCCGGGTGGACGTCCTGCTCCGGCACGCGGACACCGCCCACCTGTGGCCCGCGCTCTCCACCACCTCGCTGAGCCTGGAGGAGGAGACGGACGCGGACGGCACCGTGCTGGTGCGGCCGGTGCTGACGGGCACCGCCTCGCTCGATCCGGTGCGCGGCGCGGGCGGCAGCCCGCTGGCCGCCGGGACGTGGGACGTGCGGATCCGGGTGATGGGCGCCGGGTTCGACCGTACGGTGCCGCTCGGCAACGCCGGTGCCGAGGCGTCCGCGCTGCCCGCCGGGGAGGTCCTGGCCGGGCACCGCGCCGGGCCCGCGGTCGTCGCCGACGCCATGGGCACCGGTACGGGGCTCGCCCTCACGGTCGTCCCCACCGCGGACGCCCCGCGTCCCCGCGGGCCGAAGGTCAGCGTCGTCGTGCCGACCGCCGGGGCGACCGCTGAGGCGCTGCGCGAGACGCTCGCCTCGCTCGACGCGCAGAGCCTCCCGCAGGAGGAGTTCGAGAGGGTCCTCGTCGGTGACGGCGAGGGCGAGGTGCGCCCCGAGGCCGGTACCGACCCCCGCAACGCCGGGATCGACGCCTCGCGCGGCGACTACGTCCTCTTCGTGGAGCCGGGCGACCGCCTCGCTCCCCGGGCGCTGGAGCTGATGTACGCGTACGGCATGGCCAACGACACCGACATCGTGGTCGGGAAGCTCGCGGGCAAGGACCGTTCGCTGCCCAAGGAGCTGTTCGTCCGCGACCGGCCGCGCGCCAGTCTCGCGAAGGACCCGCTGGCCGACAGCCTCACGGTCAACAAGCTGTACGACCGCGCGTTCCTGCTCCGGCACGCCCTGCGGTTCTCCGCCGAGGACCTGCCGCTGGCGGACCATGCCTTCGCCGCGGAGGCGTATCTGCGGGCCGTGCACGCCTCGGTGCTGGGCTCCTACGTCTGCTACCACTACGGCCCGAAGCGGAACACCCCGGCGCCGGCACCCGCCGACTTCTACGCGGCGGTCGCCGGGCTGATGAAGACCACCGACAGCGTCTCCGAGCCGGGCCCCGCCCGCGACCGGCTGCACCGCCGCTGGCTGCGCGTCGAGGTGCTGGACCGGATCAGCGGCAAGGCGTTCCTGGAGATGGCGGAGGAGGACCGGATCTCCCTGGTCCGCGACATCCGGGCCGCCCTGGCGGGAGTCGCGTCGGCGGGTGCCGTCGCCGGGCTCCCCCTGGCCCGGCGGGTCACCGTCGGCCTGATCGAGGACGACCGGCCCGAGGACGTGGTCCGGCTCGCCCGCTGGGACCGCTCCCTCGTCTGCGAGCCCTCGCTGACCGGTTTCGAGCGGCGGGAGGACGGGGTCTTCCTGCTGTCGTTCACCGGCACCCCGCGTGCGGCCGACGGCCCGGTGGGCGTGGTCACCGACGAGGAGGGCCGCCACACCCTGGCCCCGGCCGGACTGCCGCAGACCGTGCTGGACCGGTTCGCCGGGGAGTCGCTGACGGGCGGCGCGGTGCCGGAGAAGGCCACCGCCGTGCTGGTGCTGCGGGAGCGCGAGACGGGTGCCGAGTACCGCCTGGCCACCGAGTCCGAGGTGCGCCGCACCCTGGACGGCGGGCTCACCGTCGCCGGTACGGCCGAGCTGGACCCGTCCTCGGCGGCCGGCGGCTCCGCGCTCGACGACGGCCCCTGGGACCTCTACGTCCGGCTCACCGCGCTCGGCTGGACGAAGACCGCCCGGCTGGGCCGGACCCGTACGGCCGAGGTCTCCGAGGAGCTCACCGCGGCCCCGCACCCGGCCGACCCGGCCCGCACCATCACCCCGTACTGGACCAGGCCGCACCGCGATCTCTCGCTCCGGGTGGAGACCCCGGAGCCCGCACCGGCCCCGCCCAAGCAGGGGCTGCTGCGCCGGGTGGCCAAGGCCCTCAAGGGCAAGTAGCCACCCGGCAGCACTGACTGACGTCAGCTCAGCAGAGGATCAGCAGGGATCAGCGAAGGCCCGGCAATGGCTTCAGCAGCAGCCGAAGCCGTCCGGGTCCACGCTTCCGTCAGGCAACGACCGGACGTTGCGCGCCTCCTGGGCGCGGGCGGCCAGCAACTCGTCTGCCGGGTAGGCCACTTCCTCCAGGGTGAGGCCGTGCGGCTTCACCACGTGGACACCGGGGTCCCGCACCCTGGCCGCCAGCACCTCGGCGGGCCAGGGTGCCGGGCGCCGGCCGTCGCCCACGAACAGGGCGGCGCCGATCAGCGCGCGCACCATGTTGTGGCAGAAAGCGTCCGCCTGCACGGTCGCGGTGAGCACGCCGGACTCCTCGTCGCGCACCCAGCTCAACTTCTGGAGCGTGCGGATGGTGGTCGCGCCCTCGCGCTTCTTGCAGTAGGCGGCGAAGTCGTGCTCGCCCACCATCGGCGCGGCCGCCTCGTTCATCGCGTCGACGTCCAACGGCCGGTCGTGCCAAAGCACATGACCGCGCGTCAGCGGGTCCACCCCACCGGGCCGGTCGGCCACCCGGTAGGCGTACCGACGGTGCATCGCCGAGAAGCGGGCGTTGAACCCCGCCGGGGCCTCGGCCGCCCGCCAGATCCGTACGTCCAGCGGCAGCCGCCCCGCCATCCGGCGGAGCAGCTTCTCGCGGTGCTCCTCCCAGACCTCGGCCGGCAGGTCGACGTGCGCGACCTGCCCCCGGGCGTGCACCCCGGCGTCCGTACGCCCCGCCACCGTCAGGTCGTACGTCCGCGGGGACCGGGTCACCGTACGCAGCGCGTCCTCGATCTCCCCCTGCACCGTCCGCCGGGACGTCTGCTTCGCCCAGCCGGAGAAGTCCTTGCCGTCGTAGGACAGGTCCAGCCGTACGCGTACGGAACCGGGCTCTGGCTCGTCGCTCACCCGTGCGTCCTCTCAATCCCCATCGGATCAAATCCCCATCGGATCGATCCCCATCGGAAACGGAACGGGCCCGCACCGCCCCGAAGGGTGATGCGGGCCCGAACAGTGGTGTCAGAACGCTCAGGCGTCCTTGGACTCCGCGTCGGCCTCGGCCGGCTTGGCGTCCTCGACGACCTCTGCCTTGGCAGCGTCTTCCTTGACCGCACGCTTGGTGGCGGCCTCGGCCTCACCGGTGGCCTGCTGGGCCACGGTCAGGGCCTCGACGAGCTCGATGACCGCCATCGGGGCGTTGTCGCCACGACGGTTGCCGATCTTGGTGATACGGGTGTAACCACCGGGGCGGTTCTCGTACCGGGGAGCGATCTCGGTGAAGAGCGTGTGGACGATGCTCTTGTCCGTGATCGTCTGGAGCACCAGGCGACGGTTGTGGATGTCGCCCTTCTTCGCCTTCGTGACGAGACGCTCGGCGACGGGGCGCAGACGACGGGCCTTGGCCTCGGTCGTCGTGATGCGGCCGTGCTCGAACAGCGACTTCGCGAGGTTCGCGAGCAGCAGACGCTCGTGCGCGGCGCTGCCGCCCAGACGTGCACCCTTGGCGGGACGCGGCATGGTGTTTCTCCTTGTGTGCTGCACCGGCCGTATCAGGTACCGGTGTCAGTTCCCGTGAAGCGGTCGCTCCGCGGAAGTCCATGGGACGAGGACCCGGAGGTCCTCACGGACCGGCCAAAACTCAGCCCGTCCGGCGTTTGAGGACAGAGCCCTCACTCCGGTCCGGGGCACACGGGAAACCCCGCGCACCCCAGCCGGAGGCGTTCTAGTACTGCTCGGTCTCGACGAAGCCCGCGTCCGCGTCGTCGTCGGCGCCGAAGGCGTCGGCGGCGGCGGTCGGGTCGAATCCGGGCGGGCTGTCCTTGAGGGCTAGGCCCATGCCGGCCAGCTTCGCCTTGACCTCGTCGATCGACTTCGCACCGAAGTTGCGGATGTCGAGCAGGTCGGCCTCGGAACGCGCCACGAGCTCACCCACGGAGTGGATGCCCTCGCGCTTGAGGCAGTTGTACGAGCGGACCGTGAGCTCCAGCTCCTCGATCGGCAGCGCCAGATCGGCGGCGAGCGCAGCGTCCGTGGGCGACGGGCCCATGTCGATGCCCTCGGCGTCGATGTTGAGCTCGCGCGCCAGACCGAACAGCTCGACCAGGGTCTTACCGGCGGACGCCATGGCGTCGCGCGGGCGCATGGCCTGCTTGGTCTCGACGTCGACGATCAGCTTGTCGAAGTCGGTGCGCTGCTCGACACGGGTCGCCTCGACCTTGTACGTGACCTTGAGCACCGGCGAGTAGATGGAGTCGACCGGGATACGGCCGATCTCCTGGCCCGCCTGCTTGTTCTGGACGGCGGAGACGTAGCCGCGGCCGCGCTCGACGGTCAGCTCCATCTCCAGCTTGCCCTTGCCGTTCAGCGTGGCGAGGACGAGGTCCGGGTTGTGGACCTCGACGCCGGCCGGCGGCGCGATGTCGGCAGCGGTGACCAGGCCGGGACCCTGCTTGCGCAGGTACATCACGACCGGCTCGTCGTGCTCCGAGGAGACGACCAGCTGCTTGATGTTGAGGATGAGGTCGGTCACGTCCTCCTTGACGCCCGGCACGGTGGTGAACTCGTGCAGGACACCGTCGATCCGGATGCTGGTGACAGCGGCACCGGGGATCGAGGAGAGGAGGGTACGGCGCAGGGAGTTGCCGAGGGTGTAACCGAAACCGGGCTCGAGCGGCTCGATGACGAACCGGGAGCGGAACTCGTCGACGACCTCTTCGGTCAGCGACGGACGCTGAGCGATCAGCATGCTGATTCCTTCAGTCGTGGGCACCCACTATTTGATGCCCGACAGATACAACAAGGGTACGGGCGGTACGTCCCCGAAGGGAGGTACCGCCCGGTCCCACAGGTGTGCGTGAACACAGACGGCCGTCACCGGCCGTCATGCGTCAGACGCGGCGACGCTTCGGCGGACGGCAGCCGTTGTGCGGCGTCGGGGTGACGTCCTGGATCGAACCGACCTCGAGGCCCGTGGCCTGGAGGGAACGGATCGCGGTCTCGCGGCCGGAGCCCGGACCCTTGACGAAGACGTCGACCTTGCGCATGCCGTGCTCCTGCGCGCGGCGGGCGGCCGACTCGGCGGCCATCTGCGCGGCGAAGGGGGTGGACTTGCGCGAGCCCTTGAAGCCGACGTGGCCGGCGGAGGCCCAGGAGATCACGTTGCCCGAGGGGTCCGTGATCGAGACGATGGTGTTGTTGAACGTGCTCTTGATGTGCGCGTGGCCGTGAGCGACGTTCTTCTTTTCCTTGCGACGCACCTTCTTGGCTGCGCCCTGACGACCCTTGGGGGGCATGTCTTACTCCAGATGGAGAGGGGAGGTGATCGGTCCTACAGCGAAGACCGCTGGTTTCTGCTCGGCCGGAGATCCGGACCTCGCAGTACGTCCGCTGAGGACTACTTCTTGCCCGGCTTCTTCTTACCGGCGATGGCGCGACGCGGGCCCTTGCGGGTACGCGCGTTCGTGCTGGTCCGCTGACCGTGCACGGGCAGGCCACGACGGTGGCGGATGCCCTGGTAGCAGCCGATCTCGATCTTGCGGCGGATGTCGCCCTGGATCTCGCGGCGGAGGTCACCCTCGGTGCGCAGGTTGGCGTCGACGAACTCGCGGATCTTGACGAGGTCCTCTTCGGCCAGGTCACGAACGCGGGTGTTCGGGTTCACGCCGGTCGCGGCGAGGATCTCCTTGGACCGGGTGCGCCCGATGCCGAAGACGTAGGTGAGGGCAACCTCCACGCGCTTTTCGCGCGGGATGTCAACACCTGAAACGCGTGCCATTCAATGGCTCCAGTTGTCATATCGGGGGTCTTCCACAGTGCCGCTCCCGATCGCCGACCGTCCGGTGAAGACGGTGGTACGCCCGGGTCCCCGGCCCCCGCCGGAGGTGTCGTCAGCCGTGGCTTGGACGGGCACTGCGTATGTACGTATTACGTGCGTCGCGCGAAGAACTGCGAGATGCAGGGGGTCGTGCGTCAGCCCTGGCGCTGCTTGTGGCGCAGGTTTTCGCAAATGACCATGACCCGACCGTGACGGCGGATCACCTTGCACTTGTCGCAGATCTTCTTGACGCTCGGCTTGACCTTCATGGGATGTCAGGTTCTCCGGGTCAGTGCCATCACCACGCCGAAACGGGGTGCGGGCAAGATCTACTTGTAGCGGTAGACGATCCGGCCACGCGTCAGGTCGTACGGAGAGAGCTCCACCACGACCCGGTCATCGGGGAGGATACGGATGTAGTGCATCCGCATCTTGCCGCTGATGTGCGCGAGGACCTTGTGACCGTTCTGGAGCTCCACCCGGAACATTGCGTTCGGGAGGGACTCGATCACGGTGCCCTCGATTTCGATGGCACCTTGCTTCTTGGCCACGCTTCGCCTTTCGAATCGGCTACCTTGATCGACTCCCGCTCTGTCCGCGTTACCACCAAGTGGCACACGGACGCACGAGAGCCGACGAGTCAGTCTACGTCAGCGGACCCCAAAAGACGAATCCGTCAAGTTTGCCCACCGGTCGTGATCCTTATGCGCGAACGGGCGGGGCGATCGGCCGCCGCCGGGAGACGCGCTCAGGCCAGCGGGTCCGGGGCGGCCTGGACGCCGTACTGGGCGAGCTTCTCGGCTCCGCCGTCCGGGGCTGTCAGCACCAGCGGGCCCTCCTCGGTGAGCGCGATGGAGTGCTCCCAGTGGGAGGACCAGCTGCCGTCGGTGGTGAGCACGGTCCAGTCGTCGCTGAGCACCTTGGTCTGCGCGGTGCCGAGCGAGACCATCGGCTCGATCGCCAGGCAGACGCCGGGGACCAGCTTGATGCCCTTGCCGCGCTTGCGGGAGACGTAGTTCAGCAGGTGCGGGTCCATGTGCATCTCGGTGCCGATGCCGTGGCCGCCGTAGTCCTCGATGATCCCGTACTTGCCGGTGGCGGGGCGGGGCTGGCGGCGGATGTAGCCCTCGATCGCCTTGGAGATGTCGACGAGGCGGTTGTTCACCTTCATCGCGGCGATGCCGGCCCACATCGACTCCTCGGTCACCCGGGAGAGCTCGATCAGCTCCGGAGCGTGACCCGTGCCGACGAAGGCGGTGTACGCGGCGTCGCCGTGCCAGCCGTCGACGATCGCGCCGCAGTCGATGGAGATGATGTCGCCGTCCTTGAGGACGGTCTTCTCGTCCGGGATGCCGTGGACGACGACGTCGTTGACCGAGGTGCAGATGGTGGCGGGGAACCCGCCGTACCCGAGGAAGTTCGACTTCGCCCCGTGGTCGGCGATCACCTTGCGGGCGACCTGGTCCAGGTCGTGGGTGGAGGCGCCCGGCACGGCGGCCTCGCGGGTGGCGGCGTGAATGGCGGCGACCACCAGGCCCGCCTCACGCATCTTGGCGATCTGCTCCGGGGTCTTGATCTGCACCATTGCTGGGCGCCTCTCTGCATCTGCGTCACGGGGGACGGGGGCGTAACCGTAAATCCACGATACGGCGACAAACAGCCGGCCGCGGCGCCCTGGGGCACCGCGGCCGGCTGTGGAAGGTACTGCGTGGTGGTGCTCAGCCCTCGTCGGACTTGAGCGCCGCCATGGCCCGCTCGGTCACCTCGGTGACCTTGCCGAGGGCGGGGATGGTCACGACCAGTCCCTGCTCGCGGTAGTAGTCGATGATCGGCTCGGTCTGGGTGTGGTAGACCTCCAGCCGCGTGCGGACCGTCTCCTCGTTGTCGTCGTCCCGCTGGTACAGCTCGCCGCCGCAGATGTCACAGACACCCTCGGTCTCCGGCTGGTTGTACGCGACGTGGAAGACGTGCGAGCTGTCGTTGCGGCAGATGCGGCGACCCGCGATCCGCTTCACGACCTCGTCCTCGGGGACCTCCAGGTCCAGGACCGCGTCGAGCGCCACACCCTTGCTCTTCAGCATCTCGTCCAGCGCCTCGGCCTGGCCGACGTTGCGCGGGAAGCCGTCGAGCAGGAAGCCACCGGCCGCGTCCGCCTGGGACATGCGGTCCTCGGCCATCGCGTTGGTCACCTCGTCCGGCACCAGCTGACCCTTGTCCATGTAGGAGCGGGCCTGCTTGCCAAGGTCGGTGCCTTGGCTGATGTTGGCGCGGAAGAGGTCGCCCGTGGAGATGTGCGGAATCGACAGGTTCTTGGCAAGGTACGCGGCCTGCGTTCCCTTGCCGGCACCAGGAGGCCCGACGAGGACGATTCGCATCAGCGGAGGAACCCTTCGTAATTGCGCTGCTGGAGCTGACTCTCGATCTGCTTCACGGTCTCCAGACCCACACCCACGATGATGAGGATGCTCGTCCCGCCGAACGGGAAGTTCTGGTTCGCGCCACCGAAGCCTGCCAACGCCACTGTCGGCACAAGAGCGATGAGCCCCAGGTACAGCGAGCCCGGCCAAGTGATCCTGTTGAGCACGTAGCTCAGGTACTCGGCTGTAGGTCGACCTGCCCGGATACCCGGGATGAACCCACCATACTTCTTCATGTTGTCGGCTACTTCTTCGGGGTTGAACGAGATCGCCACGTAGAAGAACGCGAAGAAGACGATCAGGAGGAAGTAGGACGCGATGTAGTACGGGTGGTCGCCCTTGACGAAGTGGTCCTTGATCCAGTTCGCCCAGCCCGCGTTGGAGTTGGAGAACTGGACGATCAGGGCCGGGATGTAGAGGAGCGAGGAGGCGAAGATGACGGGGATCACGCCCGCCTGGTTCACCTTGAGCGGGATGTACGTGGACGTACCGCCGTAGGAACGGCGCCCGATCATGCGCTTCGCGTACTGCACCGGGATGCGGCGCTGGGCCTGCTCGACGAAGACGACGAGGCCCACCATCACGAAGCCGATGATGATGACCGTGCCGAATTCGATCCAGCCGTCGGCGAGCTTGCCGCTCTCCTTGATGGCCCACAGGGCGCTCGGGAAGCTGGCGGCGATCGAGATGAACATCAGGATCGACATGCCGTTGCCGATGCCGCGGTCGGTGATGAGCTCACCGAGCCACATGACGCACGCGGTGCCGGCCGTCATCGTGACGACCATGACGATCGTGGTGAAGATCGACGAGTTGGGGACGATCTGGTCGCCCACCGAGCAGCTGCTGAAGAGCGCGCCGCTGCGGGCGGTGGCCACGAGGCCGGTGCCCTGGAGGATGGCCAGCGCGACCGTGAGGTAACGCGTGTACTGCGTGATCTTGGTCTGCCCGGACTGTCCCTCCTTCTTGAGGGCCTCCAGTCGGGGAATGACCACGGTCAGCAGCTGAAGAATGATGCTGGCCGTGATGTACGGCATGATTCCGAGCGCGAAGATCGTGATCTGCAGCAGCGCACCACCGCTGAACATGTTGACCAGACCGAAGAGGCTGTTGTTGCCCTTGCTGGCCTGGTCGATACAGGTCTGGACGTTCTCGTAACTCACTCCCGGTACGGGAATGTGTGCCCCGAGCCGATAGAGAACGATGATGCCGAGCGTGAAGAGCAGCTTCTTGCGCAGGTCGGGCGTCTTGAACGCCCGGGCGAACGCGGTGAGCACGGTGCCTCCTGCGACCCCCGCGCTATGCGTAGAGGTGAGTCTTGAGGTTCGACGGATACAAAAAGTCAAAGTGTCCCAGGGCGTGAGCCCGAGGGGTTAGCACACGACAACGCACGCCACCTTACCGGCGACCATGCCCCCCTAGGAACGACCAACCGGGGATGCCTCTTGAAGAGGCATCCCCGGTCGGGTGTTCAGTGCATCGAGTTGTCCGAGTTGTCTCAGACGAGCTCGGTGACGGTGCCGCCGGCGGCGGCAATCTTCTCCTTGGCGGAGCCGGAGACGGCGTCAACCGAAACCTGCAGCGCCACGGAGATCTCGCCCTGTCCGAGGACCTTGACGAGGTGGTTGTTGCGCACGGCACCCTTGGCGACCAGGTCGGCCACCGTGACCTCTCCACCCTCGGGGTAGAGCGTCGCGAGCTTGTCCAGGTTCACGACCTGGTACTCCGTGCGGAACGGGTTCTTGAAGCCCTTGAGCTTCGGCAGGCGCATGTGGAGGGGCATCTGGCCACCCTCGAAACGCTGCGGAACCTGGTAACGAGCCTTCGTTCCCTTGGTACCACGACCTGCGGTCTTACCCTTGGACGCCTCACCACGACCCACACGGGTCTTGGCGGTCTTGGCGCCCGGGGCAGGCCGGAGGTTGTGGGCCTTCAGCGGGCTGTTCTCCGCCATGTCAGTCAACCTCCTCAACCGTCACGAGGTGGCGGACGGTGTGCACCATTCCGCGGAACTCGGGGCGGTCCTCCTTGACAACCACGTCGTGCAGGCGCTTGAGCCCGAGCGAACGCAGGGTGTCGCGGTGGTTCTGCTTGCTGCCGATGTACGACTTCGTCTGCGTGATCTTGAGGCTGGCCATTACGCACCAGCCCCGGCACGCGCACGGAGCAGAGCCGCGGGGGCGACGTCCTCGAGGGGCAGACCGCGGCGGGCCGCGATCTCCTCGGGACGCTGCAGGCCCTGAAGGGCCGCCACGGTCGCGTGCACGATGTTGATCGCGTTGGAAGAACCGAGCGACTTCGACAGGATGTCGTGGACGCCGGCGCACTCGAGCACGGCACGCACCGGACCACCGGCGATAACGCCGGTACCCGGGGAAGCAGGCTTGAGCAGGACGACGCCCGCAGCCTTCTCGCCCGTGATCGGGTGAGGAATCGTGCCCTGGATGCGCGGAACCTTGAAGAAGGACTTCTTCGCTTCCTCGACACCCTTGGCGATGGCCGCGGGAACTTCCTTGGCCTTGCCGTAACCGACACCGACGGTGCCGTCACCATCGCCCACCACGACCAGCGCGGTGAAGCTGAAGCGACGACCACCCTTCACAACCTTGGCGACGCGGTTGATCGCGACAACGCGCTCAACGTACGCGGTCTTCTCGGCGGCGCTGGGGCCACCGTCACGGCCCTTCCGGTCCCGCCGCTCGCCGCCACCGGCACCGCTTCCGCGGCGCTGGGGTCCAGCCATTGGAATTACCTCTCTCTGTTACGTCCGCTGTGCGTAGGAACCGGGGCTTAGAACTTCAGCCCGGCTTCACGGGCGGCGTCAGCCAGAGCGGCAATCCGCCCGGCGTACTGGTTACCACCGCGGTCAAACACGACGGCCTCGACGCCTGCGGCCTTGGCGCGCTCGGCGACCAGGGCGCCGACCTGCTGGGCCTGAGCGCTCTTGTCACCCTCGCCACCACGGATGGAGACGTCCAGGGTCGACGCCGACGCGAGCGTGTGGCCCGCGATGTCGTCGATGACCTGGGCCACGATGTGACGGTTGGAACGCGTCACGACGAGGCGGGGGCGCTCCGGCGAACCGGAGACGTGCTTGCGGACGCGGATGTGGCGCCGCTTGCGGGCAGCGCGCTTGTACGCGTCGCCCTTGGCGATCTTCACGCCGTATGCCATGGCTACTTACCAGCCTTTCCGACCTTGCGGCGGATGACCTCGCCCGCGTACTTGACGCCCTTGGCCTTGTACGGGTCGGGCTTCCGCAGCTTGCGGATGTTGGCGGCTACCTCGCCGACCTTCTGCTTGTCGATGCCCTCGACGCTGAGCTTCGTGGGCGACTCGACCTTGAAGGTGATGCCTTCCGGAGCCTCGATGAGGATCGGGTGGCTGTAGCCCAGGGCGAACTCCAGGTTGGAGCCCTTCGCCTGGACGCGGTAACCGACACCGCTGATTTCGAGCGCCTTGCTGTATCCCTGGGTCACGCCGGTGATCATGTTCGCCACCAGCGTGCGGGACAGGCCGTGAAGGGCCTTGTTCTGACGCTCGTCGTTCGGGCGGACGACGTTCAGAACGCCGTCCTCACCCTTGGTGACCTCGATCGGCGCGGCGACGGTGTGCGAGAGGGAACCCTTGGGGCCCTTCACCGCGACCGTGCGGCCATCGATGGTGACGTCCACACCGGCGGGAACCTGGATGGGGAGCTTGCCGATTCGCGACATGAGCTATTCCTCCGATTCCCGACTACCAGACGTAGGCGAGGACTTCCCCACCTACGCCCTTCTTGCTGGCCTGCTGGCCGGTCAGGAGACCGTGGGACGTGGAGATGATCGCCACGCCCAGGCCGCCGAGGACCTTCGGCAGGTTGGTGGACTTTGCGTATACACGCAGACCCGGCTTCGAGATTCGCTTGATGCCGGCGATCGAGCGCTCGCGGTTCGGACCGAACTTCAGGTCGAGAACGAGGTTCTTGCCAACCTCGGCGTCCTCGACCTTCCAGCCGGTGATGAAGCCCTCCTGCTGGAGGATCTCCGCGATGTGCGACTTGATCTTGCTGTGCGGCATCACGACGGAGTCGTGGTACGCCGAGTTCGCGTTGCGCAGACGCGTGAGCATGTCTGCGATCGGATCAGTCATGGTCATGAGTTGGCCTTCGGCCTCTCTCGCCGGGGTTTCCTGTATGCGCCATCCCTCTCCCCACTCTGTGGCGGGACGGGTGCGGTGCGGGGACCTACGGCGTAGTAAGTCGGTCTTGGGCGGCAGGCGCCCAACCCTTCTAGCCTACGGCATGAAAGGAGGGGCTCCTGCCGCTCAGATGCTTACCGAGAGTCTCCGGGTGTTCCCAACGCCCATAGGGCGAGGGGAAGTTACCAGGAGCTCTTGGTCACGCCCGGCAGCTCGCCACGGTGAGCCATCTCACGAAGGCACACGCGGCACAGGCCGAACTTGCGGTAGACGGAGTGGGGCCGGCCGCAGCGCTGGCAGCGGGTGTACCCGCGGACGCCGAACTTCGGCTTGCGGGCGGCCTTAGCGATCAGGGACTTCTTCGCCACGGTCAGTTCTCCTTGAACGGGAAGCCGAGGTGACGAAGGAGGGCACGACCCTCGTCGTCGTTGGTCGCCGTGGTGACCACGGTGATGTCCATGCCCCGGACCCGGTCGATCTTGTCCTGGTCGATCTCGTGGAACATGACCTGCTCCGTGAGACCGAAGGTGTAGTTACCACGGCCGTCGAACTGCTTCGGCGACAGGCCACGGAAGTCACGGATACGCGGCAGCGCGAGCGACAGCGTACGGTCCAGGAACTCCCACATCCGGTCACCACGAAGGGTGACGTGGCAGCCGATCGGCTGGCCCTCGCGCAGCTTGAACTGCGCGATGGACTTGCGGGCCTTGGTAACGGCAGGCTTCTGGCCGGTGATCGTGGTGAGGTCGCGCACGGCGCCGTCGATCAGCTTGGAGTCGCGGGCGGCGTCGCCCACACCCATGTTGACCACGATCTTGACCAGGCCGGGGATCTGCATGACGTTCTCGTAGGAGAACTCCTCACGCAGCTTGCCGGCGATTTCCTCGCGGTAGCGCGTCTTGAGACGCGGCGCAGTGGTGGCAGTCATCAGATGTCCTCACCAGTCCGCTTGGCAACGCGGATCTTGTTGCCCTCGTCGTCAAAGCGGTAGCCGACGCGGGTGACGACCTTGTTGCCGTCCTTCTCCACAACCAGCTGAACGTTGCTGACGTGAATCGGGGCCTCGGTGGTGACGATGCCGCCGGTCTGCGAACCGCGAGCCGTCTGACCGGCCTTGGTGTGCTTCTTGACCCGGTTGACACCCTCGACGAGGACGCGGTCCTGAGCGGGGTAGGCCACGATGACCTTGCCCTGCTTGCCCTTGTCCTTACCGGTGATGACCTGAACCAGGTCGCCCTTCTTGATCTTCATGCTTACAGCACCTCCGGCGCGAGCGAGATGATCTTCATGAACTTCTTCTCGCGCAGCTCCCGGCCCACCGGGCCGAAGATGCGGGTGCCGCGGGGGTCGCCGTCGTTCTTCAGAATGACGGCTGCGTTCTCGTCGAAGCGGATGTACGAGCCATCCTGACGACGACGCTCCTTGACGGTGCGAACGATGACGGCCTTGACGACGTCACCCTTCTTCACGTTACCGCCGGGGATCGCGTCCTTGACGGTGGCGACGATGACGTCACCGATGCCCGCGTAGCGGCGACCCGAACCACCGAGAACACGGATGGTGAGGATTTCCTTCGCACCCGTGTTGTCGGCGACGCGAAGTCGCGACTCCTGCTGGATCACGTCTATCTCCTGATCGTCTGCCGGTTCCCGGCGGGGTGCTCCGTAGGTGACTTGCGTGACCTACGGAGCACCCTCACCGAGCCTGGCGGAACCGACCTGAGGGGAACCCCTCAGGAATTACTTGGCCTTCTCGAGGATCTCGACGATGCGCCACCGCTTCGAGGCGGACAGCGGACGCGTCTCCATGATGATGACGCGGTCGCCGACGCCGGCAGTGTTCTGCTCGTCGTGAGCCTTGAGCTTGTTCGTACGGCGGATGACCTTGCCGTACAGAGCGTGCTTCACGCGGTCCTCGACAGCGACGACGACGGTCTTGTCCATCTTGTCGCTGACGACCAGACCCTCACGGGTCTTGCGGAAACCGCGGTCGTTGGTCTCAGTCACAGTCTTCTCGCTCATCAGGCGCTCTCCACCGTCTCGATGCCCAGCTCGCGCTCACGCATCAGGGTGTAGATCCGCGCGATGTCCTTACGGACGGACTGAAGCCGACCGTGGTTTTCGAGCTGACCAGTTGCCGCCTGGAAGCGGAGGTTGAACAGCTCTTCCTTGGCCTCGCGGAGCTTGTTGAGGAGCTCCTCGTCGCCCAGTTCGCGCAGCTCGGACGCCTTGGTACCGACCGACATCACGACTCACCTGCCTCGCGCCGAACAATCCGGCACTTCATCGGAAGCTTGTGAGCAGCGCGGGTAAGCGCCTCACGAGCAATCTTCTCGTTCGGGTAGGACAGCTCGAACATCACCCGTCCGGGCTTGACGTTCGCGATCCACCACTCGGGAGAACCCTTACCGGAACCCATGCGGGTCTCGGCCGGCTTCTTCGTCAGGGGACGGTCCGGGTAGATGTTGATCCAGACCTTGCCGCCACGCTTGATGTGGCGGGTCATCGCGATACGAGCTGCCTCGATCTGGCGGTTCGTCACGTACGCCGGGGTCAGCGCCTGGATGCCGTACTCGCCGAACGCAACCTGCGTGCCACCCTTGGACATACCGCTGCGCTTCGGGTGGTGCTGCTTGCGGTGCTTGACCCTACGGGGGATCAGCATTTCGGTCAGGCCTCCGTTCCGGTGCTCTCAGCAGCCGGAGCAGCGGCGGTGGCGTCGGCCTTGGGGGCCTCGACCGAGCCGGTCTGCTGCGGCTTGCGTCCACGACCGCCACGCTCGCCACCGCGGGCACCACGGCCGGCCGGGCGGTCAGCGCCGCCACGGGCCGGGCGGTTGCCAGCGCGGGCAGCAGCGTTCTCGGCGCGGACCTCGGCGATGTTCTTGACGTCGCCCTTGTAGATCCAGACCTTCACGCCGATGCGGCCGAAGGTCGTCTTGGCCTCGAAGAAGCCGTAGTCGACGTTCGCGCGGAGCGTGTGCAGGGGCACGCGGCCCTCGCGGTAGAACTCCGAGCGGGACATCTCGGCGCCGCCGAGGCGGCCACCGCACTGGATCTTGATGCCCTTGGCGCCGGCCTTCATCGAGCTCTGCATGCTCTTACGCATGGCGCGACGGAAGGAGACGCGGGAGGAGAGCTGCTCGGCGACGGCCTGGGCCACCAGCTGAGCGTCAACCTCGGGGTTCTTGACCTCGAGGATGTTCAGCTGGACCTGCTTGCCGGTCAGCTTCTCCAGCTCGCCGCGGATGCGGTCGGCCTCGGCGCCGCGGCGGCCGATGACGATGCCCGGACGAGCGGTGTGGATGTCGACGCGGACGCGGTCGCGGGTGCGCTCGATCTCAACCTTCGAGATACCGGCGCGCTCCATGCCCTTCGTCATCATGCGACGAATGGCGACGTCTTCCTTGACGTAGTCCTTGTACAGCTTGTCGGCGTACCAACGGGACTTGAAGTCCGTGGTAATGCCGAGTCGGAACCCGTGCGGGTTTACCTTCTGGCCCATTACCGGGTTCCTTCCTTGCTGCTGACGACCACGGTGATGTGGCTGGTCCGCTTACGGATCCGGTAGGCACGGCCCTGAGCACGCGGACGGAACCGCTTCAGGGTCGGGCCCTCGTCCACGTACGCCTCGCTGATGACCAGCGAAGAGGCGTCGGTGTGGTCGTAGTTGTGTGCAGCGTTGGCGATGGCGCTGTCAAGCACCTTGCCAACCGGCACGCTCGCGGCCTGCGGGGCGAAACGCAGGACCGCCTGAGCCTCCGTGGCATCCATGCCACGGATGAGGTCCACCACGCGGCGGGCCTTCATGGGCGTGACGCGGATGTACCGCGCCTGGGCCCTGGCTTCCATGGTTGTCCCTTCGGTGTGAGTCATAGTCGTTTCCACCCCGCGTTAGCGGCGCTTCGACTTCCGGTCGTCCTTGACGTGGCCGCGGAAGGTGCGAGTCGGCGAGAACTCGCCGAGCTTGTGGCCGACCATCGACTCGGTGACGAACACCGGGACGTGGATCTTGCCGTTGTGCACCGCGATGGTGTGCCCCAGCATGGCCGGGACGATCATCGAGCGACGGGACCAGGTCTTGATGACGTTCTTGGTGCCTGCCTCGTTCTGTACGTCCACCTTCTTGATGAGGTGTCCGTCGACGAAAGGCCCCTTCTTGAGACTGCGCGGCATCTAAACCCGCTCCTAGCGCTTCTTGTTCGTCTTGCGGCGGCGGACGATGTACTTGCTCGATGCCTTCTTCGGCGAGCGAGTACGACCCTCCTTCTGACCCCACGGCGAGACCGGGTGACGACCACCGGAGGTCTTGCCTTCACCACCACCGTGCGGGTGGTCAACCGGGTTCATCGCGACACCGCGGACGGTCGGGCGAACGCCCTTCCAGCGCATACGGCCGGCCTTGCCCCAGTTGATGTTCGACTGCTCGGCGTTGCCGACCTCGCCGATGGTGGCGCGGCAGCGGGCGTCGACCAGCCGGATCTCACCGGAAGGCATACGAAGGTGGGCCATCGTGCCCTCCTTCGCCAGCAGCTGCACGGAGGCACCCGCGGAACGGGCGAACTTCGCGCCGCCGCCGGGCCGCAGCTCGATGGCGTGGATGGTCGTACCGACCGGGATGTTGCGCAGCGCCAGGTTGTTGCCGGGCTTGATGTCGGCGGACGGGCCGTTCTCGACACGGTCGCCCTGCTTCAGGCCCTTCGGGGCGACGATGTAACGCTTCTCGCCGTCCGCGTAGTGCAGGAGCGCGATGCGCGCGGTGCGGTTGGGGTCGTACTCGATGTGCGCGACCTTGGCCGGCACGCCGTCCTTGTCGTGACGACGGAAGTCGATCACGCGGTAGGCGCGCTTGTGGCCACCACCCTGGTGGCGAACGGTCACACGACCGGCGTTGTTACGGCCGCCCTTGCTGTGCAGGGGGCGGACCAGCGACTTCTCCGGCGTGGACCGCGTGATCTCGACAAAGTCGGCGACGCTGGAGCCACGACGGCCCGGCGTCGTCGGCTTGTACTTGCGGATACCCATGTTTTCTCAGTCCTCGGAAATATTCCGGATCCTGGACGTCCCTACCTCCGTCAGGAGGTCGGGCCGCCGAAGATGTCGATACGGTCGCCCTCGGCGAGGGTCACGATGGCGCGCTTCGTGTCGGCGCGCTTGCCGAAGCCGGTCTTGGTCCGCTTGCGCTTACCCTGCCGGTTGATCGTGTTGACCCCGGTGACCTTGACCGAGAAGACCGCCTCGACGGCCTGCTTGATCTGGGTCTTGTTGGAGCCGGGCGCGACGATGAACGTGTACTTGTTCTCGTCGAGCAGCGCGTAGCTCTTCTCGGACACGACCGGCTTCACGAGGATGTCGCGCGGGTCCGAGTACGTCTTGCTGGTAACGGTCGCCGTGCTCATCAGGCGTCGCTCCCTTCGGTCTCAGCGGTCTGGGGGCCAGACACGAAGGACTCGAAAGCGGCCTGGGTGAAGACCACGTCGTCAGAGACGATCACGTCGTACGTGTTGAGCTGGCCCGGCTCCAGGATGTGCACCTGGGGCAGGTTGCGCGCGGAGAGCCACGCGGCCTCGTCGGCGCGGTCGACGACCAGGAGCAGGTTGGGGCGCTCCGAGATCTTGCCGAACAGCGTCTTGGCGGCCTTGGTGGAGACTCCACCCTCGACCACGCCGGTGATGACGTGGATGCGGGAGTGACGCGCCCGGTCCGAGAGGGCACCGCGGAGGGCGGCGGCCTTCATCTTCTTCGGGGTGCGCTGCGAGTAGTCACGCGGCTGCGGGCCGTGGACGACGCCACCGCCGGCGAACTGCGGCGCGCGGGTCGAGCCCTGGCGGGCGCGGCCGGTGCCCTTCTGGCGGTAAGGCTTGCGGCCACCACCACGGACTTCGCCACGACGCTTGGTCTTGTGCGTGCCCTGACGGGCAGCGGCCAGCTGTGCGACAACGACCTGGTGGATCAGCGGAACGCTGGTCTTCGCGTCGAAGATCTCCGCGGGGAGCTCGACGGTACCGGCCTTGTCGCCTGCCGGCGAAAGGATGTCAATGGTGCTCATTACCTCAAGCCCCCTTGGCCGCGGTACGGACCAGTACGAGGCCGCCGTTCGGACCGGGGACCGCGCCCTTGATGAGGAGCAGACCCTTCTCCGCGTCAACCGCGTGGATGGTCAGGTTCTGGGTGGTGACGCGCTCGTTACCCATGCGACCGGCCATGCGCATGCCCTTGAAGACACGCCCAGGGGTGGCGCAGCCACCGATCGAACCGGGGGAACGGTGCTTGCGCTGGACGCCGTGACCGGCGCCGAGGCCCTTGAAGTTGTGACGCTTCATGACACCGGCGAAGCCCTTGCCCTTGCTCTTGCCCGTGACGTCAACCTTGACGCCGGACTCGAACACCTCGGCAGTGACCTCCTGGCCCAGCGTGTACTCGCTGGCGTCAGGGGTGCGGAGCTCCACCAGGTGGCGGCGCGGGGTCACGTCGGCCTTGGCGAAGTGGCCCTTGAGGGGCTTGTTCACCTTGCGCGGGTCGATCTCGCCGAAGGCGATCTGGACCGACTCGTAGCCGTCGTTGTCGTTGGTGCGGACCTGGGTGACGACACAGGGCCCGGCCTTGACGACGGTCACCGGGACAACCCGGTTGTTCTCGTCCCAGACCTGGGTCATGCCGAGCTTCTCGCCCAGGACGCCCTTAATGTTCTTAGCCATCTCGCGCGTCACCTCAGAGCTTGATCTCGATGTCGACGCCGGCCGGCAGGTCGAGACGCATCAGCGAGTCAACCGTCTTCGGCGTGGGGTCGAGGATGTCGATGAGGCGCTTGTGCGTGCGCATCTCGAAGTGCTCGCGCGAGTCCTTGTACTTGTGCGGCGACTTGATGACGCAGTACACGTTCTTCTCAGTGGGCAGCGGCACCGGGCCCGCGACCGACGCACCAGTGCGGGTCACCGTCTCGACGATCTTCTTCGCCGAGGAGTCGATGACCTCGTGGTCGTAGGCCTTGAGCCGGATGCGGATCTTCTGTCCCGCCATGGCTACTAGTAGTCCTGTCTCTCGAAACGCTCTGGAACCCGGGGGTTCTCCTGTCCTCCGCATCCGACCCACGCGGTCGGGCGTGTCGCACTCCCTCTACGAAAATCTCCCGAAGGAGATCCCAACCAAGGGGGTGCGGGCCCAAGAGCCGCGCTGCGCTCAATGAAGAGCGGATCGGGGGCGGAACGCCCACCGGGTGCCTGGTCTATGCCCCTCTGACACTTCCCGGAAGATTCCCGTACTTCCGACCCATACAGGGCCGACGAGTACTGTGGGACTCGCTTCCGGTCCTCCCGGCGGGAGGCGCGCAGCATTGACACTCAACCGAGCAACCTGGCCAGTGTGCCACACGGAAAGCGGGCCTGGCCAATCGGCCGAGGATCTTACCCCCCGCGATCGGCAGCTCAAACGCGGGCACGCCCGGCGGGGCCCTTCGCGCCACCATCGAGCCCCGTCAATCCAGCTGTGGCCCCCGTCACCCGCGCGAGGGAACGGGGTCGCACCGGGGCTGTGGGCGGCCCATCCTCCCACCGTCCGGATCATGGCGGATTCCCCTTGTGAGAGGTGTCGCCACTACCGCCGGGGCCCGTTCCCGGACACCCGCCCTCTGCCAAGCTGAGCGCCATGAACGAGTACCGAGCGGTGGGCGTGGTGGGTCTCGGCCGGATGGGGCTGACCCTGGCAGCTGGTTTCCGCAAGGCCGTCGCACCCGGCCTGCTGTTCGCGTCGGGACGGTCGCGGGCCGGCGTGGCGCGGCTCCAGGAGGCGGTTCCCGCCGCGACGGTCCTGCCGCTGACGGAGCTGGCCCGGCACGTGGAGGTCCTCGTGCTGTGCGTACGGAACGCGGATCTGCCGGAGGTCCTCGACGCCCTGCGGCCCCGGCTCACCGAACGGCACCTGGTGATCACTCTCAACAACGGTCTGCCGCTGGACGCGCTCGCGGACGCCGTGCCCGGTCCGGTGGCCAAGCTGATCCCGAGCGTCGGGAACGAGAAGGGGGCCGGGGCGACCCTGCTGGTACCGGGGCCACGCCTGACGGCCGGGTCCACCGATGACCTGCTCACCCTGCTCCGGGCGTTCTCCACACCGTTCGTGATCGAGGAGGGCCAGGGCCGTGCCGCGACCGACCTCGCCTCCTGCGGGCCGGCGCTCCTTGCCGGTGCGGTACGGGCCATGGTGGACGCCCAGGAGGAGCGCGGCGCCCCCCTGCCGAGGGAGCTGGCCGAGGCTCTCGCCGCACAGAGCCTGCATGCCCTGAGCCGGCTACTGGGGGACGGCGCCACGCTGGACGAGGTGGTGGACCGGGTCGCCGTCCCGGGAGGCAACACGGCCGCCGGCCTGGAGGCCGCCCGGGACGGCCTCGCCGGGGCGTGGGGGGCGGCGTTCGAGGCGACGGCGGAGAACGAACTCCTGAAGCCGGTGCCGGAGTTGGGCACGGGCCCGCTGCCGCAGGTCTGAGAACGGGCAGCTTCCTCGCTCTGGGCGTGGTCCTTCCGCGCCCGCACCTCGCGTACGGCGCACCCGGGATCAGGCGGGCAGGGGCGGACGGCCGCCCGGGCCGTCGAGCCGGCCCCGGCCCACTCCCGGAGGGCTTCCCGCACACGCACCCGCCGGAGCCGGGTTCGCGAAGTAGGCTGCGGGAGAGAGTTCCTTCGGGGGGAGTCGCGATGGCGAAGGTCACCATCAGTCTCGACAGCGATCTGGCGATCGAGGTCATGCTGCTGTCCGGTACCAGAAGTCCCCAGGACGCGGTCGAGCTGATCGTCCGGGACTACCTCGCCACCAAGAGCCGCACCGAGGCCCGCACCGGCGACGCAGCCGAACAGGGCCGCCTCGCAGACCGGCCTCTGCGCGCGGAGGAGGGCTGAAAGCGCACGAGGAAAGTAGCGCCGCCCTCCTGAAGGACAGGCGGAACCTTCACGTCACGTTCCGGGCCCGACCGTGACGTGACCGTGGCCGCATGAGTTCTTCGAGTACCGGTCGCCATCGGCAGTGCTGCCCGGCCGACAGCCCGGTCCCGTTCAGTCGCCGAGGAACCACAG
This sequence comes from Streptomyces sp. NBC_00102, assembly GCF_026343115.1. Taxonomy (GTDB): domain Bacteria; phylum Actinomycetota; class Actinomycetes; order Streptomycetales; family Streptomycetaceae; genus Streptomyces. Next base: position 2,516,390 of record NZ_JAPEMC010000001.1, read on the forward strand.
GTACCGGTGCGGGCCTCGCGCGACGACCTGGCACAGTTCGCGGGCCTGCGCGACCCAGTCGCCTGTGCACTCGGTCGGCAGCCGGTCGAGTTCCGCCAGAAGCAGGGGCACCTGCCGCAGATTGAACATCGCGTCCCCGAAGGGGATCAGGGCCTGGAGCATCGGAAACCGTGCCGGATCCAGATCCCCGAAGGCCGAACACCACTCCACCCCAGCCTCGGCCCGGGCCACGATGTCGCCACCGTCACCGCGTACCTGCAGATTGATCATCCGCGGAGAGTAGGGAGCGTCCGCCCCGGCCGTCGAATGCTTTTGCCCACGTACCCCTTCCTCGGGACCCGAGTGCCCTCACGGCAGCCGCCGGACCGCGAACGGACCGTCCAGGGCCGCCCATTGCAGCAGCATGATCGTCTTGCCGTCGGCGACGCGTCCGTCGCGGGTCATGGCGAGGGCCTCGGCGAAGGGCACTTCGAGGACCTCGATGTCCTCCCCTTCCTCCTCCACTCCCCCGCCGACTCCGGTCCGGTCGGCCGCCGAGTACGGGGCCGCGAAGAAGTGGAGCCGTTCGGTGACGGACCCGGGGCTCATGTACGCGTCGAAGACATGGGTGAGCGGGCCGAGGGTGACGCCGAGCTCTTCGGCCGCCTCGCGCCGGACGGCGGTGATCGGATCGTCCTCGTCGAGCAGCCCGGCGGCGGCCTCGACGAGCATGCCGTCGGGGTGGTCGTTGACGTAGGCCGGGTAGCGGAACTGGCGGGTGAGGAGGACCACGCCCCGCGCGGTGTCGTAGGGCAGGACGACCGCACCGTTGCCCCGGTCGTAGGTCTCGCGCTGCTGGGTCTCCCAGCGGCCGTCGCGGCGGCGGTAGTCGAAGGTGGTGCGCCGCAGGACGTGCCAGCCCTCGGAAGTGAGTTCGACGGCCTGGACCACAACGTCAGGATTGCGGTCCAGGCCGCGTCCCGCCCGGTCGAGGCCGGTACGGCCCCGATGGTCGGGAGTATCGATGCCGGGGCGGGCGGTCACGCGACCTCGCCCGGCGTGCGGCGGGGGATCTCGCTCGCCTCGAAGTAGACGGGCAGGCCGCGGCGCCGGGCGGTGGCGACGTCCTGGTCGGCACCGGCGGACTCGCCCGGGAGGCGGAGTACGGCGTCGCAGTGCGCGAGCAGCCGGTCGGCGACCGGGTAGAGGACCTCGTCCGCGAGCGGGTCGGTGGGACCGGCACCGGCCGAGCGCAGCACGGGCAGCGCGACCCACTCACCGATGACGGGGACGTGTCCGGCGGCGAAGACCGGCCACGCGGCGCCTTCGAGGCTGCGGAGGTTGTCGGCCATGGCCTGCGGGTCGCCGTCGGTGCCGGACCGGTAGGGGCCGGCGATGAGGATGAGCATGGGCTTGTTCGCCACCTGTGTGCCGTTCATGCCGTCTACACTACATGCAGAAACACGCAAGAACAGGAGAGAACGTGCATGCTTGCTGCTGAACGACGTGACCATCTGCTCGGCCTGCTCGCTCGCGAGGGCAAGATCGTCGCCAAGGACGTCGCCGTTGAACTGGGCATTTCCGAGGACAGCGTCCGGCGCGACCTCCGCGACCTCGCGGCCGAGGGACTGTGCCAGCGGGTCTACGGCGGCGCGCTGCCCATCTCACCGGCGGTGGTCGACTACGCCGCCCGGCAGAGCGTGGCTCCCGACGGCAAACAGCGGGTCGCAGCCGTGGCCGCCGGCCTGGTCCGGCCGGGCGGCTCACTGATCCTGGACGGCGGAACCACCGCCCTCGCGGTCGCCCGCGCACTCCCGAGGGATCTCGCCTGCACCGTGATCACCCACAGCCCGACGATCGCCGTGGCCCTGCTCGAACACCCGGGGGCGGAGCTCTTCCTGCTCGGGGGCCGCGTCTTCAAGCACTCGGCGGTCACCTGCGGCGCGGCGGCGGTCGAGGCCGCCCAGAACGTCTCCGCGGATCTCTGCATGCTCGGCGTCACCGGCGTACACCCCGAGGCCGGACTCACGACCGGGGACGCCGAAGAAGCCGCGATGAAGCGGGCCCTGTCCGCGCGGGCGGCGGACACGTACGTCCTGGCGTCGTCGGAGAAGATCGGCACGGCCTCGCAGTTCCGCGTACTCCCCTGGGAACGGGTCACCGGACTGATCACCGACGCCGAACCCGGCAACGCGGTCGTCGAGCGGCTCATGACGGAGATCGGAGTGGAGATCCTGACCGCCGGGTGACGGTCGCCATGAGGGCTGTGCGCCACCCACCCTGATCAGTGAAAGCGCTACGCGCCGGACCCCCACGGCGGAGCGCGGACCGTGGATCGACACCGTTGCAAAGCCCCTCCGACCGCTGCCGGGGTGCCGGGTTCTGAGCACGCCGCCCCCTGCTGCGGTGTGGCGTCACGCGCACCACGAGGCGGCACACCGCAGCCTGCGCGACATGAACGACGTCGGCTCCAGAGGAGCCAGAATCCTCAAAGTGGCAGGTCAAAGGCTCTTTGAGGCGTGCACGAAAGGCTGGACCCCGCACACTGCAGCGTGATCAAATAGGGAATGACGTCGTTCTGGACTGGCAAACGGGTACGCCTGCGCGGTATCGAGCCCGACGACTGGAGCGCGTTCATGCGCTTCGCCGTGGACGAGGAGCGGTTGGGAGACCTGCTCAACCCACCCCGTTCCGCCGAAAGCTTCCGTGCCTGGGCGACGGAGCAGTCCGCTGCCAAGTCTGACGGGGACTGCTTCCAGTTGGCCATCGAAGCCGTCGACACGGGAAAGATAGTCGGTGCCATCGGCTCGCACCACGCTGATCCTCGTGCGGGCTGGTTCGAGTACGGCGTCACGCTGGAGGCTGGTCATCGACGCAAAGGCTATGCGGCAGAAGCCGTGCTGATGCTGCTGCGCTTCATGTTCGCCGAGCGGCGCTTCCATAAGTGCGGAGCGCGGATATTCGCGCACAACGAGGCGTCGCTGGCGCTTCAACATCGGCTCGGTTTCATCGAAGAGGGCCGCCTCCGTGACCAGGTGTTTTACGCCGGTCAGCACCACGATCTCGTCATGATGGGCATGCTCGCTGACGAGTTCGCCCAACTGCATTCGACGAGCGAATGAGCGTCCACCCAGATCAGCCCTGCGGGTTCCTGCGGTACTGCCAATTCTGGTCAGTGCTTTTGTACTCGGCCGGCGAGACGGTGGCCGCCCCCGGCGACATGCGGTCGAGGTAGAAGGGGCAGCGACGCCCATCCCCTTGTCGGAGACATGCCCCTCCGCGGCGCGATCGGCGACACCCCTGAGCGCCTCTACAACGTGCGTGCTCTGTCGTGTGATTGTGTCGCTCACCGGTTCGGGAATGCGGCCGACCGTCCGGAGCGTGTTCGGCGGTATCCCTCGGACATGACGGAGGCGGAGTGGTCTGTGGTCCGGCCGCTGCTGCCGGTGCCGGGCTGGATGCGAGGTCGGGGCGAGCAGCCGGAGGCGTACTGCCACCGGGCGATATTGGGCGCGATCCGCTATCTCGTGGACAACGGGATCAAGTGGCGGGCGATGCCGGCCCGACTTCCCGCCGTGGGACCGTGTCTATGCGTTCTTCCGCCGCTGGCGCGACCACGTGCTGGTCAGGGAGTTCCACGACCGGCTGCGCGGCCGGGTCCGCGAGGAGGCGGGGCGGGATGCGGAGCCGACGGCCGGTGTGATCGACTCGCAGTCCGTCAAGGCGGACGCGGTCGTCGGCGCGGACAGCCGCGGCTTCGACGGTGGCAAGCTGGTCAACGGCCGCAAGCGGCACGTGGTGGTCGACACCCTCGGCCTGCTGCTGGGCGTGATGGTCACCGCGGCGGATATTGGTGACCGCGCTGCCGCGAAGGTGCTGCTTGAGCGGGTGATCGACGCTCACCACCGGCTGGAACTCGTCTGGGCCGACGGCTGCTACACCGGCAGCCTCGTCGAGTACTGCCTGGCCGCGCTCGCGCTGGTCCTGGCAGTCGTCAAGCGGAGCGACGACACGCGCGGATTCGTGGTGCTGCCCAAGCGGTGGATCGTCGAGCGTCTCTTCGCGCACCTGATGCGAAGCCGCCGCCTGGTGCGCGACTTCGAACGATCCACCAGCAGCGCCGAGGCGATGATCTACTGGCCGATGACCATGATCATGACCCGCCGCCTGGCCCGCTCACGCTCCGCGCGAGGGTGAACCGGCCCGGTGCCGGCTCGGCCAGCCAGCCCCGCGACACCAGGCGTTTCGCCTTCGACCGCAGCCCCTCCACCTTGGCCGGCACCACATCCATGCCGAACGCGGCGGCCAACTCCTGACATGTCAATGGCCCTTGACCGAGACGGATCCGATCCTCGAGCGCGGCCAGGATGCGCTGGTAGTCCACCGACAGTGCCGTCCCGGCCAGCCCTTCACGCCACATCGGAACCTGTGACTTCGCCTTCACCACCAGAGGCGGTGACGCCTGCACCTCGGCTTCCGCCACAACACCCTCCGGCATGTCGGTGGCGACCACGCCGGCTGAGTCATCGTCCGGCGCAGACAGCACCGCACCGACACACTCGCGGGCGATCGTCCACTCCGACCACTCCTGCTCGGCCATCGCGAGCTCGGCCTGGATCCGGTCGGCTTCCTCGCGCAACCCGTCCACACGACGACGAGCGGCAAGCTCGTGCTGTTCCAGCAGTCCGACAACCGACGGCATCCGCGACCTCCACGAGAGCGACGAAACGACACCCCATCACTCCCACATCAACGCCGCCCCTACCTCTGACCAGCGAAAACACAGCCGTCAGACTCGGAAAGACAACAGCGTCTCAGTCGTGGGCGGCCTGGCTTCCCCCATGGGTCCAGACCTGCGGGCCTTGGATCTGCCGACCGAGATCAGTAGAGCCAGCGGTCCAGGTGTGCTGGCCAGAGAAACCCCTCGTAGCCGTTGAAGGCTGCCGGGTCGATCTCCTTCAGCTCCTCGGCCAGCCGGTTCAGCTCGGCGAAGGCCCGCTCTTCCTCGTCTTCGGATAGGTGCTCCTCGGGCCAGTCCGGCTCGCTGAGAAGCTCTGAGGCGGTGACGCGGCTGCCGTAGTGGTGAAGCACGGTGAGCCACACGTCGACACCCGAGTTGGCGAACCATGCCTCCCCATCTGGCATGACGAAGTAAACCGTTCCGGTCTCCGGCTCAACACCGAACCATGACCGCGCAGCCGGTCTATGGGGGTCTGTGTCCTCCGTGAGGCGGTAGAGCTGACCCTGGGACGTGTGGAGGACTGGATCGACCTCGCTCTGCATCACGACCCGCTCGATGAGGCGCGGAGCCACCGGGATGCCCACCTCGACGAGTTGCATCTTCATGAACTCCGGGATCCGCCAGCCGGCGACAACGTCCCGTCCGGCTCGCGTGACATGCTCCGGGGTCATGTCCCGTGACGTGGTGTAGGTGATCACTCGGTTGTGCCGGGCAGGAGGGTTGTGGTGTCCGGATAGAGGCTGTCCATGCTCTCGGTTGAGAGGTAGCGGCGAGGGAAGGCGATCCACTCGTCGTGGAGTTCGGCGAGGACGGCGGTGGCGAGCCGGTTGACGGCTGCGGTGTTCGGGAAGACCTGGACGACGTCGGACCGACGCTTGATCTCCCGGTTCAGCCGTTCGAGCGGGTTGGTCGACTGGATCTTCTTCCAGTGCTGGTGAGGGAAGTCCGCGAAGGCGGTCAGGTCCTCCTTCGCGTGCAGGAGCATCTCTCTGACCTTGGGGAACTGGTCGCCGAGCATGTCCGCGACAGTGTCGAGATGAGCCCGGACGGTTTCGGCGGTGGGCTGAGCGAAGAGAGTGCGGATCGTCGCGGCGACCATCTCCGCGGCGCCCTTGGGGATCGCGGAGAAGACGTTGCGGACGAAGTGAACCCGGCAGCGCTGCCATGCGGCGCCGAGCATGACCTTGCGGATGGCTTTGACCAGGCCGCTGTGGCTGTCGGAGATGACCAGGCGGACACCGCTCAGGCCGCGCTCCCGCAACGAGCGCAGGAAGGTGGCCCAGAAGGCCTCGGTCTCGCTGTCGCCGACCATGACGCCCAGGACCTCGCGGCCGCCGTCCTCGGTGACACCGGTGGCGATGACCACGGCCTGGGAGACGATCCGGTGGTCCACGCGGGCCTTGACGTAGGTCGCGTCGAGATACACGTAAGGAAAGCGGGTGTGGTCCAGCGGCCGGGTGCGGAACGCGTCGAGCTGTTCGTCGAGATCGCCGCAGATCCTCGAGACCTCGCTCTTCGATATACCGGTGTCTGAGCCGAGCGCCTTGACCAGGTCATCGACGCTGCGGGTGGAGACCCCGTGGACGTAGGCCTCCATGACGACGGCGTAGAGGGCCTGATCGATGCGGCGCCGGCGCTCGAGCAGACTGGGGAAGAAGGTCCCGGCCCGCAGTTTCGGGATCGCGAGCTCGAGGTCGCCGGCCTGTGTGGTCACCGTCTTGTCCCGGTGTCCGTTGCGGTAGCCGGTCCGCGTGGCCGTCTGCTCGTTCCACTCGGCGCCGATGTGCGCGGTGGCCTCGGCCTCGATCAACTCTTGCAACAACCGCTCGGCGACTTCGCGCACGAGTTCAAGACCATCCGCCGAACGCAGTGACTCCAGCAGGCGAAGTAGGTCATGCTGGGACAAGGCCACCGTGTACCCCCTTGGGTCGAACTGCCCGTTCACCCAGGACAGTTACACGGTGGCCGCCCTCGTGTTCAGGGAGCACTCGCAGGCAGTCGACGCACACGACGGCTCAGAACAGGCGCACATTCCCGCCAAGATCCGCTACACCACACCACGGGACGCCATCTGCTCCGGACCGGCCCATTCGGTCAGCTGGTCATATGTCGCCATCGAACGACCTCTTCCGTCGGCTGCGGCCCTGACCCTATCGAGCCGACCTGAGGCGGAGGCAGCACCACGTTTGCGGGACAGCCCTTGGGCAGGGGTCGGGCCGCGCTCCACCACGCAGCGGCGAGCCCTCCGCGGTGGTCGTAACGGGGAGGTCCGGAACCGGTCCCGACCACCGGGTCCCGACCACCGGGTCCCGGCTGCCGGGACCCGGCTGCCGGGACCCGGTGTCCCGTGCCCCGAGGCGCCATGTCCTGGGGGACGGGGACATGGCGCTTCGGGACTCCAAAGATGAAAGAACGTGAGAAAGAACCAAACCCAACCCCTCCCGAAAGACGTCGGTTTGAGGGCTGGTCAGCGGCCTCGGCGTGTCCTCACCCGGACGGGTGAGGTTTGCCGACTCAGCTGGATTTTCGTCCGGTTGGCAGGCATATGCTCCCCCCAACAATGGACATAAGGCGGCCCCCGCCGGGACTGGCATCCCGATCGAGGGCCTCACCAACTAGGAAGAAAGCCCTTCCCGATGGATACCCACGAGGTTAGCGCGCCCCCGCGCGCCCAGGCGGTCGTTGACCGCAGTCGTTCCCGCACTGCCGGGCTGTCGCATGTGACCGTCCCGCTCACCAGCGAGTTCGTGGTGGTCGGAAATCACCTGGCGCAGCACCCCGAGCTCTCCCTCGTCGCGATCGGCGTCTCGGTCCACATCCAGTCGCTGCCGCCCGGCCGCCGGGTGGGCATCAAGGCACTCGCGGAGCGCTTCCAGGAGGGCGCCGAGACCATCGCACGGGCCATGCGCGAGCTGGAGCGGTGCGGGTACCTGGACCGCCCCCGGGACCGTGTCGGCGAGGGCCGGTTCCTGACGCGCACGATCGCGTACAACCACCCCGACGCCGCCCACCAGGACCGGGCCTTCCGGAAGGCCCTGGCCGAGCGCAAGGCAGCCGAGCGCAAGGCTTCCGGCCGGGCGCCCGCCGGGCGCAGGTCCGCAGCCGTTCCGCAGCAGCGAGCGGGCTCCCCGGCTGTCCGCGCCCGGCATCACGGCATCCGAGCCGCGCGCGGACAACACGGCGGACAGCAGGCCGGGCAGTACGCCGGACAGCACGCCGGGCAGCGGCCCGTACGGCAGATGTGCACGGCGGCCGACGCGCTGCGGGAGCTGTGGCAGCCGGAGGCGCAGGCCGCTGTGGAGATGGCCGAACCGACACCGGCACCCCAGCAGCCCGCCCCGGCACCGGCTCCCCCGATGGCCGCCCCCGCACCGGCACCCGCAGAGGTGCACATGGAGCCGCCGCCCGCCCCCGCCGGTGACCCACCGCAGCCCGAGACGCCCGAAGCCGTACCCACCACCGCCGTGAAAGCCCCGGACGCCCCGACTGCCACCCCGACTGCCGCACCCCAGAACGCACCTTCCGCACCCGCCGCCGCAAGCCCCGTCTTCCAGGCCGCACCCCAGAACGCACCTGCCGTACCCGCCGTACCCGACGCCCCCGCCATCCGGGCCTCGCTCGCCCGGGCCGTCCCGCCTCCCGCGCCCTCGGCCGACGAGTTGGCGCGGCTCGCCGTCGCCGTGGAGTTGCTCGCCGGGCTGCGCGCCAGGGACCACCGGCTCGTACTCAGCGAGAAGGAGGTGGAGAAACTCGCGCCTGCCCTGGTCGTCTGGCTGGAGCGCGGCGTACGGCGGGACGCGGTGTCCCGGGCGCTCCTGGAGGATCTGCCGCCGATCGTGAAGTATCCGGCCAAGTTCGTCGGCTGCCGTCTCGCCGATCGCCTGCCGCCGCCGCTCCCCACCGGGGCCGGCCGCCGGGAGGCCCCACGTGAACCGGCCCCAGGGGTCGCGCTGCTCCAGAACTGCGAGGGCTGCGACCGGGCCTTCCGGTCACCGGCCCCGGGCCGCTGCGACCGCTGTGTACTGGCCGACACGGCGGACCCGGGCTTGGAACCGTCGACCGGCTGACCCCCTCGGCGGCCGGGACACCGTCGCCCCGCCCGAACCGGCGGAAACCCCGTCGCTCCCCCACCCGTCGCTGCATAGAGTGACAGCCGTCTTTCCATCGTCACCGGGGGCCCGACCACATGCGTACGCACTATCCGCGCACACCCCACCTGCCCTGGTCCCCCGGTGCCACCTCGGACGACGTACGCGTGGCGGACCTGGCGGCGCTCGCCGGGCGCGAGGTCGTCGTGACGGAGAAGCTCGACGGCGAGAACACCACGCTCTACGCGGACGGCCTGCACGCCCGCTCGCTGGACTCGGCCCATCACCCGTCCCGCGGCTGGGTGAAGGCGCTCCAGGGGCGGGTGGCGTCGCGCATACCGGCGGGGTGGCGGGTGTGCGGCGAGAACATGTTCGCGCGGCACTCGATCCCGTACGACCGGCTGGACGGCTTCTTCTACGGCTTCTCCGTCTGGGACGGCGACCGCTGCCTCGGCTGGGACGAGACCACCACGTTCCTGCGCGGGCTGGGCATCCCGACGCCACCGGTGCTCTGGCGCGGGGCGTTCGACGCGCGAGCCGAGAAGGCGCTGCGGAAGCTGACGCTCGACACCGGCCGGCAGGAGGGGTACGTCGTACGGCCCGCCGAGGCATTCGGAGCGGCCGAGTTCGGGCGGTCGGTCGCCAAGTGGGTGCGGCCGGGGCACGTGACGACGGACACCCACTGGATGCACGCGGCGGTCGTCCCGAACGCGCTCGGCCCGTCCGCCGCCCTGTGGCACGTACGGTCCGGCGGCGCGGTCGATGGGGACGCGCTGGGCGAGCCGCTCTTCCCGGCGGACGGCGAGCGGCCGCCGGACACCTCGCCCGACGCCCGTACGGCACACGCCATGGGCGCGGACATCGGGGGCGACGGCTCCGGCGCCTTCGGTGACGAGCGGCTGGCCGGGGTACTGGCCGGGCTGCTGCACCGTGACCGGCGGACCTCGATCGCGCCCCGGCTCGCGCCGGTCGTCGGTCTGCCGCTGGCCGTCCGGGTCGCCGACCTGGTGGGGCTCCACCGGTCGCTGCACCGGGCGTACCCGCACGAGGAGCGCCGGACCGGGCTGACCCGCATGTCCTGGGCGGCCGGTCTGGGGACGCTGCACGCGCTCGCCGCGGCCACCGCCGATACGGACGAGGCGCGCGGGTACGTCGAGTGGTCCGCGCTGCACGCCGAGGAGGTCCGCGAACCCGCAGGACTGCGCGAGGTGTTCGACGGGCTGGAGCCGGACGCGGCCGACCGCTGCCGGGCCGAGGCCCGCGAGGCGTACGCGCTGGGGCGGATATCGAGCGCCGAGGAGGCGGTGGCGGCCACCTGGCGTTGGCGGTCCGGCGATTTCCCGCGCCTGGTGGTGGTGTGCGGGCCGTCCGGCAGCGGGAAGAGCACGTACGCCCGCGCGCTGCCCGGGGTCACCACCCGCATCTCGCTCGACGACCTGCGCGAGGCGCGCGGCGACCGGGCCGACCAGAGCGCCAACGCCGAGGTGCTCCGGGAAGCGCTGGACCGGCTGGACCGCGCGCTGCTGCCCCGTACGACGACGGTGTGGGACGCGACCTCGCTCACCCCGAGGCAGCGCTCGCTGCTGCACACCGCCGCCGCGCGCCGGGACGCGATGACGACCCATGTGGTGGCGGTGGTGGGCGCTGAGGAACTGGCCCGGCGCAACACCACCCGTACCCATCCCGTACCGCCCCCGGTGCAGGAGGCGCAGTTGCGGCGGTACGTCCCGCCCTACCCCGGCGAGGCGCACCGGACCTGGTACCTGGGCGCGGGCGGAACGGTGGAGGCGAGGGCCTGATGAGGACGAGCGACGAGATCTACCACCGCATCCGCTGGGACGCCCGCTTCGATCCGGCGCGGTTCACGATCGGGGTGGCACAGCGCGGCCGGGAGCCGAAGCGGGTGCCGCTGCCGCGCTTCACGCCGGGCGGGGACGTGCCCTGGCACCGGGTGCTGTTCTTCGAGGCGGACGGCGAGACGGTGTGGGACCGCGCCTCGGGCCTGGACCGGGTGGACACGGCGGAGGCCGGGCGGGTGCGCGAGACGCGGCTGTTGCCGTCGCCGTACTTCGCCGCCCGTGTCCCGCACGCCTTCGACGGCCGCGACTGGGCACCGGCACCGGTCAACTCCTCGACACATTGTGCGGGTTTGACCGTGCTGACGTGGAACACGCTCTGGGACCGGTACGACTCCGAGCGCATCGACACCGCCCGCCGCCGCCCGCTCCTGCTCGACGCGCTGCGGGCCGCCGACGCGGACGTCATCGCCCTGCAGGAGGTCGAGCCCCCGCTGCTGGACCTGCTCGCGGGCAGCGCCTGGGTCCGGGAGGAGTACGCGTTCGGCGGCGCCCTGGACCGGCGGGAGGTCGCCGACTGCGGGCTGCTGCTGCTCAGCCGGCTGCCGGTGCGCGAGGCGGGGTGGCACCCGTTGGGGCGGCACAAGGCGGTCGCGGCGGTCGTCGTGGAGACGGCTGACGGGCCGGTCACCGTCGCGGTGACCCACCTCAGCAGCGACCACTCCCCCGAGGGCGCGGCCCGCCGTGACCGAGAACTGGCCGACCTGGCAACGGGTTTGGCGGAACTCCCGGGAGAGCTGCTGGTGGTCGGGGACTTCAACGACGGCGGCCCGAACCCGCAGTCCCGGCTCGGCCTCCCCGACGCCTGGACGGCGGTGCACGGCCCCCACGACCACACCCCCACCTTCGACCCCTCGGTCAATCCGCTGGCCGCCGTGGGTTCGCTGACCGGACGGGTCTCCCGCCTGGACCGGGTGCTGTACCGCGCGCAGCGGCTGCGCCCGGTGACGGCCCGACTGGTGGGCGCCGCACCGGACCCGACAGGGCTGTACGCCTCGGACCACTTCGGGGTACGCGTCGCACTGTCCGCCCCGGACGGGCCGGGGAACGAAGAGCCCACGGACGGGCCGGGGAACGAAGAACCCGCGGACGGGCCGGGGGCCGAATACGCCTCGGGTGCGGGCGAGTCGGTCCTCGCCCGGGTGGCGCGGGCACTGCCCGGTGCGAGCGTCCACCTCGTCGGCTCGCGGCGGACGGGCGGTGCGCTGCCGGGGGCGGACGTGGACCTGGTCGCGGCGGTGCCCGCCCCGGTCGGGGCCAGGGCGCTGGGGCGCGTGCTGCCGGACGCCGAGGAGGTGCGCGAGGTGGTCGGCGCGCGGGTACCCGGCCTGCGCTTCCGGCTGGAGGGGCTGCCGGTGGACCTGGTGACGGTGGACCTGTCGGCGGCCGGCCCGGCCCGAGTACCCCCGGCCGAGGCGGTCGGGCGGCGCGGGGAGCTGGGCCGTGCGGCGGCCGTCGCGCTGAGCGCGGTGAGCGACGCGGAGGAGCTGCTCGCGGCCACCGCCCCGTACCGCGCCGCGTTCACGGGGCTGGTCCACGACGTGAAGGCCTGGGCCCGGGCGCGCGGGCTCGACTCCGCGCCCTGCGGCGGACTGCCGGGGCTCGCGTGGACGGTCCTCGCGGCGCGGACGGCCACCGGCGCGGGCACCCGGACGACCCGCACCGCGCTGCTGCGGAACTTCTTCGCCCAGTGGGCCGCGTGGGACTGGGACCGCCCGGTGGCGTACGCGGACACGCCCGCCTCCCCCTGCCCCGGTGCTGACGCCGCCGTCACGATCCTGACCCCGACCACCCCCGTACGTTCCTGCTCCGCACAGGTCTCGCGGGCCGGCCGGGACAGGATCGCCGAGGAACTGTTCCTCGCCTGGGAGGTCCTGGAAGCGGCGGCCGACACGGCCCCCGTGCCGTACGCCCTGCTCTGCGCCCCGCCGCCGCTCCACCTGCGCCACGCCGCCTGGGCGCTGGTCTCCGTACGCGAGGGCGGTGACGAGGGCCGGTTCCGGGGCCGCCTGCTGGCGTTCCTCGACGCCCTCGCCCGGTCCGGCTCCCCGGACACCCACGCCTGGCCGCGCCCGGTGAACCGGGACGCGGGATTCGTCCGGTACGCCGTCGGGCTCGGCGCCACGCCCCCGGAAGCGCGGCGTCTCACGGAGATCGGTACGGAGATCCTGCGCGGGCTGCCGGGAGCCCGGGTGAACCGGGTCGCGGAGGTGCCGGACCTGAGCTGAGGAGCCCCGCCTCTCCCGCTCGCGTGGCCGACTTCTCCGACCGGACGCAGGATGGATGCTCCCGGGGGGAAGTGGTGCTGCTACGGCCCCGACAGGAGAGAACGATGAGCGACGGCGTCTACCTGGCCTACGACTATCCGGTCCTGGGAGCGTTCTGGACCGCGATGTGGGTCTTCATCTGGGTCCTGTGGCTGGTGCTCCTCTTCCGGATCATCGCCGACATCTTCCGCGACGACGACATGAGCGGTATCGCCAAGACGCTCTGGCTCCTCATCGTGATCGTGCTCCCGTACATCGGCGTCTTCGCCTACGTCATCGCGCGCGGGCGGGGCATGGGACGCCGTGAGCACAAGCACGCGAAGGAGCAGCAGAGCGCGTTCGAGACGTACATCCGTGAGACGGCGGGCGGCTCCGCCACCCCGGCCGAGCAGCTGTCCAAGCTCTCCGAGGTACGGGCCCGGGGCGACATCTCGGACGAGGAGTTCGAGCGGGCCAAGGCGAAGATCATCGGCTGACGGCCGCACAGCGACGCCGCCGGGCCCGGTCCGTCTCCGTGGTGGGAACGGACCGGCCCGGCGTGACCGGCGTGACGCTCAGCCCTGGGCCCACTCCGCCACCGTGACGACCTCGGCCTGCCCGGGGAAGACCTTCTCCGTCAGGACCCGGTGCACCTCCGGATCGCCATCCGCGCAGGCGTCCGAGAGGACGGTGAGCCGGTAGTCGAGGTCGGCGGCCTGGCGCACGGTCGACAGCACCACCCCACTGGTGGCGATACCGGCGAGGACCAGGTGCTCGATGCCGCCGGCCCGCAGCACCATGTCGAGGTCGCTGCCCGCGAAGCCGCTCACCCGGCGCTTCACGACCACGACGTCCTCCGGTCGGGTCTCCACCCGGGGGTGGATCGGGTTGGGGTCCGTGCCCGCGGGCGCTGCCTGGCGTCCGGCCAGGCCGGCGAACATCTTGTTCCGCGGGTGGATCTCGGGGGCCCCGGGGCGGAACCCGACCGTCACGTGGATCACCCGCATCCCCTCGCGACGGGCGTGGCCAAGGGCATCCTCCACCCGGTCCAGGTAATCCGGTCCGGCAAGCCGCTCGACGATGAGCTTCTGGACATCCATGATCAGCAGGGCGGCGCGCTCGGACATCGGTTCCTTCTCTCGCACAGGGTCAGCTCTCGCACAGGGTCAGCTCTCGCACAGGGTCAGCGACGGCCGACGGGGGCAGACGACCGCCACCACCGAAGGGCGACGGGTTCGACGGCTGCCCGTCGGGGCGACGCTACTGCGCTCCCCCGCTCAACTCCTCGCAGGGGTGGCCTAGATACTTGACGGATGAACAACAGCACCACCGCCGTCGCCTGGGCCCTGCGCCCCGCTCTCCCCGGCGACCTGGAGACCATCGCGGACCTGCGCGCCGAGGCCATGCGGCCGGACCTGGAACGCCTCGGACGGTACGACGACCACCGCGTACGCCAGCGGCTGCGCGACGTTTGGGCGCCCGAGCACACCTCGGTCATCGAGGTCGACGGCGCCTTCGCCGGGAGCGTGACCCTGCGCCCCACCGAGCAGGGCGGCCTGCTGGAGAACTTCTACCTCTCCCCCGCCCTGCACGGCCGCGGCATAGGCGGCGCGGTCCTGCGCACCCTGCTCACCCGCGCCGACGAGGCGGGCGCGGAGGTCCGGCTGATCGTCGTCCAGGGCAGCGCCGCCCGCGCCCTGTACGAGCGGCACGGCTTCGTCGAGGAGAGCCAGGATCCGATCGACGTGTACATGGTCCGCCGGCCGGTCCGCAACGCCTCGGCGGCCGTCACCGACTGAGTCCCGCGGCCGGACCGTGTCCGGGCGCGGACGCGCGGGTAGACGCGCCCGGATCATGGGCAGGCTCCCGCCGCCCGCGCCTCCCGCCCCCGGTGGCCAGGCAACCGGAATCACACATTCCAGGCACGTACGTGCGTACGAATCGGGCTACTGTCGCGGGGAGCGAGTCAAGGAGAAGCATGAACACCCGCATCCGGACCGGTGCACTCGTCGGCATAGCCTCCGCCCTGCTGCTGGCCACCGCCTGCTCGGCCGATGTCACCGCCCCCATCCCGGTCGAGGGCAAGCTCGGCACGGCGAAGATCCAGGGAAAGCCCCGTACCGTCGTCGCGCTCGACAGCGCCAGCGCCGACATCGCCCTCTCCCTCGGCTTCAAGCCCACGGCCATGCCCGCGGCGGACGAAGGCGTACCCGGCGGCATCACACCCTGGACACGGACCGCCCTCAGCGGCAAGCAGCCCCACCTGCTCCGGGCCGACGGCGACCTGGTCACGCAGGTCGCCTCGTACAAACCCGACGTGATCCTGGCGGTCCGCGACCGCACCCTCGACCCGGTGTACGCGAAGCTCTCCGCCATCGCCCCCGTCGTCCACTACGTCAAGGGCCCCGACGCGGACCCCTGGCAGACCAGCACCCGCATCATCGCCAAGGCGCTCGGCGTCAAGGACCAGGGCGAACAGCTGATCAACGCCGCCGAACAGACCGCGCTCGACGTCCGCGCCGCCTTCCCCGCCATCGTCGGGACCCGCTTCAACCTGCTGGTCTCGCCCATGCCCAGCGGCGTCGGCGCGGTGAGATCGCGCGAGGACACCTCCACCCGCGTGCTGCGCAAGCTCGGGCTGAAGCTGGACGAACTCACGGCCCTGCTCCCCGGCTCCAGCAACCCGGCACGCGCCTACCTCGACTACGCCGACGTGGGCCAGGCCGACGCCGACGTCCTCTTCGCCACCGGCACCCCGGAGGCCCTCTCCACCCTGGAGAAGACCCCCGCCTTCCGGAAGATGCCGGCGGTCACCGACGGCCGGTACATCCCCCTCGACCCCGCCCTCGCCCAGGCCATCGAGGAGCCGACCCCGCACAGCGTCGAATGGGCCGTCGAGAAGCTGGCCCCGAAGATCGGCGCGGCCGCCCTGGCGGCCCGCGGCTGAAGCCGTCCCCCGGCATTGCCCCGGAACGCAAGAAGAAGGGCCCCGTCCCACCGCTCGCGCGGCGGGACGGGGCCCTTCTCGGTGCTCGGTGAGGAGCGACCAGGTCAGACGATCAAGTAATTACTTGATGATCTTGGTGACCTGGCCGGCGCCCACGGTCCGGCCACCCTCACGGATGGCGAACTTCAGGCCCTCTTCCATGGCGACGGGCTGGATCAGCACGACGTTCATGATCGTGTTGTCGCCCGGCATGACCATCTCGGTGCCCTCGGGGAGGGTAACGACGCCGGTCACGTCCGTGGTACGGAAGTAGAACTGCGGGCGGTAGTTGTTGAAGAACGGGGTGTGACGGCCACCCTCGTCCTTCGACAGGATGTAGGACTGGGCCTCGAACTCGGTGTGCGGCGTGACCGAACCGGGCTTGATGATGACCTGGCCGCGCTCGACGTCCTCGCGCTTGATGCCACGGAGGAGCAGACCGACGTTCTCACCGGCCTGGCCCTCGTCGAGCAGCTTGCGGAACATCTCGATGCCGGTGACCGTGGTGGTGGTCTTCTCCTGCTTGATGCCCACGATGTCAACGGTCTCGTTGACCTTGAGGACACCACGCTCGATACGACCGGTGACGACGGTGCCACGACCGGTGATCGTGAAGACGTCCTCGATCGGCATCAGGAACGGCTTGTCGACGTCGCGCTCGGGCTGCGGGATCGACTCGTCGACGGCGGCCATCAGGTTCAGGACCGACTGGCCCCACTCCTTGTCGCCCTCGAGCGCCTTGAGCGCCGAGACCTTGACGACCGGCAGGTCGTCGCCCGGGAACTCGTACTCGGAGAGGAGCTCACGAACCTCGAGCTCGACGAGCTCCAGGATCTCCTCGTCGTCCACCATGTCGGCCTTGTTCAGGGCGACGACGATGTACGGAACGCCGACCTGGCGGGCCAGGAGCACGTGCTCCTTGGTCTGCGGCATCGGGCCGTCGGTGGCGGCGACCACGAGGATGGCGCCGTCCATCTGCGCGGCACCCGTGATCATGTTCTTGATGTAGTCCGCGTGACCCGGGCAGTCGACGTGCGCGTAGTGACGCGACTCCGTCTGGTACTCGACGTGCGCGATCGAGATCGTGATACCGCGCTGGCGCTCTTCGGGAGCCTTGTCGATCTGGTCGAAGGCCGAGGCCTCGTTCAGGTCGGGGAACGCGTCGTGCAGCACCTTGGTAATGGCGGCCGTGAGGGTCGTCTTACCGTGGTCGATGTGACCGATGGTGCCGATGTTGACGTGGGGCTTAGTCCGCTCGAACTTCGCCTTCGCCACTGGGTCCTCCTGGGGAGTGGTTCTGTACGCCTTGCTTCATCGGCGCCAGGTGATCTTTGCTGGGATGCCGGATCCGGGGGCATCCACCGCTTCGCTTGCGCATCGACGGTGAATGCCCACCAGGCTCCGGTGACAAGCCTAAAGCGTGAGCTCGGGAGAGTTACTCGCCCTTGGCCTTCGCGATGATCTCCTCGGCGACGTTCCGCGGAACCTCGGCGTAGGAGTCGAACTGCATCGAGTAGCTTGCGCGACCCGAGGTCTTGCTACGGAGGTCTCCGACGTAGCCGAACATCTCCGAGAGGGGCACGAGGCCCTTCACGATGCGAGCACCGTGGCGCTCCTCCATGGCCTGAATCTGGCCACGGCGGGAGTTGATGTCGCCGATGACCTCACCCATGTAGTCCTCGGGCGTGGTGACCTCAACGGCCATCATGGGCTCGAGAATGACGGGAGAAGCCTTGCGCGCGGCCTCCTTGAAGGCCTGCGAACCGGCGATCTTGAACGCGAGCTCGGAGGAGTCGACCTCGTGGTAGCCACCGTCGAGAAGAATGACGCGAACGCCGGTCATCTCGTAGCCGGCCAGGATGCCGAACTGCATGGCCTCCTGCGCACCCGCGTCCACCGACGGGATGTACTCCCGGGGGATGCGGCCACCGGTGACCTTGTTCACGAACTCGTACGAGGCGTCGCCGCCCTCGATCGGCTCGATCGCGATCTGCACCTTCGCGAACTGACCGGTACCACCGGTCTGCTTCTTGTGGGTGTAGTCATGACGCTCGACGGCCTTGCGGATCGTCTCGCGGTACGCGACCTGGGGCTTGCCGACGTTCGCCTCGACCTTGAACTCGCGACGCATACGGTCGACGAGGATGTCGAGGTGGAGCTCGCCCATACCACCGATGATGGTCTGGCCGGTCTCCTCGTCCGAGTGAACACGGAAGGAGGGGTCCTCCTCCGCGAGACGCTGGATGGCTACACCCAGCTTCTCCTGGTCACCCTTGGACTTGGGCTCGATGGCGACCTCGATGACCGGAGCCGGGAAGTCCATGGACTCCAGGATCACCGGGTTCTTGTCGTCGGACAGCGTCTCACCGGTGGTGGTCTGCTTCAGGCCCATGACGGCGACGATGTCACCGGCGCCCACCGACTCGATCTCCTCACGCTTGTTCGCGTGCATGCGGTAGATCTTGCCGATGCGCTCCTTCTTGCCCTTGACGGAGTTCAGCACCGCGGTGCCGGCCTCCAGGCGACCCGAGTAAACCCGGATGAAGGTGAGCTTGCCGAGGTGCGGGTCGCTCGCGATCTTGAACGCGAGCGCGGCGAGCGGCTCGGCGTCGGAAGGCTTGCGGGTGATGACCTCGTCGGCGTTGCTGACCGCGTGGCCCTCGATGGCCTCGACGTCGATCGGCGACGGCAGGTAGCGGACGACCGCGTCGAGCAGGGGCTGAACGCCCTTGTTCTTGAACGCGGTGCCACAGAACACCGGGCTGATCGTCGTGGCGCCACCCTTGCCGGAGGCAATGGTGATGCGACGGACGGCCGCGTAGAGCTGCTCCTCGGTGGGCTCGGTGCCCTCCAGGAAGAGCTCCATGAGCTGGTCGTCGTTCTCGGCGACGGTCTCGACGAGCTTGGCGCGGTACTCGTCCGCGAGCTCCTGGAGGTTCGCCGGGATGTCGACGACCTCGTACATCTCGCCCTTGGACGCTTCGGCCGTCCAGACGAGGGCCTTCATGCGGACCAGGTCCACAACGCCCTCGAAGTCGGCCTCGGCACCGATCGGCAGCTGCATCACGATCGGGGTGGCGCCGAGGCGGTCCACGATCATGTCGACGCAGCGCAGGAAGTCCGCACCGGTCCGGTCGAGCTTGTTGACGAAGCAGATGCGCGGGACGCCGTAGCGGTCCGCCTGACGCCAAACGGTCTCGGACTGGGGCTCGACGCCGGCAACGCCGTCGAACACCGTCACGGCGCCGTCGAGGACGCGGAGCGAACGCTCCACCTCGACGGTGAAGTCCACGTGACCCGGGGTGTCGATGATGTTGATCGTGTGATCGACATCCTCGAGGGGCCAGTGGCAGGTCGTCGCGGCAGACGTGATCGTGATGCCGCGCTCCTGCTCCTGCTCCATCCAGTCCATCGTGGCAGCGCCGTCGTGGACTTCACCGATCTTGTACGAAACGCCGGTGTAGAACAGGATCCGCTCAGTGGTGGTCGTCTTGCCCGCGTCGATGTGGGCCATGATCCCAATGTTGCGGACCTTGGCCAGGTCAAGCGAAGTGGTAGCCATAAGGCTTCAGTCTTCTCTCGGTCTCGATGTGGGTAACGACTACCAGCGGTAGTGCGCGAAGGCCTTGTTGGACTCGGCCATCTTGTGGGTGTCCTCGCGCTTCTTCACGGCCGCACCGAGGCCGTTGGAGGCGTCGAGCAGCTCGTTCATGAGGCGCTCGGTCATGGTCTTCTCACGACGGGCGCGGGAGTAACCGACGAGCCAGCGCAGAGCGAGGGTGGACGCGCGACCGGGCTTGACCTCGATCGGCACCTGGTAGGTGGCGCCACCGACACGGCGGGACTTGACCTCGAGGGCGGGCTTGACGTTCTCAAGCGCGCGCTTCAGCGTGATGACCGGGTCGTTGCCGGTCTTCTCGCGGAGGCCTTCCATGGCGCCGTACACGATCCGCTCGGCGGTGGAACGCTTGCCGTCGAGCAGGATCTTGTTGATCAGCGACGTGACAAGAGGAGAGCTGTAGACCGGGTCGATGATGACCGGGCGCTTCGGGGCGGGGCCCTTACGAGGCATTCTTACTTCTCCTTCTTGGCGCCGTAGCGGCTGCGGGCCTGCTTGCGGTTCTTGACACCCTGGGTGTCAAGGGAGCCGCGGATGATCTTGTAACGAACACCCGGCAGGTCCTTCACACGGCCACCACGCACGAGCACGATGGAGTGCTCCTGCAGGTTGTGTCCCTCACCCGGGATGTAGGCCGTGACCTCGATGCCGGAGGTCAGACGCACACGCGCGACCTTACGGAGTGCCGAGTTCGGCTTCTTCGGGGTGGTCGTGAACACACGCGTGCAGACGCCGCGGCGCTGGGGCGAACCCTCGAGCGCGGGCGTCTTGTTCTTCTCGACCTTGTCCTGCCGGCCCTTCCGGACCAGCTGCTGGATCGTAGGCACTACTTCTCCGGTTTCTGTGTGCCGTTCGTTGAAACTAACCTGGAACATCGCCGACCCACGCGGTCGGGTGTGTCGAATACTGCAAGCCTCTGCCGGAAAACAACGGATGAAGCGCAGATTGCGGTGGCCCTGTGACGGACCCGGCTTGCGGCTGAGGACACGCATGCCGAGCCCAGGCACACCCCAGGCACAAGGCTTGAGCGTACCTACCTCATCGACTTGGGTCAAAACAAATGGGGCGCGGCCGGACGCGCGACGGCCCGTCCCACGGCGGGGACACCACCACATCGACGCCCCGGTGACGACGGGGGAACGCTCGGTACAACACCCTCGGGCGGCACGGAACGGGGAAATCCCTGGTCGGCCGTGCGATCAGCCCAGATCCGTGGTGTCACCACCCAGATGCTTACGGATCAGGAGCGCATCTTCCCGGTCCTTGGTGCGGGAGGACCTCTCCTTCCACCCCAGCACGACGTCCAGGGGACAGAACGGCAGCCCTTGGACCCATTCCGCGCCGTCGATCAGCTCGTCGGCACCCACCGTGCCCGGCAGCCAGCGGTCGAAGACCTCCAGGTCGCCGCCGAAGAGCACCACCATGGAGCCGTGCCCCGAGGGGGCGCACACCGGCGCGGACAGCTCCGTCGCCGCCTTCCACGCTTCGCCCCTGGCGACGACATCGAGATCCCCCACCGTCCGCCGCAGCCCGTGCGCGAGCAGGGGCCCACTCCCCGCGATCACGAAGTCACCGCTCTCCAGCCGGAGCGACATGAGTTTCCTCACGATCGGATGCTCGGGCAGGTTCAAGGAGCCTCCTCCTAGAAGGTGGGCAATCCCACTGCGGACCGAGCGGCCATGCCCATCGCGAGCGATGCGATGACACTCGCCAGCGTACCGATGAGGAAGTATTCGGAGGCGTGCTTGCCGTGATCGTTCGTGGGCACACGGGCCAGCGACTTGGCGGCGAGCACCAGTGCGGCGGCCTCGGGCTGGCCGGCGCCGATGAAGGCGAAGAGGAGACCGCGTTCCAGCAGCCCGATCGTCCGGCTGCCGCTCATGAAGTCGAGAGCACGGTCCCTTTCCTGGCCCGGCGGCAGGGCGTCCACCTCCGCGCGGACCGACGCGGTCGCCAACGACGCCAGCGCTCCTCCGCCGAACACCGCGAGGAGCAACGCCGAGAGGAAGACCGACACCCGGTCGCTGAGGACGAATTCCGCGCTGAGGACCTTCGTCCTCCCTCCCGCCGTCCACAGGCCCATGAGCACGGCGAAGGACACCAGAGCCATGCCCGCACGACGGGTGGCCCTGCCCGGACCCGTGGTCAGCGGGAACGACAGGGAGAACCCGAAGGCCGACGCCCCCGGTATCCGCAGGAACAGTACGGATCCGACGGCCACCAGCACCGCCGCTGCCCAGGCGGACCAGGCGCGCCCTTCGCCGACGTACGGAGCGATGCCGTAGGCACCGTAAAGGCCCACGAAGAGCACGGTGGACGCGGGTCTCGTCCGGTGCCAGTCCGCCCCCCACGGCGTCGCCAGCGCCGCCGCGATGCCGAAGAAGACCCTCGCCGTCTCCACGCGCATGCCCCCGTCCCCCGCCGTCGCCTGCGAGGGCCGGACTCTACCGGTGCGGTGCGGTGGCCGTCCGTCGTTCACGGAAACCCTCCGCGCACAACGCCGCAGGGCGGCCACCCCAACGGGGTGACCGCCCTGCGGTTCGATCAGGCGACCCGCTTACTGGTTGTACGGACCGTAGTCGTAGTCCTCCAGCGGAACGGCCTGGCCGGAGCCGGTGCCGAACGGCGAGTAGTCGATGTCGTCGTAGCCGACGGCCGAGTACATCGCGGCCTTGGCTTCCTCGGTCGGCTCGACCCGGATGTTGCGGTAGCGGGCGAGGCCCGTACCGGCCGGGATGAGCTTACCGATGATGACGTTCTCCTTGAGGCCGATCAGGGAGTCCGACTTGGCGTTGATCGCCGCGTCGGTCAGGACCCTGGTCGTCTCCTGGAAGGACGCCGCCGACAGCCACGACTCGGTGGCCAGCGAGGCCTTGGTGATACCCATCAGCTGCGGACGGCCGGAGGCGGGGTGTCCGCCCTCGGTGACCACACGACGGTTCTCGGTCTCGAACTTCGAGCGCTCGACGAGCTCGCCCGGCAGGAGCTCCGCGTCGCCGGACTCGATGATCGTCACGCGGCGGAGCATCTGCCGGATGATGATCTCGATGTGCTTGTCGTGGATCGACACGCCCTGCGAGTTGTAGACCTTCTGGACTTCGCCGACCAGGTGGACCTGGACCGCACGCTGGCCGAGGATGCGCAGCACGTCGTGCGGGTTGGTCGCACCGAAGGTCAGCTTCTGGCCGACCTCCACGTGGTCGCCCTCGCGGACGAGCACCTTGGCGCGCTTGGAGATCGGGAAGGGAGTCTCCTCGCTTCCGTCGTCCGGCGTGACGATGATCTTCTTGGTCTTCTCGGTCTCTTCGATCCGGATGCGGCCCGCGGCCTCGGAGATCGGAGCGACACCCTTCGGCGTACGAGCCTCGAAGAGCTCGACGACACGGGGCAGACCCTGGGTGATGTCGTCACCGGCCACACCACCGGTGTGGAAGGTACGCATCGTCAGCTGGGTACCGGGCTCACCGATGGACTGGGCGGCGATGATGCCGACCGCCTCACCGATGTCGACCAGCTTGCCGGTGGCGAGCGAGCGTCCGTAGCAGAAGGCACAGGTGCCGACCGCGGACTCACAGGTCAGGACCGAACGGGTCTTGACCTCCTCGACACCCGCGTTGACGAGGGCGTCGATGAGCACGTCACCGAGGTCCACGTTGGCCGGCGCGATGACCTTGCCGTCGATGACGACGTCCTCGGCCAGCATGCGGGCGTACACCGAGGTCTCGACGTCGTCCGTCTTGCGAAGGACGCCGTCCTCACCCTTGACCGCGATCTTCAGCTTGAGGCCGCGGTCGGTGCCACAGTCCTCCTCGCGGATGATCACGTCCTGCGACACGTCCACCAGACGACGGGTCAGGTAACCCGAGTCGGCGGTACGCAGCGCGGTGTCGGCCAGACCCTTACGGGCACCGTGCGTGGAGATGAAGTACTCGAGGACGGTGAGGCCCTCGCGGAACGACGCCTTGATGGGACGCGGGATCGTCTCGTTCTTGGCGTTGGACACCAGACCACGCATACCGGCGATCTGACGCATCTGCATCATGTTTCCTCGGGCACCCGAGTCAACCATCATGAAGATGGGGTTCACCTTGGGGAAGTTCGCGTTCATCGCCTCGGCAACCTCGTTGGTCGCCTTGGTCCAGATCGCGATGAGCTCCTGCGTGCGCTCGTCCTTGGTGATCAGACCACGCTCGTACTGCTTCTGGACCTTCTCGTCCTGCTCCTCGTAGCCGCGGACGATGGCCTTCTTGGCCTCGGGCACGACGATGTCGGAGACCGCGACGGTCACACCGGAGCGGGTCGCCCAGTGGAAACCGGCCGCCTTCAGGTTGTCGAGCGTCGCCGCCACGATGACCTTGGGGTAGCGCTCGGCCAGGTCGTTGACGATCTCGGAGAGCTGCTTCTTGCCCACCGAGTAGTCGACGAACGGGTAGTCCTCGGGCAGCAGCTCGTTGAAGAGCGCGCGGCCCAGGCTCGTACGCAGACGGAAGGTGTCGCCCGGCTGGTACTCGGGCTCGCCCTCCTCGGCGACCGGCGGCACCCAGCCACGCGGCGGGATGGTGCCCACCGGGAAGCGGATGTCGACCTTCGCCTGGAGCGACAGCTCGCGGGCGTCGAAGGCCATGGTGGCCTCGGCCGTGGAGCCGAACGCGCGGCCCGTGCCCTTGACGTTGCGGCCCTCTTCGTCCGTGGTGAGGAAGAAGAGACCCAGCACCATGTCCTGGGTCGGCATGGTGACGGGGCGACCGTCGGCCGGCTTCAGGATGTTGTTCGAGGACAGCATCAGGATGCGGGCCTCGGCCTGCGCCTCCGCGGAGAGCGGCAGGTGCACGGCCATCTGGTCACCGTCGAAGTCCGCGTTGAACGCGGTGCAGACGAGCGGGTGGATCTGGATGGCCTTGCCCTCGACCAGCTGGGGCTCGAAGGCCTGGATGCCGAGGCGGTGCAGGGTGGGCGCACGGTTCAGCAGCACCGGGTGCTCGGCGATGACCTCTTCGAGGACGTCGTACACGACGGTGCGGCCACGCTCGACCATGCGCTTCGCCGACTTGATGTTCTGCGCGTGGTTCAGGTCCACCAGGCGCTTCATCACGAACGGCTTGAAGAGCTCCAGCGCCATGGCCTTCGGCAGACCGCACTGGTGCAGCTTGAGCTGCGGGCCGACGACGATCACGGAACGCGCGGAGTAGTCCACGCGCTTGCCGAGGAGGTTCTGACGGAATCGACCCTGCTTGCCCTTGAGCATGTCGCTCAGGGACTTCAGCGGGCGGTTGCCGGGGCCCGTGACCGGGCGACCACGACGGCCGTTGTCGAACAGCGCGTCGACGGCCTCCTGGAGCATGCGCTTCTCGTTGTTCACGATGATCTCGGGGGCACCGAGGTCGAGAAGGCGCTTCAGGCGGTTATTGCGGTTGATCACGCGGCGGTACAGGTCGTTCAGGTCGGAGGTCGCGAAGCGGCCACCGTCCAGCTGCACCATCGGACGCAGGTCCGGCGGGATGACCGGCACGCAGTCGAGCACCATGCCCTTGGGCTTGTTGCTGGTCTGCAGGAACGCGGAGACGACCTTGAGGCGCTTGAGCGCACGGGTCTTCTTCTGGCCCTTGCCGGAACGGATGATCTCGCGGAGGCGCTCGGCCTCCTCGTCGAGGTCGAAGGACTCCAGGCGCTTCTGCAGCGCGGCGGCGCCCATGCAGCCGTCGAAGTACGTGCCGAAGCGGTCACGCAGCTCGCGGTAGAGCAGCTCGTCGCCCTCGAGGTCCTGGACCTTGAGGTTCTTGAAGCGGCTCCACACCTCGTCGAGACGGTCGATCTCGCGCTGCGCACGGTCGCGCAGCTGCTTCATCTCACGCTCGGCACCTTCGCGCACCTTGCGGCGCACGTCGGCCTTGGCGCCCTCGGCCTCCAGCTCGGCCAGGTCGGTCTCGAGCTTCTTGGCGCGGTTCTCCAGGTCGGAGTCGCGACGGTTCTCGACCTGCTGACGCTCGACGGAGACGTGGGCCTCCAGCGACGGGAGGTCGCGCGTGCGGCGCTCCTCGTCGACGAACGTGATCATGTACGCGGCGAAGTAGATGACCTTCTCGAGGTCCTTCGGCGCGAGGTCCAGCAGGTATCCGAGGCGCGACGGGACGCCCTTGAAGTACCAGATGTGGGTGACGGGAGCGGCAAGCTCGATGTGGCCCATGCGCTCACGGCGCACCTTGGCGCGCGTGACCTCGACGCCACAGCGCTCACAGATGATGCCCTTGAAGCGGACACGCTTGTACTTGCCGCAGTAGCACTCCCAGTCCCGGGTCGGACCGAAGATCTTCTCGCAGAAGAGTCCGTCCTTTTCGGGCTTGAGCGTGCGGTAGTTGATGGTCTCCGGCTTCTTCACTTCGCCGTGGGACCAGGTCCGGATGTCGTCCGCGGTGGCAAGGCCGATCCGCAGCTCGTCGAAGAAGTTGACGTCGAGCACTTGTCGTCAATCCCTCTTTCGGGGGTTCGAGCCCCTCGCCGTGAAGCGTGGAGATGGGGCACTTCAGCAATGGTCTGAACGGGTCCCGGGAGGGCCGGCCGGATCACGTGGATCCGGCCGGCCTACCCGTCAGACCTCTTCGACGCTGCTCGGCTCGCGCCGGGACAGGTCGATACCGAGTTCCTCCGCCGCGCGGAAGACGTCCTCGTCCGTGTCGCGCATCTCGATGGACATGCCGTCCGAGGACAGCACCTCCACGTTGAGGCAGAGCGACTGCATTTCCTTGATGAGCACCTTGAAGGACTCAGGGATGCCCGGCTCAGGGATGTTCTCGCCCTTGACGATGGCCTCGTAGACCTTCACGCGGCCGGTCACGTCGTCGGACTTGATCGTCAGCAGCTCCTGGAGGGCGTACGCGGCGCCGTAAGCCTCAAGGGCCCACACCTCCATCTCTCCGAAGCGCTGACCACCGAACTGAGCCTTACCACCGAGCGGCTGCTGGGTGATCATGGAGTACGGGCCGGTCGAACGAGCGTGGAGCTTGTCGTCGACCAGGTGGTGCAGCTTGAGGATGTACATGTACCCGACCGAGACCGGGTCCGGGAACGGCTCACCGGAGCGGCCGTCGAACAGCTGGGCCTTTCCGGAGGGCTGAACCAGGCGGTCGCCGTCGCGGTTCGGGATCGTGGCGTTGAACAGACCACTGATCTCGTCCTCGCGCGCACCGTCGAAGACGGGCGTGGCGACGTTGGTGCCGGGCGCGACCTGGTCGGCGCCGATGGCCTGGAGCCGCTGGGCCCACTCGTCACCGAGGCCGGAGACGTCCCAGCCGCGGCTGGCGAGCCAGCCGAGGTGGATCTCCAGGACCTGTCCCGGGTTCATTCGGGACGGGACACCCAGCGGGTTGAGGATGATGTCGACCGGGGTGCCGTCCTCGAGGAACGGCATGTCCTCGATGGGCAGGATCTTCGAGATGACGCCCTTGTTGCCGTGACGGCCGGCGAGCTTGTCACCATCGGTGATCTTGCGCTTCTGCGCGACGTAGACGCGGACCAGCTGGTTCACGCCCGGCGGCAGCTCGTCGCCCTCTTCGCGGTCGAAGACGCGGACACCGATGACCTTGCCGATCTCACCGTGCGGCACCTTCAGCGAGGTGTCGCGCACTTCGCGCGCCTTCTCACCGAAGATCGCGCGGAGCAGGCGCTCCTCGGGGGTCAGCTCGGTCTCGCCCTTGGGCGTGACCTTGCCGACGAGGATGTCGCCGGCGACGACCTCGGCACCGATACGGATGATGCCGCGCTCGTCGAGGTCCGCGAGGACCTCTTCGGAGACGTTCGGGATGTCCCGGGTGATCTCCTCCGGGCCGAGCTTGGTGTCACGGGCGTCGACCTCGTGCTCCTCGATGTGGATCGAGGAGAGGACGTCGTCCTGCACGAGGCGCTGCGACAGGATGATCGCGTCCTCGTAGTTGTGACCCTCCCACGGCATGAACGCCACGAGCAGGTTCTTGCCCAGGGCCATCTCACCGTTCTCGGTGGCCGGTCCGTCGGCGAGCACCTGGTCGGCGATGACCCGGTCGCCCTCGGAGACGACGACCTTCTGGTTGACCGAGGTGCCCTGGTTGGAGCGCATGAACTTGGCGATGCGGTACGTGGTGTACGTACCGTCGTCGTTCGTGACGGTGATGTAGTCCGCGGAGACCTCCTGGACCACACCGTCCTTCTCGGCCTTCAGCACGTCACCGGCGTCGGTGGCGCAGCGGTACTCCATGCCGGTGCCGACCAGCGGCGCCTCGCTCTTGATGAGCGGGACGGCCTGGCGCATCATGTTCGCGCCCATGAGGGCACGGTTGGCGTCGTCGTGCTCCAGGAAGGGGATCATCGCGGTGGCGACGGACACCATCTGGCGCGGCGAGACGTCCATGTAGTCGACCTCGGCCGGCGGCACGTAGTCGACCTCACCGCCGCGGCGGCGGACCAGGACGCGGGGCTCGGTGAAGCGCAGCTCGTCGGAGAGGGTCGCGTTCGCCTGGGCGATGACGTAGCGGTCCTCCTCGTCGGCCGTGATGTAGTCGACCTCGTCGGTGACCTGGCCGTCGGTGACCTTGCGGTACGGCGTCTCGATGAAGCCGAACGCGTTGACGCGGCCGTACGAGGCGAGCGAACCGATCAGACCGATGTTCGGGCCTTCGGGGGTCTCGATCGGGCACATGCGTCCGTAGTGGGACGGGTGCACGTCTCGGACCTCGAAGCCGGCCCGCTCACGGGAGAGACCACCCGGGCCAAGTGCCGACAGACGGCGCTTGTGGGTGAGACCCGACAGCGGGTTGTTCTGGTCCATGAACTGCGACAGCTGGCTGGTGCCGAAGAACTCCTTGATGGAGGCGACGACCGGCCGGATGTTGATCAGGGTCTGCGGCGTGATCGCCTCGACGTCCTGAGTCGTCATGCGCTCGCGCACGACGCGCTCCATACGGGCGAGACCCGTACGGACCTGGTTCTGGATCAGCTCGCCGACGTTGCGCAGGCGGCGGTTGCCGAAGTGGTCGATGTCGTCGGTCTCGACGACGATCGAACGTCCGGACTCGCCGACCGTCTCGGTCTCACCGGCGTGCAGCTTGACCAGGTACTTGATGGTCGCGATGACGTCGTCGGTGGTGAGCACGCCGGCGTCCAGCGGCTCGTCCGCGCCGAGCTTCTTGTTCACCTTGTAGCGGCCGACCTTCGCGAGGTCGTAGCGCTTCGGGTTGAAGTAGAGGTTCTCGAGCAGCGTCTGAGCGGCCTCACGGGTCGGCGGCTCGCCCGGGCGCAGCTTGCGGTAGATGTCGAGCAGTGCGTCGTCCTGGCCCTGGGTGTGGTCCTTCTCCAGGGTGGCGCGCATCGACTCGTACTCGCCGAACTCCTCCAGGATCTGCTCGGTCGTCCAGCCGAGAGCCTTGAGGAGGACGGTGACCGACTGCTTGCGCTTGCGGTCGATGCGGACACCGACCATGTCGCGCTTGTCGATCTCCATCTCCAGCCAGGCGCCCCGGGAGGGGATGATCTTGGCGGAGTAGATGTCCTTGTCGGACGTCTTGTCGATCGAGGAATCGAAGTAGACGCCGGGGGAACGGACGAGCTGCGACACCACGACACGCTCGGTGCCGTTGATGACGAAGGTGCCCTTGTTGGTCATGAGCGGGAAGTCGCCCATGAAGACCGTCTGGGACTTGATCTCGCCGGTCTCGTTGTTGGTGAACTCGGCGGTGACGAAGAGCGGGGCGGCGAAGGTGAAGTCGCGCTCCTTGCACTCGTCGATCGAGTTCTTCGGGGGCTCGAATCGGTGGTCGCGGAACGTGAGCGACATCGACCCGGAGAAGTCCTCGATCGGGGAGATCTCTTCGAAGATTTCCTCGAGGCCGGACTTGGTGGGGACGTCTTGTCCACTGTCCAGAGCAGCCTCGACGCGAGCCTTCCAGGCGGCATTGCCGAGGAGCCAGTCAAAGCTCTCGGTCTGCAGCGCGAGGAGGTTCGGAACCTCGAGGGGCTCCTTGATCTTTGCAAAGGAGATGCGCAGCGGGGCGGTGCTGGCACCGTTGTTCGTATTCGCGGTCGAGGCGTTGCGCGAGGCGGCCAAGAGGGGGTCCTTCCGAGGGCTCGGACTCACTACGCGCGTACCGGTCCCATGCCGACACGAAGACGGAAATCCCAGTTCAGGGAGGTTCTGTCATCGATGCTCAAGCGTGGGCATGCCCCTGGTGACGGGCAGGAGGCAGCTAACAGGCAGCGCAAAGGGACAGTGTAGCCAAGCGGCACACTGATGTCCAGTCGGGGTTCTCAGAGACCCGCGTCGCTGTCAACAGCTGTTCTCAACACCTTTTCAGCCCTCGCGCGGCTCGTGCCGCGCGCTTCTTTACTTCCCGCTTCGTTCTCGATCCATGCCTCGGATGAGGACCGAGATGAAGACGCGTCCTGAGAATTGCGCGCCACGTGCGGTTCGTCAAGGCCCCCCGGCCCGCTCGCGGGCCTTGTGGCCGCCTCTGTGGCTGCGGGGCTCTCTCCGACGCCCTCAGGAGGCGTACGGCGATGATCACCCTACTACCCACCGGCGGAAGAGCAAGGCAGCCGACTCGGGTACGCCGAAGGGCGACCACCCGGTCGGGTGATCGCCCTTCGCGTATCCGACGGACCCCGCCTCACGGCAGGGGCGTCACAGGTGAGTCAGAAGACTCGTGAAGTCACTTGACCTCGACGGAGGCGCCGGCGCCCTTGAGGGACTCGGCAGCCTTCTCGGCGGCCTCCTTGGCGACCTTCTCGAGGACGGGCTTCGGAGCGCCGTCGACGAGGTCCTTGGCCTCCTTCAGGCCGAGGGAGGTCAGCTCACGCACGACCTTGATGACCTGGATCTTCTTCTCGCCGGCACCCGTGAGGATGACGTCGAACTCGTCCTGCTCCTCGACGGCCTCGACGGCGGCAGCGCCACCGGCGGCGGCAACGGCGACCGGGGCGGCGGCCGTGACGTCGAACTTCTCCTCGAACGCCTTGACGAACTCGGAGAGCTCGATGAGGGTCAGGGTCTCGAACTGCTCGAGCAGCTCTTCCTGGGACAGCTTCGCCATGATGGCGTCCTTCCACTAAGTCGGCAGGTGCCGGATGTATATGTCGGCGGGCGTACGAAGGGCCCGCTGGACCGCTGAGTGATTACTCGGCAGCCTCGGCGGGCGCCGGCGTACCGGCACCGCCCTGCTCTTCCTTCTTGGCACGAAGAGCTTCCGCGGTGCGGACGAACTTCGAGGGGAGCGCCTGGAAGAGCGCGGCAGCCTGAGACTGCTTGCCCTTCATGGCACCTGCCAGCTTGGCGAGCAGAACCTCGCGGGACTCGAGGTCCGCGAGCTTCTTGAACTCATCGGCGGACAGCGCCTTACCGTCAAGGACACCGCCCTTGATGATGAGGTTGGGGTTGTCCTTGGCGAAGTCACGAAGACCCTTCGCCGACTCCACCGGGTCACCGGTGACGAAGGCAACCGCCGTCGGACCTGCGAACAGGTCGTCCAGCGTGTCGATCCCGGCCTCGTTGGCCGCGATCTTGGTCAGCGTGTTCTTCACCACGGCGTACTGGGCGTTCTCACCGAGCGAACGGCGCAGCTGCTTGAGCTGGGCCACGGTGAGACCCCGGTACTCGGTCAGCACGGCGGCGTTCGAGCTGCGGAACTGGTCCGCGAGCTCGGCTACCGCGGCAGCCTTGTCGGGCCTTGCCATGAGCGTCGGCCTCCTTCCGGGTGATGAGGACCGCTCAGAAGGGGCCGGAAAAGACGAAACGCCCCAGCACAAGTGCCAGGGCGCGGCTCGACCGGACGAATCCGGGAGCGTTCCACAGTCACCTGCGCAGGTCGTCCGTCCGTACGGAACCTTCGGTCAGTGCCCCTTCTTGCGAAGGCACACCAACGACCAGCGGTCTTTGGCTTCTTCGGAAGCGTACGCGACCGGGACCGCGCGGGGCAAATCCGTCCTGAATCCATGGGGTGCGGGAGGTTTGGACCCGCACCCCATGGGCCGGTGAAGGCGTCGGAACCGATGAGGAAGAGGCGTCAGGACGCGGTGGTCGCGGCCTGGCCGGCGATCTCCTTGAAGTCCACCGTGTCGCCCGCGTCGGGCTTCACGACGCTCACCGCGGCGCCGTAGTCGCTGTAGAACGACGTGGTCTTCATCGCCCCGGTGGCGGTGTCGGCGCTCGTCGACGCCTTGATCGGCAGATCGTTCTTGTCGATCCAGAGATCGACGGTCTCGGTGGTGATCCCCGACTTGTCCAGCTGCTCCTTGAGCTCCTTGAGCTGCTCGGCGTCGAGGTTGGTGCTCGTCCCGGACAGTGCGGCCACGTCGACCACACCGGAGTAGTGCGTGGTCGCGACGCCCCGGACGTTCTCCTCGCCGACCTTCTTGACGGCGCCGGACGCCAGGAGGGGCTCCACGCCCTTCTCGGGCGTGGAGCCCTGCATCTGGTCCTTGAGCACCTCGCCGGAGGCACCGGCGACCGCGGCGAGGTCCTCGTAGCCGTACCGGATCCAGTGCTTGCCGCCGATGGCCTGCGCGAAGGCGTCGCCCATGTTCGCGTAGTAGGCGTCCTTGAGGTACACCGTCCGCATGGTTCCGTCGGAGCCCATCTTCTTCATGGTCTCCGCCATCGTGCCGCCGGTGTACTTGATGGTGATGTCACCGGTGATGCCGTCGGACCAGTCCATGGACCCGGTCGACGTGATCGACATGGCCGTACCCACCACGATGGTGCTCTCGACCTTGGCGGAGTGGGCGCTCCCGCTCTTCTGCTGCACCTTCTTCAGCGCGGCGATCGGCGACACCGCGGCCGCCGCGGCCGGGCTCTTGTCGCCGTTCTTGCCACCGGAGCCGCTCGCCTCGTCGGACCCCCCGCACGCCGCCACCGACGTCAGTGCCGCCATCGTCACGACCGACACGCACACGCGCCGCAGTGTCCTGCTCGTCATCGTTTAACCCCACCCCTCGTACGTACTGTCGACCCACCCTTGCACAGGGGGCTGACAGGAACCGGAGCAGCCCGATCCGTCCGGCCCGTCTCCGCATACGAAGACGGGCCCCGCAACCAAAAGGTTGCAGGGCCCATCTACACGCGTGACGCGACTACCCGAGGAGCACGGAGGCTCAGAGGGCGGCCGGGTCCTCCTCGACGAGGAGGTTACGGGTGCGGTTCTGGTCCAGCGGGATGCCGGGGCCCATCGTGGTGGCCAGTGCGGCCTTCTTGATGTAGCGGCCCTTGGCGGCCGACGGCTTCAGACGGAGGATCTCCTCCAGCGCGGCGGCGTAGTTCTCCACCAGCTTCGTCTCGTCGAAGGAGACCTTGCCGATGATGAAGTGCAGGTTCGAGTGCTTGTCGACGCGGAACTCGATCTTGCCGCCCTTGATGTCGTTGACAGCCTTGACGACATCGGGGGTGACGGTGCCGGTCTTCGGGTTCGGCATCAGACCACGCGGACCGAGCACGCGGCCGAGGCGGCCGACCTTGCCCATGAGGTCCGGGGTGGCGACGACGGCGTCGAAGTCCAGGCGGCCCTTCGCGACCTCGTCGATGAGCTCGTCGGAGCCGACGATGTCGGCGCCCGCGGCTTCCGCGGCCGCTGCACGGTCACCGGTCGCGAAGACCAGGACCCGGGCGGTCTTGCCGGTGCCGTGCGGGAGGTTCACGGTGCCACGGACCATCTGGTCGGCCTTGCGAGGGTCGACGCCCAGGCGGAAGGCGACCTCGACGGTGCCGTCGAACTTCGTGGTCGCGGTCTCCTTGGCGAGACGGACGGCCTCGAGCGGGGCGTAGACGCGCTCCCGGTCGATCTTCGCGTCCGCAGCGCGGAGGTTCTTGCTGCGCTTCACTGCTGCTCCTGTGTGTTCAGAGTGTGGAGTCGTGGTGCGGACCAGCGCCTGGTCCTACCACTTGAGGCCTGGGAGGCTGGACTCAGCCTTCGACCGTGATGCCCATGGAACGGGCGGTGCCAGCGATGATCTTCGACGCGGCGTCGAGGTCGTTGGCGTTCAGGTCGGGGAGCTTGGTCGTGGCGATCTCGCGGACCTGGGCGGCCGTCAGCTTGGCGACCTTGGTCTTGTGCGGCTCGCCGGAGCCCTTGTCCACACCAGCGGCCTTGAGGATCAGCTTGGCGGCCGGCGGAGTCTTGGTGATGAAGGTGAAGGAGCGGTCTTCGTAGACCGTGATCTCCACCGGCACGACCATGCCACGCTGCGACTCGGTCGCGGCGTTGTAGGCCTTGCAGAACTCCATGATGTTGACGCCGTGCTGACCCAGCGCGGGGCCGACCGGCGGAGCCGGGTTGGCGGCACCGGCGTTGATCTGGAGCTTGATGAGCCCCGTGATCTTCTTCTTCTTGGGAGGCATTGCTCTCTCCGGGTCCTAGTGAGAGTGTTTCGCCGCCATTCCGGTCATCCGGACGGAGGCATACCGCACAACGATAACGGGTATAGCTGCGCGACCAAAAACCGAGCAGGTCAGACCGGCTGCGAAGCCGGTCTGACCTGCTCGGTAGGCATACGTCCAGAAGGAGGCGAAAGCCGTCAGTTCTTCTGGATCTGGTCGAAGCTGAGCTCGACCGGGGTCTCGCGACCGAAGATCTCGACGAGGCCCTTGACCTTCTTCGAGTCGGCGTTGATCTCGTTGATCGTCGCCTGGAGGGTCGCGAACGGGCCGTCGGTGACGGTGACCGAGTCGCCCACCTCGAAGTCGAGCA
This sequence comes from Streptomyces sp. NBC_00102, assembly GCF_026343115.1. Taxonomy (GTDB): domain Bacteria; phylum Actinomycetota; class Actinomycetes; order Streptomycetales; family Streptomycetaceae; genus Streptomyces. The sequence goes on from NZ_JAPEMC010000001.1 coordinate 2,550,604, forward strand.
CCTGGACCTCGACCCGGCGCGCCGGAGCCGGCTTGCCCGCGGCCTCGGCGGCCTCACGAGCGGCCTTCTCCTCGGCCTCGGGAGCGAGCATCTTCACGATCTCGTCCAGGGTCAGCGGGTACGGGTCGTAGGCGTTGCCCACGAAGCCGGTGACGCCGGGCGTGTTGCGGACGACGCCCCAGGACTCGTTCGTCAGGTCCATGCGCACCAGGACGTAGCCCGGGAGCTTGTTCTGGCGGACGTTCTTGCGCTCGCCGTTCTTGATCTGGACGATCTCTTCCTCGGGGACTTCCGCCTGGTAGACGAACTCCTCGACGTTGAGCGAGACGGCACGCTGTTCGAGGTTGGCCTTCACGCGCTTCTCGTACCCGGCGTACGTGTGGATGACGTACCACTCGCCGGGCAGGGTGCGGAGTTCCTCGCGCAGGGCGGCGACGGGGTCGACGGGGGCGGCCGGCTCGGCGGCTTCCTCGGACTCCTCGTCGTCGGACTCGGCGTCCTCGTCGGACTCGGTGTCCTCGGCGGCGAAGGCCTCGGCGTCCTCGTCGGAGTCGACGTCGGCGCTCTCGGCAGCAGCTTCGACCTGGTCCGAGTCCTCGGACTCCGAGGACTCGGAGGCCTCAACGATGTCGTGCTGGTCCTCGGCGGACTCGAAGGCGTCCGTCCCGGACTCGGCGGCGTCGTTCAGGTTCGGGTCAGACACGATGGCTGCTTCTTCCTGGATACAAATGGGTGGAACATGCGAAAGGGGCGCCGGTGAGGCGCCCTCCGCGGGATCAGCCGAAGACGTACTTGATGACCCGCTGGAATCCGAAGTCAATCACGGTAACGAGACCAATCATGACGACTACGAACACAATCACCACGGTGGTGTACGTGCTCAGCTGCTTGCGCGTGGGCCAGACGACCTTGCGCAGCTCGGCGATGATCTGACGGTAGAAGAGCGCGAGACGGCCGAACGGGCCCTTCTTGCCGCGCTTGCCGCCCTTCCGGGTCTTCTTGGACTCGGGCGCTTCATCCTCAGCATCAGGCATGTCGATGGAGCCCACGGCGTCCGTCACGCTACTCACCTGATTCCGGGTCGTGGCCGTGCCGCGCCCGGTGGAGCCGCACGGCTGTGCAATGAAGTACGTACATGCGCACACATCCTGGCGAAGGAGTGTGTAGCAGGGCCGGAGGGACTTGAACCCCCAACCGCTGGTTTTGGAGACCAGTGCTCTACCAATTGAGCTACGACCCTTTGTGGTTTCCCCAACCTACCGCATGTTCCCTGGTGACCAGGAAGTCATTCCGGTGCGGCTGGTGAAGGCCAACGACAGGTGAGTGTACGTGTTCATGGGCCCCGCGTCGAACAGAAGTTGAGCGGGCCATCCGGACGGGGGTCGGCGGGGCGCGCTCCCGGGGGTCCCGGGGCCCTCGTTCCGGCCCTGGCCAGAGCCCGTACGGGGGCCTCGGGGGCCCCGTGCGCGCGACGGAAACACCTCGCCGAGAGGGCCTGCGGTCGGGCACCATGGAGGCATGAGCTCTGCATCTTCTCCGTCCGAACGCCGGGTCTCCGTCCGCGTCGGTGCGATCTCCGAGTCCGCCACCCTCGCCGTCGACGCCAAGGCGAAGGCACTCAAGGCGGCCGGCCGTCCGGTGATCGGGTTCGGCGCCGGTGAGCCCGACTTCCCGACCCCCGACTACATCGTCGAGGCGGCGGTCGAGGCGTGCCGCAACCCGAAGTACCACCGCTACACCCCCGCGGGCGGGCTGCCGGAGCTCAAGGCGGCGATCGCGGCGAAGACGCTGCGCGACTCCGGCTACGAGGTGGACGCCTCGCAGGTCCTGGTGACCAACGGCGGCAAGCAGGCCATCTACGAGGCGTTCGCCGCGATCCTCGACCCGGGCGACGAGGTCATCGTCCCCGCCCCGTACTGGACCACCTACCCCGAGTCGATCCGGCTGGCCGGCGGCGTCCCGGTGGACGTCGTCGCCGACGAGACCGCCGGGTACAAGGTCACGGTCGAGCAGCTGGAAGCCGCCCGCACCGAGCGGACGAAGGTCGTGCTGTTCGTCTCGCCGTCGAACCCGACCGGCGCGGTGTACACCCGGGCCGAGGCCGAGGAGATCGGCCGCTGGGCCGTCGAGCACGGGCTGTGGGTGCTGACCGACGAGATCTACGAGCACCTCGTCTACGGCGACGCGGAGTTCACCTCGCTCCCCGCGCTCCTGCCGGAACTGCGGGACAAGTGCATCGTGGTCAACGGTGTCGCCAAGACGTACGCGATGACCGGCTGGCGGGTGGGCTGGATCGTCGGTCCGAAGGACATCGTGAAGGCGGCGACCAACCTGCAGTCGCACGCCACCTCGAACGTCTCCAACGTCGCCCAGGTCGCCGCGCTGGCCGCCGTCTCCGGACCGCTGGACGCGGTCGCCGAGATGCGGACCGCCTTCGACCGCCGGCGGAAGACGATCGTGGGGATGCTCAACGAGATCGACGGGGTCGTCTGCCCCGAGCCCGAGGGCGCGTTCTACGCCTACCCCTCGGTGAAGGGCCTGCTCGGCAAGGAGATCCGCGGCAAGCGCCCGGCCAGCTCCGCCGAGCTGGCGGCGCTCGTCCTGGACGAGGCCGAAGTCGCCGTCGTTCCCGGCGAGGCCTTCGGCACGCCGGGTTACCTCCGGCTCTCCTACGCGCTGGGCGACGACGACCTGGTCGAGGGCGTCTCGCGGATCCAGAAGCTGCTGGCGGAGGCGCGCGACTGACCCCGCGCAGAACACGGGAGGGTGCCCCCGGTCCGCGGACTTCATGTCCCGGGCCGGGGGCGCTTTTTTGTTCGCCCCCCTCCTCGAAAGAGGAAGCCGCTTCCGCTCCGGGGCGCGGGTGCGGCAGGATCTTCCAATGGAGCGTGATGTACGTCTGTTGCCCAAGGCCCACCTGCACCTGCACTTCACGGGGTCGATGCGGCCCACCACCCTGCTCGAACTCGCCGACAAGTACGGCGTGCGCCTGCCCGAGGCCCTCACCGGCGGTGAACCTCCCGAACTGCGGGCGACCGACGAGCGGGGCTGGTTCCGCTTCCAGCGGCTCTACGACATCGCCCGGTCCTGCCTGCGGGAGCCGGAGGACATCCAGCGCCTGGTGCGGGAGACCGCGCGGGAGGACGTCGCGGACGGCTCCGGCTGGCTGGAGATCCAGGTCGACCCCACCTCGTACGCCCCGCTGCTCGGCGGGCTGATCCCGGCGATCGAGATCATCCTGGACGCCGTGGACGGCGCCTCCCGGGAGACCGGCCTCGGGATGCGGGTGGTGATCGCGGCGAACCGGATGAAGCACCCGCTGGACGCCCGCACGCTGGCCCGGCTGGCGGTGCGGTACGCGGACCGGGGGGTCGTCGGATTCGGCCTCTCCAACGACGAACGCCGGGGCATGGCAAGGGACTTCGATCGCGCCTTCGCCATTGCCCGGGAGGGCGGGCTGATCGCGGCCCCGCACGGCGGCGAGCTGGCCGGCCCGTCCAGCGTCCGCGACTGCCTGGACGATCTGGACGCGTACCGGATCGGGCACGGGGTGCGGGCGGCCGAGGACCCCCGGCTGATGCGCAGGCTCGCGGAGCGCGGGATCACCTGCGAGGTCTGCCCGGCGTCCAACGTGGCGCTCGGGGTCTACGAGAAGCCCGGCGACGTGCCGCTGCGGACGCTGTTCGACGCGGGGGTGCCGATGGCGCTCGGCGCGGACGACCCGTTGCTCTTCGGGGCGCGGCTGGCCGACCAGTACGACCTGGTGCGCAAGCATCACGCGTTCACCGACGCGGAGCTGGCGGAGCTCGCCCGTCAGTCGGTGCGCGGCTCGGTGGCCCCGGAGGAGGTACGGCGCGGGATGCTGGACGGGATCGACGACTGGCTGGCGGCGCCGGCCGCCTGAGGGTGGCGGCGGGGCGGTCCCGTCGGGGCTCAGAGGCTGACGCCGACCGTCACCGGCTCGTTGACGAGGGTCACGCCGAACGCCTCGCGCACCCCGGCCACGACCTCGCGGGCGAGGGCCAGCAGGTCCTCGGTGGTGGCCTCGCCCCGGTTGGTGAGGGCGAGGGTGTGCTTGGTGGAGATGCGGGCGGGCCCGGTGCCGTACCCCTTGGTGAAGCCGGCCTTGTCGATCAGCCAGGCCGCCGAGGTCTTGGTCCGCCCGTCACTCGCCGGGTAGGCGGGCGGGGTGGTGCCGGGGCCGAGGCGCTCGGCGGCGCGGGCGAGGAAGTCCGCGTACTCCTGCTCGTCGAGAACCGGGTTGGTGAAGAAGGAGCCGGCGGACCAGGTGTCGTGGTCCTCGGGGTCCAGCACCATGCCCTTGCCCGCACGCAGCGCGAGGACGGTCTCGCGGGCCGCGGCGGCCGGAACGCGCTCGCCGGCCTCCACGCCGAGGGTGCGGGCGGTCTCCTGGTACTTCACGGGCGCCGACAGCCCGCCCGCGTCCTCCAGCTCGAAGCGGACGCGCAGGACGACGTACCGGTCGGGGTGCTGCTTGAAGGCGCTGTGCCGGTAGGAGAAGCCGCACTCGGCGTTGGAGAGGGTGACCGTCTCCCCGGAGCGCCGGTCGTAGGCCACGACCTCGCTGATGGTGGCGGAGACCTCCTGGCCGTACGCGCCCACGTTCTGGATCGGCGTGGCACCGGCGCTGCCGGGGATTCCGGCGAGGCACTCGATGCCGGCGAGCCCGGCCTCGACGGTACGGGCGACGGCGTCGGTCCAGACCTCGCCCGCCGCGAGTTCCAGGCGGGTGCCGGTGAGCTCGAAGCCGGTGGTGGCGATGCGCAGGGCGGTGCCGTCGAAGCCCTTGTCGCCGATGACCAGGTTGGAGCCGCCGCCGATGACCAGCAGCGGGGTGCCCGCGTCGTCGGCCTCGCGGACGGCCGCGATCACCTCGGCGTCGGTCGTCGCGGTGACGAGCCGGGTGGCCGGGCCGCCGAGCCGGAAGGTGGTCAGGGGGGCGAGGGGGGCGTCGTGGAGTACCTGCACGGGTCAAGAGTACGGGCCCCGGTCCCGCCCGCCCCGCCGCTCGGGCGGGGCGGGCGGGACCGGGGCCCGCAGGGCGACCGGGGGTGGCGGTCAGGCCGGAACGCGGACGGCAGGGGCGGCGGACTCGGGCTCCGGCACCACCGAGCCGCCGCGCCCGCCCGGCACCAGCAGGGCAACCAGCGCGGCGAGAGCGACGACACCGGCTCCGATCCAGACCGCGGGCACGGTCCCGTCGGTGAACTGCTGCGGGGAGCCGAATCCGCCCCGGGCGGAGAAGACGGAGGCCAGTACGGCGACCCCGAGCGCGCCGCCGACCTCGCGCAGGGCGTTGTTGGCGCCGGAGGCGATGCCCCGCTCGCCCGCCCCGACGCTGGACATGACGAGCCCGGAGGCGGGCGCGAAGTACATCGCCATGCCGATACCGCCGATGATCAGGCCGGGCAGCTGGGCGGTGTAGGCGACGTCCGGGCTGAGCACCCGGGCGAAGAGCGCGAGACCCACCGCCTGGAGCGCGAGACCGGTGACGACGATGGGACGGCCGCCGAACCGGTCGCTGAGGTAGCCGGCGACCGGCGCGACCAGGATCGGCATGCCGGTCCAGGGCAGCATCCGCAGTCCGGCCTCGGTGGGCGAGTAGCCGAGCGCGCTCTGCAGGAACTGGCTGAGCAGGAAGATCGAGCCGAACATCCCGAGGAACATCAGCAGGCTCGCGATGTTGATGCCGAAGAAGGCCCGGCTGCGGAAGAGCCGCATCGGCAGCATCGGGCGCTTCGCGCGGAAGCCGTGGCGGACGAAGGCGCCGATCAGCGCGGTGCCGGCGAGGAGACCGGTGAGGACGGGCGCGCTGGTCCAGCCGTCGGAGTTGGCGCTGACGAGGGCGTACACGACCCCGAAGAGGCCGCCGCTGACCAGCAGCGTGCCGGGGACGTCGAGCCGGGCGTCCGGGGCGTACGACTCGGTCAGCCGCAGCCGGGCCAGCGGCAGCAGCACGAGGCCCACGGGGACGTTCAGCCAGAAGATCCACTGCCAGGAGATGTGCTCGGTGATGCTGCCGCCGATCAGCGGGCCGCTCGCCACGGCCAGGCCGGTGACCGCGCTGTAGATGCCGAGCACCGCGCCCCGGCGGGCGGCCGGGACGGCTGCCGTGAGCAGGGTGAGGGTGAGCGGCATCATGATCGCCGCGCCGACGCCCTGGACCGCCCGGAAGGCGATGAGCTCACCGATGCCGGGCGAGAGCGCGGCGGCGGCGGAGGCTCCGGTGAAGACGGAGAGCCCGACGAGGAAGAGCCGGCGGCGGCCGAAGCGGTCGCCCAGGGCCGCACCCATCATCAGCAGAACCGCGAAGGTGAGCGTGTAGGCGTTCACCGTCCATTCGAGCTCCTTCAGCCCGCCGCCGAGGCTCACGCGGATGGACGGCAGGGCCGTGGTGACGACCAGGTTGTCGAGCGCCGCCATGAAGCTGGCGACGCTGGTGACGACGAGGGCCCAGACGGCTCCCCCGCGCAGGGCTGTGGGCGTTGGCTGGTGCATGATTCCCCCTGATGGTTAGTTATTGATGACTAACTTTGCTGGGCAGAAAGCGGGGCGACCTCCGGACGTGCCGTCCGGAGAGCCCCGGTCGCGCTGTTCTCAGTGGGGGGTGCCGGACTTCGGAGCGTGGGGCTCCGGAGCGTCCGTACGGGCGGCTTCCGCGGCCCCGGACCCGGGCCCCGCGGTCGCGGGCTCGCTACCCGGCGGGTGGGTGTCGTCCCAGAAACACGACCAGACCCGGTGGCCGGGCGGGAAGCCGAGCGAGGTCAGGGTGTTGATGAGCATGCCGTGGGCGAAGTAGTTCTTGGTCTCGTCGGCGTCGGCACCGAGGACGAGGTGGACCTCGTCCCACATCCGCGCCCAGGAGGCCCGCACCGAGGCGCCGAACTCGCGGTCGCCGGCCGCCTCGGCCGCCGCGACGGCCGCGTAGGTCTGCATCTGCATCAGCAGCTTGTCGGGGTCCTCGGCGATCAGCCGCCCGTACGCCTCCGCCATGCACCGGGCGGGCTCCTCGCCCTGGCCCGCCTTCACGAGGATGTCCATGGTGTCCGTCAGGCAGCGTTCGGCGGCGGCCAGGAACATCGCCTGCTTGCTGGGGAACAGGCGGAAGAGGTACGGCTGCGAGACCCCGACGGCCCGCGCGATCGTCTCCGTGGAGGTGCCGTCGTACCCACCGCGGGCGAACGCGGTGATCGCCGCGCGAATGACGCTCTCGCGCCGCTCGTCCGCACTCATTCTCACCATGGAAGTAAGTTATTGCTCAATTACCAACACGTCAAGGGGCTTGTCCGGGTACGCGGGTACGCGGAAGGGGCACCCGCGCGAAGCGGATGCCCCTTCCGTACGCCCGCGGCCGGCCGCGGGGCGTGGGTTCAGGCGAGGCGGACCACGGCGCGGGACATGCCCAGCACCTTCTGGCCGTCGCACACGGCGACCAGGTCGACCCGGACCTGGTTGTCGTCCAGCTTGGCCGCGACCTTGCCGCTGACCTCGATCAGCGCGCCCTTGTCGTCGTTGGGCACGACGACCGGCTTGGTGAAGCGCACGCCGTACTCCACGACCGCACCCGGGTCGCCGGCCCAGTCCGTGACCACGCGTACCGCCTCGGCCATGGTGAACATGCCGTGCGCGATGACGTCCGGCAGCCCGACCTCGACCGCGAACTTCTCGTTCCAGTGGATCGGGTTGAAGTCGCCGGAGGCACCCGCGTACCGCACCAGCGAGGCCCGGGTGACCGGGAAGGAGCGGGACGGGAGCTCCGTACCGACCTCGACCGACTCGTAAGCGACCTTCGCGGCCATCACGCCTCCTCGGCGGCTCGCGCCACCAGCTTCGTCCAGGCCGTCACGACGTGTGCGCCGGCCTCGTCGTGAACCTCGCCACGGATGTCCAGGATGTCGTTCCCGGCCATCGACTTGATCCGCTCGATCGTCGAGGTGACCGTCAGCCGGTCCCCCGACCGCACCGGGCGCGTGTAGGCGAACTTCTGGTCACCGTGCACGACCCGGCTGTAGTCCAGCCCCAGCTGCGGGTCTTCGATGACCTGCCCGGCGGCCTTGAAGGTGATCGAGAAGACGAAGGTGGGCGGCGCGATCACGTCGGGGTGACCGAGCGCACGGGCCGCCTCCGCGTCGACGTAGGCCGGATGGGCGTCGCCCACCGCCTCGGCGAACTCGCGGATCTTCTCCCTGCCGACCTCGTACGCCGGGGTGGGCGGATAGGTCCGCCCCACGAAGGACTGGTCGAGCGCCATGAGCTCGCTACCTCCTGATGAAGAGAAAAAAAAGGGGTCGAGGGAAGTCGCATGACCATCCCACGACCCCATACAACGACACGAGGCCGCCCCCAGTGGGGACGGCCTCGTGTACGAGCCTGTTTCAGCGCGTTTCGCGGTGCGCAGTGTGCGAGTTGCAGCGCGGGCAGTGCTTCTTCATCTCAAGACGGTCCGGGTTGTTACGCCGGTTCTTCTTGGTGATGTAGTTCCGCTCCTTGCACTCCACGCAGGCCAGCGTGATCTTCGGGCGGACGTCGGTGGCAGCCACGTGAGTGCTCCTAAGACGGACGGATGGACGGATGAACGCATAAAAGAGTAGCCGATCGAAGGACCGACCCCACAATCGGCTACCGTTTGTAGCGGTGACCGGACTTGAACCGGTGACACAGCGATTATGAGCCGCTTGCTCTACCGACTGAGCTACACCGCTTTGATGAAAAGGTCCCCCTGCCGAAGCAGGGTTTCCCGATCACCAGAGCCCCAATGCGGAATCGAACCGCAGACCTTCTCCTTACCATGGAGACGCTCTACCGACTGAGCTATTGGGGCGAGCGAGGAAGACATTACACGGTTCCCCGCCGATCCCCCAAATCCGTTTCCGCGACCCCCCTCGGGGGCCTTCCGGAGCGCGGCCCTTGGCGCCGGTCAGGCCTCTGATCAGGGGCTGAGCGGCAGAGCGCGGAACCTCGGCCGCCCCACGGAACCCTTCCGTCCGGGGTGTCCCGCCGCACCCCACCGGTATGACTATTTCGCCCTTCCCCGGGACAGGTCGGACTCCGCCCTAGGCTCGGGCCGGTTCGATCTTGAAAACGCCGCCCCGGAGCAGCCCATCAGCCGTCCCGAAGCCGCCCGGTGCCGTCCCCAAGCCGTCCCCAAGCCGCCCGGAGCGCACCAGTAGCCCCCGAGCCCCCTCCCAGGAGCGCGATGCCCGACAGCCTGCCGAGGCGGCCCGGCCACGACCCGGCGGACGACCCCGGCGCAGCCCCCGAACCGCTCCTGTTGTGCGGGGCGCGGCTCACCGACGGCCGCCTCGTGGACGTACGGGTGGCCGGCGAGCGGATCGAGGCGGTCGGGCCTCCGGGCAGCCTCGGCGGCCGGGGCTCACGGGTCGATCTGCGCGGCTACCTGCTGCTCCCGGCCCCCGCCGAACCGCACGCCCACGGCGACACCGCCCTGACCGCCTCCGACTGCGACGGCGGCGGTGACGGCGGCCCGCGGCGCCCGCAGGATCTGCGCCGGCGCGTGACCGAGGCCACCCTGCTCCAGCTCGGGCACGGCGCGACCGCGCTGCGCACCCACGTCCGGATCGGCGGCACGCGGGGTCTCGGGCCGCTGGAAGCCGTCCTGCACGCCCGGTACGCGCTGCGCGGCCTCGCGGAGCTCACCCCCGTGGCGGTCCCCCGCCGCCTCGCCGCCGGAGCCGCGGGCGGGGACCTCACGGCCCTGCTCAGGGACGCCGTCGCGATGGGCGCGGGCGTGATCGGCGGACGCCCGGACCTCTCCCCCGACCCCGACGCGTACGTGGAGCGGGCACTGGCCGTCGCGTTCGAGCACGGGCTGCCGGTGGACCTGCACACGGACGCCGCCGACCCTGCCCGGCTGGCCCGACTCGCTGCCATGGCAGCAGAATTGACGGACCATCAGCATGCTGGGTCGGGGCCGGCGGGGCCGGTCACGGGGGTGGGGTCGGCCACGGGGCCGGGGATCACCATCGGCCCCTGCGGCGGCCTCTCGCGGCTGCCGGCGGAGACCGCGAGACGGGCAGCCGGTCAACTCGCTGCGGCCGGGGTGGCGGTGGTCTGCCTGCCCCAGGGCGCCTGCTCGGGCGCGAAGCGCCGACTCACCGCACCGGTACGCCTGTTGCGCGCGGCCGGGGTACGCGTACTGGCGGGCAGCGGGGCCTTGCGCGACCCGGCGAACCCGGTCGGACGCGGGGACCCGTTGGAGGCGGCGTACCTGTTGGCCTCGCAGCACGGACTGCCCGTCAGGACCGCGTACGACGCCGTCGCGAGCACCGCCCGGGAGGCGATGGGGCTGCCCGGGGTTCAGGTGGAGGCGGGCTTCCCGGCCGAGTTGCTCGCGGTGCGCGGGGACGGCCTCGCGGGGGTGCTCTCGCTCGCGTACAGCCGGATCGTGGTGCACCGGGGGCGGATCGTCGCCCGGACGAGCGCGGTGCGCGAGTACCGCGACTCCGAGTCGCCGGAACCGTACGGACTGCCGCGCCAGGGCAGGCCCGGCGCGGGTCCGGGGGCGGGTCCGGGGGCGGGATGACCTTCGCCCGGGCGCGCTCCGGGCGCGCGGGCCCCCTGCGGCGTACGGTCGTGCCCATGCGCATTGTCATCGCAGGTGGACATGGTCAGATCGCACTGCGGCTGGAGCGTCTGCTCGCCGCGCGCGGGGACGAGGCTGTCGGCCTCGTCCGCGATCCCGGGCAACGCGGGGACCTGGAGGCGGTGGGCGCCGAAGCGGCCGTCCTGGACCTCGAATCGGCCTCCGTGGAGGAGGTGGCCCAGGTGCTGAAGGGCGCCCACGCCGTGGTCTTCGCCGCGGGCGCGGGCCCCGACAGCGGCGCGGCCCGCAAGGACACCGTGGACCGGGCGGCGGCGGTGCTCCTCGCCGACGCGGCCGAACGGGCGGGCGTACGGCGCTACGTCATGGTCTCGGCCATGGGCGCCGACGCGGCGCACGCGGGCGACGAGGTCTTCGACGTGTACCTGCGGGCGAAGGGCGCGGCCGACGACGCCGTACGAGCGCGTCCCGCGCTCGACTGGACGATCCTGCGCCCCGGCCTGCTCACCGACGACGCCGGCACCGGCCTGGTCCTGCTCTCCCCGTCCACCGGCCGGGGCCCGGTCCCCCGCGACGACGTGGCGGCGGCCCTCGCCGAACTCCTGGACACCCCGAGCACGGCGGGGCTGACCCTGGAACTGATCACCGGCAACGTGCCGGTCGCCGTCGCGGTCAGGAACGTCGCGGGGAACTGAGCGGGACGGGGGCGGGCGCCCGGGCGTCTCGGGCGCCCGGCAGGGGGCGCCGGCAGGTCGGGCGCCAGGGCGGGGCGGGCGTGCGCCAGGGTGCCCGGCCTCGTGGACGGACTGGTCAATTGCCCTGCGGGGTCTCCAGGGCCGACGGGAAGACGACACGTCCGACGCCCGTGTCGACCACGGCCGAGTTCTCGGGCGGCAGCGCTTCGGCAAGGCTCTTCCAGGCAGCCAGCGTGAGATGCCCCAGACCCGGCAGGGACGCCGACCGGAGAGCGCCGCGTGAACGGCTTCGCGCCAGATTCCGTGGCTGCCAGTCCCCGGCCGATCGTCGACGGCGGCTGTTCAGTGGTGGTGCCGTCTCGATCTGGAGCAGGTGCTCCAGGGCGAGTCCGCAGCCTTCCGCCCCCATCTCCTCCACCGCCGCCTGTTCGTCCGCAGGCGCCGCGGAGAGCAGTCGGGGCCAGCGGATCACCACGACCCTCTCCCAGAGTTCGGGCGGAACCGTGTTGGCCAGATGGTGGCTCTCCCCCACCGGCAGATCCCGCAGTCGGCGGCCGGCATCCTGCGTCTGGCCCACGTAGCAAAGTCCGGCGCCGGAGGAGAAGACGCCGTACAGCACGGGCCCCGTAATAGCGGGTCCCTCTCCCGCAGCGTCGGTCAGGAGCGCGCCGACACGGTGCGCGAACGAGTAACGGCGTTCCTGCCAGGTCGCCAGCAGAGGTGCGTCCCCGAGCAGCGTGGTCAGTGCCGTCCGCCAGGCGTCGTACGCGTTTTCGTAGGTCTGATCATCCACAGGCTCCAGTCTGAACCCGGTTGCGGATCGCAGATCCTGGTTCGCGGGCTTTCGTGACGGGCTCCACGTGGCCCCGGACATGGAGAAAGCTCCCGTCCCCGTCGCCATGGACGGGGCTTCCCGTTCGGTGGCAGCGCCAGGGTTCGACCTGGGCAGGCTGAGCCGGCAGATTCGCAGAGAGCTCTCCTCGACCTGCCTGACCTGCGGTTCTCCGCTGTTGGGCACGCTCGGGCGCACATGGGGGAAGTCGTCGCCCGAGGGGCTGTGCGCCCGGCGGGCCGGAAGCAGAAAAGACCTCGCCCACCTCGTACGGGCGGAGAACAATGCCTTGCATGGGCACAGACATTCACGGCTTCATCGAGTGCCGCTGGGACCGCTGGCTGGACGAGGACGATCGCAGGTGGTTCCAGGCTGTCGACCTCTCACACCTCTACAACGGGCGGGACTACGCCGCCTTCGGGTCCCTGTTCGGTGTTCGCGACACCGGTTCGTTCCGCCCGATCGCCGATCACCGAGGCCTCCCGCCCGACGTGTCGGAAGAGGTCCTGGCCGACTTCGAGTCCTGGAGCGATGAGATGCACGGCGAGTCCTGGATTTCCTGGGCGGAGTTGCAAGCCGTCGACTGGAACGAAGTCTCGAACGAGGTCGACGGCTGTGTTCACGAGTTCCGCCGAAGCCCTGACGGCGGCTGGGAGATGCAAGGACGGAACTCCGGCCTCACCCGCTTTGCCGAACTCTCCGGCCTCACCACTGCCCGGCAGCTCTACTCCGCAGGCAGCGCCTTTCCCGAGAACACCGAGTGGCCCGACGGCGACCGGCTCTTCCGCGTCGGCCGTCTGCGGCGAAAGGACGCCGTACCCGACAGCGAATGGGGTGCCGTCTGGTCGGTCATGCGCACGCTGGCGAGTCTGCACGGCGACGAGGGAGTCCGCCTGGTCGTCTGGTTCGACAACTGACGCGCATCGGCCCTCGACCGACGCACGTCGGCGGGGGCAGCATCCGCGTCCCCGGGGAAAGCACATGAGACGGGGGGACACGGGGGCCCATCGGCACCTTCTGCGGTCACTCCTCCACACATGGAAAAGCCCCGCCCGACCTGCGGTTCAAGCAGGTCGGACGGGGCTTCCCGTTCGGTGGCGGCGCCAGGGTTCGAACCTGGGTAGGCTGAGCCGGCAGATTTACAGTCTGCTCCCTTTGGCCACTCGGGCACACCGCCTCGAACATCACTTCGGGGCCCCGCTGGGGAACTCCTTGGCGACGACGTAAACGATACCCGATGCTCAGGGGTGCTCCGCCACTCGATTGATCAGTGTCCGGACGCTGGGCAGCCCTTAGGCTTTCTCCTGCATCGCGGTGCATCCATGCCCACGACCGTCTACGACGCAAGGAGCCACACGTCATGGCCGACTCCAGTTTCGACATCGTCTCGAAGGTCGAGCGGCAGGAGGTCGACAACGCCCTCAACCAGGCCGCCAAGGAGATCTCCCAGCGCTACGACTTCAAGGGCACGGGCGCGTCGATCGCCTGGTCCGGCGAGAAGATCCTGATGGAGGCGAACGGCGAGGAGCGCGTCAAGGCGATCCTCGACATCTTCGAGACCAAGCTGGTCAAGCGCGGGATCTCGCTGAAGTCGCTGGACGCGGGCGAGCCGCAGCTCTCCGGCAAGGAGTACAAGATCTTCGCCACCATCGAGGAAGGCATCTCCCAGGAGAACGCCAAGAAGGTCGCCAAGGCCATCCGCGACGAGGGCCCCAAGGGCGTCAAGGCGCAGGTGCAGGGCGACGAGCTGCGCGTGAGCTCGAAGAGCCGCGACGACCTCCAGGCCGTCCAGGCGCTGCTCAAGGGCAAGGACTTCGACTTCGCCCTGCAGTACGTCAACTACCGGTGACGGACGGGCCCGCACCCGGCCCGGCTCACTGAACCACCCACGGCGGTGTCGTCCTCGGCACCGCCGTGAGCCGTGTCCGGGGCCGGGAGACGACGCGCTCCCGCAGGCCCCATGTCGGATTTCCGCCAGCTTCTCGGCGTGCCCGTGGCGCAGACTCGTAGGTACGGGACGAGTACGAAACCGGGCGCGCGAAAGGAATGACGGCCGATGGGCACGGTGTACACGAGGTTCGAGAGCCCGCTGGGCGAGCTGCTGCTGGCCGGCGACGAGGCGTCCGGAGGGCTGCTCTCCGTGTCCGTACCGGAGCAGAAGGGCGGGACGGTCGTGCTGGCGGGGTGGCGGGAGGCTCCGGATGCCTTCGCCGAGGCCCGGGCGCAGCTGTCGGCGTACTTCGCGGGGCGGCTGACGCGTTTCGAGCTGCCGTTCGCGCCGGGGGCCGGGACGGAATTCCAGCGGCGGGTCTGGGCGGCGCTGGAGGAGATCCCGTACGGCGGGACGGTGTCGTACGGCTGGGTGGCGGAGCGGGTCGGTGTGGCGGGGGCCGGGGTACGGGCCGTGGGCACGGCGATCGGGCGCAATCCGCTGCTGGTGGTGCGGCCGTGCCACCGGGTGATCGGCGCGGACGGTTCGCTGAGGGGGTACGCGGGGGGGCCGGAGCGCAAGGAGAAGCTGCTGACGTTCGAGGGCGCCTGGGCCGGGGGCCGGGCCACCGGGCGGGGCTGACGGTGCCGGCGGGGCTGTTCCCGAGGGAGCGGCGGACCGTCGCTCCCGGGGCGGTGCACGTGCCGGGGTGGCTGTCCGTGGAGCGGCAGCGGGAGCTGGTGGTGGCGTGCCGGGAGTGGGCGCGGGGGCCGGTGCCGCTGCGGCACACGGAGCTGCCGGGCGGCGGGGTGATGTCGGTGCGGACGGTGTGCCTGGGGTGGCACTGGATGCCGTACCGGTACGTCCGGACCGCCGAGGACGTGAACGGGGCCCGGGTGACGGCCTTCCCCGGGTGGCTCGCGGAGCTGGGCCGGGCGGCGGTGGCGGACGCGTACGGGGACGAGGCCGCGGGCCGGGCGTACGCGCCGGACGCCGGGCTGGTGAACTTCTACGACGACACGGCGCGGATGGGCATGCACCAGGACCGGGAGGAGCTCTCCGGGGCCCCGGTGGTGTCGCTGAGCATCGGCGACACCTGCGTCTTCCGGTTCGGGAACACGGAGGACCGGGGGCGGCCCTGGACGGACGTGGAGCTGGAGTCGGGTGATCTGTTCGTCTTCGGGGGCCCGTCGCGGTTCGCGTTCCACGGGGTGCCGAAGGTGTACCCGGGGACGGCCGGCCCGGATACGGGGATGCGGGCCGGCCGGCTCAATCTCACGCTGCGGGAGACCGGTCTGGACGACGACCGGTGACCGGCGGGGTGGGCGTGGTCGGTCAGCGGCGTTCGCGGGAGTTGCCGAAGAGCAGCCGGTAGACGATGAGCAGCACCAGGGAGCCCGCGATGGCGGCGACCCAGGTGGCGAGGTCGAAGAAGTCGTCGTTGATGGGACGGTCGAGGAACTTCGCGGAGAGCCAGCCCCCGACGAACGCTCCGGCGATCCCGATGAGGGTCGTGATGATGATGCCGCCGGGATCGCGTCCCGGCAGCAGAACCTTGGCTATGACTCCGGCGACAAGCCCGAGGATGATCCACGCGATGATGCTCATGTTTACCCGCGTACCCCTTTCCTGGTGACGGAATCAGGGACGCGGGCGGGGCCGGATCGGTTGCCCCGAAAGTTCGGATTGTCGTACCGGAGTGGTGCCGGTCGCCCGGTGCCGGTTACCGGGTGGCGAAGGGCTGGTCGGTGGGGACGACCTCCTTGCCGAACGGCATCAGGGACACCGGGATCAGCTTGAAGTTCGCGATGGCCAGCGGGATACCGATGATCGTGACGAAGAGCGCGATACCGGTGACGATGTGGCCGAGGGCCAGCCACCAGCCGGCCAGGACCAGCCAGAGGACGTTGCCGACGCAGGAGGCGCCGCCCGCGTCGCGGCGGTCGACCACCATGTAGCCGAAGGGCCAGAGGGCGTACAGGCCGATGCGGAACGCGGCCACGCCGAAGGGAATGCCGATGATCGTGATGCAGAGGACGAGACCGGCGGCGAGGTAGCCGAGGCACATCCAGAAGCCGCACAGGACCAGCCATATGACGTTCAGGATCGTCTTCACGGTCGATGACCTGCCATCTTCTCTAGTCGGGAGATGCGCTCCGCCATCGGCGGATGCGTGGAGAACATCTTGGACACGCCCTGGCCGGGCCGGAAGGGGTTCGCGATCATCAGGTGGCTCGCGGTCTCGATCCGGGGCTCCGGAGGCAGCGGGAGCCGCTTGGTACCGGCGTCGAGCTTGCGCAGGGCGCTCGCCAGGGCGAGCGGGTCCCCGGTGAGCTGCGCTCCGGAGGCGTCGGCCTCGTACTCGCGGGAACGGCTCACCGCCAGCTGGATGATGGAAGCGGCGAGCGGGCCCAGGATCATCACGAGGAGCAGTCCGAAGATGCCGGGGCCCTCGTCGTCGCTGGAGCGTCCGACCGGGATCAGCCAGGCGAAGTTGACCAGGAACATCACGACGGAGGCGAGCGCTCCGGCGACGGACGAGATCAGGATGTCGCGGTTGTAGACGTGGCTCAGCTCGTGGCCGAGGACACCGCGCAGTTCGCGTTCGTCCAGGATCTGGAGGATGCCGTCGGTGCAGCAGACGGCGGCGTTGCGCGGATTGCGCCCGGTGGCGAAGGCGTTGGGCGCCTGGGTGGGCGAGATGTAGAGCCGGGGCATCGGCTGGCGGGCGGCGGTCGAGAGCTCGCGCACGATGCGGTAGATCGTGGGGGCCTCGAACTCGCTGACGGGCCGCGCCCGCATCGCCCGCAGGGCCAGCTTGTCGCTGTTCCAGTACGCGTAGGCGTTGGTGCCGACCGCCACGAGGAGCGCGACGATCAGGCCCGTACGCCCGAAGAAGCTGCCGATGACGATGATCAGCGCGGACAGGCCACCGAGGAGTACGGCGGTCTTCAGCCCGTTGTGCCGGCGGTGCACGGTACGCCCTCCAAGTGGTGCAGCAGGGGAACCCTTGCTCGATAGGGGTCCACTTCCCAGTGGAGCTTCCCGTTCTGGTCAACGCCAGGCGAGGTGGGCTAGTTCCCTTGTGCGCGGGCCCGGGGAGCGGGGCCCGGGCGGCCGTACGGGCCGGAACGCGAGGTAGACCGTACGGGTGGCACTCGGAGGGCGGACGGGGGCAGGGGCCCCTCAGCGCTGGGCGGGGAGCTTCTGGGTGCCCACGGGCTTCCCGGTGATCCGCTCGGCCAGCGCCACGGCCGCCGGGTCGGGCTCGACCTCGCTGGTGCAGTGGCCGCAGCGCGAGGCGATGGCCGGGATGGCGGTGTAGCAGCGCGGGCAGTCGCGCAGGGCGGCCTTGATGTCGGCGGGCTCGTCGGTCTTCTTCGCGGTGAAGCGGTCCTGGACCTTCTGCATGGGGACGACGACGCAGAAGTAGAGCACGGCGGCGGTGATGAGGAAGGCGATGGCGGCGGCGACGAAGAGACCGTAGGGGAAGGCGACGCCCTCGACGTCGAAGGACGCCTTGCTGAAGTCGCCGGTGCCGCGGGTGATGACCCCGATGAGCGGCACGATGAAGGCGTTGCTGAATCCGGTGACGACGGCGGTGAAGGCCGCTCCCACCGCGAGGCCGATCGCCATGGAGATGACGTTGCCCCGCAGGATGAAGTCCTTGAATCCGTTCAGCACTGCACTGTCTCCCTCGTTCCGCTCGGTACCCGCACCGGGGTCGTCGCCCGGTGCGTGATGGATGCACGCAAGACCCTGCCCTGTCCCGGCCCGCCGGGGCAAACCGGTGGGGTGAGGGCCGGGACGGGTGGTACGGAACCGTCAGAAAAGCGTTCCGGTGGCGAACCTCAGGACGATCTGCGGCGCCCCGGAGAGGACGAGCGCGCCGGCGGTGGTGAGGACGAGCGCGGCGAGGAGGGGGGCGGGGACGGCGGCCGGGGTGGCGGCAGCGGTCGCCGGTACGACTGGCGCCGGGGCGGCTGCCCCGATGCTCTCCGGGGCGTCGGCGCCTTCCGGGGCGTCGGCGCCGCGGAAGAGCAGCGCGGTCCAGCGGAGGTAGTAGGCGAGGGCGATCACCACGTTGACGGCCATCACGACGGCGAGCCAGCCCAGGCCCGCGTCGACGACGGCCGAGAACACGGTGACCTTGGCGAAGAGGCCGATGATCCCCGGCGGCAAGCCGGCCAGGCAGAGCAGGAAGAAGGCCATGGCGAGGGCGGTGAGCGGCCGGCGGGCGTAGAGATCGCGGTAGTCGGTGAGCCGGTTGCCGGGGCTCGTACGCGCCACGAGCGCGGCGACGGCGAAGGCGCCGAGGTTCACCACGGCGTACATCAGGGCGTAGGCGACGGTGGAGCCCACGTGGACGTCGTCGGCGTACGCGCTCGCGGCGATCGGCACCAGGAGGTAGCCGGCCTGGCCGACGGAGGACCAGGCGAGCAGGCGTACCGCGCTGCGGGCGCGGGCGGGGTCCTGGCGGAGGGCGGCGACGTTCCCGACGGTCATGGTCAGCGCGGCGAGGACGGCGAGGGCCGGCCCCCACACGTCGGCGTAGGCCGGGAACGCGATCACGGTGACCAGGATCAGGCCCGAGAAGCCGACCGCCTTGCCGACGACGGAGAGGTACGCGGCGATCGGCAGCGGGGCGCCGACGTAGGTGTCGGGGACCCAGAAGTGGAAGGGCGCCGCGGCCGTCTTGAAGGCGAAGCCGACGAGGGTCAGGGCGACGCCCGCCCCGGCGAGGTTGGTGAACCGGGCGGGTACGTGGTCGAGGCCTGCGGCCAGCTCGGTGAGATGGGTGGTGCCGGTCGCCGCGTAGACGAAGCTGACGCCGAGGAGCATCACGGCGGTCGCGGTGACGGACGAGAGGAAGAACTTGAGGGCCGCTTCGGAGGAGCGGCGGTCGCCGCGCTTGATGCCGACGAGGGCGAAGGCGGGGAGCGAGGCGACTTCCAGGGCGACGACCAGAGTGATCAGGTCGCGGGAGGCCGGGAGCAGCGCGGCGCCGGAGGCCGAGGAGAGCAGCAGGAACCAGAACTCGCCGGCCGGCAGCTTGCGGGTGTCGTCGAGCGAGAGCAGCGCGGTGAGCAGCGCCCCGCCGATGACCAGGGCCTGGATCACGAGGGCGAAGTTGTCGGCGGTGTAGCTGCACGCCTGCACCGTGCCGGGGCCGTCGGCGGCCGCGCAGAAGGTGGAGCGGTGGTCGCCCAGCAGCGGGACCAGGAGGGCGAGGGCGACGACGAGTCCGCCGACGGTGGCCCATCCGAGCAGCGGCTTGTGGCGTTCGGGGAGGAAGAGGTCGGCGACGAGGACGGCGAGCGCCAGTACCGCGACGGCGAGCGGCGGGGCGACCGCGAGCCAGTCGATGGACTGGACGAGGCTCGCCGCGGTCTCCACGCCCGGAGCCCCGGCGGTTTTGGGGGTTCCGGCCGCGGCGGTCACGAGGTCCGTGATCACGACTTGCCTCCTGCGAGGAGCTTCTGCACGGCCGGGTCGCTGAGTCCCAGGAGGACGGCGGGCCAGAGTCCGGCGAGGACGGTGAGGACGACGAGCGGGGTCCAGGTGGCGAACTCGTAACGACGGACGTCGGCGATCTCCGTGGTGGCTGCCGCCTCGGTGGTGGTGGCCGTGGCGACCGCGGACCTCGTTTCCGCCGTCCGCGTGGTGCCCACGGCCGCCGCGCTCTGCGGCTCCGGCCGGCTGCCGCCGCCGAGGCCGGTGCCTCCTGCGGGGCGTGCGGGCGGTTCGCCCATGCAGACGCGGCGGACGACGACGAGCATGTACGCGGCGGTGAGCAGGGTGCCGAACGCGCCGATCGCCATGAACGTCAGGAAGGCGGGCCGGCTGAGGCCCTCGGCCGGGTCGAACGCGCCGAACAGGGCGAGCATCTCGCCCCAGAACCCGGCGAGGCCCGGGAGTCCGAGGGAGGCGGCGGCGGCGAAGGCGAGCAGGGCGCCCAGCCGTGGCGCGCGGGCGTAGAGGGCGGCGCCGGTGGCCCCGGCGAGGGTGTCGAGGTCGGCGGTGCCGTGCCGGTCCTTCACCGCGCCGACCAGGAAGAACAGCAGGCCGGTGATGAGGCCGTGGGCGATGTTGGCGAAGAGCGCGCCGTTGACGCCGGTGGGGGTCATGGACGCGATGCCGAGGAGCACGAAGCCCATGTGGCCGACCGAGGAGTACGCGATCAGGCGCTTGAGGTCGCCCTTGGCGCCCGGGCGGGCGAGGGCGAGGCAGGCGAGCGACCCGTAGACGATCCCGGCGACCGCGAGGGCGGCGAGGTAGGGCGCGAAGGTGTGCATGCCGTCGGGGGCGATGGGGAGGAGGACGCGGACGAATCCGTACGTGCCCATCTTCAGCATCACGCCGGCCAGCAGGACCGAGCCGACCGTGGGGGCGGCGGTGTGCGCGTCGGGCAGCCAGCTGTGCAGCGGCCACATCGGGGTCTTCACGGCGAGCCCGACGCCGATCGCCAGAACGGCGATGACCTGCACCGACGTGGAGAGGCCCCGGCCGTTGTCAGTGGCGAGTGCCACCATGTCGAAGGTGCCGGCGTCGAGTCCGACGAGCAGCAGTCCGAGCAGCATGACGACGGAGCCGAGCAGCGTGTAGAGGATGAATTTCGAGGCCGCGGCCTGCTTGCCCTCTCCGCCCCAGCGGGCGATGAGGAAGTACATCGGGATGAGGACCATCTCGAAGGCGAGGAAGAAGAGCAGCAGGTCCAGCACGGCGAAGGTCGCGAGCGTGCCGGATTCCAGGACCAGGATCAGTGCGACGAAGGCCTTCGGGGACGGGCCCGCGGGCATCTTGAAGTAGCTGTACACCGCGCAGAGGAAGGTCAGCAGCGCGGTGAGCACCAGGAGGGGGAGAGAGATGCCGTCGATGCCGAGGTGGACGCGGACGTCCAGCGCGGGGATCCAGCCGATGTCGGTGGTGGCCTGCATGGTCGACGCGTGGTCGCGGTCGAAGCCGGCCGCCAGCAGCAGGGTGACGACGAGGATCGCGCCCGTCACGGTGACGCCGTGGCGGAGGACGGCCTGGTCGGGGTCGCGGCCCTTCAGTCCGGGCGGGGCGGGCAGCAGGGCGGCGACGGCGCCGACGAGCGGGCCGACGACGGCCAGTGCCAGCAGGGCCTGCATCACGGACGGGCTGATATCGATCACGGTTCACGCCCCGGCGTTGACGTTGGCATAGACGACGACGGCGATCGTCAGGACGAGTGACCCGGCGAGCAGGGCGGAGACGTAGGTCTGCGCGTTGCCGGTCTGGGCGCGGCGGACGGCGGTGCCGAGCAGTCGTGCGCCGGCGCCCGCGCCGCGTACGTACGTGTCGACGACCTCGCGGTCCAGGAAGCGGACGAGGCCGGCGGCTGCCAGTACGGGCCGTACGAAGAGCCGTGAGTACAGGGCGTCCAGGTGGAAGCCTGCGGCGGCCGGGCCGTGCAGGGGGCCGAGCAGCAGGCGTCCCGGGTCGGCCGGGTCGGCGGCGTCCGCGATGTCGCCGTAGACGGCGGCGTGGGCGCTGATGGCCTCGGCCTCCACCAGGGCGGGTTCCGCCCGCGGGTGCGCGGTGACGGCTCCGAGCGGCTGGGTCAGGGCGTGCGCGGTGGTGTGGCGCCACGCGGCGTAGGTGACGAGTCCGCCGACGAGTCCGACGCCCGTGGAGAGGACGGCGGTGGTCAGGGTCGGGGTGAGCCGGTGTCCGTCGAACCAGTCGCCGATCACCCCGACGGTCAGGCCGAAGCCGAGGGTGGGGACGGCCAGCACCCAGAGGACGGAGGTCATCGCGACGGGCTGCCTGCCGTGGTCCGCCACCTCGGGGCCGCGGCCCTTGAAGGTGAGCAGCCAGAGTCGGGTGGCGTACGCGGCGGTGAGCACGGCGGCCAGCAGGCCGGCGACGAGGATCGTCCATCCCGCGGCGGCCGGGGCGACGTGGCGGTCGCCGAGTGCGGTGTGCTCGGCGGCGACGAGGACGGCTTCCTTGGAGAAGAAGCCGGCGAACGGCGGGATGGCGGCCAGCGCCAGCAGGGCGACGGTCATCGTCCAGTAGGCGTCGGGGATGCGCTTGGTGAGCCCGCCCATGCGGGACATGGCGGCGAGCGAGTTGGTGCCGGTGGCGTGGATGACGACACCGGCGGCCAGGAAGAGGACGGCCTTGAAGGCACCGTGCGACAGGAGGTGGAAGACGGCGGCGCCCCGGTCGCCGACGGCCAGCGCCCCGGCCATGTAGCCGAGCTGACCGAGGGTGGAGTAGGCGAGGACGCGTTTGATGTCGTCCTGGGCGAGCGCGGCCAGACCGGAGCCGACCATCGTGACGGCGGCCATCACGGAGAGGACGACGAGGGCTGCGCCGGAGGCGGCGAAGACGGGCAGCAGACGGGCCACGAAGTAGATCCCGGCGGCCACCATCGTCGCGGCGTGGATGAGTGCGGAGACGGGCGTCGGGCCGGCCATCGCGTCGGGCAGCCAGGTGTGCAGCGGGAACTGCGCGGACTTGCCCGCCACCCCGGCGAGCAGCAGCAGCGCGATGAGCGTGGGGTGGTCGAGTCCGCCGTTCGCGACCGCGCCGAGGATGCCGGTGATGCGGAAGGTGCCGGTGTCGGCGGCGAGCGCGAAGAGGCCGATCAGGAACGGCACGTCGCCGAGCTTGGTGACCAGGAACGCCTTGAGGGAGGCGGCGCGCGCCTCGGGCGTCTCCCAGTAGTGGCCGACGAGGAAGTACGAGCAGATGCCCATGATCTCCCAGCCGACCAGGAGCACCATCAGGTCGCCGGAGTAGACGACGAGCAGCATCGCGGAGGTGAAGAGGGAGACCAGCGCCGCGTAGGAGGGGTAGCGGGGGTCGTCCCGGAGGTAGGCGAGCGAGTAGACCTGCACGCAGGTCGCGACGAGCCCGACGAGGACGGCGACGAGGGCGGCGAAGCCGTCCAGGTGGAGCGCGAGGTCGATCGGTACGGAACCGGTGGGCGTCAGCCGGGTGGCGGCGTCGATGGCCCGGCCGCCGCCCTGGTCGGCGGCGACGACCACCGCGAGCACGGCCGCGGCGAGCACCGGGAGGACGGCGAGCGGCCGGACGAACCCGGGCGCGGTACGGCCGAGCAGCAGTCCCGCGACGGCCCCGAGGAAGGGCAGCAGGGGGACGAGGACGGCAAGGGTCGTGGTGGTCACGTGGTGGCCTCTGTCTTCCGTGCCTTCCCCGACGGGACGGTGGCCGGTTCATCGGGGTTACTGCTGGTGCTCGGGTCGGCTGCTCCGCCGTCGCCGGTCCACTCGTCGGGGAGGGCCTCGGCGGCGTCGGTCTCGGCGGTGTCGCGGAGCCGGTCGACGTCGGAGGAGCCGCGGTTGCGGTACACGGCGAGCACGATCGCGAGGCCGATGCCGATCTCGGCGGCGGCGATGGCGATGGTGAAGAGGGTGAGGGCCTGGCCGGCGTGGAGCGAGTCGCGGAGCCAGACGTCGAAGGCGACCAGGTTGAGGTTGACGGCGTTGAGCATCAGCTCGACGGACATCAGGACCAGGATCGCGTTGCGGCGGGCGAGTACGCCGTAGACGCCGACGCAGAAGAGGAGGACGGCGAGCACGGCGGGATAGGCGAGGTGCATCAGCTCTTCCCTTCTTCCGGGGCGGCGGGACCGGCGGGACCGGCGGAGGGCTCGCTGCCGGACGGGGCACCGGGGCTGCCACCGGGCTCGCTGCCGGCGCGGGTGCGGCCGGCGGCGGTGGCGGGTCCGGCAGTAGTGGCGGCGGTGCGCGTACCGGAGCCGCCGGGGGGACGGGCACCGGGCGTGCGGCGGTCGGGTGTGCGGCGGGTCCCCGGGAGGGCCGCTCGGGTCTCGGGGTCGCGGCGGGAGAGCACGATCGCTCCCACCAGGGCGGCGAGCAGCAGCACCGAGAGCGCCTCGAAGGGCAGCACCCAGTGCCGGAAGAGGAAGGAGCCGGTGACGGCGGTGGAGCCCTGGACGGGTCCGTCCAGGTCGATCCACGTGGTGCGGAAAGCGTCCACGACGACCCAGACGAGGGCCGCCGCCGAGGCGACGGCCACGCCGAGCGCGACCCGGCGGTTCTCCGAGTCGGCGTCCGGCGACCGGCCGATGGGGGCGCGGGTGAGCATCAGGCCGAAGAGGAGGAGGACCACGACCGAGCCGACGTAGATCAGCACCTGGACCCAGGCGATGAACTCCGCCGTGAGCAGGAGGTACTCCACCGCGAGCCCGCCGAGCGTGACGACGAGCCAGAGGGCGGCGTGCACCAGCTGACGGGTCGTGACGGTGACGAGGGCCGCGCCGAGGGTGACGAGTCCGACCAGGACGAACGCGATCTCGATGCCGGACGGGGAGAGGAAGCCGGGGTGGGCCGCCGCGCTCACGGCGAGTGCGGGCATCATGCCTGGCCCTCCTCGTCCTGCGGCTTCTCCGCCGGTGCGGTCTGCGATGCCTGGGCTGCCTGTCCGGCCTGCGCCGACTGTTCCGCCTGCGCCGACTGTTCGGCCTGGGCGCGCTGGGCTTCGAGCTTCTCCGCGCTCTTGCGGGCGGCGGCGATCTCCTTCGGCTCCTCGGCGCCCGGGTCGAGCGCGGGCGGCTCCGGCACGGTCCACATCCAGTCGCGGAGCTTGTCCCGCTCGTGGGTGAGGTCGCGGATGTCCGTCTCGGCGTACTCGAACTCCGGCGACCAGAAGAGGGCGTCGAAGGGGCAGACCTCGATGCAGATCCCGCAGTACATGCAGAGGGAGAAGTCGATGGCGAAGCGGTCGAGGACGTTGCGGGAGCGTTCCCGCCCGCCGGGGGCGGCGGGCGGGCTCGTCTCCTTGTGGGAGTCGATGTAGATGCACCAGTCCGGGCATTCGCGTGCGCAGAGCATGCAGACCGTGCAGTTCTCCTCGAACAGCCCGATGACACCGCGGGAGCGCGGCGGGAGTTCGGGCTGCGCGTCCGGGTACTGCGCGGTGACCGTGCGCCTGGTCATGGTCCGCAGGGTGACGGCGAGGCCCTTGGCCAGGCCGGAGCCGGGGATCGGAGGCACTAGTTGATCGCCACCTTCACGATGCCGGTGAGCGCGATCTGCGCGAGGGCGAGCGGGATGAGCGTGGTCCAGGCGAGCTTCTGGAGCTGGTCCTCGCGCAGGCGCGGGAAGGTGACCCGCAGCCAGATGACGACGAACGCGAGGATCACCGTCTTCAGCAGGGTCCAGAGCCAGCCGAGGCTGTCCCCGCCGAACGGGCTGTGCCAGCCGCCGAGGAAGAGCACCGTGGTCAGGCCGCACAGGACGACGATCCCGGCGTACTCGGCGAGCAGGAAGAGCGCGAAGCGGAGCCCGGTGTACTCGGTGTACGCGCCGAAGATGATCTCCGAGTCGGCCACCGGCATGTCGAAGGGCGGCCGCTGGAGTTCGGCGAGCCCGGCGACGAAGAAGATCAGGCCACCGATGATCTGCCAGGGCACCCACCACCACTCGAAGGCGTCGAGGATGCCGGGCAGCGACACCGTCCCGGCGGCCATCGCCACGGAGGCGGCGGCGAGCAGCATCGGCAGTTCGTACGCGAGGAGCTGCGCGGCGGTACGGAGCCCGCCGAGCAGGGAGAACTTGTTGGCGGAGGCCCACCCGGCCATCAGCGAGCCCAGGACACCGATCCCCATGACCGCGAGCACGAAGAAGATCCCCGCGTCGACGGTCCGGCCGACCGCGCCCTCCCCGGACCCGACCGGGATGACGAGCACCACCAGGAGGTACGGCAGCAGGGCGACGGCGGGCGCGAGCTGGAAGATGCGGCGGTCGGCGTCGGCCGGGACCACGTCCTCCTTCTGCGCGAACTTGACCCCGTCCGCGACGAGCTGCGCCCAGCCGTGGAACCCGCCCGCGTACATGGGGCCGAGGCGGCCCTGCATGTGCGCCATCACCTTGTGCTCGGTCTGTCCGACGACGAGCGGGAAGACCAGGAAGACGACGAAGACGATGACGAGCCGGAGGGCGACGTCGAGTACGTCGTTCACGCGGTATCGCCTCCGGAGGAACGGTGGTCGGGGTCTTCGGGCACGTCGGGGCTTTCGGGTTCTGCGGGGTGCGCGGGTTCTGCGGGCTGATCGGGTTCTGCGGGGTGCGCAGGGGCTGCGGGCTGCTCGGGGGCTGCCTCGGCTTCGGGCTTCGCCCCGGGCTCGGGCTTGGCCTCCGGCTCGGGCTTCGCCTCCGGCTCGGGCTTCGCCTCCGGCTCGGGCCTCGCCTCGGCCTCCGGTTTCGCCTCCGCCGTCCCGTCGTCGAACGCCGGCCGGGCGTGGTGCCACGGGGCGTCCGCGCTGCCCGTCGTCCGGGGGGCCGGGTCCTTCGCGGGGGTCGCCGTACCGTCCGGGGCGGCGCCCTCCGTGCGCTGGCTGGCGGAGCCGGCCGAGACGCTGCGGGACCTGCGGGCGGGGCGGGCGGGCGGGGCGGCCTCGGTCGGCGCCGCCACGTCCGGGGCGGCGTCCGGGGCCGTACTCGGGGCCGTGCTCGGGGCCGCTTCGGCAGCCGGGCCGGCCGGGGGCGCGGCAGCGGGGCGCTGCCCGGCCGAGCCCTCGGTGACGCTCCGGGCCCGGCGTACGGGTCGCTCGCCCGCGGCCGCACCGGCACCCGCGGCCGCACCGGCACCCGCGGCCGCACCGGCGCGGGCGCCACGTGCCGGGCGGGCCGGGGCGGGCGGCAGCTGGCCCTTGAGCGGGCCCCACTCGTTCGGGTCGGGTACGCCCGGCGGGAGCATGGTGCGGCGCTTGGGCCCGCCGTGCTCGGACTCGCCGGGCTCCTTGGCGCCGGGCCACGCCTTGGCGACCCGGGCGGCGAGGACGAAGTCCTTGCGCAGCGGGTGGCCCTCGAAGCCCTCGGGCAGCAGTAGCGGCACCAGGTGGGGGTGGCCCTCGAAGCGGATGCCGAACATCTCGTGGGTCTCGCGCTCGTGCCAGGCGGCGCCCGCGTAGACGCCGATCGCGCTGGGCAGCACGGCCGCCGCGTGCGGGACGGTCGTACGGACCAGGAGGCGGCGGACCGTACCGGTGGAGAGCGCGGCCACGTGGGCGCCGACCTGGAAGCCGGTGCCGGGTTCGTCGACCGCGCTCAGCCAGTCGAAGTAGGTGCAGCCGAGCCGGTCGCGCGCGGTCTCCAGGGCGGCGGTCCAGGTGTCGGCGGGTACGTCCACGGTGAGCAGGTCGTACGCGTGGGCGGCGGTCGCCCACTCGCCGAAGAGCCCGGTGACGGTCTCGGCGACGGCCGCCGCGTCGGCGTCGAGCAGCTGGTCGTACAGGCTCGCGGGGTTCTCGGGAGCGTTCACCGTGACTCCCCCGGCTCGGTGGGGGCGACGGGTGCGGCGACGAGTCCGCTGCGCAGCGCGGCGGTCGAGGGCCGGGTAGCCGGGTCCGTGGCGTAACG
The DNA here is from genome assembly GCF_026343115.1 of Streptomyces sp. NBC_00102. Lineage (GTDB taxonomy): Bacteria > Actinomycetota > Actinomycetes > Streptomycetales > Streptomycetaceae > Streptomyces. The sequence goes on from NZ_JAPEMC010000001.1 coordinate 2,578,022, forward strand.
CTCCGCCAGCGACTCGCGGGCGATCCGGTCCTGGAGCTTGAGGATGCCCTGGAGCAGCGCCTCGGGCCGGGGCGGGCAGCCGGGGACGTACACGTCGACGGGGATGATCTGGTCGACGCCCTTGGTGACGGAGTACGAGTCCCAGTACGGGCCGCCGCAGTTGGAGCAGGCGCCGAAGGAGATCACGTACTTCGGCTCGGGCATCTGCTCGTACAGGCGCTTCACGGCCGGGGCCATCTTGTCCGTGACCGTGCCGGAGACGACCATCAGGTCGGCCTGGCGGGGGCCCGGGGCGAAGGGGATCACGCCGAGCCGCATGAAGTCGTGACGGGACATCGAGGCGGCGATGAACTCGATGGCGCAGCAGGCCAGGCCGAAGTTGAAGACCCAGAGGCTGTAGCGGCGGCCCCAGTTCAGGACCACCTTCATCGGTTCGGGCGCCAGGCGGGACAGCACGCCGAGCCGTTTGGGCTCGGGCAGCGGGACCGGCCCGGGGCCGGCCACCGTTTCCTGCGTTCCGGCTGCGGGCTGCGGCTCGGGGGTCGGCCGGCTCGTCACGCCCATGTGAGGACGCCCTTCTTCCATGCGTAGAGCAGTCCCACGGCGAGGAAGCCGAGGAAGACGAACATTTCCACCAGGGTGGTCGCGCCGAAGCCGGGCGCGGCGAACACGGTCGCCCAGGGGAAGAGGAAGACCGAGTCGACGGCGAAGATCACGTAGAGGAAGGCGTAGACGTAGTACCGCACCTGTGTGTGCGCCCAGCCCTCCCCGACGGGGTCGACTCCGCACTCGTAGGTGAGGAGTTTCTCGGGCGTCGGTACCACGGGCCTGAGCAGGCGTCCCGCCCCGAAGGCGGCGGCGACGAAGAGCACGCCGACGACGGCGAGCAGTCCGACGACCGAGTAGCTGTGGAAGTAATCCGACGCGAGAACGGTCGGCTCCGGCAGTTCCGGCACGTCCGCCACGTCCGTTCCTCGCTCCCTCGAACCGTTCGACGATCTGTACGCACGGGAGTCTAGGCCCTGTTAAAGAGACGGTAAGCAGCCGCGTCCCGGGCGGATGCGGCCGGGGACGGACGAAGGGGCGCGGGCGAGGGCCCTGGGCGGGGGTGGGGGAAGGGCCCGGGCAGGGCGTGGGGCGAAAGGCCGGGGCAGGGGCTGGGGCAGGGCGTGGGGCGAAGGGCCGGGGGGGTGGGGTTATCCCCACTTCTTCGCACCCACGAGCCCCATGGCGTGCGCGGGGGTCGGACCGGCAGGCTTGGGCGCATGACGACGAGCCCCTCCGAGAGCCCCTCCGCGCCGGAAGACCCCCGGCCACCCCGACTGCGCCCGGCCCTCGACGTGTGGACGTGGAAGGAGATCGCCCATCTGCTGGCGAACCTCCCGGCCACCCTCGTCGGCTTCGTGTACGCGGTGGTGCTGGTCAGCGTCGGTGCCGGACTGTCCGTCACGGTGGTCGGACTGCCGCTGCTCGCCCTCGGCATCCAGGGCGCGCGCGGACTCGGCAGGTTCGAGCGCGCCCGGGCCCGGGTCCTGCTCGGGGTGCATGTGGAGGAGCCGGGCGCGATCGCCCGGACCCGCCGCGAGAAGGGGTTCTTCGCCTGGCTCTGGTCGGGTCTCGGCGACCCGGTGGGCTGGCGGACGCTGCTGTATTCGTTCATCCGACTGCCGTGGGGCGTGGTGACGTTCGCCGTGACGCTGGTGGGGTTCTTCACCTTCTGGCCCGTACTCCCCTATGTCACGCGGGCGCTGACCAACGTGGACCGCGCGCTCGTACGCACCCTGCTGGCCCCCTCCGACGAGCTGGAGCGGCGGATCGCCGAACTGGAGTCGGACCGGGGTGTGGTGGTGGACACGGCCGCCGCTGACCTGCGCCGGATCGAACGCGATCTGCACGACGGCGCACAGGCCCGGCTGGTGGCGCTCGCCATGGACCTCGGGCTGGCGAAGGAGAAGCTCACCGACGATCCGGAGGCGGCGGCCCGCATGGTCGACGAGGCGCACGGCGAGGTGAAGGTCGCCCTCCAGGAGCTCCGCGATCTCGCCCGGGGAATCCATCCGGCCGTCCTCACCGACCGGGGCCTGGACGCGGCCCTCTCCTCGATCGCCTCGCGCTGCACCGTGCCCGTGACGGTCGGCGTCGATCTGCCGGGCCGGCCGGCCCAGGCGATCGAGGGCATCGCGTACTTCACCGTCTCCGAGCTGCTCCAGAACGTCAGCAAGCACAGCCGGGCGCGCTCGGCCTCCGTGGACGTGTGGCGGACGGGCGACCGGCTGATGCTCCAGGTCCGCGACGACGGGAAGGGCGGGGCGCGCACGGAGGGCGGCACCGGCCTGGCCGGTCTCGCGGAGCGGCTGGGCGCGGTGGACGGTCTGCTGCTCGTGGAGTCGCCCGAGGGCGGCCCCACCTCGGTGACCGCCGAGCTGCCCTGGCGCGACGGCGCGGCCGGACCGGGCTGAGCCGGAGCAGGCACGTACGGGGTACGGGAAGAGGGCCGGGGCGCGTGCGCTCCGGCCCTCCGCCGTGCGCCGGGCGCGCACGCCGGGGTGGGGGTAACCCCCCACCGGATACGGAGACCGCCCTCATGGTGCGGAGCGCCCGTACGGAAGAGGCTGGAGTCATCGGCCGGCAACCGCGCACGGCCGTAACCGCGGCCCGTGGAAACGGCCCGTGCGGGACGACGCGCGAAGAACGGCATACGGAGCACGGCCCGCGACGGGCCCCACCGGAGAACGGAAACGGACGGCAGCGATGGCCACGGCATACGGATCGGACGCACGGGACCGGCAGGGTGGCGGCTCCACCGGCTCCTGGGACCGCCCCGACGAGAAGCACTTCTTCCCGGCGGTGCTCCGCGCGCCGGTCGAGGGGCGGACCTGGCGGGAGCTGCTGTACCTCCTGCTGAGCCTGCCGGTCAGCATCGTGCTCTTCACCCTCGTGGTCACCACGGTCTCGCTGAGCGCCGGCCTGATGGTCACCTTCCTCGGCATCCCGGTCCTCGCCGCCGGCCTGGCCGTGTGCCGGGGGTTCGGCGCCTTGGAGCGCCTGCGCGCCCGCGCCCTGCTGGGGCTCGACGTGGCTGCTCCCGAGCCCGTACGGGGCAGGACCGGCGGGGTGTTCTCGTGGGCCGGAGCGGCGCTCCGCAACGGCGCCTCCTGGCGCCACCTGCTCTACGGCTTCCTGCACTTCCCGTGGGCGGTCTTCGCGTTCACCGTCTCGGTGACGGTCGTGACGACCGCGTGGAGCATGTTCACGTACCCGCTGTGGGCCTGGGTCTTCCCGGCGTACGTCGGGACCGACGGCCTCCAGCTGTACGGGGACGCCACGCACCGCGTCTACCTGGACTCGTCCTTCGAGCTGACCGCGACCTGCGCCGTGGGCCTGGTCCTGGTGCTGGTCTCGCCGTGGATCGTCCGGGGGCTGGCCTCGGTGGACCGGGTGATGGTCGCCGGACTGCTCGGCCCGTCCCGGCTGGACTCCCGCGTGGTGGAGCTGGAGTCGGACCGGGGTGTGGTCGTGGACGCGGCGGCGGCCGACCTCCGCCGGATCGAACGCGATCTGCACGACGGCGCCCAGGCCCGGCTCGCCGCGCTCGCGATGGAGCTCGGGCTCGCGAAGGACCGGCTCGCCGAGGACCCCGAGGCGGCGGCCCGGCTGATCGACGGGGCGCACGGCGAGGTGAAGGTCGCCCTCCAGGAACTCCGCGACCTCGCCCGGGACATCCACCCCGCCGTCCTCACCGACCGGGGCCTGGACGCGGCGCTCTCCTCCGTCGCCTCCCGCTGCGCGGTCCCGGTCTCCGTGGACGTGGAGCTGCCGCAGCGCCCGGCGCGGGCGATCGAGAACCTCGCGTACGTCACCGTCTCCGAGCTGCTCCGCAACGTCACCCGGCACGCCGGTGCCACCCGGGCCTCGGTCACGGTGCGCCCGACGTCGGACCGGCGGAACCGTGACGACCGCAAGGACGGGCATCACCCGCAGGGCCGCCCGGACCACCTGGTGATCCGGGTCGACGACGACGGGCGGGGCGGCGCGGACCCAACGGCGGGCGGTGGTCTGGCCGGACTCGCGGAGCGGCTGCGTGCCGTGGACGGCAGCCTGACGGTGGACTCCCCGGCGGGCGGCCCGACGACGGTGACGGCGCGGCTCCCCTGGCGGGACTGAGCGGGAGGCGGGACCGGGAGCCACCGGGAGCGCCCTTGTGCGCGGGCGGGACTTCCCCCGAAAGAGGGACCCGGCGCGGCACCGAAGGCCCACCGGGAGCACGCCGAAGGTCTGCCGGACCGCGAAAACGAGGTGCGCGGGGCGGAGTGGTGTCGGCAGGATGCCCGACGTGACCGAGCAGCCGAACGACCCCGTCCCGCCCCGCACCGTCCTCGACGCCTTCCGGGTGACGGGTACGCCGGTCCGCCTGGCCGGCGGGCAGGGGCTGAGCGTCCGCGTCGGCGGGTACGTGTTCAAGCCCGCCGAAGGGACGGAGGCCGAGGTCTCATGGGCCGCCTCGCTCTTCGAGACGGTGGCGTCCGGTCGCGGTTTCCGTGTCCCCCGCCCGCTCCGGACCGCCGACGGCCGGTGCCTGGTGGACGGCTGGACCGCCCACGAGTTCCTGGCCGGCGAGCCCGGTCCCCGGGGCCGCTGGTCCGAGGTGCTGAGCGCGGGCCGGGCCTTCCACGCCGCACTGCGGGACTGCCCCCGGCCCGGCTTCCTCGGCAGCCACACCCACCCCTGGGCCGTGGCCGACCGGGTGGCGTGGGGCGAACAGGACGTGGAGGTGGCCGCCGGCCTCGCCGCCCCTTTCTCGGCCCTGCTGGAGCTGAGGCGCCCGGTACGGCAGGACACGGCGCAGCTCGTCCACGGCGACCTCACCGGCAATGTGCTCTTCGCCCCCGGCCGGGCACCCGTGGTGATCGACTTCTCTCCGTACTGGCGGCCCCCGCTGTTCGCCGAGGCCGTGGTGGTCGCGGACGGGCTGCTGTGGTTCGGCCTTACGTCCGGTCGGCCGCCGGCCGTCAGCGACCACCGGGACTGGCAGCAGATGCTGATCCGCGCGCTGATCTTCCGACTCGTCGCGGAGAGCGAGAACGCGGGGCCGGACGCCCCGGCACGGCCCGGGGAGGCCGAGCGGTACACCGGGGCCATCGAGTCGGTGGTCCGGGAGCTCGGGGCAGGCCGGGGGTGAACCGCGTACCGCCTCCCTTTTCCCGGACCCGTATCCCCACATGATCAGAATTCCGCTTTCCCCATCCCCCGATCTACTGACCTTCCCATCCACCGATCGTCCGACCTTCCGATTCGCCGACCTTCCGATCTGCCGATCCTCCGATTCGCCGATCTGCCGATCCTCCGATTCGCCCGATCTGCCGATCCACCGACGAACGGCACCGAATCCACCGAAAGCAACGAAAGTGCCGAAGGTCGCGCACCACGAAAGGCGGAACCGGACGAAAGGTGGCCCATACATGATCACCGCCGCCGGCGCCGGGCGCGGGAAACAATGCACCGCCCCTCCCTCACCCGTCCGCCGCGCCACCGGCCGCTCCCTTTCCCACCAGCCTTTTCTCACCCGTGGATGAACGTGCACACGCCCTGTTGACACACGCGCGCACCCCTGCGGGAAATGGCCCCACCCCGTTCCACCCGCGCCGCCCCGGGCTGGGATGCTGGGCGACGAGAAAACCGCCGGGCGACCGGCGCCCGACGACAACAGCAGCGGGGGAAGCGTCAGCGTGGAGAACAAGGTGCGGGTACGGGTGGTCATCGCAGAGGATTCGGTGCTGCTGCGGGAGGGACTGACCCGGCTGCTCACCGATCTCGGGCACGAGGTCGTCGCCGGGGTCGGGGACGCGGAAGCGCTGCTCGCACTCCTGACGGAGCTGCACGCACGGCAGGAGCTGCCGGACGTGGTGGTCGCGGACGTCCGCATGCCGCCGACCCATACCGACGAGGGGGTCCGGGCGGCGGTCCAGTTGCGCAAGGACCACCCGGGTGTCGGGGTACTGGTGCTGTCGCAGTACGTGGAGGAGCAGTACGCCACCGAACTGCTGGCCGGCAGCACGCGCGGGGTGGGCTATCTGCTGAAGGACCGGGTCGCGGACGTACGGGACTTCGTGGACGCCGTGGTGCGGGTGGCCGGGGGCGGGACCGCCCTGGACCCGGAGGTGGTGGCGCAGCTGCTGGGGCGGAGCCGTAAGCAGGACGTGCTGGCGGGGCTCACGCCCCGCGAGCGGGAGGTACTCGGCCTGATGGCGGAGGGGCGGACGAACTCCGCCGTCGCCAAGCAGCTCGTGGTGAGCGACGGCGCGGTGGAGAAGCACATCAGCAACATCTTCCTCAAGCTCGGCCTGGCGCCGAGCGAGGGGGACCACCGGCGGGTGCTCGCGGTGCTGACCTATCTGAACTCGTAGTCCCTGGTCCCTGGTCCCTGGTCCCTGGTCCCAGGGCTCCGGGCTCCTCACCGCGTCTCCGAATTCCGGACATCGCGCATTCTTGAACGGTTTTCGGCGCGCCCAATCCTCGCCGTAAGGGAAAGGTGCGGCCTACGTCGAAAGGCCGAGCCCGCATCAGCCCCCCGACCTGCCTCGGAAGGCTGGAATCGTCAGGAAAATAGAGCGGAACCAGCCTCCCCTCCCGATGTCCCCCATATGATCGACGGAGGAAGGCGCCCCTTACCGACGTAGTGTGGGCCCCGGGACCGTCGGCGGGCCGGCTGTTCCGGGGCCGCCGCCCACGGGAGGTCCAGTTCAGTGACCAGCCAGGTCAGTAGCCAGGCCGATGTGACCGACGAGGCCGTCCTCGGGGAGCAACGCGCTCCCCGGGCGGCGAATACGGAGGTCGGCGTGAAAGAAATCCGTCGACTGGATCGGGTCATCATTCGATTCGCCGGGGATTCCGGTGACGGTATGCAGTTGACGGGCGACCGTTTCACCTCGGAGACGGCATCGTTCGGCAATGACCTGTCGACCCTGCCGAACTTCCCGGCCGAGATCAGGGCGCCCGCGGGCACCCTGCCGGGCGTCTCGTCCTTCCAGCTCCACTTCGCCGACCACGACATCCTCACGCCCGGGGACGCCCCGAACGTCCTGGTCGCGATGAACCCGGCGGCCCTGAAGGCCAACATCGGGGACGTCCCGCGCGGCGCCGAGGTGATCGTCAACACGGACGAGTTCACCAAGCGCCCGATGGCGAAGGTCGGTTACGCCACCTCGCCGTTGGAAGACGGTTCGCTGGAGGCGTTCAACGTCCACCAGGTGCCGCTGACCACGCTGACGATCGAGGCGCTGAAGGACTTCGGGCTGTCGCGGAAGGAGGCCGAGCGGAGCAAGAACATGTTCGCGCTGGGTCTGCTGTCGTGGATGTACCACCGTCCGACGGAGGGGACGGAGGCGTTCCTGCGGCAGAAGTTCGCGAAGAAGCCGCAGATCGCGGAGGCGAACGTGGCCGCGTTCCGGGCGGGCTGGAACTTCGGTGAGACGACCGAGGACTTCGCGGTGTCCTACGAGGTCGCCCCGGCGACGAAGGCGTTCCCGACCGGGACGTACCGCAACATCTCCGGGAACCTCGCCCTGTCCTACGGGCTGATCGCGGCGTCCCGGCAGGCCGGGCTCCCGCTCTACCTCGGCTCGTACCCGATCACCCCGGCGTCCGACATCCTGCACGAGCTCTCGAAGCACAAGAACTTCGGTGTGCGCACGTTCCAGGCGGAGGACGAGATCGCCGGGATCGGGGCCGCGCTCGGCGCCGCGTTCGGCGGGTCGTTGGGGGTGACGACGACGTCGGGGCCGGGCGTGGCACTGAAATCGGAGACCATCGGACTGGCCGTCTCCCTCGAACTCCCGCTGCTGATCGTGGACATCCAGCGCGGCGGCCCCTCCACCGGCCTGCCCACCAAGACCGAACAGGCCGACCTGCTCCAGGCGATGTACGGCCGCAACGGCGAAGCCCCCGTCCCGGTCGTCGCCCCGAAAACCCCGGCCGACTGCTTCGACGCCGCCCTCGAAGCCGCCCGCATCGCCCTGACCTACCGCACCCCCGTCTTCCTGCTCTCCGACGGCTACCTCGCCAACGGATCGGAGCCGTGGCGCATCCCGGACCCGGAGCAACTCCCCGACCTCCAGGTCACCTTCACCACCACCCCCAACCACACCCTGGACGACGGCACCGAAGTCTTCTGGCCCTACAAGCGCGACCCCCAGACCCTGGCCCGCCCCTGGGCGGTGCCGGGAACACCGGGACTGGAACACCGCATCGGCGGGATCGAGAAACAGGACGGCACCGGGAACATCTCCTACGACCCGGCCAACCACGACTTCATGGTCCGCACCCGCCAGGCCAAAATCGACAACATCACCGTGCCCGACCTGGAAGTCGACGACCCCACCGGCGCCACCACCCTGGTGCTGGGCTGGGGCTCGACCTACGGGCCCATCACCGCCGCCGTCCGCCGCCTCAGAGCCGCCGGCGAGACCATCGCCCAGGCCCACCTGCGCCATCTCAACCCCTTCCCCCGCAACCTCGGCGACATCCTCAAGGACTACGACAAGGTCGTCATCCCCGAGATGAACCTCGGCCAGCTCGCCACCCTCGTCCGCGCCCGGTACCTCGTCGACGCCCACTCCTACAACCAGGTCAACGGCATGCCGTTCAAGGCCGAACAGCTCGCCACCGCCCTGAAGGAGACCCTCGATGCCTGACACCCGCACCCTCCTCGACCTGGTGCCCAAGGCCGACACCCCCCAGACCATGAAGGACTTCAAGTCCGACCAGGAAGTCCGCTGGTGCCCCGGCTGCGGCGACTACGCCGTCCTCGCCGCTGTCCAGGGCTTCATGCCCGAACTCGCCCTCGCCAAAGAGAACATCGTCTTCGTCTCCGGCATCGGCTGCTCCTCCCGCTTCCCGTACTACATGAACACCTACGGGATGCACTCCATCCACGGTCGCGCCCCCTCCATCGCCACCGGCCTCGCCACCTCCCGCCGCGACCTCTCCGTCTGGGTCGTCACCGGCGACGGCGACGCCCTCTCCATCGGCGGCAACCACCTCATCCACGCCCTGCGCCGCAACGTCAACCTCAAGATCCTGCTCTTCAACAACCGGATCTACGGACTGACCAAGGGTCAGTACTCGCCCACCTCCGAACTCGGCAAGGTCACCAAGTCGACCCCCATGGGCTCCCTCGACGCACCCTTCAACCCGGTGTCCCTGGCGCTCGGTGCGGAGGCCTCCTTCGTGGCCCGGACGGTGGACTCCGACCGCAAGCACCTCACCAGCGTGCTGCGGGCGGCGGCCGACCACCCCGGCACGGCCCTCGTCGAGATCTACCAGAACTGCAACATCTTCAACGACGGCGCCTTCGAGGCCCTCAAGGACAAGGAACGCGCCCAGGAAGCGGTCATCCGTCTCGAACACGGACAGCCCATCCTCTTCGGCGCCGACGGCAGCAAGGGCGTCGTCCGCGACCCGGCCACCGGCGACCTCCAGGTCGTCGCCGTCACCGACGACAACCGCTCACGGATCCTGGTCCACGACGCCCACGCCACCTCACCCACCACCGCGTTCGCGCTCTCCCGCCTCGCCGACCCCGACACCCTCCACCACACCCCCATCGGCGTACTGCGCAGCGTCCGACGCCCCGTCTACGACACCCTCATGTCCGAACAACTCGACACCGCCCTCGAACAACAGGGCAAGGGCGACCTCGCCGCCCTCCTCACCGGCAAGGACACCTGGACCGTCGTCGGCTGAACCACCGTCCCTGGACCAGCACCAAGGAGCCCGGGTCCCCTGCCTCGTCGTACGGCAGGGGGCCCGGGCTCCGTGTTTCCCGTTCGGGGGCGTGCGGGGGCGGTCACGCCTCGCGCGCGTCGTACTCCGCCCGTGCCGCCTCGACGGCGTCCACCTGGTGCTCGGACCAGCGGGCCAGCTCCCACACCCGCCGGGCGGCCTCGCGGCCGAGCGGGGTGAGGGAGTAGTCCACCCGGGGCGGGATGACGGGCTGGGCGTCCCGGTGCACGAATCCGTCGCGCTCCAGCGTCCGCAAGGTCTGGGCCAGCATCTTCTCGCTGACGTTCTCGATCGTGCGGCGCAGTTCGCTGAAGCGGTACGGGCGTTCCAGCAGGGACGCGAGCACCAGCACGCCCCAGCGGCTGGTGACGTGTTCCAGCACCACGCGGGAGGGGCACATCGCGCGGTTCACGTCCGCTTCGCGCGCCGCCGCGGCCACGAGCTCACCCGGGGTCTCCGTACGTACCGTCATGCAGACACCTTACTTCAAAGTGGGTACTTCCTCTGAGTAAGTACCCGCCTTAGGGTGAGTGAAGTAAACGACAGCAAGACACCCGAAACGGGTTTATTTTCCCGTACGGGACAGTGCGATACGAAGGAGAACCACCCCATGAGCATCGTCGTCACCGGAGCCACCGGACAGCTCGGACGCCTGGTCGTGGAGCAGCTGCTCGACACCGTCCCGGCCGACGGGATCGCCGCGGTCGTACGCGACGAGGCGAAGGCCGCCCCGCTCGCCGCGCTCGGTGTCGAGCTGCGGGTCGCCGACTACGACCGGCCCGAGACGCTCAAGACGGTCTTCCACGCCGGCGACCGGGTGCTGCTGATCTCCGGCAGCGAGGTCGGCAAGCGCGTGGCGCAGCACACCGCGGTGATCGACGCGGCGAAGGAGGCGGGGGTCGCGCAGCTGGCGTACACCGGCGTGCTGGGCGGACCCGCGGCCGACTTCCTGCTGGCCGACGAGCACAAGGCGACCGAGCAGCTGATCCTGGACTCAGGTCTTCCGTACACCTTCCTGCGCAACGGCTGGTACACCGAGAACTACACCGCCAACCTCGCGCCGGTCCTGGCGCACGGCGCGGTGGTGGGCAACGCGGGCGAGGGCCGTATCGCCCTGGCGTCCCGGGCCGACTTCGCCGCCGCCGCTGCCGCCGTACTGACCGGCGAGGGCCACCTGAACGCCGCGTACGAGCTGAGCGGGGACACCGCCTGGTCGCTGGCGGAGTACGCGGCCGAGGTCTCCCGGGCCACCGGCAAGGAGATCACCTACAACGAGGTGCCGGCGGCCGTGCACCAGGAGATCCTGGTCGGCGCCGGGCTGCCCGCGGGCTTCGCGGAGATCCTGGTCGACGTGGACGAGGCGATCGGGCGCGGCCTGCTCGCCGGCACCAGCGGCGACCTGGCCCGGCTCATCGGCCGCCCCACCACCCCGCTCGCCGTGACGCTCGCCGAAGCCGTCGCCGCGGCCTGACGCACCCCCGCGTACGGGCCGCGTGCGGGGCGCGTAAGCGGCTCGCACGTCCGGAAGGTGCCCGCGTCATGACCGTCGCGGTGATACGGCAATGACGCGGGCCCTCTTCCGGAGCTACCTTCATGGCGTCGGCGACCGCGCCGGCACCTGCGTGAAGGAGGCCCCGTGGAGGGGAAGGACGAGCAGCGGGCAGGGCTGCTCCACGGAATCGGCGCGTACGGGATGTGGGGTCTCGTCCCCCTCTTCTGGCCGCTGCTGAAGCCGTCCGGGGCGGCCGAGATCCTGGCCCACCGGATGGTCTGGTCGCTGGCCGTGGTCGGCGTCGCCCTGTTCGTACTGAAGCGCTGGGCGTGGATCGGCGAGCTGGTCCGCCAGCCGCACAAGCTCGCCCTGATCACCGTCGCCGCGGCCGTGATCACGGTCAACTGGGGCCTGTACATCTGGGCCGTGAACAGCGGACACGTGGTCGAGGCGTCCCTCGGCTACTTCATCAACCCGCTCGTCACCATAGCCATGGGCGTGCTGCTCCTCGGCGAACGCCTGCGGCCCGCCCAGTGGATCGCGGTGGCGACCGGACTGGCCGCCGTGCTCGTTCTCGCCATCGGGTACGGCCGCCCGCCATGGATCTCGCTGGCACTGGCCTTCTCGTTCGCGACGTACGGCCTGGCGAAGAAGAAGGTCAACATGGGCGGCCTGGAGTCGCTGGCCGCCGAGACCGCGATCCTCTTCGTGCCCGCCCTCGGCTTCCTGATCTGGCTCGGCGCGCGCGGAGAGACCACCTTCACCGCCGGCGGGGGCGCCGGACACGGACTGCTGCTCGCGTCGACCGGCCTGGTGACGGCGATCCCGCTGATCGCCTTCGGGGCGGCGGCGATCCGGGTGCCGCTGTCGACGCTGGGCCTCCTGCAGTACCTGGCGCCGGTCTTCCAGTTCGCCCTGGGGGTGGCGTACTTCCACGAGGAGATGCCGCCGGAGCGCTGGGCCGGGTTCGCGCTGGTGTGGGTGGCGCTGACACTGCTGACCTGGGACGCGCTGCGCACGGCGCGCAACGGCCGGGCGGAGGCGCTCCGGCTCGCCGCCTCGGCTGCCTCGGCCGGGGCGGCCGGGGCGGCGGTTCCGCCGGCCACCGCGATCGGTACGAGCATCACGGCCGCCACCGGGACCCCCTCCGAAAATTAGTTACCCGGTTGCATTATTTCCTTGGTTGCGTTTCCCTTGGGTGTCCCGTATCCCTGCCCGAGGAGCAGCCATGACCACCGACGTACTGATCGTGGGCGCCGGCCCCACCGGCCTGACCCTGGCGTGCGACCTCGCGCGCCGGGGCGTCGGCGTACGGATCATCGACAAGTCCGCCGCCCCTCCGCGCAGCTCACGGGCGAAGGGGCCGAACCTGCGGTCGTTGGAGGTACTGGCGAGCCTCGGAGTGGCCGAGGAGGTGCTGGCGTCCGGGTCGCTGCCGCTGCCCATGCGCAAGTACCGCGACCACGTTCCGGTCGCCGACTTCGACCCGTACGCCGACCCCGCCCCGCTCCCCGCCACCGCCTTCGACTGGCCCCGGCTGATCGCCCAGTGGCGGCTGGAGGAGATCCTCCGCGACCGGCTGGCGAAGGACGGCGTGCAGGTCGAGCTGGGCACCGAGCTGACCGGCCTCGACCAGCACGCCACGGGCGCGACCGCGACCCTGGCCGACGGCGGGACGGTCACCGCCCGGTACGTGGTGGGCTGCGACGGGGCGCACAGCCCGGTGCGCAAGCTGCTCGGCATTCCCTTCACCGGCGAGACACAGGCCGACCAGGTGATGGTCTGCGGCGACGTCGAGATCGACGAGGACGCGCTCGACCGGGGCATCTGGCACCAGTGGTTCGACACCACCGGGGCCGTGATGCTCTGCCCGATCCCCGGCACCCGGGCGGGCTGGTGGTTCCAGGCGGGACCCGAGCGGGACGCGGCGGGGGTGCCGCAGCCGCCGACCGAGGAGGGCTTCCGCCGCCTCCTCACCCGGCACACCGGGCTCCCCGGCGAGGTGCTCCGCCGCGCGACCCTGCTCTCCACCTACCGCGTGAACGTCCGCATGGCCGACCGCTTCCGGGAGGGCCGGGTACTGCTCGCCGGGGACTCGGCGCACGTCCACTCGATCGCGGGCGGGATGGGCATGAACACCGGCATCCAGGACGCCTTCAATCTCGGCTGGAAGCTCGCCCACGTGCTGACCGGCCTCGCGGCCCCGGCCCTGCTCGACACGTACGAGGAGGAGCGGCTGCCCGTCGCCGCCTGGACCCTGGACTTCACCTCGGAGCGGCTCGCGGAGACGATGGCCGCGATCCGCCGCCCCGGCGGCGGGCTGGACTCGGCAACCGCCCGGGAGGCGAGCGGGCTGTCCACCGGCTACCGGTGGAGTTCGCTCGCCGCCGGAGCCCCGGAAGCCGGGCCCCGCGCCGGGGACCGGGCGCCGGACGCACCGTGCCGGTCGGCGGCGACCGGGGCGCCGGTCCGGCTGCACCACCTCTTCGCCGAGCCGCACCCGGTCCTCCTCGGCTTCGGCCCGGAGAGCGAGCCGGTCCTCCGCGAGGCGGCGGAGACCTACGGCGACGCCGTCCGCGTCCACCGGGTGTACGGCCCGGACGAGGTGCCGGACGAGGTGCCGGACGAGGCCCCGGGCGCCGGCCCGGCCGGTGTGGTCGACCACGAGGGCCGTGCCCGCGCCGCGTACGAGTCCGGCGGCACCGGCACCGTGGTGGTGGTCCGTCCCGACCACCACCTCGGGCTCGTCGCCCCGGCGGCGGAGCCGGCCCGGGTGCTGGGGTACCTGGCGCTGCTCTGCGGCGGGGCGGAGGCGGCCGCACCCCGGGGGTGACGGGGCGCGACGGAGGCGGGCGCGGTCCCGCCCCCCTGGGCCGCCTCACTCCGCCGTTCCGCCGCCCCAGCCCCGCTCGGCCGCCTCACACCGCAGTCCCGCTGGGCCGAACGGGCGTCGAAGGATCGTTTCGGCAAACCCTCACCGGTTCGCCCCCGTCCCCTCCCGGGCAGACCAAGGGCACCCCCCTCCTCGGCGGTTCCGCCGAAATCCCCCTCGGCCCCGGCCCCACCGACGCACCGCTTCCCCCGCGGCGCGCGTGCGGTATCCCCTCCCGCACGGACCCCTCCCGCACGCGCGCCCCTCGGGCCGCCCTGCCCGCGTCTCGTACGGGCGTCCGACCGGTACCGCGCACAGGAGGCGGGGATTCCGGTCCGCCCCGGTACGCGCTTCCCCCACGGCGCGTACCGGGGCCATTCACCCGAGATCACCGCTTTCCGCCGCCCCCGCTGCCCGTCCACCCCGCCGCGGCGGCGGGAAGCTGACCGTCGCCCCAGGTCAGAGCCGTCCGGCGAAAAGCCGATCTCCCTACGCTGGAACCATGCATTCGTCACCCGCGCCCGCGTACACCCGGGTCGCGCACACCCTCGTCGCCACGGACCTGGACGGCACCCTGCTGCTGCCCGACGACTCCGTGAGCCCCCGCACGCACGCCGCCCTCCGGCGCGCGGCCTCGGCCGGCGCCCGGCACATGATCGTCACCGGCCGGGCGGTGCCGGGCATACGCGCCCTCCTCGCGGAGCTGGACTACCGCGGCCCGGTCGTCTGCGGGCAGGGCACCCAGGTGTACGACGCCGACTCGGCCCGGATGCTCCACTCGGTCCCCCTGGACCGGGAGCTGGCCGACATGGCGCTGGGCAAGATCGAGGCGGAGGCGGGCCCGGTCTTCGCCGCCGTCGACCAGGACGGCCCGGCGGGTCTGACCCTGATCGAGCCCGGCTACCGGATGCCGCACCCGACACTCCCCGCCCAGCGGGTCGGGCGCCGTGACGACCTCTGGGCGGAACCCGTCATCAAGGTGATGGTGCGCCACCCGGAGCTGACCGACGACGAGCTCGCCGCTCTCGGCCGTGCCGCCGTCGGCGATCTGGCGACGGTCACCATGGCCGGCCCCGGCACGGTCGAACTCGCCCCCTACGGCGTGCACAAGGGCACCGGACTCGCGGTGGCGGCGGAGCTCCTGGACCTGGACCCGGCGGACGCCATCGCCTTCGGCGACATGCCCAACGACCTGCCCATGTTCGGACTGGTCGGGCACGGGGTGGCGATGGGCAACGCCCATGCCGAGCTGAAGGCCGCCGCCGACGAGGTCACCCTGGCGCACACCGAGGACGGCATAGCGGTGGTACTGGAGCGCCTCTTCGACTGAACGCCCCGCCCGGAGAGGCCACTTCGACCGAAGCCCCTCGGAGTGCGCGGCGTCGGGGTGGCCCACCGGACGGCCCCGGCGGCCCGGGTGCCAAGCATCGGGCGAGGCCCCGCGCAACCCGCCCTCAGGCGAGGCCCGCGCCCACCTCGACGCCCGCCCCCTCGCCCGCCTCGACGCCTGCCACCGCGCCCGGACCCCGCAGCACCACGGCGACCAGCGCGGCGATCGTCGCCTCGTCCTGGGGCGGCTTGCGCAGGACGTGGCGGTAGTAGACCGGGCCGTAGAGCAGCTCCACCATCAGCCGCGGATCGGCGTCCGCCGGGATCTGGCCGCGCTCCTGGGCCCGGGCGAGCAGGGCGACCGCCAGATCGACCCGCGGGTCGACGACCCGCTCGGCGAGGTCCCGCGCGAGGTCCGCGTCGTGGTGGAGCTCGGAGAGTATGCCCGCGTACGCCGGTCCGTACGGGGGTGTGCCGAGAAGCCGTACCGCCAGTCCGATGTGTCGTCGCAGATCGGCCTCGATGTCACCGGTGTCGGCGAACGGGGCCGCGTCGGACAGGACGTCGGTGAAGATCTCCATGAGGATGCCGCTCTTCGCCGGCCACCACCGGTAGATCGTCTTCTTGCTGACACCGGCCCGGGCGGCGATGGCCTCCACCGTCACCCGCCCGTAGCCCCTCTCGGTGCAGAGCTCCAGCGCCGCCGCCAGGATCGCGCGTCGGGACCGTTCGCTGCGTCGCACAGAACTCGGCAATCCGCTCATTCCGTGAGCATAGGACGCTCCTGGCCACTCCTTGTTGACAGGTCGTCGCCAAAAGTCGAACATGAGCGAGGCGGAAACGGAACGTACCGTGTCGACTCCGCTGTTCGCACCGTTCGTGCCGTTCGTGCCGCGACGAGCCGATCGGGGGACGGCTCGGCCGGCCGACGGTACGGACGGCCCGGAGCCGATCGGCCCGGCCCCGTCGGGACACCCGGCCGACCGGCTCCTGACACCGTCTGGAGCGTGTCCTAACTGTCGGCGTTCGCCGCCCGCACGAGGGCGTCCCGGGTCACCGCGCCGACGTAGACCTTGCCCTGATCGGTGATGAGTGCGTTCACCAGGCGCGTGCTGAAGACCGTGCCGGAGCCGAACTTCCCCGTGGCCTTGTCGCCGAAGGCGTCCAGCAGCGAAGAGCTCTCCTTCGCCGACGTCAGTCCCTCACCGCCGGGCACCTCGGCCCGCAGGATCGTGGTCCAGCCCTCCCCCAGCGTCTTCGTGTTCCCGGCGCTCCCTCCGGCGTCGGTGCCGTCGGTGCCGTCCGGTTCACCGAGGCCGCCCAGATCGCCGAGCCCGCCGGGCAGCAGGTCCGCGAGCGGTCCGCCGTCCTTGCCGGCCGCCTCCTGGCCCGCGGCGTCCTCGGCCTCGGTCACCTTGGCGCCCTTGGGCGGGGTGAAGTCGAAGGTCGAGGCGGCGGGCTTGCCGAAGTCCACCTGGGTGAAGCCGACGTTGACGGCGGCCTTCCCGCCGGAGCTGGGGCTCAGGGTGAACCGCAGCGGCACGCCGTTGTCCGCGTCCACCGCGATCCGTACGGAACCGACGGTGGAGCCGGACTGCTTCGGCTCGACGAGCAGCTGGTACGCGTCGCGCCCGGCCACCCGCACGGTGCCGTCGACGGTGACCGACGTGGTGTCGCCGACCGCCTTCAGCGCCTCCTCGGCGAACTGCCGGGGCGTGCCCTCCGCGGCGTCCCCGCGACCGGTGTCCTCACCGCCGGTGTGCTCATGGCCCAAGGTGCCGGTCTTCGCGTGGAAGACCTCGTCGGACCCGCTGTCGTAGGCCCAGACCTGGTCCGCGTCGTGGATGAGGCTGTACTCGGAGGAGTTGCCGAGGATCGTCAGCCGCTGCTTGTCGGGGCCGTCGGCAGCGACCTTCAGGGTGTGGGTGCCCGAGGCCAGTTCGGTCAGCCGGTCCTCCGGTGCGGCGCTGCTCCCGGAGGCTCCCGTGCCCTGGGCGAGGGAGCCGGCGAGGCCACCGAGCGAGGGGATGCCGAGGTCGGTGGTGATCTTCACCGTGCCGGAGAGCCGCTGGGTGTCCGAGGCGGCGATCTTCTCGACGAGTTGCTGCGCGGTGATCTTCGGCAGGTCCGGGTCGCCGCTGTCGGCGAGGGCGGGGACGAGTCCGATGGTGGCGGCGGCGATTCCCGCCACCGCGACGGGGACGACGGTGCGTGATGCCTTGCGGCGGATCCGGTCGGCGCGCGTGGTCCCGGCGCCGGGGTGGCCGTCGGGGTCGCCGACGGCCTCGCCGAGGGTGTCCGCGCTGTCGATGGGTGCCATGTGTGTGCCCTACCTCCGTGGTCGGCGGCTTCCGTCATTGCGGTCGCGTTCGTCCACTCCCTGCCGCGCTTTCTCACCCGATGGAGTCAGGAGGAGTGGTTGTTCTCCATCTGACCTCATCGGGGGAACTCACGCGTCAGCCCGCGGAATCAACTCCGCGTACGGCTCGGGTATGACGTCACTCCACCGGAGGTACGCCAACCCCTACGGGTCGGCCGGAGACCGCCAGGTCCGGGGGCGGGGCGCGCCGGACGGGCCGTCAGCCCGCCCGGTGCACCACGAGGTCGCACAGTTCGGCGAGCGCCGACTTGGCGTAGCAGTCGGGCAGCGGGTTGAGGGCCGCCCTGGCCTCCTCGGCGTACCGGATGGTGTCGCGGCGGGCCTGCTCCAGCGCCGGGTGGACGCGCAGCCGGCGCAGCGCCTCGGCGAGGCGGGCGTCGTCGGCGAGGTCGCCGTCGAGCAGCTCCACCAGCTCCAGGTCGTCCGGCTTGCCGTCCGCGGCGGCCTGGGCGCGGAGCAGCAGGACGGGCAGGGTGGCGATGCCCTCGCGCAGGTCGGTGCCGGGGGTCTTGCCGGACTCGTGGGAGTCGGAGGCGATGTCGAGGACGTCGTCGGCGAGCTGGAAGGCGACGCCGAGCCGTTCGCCGTACTGGGTGAGGACGTCGACGGTCCGTTCGTCGGCGCCGGACATGAGGGCGCCGAACCGTCCGGAGACGGCCATCAGGGAGCCGGTCTTGCCGCTGAGGACGTCCATGTAGTGGTCGACCGGGTCGCGGCCCTCCCGCGGGCCGACCGTCTCCAGGATCTGTCCGGTGACCAGCCGCTCGAAGGCTTCGGCCTGGATGCGGACGGCCTCCGGACCGAGGTCGGAGAGGATGTGCGAGGCGCGGGCGAAGAGGAAGTCGCCGGTGAGCAGGGCGACGGAGTTGCCCCAGCGGGAGTTGGCGCTGTCCACGCCCCGGCGGACCTCGGCCTCGTCCATCACGTCGTCGTGGTACAGCGTCGCGAGGTGGGTCAGTTCGACCACGACGGCGGAGGGCACGACACCGGGGGCGTCGGAGTCGCCGAACTGGGACGCCAGCATCACCAGCAGGGGCCGGAACCGTTTGCCTCCGGCCCGGACCAGGTGCTGCGCGGCCTCCGTGATGAAGGGGACGTCGCTCTTGGTGGCCTCGAGAAGCCCGGCCTCGACAGCGGCCAGGCCGGTCTGGACCTCGGCCTCAAGAGCCTGGTCCCGCACGCGCAGCCCGAACGGCCCGACGACGGTCACGAGAGGGTCTCCTGTCTGCTGACGATCACACGAATGTCGATCTGTCGGCTGTCTTCACTCATGCCAGCGTATCCGGTCCCCTTTGGATCACCGTGGGCGGCTTCCCGCCACCGCCGGTATGTTCGGGATCGGCTCATACGATCACGAGTTGCCGTTTTGTCGCACCGTACAAAGACCGCCGGTCGCCCGGGCCTCCGGCCCCGTCCACCGAGGTACGCCATGCACATCCGGACCGAGTTCCCGTACGAGACCGTCCGCGAGGACGTCCGCGTCCCGCTCGCCGACGGCACCTCCCTGTACGCGCGTGTGTGGCGGCCCGTCACCGAGGAGCCGGTCCCCGCGCTGCTGGAGTACCTCCCCCACCGGCTCGGCGACGGCACCGGACCCCGCGACCGGCAGCGGCACCCCTGGTACGCGGGGCACGGCTACGCCTCGGTACGGGTGGACGTGCGGGGCCACGGCAACAGCGGGGGTCTGCCGGGCGACGCGTACGGCGACGCCGGGGTGGCCGACGGGGTGGCGGTCATCCACTGGCTGGCGCAGCGGGAGTGGTGCTCGGGCCGGGTCGGGATGTTCGGCATCTCCTGGGGCGGTGCCGTCTCGCTCCGGCTCGCGGCGGCGGCCCCGGACGCGCTGCGGGCGGTCGTCGCGGTGTGCTCCACGGACGACGGGTACGACAACGGCGGTCCGTACTGGGGCGGCTCGGTCTCCTCGGACCTGCACGCCCGGGCCGCCGGGCTGCTGGCCGCGGCGGCCGAACCGCCGGATCCGGAGATCGTCGGAGATGGCTGGAAAGCGATGTGGCTGGACCGGCTGGAGTCGCTCGACCCGCTCGTCCACACCTGGCTGGCCCATCAGACCCGGGACGCCTACTGGTCGCACGGCAGTGTCCGCGAGGAGTACGGCGCGATCCGGGCGGCCGTCCTCGCGGTGGGCGGCTGGCACGACCCGTACCGGGACACCGTGCTGCGGCTCGTGGAACACCTTGACCCGTCCCGGGTCCGCGGGCTGATCGGGCCCTGGCCGCACCAGTACCCGGACCGGGGCCGGCCGCCCGGTCCGTCCATCGGCTTCCTCCAGGAGACGCTGCGCTGGTGGGACCAGCACCTGAAGGAGAAAGAGACGGGGGTGATGAGCGAGCCGCTGCTGCGGTCCTGGATCAGCGGCTCCCACCCGCCCGCCACCCGGTACGAGACGCTGCCGGGGCGCTGGGCCGGGGACGCCTCCTGGCCCTCGGCGAACATCACCGCGGTGACGTACGCCCTGCGGGGCGGTGAGCGGATCGTCCGCTCGCCGCAGCAGACCGGGCTGGACGCGGGCCGGATCTCGCCGTGCGGGAACGACGCCGACCTGCCGCCCGACCAGCGCGACGAGGACGCCAAGTCGGTCGCCTTCGAGTTCCCCGTGGAGGGGGCGCCGGTCGAGATCCTGGGCCGTCCCCGGGTACGGCTGCGGCTGACCCTGGCGGTACCGCGCGGCCAGGTCGTCGCCCGCCTCTGCGACGTGGCACCGGACGGCTCCTCCACCCTCGTCACCCGGGGCGCCCTCAATCTGGCCGGGCGCCACGGCCGCGACCGTGCCGAGGACTGGCCGCCCGGCACGACCGAGGACGTCACCTTCGAACTCGGCGGCATCGGGCACGCCTTCGCGCCCGGCCACCGCATCCGGCTGGCCGTCTCCTCCTCGTACTGGCCGTGGGTCTGGCCGCAGGCCGACTCGGCGGGGTTCACCCTCGACGCGGACGGCAGCCTGGTGGAACTCCCGGTCCGCAGACCCACCGAGGACCCCGCCCCCGTCTTCGGAGAGCCCGTCTTCGGAGAGCCCGAGCAGGCCGAGCCGCTCGGTGAGGCCGTCCCCGCCACCCTGGACGGGGATCCGCCGGAACGGCGGATCGTCCGGGACCTCGCCCGGGGCGAATGGCGGCTGGAAGCCGACCCCCGCCCCGGCGGCACCCGCTTCCGACCGGACGGGCTGGAGATCACCGAGGACGCCCTCGACACCTTCACGATCCAGCAGGACGATCCGCTGTCGGCGCGGGCCCGGTCGGACCGGACGGTCCGGCTGCACCGTCCGGAGGCGGCCTGGCGGACGGAGGTCACGACCCGCTCGGAGACCGGCGCGGACGCGACGCACTTCGTCACCTGGGACGAGGTGGTCTGCCGGGACGGCGACGAGATCGTCTTCCACCGCACCTGGGAGAAGCGCGTTCCACGAACAGCGGGCTGACGGCTCGTCACACACAGGTCGCTTTCCGGACAGGCTTCTTCGGGTACGAGGTCCGCGTGCGGACACGGTCCGTACGCACCGACGTAACGTGTCCCGCACAGCGACTGGAAGGCAGCACCCCATGCCCGGACAGAGCAGCCCTCTCGACACCGACGAGGGCGACCCCTTCGGCCCGCACAACCTCCCGTACGGCGTGTTCTCCGTCCCCGGCGACCCCGCCGCCGGACGGCGGGTCGGCGTCCGGATCGGCTCGCACGTACTGGACGCCGGGGCGGCGGCCCACGCCCTGGGCTCCCCGTACGCCGGACTGCTGGCGCAGCCCGGCCTGATGCCGCTGCTCGCGGCCGGGCGCACCGCGTGGCGGGACGTACGGCGGGCGCTCACCGGCTGGCTCACCGTTCCCTCGCACCGCGCCGAACTGGAGCCGCTGCTCCACCCGCTCGACGCGGTGACGCTCCATCTGCCGTACGAGGTCGCCGACTACGTCGACTTCTACGCCAGTGAGCACCACGCCACCAACGTCGGCCGGATCTTCCGCCCGGACGGTGCCGCGCTGACGCCCAACTGGAAGCATCTGCCGATCGGTTACCACGGCAGGGCCGGCACGGTCGTCGTCTCGGGAACGGACGTGGTGCGCCCCTCGGGGCAGCGCAAGGCGCCCACCGACCCGGCGCCGGTCTTCGGCCCCTCGGTGAAGCTGGACATCGAGGCCGAGGTCGGCTTCGTGGTGGGCGTGCCGTCCACGCGGGGCACGGCGGTGCCGCTGGCCGACTTCCGCGAGCACGTCTTCGGGGTCCAGCTGCTCAACGACTGGTCGGCGCGGGACATCCAGGCGTGGGAGTACGTCCCGCTCGGCCCGTTCCTCGGCAAGTCCTTCGCCACCTCGGTCTCCGCGTGGGTGACCCCGCTGGAGGCGCTGGACGCGGCCCGCACGCCCCCGCCCGCCCGGGACGCCGACCTGCTGCCGTACCTCGACGACGCGGAAGAGGAGGAGCCGGGCGGCATCGACCTGCGGATCTCCGTGGAGATCAACGGCAAGCTGGTGGCCGAGCCGCCCTTCTCCACCATGTACTGGACGGCCGCCCAGCAGCTGGCACAGATGACGGTGAACGGTGCCTCGCTGCGTACCGGTGACCTCTACGGCTCCGGCACGGTGAGCGGGCCCGAGCCGCACCAGCGCGGCTCGCTCCTGGAGCTGACCTGGAACGGCCGCGACCCGCTCGACGTCCCCGGCGGCACCCGGACCTTCCTGGAGGACGGCGACACGGTGACCCTCACCGCGTGGGCGCCGGGTCCGCACGGGACCCGGGTGGGGCTCGGCGAGGTGACGGGGACGGTCCGGTCGGCGGGGTGAGGGGGGCGGGGTGAGGGGGGCGGGGTGAGGGGGGCGGGGTGAGGGGGGCGGGGCCGGCGTTCCTGCCCGCCTTCCTGCCCGCCTTCCTGCCCGCCTTCCTGCCCGCCTTCCTGGTCAACGCCGACGGATCCGTTCACCTGTTCGCAGGACTCTTGCCCCGTTCCGTCCCGATACGGCGGTCGCGTCGGTGAGACTCCGGCCATGGGAGCACCGATGAACGTCGGACCCGAGGTACCGGAACCTCGGTGGGCGGTCCCGCCCGAGGGCGGCTGGACCGCTGATGACCTGGACACCCTCCCGAATCTGCCTCCGCACACGGAGCTGATCGACGGGAGCCTCGTCTTCGCGTGTCCGCAGACTCTTTTTCACAGCCTGGCGATCAGCTTCCTCGGCCGACAGCTCCAGGTACGGGCACCGAAAGAACTGGAAGCCCTGAGCCGTTTCACCATCGACATCGACCGCCACAACCGGCCCGAGCCCGATGTGCTCGTCGTGGACGCCGCGGCGCTGGCAGCGCTGGACCAGACCCGGGTTCCCGCCGACGCGGTTCGGCCGGCGATCGAGATCGTCTCGGCCGAGTCCCTTTCCCGGGACCGGGAGACGAAGCCGGTGAAGTACGCCCGGGCCCGCATCCCGCACTTCTGGCGGGTGGAGAACCAGGACGGGCGGGCCGTGGTGTACGTCTTCGAGCGGGAGCCGGCCACCGGTGCCTACACGTCGACAGCGATCTTCCACGACCGGCTGAAGGTGTCCGTGCCGTTCCCGATCGACCTCGATCTCGACGCGATCACCGCGCCGCGCCGGGCGGCGGAACCGGAGTAGATCCGGCTCCACCGCCTCTCGGCCGGCCGGAACTCACTCGTACTCCGGGGGCTCCTCGTCGTCCCAGCCGAATTCGGCGTCGGCGAACGGGTCGCCCTTGTCCGTCGACGCGTTCGCCGACGTGTTCGGCGACGTGTTCGGCGACGTGTTCGCCGCCCCGCGCGCGGGCTCCCGCACCGGCGCCGGTGTGGCGGTGACCTTGTCCGCAGGTGCTCCCAGCCCCGCCAGGACCTCCAGCACGCCCTCGCCGTAGGTCGCCAGCTTCTTCTCGCCGAGGCCGCTGACCCCGCCCAGCTCGGCCAGGGACGAGGGGTGCAGGGTGGCGATCTCGCGCAGGGTCGCGTCGTGGAAGATGACGTACGCCGGGACGCCCTGCTCCTTCGCCGTCGCCCCGCGCCAGGCGCGCAGCGCCTCGAAGACGGGTACGGCGGACGCGGGCAGATCGGCCGCGGCGGCAGCCGACTTGGCTCGGCGTTCGCCCTTGGCGGCCGTCCGCTCGGTGACCCGCTTGGGCTCCTTGCGCAGCAGCACCTCGCGCTCGCGGCCGAGGACCGTGGCGCTGGTGTCGGTCAGCACGAGGGTGCCGTACTCCCCCTCCACGGCGAGCAGGCCCTGTGCCAGCAACTGACGGACCACACCGCGCCATTCGGCTTCGGCCAGCTCCTCGCCGATGCCGAAGACGGAGAGCTGGTCGTGGTCGAACTGGATGACCTTCGCGGTCTTCCGTCCCAGCAGGATGTCGATGATCTGTCCGGCGCCGAACTTCTGGTTCCGCTCCCGCTTGAGCCGGACCACGGTGGAGAGCAGCTTCTGCGAGACGACCGTCCCGTCCCAGGTCTCCGGCGCGACGAGGCAGGTGTCGCAGTTCCCGCAGGAGGCGGCGGTGGGTTCCTGGCCGAAGTAGGTGAGGAGCTGGGCGCGGCGGCACTGGACGGTCTCGCAGAGCGCCAGCATCGAGTCCAGGTGCGCGGAGGCGCGGCGGCGGTGCGCTTCGTCGCCGTCGCCGCCCTGGATGAGCTTGCGCTGCTGGACGACGTCCTGGAGGCCGTACGCCATCCACGCGGTGGAGGGGGCGCCGTCACGTCCGGCGCGGCCGGTCTCCTGGTAGTACCCCTCGACGGACTTGGGGAGGTCGAGGTGGGCGACGAAGCGGACGTCCGGCTTGTCGATGCCCATGCCGAAGGCGATCGTCGCGACGACGACGAGCCCCTCCTCGCGCAGGAAGCGGGACTGGTGGGCGGCGCGGGTCCCGGCGTCCAGGCCGGCGTGGTACGGCACGGCTTCGATGCCGTTGCGGCAGAGGTACTCGGCCGTCTTCTCGGTGGAGTTGCGGGAGAGGCAGTAGACGATGCCGGCGTCCCCGGTGTGCTCCTCCTTGAGGAAGGTGAGCAGCTGCTTCTTCGGGTCGGTTTTGGGGACGATGCGGTACTGGATGTTGGGCCGGTCGAAGCTGGCGACGAAGTGCCGGGCGTCCGGCATGCCCAGGCGGCGGGTGATCTCCTGGTGGGTGGCGTCGGTCGCGGTCGCCGTCAGGGCGATGCGCGGTACGTCCGGCCAGCGCTCGCCGAGGACGGAGAGGGTGAGGTAGTCGGGGCGGAAGTCGTGGCCCCACTGGGCGACGCAGTGCGCCTCGTCGATGGCGAAGACGGAGACGGTGCCCCGGGAGAGCAGCGAGAGCGTGGAGTCCAGGCGGAGCCGCTCGGGCGCGAGGTAGAGGATGTCCAGCTCTCCGGCGATGTACTGCGCCTCCATGGAGCGGCGCTCGTCGAAGTCCTGGGTGGAGTTGATGAAGCCGGCCCGGACGCCGAGGGCGCGCAGGGCGTCGACCTGGTCCTGCATGAGGGCGATCAGCGGGGAGACGACGACGCCGGTGCCGGGGCGGACCAGGGCGGGGATCTGGTAGCAGAGGGACTTGCCGCCGCCGGTGGGCATCAGGACGACGGCGTCGCCGCCGGCGACCACGTGCTCGATGATGTCGCCCTGCTCGCCGCGGAACGACTCGTACCCGAAGACCCGGTGCAGGGTCCGCCGCGCCTCGCTCTCGCCTCCGGTGGCCGCCTCGCCGCCGAAGCCCTCGCCGCCGGGGGCCCCGCTGCCGGTGGCCCCGGTCACGGCCTCGGTCACATCCATGGTTCCGCCCGTCCTGCTCGTCGCTCTGTTCGCCGTCGTCGCATCGTGCGCTCGTCGTCCGACCGTCCTCCACCATAGGCGGCTCGTACGACAACGCCGGACGGGCTTGACTCCAGCCCGTCCGGCGTTGGTGGCACAGCGTCGTGCCCGCGCTACCGCACGAAGATCCCCGCCTGGCTCGCCAGGTCCAGGAAGTACTGCGGGGCGAGGCCGAGCACCAGGGTGACCGCGACGCCGATGCCGATGGTGGTCATCGTCAGCGGGGACGGGACGGCGACCGTGGGGCCGTCCGCCTTCGGCTCGCTGAAGAACATCAGGACGATGACCCGGATGTAGAAGAACGCGGCGATCGCCGAGGAGATCACACCGACCACGACCAGTCCGCCCGCGCCGCCGTCCGCCGCCGCCTTGAAGACGGCGAACTTGCCGGAGAAGCCCGAGGTGAGCGGGATACCGGCGAAGGCCAGCAGGAACACCGCGAAGACGGCGGCGGTCAGCGGGGAGCGCCGGCCGAGCCCGGCCCACTTCGACAGGTGGGTCGCCTCGCCGCCCGCGTCGCGCACCAGGGTGACGACGGCGAAGGCGCCGACCGTCACGAAGGAGTAGGCGACGAGGTAGAAGAGGACCGAGGAGATGCCCTCCGAGGTGGTCGCGATGACACCCGCGAGGATGAACCCGGCGTGCGCGATCGAGGAGTAGGCGAGCAGCCGCTTGATGTCGGTCTGGGTGATCGCGACGATCGCCCCGCCGAGCATGGTGACGATGGACACGCCCCA
The DNA here is from genome assembly GCF_026343115.1 of Streptomyces sp. NBC_00102. Taxonomy (GTDB): domain Bacteria; phylum Actinomycetota; class Actinomycetes; order Streptomycetales; family Streptomycetaceae; genus Streptomyces. Next base: position 2,604,393 of record NZ_JAPEMC010000001.1, read on the forward strand.
CATGACCGGCCGCCAGTCCCAGGTGAGCCCGGGGAGCACGACGTACAGCAGGCGGAGCAGCGCGCCGAAGGCGGCGACCTTGGTGGCGGCGGCCATGAAGCCGGTGACCGGGGTCGGTGCGCCCTGGTAGACGTCCGGGGTCCACATGTGGAACGGCACGGCGCCGACCTTGAAGAGGAGCCCCATCAGGATCATCGCGCCGCCGATGAGGAGCAGCGCGTCGTTGCCCATGGTGGAGGCGAGGGCGGGGTCGATCTCGGTGACCGAGCCGTCGACGACGCTCGCGATGGTGGCGTACGAGACGGAGCCCGCGTAGCCGTAGAGGAGGGCGATCCCGAAGAGGAGGAACGCCGAGGAGAACGCGCCGAGCAGGAAGTACTTCACCGCGGCCTCCTGCGACATCAGCCGCTTGCGGCGGGCGAGGGCGCAGAGGAGGTAGAGCGGCAGGGAGAAGACCTCGAGCGCGACGAACAGGGTCAGCAGGTCGTTGGCGGCAGGGAAGACCAGCATGCCCGCGACGGCGAACAGGACGAGCGGGAACACCTCGGTGGTGGTGAACCCGGCCCTGACCGCCTGCTTCTCGCTGTCGCTGCCCGGGACGGACCCGGCCTGCGCGACGAAGGAGTCGACCCGGTTGCCGTGCGCGGCGGGGTCGAGCCGCCGCTCGGCGAAGGTGAAGACCGCGACGATCGAGGCCAGCAGGATGGTGCCCTGCAGGAAGAGCGCCGGGCCGTCCACCGCGACGGCGCCCATCGCGGCGATGTGGGCCTTGGTGGTGCCGTACCCGCCGGCGGCGAGCCCGACGACCGCGGCGAACGCGGCGGCCAGGGCGACGACGGCCAGGAGGACCTGGGTGAGGTACCGGGCCCGGCGGGGCACGAAGGCTTCCGCCAGGACGCCGATGACCGCCGCGCCGAGCACGATCAGGACGGGCGCGAGCTGTGCGTACTCGATGGTGGGGGCCGTGAACTTCACGTCCGGGGCGGCCGTCGTCACCCCGCCCGCCACGGTCCACATGCTGTGGACAGCTGTTGCGCTCACTTGGCGGCCTCCACCTCGGGCTGGGGGTCCTGCTTCTGTACGTCGGACATGGTGTGCTGCACCGCCGGGTCGACGATCTCGGTGAGCGGCTTCGGGAAGACGCCCAGGAAGATCAGCAGCGCGATCAGCGGTACGACGACCGCGAGTTCACGGACCCGCAGGTCCGGCATGCCCTGGACGGTGGCCTTCACCGGGCCGGTCATGGTGCGTTGGTAGAGCACCAGGACGTAGAGCGCGGCGAGCACGATGCCGGTGGTGGCGATGATGCCGACCACCGGGTAGGCGCTGAACACCCCGACCAGGACCAGGAACTCGCTGACGAACGGGGCGAGTCCGGGCAGCGAGAGGGTGGCGAGCCCGCCGATCAGGAAGGTGCCCGCGAGGATCGGGGCGACCTTCTGCACTCCGCCGTAGTCGGCGATGAGGCGGGAGCCGCGCCGGGTGATGAGGAATCCGGCGACCAGCATCAGGGCAGCGGTCGAGATGCCGTGGTTGACCATGTAGAGCGTGGCGCCCGACTGGCCCTGGCTGGTCATCGCGAAGATGCCCAGGATGATGAAGCCGAAGTGCGAGATCGACGCGTAGGCGATCAGCCGCTTGATGTCGCGCTGGCCGACCGCGAGGAGCGCGCCGTACACGATGGAGACCAGCGCGAGGACCAGGATCACCGGGGTCGCCCACTTGCTGGCCTCGGGGAAGAGCTGGAGGCAGAAGCGGAGCATCGCGAAGGTGCCGACCTTGTCGACGATCGCGGTGATCAGCACGGCGACGGGCGCGGTCGCCTCGCCCATGGCGTTGGGCAGCCAGGTGTGCAGCGGCCAGAGCGGGGCCTTCACCGCGAAGGCGAAGAAGAACCCGAGGAAGAGCCACCGCTCGGTGCTGGTCGCCATCTCCAGGGAGCCGCTCGCGCGGGCCTCGGCGATCTCGGAGAGCGAGAAGCTCCCGGCGACCACGTACAGACCGATGACGGCGGCCAGCATGATGAGGCCGCCGACGAGGTTGTAGAGGAGGAACTTCACGGCGGCGTACGAGCGCTGGGCCGAGGCGTTCTCGTCGGTGCCCGCGTGGGCCCGGTCCCCGAAGCCGCCGATGAGGAAGTACATCGGGATGAGCATGGCTTCGAAGAGGATGTAGAAGAGGAAGACGTCGGTGGCCTCGAAGGAGAGGATCACCATCGCCTCCACCATCAGGATCAGGGCGAAGAAGCCCTGGGTGGGGCGCCACCGGGAGGAGTGCGTCTCCAGGGGGTCGGCGTCGTGCCAGCCGGCCAGGATCACGAACGGGATGAGGAGCGCGGTGAGCGCGAGGAGCGCCACCCCGATGCCGTCCACGCCGAGTTCGTACCGGACGCCGAAGTCGGCGATCCACGCGTGCGACTCGGTGAGCTGGTAGCGGTCGCCGCCGGGCTCGAAGCGGACGAACACGATCGCCGCGAGGACCAGGGTGGCCAGCGAGACGAGCAGCGCCAGCCATTTCGCGGCGGTGCGCCGCTGGGCCGGGACGGCGGCGGTGGCGATGGCGCCGATCGCGGGGAGTGCCGCCGTCGCTGTCAGGAGGGGAAAGGACATGTGATCAGACCGCCCTCATCAGCAGGGTCGCGGCGATGAGGACCGCCGTACCGCCGAACATCGAGACCGCGTAGGAGCGGGCGTAGCCGTTCTGCAGTGTGCGCAGCCGGCCGGAGAGCCCGCCGACCGAGGCGGCCGTACCGTTGACGACGCCGTCGACCAGCGAGTGGTCGACGTAGACCAGGGAGCGGGTGAGGTGCTCGCCGCCGCGGACCAGGACCACGTGGTTGAAGTCGTCCTGGAGGAGGTCGCGGCGGGCCGCCCGGGTGAGCAGCGAGCCGCGCGGGGCGAGGGCGGGCACCGGCCTGCGGCCGTACATGGCCCAGGCGATGGCGACGCCGATGACGAGCACCACCATGGTGGCGCCGGTGACGGTGGTCGCGCCGACCGGGGAGTCCCCGTGGTCGTGCCCGGTCACCGGCTCCAGCCAGTGCAGGAACCGGTCGCCGATGGAGAAGAAGCCGCCCGCGAAGACCGAACCGAAGGCGAGCACGATCATGGGGATCGTCATCGACTTCGGGGACTCGTGCGGGTGCGGTTCACGGCCCTCGGCGTCCGGCTGCCAGCGCTTCTCGCCGAAGAAGGTCATCAGCATCACGCGCGTCATGTAGAACGCGGTGATCGCGGCGCCGAGCAGGGTCACGGCGCCGAGGATCCAGCCCTCGGTGCCGCCCTTGGCGAAGGCCGCCTCGATGATCTTGTCCTTGGAGAAGAAACCGGAGAGGCCGGGGAAGCCGATGATGGCGAGGTAGCCGAGGCCGAAGGTGATGAAGGTGACCGGCATGTACTTCCGCAGGCCGCCGAACTTCCTCATGTCGACCTCGTCGTTCATGCCGTGCATGACCGAACCGGCGCCGAGGAAGAGTCCGGCCTTGAAGAAGCCGTGCGTCACCAGGTGCATGATCGCGAAGACGTAGCCGATGGGGCCGAGGCCCGCGGCGAGGACCATGTAGCCGATCTGCGACATCGTGGAGCCGGCCAGCGCCTTCTTGATGTCGTCCTTGGCGCAACCGACGATCGCACCGAACAGGAGCGTGACCGCTCCGACGACGGCGACGACGAGCTGGGCGTCCGGGGCGGCGTTGAAGATCGCGCCGGAGCGGACGATGAGGTACACGCCCGCGGTGACCATGGTCGCGGCGTGGATGAGGGCGGAGACCGGGGTCGGGCCCTCCATCGCGTCGCCGAGCCAGGACTGGAGCGGTACCTGCGCGGACTTGCCGCAGGCGGCGAGCAGCAGCATCAGGCCGATCGCGGTGAGCTTGCCCTCACTGGTGTCGCCGGTCGCCCCGAGCACCGGCCCGAAGGCGAAGGTGCCGAAGGTGGTGAACATCAGCATGATCGCGATGGAGAGGCCCATGTCGCCGACCCGGTTGACCAGGAAGGCCTTCTTGGCGGCGGTCGCCGCGCTGGGCTTGTGCTGCCAGAAGCCGATGAGGAGGTACGAGGCGAGGCCGACGCCCTCCCATCCGACGTACAGCAGCAGGTAGTTGTCGGCGAGGACCAGGATGAGCATCGCCGCGACGAAGAGGTTGAGATAGCCGAAGAAGCGGCGACGGCGTTCGTCGTGCTCCATGTAGCCGATCGAGTAGATGTGGATCAGGGTGCCCACACTGGTGATCAGCAGCACGAACGTCATCGACAGCTGGTCGAGCTGGAAGGCGACGTCGGCCTGGAAGCCCTCCACGGGAATCCAGCTGAACAGCTTCTGGTGCAGCAGGCGTTCTTCTGCGCCCTTGCCGAGCATGTCGGCGAAGAGCACCACGGCCAGCACGAACGACACCCCTGCGAGCAGGGTGCCGAGCCAGTGTCCGGCCCGGTCGAGCCGGCGGCCCCCGCACAGCAGGACGGCCGCTCCGAGCAGGGGCGCCGCGATGAGCAGCGCGATCAGGTTCTCCACGATTCAGCCCCTCACAGCTTCATCAGGCTGGCGTCGTCGACCGAGGCCGAATGGCGGGAGCGGAACAGCGACACGATGATCGCCAGCCCGACGACGACTTCCGCGGCGGCGACGACCATCGTGAAGAACGCGATGATCTGGCCGTCGAGGTTGCCGTGCATGCGGGAGAAGGTGACGAAGGCGAGGTTGCAGGCGTTGAGCATCAGCTCCACGCACATGAACACCACGATCGCGTTCCGCCGGATCAGCACCCCACAGGCGCCGATGGTGAACAGCAGGGCTGCCAGGTAGAGGTAGTTGACGGGATTCACTGGGTGTCCTCCCCGTTCCCGGCGCGGTCGGTCGGGCGCCCCGAGGGCCCGGAAGCACCCCGGGCGGTGAGGGCGGTGGTGCGTCCCAGACGCTCACCGGACCGCTGTTCCAGTGCCTTGAGGTCGGCGAGCGCCTCCTGGGAGACGTCGCGGACCTGGCCGCGGTCGCGCAGGGTGCGCATCACGGTCAGCTCGGACGGGGTGCCGTCGGGGAGCAGGCCTGCGATGTCCACGGCGTTGTGCCGGGCGTAGACACCGGGGGCGGGCAGCGGCGGCAGGTGGTTCGAGCGGACCCGGGCCTCGGACATCTCCCGCTGGGTCCGGGCGCGTTCGGTGCGCTCCTTGTGGGTGAGCACCATCGCCCCGACCGTCGCGGTGATGAGGAGGGCGCCGGTGATCTCGAACGCGAAGACGTACTTGGTGAAGATGAGGTTGGCGAGTCCTTCGACGTTCCCCCCGTGCACGGCGTTGGCGGTGCCGAGGCCGTTGAAGCTGCTCAGGGAGGCGTTGCCGATGCCGGCGATGAGTAGCACCCCGAAGCCGAGACCGCATCCGGCGGCCAGCCAGCGCTGGCCCTTGAGGGTCTCCTTCAGCGAGTCGGCGGCGGTGACGCCGACGAGCATCACGACGAAGAGGAAGAGCATCATGATCGCGCCGGTGTAGACGACGACCTGCACGATGCCGAGGAAGTACGCGCCGTTGGCGAGGTAGAAGACCGCCAGCACGATCATGGTCCCGGCGAGCGAGAGCGCGCTGTGCACGGCCCGCTTCATCAGGACGGTGGAGAGGGCGCCGAGCACGGCGACCGTACCGAGGATCCAGAACTGCACGGCCTCGCCGGTCGAGGTGGTGGAGGCAGCCGCCGCGAGATTGCTCATGCGTCCGCCCCCCGCTGCCCGTGCCCCGTGTGCGCGTGGTCGTGCTCGTGGGACGCGGCGGCGGTGGCCTCGGAGCCGGGCTCGTCCGGCTTCTCGCCCTTGGACACGGCGAGCTGGCGCTCGGTGCCGGGGGCGGCCTCGGTCACCAGGCCCCGGTAGTAGTCCTGTTCGTCCATGCCGGGGAAGATCGCGTGCGGGCTGTCGACCATGCCCTCCTCCAGTCCCGCGAGCAGCTCGTCCTTGGTGTAGATGAGGCTGGCGCGGGTGGTGTTGGCGAGCTCGAACTCGTTGGTCATCGTGAGCGCCCGGGTGGGGCACGCCTCGATGCAGAGACCGCAGAGGATGCAGCGCGCGTAGTTGATCTGGTAGACGCGGCCGTACCGTTCGCCCGGGGAGTACCGCTCCTCGTCGGTGTTGTCCGCGCCCTCGACGTAGATGGCGTCGGCCGGACAGGCCCAGGCGCACAGCTCGCAGCCGACGCACTTCTCCAGGCCGTCCGGGTGCCGGTTGAGCTGGTGACGGCCGTGGAAGCGCGGTGCCGTCACCTTCGGCGTCTCCGGGTACTGCTCCGTGAGCCGCTTCTTGAACATGGCCTTGAAGGTCACGCCGAACCCGGCCACGGGGTTCTGGAACTTGTCGCTCGAAGTCCCTGGGGAGTCTGGTGCCTCAGACACGGTCGGCCTCCTTTCCGTCACTCGCGATTCCGTCACTCTGAGTATCGGGTCCACCACTGACAACGAGCTCCCGCTCGCGGCGCGGGGTGCGCCGGGGAACGGGCGGCAAGGCCTGTCCGGGCAGCGGCGGTACGGGGAACCCGCCCGCCATCGGGTCGAACCCGGGCGGCGGGCCCGCCTTCGCCTCCTCCTCGCGGCCCTTGCGGTCGCGGAAGAAGTCGGCCAGGAAGGAGATCAGCAGTACGGCGATCACGGCGCCGGCCACGTACAGCACGATCTTCGAGAAGTCGTACCCCTCGTTGTTCATGGCGCGCACGGTGGCGACCAGCATCAGCCAGACCACGGAGACCGGGATGAGGACCTTCCAGCCGAGCTTCATCAGCTGGTCGTAGCGGACGCGGGGCAGCGAGCCGCGCAGCCAGATGAAGAAGAAGAGGAGCAGCTGGACCTTGACGACGAACCAGAGCATCGGCCACCAGCCGTGGTTCGCGCCCTCCCAGAAGGTGCTGATCGGGTACGGGGCCCGCCAGCCGCCCAGGAAGAGGGTCGCGGAGACCGCGGAGACCGTCACCATGTTCACGTACTCGGCGAGCATGAACATCGCGAACTTGATCGACGAGTACTCGGTGTTGAAGCCGCCGACGAGGTCGCCCTCGGACTCCGGCATGTCGAACGGGGCGCGGTTGGTCTCGCCGACCATCGTGACGATGTAGATGATGAACGAGACCGGCAGCAGGATGATGAACCAGCGGTCGTGCTGGGCTTCCACGATCTTCGAGGTCGACATCGACCCGGAGTAGAGGAAGACCGAGGCGAACGCGGCGCCCATCGCGATCTCGTAGCTGATCATCTGGGCGCAGGACCGGAGACCGCCGAGGAGCGGGTAGGTCGAGCCGGAGGACCAGCCGGCGAGGACGATGCCGTAGATGCCGACCGAGGCGACCGCGAGGATGTAGAGCATCGCGATCGGCAGGTCGGTGAGCTGCATCGTCGTGCGGTGGCCGAAGATCGACACCTCGTTGCCGGACGGGCCGAACGGGATCACGGCGATCGCCATGAACGCCGGGATGGCCGCGACGACCGGCGCGAGGACGTAGACGACCCGGTCGGCGCGCTTGACGATCAGGTCTTCCTTCAGCATCAGCTTGACGCCGTCGGCGAGCGACTGGAGCAGGCCCCAGGGGCCGTTCCGGTTGGGGCCGATGCGCAGCTGCATCCAGGCGACGACTTTTCGCTCCCAGACGATCGCGAAGAGCACGGTCACCATGAGGAACGCGAAGCAGAAGACCGCCTTGACGACCACCAGCCACCAGGGGTCGGTGCCGAACATCGAGAGGTCCTCGGCGGCCAGCGGACTGCCGCCGGGTGCCGTGGCCAGGTGAGCGAGGCTGTTCACGCTCGCACCTCCGGTGAGTCTGCGGGGGCTGCGGTGGTGGCGGCGCCGATGCGGACCAGGCCGCCGGGGCGGGCGCCGGTCTGCGCCGGGACGCCGCGTCCGGTGGAGTTGAGCGGTACCCAGACCACCCGGTCCGGCATCTCGGTGATCCGCAGCGGGAGTTCGACGCTGCCGGCCGGGCCGGAGACGGCGAGCAGGTCCCCGTCCTTCACCCCGGTCTCGGCCGCGGTGTGCGCCGAGAGCCGGGCGACGGCGGCGTGCCGCGTACCGGCGAGGGCCTCGTCGCCTTCCTGGAGCTTGCCGAGGTCGAGCAGCATGCGGTGGCCGGCGAGGATCGCCTCGCCGTCGCCGGGCCGGGGCAGCGGGCGCCCGATCTCCCTCGGGACGCTCGCGTGGCCGCCGGTCCAGCCGCCGAGCCGGTCGAGCTCGCGGCGGGCGGCGGCCAGGTCGGGCAGTCCGAGGTGGACGTCGAGGGCGTCGGCCAGCATGTGCAGCACCCGGCCGTCGGTCGGCGCGAGGGTACGGGTCATCTGCTCGGGCTTGAGCGCCGCCTCGAACATCCTGGCGCGGCCTTCCCAGTTGAGGAAGGTGCCGGACTTCTCGGCGACGGCGGCCACCGGCAGCACCACGTCGGCGCGGTCGGTGACCTCGCTGGGCCGCAGCTCCAGCGAGACGAGGAAGCCGACCTCGTCCAGCGCGGTCAGGGCGGCCGCCGGGTCCGGCAGGTCGCGGGGTTCGACGCCCGCGACGAGCAGGGCGCCGAGTTCGCCGGTGGCGGCGGCGCCGAGGATCTGACTCGTGTCGCGGCCGTGGCGGGCCGGCAGGTCGGCGAGGCCCCAGAGGGCGGCGACCTCCCGGCGGGCGTGCGGGTCGGTGGCCGGGCGGCCACCGGGCAGCAGGGTCGGCAGGGCCCCGGCCTCCAGCGCCCCGCGCTCCCCGGCCCGGCGCGGAATCCACACCAGGTCGGCGCCGGTGGCGGTGGCGGTGCGCAGGACGGCGGTCAGCGCGCCGGGGACCCCGGCGAGCCGTTCGCCGACCACGATGACGGAGTTCTCGCCGCGCAGCGCTTCGGCGGCGGCCGCTCCGGCCTCGTCGAGTCCGACGCCTCCGGCGAGCGCGTCCAGCCACTCGGTCTCGGTGCCGGGGGCGGCCGGCAGCAGGGTGCCGCCCGTCTTCTCCAGCCCGCGGGTGGCGTGCGAGGCGAGGGCCCAGGTCCGCTGGCCGTGCTTGCGGTGGGCCTTGCGGAGCCGGAGGAAGACGCCGGGCGCCTCCTCCTCGGACTCGAATCCGGCGAGCAGGACCGCGGACGCCTTCTCCAGCGAGGTGTAGGTGACTCCCTCGCCGTCCAGGTCGTGGCCGCGTCCTGCGACGCGGGCGGCCAGGAAGTCGGCCTCCTCGCCGCTGTGGACCCGGGCCCGGAAGTCGATGTCGTTGGTGTCCAGGGCGACCCGCGCGAACTTGCTGTACGCGTAGGCGTCCTCGACGGTGAGCCGGCCGCCGGTGAGTACCCCGGCCCGGCCGCGTGCGGCGGCGAGTCCCGCCGCGGCGGCGGCGAGCGCCTCCGGCCAGGACGCCGGTTCGAGGACGCCGTCGGCATTGCGGACCAGCGGGGTGGTGAGCCGGTCGCGCTGCTGGGCGTAGCGGAAGCCGAAGCGTCCCTTGTCGCACAGCCACTCTTCGTTGACCTCGGGGTCGTTGGCCGCGAGGCGGCGCATGACCTTGCCGCGCCGGTGGTCGGTGCGGGTGGCGCAGCCGCCCGCGCAGTGCTCGCAGACCGAGGGCGAGGAGACCAGGTCGAAGGGGCGCGAGCGGAAGCGGTACGCCGCCGAGGTGAGCGCCCCGACCGGGCAGATCTGGATGGTGTTGCCGGAGAAGTACGACTCGAAGGGGTCGCCCTCGCCGATGCCGACCTGCTGGAGCGCGCCGCGCTCGATCAGCTCGATCATCGGGTCGCCCGCCACCTGGTTGGAGAACCGGGTGCACCGTGCGCAGAGCACGCAGCGTTCACGGTCCAGCAGCACCTGGGTGGAGATCGGGACGGGCTTCTCGTACGTCCGCTTCCGTCCCTCGAACCGGGATTCGGCGTCGCCGTGCGACATCGCCTGGTTCTGGAGCGGACACTCGCCGCCCTTGTCGCAGACCGGGCAGTCCAGCGGGTGGTTGATGAGCAGCAGCTCCATCACACCCTTCTGGGCCTTCTCGGCGACGGGCGAGGTGAGCTGCGACTTGACGACCATGCCGTCGGTGCAGGTGATGGTGCAGGAGGCCATCGGCTTGCGCTGGCCCTCCACCTCGACGATGCACTGGCGGCAGGCTCCGGCCGGGTCGAGGAGCGGGTGGTCGCAGAACCGGGGGATCTCGATGCCGAGTTCCTCGGCGGCGCGGATGACGAGGGTCCCCTTGGGGACTCTGGTCTCGATGCCGTCGATGGTCAGCGTGACGAGGTCTTCCGGCGGTACGGCCGCCTGTCCGCCCCCGGAGGGCGCACTCGTGGTGACTGTCATGCGTTCACCCCCCGGTGAGCGTCTCGGTCGTCCTGGTCGTCGGCGTCGTCGGCCCAGAGGGTCGACTTCGCGGGGTCGAAGGGGCAGCCCTTGCCGGTGATGTGCTGCTCGTACTCGTCGCGGAAGTACTTCAGCGACGAGAAGATCGGCGAGGCGGCTCCGTCGCCCAGCGCGCAGAAGGACTTGCCGTTGATGTTGTCGGCGATGTCGCCCAGCTTGTCGAGGTCGCCGGGGCGGCCCTTGCCCGCTTCGATGTCGCGGAGCAACTGGACGAGCCAGTAGGTGCCTTCGCGACACGGCGTGCACTTGCCGCAGGACTCGTGGGCGTAGAACTCGGTCCACCGGGTGACGGCCCGCACCACGCAGGTCGTCTCGTCGAAGCACTGGAGCGCCTTGGTGCCGAGCATGGAGCCGGCGGCGCCGACGCCCTCGTAGTCGAGGGGGACGTCGAGGTGTTCGTCGGTGAACATCGGGGTGGACGAGCCGCCCGGGGTCCAGAACTTGAGGCGGTGCCCGGCGCGGATGCCGCCGCTCATGTCGAGCAGCTGGCGGAGCGTGATGCCGAGCGGGGCCTCGTACTGGCCGGGGCCGGTGACGTGGCCGCTGAGCGAGTAGAGCGTGAAGCCCGGGGACTTCTCGCTGCCCATCGACTTGAACCAGTCCTTGCCGCGCTGGAGGATCGCGGGAACCGAGGCGATGGACTCCACGTTGTTCACCACGGTGGGGCAGGCGTACAGACCGGCGACCGCGGGGAAGGGGGGCCGCAGCCGGGGCTGGCCGCGCCGTCCTTCGAGGGAGTCGAGCAGCGCGGTCTCCTCGCCGCAGATGTACGCCCCGGCGCCCGCGTGCACGGTCAGTTCGAGGTCGAGCCCGGGCCCGAGCGCGTCCTTGCCGAGGTATCCGGCCGCGTACGCCTCGCGCACGGCTTCGTGCAGCCGCCGCAGGACGGGGACGACCTCGCCGCGCAGGTAGATGAAGGCGTGCGAGGAGCGGATCGCGTAGCAGGCGATCACGATGCCCTCGATGAGGCTGTGCGGGTTGGCGAAGAGGAGCGGGATGTCCTTGCAGGTGCCGGGCTCCGACTCGTCGGCGTTGACGACGAGGTAGTGCGGCTTGCCGTCGCCCTGCGGGATGAACTGCCACTTCATCCCGGTGGGGAAGCCGGCGCCGCCGCGTCCGCGCAGACCGGAGTCCTTGACGTACGCGATGAGGTCGTCCGGCGACATGGCGAGGGCCTTGCGCAGGCCCTCGTACCCGTCGTGTCGGCGGTAGCTCTCCAGCGTCCAGGGTTCCGCTTCGTCCCAGTGGGCGGAGAGGACCGGGGCGAGGAGCTTCTCGGGACTGGTCCCGTTCCTGTCGATCTCGGCTGCCAAGGTCATCACTCCCCCTCCTCGGCTGCGGGTCCGGCCGGGTTGTCCGGGTCGGAGGCCGCGGTCTGCTGCGGTGCGTCGTGCGAGCTGAGGTGCTCGGTCGGCGAGGGATCGTGCGTCTGGCCCGCGGGTACGTCCTTGCGCTGGGAGACGACCCGGCGCCCGGGGGCGGTCTCGCCCTTGGCGAGGCGGAGCCCGGCCAGGGAGGCGGGTCCGGCGCCGCCGCTCGCGGCGACCGCGCCGGGGCGTTCGTCGGGGAACCCGGCGAGGATGCGGGCCGTTTCCTTGTACGAGCAGATCGGGGCGCCCCGGGTGGGTTCGACGGTCCGCCCAGCGATGAGGTCGTCGACGAGCTTCGTCGCGCTCTCGGGGGTCTGGTTGTCGAAGAACTCCCAGTTCACCATCACGACGGGTGCGAAGTCGCAGGCCGCGTTGCACTCGATGTGTTCGAGGGTGACCTTGCCGTCCTCGGTGGTCTCGTCGTTGCCGACGCCCAGGTGCGTCTTGAGCCGGTCGAAGATGGCGTCGCCGCCCATGACCGCGCAGAGGGTGTTGGTGCAGACGCCGACCTGGTAGTCGCCGCTCGGCTTGCGCCGGTACATCGTGTAGAAGGTCGCGACCGCCGTGACCTCCGCCGTGGTGAGCCCGAGGAGTTCGGCGCAGAGGGCCATGCCCGTACGGGAGACGTACCCCTCCTCGGACTGGACGAGGTGGAGCAGCGGCAGCAGCGCGGAGCGGCTGTCGGGGTAGCGGGCGATCACCTCCCGCGCGTCCGCTTCGAGCCGGGCCCGTACGTCGTCGGGGTAGGCGGGGGCGGGGAGCTGCGGCATCCCCAGACTGACCTCTTGATTCGCTGCGGTCACCGGTCGACGCCTCCCATCACGGGGTCGATGGACGCGACGGCGACGATGACGTCGGCCACCTGGCCGCCCTCGCACATCGCCGCCATGGCCTGGAGGTTGGTGAAGGACGGGTCGCGGAAGTGGACCCGGTAGGGGCGGGTGCCGCCGTCGGAGACGACGTGCACGCCGAGTTCGCCCTTGGGCGACTCGACCGCGATGTACGCCTGCCCGGCGGGGACCCGGAACCCCTCGGTCACCAGCTTGAAGTGGTGGATCAGGGCCTCCATGGAGGTGCCCATGATCTTCTTGATGTGTTCGAGCGAGTTGCCGAGTCCGTCCGGTCCGAGCGCGAGCTGCGCGGGCCAGGCGATCTTCTTGTCGGCGACCATGACCGGGCCGGGTGCCAGCCGGTCCAGGCACTGCTCGACGATCCGCAGCGACTGGCGCATCTCTTCCAGGCGGATGAGGAAGCGGCCGTAGGAGTCGCAGGTGTCGGCGGTCGGCACGTCGAACTCGTAGTTCTCGTAGCCGCAGTACGGGTCGGTCTTGCGCAGGTCGTGCGGGAGTCCGGCGGAGCGCAGGACCGGGCCGGTGGCGCCGAGCGCGACGCAGCCGGTGAGGTCGAGGTAGCCGACGTCCTCCATGCGCGCCTTGAAGATCGGGTTGCCGGTGGCGAGCTTGTCGTACTCCGGCAGGTTCCGCTTCATGGTGGTGATGAAGGAGCGGATCTGGTCGATCGCGCCGGGGGGCAGGTCCTGGGCGAGTCCGCCGGGGCGGACGAACGCGTGGTTCATCCGGAGCCCGGTGATCAGCTCGAAGAGGTCCAGGATCAGTTCACGGTCGCGGAACCCGTAGATCATGATGGTGGTCGAGCCGAGCTCCATGCCGCCGGTGGCGATGCACACCAGGTGCGAGGAGATCCGGTTCAGTTCCATCAGCAGCACACGGAGCACGCTGGCGCGGTCGGGGATCTGGTCCTCGATGCCGAGGAGCTTCTCGACGCCGAGGCAGTACGCCGTCTCGTTGAAGAACGGCGTCAGGTAGTCCATGCGCGTGACGAACGTGGTGCCCTGGGTCCAGTTCCGGAATTCGAGGTTCTTCTCGATGCCGGTGTGGAGGTAGCCGATGCCGCAGCGGGCCTCGGTGACGGTCTCGCCGTCGATCTCCAGGATCAGCCGCAGCACTCCGTGCGTGGACGGGTGCTGCGGCCCCATGTTGACGATGATGCGTTCGTCGTCGGACTTCACGGCCGCCTCGACGACCTCGTCCCAGTCGCCGCCGGTGACTGTATATACAGTCCCCTCGGTCGTGTCGCGGGGCGTTGCGTGGGAAGTGGTCATCAGGAGTACGACCTCCGCTGGTCCGGAGCCGGGATCTGGGCGCCCTTGTACTCGACGGCGATGCCGCCGAGCGGATAGTCCTTGCGCTGCGGGAAGCCCTGCCAGTCGTCCGGCATCATGATCCGGGTGAGCGCGGGGTGCCCGTCGAAGACGAGCCCGAAGAAGTCGTACGCCTCGCGCTCGTGCCAGTCGTTGGTCGGGTAGACCGCGACCAGCGACGGGACGTGCGGGTCGCTGTCGGGCGCGGACACCTCCAGCCGGATCAGCCGGCCGTGGGTGAGGGACCGCAGGTGGTACACGGCGTGCAGCTCGCGGCCCTGGTCGCCGAGGAAGTGGACCCCGCTGACGCCGGTGCAGAGCTCGAAGCGGAGCGCCGGGTCGTCGCGCAGGGTGCGGGCCACGGTCACCAGGTGCTCGCGCGCGATGTGGAAGGTCAGCTCGCCACGGTCGACCACGGTCCGCTCGATGGCGTTCTCGGGTACGAGCCCCTGCTCGTCCAGGGCGCCTTCGAGCTCGTCGGCCACCTCGTCGAACCAGCCGCCGTACGGGCGGGCGCTCGCGTGCGGCAGCCGTACCGTCCGGACGAGTCCGCCGTAACCGGAGGTGTCGCCGCCGTTGTTGGCGCCGAACATCCCCTTCCGTACGCGGATGACCTCGCCGCCGTCGCCCCGGGGGGCGGGAAGGGCGCTGCCGTTGGCGCCGTTGGCCGCATCGGCGTTCTGGCCGTGGGTGCCGTTCTGGCCGTTCGCGTTCTGGCCGTTCGCGCCGTTTTGGCCGTTCGCGCCGTTTTGGCCGTTCGCGCCGTTTTGGCCGTTCGCGCCGTTTTGGCCTTCGGCGGCGGCGCCGTTGCCGCCGCTGGGGTTGTCGCTCACCGGAGGAGCCCCTTCATCTCGATCAGGGGGAGCGCCTTGAGGGCCGCCTCCTCCGCCTCGCGGGCGGCTTCCTCCGCGTTGACCCCGAGCTTGGAGCCCTGGATCTTCTGGTGGAGCTTGAGGATGGCGTCCATCAGCATCTCGGGACGCGGCGGGCACCCCGGCAAATAGATATCGACGGGGACGATGTGGTCAACACCCTGAACAATGGCGTAATTGTTGAACATACCGCCCGATGAAGCGCAAACCCCCATGGAAATTACCCACTTGGGATTCGGCATCTGGTCGTAGACCTGCCGCAGCACGGGCGCCATCTTCTGACTGACCCGCCCGGCGACGATCATCAGGTCCGCCTGACGCGGCGACCCCCGGAAGACCTCCATCCCGAAGCGGGCGAGGTCGTACCGCCCGGCTCCGGTCGTCATCATCTCGATGGCGCAACAGGCGAGACCGAAGGTGGCGGGGAAGACCGAGGACTTCCGTACCCATCCGGCGGCCTGCTCGACAGTGGTCAGTACGAAGCCACTTGGCAGTTTCTCTTCGAGTCCCATGTACCCCTCAGCCCCTCAGTCCCATTCCAGGCCGCCGCGCCGCCACACGTACGCGTAGGCGACGAAGACGGTGAGCACGAAGAGCAACATCTCCACGAGCCCGAACATCCCCAGGGCGTCGAAGGTGACGGCCCAGGGATAGAGGAAGACGATCTCGATGTCGAAGACGATGAAGAGCATCGCCGTCAGGTAGTACTTGATGGGGAAGCGACCGCCACCGGCGGGAGTCGGAGTGGGTTCGATGCCGCACTCGTACGCTTCGAGCTTTGCCCGGTTGTAGCGCTTGGGGCCGATAAGCGTGGCCATGACCACGGAGAAGATCGCAAACCCTGCCCCGAGGGCGCCGAGCACGAGGATGGGCGCGTAGGCATTCACGCTCCTCGCTCCTTCCAGTCGTCCTTGACCGTTGGACCGCATCGGGCGGCCGGCTCCCCGCCTCACCAAGATCCTGCACATGTGAGGCAGTTCACAAGCCCGACTGCCCCGCATACTATGCCCGCCATCCTGTGATCTGCGACACGGGGTACACCAACGCCTTTGTGATCTCCGCCACCTGACGAACGATCATGAAGTCGGATGAGCGGAGATGTTCACACGAGAAGCGGCCAAGTGATCACGAGTGGTGACATTCGAAGGTGTTACCGCTGGTCAACGCGCTGGCGCACTATCAACCAAAGCCCGTTACGCGCAAATTGGCGATGGACGGACACGGGTGATATAGGGATGCGCCGGATGGGGAGCCACTCGGACGAGGGACTGCGCGGAACGATGTGGACATCACCCCCCATGGGCGAACTTCCGGGCACATGGGGCGCGGAGAGCCGGCACCCGGGCGACGGGCCGGACACCGGAGCGACCGGTCGGGCGCCCGCCGGGCGACGGTCGGACGAGTCTGTGAACGGAGGCACGAGCGCGGGGGTGATCTCCGGGCGGCCGTCGGGCGGCCGTCAGGCGACCTTCGGGCGACCTTCGGGCGACCTTCGAGCAGCCTTCGAGCGATCTCCGGACGGGTGCGCACCGGACACGCGGCGAGCATCGGCCCACAGGGGCGGCCCGTGCGGAACTCGTACGGGCGGCTCACACGGAAGATGCGCCTGGAGGGCACATAAGGGCGAGCTCGGAGCAGACGCCGAGGACGCGCGCGCGGTTGCCCTTCACAGGTGGTGCACACCGTGACCTGCGTCACGTCGGACCTGCCCAGAATCAAGCGGGCTTGGCCACCGGCGTGAACAGATGGTAAGCGGCGGGCAATTCGGGCGTATTGCCAAAACCCCGTGATCACGGCGTTATGCACGCGTGTCCAATTTGCCCGTTACGGGGTCAATAAAGGTTCCACGCAAGCGGATTCTCATATTCCGGACGTAACTGTGGCGCAACACACGTTTCTTGATGGGAGCCCTACAGCCCTGATAGCGCTAGTACTCATGTCCCACACCGCTCACATACCCAGCCACCGGAAGCCCCGTCAGCGTTCGTCCAGGACGACGCTCCGGGCCGGAGTTGCCGGTGGCGTGCTCAGCACCATCGCGGTCGCAGGCGCAGCCGGCCCCGCGCAGGCCGAGCCGGTGACCCAGACCATCGAGATGCCCACCATCACGGCCGGGCTCTCCACCGCCGTCGCCGCCTCCGTACAGGCCACGCAGCAGGTCGCCGCCGACCTCGAGACGCGTGCGTCCGAGGACGCCGCGGCCGAGAGCGCTTCGAAGGCCGCCGCCAAGGCCAAGGCCGAGGCGGTCCGCAAGGCCGAGGCCAAGAAGAAGGCCGAGGCGGCCGCGAAGGCGGAGGCCGAGGCCAAGGCGGAGGCCGCCGAGCGCGCCTCCCGCAGCGCCGCGCGCACCACGCTCAGCTCCTCCTCCGGCTCGTCCACCACCGCGACGACCCTCTCCGCCACCTCGTCGTCCTCGTCGAGCGTCTCGGGCTCCGCCGCCGCGGTGGTCGCCTTCGCCAAGGCGCAGGTCGGCGACGCGTACGTCTCCGGCGGCACCGGCCCGAACTCGTGGGACTGCTCGGGCCTGGTCCAGGCCGCGTACGCCTCGGTCGGCGTCAGCCTGCCGCGCGTCTCCCAGGACCAGTCGGTGGCCGGTACGCAGGTTTCGCTGAGCAACCTCCAGCCCGGCGACATCCTCTACTGGGGCAGCGCGGGCAGCGCGTACCACGTGGCGATCTACGTGGGCGACGGCCAGTTCGTCGGCGCGCAGAACTCCAGCACCGGCACGGTCCAGCGCGACCTCTCCTACGACCAGCCGACGGGCGCGGTCCGGGTTCTCTGATCGATCGGCACCGACCGGCGCGTCCGACGGCCGACGCTTCGCGTTGAGCCCGGACTCGCCGTGCCGACTGGCTCGGGCTGAGTGCGTTCACTGATTCACAAGCTCGCTCACGTCGGCGCGTCGTCGAGCCGAGCACGGCCAAGGGCCGCCCCTCCCCGCTCGGGAGGGGCGGCCCTTGGTGCGTTGGGGCCTTGACGTGTTGGGACCCTGCTGTGGTGGGCGGCGGTGGCGTGGAGGCGGATCTGCGGAGACTGCCGCGATGCAGGTGGCCGCTGGATACGCTCGGGGAGCGCGGGGCGAAGCGGCCCCTTCTACGGCGAGGTGACGGACCGCTAGGTAAGCCCGAAACCAAGGAGGCAGAATGCACCAAATGCCGGACTCGGTGAAGTTGGCCTCCAGAGGCCTCCGCGCTTTGTAACGCCGCAGGTCAGGAAGAGTGCTCCCCGCGCGTGCGGGGATGGTCCCCAGGCTTTCCGGTCGTCGTAGTACCCCCTGCAGTGCTCCCCGCGCGTGCGGGGATGGTCCCTGGCCGACGACGAAGTTGAAGACCTGGGCCCGGGTGCTCCCCGCGCGTGCGGGGATGGTCCCGCGTGCCCGGCGGCGCACTCCAGCTTCACGTCGTGCTCCCCGCGCGTGCGGGGATGGTCCCTCGGCGCACTCCACCTCGTCATCGCCGGAACCGTGCTCCCCGCGCGTGCGGGGATGGTCCCCGGTTCGAGGAGATCGCTGCGTTGGCGCAGGTGTGCTCCCCGCGCGTGCGGGGATGGTCCCCTCACCCCGCTTGAGGAGCTTCCCGCGGTGCTGTGCTCCCCGCGCGTGCGGGGATGGTCCCCACGTCCTCCTCATCGAGCGCGGCTGGGACCCGTGCTCCCCGCGCGTGCGGGGATGGTCCCGAAGGGTTCCGGGCGTTCCTCGCCGACGAGTTGTGCTCCCCGCGCGTGCGGGGATGGTCCCCGGCAGGTTCCCGTGACACCATGGCGATGTCGGTGCTCCCCGCGCGTGCGGGGATGGTCCCGTTCCGGGCCCGGCGAACGGAACGCGCAGCTAGTGCTCCCCGCGCGTGCGGGGATGGTCCCGAATGCGCCCCCGGCACGTGCCGGGGGCGCACGTGCTCCCCGCGCGTGCGGGGATGGTCCTGAGTCACGGGAAACCCCTTGTTCCTGGCCTCCGTGCTCCCCGCGCGTGCGGGGATGGTCCCCGGCGGGGCCGCCGGTCCTGGTGCCGGTGCACGTGCTCCCCGCGCGTGCGGGGATGGTCCAGGGCGGGCACGGCCGCGACGCCCACGGCGATGGTGCTCCCCGCGCGTGCGGGGATGGTCCCGGCTGCGGCCTGTTGGGCGGGGGCGGCCGCGAGTGCTCCCCGCGCGTGCGGGGATGGTCCCAAGGTCGGCAGCACTACCCGTATTCGTACACGGTGCTCCCCGCGCGTGCGGGGATGGTCCCCCCTCGCCGACCAGCAGCGCCCCGGGCACTCCGTGCTCCCCGCGCGTGCGGGGATGGTCCCCGGGGTCGCTGGACAGGTACCGGGGGTCAGTCGTGCTCCCCGCGCGTGCGGGGATGGTCCCAGGGCGTCGTCGTCGAAGAGGTCGGACAGCGCGTGCTCCCCGCGCGTGCGGGGATGGTCCCCGCGGAATTGCTCGGACGGTGCTCATGATCACGTGCTCCCCGCGCGTGCGGGGATGGTCCCTCGCCGCGGTCGCCGTCATCGCCTCGGCCGACGTGCTCCCCGCGCGTGCGGGGATGGTCCCCAGTGGTCCGAGGTAGTTGGGCGTGAAAGCTCGTGCTCCCCGCGCGTGCGGGGATGGTCCCACGGTTCCCCTTCCGGGGGGTTGGCGGGGCGGGTGCTCCCCGCGCGTGCGGGGATGGTCCCGACTTCGTCAACCACGTCGGCATCGTCGCCTCGTGCTCCCCGCGCGTGCGGGGATGGTCCCCAGGTGACGAGGGAGCCGCCGTACGCCGGGTGGTGCTCCCCGCGCGTGCGGGGATGGTCCCGCCTGGCGCGAGGTGGTGCCGTCGATCTCGCGGTGCTGCCCGCGCGTGCGGGGATGGTCCCCACAGCTGGACCGACCAAGAGCTGATCTTCGAGTGCTCCCCCCCCCCCCCCCCCCGTTATGTTTTTCGCGGTCCTGCAACGGGGCCGCTGGCCTCCGGGCCCGGCATGACTGTGTCCCCCTGTCGAAGGCATGACCTGGGGGGTGGTGTCACCGGGTCCGGGGGTGTTCGTCGGAGCCGCTGATCAGAGGTCCGGCCACCGTCCGGTCCGGCGCAATGCCGGACAGTTCGCGGGCGGCAGGTCTGCATAACGTGGATGCGCGAGCACGACACCCGAGCCGAGGCCGGCACCGTCAACACCCCCGGAAGGGTGCGATGTTCGAGATTCAAGACGTGGGCGTGTTCCTCGGCCTGGACGTCGGCAAGTCCGCCCACCACGGGCACGGGCTCACCCCGGCCGGGAAGAAGGTCTTCGACAAGCCGCTGCCCAACAGCGAGCCGAAGCTGCGGGCCGTGTTCGACAAACTGTCCGCGAAGTTCACCACCGTGCTGGTCATCGTGGACCAGCCCGCCTCCATCGGCGCCCTGCCCCTGGCCGTCGCCCGCGACGCCGGCTGCAAGGTCGCCTACCTGCCCGGCCTGGCGATGCGACGGATCGCCGACCTCTACCCCGGCGAGGCCAAGACCGACGCCAAGGACGCCGCCGTCATCGCCGACGCCGCGCGAACCATGCCACACACCCTGCGCTCGCTGGAACTGACCGACGAGATCACCGCCGAGCTGACCGTCCTGACCGGCTTCGACCAGGACCTGGCTGCCGAGGCCACCCGCACCAGCAACCGGATACGCGGCCTGCTCACCCAGTTCCACCCGTCGCTGGAACGCGTCCTCGGCCCCCGCCTGGACCACCGGGCCGTCACCTGGCTCCTGGAGCGCTACGGCTCCCCGGCCGCCCTGCGCAAAGCCGGCCGACGCCGCCTCGTCGAGCTGATCCGGCCCAAGGCCCCCCGCATGGCCGCACGGCTGATCGACGACGTCTTCGACGCCCTGGACGAACAGACCGTGATCGTTCCCGGCACCGGCACCCTCGACATCGTGGTCCCGTCCCTGGCCCGCTCGCTCGCTGCTGTCCACGAACAGCGCCGGGCCCTGGAAGCCCAGATCAACACCCTGCTGGAAGCCCACCCTCTTTCCCAGGTCCTGACCTCGATGCCCGGCATCGGCGTCAGGACCGCCGCAGTCCTGCTGACCACCGTCGGCGACGGCACCAACTTCCCCACCGCCGCCCACCTCGCCTCCTACGCCGGCCTCGCCCCGACCACCCGACAGTCCGGAACCTCGATCCACGGCGAACACGCACCACGCGGCGGAAACCGGCAGCTCAAACGCGCAATGTTCCTCTCCGCCTTCGCCTGCATGAACGCCGACCCCGCATCCCGGACCTACTACGACAAACAGCGAGCCCGCGGCAAAACCCACACCCAAGCCCTCCTCCGCCTCGCCCGCCAACGCATCAGCGTCCTGTTCGCCATGCTCCGCGACGGCACCTTCTACGAATCCCGGACACCGACAGACATCGAACTCGCCGCATAACCCCACCATTCCGAACCACCCCAAAACCGACAGGGATGCCTTGACGAACGACATAGAGGCACCCCCCCCCCGGCGTGCGGGGATGGTCCCCATGCCGTGCCCTGCCGTATGCGGACGCGGTAGTGCTCCCCGCGCGTGCGGGGATGGTCCCTGCTCATCCCACCCTGGCACCACATGGGTTTCGTGCTCCCCGCGCATGCGGGGATGGTCCCGAGAAACCACCTATCGCAGTGGTGCGGGGCACGTGCTCCCCGCGTGTGCGGGGATGGTCCCGTGTACTTGTGGTTCGAGGCGTCGGTCAGGGTGTGCTCCCCGCGCGTGCGGGGAGCCAGCCCCGCCACCGCTGCTCCTACGAAGCAGATGTCGGGTGCTCCCTCGCCCGCCAAGCCCTTCGCGCGCCCCTCTTGGCTCCCCAAAGGGCGGCGCCGCACGCGAACCCGCCCCCTGCAGCCCTCTCCTGCCCCAGCCGGGCACCCCTCCGCTCGGCTGCCAGTCGGGGTGCACGGTGACCAGTTGCCCGGGTGGGGAACTACTCCGGCAGCCGCTCCAGGAGCCAGCCGCCGAGTTGCTCGGTGATCCGGGTGTGCCCGGTGGTCTCGGACGAGCAGAGGAACTCGTCGAGGTCGCTCTCCTCCGGCGGCAGTCCGTCGACGTTCGCGTAGAGGTCGTCCGGCTGGTCGATGTCGCGGATGGCGACGGCGCTCACGGTCGGGACGAAGCAGATGTCGGGGTGGTTGAGTTCGATCTCGGCGCCGAACTGTTCCAGCATCGCGCCGAGGATGCCGTACGAGTCGAGCGTGCCGCCGGGCGCACCGTCGAGCTCCGGGAAGCCGCTGGTGGTGATGGTCTTCCCGGCCGCCAGGAAGAGCCGCTTCAGTTCGGCGACGACGGCCTCGTGGCCTTCGGCCTGGGTGTAGAAGGTGGTGCCGGGGTAGATCAGCGGGCCGACGCTGGCGAGCGCGACCTGGCCCGGGTTGATGGCCGGCCCCAGGCCGTCGCCGCGGCCGTTGGCCACCGCGATAAGGCGGGGAATCTGCGGCCAGAATCCGACCGAGCGCAGCTCCGCGAGGAACTTCTCGCGCTCAGGGGCGACTTCGACGCTCTCGGTCTCCGGGTCGTAGTGGCGCCAGAGCATCTCGCGTGCGGCCGGGCTGTCCATCTGCCGGGCGAACTTGTTGGCCATGGGGATGAAGTAGGAGAAGGCCTGGAGCCCGATGGGGATGACGGCGCCCCGGTGCGGGCTGTCGTAGGAGAAGTAGAGCGCCGTCTGGTGGTCGATGCCCTGGCCCTCCAGCTTGGCGAGGACGTAGCGGGTGATGATCCCGCCCATGCTGAAGCCGCCCACGGTCAGCGGGGCGTTCCCCTCCCGCTCCGCGATGGTGCGCTGGATCGCGGCGGTGACGGTCTTGGCGTTGTCGAGGATCGAGGCGCTGCGCTCGTCGTAGCCGATGAGGACGACGTCCCGGCCGGACCGGCGGATCTCGGTGAGGAGGGCGTACTCGCCGCCGTCCAGACCGTGGAAGAGCTTCTCAAGGTCGGAGGGGCCGAGGTTGAAGCCGTCGGCCAGGAGGACGGGCTTCCGGATGCCGTCGTTGTTCTCGCCGTAGAAGACGCGGGCGAAGCCGTTGGGGAGTTCCCACTCCTCGTCGGGCCGGGACGCCGGACCCGTGATCGGCGCCTCGGCGTGGACCGCCCCGCCGACCGCGAACTCCCCTACACCTTGCTCAGCCTGCTGACCGGACAATGTGATGCTCCTCCGTCTGCGCACGCCCCAGCGGCCCACCGGAACGGCGGGCACGGAAACTGAGGGACGTCACCGAGACAGGGCTCATCATGATCAGGCCCGGAACCCCCCGGCGAGAGGATGCGTCCCGGTTCATCCCTATAGGGGACGCGAGACGTGCAGGTTTACCGGCACCCGCGCACAAGCCGTACCAGCCGGTGCGCACCCGTCCCACCAGCCCATGTGCGCACCCGCCCGCCCGGCTCGCGCGCCCTGCGTGGGCTGCCCGCGCCCCGGGCGTCGCACGCCCGCTCCAGGGCGGCCGGGTCAGCCCTGCGCCGACACCATCTTCTCGATCTGCTCCACCACGAAGTCGGGCCGGTCCTTCGGGACGTCGTGCGAACTGCCGGTCGCGGTGACGAGCGTCCGGTTCGGCGCCTGCTGGACGAAGGTCGCGGCGGCGTCGCGCCAGCGCTGGGCGTCCTCGGGCGATCCGTCGAAGGGGGTCTTCTCCGACACGATGACGTCTGCGGGGACACTGTCCGGCCAGGACATCTTGTTGTATGCCTGGTGTGCCGGGGTGAAGTTCTCGGCGGTCTCGATCAGTTGACGGTTCGCGGGCGCGGTGGGGTCCTTCTTCGCGGCGTCCACCTCCGGCCGGCTCGCGGCGACGAGCCGGGTGATCTCCTCGTCCGTGAAGAACGGGGGCAGGTTGGCGTCCACGAGTACAGAGGCGGAGACCATCTTCGGGTTCTCCTTGGTGAAGTACGTCGCAACCTCGCCGGCCTGCGAGTGGGACACCAGGATCACGTCCTTGGTGACCCCCAGCTCGGTGAGCCCCGTCTTCAGGTCGCTGACGGCGCCCTCCACGTCCCACGGACCGGGCACCACCTCGCTCTGGCCGAGGCCGGCCCGGTCGTACGTGATGACCGTCGCACCGGTGTCCGCGTGGAGCCGGGGAGCGATGTCCTTCCAGTACGAGGAGTCCTCGCCGCCCCCCGAGTCGAGGACGATGGCGGGGCCGTGCCCCGCGGTGATGTGGAACGCGACGCGGTGGCCGTCGCTGTCGACCATGCGCAGCTTCGACCCGTCCGCGCGTCCCGTCCCCGAGGATTCGGACGCCGCCGCCTTCGGGATCGCCTTCGGAGCGGCGGAGTTCTCCTCGCCGCAGGCCGTGACGATCCCGCCGGTCACCGCCAGCAGGGCTACGGCGGACAGTGCGCGGCGGGTAGGTCGGTGGGGCGGGCGTATGCGTGACATGGGTGATCCTCGGTGCCTGGTCTGGTTTGCCATCGGATGTCATTCATCCTCCGGCGGTGAGCGCTCCGGGAACATCCGGTTGGCACGCCGATCGGCGGTGCTGCTGGGGCCAGCGAGCGGGGTGGGGATATCCCCAGGAGCGGCCTGTTCGGACGGGCCGCCGACCACTGACAGCCCGCTCGACGCCCCCGCCGATCCCGTACGGCTACGGAGCGGGCTCCGGTACGGGCTCCGTCAACACGAACCAGACCGTCTTCGTCTGCCGCGTCCCCCGCCCCTGCACGGTGGCCCCCCAGCGCAAGGACAGCCGGTCCACGATGATCAGCCCCCGGCCGCTCTCCGCGCCGGGCCCCGGAGCGGAGAGCGGCAACGGGTCCGGCTGGTCGTCGGTCACGTGGACCCTGACCTGGTGCGGGGCGATCGCCACGTCCACGCGGATCAGCCTGGACCTCGTGTGGCAGTACACGTTGCCCACCACCTCGCTCACGCACAGCCGGGCGTCGTCAACCAGAGCGGGATGCCCAGTCAGTCGCAGGAGTGTGGCAACGAAGTCCCGCACCAGCTTGGGGGCGTGGGCGTTGTTGGGCGCCACCACGCGGTAACGGTCACCGCGTCGGGGCAGGGCGCCCAGCGGCGGGGCGGGCGGAGGCGGAGTTGCTACGACGGTCATGACGAGTTCTCCCTACGCGAGGTGTTCTCAGGGCTCAGCCGGCCTGGCCTACGCCGTGGCGGTGGCCGCGCCAGGCATGCCAATGGGCCTTCGCGCGGCTGCACTTCGACATGTCCCATCGCCGACTTCCAGCAACCCGGACGCTAGGGCACAACGGTGTGACGGCACAACAGTGGGACTGCCGTAACACCCATACGAGTGGACCGGCAGCAGGGAGGCGCGGCACACTCATACCCGCACCAAAGGGAGGACCACATGCCGCCAAGGAGCTACCCGACCGCCCGTCAGCGGCGTCTGGGCGCAGAGCTGCGCAAGCTACGCGAGAGGGCAGGCCTGTCAGGCAGTCAGGCCGCCGCCTATCTCGGTGGCGAACGCGCCCAGATCAGTCACATCGAGTCAGGTCGGTACGGGGTGAGCGACGAGCGCGTGCGCCGCCTCGCCGCTCACTACTCAGCCACCGACAAACACCTCATCGACGCACTCGCGAGCATGGCCGAGGAACGACCCAAGGGGTGGTGGGACGAATATCGCGGAATACTGTCGCCGGGATTCCTGGATCTCGCCGAGCTTGAGTACAAAGCAACGTATCTCCGCGCGATCCAGATGCTGACGATCCCTGGAATCTTTCAGACCGAGGCGTACGCGCGCGACCTCATTCGCAGCGGAATCTCAGACCTGCCCGCTTCCGAACTGAACGCACGAGTCGAACACCGGATACGGCGCCGCGACATCTTCGACCGCCCCGCCCCCACACCGTTCGAGGCCTTCATCCACGAGGCCGCCCTGCGCATGCAGTACTGCGACGCTGCGGCGATGAGGGAGCAACTCGCCTTCCTCTGCACTGTCTCATCCTGGCCGTCCGTCACGATTCGCGTCATCCCGTTCGGCGCGCGGATCACCGGCTCGGTGCACTCGATGCTCTACGCCGGCGCGATCATCCCCGCCCTGGACACGGTCCAACTGGACAGCGCGTTCGATGCCGGGTTCCTGGACGCCGAGGCGCAACTCGCACGATATCGAGCGCTTCTTGACTCCATCGAATCGATCTCGCTCAGTACCGAGAAGTCGACAGATTTCATCCAACACATCGCACAAGAAATGTGAGTCCATCGGCATGACCGACGCAATCAAGTGGCAGAAATCCTCCTTCTCGGGGGCTGATGACAACCAGAGCTGTATCGAGCTGGCGCCTGTTGACGGATCAATCAGAGTGCGCGAGAGCGACGAACCCGAAGTTGTGGTCACAACGAGCGTCGCCAAGCTTCGCGCGTTCATCCTCGGCGTCAAAGCAGGCGAGTTCGACCATCTGATCTGACCTCCCTCCCCCCTGCCCGCTCCTCGGGCAGGGGCCAGCAGATCGGCCCAACATTGGGACGTACCACGGTTGCGCCCGATAGCTCGGTAACGCAACCGTCACCGTACGTCGCCTCCGGTCGCCGAAGCGCACCTTCTCCGGCGCTGAACCGACGTAAAGCACCCTGCCCGCAGGCTGGTTGACGAACAGGGCCTCCGGCCGTTCTTTCGCCCCGCCGTCAGCCGCGCGAGGGGGAGCGGCACCCCGACACCGCGATCGGACGGTCCACCATGCCCAACTCGCTCCGGACGACCCCCACCCCCGCCGAGGCGCACCGGCGGACCGGGTTACGTTTCGAGGTACTCCGCTACGGACCGGCGACCGGCCTCGTACCCGAACCCGTGGACCTCCGCGTACTGCCCACCCCGCACGACGCGATCCGCGTCATCCGCAGCCAGCTCCGCGCCAGCCATCTCCTCGGCCTCCCCCCGCACGAGGCCGACCGGGCACGCCGGTGGGCGGATCACGGCGGCTGGATTCCCGCCCTCGGCGCGCTGTACCGGGGCGAGCCCTGCGGGTTCCTGCTCAGGCTCCGCAGGGGCCGCCACCTGGACTGGAACGTACGCCCGTTGACGTACGTACAGCTGTCGCACGCGGGGTGCGACGTACACCGGCCGCGAAGTCTGCCCCGGCCACGGTCCGGCCAACGGACCTCGGCGCCCCGCGCCTACCACGTACAGGGCTTTCCCAAGTCCTTGACGCTGTCGGCCAGTTCGATCGGGGTCGCAGGCCACCCGGCGTCATGCCAGTGGGCGATGCGCCAGCTCAGGCGCCGAGGCCAGAGCGCGGTCCCGGGCAGGTCGGCGACCGGCCTCCACACGGGCCGGCCGCCGTAGTTGTCGAGTTGCTCCTCGGCGCCGACCTCCCCTTCGGCGTGTACGAGGAAGTAGTGCTGCCGGGTCTCTTCCTTCCAGACCCGGGCCACCTCCCCCGCCACGCTCCCGCCGAGCGCGGTCTCCTCGCGGAGCTCCCGCAGCACCGCCTCGTGCAGGGTCTCCCCCGCCTCCACACCGCCGCCGGGGATCTCGTACCAGGTGTAGCGGCGGTCGGACTGCCGGATGAGCAGGATCTGCCCGTCGCGGATGACTATCGCTCCGGCCCGTACGCGCTTGGGCACGGATGTCGTCGGGTCCTTCCACCGCACCGTGCCGCTCTTCGGGCCGCTGACGGACCACTCCCGGAGCACCTCCTCCGCCGTACCGACCGGCCGGATCCGCACGTGCAGCGCCTCCGCGAGGGTGAGCGCCCGGCGGTGGTTCCCGTCCACGGGGTGTCCGGCACGAGGGAGGTGGTAGAGGCCCTCTTCCGTCGGGTCGCTCGTGAGTACCAGGGCATCGTCGTCGTACCGCACGTCTGCTCTCATGGACCCGATGGTGTGCGTCGCCCGGACGTGGCGCAAGGCATTACACGGCCCAGGTCACCACACTCGACCAGGCGTTCGTACGAGTCGATCAGGCATGCGCGGCAGCCGGGCGGTAGGTGCACACGTTCACCCCGGCGGGGCTGGTGACCGTCGAGAGCAGTTCCAGGGCGCGCAGGCCGCCGTCCGCCGGGAAGATCGTCTTACCGCCGCCGAGCAGCACCGGCATGATCATCAGCCGCAGCTCGTCGACCAGGCCCTCGCTCAGGAGGGTCCGGGCGAGAGTAGGACTGCCCATGACCGCCAGATCGCCGCCTCCGGCCTCGCGCAGCGCACGGATGCGGCCGACCGCGTCACCGCCCGGGATGAGCGTGGTGTTCGCCCACACCAGGTCCTGGGCGGAGAGCGTCCCCGACACCACGTACTTCGCGATGGTGTTCATCCGGTCGGCGAACGGGTCGCCCGCCCGGTCCGGCCACGCCCCGGCCATCGTCTGCCAGGTACGGCGCCCGAAGAGCAGCGCGTCGGCCTTGGCCAGGACGTCGTCGAAGGTCCCGCCCACGATCTCCGGGTCGAAGTACGGATGCGACCAGCCGCCGTGCGTGAACCCGCCATCCGTATCCTCCTCGGGGCTGCCCGGCGCCTGCACGATGCCGTCGAGGCTCATGAATTCACTGATGACGATACGCACGGGCTCGCTCCCTGATCTTCCGTCGTCCACAGGCTCTGTACGTAAGGAAGACAGTCGGACCGACAAAAACTCGTCGGGGCGCGCCGGGCTCACCGAAAGAAAAGTCGAGGGCTCCCGGGCCGGACGGGAGCACACGCCGGGGCGGGGCCGGACGCACCCGCGCCCGGCCCCGCCCCTTGTGGCCTCAAGCCTTCGGGGCCACCTTCGACAGCCCGTTGATGATGCGGTCCATCGCGTCGCCGCCCGTCGGGTCGGTGAGGTTGGCCAGCATCTTCAGGGTGAACTTCATCAGCAGCGGGTGAGTGAGACCGCGCTGCGTGGCGATCTTCATGATCTTCGGGTTGCCGATGATCTTCACGAACGCCCGGCCGAGCGTGTAGTAGCCGCCGTAGGTGTCCTTGAGGATCTTCGGGTAGTTGTGCAGGGCCAGTTCGCGCTGGGCCGGGGTCGCGCGGGCGGTGGCCTGCACGATGACGTCGGCGGCGATCTGGCCGGACTCCATCGCGTACGCGATGCCCTCGCCGTTGAACGGGTTGACGAGGCCGCCCGCGTCACCGACGAGCAACAGGCCCTTGGTGTAGTGCGGCTGGCGGTTGAAGGCCATCGGGAGGGCGGCGCCGCGGATGGGCGTCGTCATGTTCTCCGGGGTGTAGCCCCAGTCCGCCGGCATCGACGCGCACCAGGCCTTGAGGACCTCGCGCCAGTCCAGCTCGCGGAAGGCGGAGGAGGAGTTGAGGATGCCGAGGCCGACGTTGGACGTACCGTCGCCCATGCCGAAGATCCAGCCGTACCCGGGCAGCAGACGGTCCTGCGGGCCGCGCCGGTCCCAGAGTTCGAGCCAGGACTCCAGGTAGTCGTCGTCGTGGCGGGGCGAGGTGAAGTACGTACGGACCGCGACGCCCATCGGGCGGTCCTCGCGGCGGTGCAGGCCCATGGCGAGGGAGAGCCGGGTGGAGTTGCCGTCGGCGGCGACGACGAGCGGGGCGTGGAAGGTGACCGGGGTCTTCTCCTCGCCGAGCTTGGCGTGGACGCCGGTGATGCGGCCGGTGCGCTCGTCGATGATCGGGGCGCCGACGTTGGCGCGCTCGTACAGCCGCGCGCCCGCCTTCTGCGCCTGACGGGCGAGCTGTTCGTCGAAGTCGTCGCGCTTGCGGACGAGGCCGTAGTCCGGGTACGAGGCGAGGTCGGGCCAGTCGAGCTGGAGGCGGACACCGCCGCCGATGATGCGGAGGCCCTTGTTCCGCGACCAGCCGGCCTCTTCGGAGATGTCGATGCCCATGGAGACCAACTGCTTGGTCGCACGGGGGGTGAGACCGTCGCCGCAGACCTTCTCCCGCGGAAACGCGGTCTTCTCCAGCAGCAGGACGTCGAGCCCGGCCTTGGCGAGGTAGTACGCGGTCGTGGAGCCGGCTGGGCCCGCTCCGACGACGATCACGTCCGCGCTGTGTTCGGAGAGGGGCTCGGTCACGGTCGGATCTCCCGAAGACTCGAAATCGCGTGCCGCGGGGCACCGGTCCCATGCAGTCTATGGGGACCGGCAGATCAACTTACCGAAGGGCTCCCCGATGACGATCGCGCCTTCCTCCCACCCGGTGGTACGCCTGCGGGTCCCCACCGACGAGGACGCCCTGAGCTGGTACCGGACCTTCGACGACCCGGAGGTGATGGAGTTCCACGGCGGCCGGCGCGCGGAGTTCTCGGTGTACGAGGAGCTGACCGCGCGCCAGCGGCGTCACGACGCCGAACTCGGCTTCTGTCTCTGGACGCTGACCGACGAGGCCGGCGAAGTGCTGGGCTTCACGGGCGCGCAGCCGTGGCCGCACGCCACGTTCGGACCGGTCGGAGCGATCGAGATCGGCTGGCGCCTGGGGCGCGCCGCCTGGGGAAACGGGTACGCCACCGTCGCCGCCCGCGCCACACTGGAACGGGTGCGGGCGGCGGGCGTCGACGAGGTCGTGGCGATGATCGACTCGCGCAACCGCCGCTCGGTCGCGGTCGCCGAACGGCTGGGGATGCGCCTCGCCGAGTCGTACGAGATCACCACCGGGGTCCCGCGCACGGCGCTCTGCTACCGGCTGGGGCTGGGGGCCTGAAGGCTGCCCCCGTGCTTCAGGGGCGGGGCCGCGCGTGCTCGGGCGCGGCGCTCAGGCGCGTACGCCCCGGTGCAGCGCGACCACGCCGCCGGTGAGGTTGCGCCACGCGACGTCCGACCAGCCGGCCTTCTGCAGCAGGGTCGCGAGTCCGGCCTGGTCGGGCCAGGCGCGGATGGACTCGGCGAGGTAGACGTAGGCGTCCGGGTTGCTGCTCACCGCGATGGCGAGCGGCGGCAGCGCCTTCATCAGGTATTCCAGGTACACCGTGCGGAACGGCGTCCAGGTGGGCTGCGAGAACTCGCAGATCACGACCCGGCCGCCGGGCTTGGTGACCCGGTACAGCTCGCTCAGCGCGGCGTCGGTGTCCTGGATGTTGCGGAGCCCGAAGGAGATGGTGACCGCGTCGAAGGTCTCGTCCTTGAACGGGAGCTTCGTCCCGTCGCCCGCCGTGAACGGCATCCAGGGGTGGCGCTCCTTGCCGACCTTCAGCATGCCGATCGAGAAGTCGCAGGGGACGACGTAGGCGCCGGCCTGCGCGAACGGCTGCGACGAGGTGGCCGTACCGGCGGCCAGGTCCAGGATCTTCTGCCCCGGGCGCGCGTCGACCGCCTTGGCGACCTCCTTGCGCCAGAGCCGGGCCTGTCCGAGCGAGAGCACGTCGTTGGTCAGGTCGTACCTTCGCGCCACGTCGTCGAACATCGAGGCGACTTCGTGCGGCTGCTTTTCCAGGGATGCTCGGGTCACCCACCCATTCAAGCAGCCCGTACCGACGGGGTTCGCGGGGGCCACCCGGGGTGGCGCGCCGGGCCGGTACGACCCGCCCGCGACGAGTTTCCACTTCCTCTCAACCTTTCTCCGGCGAGGGTGCTCAGAGAAGGGAGACAGGACGGACTGGACGGACAGGCCGTCCCGGAAGCAGGACGGGGGGACAGATGGACACAGGACCGGGCCGGGATTCGACCGACCCCATGAGTGCCAAAAGCTTCGAGGACTTCGCCCGCGTGAACCAACGCCGGCTGTACAGGACCGCCTACCTCCTCTGCGGCAACGCGGAGAACGCACGGGACCTCACGCAGACGACGCTGGCCAAGCTGTTCCAGCACTGGCGCCGGGTGGGTGCGGCCGACTCGCCGCACGCCTACGCCAGGACCGTGCTGACGCGCACCTATCTCGCCGAGCGAAGACGGCGCATCCGTGACCTCCTCGCGCACACCCCGGTGGCTCCGCCCGCCGCCGACATCAGCCCTGAGCTGACGGTCACCCTTCTGTCCGCCCTGGCCGAACTGCCACCCCGGGCGCGGGCGATGGTCGTCCTTCGCTACTGGGAGGACCTGAGCGTGGAGACCGTCGCCTCACTGATGCGGTGCAGCGAGTCCACCGTGAAGAGCCAGTGCTCCCGTTCTCTCGCCCGGCTGCGCGAGCAGCTCGGTGACGCCCGCACCTACACCGTCCAGGCCTGAAAGAAGAGGTGGAAAACCATGCTGACCGATCCCACGGACGTCGAGCGGGAGATGGCCGATCTGCTGAGGTCCGTCATGGAGGAGGCCACGGGCCGGGCGCCGCTGCCGGGCGACCTGGTCGCCGGCGCCGTCGTCCAGGGCCGCAGACGCCGTGCCCGCCGCCAGGTGGCCCTCGGCGCAGGAGTGACGGCGGTGATGGCCCTCGGCATCCTCGCCTCGACGTCTCCCTGGCCGGACGGCGGAACCACGCCCGCCGTCACGAACTCGGACCCCGACCTTCCCTTCACCGTCGACCCGGACATCCTGGCGGACGCCGAGCACGTCGACGGCCACGACCGCGAGCCGGTGCACGTGGAGCCCTCGCCCGGCGAGTTCTCCATGGCGGATCTGCCCGCCGCCGAACGCAAGATCCAAGTGGAGTTCCAGCAGGGGGTCGCCGAGGAGCTCGACGACATGCTCTACACCGTCGGCGAGGTGCACCCGGTCGACCTGCGCGTCAGCCAGTACCAACTCAAAACCGGGGAGTTCACCTTCCCCCTCACCTTCTCGGTCCGCCCCGCGGACGGGGAGAAGACGGGTGAACAGAAGTGCGAGGACGTCCCCGCGAAACAGAGCACCTGCTACACGTTCATGATGCGAGGCGGCATATGGGGCACCGCGAGGACCGCCCCCGTCAACTCCGAGGACACCACGGGCGTGCGGATCAGCTTCACCTACCAGGACAATCTGGTCGACCTCTCCGTGGCGCCGGACGACGAGCACGGGAAGTCCTCGCCCGTCGCGGTCGAGAAGCTGCGCCAGATCGCGCAGGACGGCCGGATCACCCTATTGGTCCGGTACGCGGTCCAGCATCCGATGGAGGGGATGTGACGCGAGCAGAGACCGGGGCAAGGCCGCCCAACCTCAGCTCCGCCTCGCTTCCGTCTCAACGTCGCCGGTAGACCATCCGTCCCCCGAGGACGGTGACGACGCAGCAGGCCGCGCCCACCTCGAGAAGGGTCTCCTCGTCGGGGGCGTCGAAGACCGCGAAGTCCGCGGACCGGCTCTGGGCGTCGAACGGCGGGGCGTCGAGCGGCGGGGCGGCGAACGCCTCGGCTGCGGTACGACGCCAGGCGAGCGGGTCCAGAGAGATCCGCTCACCGGTCTCCTCGGCCGGGGCCCCGCCGAGGAGCCGCATCCCCGACCGCCGCACCGCGTCCGCCACCGCGGGCCGGCTGAACGGCCCCGCGACGGCGACGGTGCCGTGGGCGAGCATCCGCTGTACCCCGCGCCGCGCACTCGCTCCCCACCTGCTGTCGCTCATCTCCACGCCGTTCAGCCCGGCCCCGGTCAGGGGTTCGGTGCCGAGGGCGTCCGACTCCCGGGGGTCGGGGTGGTAGGCCCGTTCCAGCAGTGCGCTGCCCTGCGGCTGGACGAGCCCGGGCGTCAGCAGCCCGGGCCAGCGGCGCACCCGGGCCGTCGGATGCGCGGCGGCGAGTTCCTCGGACGGGCCGACGGCCGCGACGGCCCCGTCCCTGACGAGGAGCGCACCCCCGGCGACAGCCCGCTGCCCGGGGCCGGGCAGCAGCAGATCGGCGGCGTGAATCGTCAGCACGAAGAGCACCTGGCCCGGAGCGGTCGGGGAGAGAGGGAAGGAGGAGGCGATGCCGGACGGGGGTCGGCGCTCAGTTGGCGTCGAGGAGCTTCAGCTCGGGGTGGGCGGTACCGCCCGCGAGAGCGGTGGAGGAGATGTGCGAGACGACACGGTCGTCGACCGGGTCGAGCGCCGGGTCCTCGTGGACGACCAGGTGCTCGTAGGTGGTGGCGCGCTGCGCGGGCACCCGCCCCGCCTTGCGGATCAGGTCGATGATCTCCAGGCGGTTGGAGCGGTGCTTGGCACCGGCCGAGGAGACGACGTTCTCCTCCAGCATGATCGAGCCGAGGTCGTCCGCGCCGTAGTGCAGCGACAGTTGGCCGACCTCCTTGCCGGTGGTCAGCCAGGAGCCCTGGATGTGCGCGACGTTGTCGAGGAAGAGGCGCGCGATGGCGATCATGCGGAGGTACTCGAAGAGCGTCGCGTGCGTGCGGCCCTTCAGGTGGTTGTTCTCCGGCTGGTAGGTGTACGGGATGAAGGCGCGGAAACCGCCCGTACGGTCCTGCACGTCACGGATCATGCGGAGGTGTTCGATGCGCTCGGCGTTGGTCTCGCCGGTGCCCATCAGCATGGTGGAGGTGGACTCGACACCGAGGTTGTGCGCGATCTCCATGATCTCCAGCCAGCGCTCACCGGACTCCTTCAGCGGAGCGATGGCCTTGCGCGGTCGGGCCGGCAGGAGTTCGGCACCGGCACCGGCGAAGGAGTCGAGACCGGCGGCGTGGATGCGCCGGATCGCCTCTTCGGCGGACACCTTGGAGATCCGGGCCATGTGCTCGATCTCGGAGGCACCCAGCGAATGGATCACCAGCTGCGGGAACGCCTTCTTGATGGCGGAGAAGTGCTCCTCGTAGTACTCCACGCCGTAGTCCGGGTGGTGGCCGCCCTGGAACATGATCTGGGTGCCGCCCAGCTCGACGGTCTCCGCGCAGCGGCGCAGGATGTCGTCGAGGTCGCGGGACCAGCCCTTGGCGGTGTCCTTCGGCGCGGCGTAGAAGGCACAGAACTTGCACGCCGTGACGCACACGTTGGTGTAGTTGATGTTGCGCTCGATGATGTACGTCGCGATGTGCTCCGTACCCGCGTAGCGGCGGCGGCGCACGGCGTCGGCCGCTGCTCCGAGCGCGTGCAGCGGTGCCGACCGGTACAGGTCGAGCGCCTCCTCCGCGGAGATCCGCCCGCCTTCGGCGGCGCGGTCGAGGATGGGCTGAAGGTCGGCCTTCTCGATCACCGGGCTGTCACCTTTCGGCGGTGTTTCGACGGTTCCACGGACCGAATCAGCCTACGCCAGCCCCTGCCGCGTTCAGCCGCCGGACCGGGTCAGCGTGCCGGTGGGAAGTCCGGCGGCCTCTTCGTACGACCGGTAGACGAGGGTTCCGTCCTTGTTCAGGGTGAACGTCAGTTCCGCGTCCGCCCCGGTGCAGAACAGGCTCGCGGAGCTGTCGGGAACCGAGCGCTCATGGATCTTCAGCACCTTCGCGGTGCTGCCTGAGGAGAGCGTCCCGATGCTGGAGCAGGAGACTTGCGAACCGAGGTAGCTGATCGACTGGGTCATCCGTACGACGTCCTGGTCCTTCTTCCCCGGGGTGAAGACGGCGGTGAGGGTGCCGTGGGAGGCGCCGGAGCGTTCGAGGGTCGGCCCGGACCAGGTCCCCACGAACGCCTTCGGCAGTGCGGCGATCTCGTCGTCCCCTCCGCCGCCGCTCCCTTCGCCGTCTCCGGGGTCGTCGTCGCCGGGGGCGGGCGGGGAGGAGGAGGTGCCGCCGGACGGCGTTGCCGAGCCGGTACCGGCCGAGGCACCGGTGGGCGAGTCCGTGGGCGCGGAGGGGGAGGTGGAGGGCGGCGAGGCGGCGCTGTCGGTGCTGCGCTTACTGGCTTCACCGGAACTGCCCCAGGGCAACAGGTCACCGAGCATGCCCGACGTCAGGCCCACCACGGCCAGCGCACCCGCGACGGCCAGCGCGACGGTGCAGCTCACCCTCCGCCCCGGACGGGCCCCGGGCCGTTGCTCGGGGAGCCTGTCGGCGCTCATGGAGACGGAGAACCGCGGTCCGTGGGGGGCGTGGGGCGAATCCGAGGGCGAGCGCTCTCCGGGCCGGTCGGCCGGCAGCGGGATCGGCGGGCCGAAGACCCCGAGGGCGCCCACGGACTGGACGTCGGCGGACCGGGATTCGGAGGACGGCGCACCGAAGGACCCGGCTTCGGAGGAGTGGGCGCTCGCCTTCGCTTCGCTGCTGCCGTCCTCGGGTGCCGCCGTACGGTCCTCGCCGCCTCGCACGTCGGCCGGACGCGCGTCGAGCGAGGCGCTGCTGAAGGGGACGGGGCCCGAGAGCACCGGGCCCTCCTGGGGTTCGAGGTCGAGCAGGGCCACGGCGTCCCGGCTCACCTCATGGACGAGCTCGGACGGCAGCCAGCCCGCCGCCACCAGCGCGGCCGCACCGCCGGGGGCGAGTGCACCGGCGACGGCGGACGGGGTGGGGCGCGCAGCCGGGTCCTTCGCCAGGCACGCGGCGATCAGGTCCCTCAGCCCGCCCCTGAGATCGCCCAGTTCGGGTTCCTCGTGGACGACCTTGTAGAGGAGCACGGCGGAGGAGTCGCCGGGGAAGGGCGCGGAGCCGGTGGCGGCGTACGCGAGGACCGCGCCGAGCGAGAACACGTCGGCCGCGCCGGAGATGTCGCTGCCCCTGATCTGCTCGGGCGCCATGTAGCCCGGCGAACCCACCGATACCCCGGTGGACGTGAGCGAGACGGTGGCGCCGAGGGCCCTGGCGATACCGAAGTCGATGAGCCGGGGGCCGTCGAGCGCGAGGAGGACGTTGGAGGGCTTCACGTCCCGGTGGACGATGTCCTGCTCGTGCACGGCGCCCAGTGCCTCCGCGAGGCCGCCGCCCAGTGCCCGTACCGCCCGTTCGGGCAGTGCGCCGTGACGGGTCACCGCATGCGCGAGGGAGGGCCCCGCCACGTATCCGGTAGCCACCCACGGCACCGGCGCGTCGGGGTCCGCGTCCAGCACCGGAGCGGTCCACCTGGCCCCGACGCGCCGGGCGGACTCCACCTCGCGCCGGAACCGGGCCCGGAACTGCTCGTCCAGGGCGAAGTGCGGGTGCACCACCTTCACCGCGACCGTCCGGCCACCCGCGCTCCGCCCCAGGTAGACCCGCCCCATGCCGCCCGCACCGAGCCTGCCGAGCAGTCGGTAGGCGCCGATGGTGCGCGGTTCGCCGGCTTCCAGCGGCTGCATGGCGACTCCCCTGTGAAGCGACTGGACCTCGACCGAAGCGTAAGGGCTGCCCGCTGCCCGGTCCCGGGAAACGGTCCACCTATTCCCTTCCGCCGGAAAGGGCGTGACGCGATGGGCGACGACAGGTAGCGGAATGAGGCATTCCGAATACACCCTCTCCCTGCCCCCGCACCCCCTCCCCGCCCCTCCTCCTTCCACTCTCCACCGCCGGGGAAAGCCCCGACGGACATACGAAAGGCGCGGACACGAGAACCGCGGAGTTACCGACGGGCGGAGAGCACATGAGCGGAAAGAGAAGCCCGAGGAACAAGGAACACGGAACGCGGAGAAGGAAGACCAGGGCCGGAGAGAAAAACGGCCGGAAGGAATAGGGGAGGAGAAATCAGGAGTAGCCGGGAGAGAACGCCGACGACAGCGAGCGAACGGCAATTCGTTGGTGCGCACACCAAAAGATCCCGCACTCCGGTCATCGCCATCAGGACGCGCAGAGGAGGCGCGAAGACACGGGAGGAGGCGCCACCGACGGGAGACCCGCGATCTCTTCGCGCATGGCCGCCCCCTCGTGTTCCACCTTCGCGCCATCCGCCCCGATGCCGGTACGCAAACGGCTCACGCGGAAACGGGCTAGCCGGAAGAAAAACACCAAAGGGCGTGAAAGCCGGGAAGCGAAAGAAAGGGGCGAGGAGCTGGCGAAAAACGCGAAGAGGGAGGAACGGATCGCCGAGGACGGGACGTCGCGAGGGGAAGGCTCAGGCGTCTGCGCACATGGCCGTCGGCACCGCACGCCGAAGCGGCCGCCCGGGCACCTCGGGGGCGCGGCCCGCGGACACCCTCGGGTTGCCCCGGGTACGGCACGGACCCGTGCCGTCAGGCGCGCGTTCGGGCCGGGGCAGGCGCGCAGCCCCTCGGAGATGCGCATCCCTGGCCCCGGAGACACCCGCCAGGCACGGGGACGGGCACGAGCACGGGCACGGGCACGAGCACAGGTATGGGCGCGAGCACGAGCGCGAGCACAGGTACGGGCACGAGCACGGGTACGGGGAGGCCCAGCCACTACCCGGCCGGGCCGGCACCGCCCGCCCGCCGCACCGCCCGCCGCACCGCCCGCCGCACCGCCCGCCGCACCGCCCGCCCGCCGCAGCACCCGGCGTCGGCCACGGCGGGCCGGGGCAGGGAGGGGACAGGGTGGGACAGGCAGGCAGGGGGACAGCCGGACGGGGGAGAGGGGGTCAGCTGCCGAGCAGCTCGACGTGCACGTCGTCGGGGTAGCCGGTGGAGCCGCCGGTCCGCCGGGCGAACTCCTTGACACCCGCGAGCTGGTCGGGGCCGAAGCGGAAGTCGAGTGTGGTGAAGTACTTCTCCAGCACCTCCGCGTCGAATGCCTCCCAGCGAGCGGCCTGCTCGGCGACCTTGGTGACCTCTTCGAGGGACACGTCCCGCGAGGCCAGGAACGCCTTGTGCACCTTGTCGACGTACTCCGGTTCGGCGGCCAGGTAGTCCTTGCGGGCTGCCCAGACGGCGAAAACGAACGGCAGTCCCGTCCACTCCTTCCACATCTCGCCCAGGTCGTGGACCTGGAGGCCGAGACGCGGGGCGTCGTGCAGGTTGGCGCGCAGCGCGGCGTCGCCGATCAGCACGGCGGCGTCCGCCTCCTGCATCATCGCGGCGAGGTCGGGCGGGCAGGTGTAGTAGTCGGGCTGCACCCCGTAGCGCTCGGCGAGCAGCAGCTGGGCCAGCCGGACGGACGTACGGGAGGTCGAGCCGAGGGCCACCCGGGCGTGGTCGAGCTGCTCCAGGGGCACCTGCGACACGATCACGCACGACATGACGGGGCCGTCGCAGCCGACAGCGATGTCGGGGAACGCGACCAGGTCGTCGGCGTTGCGCAGGAACTCCACCAGGGTGATGGGGCCGATGTCCAGGTCGCCCTTGACCAGCTGCTCGCTGAGCTTCTCCGGGGTGTCCTTCGACAGCTCCAGATCGAGCAGGGTCCCTGTCCGTGCCAGTCCCCAGTAGAGGGGAAGGCAGTTCAAGAACTGGATGTGGCCGACGCGGGGCCGGCTGCGGCGATGGCCGCTTTCGACGGGAGAGACGGTTGAATTGTCCACATCGCGAGGCTAGACCTGCGGCCGGAGGACAGCACCACCGGGGCAACACCCGAGGTCGGACCGAGGTCGCACCCGAGGCCGGAGCGGCGGAGGTCCGGAGCCGGCTCGGCCCCGGACCTCCGCCGGTCCTGGACGTCCGCCGGCTCACCTCCCCCCTGTACGACCCATCGATCCCCCTCATCCGACCCGTCCGGCACATCCGACCCGTCCGGCACATCCGGCTCATCCAGCCCATCCGGCCCATCCGACCCGTCCGGCCAGGGCAGCCCCCCGCGCGGTGATCGCACGCCCTGCACCGCACCTCCGGTCACCTCCGCCCGCCGGCACCTGCCGGACGGGCGCTCCCCTCGCCTCACCTCCCTCCATCCGCTCTCCATCCGCTCTCTGCCCGCCCCCTGCTGACCCCTCCCTCGCCCTCTCCCCGCACCACCCCTTCCGCGCCCCCTCACGCCCCTCCCGGCCACCCCTTCCGCGCCCCCTCCGCACGCCCTCCGTGCGGGCCGTCCCGGAGCCCCCGCACACCCGCCACCCGGCCCGCCGGCCACCTATCGGACCGCCCAATCAAACATTCGAGTGAAGTGATCTTTCCCTCTACCGCTCCCCAGAGGCTGCGTGCTAGGCTCGCCCGCAAGTTGCAGTTTGGTTTCCCTTGCAGTACAAAGCCTGCGGAGCATGTAACCCGCAGGCTTTTGTAGTTTTCAGACTTCTTTGCAGGTTCTGGAGCAGGGCAACCCTTTGGCCCAAGGAGGGCTTTATGGCTACCGGAACCGTCAAGTGGTTCAACGCTGAAAAGGGCTTCGGCTTCATCGCCCAGGACGGCGGCGGCCCGGATGTCTTCGTTCACTACTCCGCGATCAACGCGTCCGGGTTCCGCTCCCTCGAGGAGAACCAGGTCGTGAACTTCGACGTCACTCAGGGTCCGAAGGGCCCGCAGGCTGAGAACGTCACCCCGGCCTAGTTGCCCGGGTCGGTCGATCGCGGCCGGCATGCAGTACCCAAGGAGCCCCGCCCTTGCTTCGGCAAGGGCGGGGCTCCTGCCTTTACCCGTGCAGATGCTCGCGCCCGCAGTCCGCGCCGCATTTCCTTTACGGTTGTCGCCCCGCCGCATTCTCCGGCCCCGACTCCCCACGTGCCGCATGCGGTTCCGCACCCGCCTTAGGGCTGTCCCGCAGTTCCTGGTGGGTGCGCGACGACAGCTACGGCACCTCGCCGCGTTGTCGGAACGTCCCCATACATCCAGTATGCGAACGCTCCTCCGCCTTGCGATGCACCGCATCCGACGCCGCGCACTGATCCACCACGAATTGCGGGACAGCCCTTTGACTCTCACACCGTGTGAAGCCGTGAACTCGGAGACATCATGTTCACCATCGGAGATTTCGCCCGGTACGGACGGGTATCGCCCCGCATGTTGCGTCACTACGACGCGATCGGGCTGCTGCGTCCGGACCGTATCGACCCGGCCACCGGTTACCGCTTCTACGGCGCCGCCCAACTGGCCCGCCTCAACCGCGTCATCGCCCTCAAGGATCTCGGCTTCACGCTCCAAGAGGTCGCGAGCATCCTCGACGACGAGATCACCGCCCAGGAACTGGGCGGGATGTTGCGGCTGAGACGTGCGGAGCTGGAAGCGGCGATGGCAGCGGCGGCAGCACGGCTGAACCAGGTGGAGGCGCGACTCCGGACGATCGAGAGTGAGGGACGCATGGACACCGACGACATCGTCATCAAGCAGGTTCCGGCGGTACGGATCGCCGAGTTGACCGGTACCGCCGGAAGCTACCGGCCGCAGGACATCACCCCGGTGATCGTCCCCCTGTACGAGCGGCTGCTCCCGTCGCTGGCCGCGGCAGGCGTCACGCCCACCGGTCCCGGCATCGCCCGGTACGAGGACGCCCCGGGCGGGGACACCACGACCGGTGCGGTCCTCGTGCACGCCGGTGTGACGGTCTCCGCACCGGTCGGGCCGGTCGGCGACACCGGGGTAAAGGTGGTGGAGCTGCCCTCGTTCGAGGCGGCCACCATCGTGCACCGGGGCTCTATGGACTCCGTTCTCTCCACGGAGCAGGTCCTCGCCCGTTGGCTGGACACCAGCGGATACCGGTCGGCCGGTTACGCCCGTGAGGTCAGCCTGGAGTGCCCCGAGGACCGCGAGAAGTGGGTGACCGAGCTGCAGCAGCCGATCGCCCAGGTCTGACCGCTCCCCCGGCAAAAAGGTGGCCCCCGGTCGGACTGCACAGCCCGTGCCCGTACCGGGGGCCGCCCCTTCCGAAACACCGCTCCGAAACACCGCTCCGAAACACCGCTCCGAAACACCGCCAACGCCCGCTCCGCTGGGCAAGGTTCCGCGATCGTTGTCGAAGCCTTGTGCAGAGCGTCACGCAGTGCTGACGGGGCAGCCCGCGACAAGGCAGACTGTCGACAGCGGTATCCACGGTACGGACGATCCGGATGCGCCCCCACGTCACACCCGGGTGCTCCCCCGCGTCTCGCCCCGGTGCCGGCGACCACAGCACGACCGGGCGGGGCGAAAGCAGG
This sequence comes from Streptomyces sp. NBC_00102, assembly GCF_026343115.1. Lineage (GTDB taxonomy): Bacteria > Actinomycetota > Actinomycetes > Streptomycetales > Streptomycetaceae > Streptomyces. Next base: position 2,645,625 of record NZ_JAPEMC010000001.1, read on the forward strand.
ACAGGGGGCATCCATGGACCGCGACGACGGGCCACGCGTGCGCGTTCCGGAACAGCGCGCCGCGCAGGGGCCGGTGTCCGGAGCCGAGCCGCGACCGGCATCCCGGCCCGGGCCGGAAAACCAGCCGCAGGACCGGCCCAAGGACCAGCCGCAACCCGAATACCGGCCCCGGCCGGAGGACCAGCCCCACCCCCCGTCTCCTCACCCCGAGTTGCACTTCTCCGTCCTCGGTCCCGTGCGTGTCCGGCTCGGCGACGAACCGCTGACCTCCGGTTCCCCGCAGCAGCGCGCCCTGCTGGCGGCGCTGTTGCTCCGGGACGGGCGTACCGCGACCGCCGGGGAGTTGATCGACGCCATCTGGGGTGAGGAGTCGCCGCCGCGGGCGCTCGCGGCGATCCGTACGTACGCCTCCCGGCTCCGCAAGGCGCTCGGTCAGGACGTGCTGGTCAGCGAGTCCGGCGGATACGCGATCCGGCTCCGCGAGGGTTCCCTCGACGTGCGGCTCGCCCAGGAGTCGGTGAGTGCGGCGGAGAAGGCGCGGGCTTCCGGCGATCGTGCGCGGGCCCGGGACCTGGTCGCGGAGGCCCTCGCGTTCTGGGACGGCGAGACGCTGGCTTCGGTACCGGGGCCGTACGCGGAGAATCAGCGCACCCGCCTGGAGGAGTGGCGCCGGCAGCTGACCGAGACGCGGCTCGACCTGGAGCTGGAGCTGGGCAACCACGCGGAGGCGGTCTCCGAACTGACCGCGCTCACCGCCGCGCAGCCCTTGCGGGAGCGGCTGCGCGAGTTGTTGATGCTGGCGCTGTACCGCAGCGGCCGGCAGTCCGAGGCGCTCGCGGTGTACGCGGACACCCGGCGGCTCCTCGCGGAGGAGCTGGGGGTCGATCCGTGTGCCGAGCTCTCCCAGCTCCAGCAGCGCATCCTGCGGGCCGACGAGGAGCTGGCCCGGCCGGCCGACGAATCCGCGCCCGCGCCGCCGGTCGCCGTGCGGCCCGCCCAGCTCCCGGCGACCGTCGCGGACTTCACCGGCCGTGAGGCGTTCGTACGCGAACTCGGTGACCGGCTGGCGACGGCCGAGGGTTCGGTGATGGCGGTGTCGGCGCTGGCGGGCATCGGGGGCGTGGGCAAGACCACGCTGGCGGTGCACGTCGCCCACCGGTCGCGGAACCACTTCCCGGACGGGCAGTTGTACGTGGATCTCCAGGGTGCGGGGGCGCGGGTCGCGGAGCCCGAGACGGTGCTGGGTGCGTTCCTGCGCGCGCTGGGGACCCCGGAGTCGGCGATTCCGGACTCGCTGGACGAGCGGGCCGCGCTGTACCGGTCGGCCCTCGACGGCCGCCGGGTGCTCGTGCTGCTGGACAACGCCCACGATGCCGCGCAGGTAAGGCCGTTGCTGCCGGGAACTCCGGGGTGCGCGGCACTGGTGACGAGCCGGGTGCGGATGATCGACCTGGCCGGTGCGCATCTGGTGGACCTGGACGTGATGTCCCCCGCCGAGTCCATGCAGCTCTTCACCCGGATCGTCGGTGAGGAGCGGGTGAGCGCCGAACGGGACGCGGCGCTCGACGTGGTGGGCGCCTGCGGATTCCTGCCGCTGGCGATCCGTATCGCCGCCTCGCGGCTTGCCTCGCGCCGCACCTGGACGGTGTCGGTTTTGGCGGCCAAGCTCGCCGACGAGCGGAGCCGGCTGGACGAACTGCGGGCGGGTGATCTCGCGGTGAAGGCGACGTTCGAGCTGGGCTACGGCCAGTTGGAGCCCGCCCAGGCCCGCGCGTTCCGTCTTCTCGGTCTGGCGGACGGCCCCGACGTCTCCCTGACGGCCGCCGCCGCGCTCCTCGATCTGGAGCCGCAGGTCGCCGAGGACATCCTGGAGTCGCTGGTCGACACCTCCCTGGTGGAGTCGGCGGCCCCGGGCCGGTACCGCTATCACGATCTGGTCCGGCTCTACGCGCGTGCCTGCGCCGAGCGCGACGAGCACCCGCCCGAGGAGCGGGAGCGCGCGCTCTCGCGGCTGCTCGACTTCTACCTCGCGACGGCTGCCGGTGTGTACGCGCTGGAGCGGCCGGGCGACCGGCTGGTGGACCATCTGGAGCACACCGGCCGGGCCGGGTCGACCTTCGGAGACCGGCACGCGGCACGGGACTGGCTGTATACGGAGGCGGCCCCGCTTCTCGCCTGCGTACGCCAGTCGGCCGGGGCGGCGACCCTGCGGCGCGCGGTGGACCTGCTGTGGGCGGCGCTGGACCTCGGGGAGTCGGGTGCCAACGCGAAGGAGTACGAGACGACCGCGCTGGCGTTGCTCGGTGCGGCCTCGGACTGCGGCGACCGCCGCGCGGAGGTGCGGGCCCTGGTCACCCTCGCCGATGTGCACCACGCCTCGGGCCGGTTCGACCAGGCCGAGCAGGAGGCGGCGCGGATCATGGTGCTGGTCGACCCGGCCCTCGACCCGCTGCCGGGATGCTGGGCCTCGAACGCGCTCGGGATCATGGCGCTCTACCAGAACCGTCACGACGACGGCGAGACGTACTTCTCGCAGGCCATCGAGGCGTTCCGGCTGGTCGGGGACCGGCCGGGCGAGGCGAGCGCGCTGTGCAACCTGTCCCGTATCCATCTGGCGACCGGCCGGACCAGCAGCGCGGTGGAGCTGGCGCAGCGGGGTACGGACATCTACGACGGGATGGGCCACGCGCTGCGGAGCGCCAACGGCCGTTACGCGCTGGGCATGGCGCTCACGCGGCGCGGGTCGTTCACCGACGCCACGGACCGGCTTCAGGAGGCTCTGGCGGTGTTCCGCGAGAGCCGGCAGCGGCTGTGGGTGGGCATGACCCTGTTCCGGCTCGCGGAGGTCGATCTCGCGGCCGGACGGCCGGTGGAGGCCGCCGCGGGGGCCGAGCAGTCGCTGACCGCGCTGCGCGGGATCGGAGGCGACTGGCGGAAGGCCAACGTCCTCACCGTTCTCGGTCAGGCATTGGTCCGGATCGGGCAGTTCGGCCGGGCGCAGGTCTGCTGGCGCGAGGCACTCGGGATCTACGACGGGTCTGGCTTCCCCGAGGCCGCGGAGGTGCGCGCTCTGCTGGAGCGGTTCGCGTCCGTGATGCCCGCGTAACACCCCGTCAGCGGACGTTCATCATTCGTTTATCGCGGCCCGCCACTCTTGGTTCCAGTCGATCCGTCGCATCGGGGGGCAGACGGGGCGACTGGTGGGCCGTGGCACTAAGGTGAGCGGCTCTCGCGATGCCCGTACGGCAGTCCCCGGGGGAACTGCCGTACGGGCATCGCCCACCCGATACGAAGAAACGCAGGGGAGCGGAACATGGCGGACGCCAAGAAGGACTCCAAGCTCACGACGCAGGACATGCACGCGACCGGCACCGAGGTGACCGCCGAAGCCGCGGTGGCGTCCGAGGAACTGACCACGCTGGACATGCACGCCACGGGGACCTCGAAGCTGCTGACCGCGCAGGCCACCGGGGGAACGGCGACGACCGACGACATGCACGCCACGTCGGAGCCCGTCACCTGACAGTCTTTTTTCGCAACGGGGGCCCGGGGCTCGGGGGAGCCGCGGGACACGGGGGAACGGCCGCGGTGGCGCGGAGGGGGAGCCACCGCGGCCGTCGTGCGTCCGGAGCCGGTGAAGCCCGGAAACGGCAGGGACCCGGAGCCGGTGAGGCCCGGAGACGGCAGGGCCCCGGAGACGGCAGGGGCCCGGGAGACGGCAAGGACCCGGAAACGGCAGGGGCCCGGCGCGACGACCACGGAGATCCGGTGGTCGTCGCGCCAGGCCCCTCGGTGTCGTCGCCCTGGTGGGCCGGTTGACCGGGCGTCAGTGGACGTTGACCGCCTCGGCCTCGCACCGGTAGACCTCGTCCACCTTGTCCGGGCTTGTCATCTGCACCTTGAACCTCTGCGGGTCGAGCGAGTCGGAAGCGTCGAGTTCGACCCGCAGTCTGCCCATGCTGATCTTGTTGTCGGCCGAGTCCAGGAACGACACATTGATCTCGACCTCGGCGGTGCCGTAGCTGGTCGGGGTGAGTTCCACCTCGGAGTACGTCACCGCCTTGCGCGAACCGTCGGCCGGCCGGGCGCACGTGACGACGCGGGCGGTCGGGTCGGTGCTGGACACCGGGGTGGTGTCGGTGGTGGGTTCGTCGGTGGCCGTGGCGGTGGAGCCGGAGGACGAGGACGACGAATCGGAGCCCGAACCGTAGTCGTAGTCGTCGTCATCGTCGTAGCCGCTGCTGTTGCCGGTTCCGCTGCCGTAGCCGTTGGACGACCTGTTGCTGGAGCATCCGCCGCCCCCGCCGGAGCTGTGGCCCGAACCGCCATGGCCGTGGCTGGAGGTGGAGAAGCCGGTGAGTGACAGCACCACCACCGCCAGGACCGCCGCCAGTTTGATCTGTTGCCGCATCATGGATGCAGCCCCCCTTGTGTCTCGTCATCCCTCGACGCCTTGTCCCGACGCCTCGTCCCGACGTTCTCGGCTCTCGATTCTCGTGGCGTGGTGCGCACCGGCATCACGGCGACGCCCCTCCACCAGGTCATGACCCTGTCACGGATCACTCATGGTGCGCGGGCGGGGGCACGACATCGGTAGGAATCCGTGACAGGACCATGACCTGGTGGTCGGTGTTCCGGCTCGACCCGCGGGTTCCCGCGCGGAGGTCGACCGGTCGAAAGGGAGGGCGTCGTCGTCCGCGGCCTCACGCTCGCGGACGGCGACGCTCCGTCGGGCCGTGGGATCAGCCGGCGCGACGCGCCTTGACTCCGTCGACCTCGAAGTCGTAGATGGTCCCGTTGATCCGCAGACCGTCGACGGCACCGATCCACATGTAGTCGCGGCCCTTGGTCACCGCGGCGGTGAAGAGGGTCGGCTGCTCGCCGCCGTCGTCGAGGGCGGTCTTCAGCTGCGGGAAGGGGCACGGGGTCGCCAGGGTGCAGCCGGTCGCGGTCCCCGCGTTGCCCGTGAGGATCCAGGTACCGGTCGTGGTGGCGTCCAGGTAGCCACTCCAGCGGTTCGTCACCGGTGAGGCGGGCGGCATCCACACCATCGACGAGAAGGTGGTGCCCGGCGCCGCGGTGAGGTTCGGATTGATCTCGAACGTGATGGCCGGCATGTTCGCCGGGCCGCCGTAGGAGACGTTCTCGCCGGTCTGGAAGACGTGGAAACCGATCTGCTGGAGGCCTTGGTTCCCAGGACCGGCTTGCCGAAGAAGTCGACCTCGTTGCCGAAGCTGACCCTTTCACTGGACGGTGTGAGAGAAGTGGAGTTGTCCGCGACCTCGGTCCCGAGGCTGCCTCGCCCGAAGGGCGGCCTCGCCTCGGGTCCCGTCACACCGAACGAACCGTACGGGCCGTTCCTCGGGGCGGCGACGGGAGAACCGATCGTGCCACGGGTGATGACGCCCCAGTGGTCCGCACTCCCCTTGCCTCCGCCGGCGAGCGCGGATACCGGGACGGCCCCGGCGGCCAGAGCGGCCAGCGCCGCCATCCCCAACGCGACTTTCCGCTTCATGCCGAATCGAGCGTTCACGCTTACTCCTTCGTGGTCGGTACATGGAGGGGCAGCACGGACGCCCGCACCATGCCTGCGTTTTGCTCGCTCACGCTAGGGACATCTCTGGATGAACCGGCCACAACACCTCATGTGCGCACGGCGTTCACCCCCCCCTGGCGGAGCGGGCCGAGGAGCCGTTCCGCGAGCGTTCCGGTCTGCCTGGTCCCGCGGGTCCGCCGCCCCGGCCGGCCGGCCGTCCCCTGCTCGCCGGGCGCCGGTTCGCGTCACCCGGGTGGCGGGCGTAGCGTCGGACGGGAGAGCGCCGCGCACGTATGGGCGCGTGCGCAGTCGATGTGCACGCGCGTGTGACGCAGGAGGCTGACGATGATCCGCAACATCCTCGGCTCCGTGGTCGCTCTCGCCGGAGCGGCGGCCGCCGTCCTGAGCCCCTTCCGCGACTGGTACGACGGCCGCCCCGGGCATGACTACCGCGTCCGGGACCTCTTCGAAGGCATCACCGCCACCTCGTCGGGGGTGATGGTGTCGCTGTTTCTGCCCCTGCTGGTCGCCGCGGTGCTGACCGTCGCCGGGGTCGCGCTCCGCTCGCGGCTGGTGGTGGCGCTCGCCGGGGTGCTGACGCTCGGCTTCACCGTGCTGTGGATGGTCCGCCAGGGCCAGGCGGCGGGGAGCCTGGCGGTGGACCCGGACGGTTCCGGGCTCCAGTGGGGGGTGGCGCTCGCCTTGGGCGGCGGCCTGCTGATGCTGATCGGCTCCCTGGTGATGTCGGGACGCCGAGGCCGCCGTCGCGGACCGGACCGGGTCGGGGGTACGCCGGACTACGACGCGCGTACCGCGCCCTACCCCACGTCCGGCTACCAGCACCCGGACACCTGGCCGCCGACGCAGGAGCCGGGCCCGTCCGTCCAGACGAGCCCGCTGCCCGAGCCGGAACCGGACCCGTACACCGGCCCGGAGGATCCGCGCCGGCACGACGGCCCCTGAGGCAAGGCAGGCACCGGCCCGCCGGGCACGGGAGTGGGAGCGGCCCCCTACCGGGCCCGGTTGTTCCCCGTCCCCGTGCCCTTCAGCGCGTCCAGCGCGTAGACGCACCGGTCCTTGCTGCAGGCGTAGACGACTCCGGCGCGGGCGACCGGGGAGCCGGTGATCTCGCCGCCGGTGGCGAGCTTCCAGCGCAGGGTGCCGCCCGCCGCGTCCAGGGTGTAGAGGACGTGGTCGGCGGAGCCGAAGTGCACGCGTCCGTCCGCGACCACGGGGCTGCCGACCACGTCGCCGCCGGCCGCGAACCGCCACTTCGGGGTGCCGGTCACCGCGTCCAGGGTGTAGAGGGCGCTGCCGCTGCCGACGTGCACGTTCCCTCCGGCGACGAGGACGGGCTCGATGGAATGGCGGGCCTCGGTGGCGATGCGCCAGCGGTCCTTGCCGTTCGCGGCGTCGAGCGCGTAGACCGTACCGAGGTAGTCGGCGAGGTACACGCCTCCCCCGGTGACCGCCGGGCCGGGTGCGAACGCGGGCGGCGAGAGGAAGACGGCGGGCGCCTCGAAGTGCCAGCGCACATGGCCGGAGAGGCTGTCCACGGCCAGCACCCGGGTGCCCGCCGCGACGTACACGTTGCCGTCCGGCGCGGGGGTCACCCGGACCGGGACACCACCGCAGGAGGCCGCGTCGCCGATCGGGTACGACCAGCGCTCGGAGCCGGTACGGGCGTCGAGCGCGCGCAGCCGGCCGTCCTGCCAGACGTACGCGGTCCCCTCGTGGAGCGCCGGTCCGGCCTCCGCGGTCTCGAAGTCGGTCTGGGCGCCGCTGAGCTCCCACAGCGGGTCGCCGCCCGCCGCGTCCCACGCCTGGACGCCGCCGCCCCGGGTGCCGGTGAGGACGGTACCCCGGTCGGCCTTGAGGGAGTAGACCCAGGCGGCGGCGCGCCGTCGCCACCGTTCGGTGCCGCCCGTGGCGTCCAGGGCGTAGAGGGAAGGGCCGTCCGAGGCGTGGATGACGCCGTCGTCGACGGCCATCGCCCAGGCGACGTCCCGGGTCTTGAACTGGCGCCGGCCGTTGCCGATGTCCAGCGCGTGGATCTCGAAGGACGTGACGTAGAGCAGGCCGCCGGCGACGACCGGGGTGCCCCAGACGTCGTTGGACATCCGGAAACGCCAGGGGCGCCAGCGGTCCGGTACGGCGGGCGCCGCCTCGGGGGCGGTGGTCGGCGCGGGTACGGGCGCGGTGACCGCGGCGGGCAGCGCACCGGCCAGTCCGACGGGCGGGCGGACCCAGCCGGTGGCGGCGGCCGGGTGTGCGGCGGCCGCTCCCCGGATCTCGGCGGCGCGCGGGCCGGGCCCGATCGCGACCTTGGCGCCGATCAGCCGGACGGGGCCGCCGTCCGTCGACGGCGCCCCGGATCCCGGACCCGAGGGGCCGGGGACCGCGGGCGGGGCGGGCCGGGCGTGGGACGGCGGGGGCACCGGCGCCGTCTCCGGCATGCGGCTGGTGTCCCAGTCGCCGAGCGGCGGGCGCGGGGGCGGCGGCGGGGCCACCACCTGGGCGGGGGCCGGGGCCATGGTGCGTCCACCGCCGCGGCGCTGCTCGATCATCGCGGTGGCCCGGCCGGGCAGCCAGGCGGAGGCGGTGCCGCTGTCGTCGCTGCCCGAGGCGAACAGGTGCGGGGCGAGCTGCGCCTGGAGGTCGGCGGGGCTGGGGCGACGGGTCGGGTCCATCTGCATGCAGGACTCGATCAGCGGGCGGAGTTCCTCCGGGAGCCCTTCGGTGTCGGGGCCTTCGCGCAGCAGCATGAAGACGGTCTCGACCGGGTTGGCGCCGTGGAAGGGCGCGTGGCCGGTGGCCGCGAAGACGAGGGTGGAGCCGAGCGAGAAGACGTCGCTCGCCCCGGTGACGCTGCGCGAGTCGCGGGCCTGCTCGGGCGACATGTAGGCGGGGGTGCCCACGGCGACGTTCGTCATGGTCAGCCGGGTGTTGGAGACCCCGGAGGCGATGCCGAAGTCGATGACCCGGGGGCCGTCCTCCACGACGAGCACGTTGGACGGCTTCAGGTCGCGGTGGACGAGCCCGGCGCCGTGGATCGACTGGAGGGCCTCCGCGATGCCGGCGGCCAGCCAGCGGACGGCCTGAGTGGGCATGGGCCCGCACTCGTTCACTATCTCTTCGAGCGAGGGGGCGGGCACGTACGCGGTGGCCAGCCACGGCACGGCGGCGCGCGGGTCGGCGTCGACCACGGCGGCGGTGTAGAACCCGCTCACCGCGCGGGCGGCTTCGACCTCGCGGGTGAACCGGACGCGGAAGAGCTGGTCCTCGGCGAGCTCGGTGCGGACGGTCTTGATCGCCACCCGTCTGCCCGATGCCGAGCGCGCGAGATAGACGAGCCCCATGCCGCCGGCTCCGAGCCGTCCCAGCACCTCGAACGGGCCGATCCGTCTCGGGTCGTGCTGCGTCAGCTGCTCCACTTGCCTGCCACCTCCCCGTACGGGCCCTGGTCCCTCGACCCCGGCCCGCGAATTCCCGCCCCGTGCGGCGTCTCACCACCGGGCACCACCTGGCGGTGCGCACCCCGATTCTTCCTGGCGCGGCCCCCAGTTGCGAACCCGGGGGCGAATCGGGGTGTCACCAGCCCTGTCGGTGGCGGATGGACGGGGTCCGCTGCTATGGAAGCGGACCCGCGCAACCGCCGTACGGGCGACGGACTGGAGTACGTGGCGCGCGTGGATCACGAGGGGGCGGTCGAAGTGCGCGGGGGCGTAACGGCGTTGTGCGCGCGCGGCGCGTCCGGAACGTCGGCGGGGGCGTGCACAGACCCCCTGTGCACGCCCCCTGTCCATGGGCCCACGCTCGCGCGGGCTCCGGCAAGCGCCCGGTGAATGCCCGTCACTCACCGTCGATTCCGGTCACACCGGGCTCGTACCGGTGAACAAGTGCCCGTCAGCGTCGGCCGCTCAACTGCGGTTCGGCGTCCGGGAACGGTTCGGCCGCGGCCTCCGGGTCGCGGCGGGCGAGCTTCTCGCCCTCGATGTCGACCTCGGGCAGAATGCGGTCGATCCAACGCGGCAGGCTCCAGGCGTGCTTGCCGAGGAGAGTGAGGACGGCGGGCACGATCGTCATGCGGACGACGAAGGCGTCCAGGGCGACGGCGACAGCGAGGGCGAAGCCCAGGGCCTTGATGATGGCCTCCTGCGCGCCGATGAAGCCGGCGAACACCGAGATCATGATGAGGGCCGCGGCCGTGACGACCTTGGCGCTGTGGCGGAAGCCGGTCTCGATCGCCGTACGGGGATCGGCGCCGTGGACGTACGCCTCGCGCATCCGGGTCACCAGGAAGACCTGGTAGTCCATGGCGAGTCCGAAGACGATGCCGACCAGCAGGATCGGCATCAGGCTCATGATCGGACCGGGCTGCTCCAGGCCGAACAGATCCTTCAGCCAGCCCCATTGGAAGACCGCGACGAGCGATCCGAGCGAGGCGAGGACCGAGAGCAGGAAGCCGAGCGCCGCCTTGACCGGCACCAGGATCGAACGGAACACCAGGATCAGCACGAGGAAGGCGAGTCCGACGACGAGGACGAGGTAGGGCACGATGGCCGCGCTGAACTTGTCCGAGACGTCGATGTTGAGCGCGGTGGTGCCGGTGACCATGGCCCGGGCACCGTTCGCGTCCTGGGACGTGGCGGCCAGTGCGCGGATGTCGGCGACGAGGTCCTTGGTGGCGTCGGTGGTCGGACCGCTGCCGGGGACGACGTTGATGATGCCGGTGTCGCCGGCCTTGTTGAAGGCGGCGGGCGACACGCTCTTCACGTCCGGCAGCGCCTTGATGTCCTTGCCGAGGGAGGTGGCGGCGGCGGAGGCGGTCGCCGGGGTCTTGTCGTCGACGGTGACGATCAGCGGTCCGTTGAAGCCGGGCCCGAACGACTCGGAGAGCAGGTCGTACGCCTTGCGCTGGGTGGACGAGGGCGCGGCGGAGCCGTCGTCCGGGAGCCCGAGCTTGAGGTCGGCGGCGGGCAGCGCGAGGGTGCCGAGGGCGACGACGGCGAGGATCAGGACCGCGGCGGGCCTGCGCATCACCAGGGTTATCCAGCGACGGCCGACCGTGACCTTGGGGGCGCCGTTCACGGTCTTCGCCGGGGCGGCCGCTCCACCGCGCTTGCGGGCACGGCCGAGGACCCGCTCGCTGCCGAAGCTCAGCAGCGCGGGGACGAGGGTGATCGCGACCAGGACGGCGATGACGACGGCACCGGCGGCGGCGAGGCCCATGGCGGTGAGCAGCGGCAGGTTGACCACGGCGAGCCCGGCGAGGGCGATGATCACGGTCACGCCGGCGAAGACGACGGCGGAGCCCGCCGTTCCGTTGGCGCGTGCGGCGGCTTCCTTGGCGTCGTACCCGTCGGCGCGCTCGGCACGGTAGCGGGACACGATGAAGAGGGCGTAGTCGATGCCGACGGCGATGCCGAGCATCGAGGCCAGCGCGGAGGTGCTGCTGTCGAGCTCGAAGGTGGCGCTCACCGCGGTGATCAGCGAGGTGCTGACGCCCACGCCCGTCAGGGCGGTGAGCAGCGGGAAGCCCGCGGCGACCAGCGATCCGAAGGTGATGACGAGGACGAGGGCGGCGAGCAGGAAGCCGATGGCCTCGGCGGCCATCCCCTGCTCGGGCTGGGCGAGGGCGTCGCCGGACGCCTCCACCGTCAGGCCCTGGTCACGGCCGGTGTCCAGTGCCTTGTCGATGCCGGTGTGGTCGGCGTCGGTCAGGTCGGCGGCCCCGACGGTGTAGGTGATCTGCGCGTAGGCGGTGACGCCGTCCTCGCTGACCGTCCTGGCCGCGAAGGGGTCGCTGACCTGCGCGACGCGGGAGGAGGAGTCCTTCAGTTCCGCGAGGACCTTCTCCATGGCGGTCCGGTTGGCGCCGCCGTCGACCCGCTCCCCTTGCGGGGCGCGCACCACGACGCGGGCACTGGCGCCCTCGGCGTTGGCGGCGGGGAACTTCTCGGCGAGGAGGTCGAAGGCCCGCTGCGACTCGGTTCCGGGCAGCGAGAAGTTGGAGGAGGCCGTGTTCGTGGTGCCGGCGGCGACGGCACCGACGGCACCGAGGACGACGGCCCACAGGAGGACGACCAGCCAGCGTCGCCCGAAGGCGAAGCGGCCGATCCTGTGCAGGAAGGTAGCCATGGGTGTGGAGGACTCCGTAAGAGGTGCGTGCCGGCGGGAGGGTGCCGGGGCCTGGGCGTTCTGGCGGTCCGGATCCGGCCGACCGGTTCCGGCGTTCCGGGTCCGGCGGCCGGAAGGGGGTGGCGGACCGAAAGAGCGGGGTTTCCTCGACGTTGAGGGACCGTGGTTCGACGTTGAGGGACCGTGGTTCCCGTGCCGTGTGCGGGCGACGGGAACCACGGCGGGTAGCCCGCCCCCGTCCCCACGGGCGACGGCACCCCCGGCACCGTCGCCGCGTGCGACGGTACGACCTCCGGCGGCCGTACTCGGGGGAGGGCACGACCGCCGGTGTTCCCCATGCTGCCGCCCGCACGGGACCGGCCGGGTCGGCCGCAGGTACCGTTCGGCGTCCGGTCTGTCGGTCATTCGGCCGACACCGTCCGGCGGACGGCTCCTTACGCTGGTGGGCGTGGACTGGCACCTTCCGTTTACCCCGGCCGTCAATCGGCTCATCGCCGTGTTCGGCCTGCTCGCGTTCGCGCTGACCTGGGTGGCGGATCTCGCACTGCTGAGTTCGGCGCCGGACGCGTTCTCCCCGGCCACCAACTGGCTGTCGGTCCTGGTCACCGGGCCGCTCACGATGCTCGCCGTCGCCGAGCCCCGGCTCACCCGGTTCTCCGCCGCCGCGACCCGCTTCGCACCGCCGCTGCTGCCCCGCGTCTGGTGCGTCGTCGCGATGTCGCTGGCGCTGACGGGCGTCTGCCTGACCATGCCGTCGAAGGAGTCGTCCCTCGGCGCGCTGGAGTGCGCGGGCCTGCTCGCGCTGGTGATCCGCACCATCGCCCAGACCGAGAGCGCGCGGCAGGCGGCCGCCTCGGCGGCGGCGCTGAGCTTCGCGGTGCTGGCGCTGCCGGTGCGGATGGGCCTGTGGTCGGTGATCGTCCCGGGCGGTTACGTCCTGACGGTGGCGCTCGCCCTCACCATCACCCTCGGCTGCGCCATCCGCGCCCTGGAGGCCCGGCGGCGGCGCAACATCGCCGACGTCCGGCAGGCCGAACGGCTCGCCCTCGCCCGCGATCTGCACGATCTGATCGCCCACCACATGACGGGCATCATCGTCCAGGCGCACGCGGCGACCGCCATCCACGCCACCGCCCCGGAGAAGATCGAGCCGATCCTGCGGAACATAGCCCAGTCCGGCACCGAGACGCTCGAATCGATGCGCCGGCTGGTACGCGTGCTGCGCGAGGACAACCACGTCCCGCAGCGGCCGGGCGATCTGCTGAGCGAGCTCTCCGAGCTGACGGCCGCGCACTCCGCGCCCGCCGCCGAGGGTGCGCCGGTGGCCGCCGCCCGGCTGGAGGCGACCGCCGCGGCCCGTACCGCGCATCTCACGCCGGAGGTGGAGATCTCCGCGTTCCGGGTCGCGCAGGAGGCCCTGACCAATGTGCGCCGCCACGCCCCCGGCGCCCAGGCGTCCGTGCGTCTCGACGCGGACGGGTCCTGGCTCTGGGTCACCGTCACCAACACGGCCTGCGCCTCCGTCTCCGCCAAGGGAACACCCTCCGGGAGTTACGGCGGCTTCGGCGGACAGGGCGGCTTCGGACTCATCGGGCTGCGCGAACGCGTGGAGGCCCTGGACGGGACCCTGCGGACCGGCCCGCTGCGCGACGGTGGCTGGGAGGTCCGGGCGGGCTTCCCGCTCCAGTCTCCGCCCCCGGCGACCGGTGCCCCCTGGGAGGCCTGAAACCGGACGCACCGGTCTTCCGTCCGGCTCGGGCCGGGCTCATCCGCGCGGCTGGACGGCCCCGTGCTCCCAGGCCCACGCGGCGACCTCGACCCGGTTACGCGCGTCCAGTTTGGACTGTATGCGCCCCAGATAGGTCTTCACCGTCGACAGCGACAGGAACAGCTCCTCGCAGATCTCCTGGTTGGTGCGGCCCACCGCGACCAGCCGCACGATGTCCCGCTCCCGGGTGCTCAGCAACCCCTGCGGTTCCGTGCCCGAGGCGGCGGTCGCGGGCGCCGCGTGGAGTTCCGCGCGCTCCAGCCGGCGCAGCAGCCGTACCGTCACCGCCGGGGACACCAGCGCGTCGCCCCGGGCCGCCGCGTGCACGGCCTCCACCAGCAGTGCCGGGGTGGCGTCCTTCAGCAGGAACCCGCAGGCGCCGTTGCGCAGCGCGCCGCGCACGTAGTCGTCCTGGTCGAAGGTGGTGATCACCACGACGTTCATCGGGTCGGCGACGCCGGGCCCGGCCAGCAGCCGGGTCACCTCCAGACCGTCCAGGCGCGGCATGCGGATGTCGGCCAGCACCACCCGCGGCCGCAGCCGCCGGGCCAGCTCCACGCACTCCACGCCGTCCGCCGCCTCGCCGACCACCTCGATGCCCGGCTGCGCCTCCAGGATCATGCGGAACCCGGCCCGGACCAGTTCCTGGTCGTCGGCTATCACCACGTCGATCTTCGTACCGGACACGGGCTTGTCCTATCACGGGGCGCGGGGCTCCCGTACCGCGTACCGGCATGGCGTCCCGAGGCCTACGGCAGCATCGGGTCCGCCGGCTGGAGCACGGCGAACACGGCGCCCTGGTCGTCCTGGAACGCCGCCATCCGCCCGTACGCGATGTCGAAGGGCGCGGCGGTGACCCGGCCGCCCAGTTCCTGGACGCGTTCGGCGGTGCGGTCGCAGTCGGCGACGGCGAAGTACGTCAGGAAGTGGCTGGGCATCATCTCGGGGAAGGCGTCCGTGATGACGCTCCGGCCGCCGACCGCCGTGTCGGGGCCGGGGGTGACGCCGGGCGGGGACCACATGCGGAAGTCGATGGCGCTCTTCGCCGCGCCGGTGTCCCCGCTCCCCGGACTCCCGGGCGTGTCCAGATCGGCGCTGCGGAAGCCGAAAACGCGGGCGTAGAAAGGGTCCACCCGGTCGGGGCGCCGGGTGTAGAGCTCGGTCCAGCAGTACGAACCGGGCTCGTTCTGCTTCTCGAAGCCCGGCCGCTCCTCCGCCTGCCACAGCCAGAAGGCGGCGCCGTCGGGGTCGACGGCCTGCGCGAGAATCCCGGCGCGGCCCGCGCGCACGGGGTCGGTGATGATCTGTCCGCCCTCCGCGCGGATCGCGGAGACGGTCGCCCGGATGTCGTCGGTGGCGAAGTGGACGCCCCAGGTGGTGGGCATCCGGCCGTCCGTCTTGGCGGCGAGTGCGGCGACGAGCCGGCCCTCGCTGTAGGCGTCGGCGAAGGGCATGCCGTCCCCGGCGCGGAAGGTCCAGCCGAAGAGCCCGCCGTAGAAGCGCTTTCCCGCTTCGAGGTCGGAGAGGTGCACCTCCACCCAGCAGGGAACGGAGTGCGCGAATGCCGCCATGGGCCGGGGTCCTTCCCTCGCCGGGAGCGCGCGGTCCTGCCGCGCGGCCGGGCGCGTCACGTGTGCGTGACACCTGTCCCGGCCAACGTAACGGCGCCCGCGCTCCCCCGCCCGCCGGTGCGCCCGCCGGTGAGCCCAGCGGTGAGCCGGCCCTCACGGCAGGGCGAGTACGTCGTCGATCGCCGCGCGGATCGTCTGGTCCTGGAGGATGTCGGAGTGGTCGCGACCCGGGGTCAGGCGCCGGTCGAAGCCCTTGACGGTGTGCAGCGCCGCCCTCGCCTCCGGGGTGATCCGGCCGATCTCCGCCAGGGTGCGCAGGGCGGCGAGGAAGCTTCCCCAGCCGTCTCCGCCGTCCGCCACCGGCAGGACGAACTCCTCCAGGACCGACGCGCTCGGCTCGGGTTCGCCGGTGATCGACCACAGCGTGACGGCCGCGTCCAGCCGCGTCGGCCCCGCGGAGCCGTCCAGGATCTCCCGCACCCGCGGGGCGTACGGGGCGGCCTCGGGCCCGAACCCGCCCAGCAGGAAGACCGCCCGCTCCGGACTCGTCATCTCCTCGCCGGCGAGGCGAACGGCCGCGGACGTGTGGCCGCCGACGCGCAGGGCGCACCACTCCATGTACAGCGGGTCCCCGCTGCCGGGGGCGCACGCCCGCACGGCCTCCTCGGCGGACGCGGCGCCCGGCCCCATCGCCAGCAGGGCCTCGACGGCCAAGTGGCGCTGGTGCGGGAGCAGCGCCACCACCTCGGGCAGGGCGGGCAGCGCCGCCTCTCCCCACGCCGTGAGGACCCGGAGCAGATGCTCCGTCAACGAGCAGGAGTGCCCGGTGAGCCGCTGCTCCTCGGTCCGCCACCGCATCACCTCCCGCAGGGCCGGCAGCAGGACGTCCGCGCGGTCCCGCAGCGGTCCCAGTACGTCGTCGATCCCGGGCAGCCGCGGGCTCTCCCACGTGTAGCCCTCCTCGTAGTGGGCGCGGTACGGCGGCTCGTACACCTGCTCGACCAGCCCCGGCAGGCCGCGCGGGTCGCCGATCCGGGTCAGGGCCCAGCGCGCCTGGCAGGCGACGGTGCCTTCGAGGAGTTCGTCCTCCCCCTCGTCGTCGACCAGTGCGGCCAGCAGATCCGCGTACGGCTCCGAGCGGGCACCCAGCACCGCGAGGACGTACCCCGCCCAGAGCCTCGCGCCGGGGTCCGGGCAGGTCAGCAGGGATCCGGCGAGGGGCAGCAGCGCGGGTTCGACGGAGCGGTGGTCCGCCAGCAGTTCCCACGCGCTCTCCAGTGCGGCGCGGAGCAGCGGAGCGTCCCCGTTGCGCGCGGCCTCCCCGGCCAGCCGGACGATGAACGAGACCGCGGGTCCTGGTGCGCCGGCGAAGCCGAGCATGATCCCGTGGAGGCCGTTCTCGCGGGACAGGAACTCCTCCGCCTCCGGCAGGTAGGAGAGCTTCTCGAAGTCCCGCCGGGTCTCGTCCACGTCCCCGCCGGCGAACACCTCCACCAGCAGATCGGAGTGCCGCTCCAGCACGTCGTGGTCCAGGTCCGCCCAACCCTCCAGGGCGGCGATCCGCATGGCGGGGCTGCCGTCGCGCACCTCGCCTTCGAACACCGCCCGCACCTCCTCGGCCGTCACCCCGGCAAGGGATCCCCGCCGGACCTCGCCCGCCGCCGCCCGGCCCAGCGCCCACAGCAGGTTCAGCCGGATCGAGGGCTCGGTCTCGTACCGCCACCTCTCCAGGAGCGGGGCGACGTGCCGGGCGAAAGGCAGGGCGCATCGCCGCACTTCGGCGTTCCCGTCCGCGAGCAGCGCCAGCAGGGCGGGCTGCTGGTGCAGCCGGGCCGCCGGCCACCTCTCGTCGATCCGGTGCGGTTCTGCCGTACGCGCCACCTCGTCGAGCCGTTTCACCAGGTCGAGCAGGTCCGTGCGCACGCGGACGCCCGGATCGGCGGCGAGGGCCACGAGGAAGGGCAGCGCTTCGGTCGCCGCCTTGTTCACCCGGTCACCGCCCCTTCCCGTCAGAACGAGCTCCATGCGCCACCCGTCCATGTCCTCGATCGCCCCGTCCAGGGCGATGCTCCGCAGCACCTGGGGCACCCGCTCGACCGGGCAGGCCCAGTCCGACTCCCGCGGGTCCCAGGGGACGGCCGCCAGGGCTTCGAGCGATATGGCGGGTACGGAGGGTCCAGCGGGTACCGCGGTCATTTCCACTCCCCGGGAATGGGTCTGCCGGCGGACGCGCCCCTCGTCGGGCGAAAGTTGTCCACCGAAGTTGTCCACAGGCTGTTGATAACACTTACGGTTCCAGCCAATCGCCTCGGAGACCTCGGGCGAACACCCGCGCCGCAAGGGCCCCAGAAGTATCCGTCCCACCCTCCGGATCGCACGTAAAAGATGGCCGAAATACCACCCGTCGCCCTCTGCGCGCTGGGTAATTCCCCATTTGCACTCGGCCGAATCGCGCTCCGTTCACCCGTCGGTAAGCTGACGGCATGACAGGACAAGTACGCACCGTCGACGGCCGCGTGGCCGGTCGACGCGGTCAGGCGACGCGGCAGAAGCTGCTCGATTGCCTCAGCGAGATGCTCAGCTCCTCGCCGTACCGGGACGTCAAAGTCATCGACGTCGCACGGAAGGCGGGGACTTCACCCGCGACTTTCTACCAGTACTTCCCGGATGTGGAAGGCGCCGTCCTCGAAGTAGCCGATGAACTGGCCAAGGAGGGCACCGGACTGAACGAACTGGCCTCCGGCCGCTCATGGGTCGGTAAGGCCGGCTGGCAGGCTTCCGAGGAACTCGTGGACGGTTTCCTCGACTTCTGGCGACGCAACGACGCGATTCTCCGCGTGATCGACCTCGGTTCGGCCGAGGGCGACAAGCGGTTCAACAAGATTCGCGTGAAGATCCTCAGCTCGTTCACCGGCTCCCTCACGGACGCGGTGAAGGAGCTCCAGGGCAAGGGCAAGGTCGACAAGGACGTGAACCCCGCCGCGGTTGCTGGTTCGCTCGTCGCCATGCTGGCCGCCGTCGCCTCGCACCAGAAGGCCCTGACCACGGGCACGGGTGTCAAGGTCGGCGAACTCCGCCCGAATCTCGCCCTGTTGGTGCACCTCGGTGTCACCGGCAAGAAGCCCACGAAGTAGGCGCCCTCGACGGATCGACCCCTTGACCGGGCGGCGCACGGCCAACCCCGGACGTCCGGCATCCTGTCTCACCGACGGCGGGCCACACGCGCGACGTGGCCCGCCGTCGGTGTATCCGGAAGGTGTGTCCGGAAGGTGTACCCGGAACACGCCGCGCACCCCCTCCGCCGCCTCCGCCTCCGCCTGCTGCAATGGGCGCCATGAGCGACGACGACGCGTCCCGTACCGACGCGCACACGGCCTTTCTCCGCCTGCTGCACGCCCAGCGCGTGTGGGACACCGAGCTGCCGGCCTTCGATCCGGTGGCCGCACCCGACGCTCCGGTCCCCCTCTTCCACGCCTGGTTCGCCCAGGCCGTGGCCGCCGGCCAGCCCGAGCCGCACACCATGGCGCTGGCGACCGTCGACGCGTACGGCCACCCGGACGTGCGGACGCTGATGCTGCACGACGCCGACGAGCGCGGCTGGCGGTTCGCGACCCACGCCACCAGCGCCAAGGGACACCAGCTCGCCGCCCATCCGCACGCGGCGCTCAACTTCTACTGGCCGGTGCAGGGCAGGACGGTACGGGTGCGCGGCCCGGTCGCCCTCGGGTCGCCCGAGGAGAGTCGGGCCGATCTGCACGCCCGCTCCACCGGTGCGCTCGCCTCCGGGCTGGTCGGCCGGCAGAGCGAGGTCCTGGCCGACCCGGCGGAACTGGCCCGCGCCTCCGAGGCCGCGTGGCGGCGGGCACAGGACGAACCGGACGCGGAGGTCGAGAGCTGGCGGAGGTACGTCGTCCAGCCGCAGGAGGTCGAGTTCTTCCAGGGCGACCCCCGCCGCCGCCACGTACGGCTCCGCTACCGCCGCCGGGGAGCGGGGTGGGTGCGGGAACTGCTCTGGCCCTGAGGACCCGCGTGCGGATCACGCGGGGCTCGCGTGCGGCCGGGTTGGGCGCTCAGCACACCGGACCAGAGGTGCAGCTCAGCTTTGTCGGCAGTTCATTCAGGGTTTCCCCCTCGCTCGTCCGGCAAAAGCAGGCTCACCCCCATGAACACCATGAACCGCGCCAAGGTCTCCGCGGCCGTCGCCGCCGCCGCTCTGCTCGTCGGGGCCGGCGCCTCGGCCGCTTCGGCCACTCCTCACCACGCTCCGGCCCACCGGGGCAAGCCGTCCGCCTCGCACGAGCAGCAGCGTCAGCAGCGGATACCGTTCACCGCCGCGAACGTCACGGCGAACGACGACGGTTCGTACACCCTGACGTGGACCGCCCCCGGGGTCCGCAGCGTGGCCGTCAAGGCGAACGGCAAGGTCGTCGCCAAGGGCGGCAGCCACGCCACGGTCACCGTCAAGCACCTGCCGGCCGCCGACCGCCAGTGGTTCGACTTCGTCCCGTCGAAGGGCGGTTCGCTCCACCTCGCGGACCGCGAGATCGCACTCCAGGGCGCGGTCAACTTCCGCGACGCGGGCGGCTACCGCACCAGCACGGGCCAGTGGGTCAAGATGGGCGAGGTCTACCGCTCCGGCGCCCTGAACACCCTGACCACCGCCGATGTCGCCAAGCTGAACCGGCTCGGCATCAAGGTCGACTTCGACCTGCGCACCGCCGGTGAGCGCACCTCCGCCCCGGACACCGTGCCGGCCGGCGCGAAGTACGTGGTCGCCGACGTCATCGGTGGCGACGTCACCTCGGCGATCGACCTGTCCTCGGCCGAGAAGTCCGCCCAGTACATGGTGGACGGCGAGAAGTCGATGGTCAGCTCGGCCACCGGCAAGGCCGCCTACCAGCTGGTCTTCGCCGGTCTCGCCGACGACGACCAGCACGCGGTGCTCTTCCACTGCTCGGCGGGCAAGGACCGCACGGGCTGGGCGAACGCCGCCCTGCTGACCGCGCTCGGCGTTCCGAAGGCCACGGTCATGCAGGACTACCTGGCCAGCAACACCTACCGCGCCGAGGCGAACGCCGCCGCGCTGGCCGCGATGCCGGCCGAGATGGCCGCCGCGTACAAGCCGATGCTGGACGTCCGCGCCGAGTACCTGAACTCCGGCTTCGACGAGGTCGAGGCCACGTTCGGCTCGTTCGAGAACTACGAGAAGAAGGGCCTCGGCCTCTCCTCGAAGGAGATCAAGGAGCTGAAGTCCTCGCTGCTCGTCGGCTGAGGCTCAGACGCGGCCCAGGCCGTGTCACCGCGCTGAACACAGGTGCCCCTCTCGGCGGAGAGGGCGGATTCTTGGGGTCCTCGCAACACCTGATGGCCTATGCGGTTGTCAGTAGAGCACGCAGGCGCTCGGCTGGGGTTCTCCAGCCGAGCGTCTTGCGTGGCCGGCCGTTGAGTTGCTGGGCGACGTGTTCGAGGTCTTCGGGGCTGTGGACGGACAGGTCGGTGCCCTTGGGAAAGTACTGCCGCAGCAGACCGTTGGTGTTCTCATTCGACCCGCGCTGCCAGGGAGAGTGGGGGTCGCAGAAGTAGACGGGGACTCCGGTGGCCACGGTGAACTGCTTGTGGGCGGCCATCTCGCACCCCTGGTCCCAGGTCAGTGAGCCACGCAGGTGTGCGGGCAGGGTCCGGATCAGCGGGACCAGTACGTCGCGCACCTCCTCGGCGGTGTGTCCGCCGGGCAGATGTCCGAGCATGACGTAGCGGGTGGAGCGCTCGACCAGAGTCACGATCGCGCTCGCGCTCCGGGGACCGACGATCAGATCGCCTTCCCAATGGCCGGGGACCGCCCGGTCCTCGACCTCGGCGGGCCGCTCAGAGATCATCACCATCTCGTCGACGAACCGGCGCTGGCGTTGGTCCGGGCTTCGGTGCGGCTTGCGGCGGGTGCGCCCGGTGCGCAGCGCCAGCGCGACTTCACGGCGCAGTCCGCCGCGGGCCTGGACGTAAACCGCCTGATAGATCGTCTCCGGACTCACCCGCATGCCCTCGTCGTCGGGGAACTCGATGGGGAGAGCGTTGCAGATCTGCTCGGGCGACCAGCGTTCCTGGAGCCGGTCCGCGACGAAGTCGCGCAGTGGACCTTTCTGGGCGAGCTTGGACTCCTTGGGGCGGGACCGGCTCCTGGCCCATGCGCGCTGGGCTTGGTGCGGGCGGTAGGTGCCGCCTGCCGAGTGGGTGTCGATCTCGCGCTTGACGGTCGAGGCCGGCCGACCCAGGGCCCGGCCCATCGCGCGCAGCGAGTGGCCCTCGCGCCGCATGTCGGCGATCAGCTCCCGCTCGGCCACGGTGAGGAACCGGGGGTGGAGATCGGCCTCGACGGCGGTCAGGGACGGGCCCCCCGACACAACGGTGGTGGTCACACCAGTCGTATAGTCGATCAAGCGGCCGTCCGCATGCAGACGTGAGTGGCCGATCTGCCGAATGCCTCGGTCCCAGTCCTGGGCTGTGCGCGGGTGGACACCGGCCTGGACCGCAGCCTCACGGCGTCGGACCCCGGCCGCCCGAAGGCGCTCGTACTCCGCCCGTCGGGGATGCCCGCCCCTGCTGGGCTTGCCACGACCACGAATGCCGGCCTTGCGAGCCCACCCGGCCGCCGTATGCCGGCTCACCCCTACCGCCCGAGCCGCCCCGGTGACGCTGCCGTCCGCCTCGTCCAACGCCTCGAAGAACCTCGACTTCAGCGCCTCAAAATCCATGATCCCCGCAACCCCTGGAACTCCAGGGTGTTGCGGGGATCAGTGGAACCCGCCAGAGGGGCACCTGTGCGTCGCGCGTCACGACGCCTCGATCAGGTCCACAACGAAGACGAGCGTCGAGCCCGGCGGGATCAGCGAGGAGGGCGACTGCTTTCCGTAGGCGAGGCGCGGAGGGATGACGAGTTCGCGTCGGCCGCCGACCTTCATCCCCACGATGCCCCGGTCCCAGCCCTTGATGGCCCGGCCGCCACCGATGGCGAACTTGAACGGCTCGTCCCGCTCCCAGGAGGAGTCGAACTCCTTGCCCGTCGCGAAGGTGACTCCGACGTAGTGGACCCGGACCACCTGGCCGCGCTTCGCCTCCGTGCCGTCGCCGACGACGATGTCCCTGATCCGCAGTTCGGTGGGCGGGTCTCCTGCGGGGGGCTCGATCCGGGGCTTCTCCATCGCGGCCTCTCTCCTGTCCGTTCTCAGGTCGCCGGAAGTCTCCGTACGCCGCTGATCACGCTATCCGGCGGACCAGCGTGCGGGACTCGTCCCCTTTCCACCGGACAGGAGCACCATGGAGGCATACGAGGCATTGGAGGCACCCATGGCCAGGACCCGATCCCGTTACGCCCCCGACCGGGGTCTGACCACGCGCATGGTGTCGACCATGTTCTTCATCGGCCTGTTGTACGTGGTCCTGGTCGGGGTACTGCTGGCCGTGCTGCCCGGCTCGTGGGCGGTGATCCTGATCATCACCGGCGGGCTGTTCGTCGTGCAGTTCTGGTTCAGCGACCGGATCGCCGCGTACGGGATGGGCGCCCGCGAGGTCACCCCCGAGGAGGCGCCCGAGCTGCACGGGGCGATCGACCGGATCTGCGCCCTGGCGGACATGAAGAAACCCCGGGTGGCCATCGCGCAGAGTGACGTACCGAACGCGTTCGCCACCGGCCGGAACGAGAAATCCGCCCTGGTCTGCGCCACCACCGGACTGCTGCGAAGACTGGAGCCCGAGGAACTGGAGGGCGTCCTCGCCCACGAGATGTCGCACGTCGCCCACCGGGACGTGGCGGTGATGACCATCGCGTCGTTCCTGGGCGTGCTGGCGGGGATCATCACCCGGGTGGCCCTGTGGGGAGGCTTCGCCCGCAACAGCCGGGGGAACGACCCGGCGGGCATCATCGTCATGCTGATCCCGCTGATCAGCGCGGTCGTCTACGCGCTCAGCTTCCTGCTCACCCGGCTTCTCTCCCGCTACCGCGAGCTCTCCGCCGACCGCACCGCCGCCCTGCTCACCGGCCGCCCCTCGGCGCTCGCCTCCGCGCTGACGAAGGTCAGCGGGCAGATGGCGCGCATACCCACGGAGGACTTGCGGAAGGCTGAGCCGTACAACGCCTTCTACTTCGTCCCCGCGTTCTCCTCGAAGGAGAGCTTCAGCCGGCTGATCTCCTCGCACCCGACCCTGGAACAGCGACTCGACCAGCTGGCCCGCATCTCCGCCGACCTGTCCCGCCCCTGAACGACCGCCCCGCCCCGCACGTCCCGGAGGAGCCCTCACCGTGGGTCTGTTCGACGCGATTCTCGGCCGGAGCAAGCCGGTCCGTCCCGATCTGGACCAGCTCTTCGCCGTACCGTCCGCCGCCCTGACCCTCCAGGCCGCCACCGGCTTCACCCCGTCCGGGCTGGGCTCGGTCTGCTTCGCGGGGGTGGAGGGCGCGAACTTCGCGCGCCTCCAGGACGACGTACGGGAGCTGCTGGATGCCGATACGGACCGGGGCGGGGTGCCGGTGGAGTTCAGCCAGGACGCGTACGGCTACACCTGGCTGCTCGCCCAGCAGCCGCCGGACGATCCGGCGGCCCTGGTCAACGACCTGCACGCGGTGAACACGCTGCTCCAGGACGGCGGCTTCGGCCCGCACCTGCTCTGCTCGCTGATCGGCTTCCGCGACCCGGAGGGCCGCTCGCTGGCGCTGGTGTACCTGTACAAGCGCGGCACCTTCTACCCGTTCGCCCCGGCTCCCGGTGGCGCGGAGAAGCGGGACAACGGCCTGGAGCTCCAGGTCCGCGCCGCACTCGGGGACGACCTGCGGGTGGAGAAGGAGCTGGCCCGGTGGTTCCCGGTGTGGGGCGCGCCGGGCCTGTGAACCGTACGCACCCGCGTACGGGAGCGTGCGGTACGGATCAGGCGCCGACGGTCCCCGCGAGGAACGCGGTCCAGGCGTCGGGGGCCACGGCGAAGGTCGGGCCGTCGGTCACCTTGGAGTCGCGGACGTGGACGGCCTGGGGACAGGCGGCCACCTCGACGCACTCGCCGCCTTCATTGCCGCTGTAGCTGGACTTGCGCCAGGTGTAGGCGACCTCGACGCAGGCACCGCCCTCGTTGTTGCTGTAGCTGGACTTGAACCACGCCAGTCCGGAACCGGTACTCACAACTGCCCCGCCTTCTTCTCGATGAGTTCGGCGGACTCCCAGGGGTTGAGCGCCTGCGCCCGCAGAATGCCGAAGAGGTCGGACAGATCGCTGACCTGCTCGGGCTTGGAGATCAACCTATCGCCGCCTTGCCCCTCGACGAACACAAGACTGCGACCCTCCGCCGTGTTCATCAACTGCATGGGCCCGTTGAGTCCGGCGTGGGTGTGCTGTTGGGAGGGCACGACCTGCACGGTCAGGTGGTTCAGGCGCTCGATCTGCTCCAGCAGATGGAGCAGTTGCTCCTTCAACACCGCAGGTCCACCGAGGGACTTCTCCAGGATCGACTCCTCCATCACGAAGCCGACGTGCGGCGGGTCGGCCCTGGTCAGCACCGGCTGCCGTTCGAGTCGCGCCCCCACGTGGCGCACGATCTCGTCCTCCGTGTAGGCGGGCTTGCGGGACCGGTAGAGCGCGTACGCGTACGCCTCCGTCTGCAACAACCCCGGGATCAGCATCGTCTCGTACGCGCTGATGACCCTGGCGTTCCGCTCCAGCCGCGCCCAGTCCAGGAACTTCGCCGGGTACTTCTCCTCGTCCACCAGCTCGATGCACGCCTTCAGCGCCCCCCGGGCGTCGAACACCCGGTCGGAGTCGTGCAGGAACTCCAACGACGGGATGCGTTCGGCGCGTTCGTACGCTCCCATCAGCGATTCGGAGATCAGCAGGCGGTCCGCCGACTCCTTCTGCGTGAGTCCCGCGCGTGTCCGGTGGATCCGGATCAGGTCCCCCACGAGCCGTCGCACTCCCGAGGGCTCACCACTCGTTCCCACAGCCACCACCTTCGTCCCCACATCGCCCTGATGTGGACCGTGTCGTACTGGTCACGCTAGGCAACCGGCGGGATTCTCGTAGCCATGACGAACAAGAAACTCCCCGAATGGGTCCCGGTGGCCGGACATCAACTCCACCTGACCGGAATTCACTTCGACGCGATTCGGTTGAAGGGCGTACGAGGCGAGGCCGTCGTCCACCACCTGATCTCGCTCACTGCGGGTGAGCCCGGTCCGGTGGTGCGCGAGGTCGCCGGGGCGCGGTGGACTTACTTCCTGATCCCTCCCGGATCGAGCAAGGAGTTCGACTGGCCGCCGGGTGCCACCTGTTTCGGCCCGGCCGCCCGGGACCACTGGGTCGGCATTCCGGCCGCCGAGGGCAACACGTACCCCCTGAGCTGGCGGTGCGGGTCGCCGGAGGAGGGCGAGTACGTGGACCCGGAGTTGCTGTACGGGCTGGTGTGGGCGCAGTTGGCCTGGGAGGCGGACGAGGCGGATGAGGAGTAGGGCGGAGTGACGGCAGGAGCGGGCGCGGCCGTGGGCAATGCCCCAGGGTGGTCCACGAGCCGGTGCGGCAGCGTACGGACGATCAGTGACCGGTTCGACATGGCCGGCAGAGAAACCGGCTTCGTGGAGCGATCGCCGCGACGACCGCGTGGCCCGGGCGCGCGGTAGGCACACATCCGGGCCACGCGCTCCGAACCTCGGGCCTCCCGCCGGTCAGCTCCAGGAGAGTTGCTGACCGTCCTCACTCAGGTGCAACGTCATACGTTCAGCCGCCGGCCGTCCGTCCTTGACCCAACGCAGCACCTGTTGGGAGATCGCGTCCCACACCCGCTGTCGGCCACCCTGCCGTACGAGCCAGCGCCCGCCCTCTTCGTACAGCAGGGCCCAGGACTCTCCCTTCACGTCCACGAACAAGGACTCGGCATGCCCATCGCGGTCCAGTCCGATCCGCTGGACGCCGGGGACCGCGAACTGGGCTACGAAGCGCGGGGTCCACTCCTCCAGCGCATCCGCGCCGAGGCGGGCCTCTTCGGTCTCTCCAGCTCCTGTCGCGGGCAGCAACCCCAGTGGGGGAGCCTGATGCGGCCGGGCGAGCATGAACGACACCTCTCCGCCGAGGACCGGCCCACTCGCGGTGCCGTCGTGCGCAACGGTCAGACGAACCAGCTCGGAGGCTCCCATCCAGCCACCCACCGTGGCCAGAATCTCTCCGCCGGACTTGGTCTGCGAGATCCAGGCACGAGGGACGTGGTGCACACCGCAGGTGGCGATGATCCGGTCGTAGGGGCCCGCACCGGCGAAGCCTTCGAGTCCGTCTCCGACGACCAGCTCGGGGTGGAAGCCGAGACCGGCGAGTGCCACCCCCGCCCTGGCCGAGACGTCGGGGTCGACCTCGATCGAGGTCACGTTCTCCGGGCCGAACGCGCGGGCCATCAGCGCCGTGGAATACCCCGTGCCCGTGCCGATTTCGAGAACCCTGCCGCCTCGGGGCAGCCCGATCTCCTCCAACATCCGGACGACCAGACTGGGCAGTGTGGAGGAGGACGTCGGACGCTGCGTGATGCGGCCGTCGACTTCACGCGGAACGATCGCACCGGCCAGTTGCGTAACCAGCGTGTCGTCCTCGTAGACGCGGCGCAGGCTGTCCTCGCCGTCCTGAAATCGAGGCCGATACCAGCCGTCGCCCTCGTGCTCGAACCAGCCGTGCACCAGAAACGCCTCTCTCGGCACGGACATGAGGGCGGCTTCCCAGACGGGGCTGTGCAGCACCCCGGCCCTGGTCAGGTCCTGTGCGAGGCCGGCACGGAGGCCCTCGGAGAGAAGGTTGTCGTCAGGCTCCACGGTCATGGCCTTCCTGCAGCAGATCAGCGATGGCGCGGGTGATGGGGAGCCCGGTTTCGTGCTCCAGCCAGGCCCACTGGCCGTTGGGGTTGCACTCCAGGAACCACCATCCGCCATCTGTTGACACGGCAAAGTCGAAAGCCCCGAAATCGAGGCCGAATGCCCCGAGGAAGCGCAGGAGGCCACGCCGCATCGCACACCCGGGCGAACAAGCCGCGGAGTATGGACGAACCATCACTCTTCCACGCTTCCAACTCCCCCTCCGCCCAATTGGACAACGAGGTGGGCCCACCCTGGGACTCATGCAGAACCAAATGGCGAGGCGGCCCCTGATGGGTGCTCAACCGCCCGCGTCCCGTGATCAATTCGCAATGGATTCCCGTCTCTGCCGAGACCCATTCGGGTAACGCGCGATTAGGCTCGACGCTCATGTCCGACACCGCGCCCGCTCACGGCAGTTCCGCTCGTCCCGCCGCGATTCCGGCCTCCATCGACCGTACGGAGGACCGTCCCGTCTACGTGATCGGGGGCGGGCCCGGGGGGCTCGCGGCGGCCGCCGCGCTGCGGGCGCAGGGGGTACGGGTCGTGGTGCTGGAGAAGGCGGCGGAGGTCGGCGCCTCCTGGCGCGGCCACTACGACCGGCTCCACCTGCACACCACCCGGCGCTGGTCGGCGCTGCCGGGGCTGAAGATGCCCCGGAAGTTCGGGCGTTGGGTGTCGCGGGACGACGTGGTGCGGTACCTGGAGAAGTACGTCGAGTTCCACGAGCTGGAAGTGATCACCGGCGTCGAGGTGACCCGTGTCGACCGGGCGCCGGACGGGGCCGGCTGGGTGCTCTCGGCGACCGGCGGGCGGGTGCTGACGGGACGCGCGGTCGTCGTCGCGACGGGCTTCAACCACACGCCCCACATACCCGATTGGCCCGGCCGAGAGGCGTGGGACGGGGAGCTGGTGCACGCGGCGCGGTACCGCGACCCGAAGCCGTACGCGGGCCGGAGCGTGCTCGTCGCGGGGATCGGGAACACCGGGGCGGAGATCGCGGTGGACCTGGTGGAGGGCGGGGCCTCGGAGGTGCGGATCGCGGTGCGTACGGTCCCGCACATCGTGCGGCGGTCGACGGCCGGGTGGCCCGCGCAGGCGACGGGCATCCTGGTGCGGCGGCTGCCGGTGTGGCTGGTCGACCGGGCGGGCGCCCTGATGGCGCGGGCCGCGGTGCCGGACCTCGCGGCGCAGGGGCTGCCGCGCCCGGACACCGGGCTGTACTCGCGGGTGAAGGACGGGGCGATCCCGGTGCAGGACGTGGGGCTGATCGACGCGGTGAAGGCGGGGCGGGTGCGGCCGGTGGCGGCCATCGCCTCGTTCGAGGGCGCGGAGGTGGTGCTGACCGACGGGACGCGGCTGACGCCGGACGCGGTGGTCGCGGCGACGGGTTACCGCCGGGCGCTGGAGGGGCTCGTCGGGCACCTCGGGGTGCTGGACGGGCGGGGGCGGCCGGTGGTGCACGGGGCGAGGTCCCCGCGCGAGGCGCCGGGGCTGTACTTCACCGGGTTCTCCAACCCGATCAGCGGAATGTTCCGCGAGATGGCGCTGGACGCGCGACGAATCGCACAGCGGATCGCCCGTTCGCCACGCTGATGGCGTGGACCGTCGCGACGACGGCGCTCGTCCCGGCGAGCTCCTCCCACGCCTTCACGGTCCGGGAGTCAGCGGTGCCGAGGTCGCGCGCGCAGTCGGTGAACACCCGCTCCAGCAGAGCGATCCCCCGGGCCGGCGATCCTGTCACGAAGTGCGAGGCCGCGACTTGGGTCCGGGCCAGCAGGGTGTGCGGGTCGTACGGGCCGAGGACCCGGGCACAGTCGGCGGCGAGCCGGCGGTACTGACCGAGCGCCGTTCGCGCCTCCCCCGCGAGCAGCAGACTCTGGGCGAAGTGGCGTCTGCTCATGAGGGTCTCAAGGTGGTCCTTCCCCAAGACCCGCTCCAGGCGGGCGAGATTGTCCACGTGGAGCGTGCGCGCCCGCTCCCCCTGCCCGGCCTCGGCGCAGGCCGCCGCCAGGAACTGGCGGGAACGCAAGGCCTCGATGTGGTCCTCGCCGTAGAGCCGGCAACGCTCGGCCAGGTCCTTCTCGAAGAGAGGCAAGGCCCTGCGCGGGTCACCCGCCTCCCTGTACGTGATGGCGAGTTTGTATCGCGCGAGCAGCGCCTGCGGATGGTCCGGCCCGAGATGGTGCGCCGCGTCGAGGTTCTGCCGGAACAGGACGGCGGCGCGCTCCTGATCACCGGCGAGCAGGTGGACTTCCGCGAGGTGGCAGCGGGCCACCAGGGTCGCGGGGTGCCGCTCTCCGTGAACGCGCAGGTGCTCGTCCAGGTTGAGGCGGAGTGTCTCGATCGCTCGGGCCGACTGTCCGGCCGACTCGAGGGCGTGGCCGAGGGCGTCGCGGGCGGCCAGGGTCTCGGGATGGTCCTCCCCCCGCACGCGGAGCAGGTCGTCGAGCACCCGGCCGTGCATCACGAGCGCCCTGTCGATGTCCCCCCGCCCCTCGTGGACGTGCGCGAGTCCGGATCGGATGGCCAGGGCGAGCTGGTCCTCTTCACCCTCGGCCCGGATCACGTCGGCGAGTACCCGTTCGTAGAGCGTCTCCGCCCGGTCCAAGTCCCCGGCCTTGTACGCCGACGTCGCCAGGTTGGCCCGGAGGATGCGGGTGTTCGTGTCATCGCCGCCCACGACACGACGGGTGCCGGCCAGGAGCGCCTCGATGAGCTCCTCCGCCTGCTCCGTTTCTCCCAGCCCCACGAGGACTTCGACCAGTTCGCTCCGGCAGATCAGTACCGCCTGGGCGTCGTCCCCCAAGGCGGCGACCAGTCCGTCCAGCGCCCGGCGGTAGTGGTCGGCGGCCGGCTCCAGGACGATCTGCTCCTTCAGCAATCGCGCCGCCCAGCTCAGCAGGCGGGCCGTCGCTTCGGAGTCGTCCTCGGGCGCGGTGTGCCGGGCCAGCGCCTCGACGTGCACGAGGAGCGACCGCCCCAGTGGCCAGAGGTCCGGCCGGTCCGCGTCGGGAACGGTTCTGAGCAGGCCCTCGGTCGCCCGCTCCCGCGCCGCCGCCACCGCGTCCGCCGCGCGGTGCGGGTCGTCCGGGTCGGAGGTCCGCGCGAGGGCCTGCACCAGGCGGTGGACGGAGAGGGTGCCGTCCGCTCCGGCAGTGATCATGCTGTGGGCGACCAGGCGGCCGATCGCCTTGGCGAGGACGGGAGGCGGTGCGAGGTCGTCCAGCAGGTCGCGGGTGATGCGGTCGGGGGCGTACCAGGCGAGGGTGCGCAGGACGTCTCCGGGGAGCGGGGTGTCGGCGAGGCGGTCCAGGGTGATGCGCCAGACGCGGGCCACCGTGCGGTCCGCGTCGGTGGTCTCCGCGCCGGTCGCGTACGTCTCGGCGGGCCAGGAGCGCAGCATGGCGAGGTAGGCGCGCGGGGTGGTGCCGTTCTCGTGGCAGTACGCGGCGGCCTGCTCGACCGCGAGCGCCAGGTGGCCGAGCTCCTCGCACACCTCGGCGGCCCCGTCGGTGTCGCGGGGCCCGGTCTGCGTGAGGACCCGGCAGAACAGCTCGACGGACTCGGCGGGGGCGAAGACGCCGAGCCGGACGGTGGTGGCGGTCAGGTGGTGCCAGCCGGTGGCGAGGCGGGTGGTGACCAGGACCCGGCCGCCGCCGCCGAGCCGGTCGAGCAACGGGCGTACGTCGTCGGGGAGGTTGACGTTGTCGAGTACGAGCAGCCAGTCGTCGTGGGCGGCGAGCCAGGCGAGGGCGCGTTCGCGCTGGAGCTCCTGCGGGAGTCCGGTCAGTCCCGGCTGGAGGGCGCGGGCGAGTCCGGCGAGGCCCGCCTCGACCCCGGCGGGGCTGTCGGCGCCGATCCACCAGCGGAGCCGGGCCGTGCAGCGCCTGGCCGCCCAGTGTGCGGCGAGGGCGGACTTGCCGACCCCGCCGAGGCCGCTCACCGCCCGCAGCACCACGCCGCCGGGCGCTTCGAAAGCGGTGTCCAGCGCGTCGAGTTCGGCGGAGCGGCCGACGAAGAGGGCGCCGCGCGGCAGGTTCGAGAGCCCGCCGGCCGCCGCGTCCGAGGGGATGGGGCCGTACGCCTCGGCCGGTGGCAGGGTGGCGTTCTCCACGTGCAGGGCGACGGAGTTGAGGATGTCCCGCCCGGCCGCGTTGGATCCCGCGCGGGCGGTGACGGGCGGCGCCTGCGGGGTGTCCGGGCCGGTCGGCGGCTTGCGTTTCACGAGCCGTGGCGGGCGGTCGAGCCGTCGATGTCGCCGCCGGCCGCGTTCGAACCGCCGGTCGCGGTGATGCCCGGGGCCTCCGCCCCCTCTGCGGGAGTGGGGCCGCCCGTCGCTGTGTCGTGTGCCGAGGCGGAACGGATGCTGCCGCGTGCCGCGTTGGAGCCCTCGGCGGCCCGTACGGGCTCGGGGGCGGGTACGGGCGCGGTGGGCGTGCCCGCGCGGAGCTGCCGGAAGGCCACCGCCAGCGCGACGGCGCCCACCACCGAACCGACCACCCCCGCGATCTGGCTCGACCGCTCCAGGTCCGCCGCCGTCACCCAGACCAGCAGCCCCGCCGCCACCACCGCACCGGCCCCGGCCAGCACCCACCAGGTCGTCCTGCCCACTCCGCGCGTCCCCGTCATGGAGGCATTCTCGCGTCGATCGCCGTGCGCCGCACGGAAGTTGTCGCGCGCGGGCCGTACCGCTCAGGCCGCCGCCACGGCCTTCCCGCCCCCGGGCAGGGGCGTGCGGCGCACGACGAGGGACATCAGGGCGGCCACCGCGCACAGCGCCCCGGCGGCGTACCAGACGACGTCGTAGGAGCCGAAGGCGTCCCGGGCCACTCCGCCGAGGAAGGCGACCACGGCCGCGCCGATCTGGTGCGAGGCCAGCACCCAGCCGAAGACGATCGCGCTGTCCTCGCCGTACTGCTCCCGGCAGAGGGCGATGGTGGGCGGGACGGTGGCGACCCAGTCCAGGCCGTAGAAGACGATGAAGAGGACCATCGGCGGGTGCACCGAGGGCGCCATCAGCATGGGCAGGAAGAGCAGCGAGATCCCGCGCAGCGCGTAGTAGACGGCGAGCAGCCGGCGGGAGTCGAAGCGGTCGGTGAGCCAGCCGGAGAAGACCGTGCCGACGATGTCGAAAACCCCGATGACGGCGAGCAGCGAGGCGGCGGCGGTGACCGGCATGTGGTGGTCATGGGCGGAGGGCACGAAGTGGGTGCGGATCAGGCCGTTGGTGGAGGCGCCGCAGATCGCGAACGCCCCGGCCAGCAGCCAGAACGGCCCGGTGCGGGCCGCGTCGAAGAGCACTCGCAGCGCCCTGCCCGCGCCGCCCCGCGCGGGGGCGGGCCGCTCCGTGTACGTGCCGCCGTAGGGGGCGAGGCCCACGTCGGCGGGGTGGTCGCGCAGCAGGAACCAGACGAGCGGGACGACGACGAGCGCGGCGAGCGCGACGGTCACGGAGGCGGGTCGCCAGCCGTGCTCCCTGACGATCCAGGCGCAGAGCGGCAGGAAGACCAGCTGGCCGGAGGCTCCGGCGGCGGTGAGGATGCCGGTGACCAGGCCGTGCCGGGCGACGAACCAGCGGTTGGTGACGGTCGCGGAGAAGGACATCGCCATGGAGCCCGTGCCGAGACCCACCAACAGACCCCAGTAGACCATCAGCTGCCAGGAGGCCGTCATCCAAACGCTGCCCAGCGCCCCCGCGGCCACCACGGTCAGCGCGAGGGCCACCACCCGCCGGATGCCGAACCGGTCCATCAGCGCGGCGGCGAAGGGGGCGGTGATTCCGTAGAGCGCGAGGTCGATGGAGACGGCGAGGCCGATCTCGCCGCGCGACCAGCCGAACTCCGTGTGCAGCGGGTCGATGAGGAGACCGGGCAGGGCGTTGAAGGCGGCGCCGCCGATGATCGTCACGAAGGCGACGGCGGCGACGATCCAGGCACGGTGGATCCGGGGGAAGGTCGGAACACGGTACGGGCGGGGGGACTTGCCGGCCGGGGACGGGGGCAGGCGCTCGCCCTCACCCGGGGCGGCGCTCTGGGATGTCTGGGTCACGTCCACGAGCATCCGGCCGGGGACGGAGTAGAGGCGAGTGGCCTGGAAGCCACCTGTCGCAGGGATCGGGCCACCGGCCTTCGGACAGATGTACGGGATGCGTACGATCAACTGCCGGAAGCAGAGGCAACCTTGCGGCCCACGACACCGTCAGCCGCCCCGACAACGAGGACAGATCACCATGTACTGGGAAACCCGCCAGGAGTTCGACCGCCGCGCCTCCACGCGATCCGCCTGGGGCATGGGCCTCGTGGCGGTCGCGGCCGTCCTGCTGGTGTGGCTGGGCTGGCTGCTCCTGGTGCCCTTCAGCGTCCCCTCCACCGTCGGCGACCACGAGGTCGACTGCGGCGCCCCCGTGTCGGAGGTGTACTCCCCGGACAGCAAGAGCGTCTGCGCGGACGAACGCCAGTGGCCGGAGCTGGTCGGCGTCCTCGGCCTCTCGGTGCCCTTCGCGGTGACCGGCGCCGCGCTCTGGGTCTCCGGCAACAGCCGCAGGCGTACCGCCGAACACGTGCTGCGGCTGCTGGAGCTTCAGGAGTCCGAGGCGGGGTCCCGGCCCAGGCTCTGAACGAACCGGCCCGCCGCCCGCCGCGCCGCCCAGCCGTGCACGGCCCACGAGAGCGCCGCGCCCACCCCGTACCAGAGCAGGTCCGGGGCGTTGAAGGTCGAGCCGAGCACCAGCCGGAAGATCCCGGAGCGGTCCGACAACGCTGCCGGTACGCCGGTCAGCTGGGCGAACTCCACGGCGCAGCTGAACACCAGCGCCACCCCGGCGGCGAGCGGTGCGCGCACCCGCGGGGCGGTCAGCACGACGAGCGCGTGGATCAGCACGGTGTAGAGCGCGTCGCCCGCGTACTTCCCGAACTCGCCGTCCGGGACCGCGCGGACGGCGAGGGCGGCGGCGACGGTCAGAACGGCGGAGGCCGCCGCGGCCCCTCGGGTGCGGATGGCCGGATGCGGTCGGCGCACCGTCCCGCTCATCCCGCCCGCTCCAGCCGGCTGATGGGGCGCGAGAGGAGCAGCGCGGCGACCACGAGCATGTTGATCACC
Source organism: Streptomyces sp. NBC_00102 (assembly GCF_026343115.1). Classification (GTDB taxonomy): domain Bacteria; phylum Actinomycetota; class Actinomycetes; order Streptomycetales; family Streptomycetaceae; genus Streptomyces. Next base: position 2,679,605 of record NZ_JAPEMC010000001.1, read on the forward strand.
GCTCCGGCCAGCAGCAGCGGGGTCGTGCCGACCGCCTCGGCGACCGGGCCGGCCAGCGCGCGGCCCGCCGCGACCATGAGGAGCGATCCGGCCACGTCGTAGGCGTGCAGCCGGTTCAGGGCCTCGGGCGGCACATGCGTCTGGACCGTCGTGGACCACATCACCAGCCAGAACGCGGAGGCCGCGCCCGCCACCAACTGGCCCGCGCCGAGGACCGCGACCGGCAGGTCCAGGCCCAGCACCACCAGGTTGAGGGCGACCGCCGGGAGCGCCAACGCCCCTGCGGCCAGCGGCCGCCGGGGGCGCAGCCGGAGTGCGAGCAGCCCGCCGACCACGCTGCCCGCGCCGCTGATCGCCATCATCACGCCGTACGTCCCGGAGCCGTGGCCCTCGGTGATGCGGACGGCGGTGAGCGGGAGGACCGGGCCGAGGACGGCGAAGCCGTACACCGTCCAGATCGCGATCACTCCCCAGAGCCAGGATCTGGCACGAAACTCCCGCCAGCCGTCGATCAGTTCGGCGCCGAATCCACCGCGCCGCACCTCGTCGTGCGGGGCGGGGGCGAGGCGCAGCAGGAAGAGGCAGACGCCGGAGACGGCGAAGGTGGCCGCGTTGGCGACGTACACCGCTCCGGCGCTCGCCACGCCGACCAGCAGGCCCGCGAAGGCCGGTCCGGCCATCGTCATCAGCGCCTCGGAGACCCGGAGGACCGCGTTGGCGCGCTGGACGTCGGTGGAGATGCGGGGCACGGTCGAGGCGACGCCGGGCTGGAACAGCGCGGCGCCGACGCCCGCGACCGAACTGAGCGCGCAGACGGCCCAGAGCGGCGGGTTGCCGGTGGTGAAGAGGACCGCCAGCGTCGAGGCGCCGGCCAGCCGCAGCGCGTCGGCGGCGACCATCATCCGGCGGGGGGTGAACCGGTCGGCGAGCACCCCGCCGAAGAGGACGAAGACCGCGAGCGGGGCCATCCAGGAGGCGAGCGCGTATCCCACGGAGGAGCTCGGGCGGCCCGCGCCCAGCAGCCCGGCGGTGAGCGCCACGGGGATCATGCCGTCTCCGAAGAGGGCGACGGTGCGGGCGACGAAGAAGTACCGGAAGTTGCGGTTCCACAGCGGGACTTCGCGGCTCGCCCCGCCTGGGAAGTCCGCCGGGGACACGGTCGGGTCCGGTCCGGGGGCCGGCCGCCGCGGGGCGTGTACCGTCCCCTGTTCACTCAGTCCGGGAATGCCCGCGCCGTCCCGTTGCTTGTCCGTCACATCGCAGAGGTGTATCAGGTGAAGGTCTATACCACTAGGCATTATTGAGGGGGCTGTCGTGCCGCACCGTGTGGTCGTGCTCGCGCTGGACGGGCTGCTTCCCTTCGAACTGGGCATCCCCCAGAGGATTTTCGGGATCGCCCGGAGCCTCGGGCCCGGCGACGAGGGCGAGCCGCTCTACCAAGTCGTGACCTGTTCCGTCCGCCCGCCGGGCCCGGTCCAGACGGACGCCGACTTCTCCGTCATGGTCCGCAACGGCCCCGAGGCCCTCGCCACCGCCGACACGATCGTGGTCCCCGCCTCGTACGAGCTGGGCCGGGTGCACGACGAGGGCCGGTTGACCGGCGAACTCGCCGCCGCGTTCGCCCTCGTACGGCCGGGGACCCGGATGGTCGCCATCTGCACGGGCGGGTACGTCCTCGCCGCCGCCGGTTATCTGGACGGCCGCCCCGCCACCACCCACTGGGCGTCCGCCGACCACTTCCAGCGGCTCTTCCCCAAGATCCGGGTCGATCCCGACGTGCTCTTCGTGGACGACGGGGACGTGCTCACCTCCGCCGGAGTGGCCGCCGGTATCGACCTCTGCCTGCACCTCGTGCGCCGCGACCACGGCACCGCCGTCGCCAACGACGTGGCCCGCCGCACGGTCGTACCGCCGCACCGGGACGGCGGGCAGCGCCAGTTCATCCAACGCCCGGTCCCCGAACCCCGGTTCGCCACCACGACCGCGGCCAGGGCCTGGGCGCTCGGCCGTCTGGACCGGCCGATCCAGCTGCGGGACATGGCGGAGCGCGAGTCGATGAGCGTACGGACCTTCACCCGCCGGTTCCGCGAGGAGGTCGGCATCAGCCCCGGCCAGTGGATCACCCAGCAGCGGGTGGAACACGCGCGCAGGCTCCTGGAGTCCTCCGGCCTCAGCGTCGACCAGATCGCCCGCCAGTCCGGCTTCGGCACCGCGACCTCGCTCCGGCAGCACTTCCAGGCCGCCCTGGGCGTCCCCCCGACCGTCTACCGCAGGACTTTCCGCGCGACCGCCGACGCACGGGGGTGACCGCCCGCCCACCGCGGGTCCGGCTCGGGACGATCCCGGCCGGGATGGGCCGTGCCGGGCTCGGGTCGGGTCGGGTCGGGTCGGGTCGGGTCGGGTCGGGTCGGGTCAGGTCAGGTCAGGTCAGGTCAGGTCAGGTCAGGTCAGGTCAGGGTAGAGGTCGCTGAAGGCGAGCAACGGGTCGTAGGCGTCGAGCGCGGCCGGATCCTCCGCGCGGGCCTCCGTCGCCGCGCGGCCGTGCCGGTCGACCTCGCACCAGATCTGTTTCCCGGTGCCCTCGGGCATCCAGCCCCACCGGTCGGCGAGCCCGTCCACCAGCTCCAGGCCGCGCCCGTTGGTGTCGTCGCCCTCCGCGTGACGCTGCTTCGGCGGGCGGGCGCTGGCGTCCGCCACCTCCACGCGTACGGTGCCCCCCGCCCCGGGCGTACCGGTCGGGCCGAAGAGCATCCGCAGGACGGCCGGACAGCCCGTGTGCACCACCGCGTTGGTGACCAGTTCCGAGATCAGGAGGATGAGCGTCTCGGCGAGCGGCTCGTCATCCCTTATCCCCGACCCTTCCAGGCGCGAGCGCGCCCATCTGCGGGCTCGTCCCACCTCTGCGGGATCCGCCCCGACCTCCAGTTGAACCTGAAGCACCTGCACCGCTCACACCATCCGAACCGGCGGACACATCGCCTCGCGCCTCCTCAGGATCACGGAACGTGATTCCTGTGCGCGACAGCATGGTTGACGTACAGTCACCGCAACAAGCGCTTCGGGCATATTCACGCGCGAAGGAGTACGCGTGGTGCATACTGTGCGACGCACTCGGCGGGAGGCCGCCGAGACGGACCTCCGCGCCCCCGGCATCGCCGCCCGGCCCGGCCCGGTGCAGCTCCCTGCGGGTCGAGCAAGGCACCACACCCGGCCCTCGGCCGCCGCACAGGCCGCCTCCGGAGCGTCCGGTTCCACTAGCTCTCGCATCCCACGGAGCGTACCCGAGCAGGCTGACGACTCCTGCCGGTGACGAAACGGCGACGGGGCGTTGCCGATGTGGCGCGAGAGCCGACCTTCCAGCGTCACCGCACGTCACCGCATGCGGCGACCGGGCTCACCCCTGGCGGAACGGTTCGCTCCGGCAGCGGCGGACGGCCGGGCCGGACATCTGCGCGAAGAGGGAGGCAGGACGCCTGAGCGAATGCACGCCCACCCGCACGCCCGGCGCACTACGGAGCGCGCGGCCGGAGCGTGGGGGGCTCACCGGTCCGGACCGGTCGCGCGCTCCGCCGCGGCCGCGCGAACCCGCCGCGACCGCACGGCCGCATCGCGGCGGCGCACCGGCACCGCGCTCGCGCGACCGCGCCACAGCCGCCGTCCGACGGGAAGCACCGGACACGCGCCGGGTTCAGGCGTCCGGCTCGACCACGGTGACGTACGCGGCGAGGGCCGCCACGGCGTCGTCCTCCGCGATGCGCCCGTCCTGGTCGGTGTCCAGGCTCCGGGCGGCGACGCGTGCGATGTCCACGTCGGCACCGAGCACCCGCAGGGCCCGCTCCACCGCGTCGACCGGAGCCGTACCGTCGGCCGACGGCTCCCGGAGATCCGTACCGTCGGCGGCGGCGACGTCGATGGCCGCGCGCAGGAAGGGGCGGGCGATCTCCGCGAACCGCTCGGGGCTGTCCCGCAGCCGCTTCACCGCCCCGCCCACGAACTCCTCGCGGCTGACCCGCTGATCCCCGTCCACATCGGCGATCCCGGCCATGCCCTGCCAGAAGGCCTCCGCCCCGCTGTAGAGAGCCTGCCCCCGGTCGCACCGGGCGGTCGTGCCGAACTCGGCGAGCAGCCGGGCGGCGGCGGCGTTGAAGTCGGTCCGGTCGATGTAGCCGCTGCCGTCCTGGTCGAAGGCGGCGAAGCGGTGCGCGATCTTGCGCTCGTATTCTGCGCTGTCCATGCCGGGAGCGTACGACGCCCGAGGTCACCACGTGTCACCGCGGCAAGACAGCCATGTGACAGCGCGGTATGACAACCTCACCGCGCCGGCGGTCCGTCGGGGGCTCAGGCCGGCAGCGGGAGAGCCGCCTCGTCGACGGCGGCGTCCGCGTCGGGGTAGACCTCGAAGAGCCGGCGCACCCCCAGAGCGGCGAGCACCCGGTTGACGTGGGAGCCGTCCTCGGCCCCCCGGGCAGGCAGAATGAGCCGCAGCCGGCCGCCGCAGGACTTCATCAGCCGGCGCGAGGCGATCAGCACCCCGACGCCGCTGGAGTCGCAGAAGAGAACCTCCGTCAGGTCGAGGACGACCTGATGCCGCCCGGCCGCGACGGCCCCGTGCACGGAACTACGGACGACGGGTGACGTCACCAGGTCCAGTTCGCCGTTTATCCGGAGCACGGTCCAATCGCCCTGCTCGGCCTCGTCCACCTTCAGCACCACGCGACTGGACCTCTCGTTCCGGGGGCTCCCGTCGAAACCGGTGCCGTACCGGTGTCGATGCGGAGGATTCCGTTCCTCCTCGCGGCTGCCCACTCGCCCCTCCATGAAACACCGGGCCACTCTTCCGTGTGCACGCGGGTTTGCGGGAGCGCCGAAGGGCAAGAAGCCCCCTGCCGCCGCGCTCCCCCGCCACCCCGACATCTCCGGCATCCCGGGCGGCCCATCCGCCGCTCGCCCTCCCGTCACCGGGCCCCTCATATCATTCGGCGGGCCCTCGGAGAGGTAGTTGGCGCAAAGGTTCGTGTTCGGACCGGGTCGCGCACTACATTCGGGATGCACGAGGGGACATGGGGGCACGTTCCGGGACCGACCGCACGGCGCAGGGCTGGGGGTTACATGGCGTACGGCGCACCTCCCCGCTGGGACCGCAGGATGCAGCAACGGCTGGCCCGCGGCGAGGCGGCGGCCCTCGGCGAGCTCTACGACCGGTTCGCCGCGCTCGTCCACAGCCAGGCCAACCGGATGCTGGACGACGACGCCGCCGCGGACATCGTGACCCGCGAGGTCTTCACCCACGTCTGGGAGAACCCCGACGCCTTCGATCCCAAGCTGGGTTCCATGCGGTCCTGGGTGGCGCGGCTGGCCCACCGGCGTGCGGTGGAGCGGCTGCGCGCGGCGGAACGCGACGCGTACGAGGAGTACGCCGAGGCGGGCGAGGACCCGCCGGACACCTCCGAACTGGACGAACGGCTGCGCAGGGCGACCGCGGCGGCCCGCGCCGACTACATCGCGGCCACCATGCCCGAGGCGCTGCGGGCCGCGCTGGAACTCGCGTACATCCAGCGCCGCGACTACCGGCAGGCCGCCGCCGACCTCGGGGTGACCGAGATCGAGGCCCGCCGCCGGCTGCGGCTCGGACTCCAGCTGCTCGCGACGGCCAACCTCGCCCCGGTGGACGGTTTCTCGCCGCCCGGCTACGGACGTGCCCTGTGAGCAGCCACGGCGGCGGCGACGGCAAGGGCGGCGACGACGTGCGCCGTGCCCGGCGGATACCGGGCCCGCGCAGCGCCCCGGACGACCTGGCCCTCGACGCGGTACCGCGCCCGGTGCTCCCCTCGGACCTGACGGATCTCGCGGACCTCACGGACGTGGAGGACCTGCCCGGCGCGGAGGGGGCCGCGGAGACGAACTCCCCGACGGCGGAAGCGGCCGAAGCCGCTGCGGCCGGACCCGCACCGGACCCCGGCCAGGAACCAGCAGCAGAACCGGAACAGGAACAAGAACAGCACCAGGAGTCGGTGCCGCGGCCCCGGCGCCGTTCGGAGCCGCCGCCGTTCGTGCTGCCGACCGTCCCCGTGCCGGTGGTCCCGGTGCCCGAGACCTCGCACTCCGCGCTGCGGTCCATGCTCGGCGCCTGGGCGCTGGCCGCGTGTTCGGCGGAGGAGAGCCGGGCCGTCGAGGAGCACCTCGCCCGCTGTCTGCCCTGCCGCGAGGAGGGCACCCGGCTGCGGGACGCGGTGGGGCTGCTGCACACCGACCGTTCGCTGGACCTCGACCCGAAGCTCCGCAGCCGGGTCATCGAGAGCTGCCTGGAGCGCCGTCCGGCCGGAATCCCGCTGCCGGAGTGGGCGGCGCCCTACGACGCGGAGACGGCCAGGCTCGACGCGCTGCTCCGGGACATCGGCGACGCCGAGTGGCACGCCCCGGTGCGGCTGCGGTGGTTCGAGGACGAGAAGCCCACCACCCGGAAGACGACGGTGGCCGGGGTGATCGCCCATCTGCTGGCCGTCGACGGCATCGTGGCCGAAGCGCTCGGGCTGCACAGCCCGTCGGGCGACCGGGACTTGCCGTGTACGCCGACCGCGCGCACGGAGGCGATCTGGTCGAAGTCGGCCCGCCCGGCGACCCGTTCCGTACGCACGCCGTGGCGCGAGCTGAACCACACCCTGCTGCGTACGGTCTCGTTCGCCGAGCACGCGGTGGCGGACGACTCCGTCTCGTACGGGAGCTTCTCGCTGTCGATGCGGGACTCGCTGCTGGAGCGGGCCTTCGAGTGCTGGGTGCACGGCTGGGACATCGCGCGGGCGGTGCACTACCCGTACGACCCGCCGGCCGCGGGGCACCTGAACCGGATGGTCGACCTGGCCGCCCGGCTGCTGCCCGGCGCGCTGGCGGTCCGGCGCCGGGCGGGGCTGGCCGCGCCCGCGAAGGAGCTGGTGGCGGCGGGTTCGCCGGGGCGCTCGCTCCACCTCGAAGTGGAGGGCCGGGGCGGCGGGGACTGGTACATCCCGCTCGACTCACCGGCAGCCGTCGGGTCGGCCGACCACGCGGTGGCGCAGATCGCCCTGGACGGCGTGGAGTTCTGCGAGCTGGTGGCGGGCCACGTGCCGCCGGTGGAGGCAGCGGTGGGGCAGGTCGGCGACCGCCAGGCCATCCAGGACGTGCTGTTCGCCGCGGCCTCGCTCAGCAGGCTGTGACACGTGTGCGCACGTTCAACGGGCTGTTCAGGGCCCCGGGTCCTTCAGGGCCCCGGGTCCGCCGGAAGCCCTGACGCGGGCGGGCAGTGACGCGGGCGGGGCATCCGCCCGCGTCCGGCTGACCGGCCGGCTGACCGCCTGACCGGCCGGCTGCCCGGCTGCCCGGCTGCCCGGCTGCCCGTCAGGCGAAGACGACCGTGCGGCGGCCGTCGAGCAGGATGCGCCGCTCCGCGTGCCACTTCACCGCGCGGGCGAGTGCCTGGCACTCCACGTCCCGGCCGATCGCGACCAGTTGGTCCGGGGTGACGCCGTGGCCGACGCGCTCGACCTCCTGCTCGATGATCGGGCCCTCGTCGAGGTCGGCCGTCACGTAGTGGGCGGTCGCGCCGATCAGCTTCACGCCCCGGGCGTGCGCCTGGTGGTAGGGGCGTGCGCCCTTGAAGCTCGGCAGGAACGAGTGGTGGATGTTGATGATCCGGCCGCTGAGTTCCTTGCAGAGGTCGTCGGAGAGGACCTGCATGTAGCGGGCGAGGACGATGAGTTCGACGTCCTCCGAGCGGACCAGCTCCAGCAGCTCCGCCTCGGCCTCGGCCTTGGTGTCCCGGGTGACGGGGATGTACCGGAAGGGCACGCCGTACGAGCCGACCAGTTCGGCGAAGTCCTCGTGGTTGGAGACGACGGCCGCGATCTCCACCGGCAGCGCGCCGATCCTGGACCGGAACAGCAGGTCGTTCAGGCAGTGACCGAACTTGCTGACCATCAGCACCACCCGCATCCGCTCCGACGCGAGGTGGATCTGCCACTCCATGTGGAAGGAGTCGCCGATCGCGGCGAAGCTCGCCCGCAGCTTCTCCACCGACACCGGCGAGGACGCCGAGAAGTGGACCCGCATGAAGAACAGGCCCGTGTCATGGTCACCGAACTGCTGGCTGTCCTCGATGTTGCAGCCGGTCATGAAGAGGTAGCTCGACACGGCGTGCACGATGCCCTGTTTGTCGGGGCAGGACAGGATGAGGACATAGCTCTCGGACTCGGCGTCCGGGGCGTCCGGGGCGGGGGAAGCGGGCTGCGGCGCGGTCATCCCCGTAGATTGCCACACCCGCGAGCCCTCACGCCGATCTGGTCATGATGCGGAGAACGTCCAGCGAACGCGGCGGCACGTCCGGGTCGTCGCCGTCGTTGGCGGCGAGCAGCACATGGGCCTCGCGGGTGGTCTGGACGGCCTCCGGCCATCCCGCGTGCTCCAGGTAGGCGGAGACGGGGGCGTCCGCGCCGACCTGGTGCATGATGCGCAGCACCCGCAGCACGGCGGCGTCGACGGCGGCGGCTTCGGCCTGGTCGCGGAAGATCGTGCCGATGTACTTCTCGGCGGACCAGTTGTCCAGCCAGGTGTCCTCGACCAGGCGGTACACGGCGTCGGTGACGTCGCCGTACCCTTCCCGGCCGGCCAGCCAGCACTCGTGGTGGAAGACGGGGTCGGAGAGCATGTGCAGCGCCGAGCGCACGTTGCTGCGCCAGCGCCACCACGGCATGTCATTGAGCGGCATGCCGTCCATGGTGGTGGAGCGGCGGCCTCGACGGGAAGTGTTCTCCGAACCTTGGTGCACGGTTGTCGATCGTACGTTCCCTGCCGCCGCACTCGTGCGGGCCCCCGGAATTCACCTCACGGTCGCTCCGCGTTGCCTTTCGCACACAGCGCCGTTACCCGTGGCCCGGCAGGCTCCGTGTCCATGACCGGACGGCTGCACGCCCCCCTTTTCGGCTCCTTCGGCTCCTTCGGCTCCGCCGCCTCCCCGGGCACGCGGCGGCTCCTCGTCGGGGCCGTGGCGGCGGGGTCGCTGCTGCTGTCCGGCTGCGGGGTGCTTCCCGGGGCGTCCGGCGGCTCCGACGGCACGGTCACGGTGATGACCTGGGCTCCGGGAGCGTCCGACGACGCCGACTCCGTGACCATGGCCGGGGTGACGGCCATCGCCACCACCTACGCGAAGTGGATCAACGGGCAGGGCGGTATCGGCGGGCACGAACTGAAGGTGCTCACCTGCGACGAGGAGGACTCGCTCGCGGGGGCCGAGAAGTGCGCGCGGGAGGCGGTCGACCGGGACGTCGCGGCGGTGGTCGGCTCCTACAGCCGGCACGGCCAGACCTTCATGGCACCGCTGGAGGCCGCGGGCATCCCGTACATCGGCGGATACGGCGCTTCCGACGAGGAGTACCAGAGCTTCGTGTCGTACCCGGTCAACGGCGGCCAGCCGGCGCTGGTGGCGGGCAACGGCAGGCAGCTGGCGGGCTCCTGCGGGAAGGTGTCCCTGGTCCGCCCGGACTCCATCGTCGGGGACAGCATGGCGTCGTTGCTCGACGCGGGCCTGGCGCTGGGCCACCGGCACGCCGCCACCGACGTGGTCGCCCCCGAGTCGGCGACCTCGTACGACTCCGAGGCCGAGAGGGCCCTCGACGCGGCGGAGGACGGCTGTGTCACGGCGGTCCTCGGCGACCGCACCGGCACCTTCTTCGACTCCTTCCGCCGACTCCCCTCGAACGACGGCGGGGTCAGGATCTCCTCGGTGCTCGGCAGCGTCAGCCAGCCCCTCATCGACAGCACCGGCGGCCGGAACAGCCCCTTCGAGGGGGCGTACGTCACCGGCTGGTACCCCGTGTCCACGGACGCCCGCTGGACCACGATGCGCGAGGCGATCCGGAAGTACGCCTTCGAGGACGACACCATCGACCCCGCGGACTCGGCCGTCCAGACCACCTGGATCGCGTACACCGTGCTGAAGGCGGCCGTCGAGGCGCTGGGCGACGGCGGGGTGAGCGCGTCGGCGGTCACCTCGGTGCTGAACCACGGGCTGAAGGTGGACACCGGCGGCCTCACCCCGGAGCTGCGCTGGCGCTACCAGGACATGCTGGGCTCGGCCGCATACCCCCGCATCGTCAACGGAAGGGTCACCTTCCAGGTGGTCCGCGGGGGCCGGCTGGTGTCGCAGAAGAAGGGGTTCATGGACGTCACGGAAACCCTGTCCGACGCCAAGGCCCTCCACGGCTGAGGGCCGGGCCCGTTCCGGCCGCACACGGCGGGACGGCCGGGAGCCGCGTCCCCACGGGGGGTGAGGCGGCTCCCGGCCGTCCGGCCATGCCCGCGGGGCTCAGAGCTCCGTGTAGGTGCGGGTGGTGAGCCCGTACTTCTGGGCGATGGCGTTCCACAGGCGGGACGCCTTCTTCTTGGCGGTGGTCGCCTCGCCGCTCTTCTCGCCGGCCCTGCTGGTCTCGTTGGTGCCGGCGGCGGGCTTGTTGCCCTTGCAGACCTTCTTGCCCTTCGCCTGCTTCGCCCAGGCCGCGTAGTGCTCGTCGGCCGAGGCCGAGGCCTCCCAGCCCTGGGTCAGCGCGGCGGTGAGTGCCGCGTTGTCCGGCAGCTTGTCGACCTGCACGTCCTTCAGCCGGTCGACCAGTCCGCGGCGCTGCTGGGCGGCGCCCGTGAGGTCGGCGGCGGCCTGGTCGAGGTCCTTGCACGCCTTGATCTTCTCGACCGCGTTGATCACCGCGGTGCGGCTGCTGTTGCTGTCGGCGAGCAGCTTGTCCAGCTCCTCGGCCTGCGGCTTGGCGAGGTCCTCGGACGCCTGCCCGGAGGAGTCGGCCGCAGGTGAACTCGCGGAGGCCACCGGCTGCTTGTCGTCCTTCGGGTCGTCGCCGCCGCTCAGCAGCGCACCGGCGCCGAGCCCGATGACGGCGCAGCCGACCACCACGGCCGCGATGAGCGGGATGTGCGCGGACCTGCGGCGCGGCTCCGGCCCGGGCTCGTACGCGGCCTGAGCGCTCTCGTACGGCGCCTGCGGGCTCTGGTAGCCGGGGTTGTACCCCTGCTGCGGGGCCTGGGGCGGGAGTTGGCCGCCGCCGGGGTACCCCTGCTGCTGCCCCTGCGGCTGCGCCTGGGGGTAGCCGTACTGCTGCTGCGCGCCCGGCTGCTGGTGCGCGGGGTCGACCCGGGGCATCTGCGTGGTGGCGCCGGCCGGTTCGTCGCTGCGGAAGAGGTTGTCGAACTCCGCGGGGGGCCGCCGGTCCTCCGGTGCCCCCGGACGTATGTCGTACGGGGCGCCGGGGGTCGGCGGGATGTACTGGGTCGCGTCGTTGTCCTGCCCGGCCGGGACCGGTGCGATGAACTGCGTGGCGTCGGAGTCCCCGCCCGGAGCCCTGCCCGGTACGGCCTCCGGCGGCAGCGGCTGCGCGTACGGCTGCGGCTGGGACGGGGGCATCGGCTGCCCCTGCGGCGGCTGCTGATAGCCGTTCGGCTGTCCGTCCTGGTACCCGCCGGACGCCGGCAGGTACTGCGTCTGCTGGGCCTGCTGGTACGGGTCGTGCACGCCGTAGCCGCCGGACTGCGGGTAGCCGCCCTGCTGCTGGTACGGGGACGGCTGCCCCTGCGCCTGGTTGCCCGGGTGCTGCTGTGGCGCCTGGGACCCCCATGCCTGGCCGTCCCACGGGGGGCCGCCCGCCGGGGCGGACCCCTGCGACCGGCCGTCCGCCGCTGCGGGGTTCCAGGGGGCACCACCGTCCGCGGGCAGCACGACACCTTCGTGGGCGGGCCGTACAGCAGGAAGCTGCTGATCGTCACCCTGTCCGCTCTGCGTCACCGGGACTCCTACGTGTCAGCCAACGGAATCGTCGGCTCACGCTATCGGGTGGTTGCCCGGCTTCGCCAAGCGCGTCCGCGCCCCGCACCGTCCCTTCACCACCCGTACGACTCCGCGACGCCCCGGGAGGCCGCCGGCGGACGCCGGATACCGGGCCACCGTACGCGGCAAGAACTCGCAGCTCAGAGGTGCGAGGGCGCGATGACCGCCGCGGCCCGGGGCGGACGGTGGACGCCCGGGCGCAGACCCGCACCGAGACTTCCGCCACGTCGCCGGAGCACGCGCGCGTACCGGAGTGCGGTCGGCGCACACCTTCCCGTACGGCGCGTGCGGCGACGGCTCCCGCGCGCTGTTCCCGCCCCCGACAGACCCTCAGGGCCTGTCCCGGCCGGCTCTCAGGCGGCCTGGAGCTCCAGGCGCGCGCTGAACTCGCGTACCGCCGACTCCTCCCCGTACGGCACCAGCCGCTGCTGGAGGTCGTCGAGGTACTCCGCGCCCCGGCTGGAACGCACCGTCTCCAGCAGCTCCACCGCCCGCAGGCCCGTGTAGCAGGCCTGTTCGACCTCGCGCTGCTGGACCTGGGCGGAGGCGAGCAGCACCAGGGCGATGCCGCGACGCCGGGCCCGGGTCTCCGGAAGCGCGGCGAGCGCCTCCTTGGCCCGGCGGGCGGCGGCGGTGCCCTGGCCCAGGTCCCGGTGGCAGTGGGCGAGTTCGTCCGCGAGGTACCCCTCGTCGAAGTGCGCGATCCACGACGGGTCGTCACCGGTGTCCGCGTCGGCCCGCTCCAGCGCCTCCACGGCCCGGCCGGCCACCTCCTCGCAGGTGGCGGCGTCGCCCAGCAGTGCGTGTCCGCGCGCCTCGGCGGCGAGGAACATCGACTCCGCGCGCGGCGTCACCTGACCGCGGGCGCCCTCCTGGGCGGCGCGGGCGAGCTGGGCGATCTCCCGGGGGTTGCCGAGCTGGGCGGCGAGGTGGCTCATCGAGGCGGCCAGCACATAGCCGCCGTACGCCCGGTCGCCCGCCGCCTGCGCCAGCCGCAGCGCCTGGATGTAGTAGCGCTGGGCCAGGCCCGGTTGGCCGGTGTCGATGGCCATGTAGCCGCCGAGTTCGGTCAGTCGCGCCACCGCGCCGAACAACTCCCGTCCGACGGACTCGCGGTACGCCCCCGAGAGCAGCCCGGAGACGACGCTGTTGAGGTAGTGCACCAGCACCGGGCGTACGTGCCCGCTGCCGAACCGGTGGTCGAGGTCGACCAGCGCCGCGGTCATCGCACGGACCGCCTCCACGTCCGAACGCCCCACCCGCGCACCGGCGTTGCGGGCGACCTGGGGGTCGGTCCCGGTGATCAGCCAGTCCCGGCTCGGCTCGACCAGAGCGGAGGACGCGACGGTGGAGCCGGAGAGCAGGTCGCGGCGGCCCACGTCACTGCGCCACAGCTCGCAGACCTGCTCGATGGCCCCGAGCACGGTCGGGGCGAACTGGAGGCCGACGCCGGAGGCGAGGTTCTTGCCGTTGGCCATGCCGATCTCGTCGATGGTGACCGTGCGGCCGAGCTTGCGGCCGATGGCCTCGGCGATGATCCCGGGCGCCCGGCCCCGGGGCTGCTGCCCGCGCAGCCAGCGGGCCACCGAGGTCTTGTCGTACCGGAGATCCAGTCCCCGCTCCGCGCCGACCATGTTGACCCTGCGGGCCAGGCCCGCGTTGGAACACGCCGCCTCCTGGATGAGTGTCTGCAGCCGTTCGTTCGGCTGTCGGGCTACGAGTGGTCTGGCTGCCATGTACTCCCCCTGGGAAACGCGGTGATAGGTGGTGGCATCACTGCCCGTCGCAGGCGCAGGCAATGCGCCCATTCCTCTGTATTCGGTACGACCAGCACGAGAGTTGCTGTTTTCGGCCACTTCACGCAAAAGACCCGTGCGCCCCGCTCCCGTCCCCCCGGAACCGCCCGGAGGCCGGGCCGACGCACGGCCCTGGCGTTCCCTACCCGCACATCGGCGCCCGGTCCCGTACGCGCCCCCGCCCGTGCACCCGTGCGCCCCATATGCGGTGCCGGTGCACCGGTACGGCGGCGGGGTGCGGCCGTAACCCCCGGTGGTGCCGGGAGTTGTGCTGAACGTGGAAAAGCCGATCACAGTCACGGGAAACGCCCCGCTCCCCCCGCAGCGCGGCGAGCAACTGCTCGACGCCGCCGTCCGGTACACGGAGGAACGCCACTGGGACGTGTTCCCGGGCACCTGGCTGGAGGCGGTGGACGGACACGAGCGGTGCAGCTGCGGGGACGCGCACTGCGCCCTGCCCGGCGCGCACGCCCCGCGCCCGGACTGGGCGGGCCAGGCCACCGGCAGCGGTGCGGCGGCCCGCCGGATGTGGTCCAAGCACCCGGCCGCCTCGATCCTGTTGCCGACCGGCCGCAACTTCGACGTGATCGACGTCCCCGAGTCGGCGGGCTTCCTGGCGCTCGCGCGGATGGAGCGGATGGAGCTGACGCTCGGCCCGGCCACCTGCACCCCCGACCGCCGCATGCTCTTCTTCGTCTCGCCCGGCGCCGCGGCCAAGGTCCCCGATCTCGTCATGCACCTCGGCTGGAACGCCGCCTCGATCGACCTCGTCGCCCGGGGCGAGGGCCACTACGTCGCCGCCCCGCCGACCCGCATCGGCGGCCGGGGCGCGGTCCAGTGGGCCCGCCGCCCCACCGCCGCCAACCGCTGGCTGCCCGAAGCCGAGGAGCTCGTCAGCCCGTTGTCGTACGCCTGTGCCCGCGAAGCGGCGGACGCGCGGACGCGCCTTTCGTAGGGTGGTCCCCACCTGTGGGGATTGACGAGAGGCCGTGCGATGCCTGACCGGACCGACCGGACCGAGACCGAGAACGCCCCGGACGACGGGGCGGCCGACATCCCGTCGGGGCCGCCCGCCGTGCGGGTGCGGGGGCTGTGGAAGCGGTTCGGGGAGCAGGTGGCCGTCTCCGGAATCGATCTGGACCTTCCGGCGGGCCGGTTCATCGGGCTGGTCGGCCCGAACGGCGCGGGCAAGACGACCACCCTCTCCATGGTGACGGGGCTGCTCCGGCCCGACATGGGGAAGGTCGAGATCGGCGGCCACGACGTGTGGACCGATCCGGTGTCGGTGAAGTCGCGGATCGGGGTACTGCCCGAGGGGCTGCGGCTCTTCGAGCGGCTCTCCGGGCAGGAACTCCTCGCCTACAACGGCCGGTTGCGCGGGATTCCCGGCGCCGAGACCGACAAGCGGGCCTCCCAGCTGCTGGACGTGCTCGATCTGGGCGGCGCACGGCACAAGCTCGTGGTCGACTACTCGACCGGCATGCGGAAGAAGATCGGGCTGGCCGCCGCCCTGCTGCACAACCCCGAAGTGCTCTTCCTGGACGAGCCGTTCGAGGGGGTCGACCCGGTCTCCGCGCAGGTCATCCGGGGAGTCCTGGAGCGCTACACCCGGTCCGGGGCGACCGTCGTCTTCTCCAGCCACGTGATGGAGCTGGTCGAGTCGCTCTGCGACTGGGTGGCGGTGATGGCGGGCGGCCGGATCAAGGCACAGGGGCCGCTCGCCGAGGTGCGGGGCGCGGAGCCCTCGCTCCAGCGGGCGTTCCTGGACCTGGTCGGAGCGCGTGCGGTGGACGGCGCGGACGGCCTCGACTGGCTGGGCGGCGGGCGATGAGCGTCCTGGAAGGCCGTCCCGCGCCCGTGACGAGCGTGCCGGACTCCGGAACCGAGGGGCTGGTTCCCCTCTTCGTGCGGCTGAAGCTGGCGCTGCTGCGCAACGGGCTGCGGCAGTCGGCCGGGCGGCGGGCCGCGTTCGTGGTGACCCTCGTCGTGGTGGTCCTGATCGCGGCGGGACAGCTGCTGGGACTCGTGCTGCTGCGCGGCGAGGGCCGGGACGCGGCCACCGTGACGGTGCTGGCCACCGGAGTGCTCGCCCTGGGATGGGCGGTGCTGCCGCTGTTCTTCCCGAGCGGTGACGAGACGCTGGACCCGAGCCGGCTGGTGATGCTGCCGCTCCGCCCGCGTCCGCTGGTGCGGGCGCTGCTGGCGGCCTCACTCGTCGGCGTGGGGCCGCTGTTCGCGCTCTGCCTGCTGGTGGGCTCGGTGGTCGCGCTCGCGCACGGGGCGCTCGCGGTGGTCTTCGGGGTGGTCGCCGTACCGCTGGCGCTGTTGATCTGCGTGGCGCTGGCGCGGTCGGTCGCCACGGCCAACATCCGGCTGCTGACCTCGCGCAGGGGCCGTGATCTCGCGGTGCTGAGCGGGCTGGTGATCGCGGTGGGCATCCAGTTCGTGAACTTCGGCGCCCAGCGCATCGGCGAGGCCGGCGGGCTCTCCTCCCTGGAGCCGGCCGCCGGTGTGGTGCGGTGGCTGCCGGCCGCCTCGGCGATCGGCGCGGTGGACTCGGCGTCGACCGGGGCGTACGGCGAGGCGGTGGCGCAGCTCCTGGTCTCGGTGGTGGCGTTGGCCGCTCTGCTGTGGTGGTGGCAGCGCGGTCTGGTGACGCTGATGACCGCCCCGGACGGCTCGACGATCGCCGCGGCCGGACCGTCGCGCGAGAAGGCCCGCGACGGCCGGAGCCCCCGGCTGGGCCGGCTGCTGCCCGAGGGCAGGACCCGCACGGTGATGGGCCGGAGCCTGCGGTACGTCCTGCGCGACCCGAAGACGAAGGGCGCCTGGATCACCTCGCTGGCGGTCGGGCTGATCGTGCCGGTGTTCAACGCCCTCCAGGGCACCGGCTCGGTCTACTTCGCCTGCTTCGCGCCGGGGCTGCTCGGGATGCAGATGTACAACCAGTTCGGCCAGGACACCTCGGCCTTCTGGATGGTGGCGCAGACCATCTCGACGCCGCGCGACGCGTACGAGGAGCTGCGGGCGCGCGCCTTGGCGCTGGCCGTCGTCACCGTGCCGTACACCCTGGCCGTGGGCGCGGTGACGGCCGGGCTGCTCGGCTCCTGGGGCTCGTTGACCGGGGTCGTCGGGGTGTCGTGCGCCCTGCTCGGCGCGATGTCCGGCCTGGGTGCGCTGGGGTCGGCGCTCTTCCCGTACTCGATCCCGCAGGACGGCGGGTTCAAGAACGTGGCGCCGGGGCAGGGCGGGCTGGCCTGGCTGTCCGTGGTGACCGGCATGCTGGGATCGGCGGTGGTGGCCGCGCCGGTGATCGTCCTGACGGTGGCGCTGACGGTGACGGACCACGGGTCGCTCTGGCTGGTGGTGCCGGTGGGCGCGGTGTACGGCGTGGCCGTCGCCTGGGCGGGGCTGCGGCTCGCGGGGAAGCGCACCGCGGACCGGCTGCCGGAGATCCTCGCGGCGGTCAGCAAGGGGTGAGCCCGCGGGCTGGACCTCCGCTTCCGCGGGCGCCCCGGTCCGGGCGCCCGCGGAAGCGTCAGGAGACCACCCGCTCCGGGGCGGCGTCCGCGAGCTGTTCCAGGAAGGGTTCGACGGCGGCGCGCCAGGCGTCCGGCCGGTCGTAGTGGACGAGGTGGCCGGCGTCGGGCACCTCGGCGTACTGCCCGAGCGGCAGCACCCGGACCATCTCCTGGGCCTCGGCCCGGCCCAGCTGGCCGTCTATCCCGCGCAGCACCAGCGTCGGGCAGCCGACCTGCGCCAGCTCCTCCCAGTGCGCGTCCAGGACCCAGGTCGCCCGGGACTCCAGCATCTGGCGGCGGGAGAAGACCGGCCGCCAGCCGTCGTCCTCCTCCACCATCACCTCGGCGAAGAACTCGCCGCGGGCGGGGTTGGGGCGCTCCACCCACGGATCGTCCTCGCCGAACCACTTGCGCACCGCGGCGAGGGTGGCGAAGGGCAGCGGCCAGGAGTCGAGCCAGTCGCTCCACTCGCGCTGGGTGGCGGCGCCGGGGGCGGAGGCCCGCATGTCGCAGACGACCAGGGCGCGGACCAGGTCGGGGCGCTTGGCGGCGAACTGCCAGGCGGTGAGGGCTCCCATGGCGTGCCCGACGAGGGTCACCGGTCCCAGGCCGAGCTGTTCGACCGCGCTCTCGACGTCGTCCACGTACGCGTCACGGGTGTACGGGCCGTCCGCGGGCTTCTCGCTGCGGCCGTGGCCGCGCTGGTCGAGCCCGACGACGCGGTACCGCTCCGAGAGCCACTCGGCCTGGGCGGCCCAGTGGGTGGCCCGGCCCATCAGTCCGTGCAGCAGTAAGACCCCCGGCGCACCCGACTCGTCCGCGCGCCCCTTGGGCGGATCGGTGAACTCCCAGGCCGCGAGCCGGACGCCGTCCGAGCCCGTCACGTCGATGCGCCGCACCATATGTCCTGGCATCCCCTTCTGGTTCTCGATCACGGGTGGCCTCGCCGCTCACACTATCGAACCTTTATTCGAAAACGCTGGGACTGGCGTTCAACACCGCTCTTTCGGGTGACAACGTTCCATGGTTGACCGCCGCCGACCTGGGGAGATGTTCAGCGGGGAGCGGGCCGCTCGGGGATGACGGTCCGCAGGAACGACCCTGGGAGCTCGGGGCTCCGGGTCGGTACCGGGGAAGCGGACCCCGGCGCCCATGGGCGCCGGGGTCTTCGGTCTTCCTCGCGCCGCCGCCACCGCGGCGCGGGCGGGGGCGCACTCCTCGGCACACGCCCCCCGGGGCGGGGCCGGGGCGCGGGCCGTGGTCCCCGGGATGGCGTCCGCCGGAGGCGTGCGGAGGCGCACAGGGGGCGCGTACCGCTGCACATGCAGGTACGACGGGCGCATTCCCTGCTCCCTCCCCTGCCGCGCGGCCCACCCGGCCGGCGACCTCAGGTCATATGCCTGGCTTCAGCCTGGCACGCGAGGCGCCCGGCCGCTGCGATTCCGTACGGAAAAAGAGAAAGCGGGCGTCACGGTTCGATCGCCGTGCCGCCCGCCTCTTCGGTCCCGTACGAGTCCCGTACGACGGGACTCGTACGTGACTCGGGACGTGCTGGGTGTTCCGCTCCTGGTCAGCGCCCGCCCGGTGCCCGACCGGTGCCCGTGCGGCGTCCGCGCCGGCTCGGCGGTGCCGTACCGGCGCGTGCCCGGTCCCGGAGGTGCGGGGCCGTCGCGCGTGCTCCCGTGTGCCCCCGCCGTGCGCGGGGACCCTCCGGTGAGCGCCCCCGTGCCGACGCGCGGGCCCGGTCGCTCAGCGCTTGGCGACGAAGACGTGCGAGGCGACCTCGCTGTCCAGCTCCGCCGCCTCACCGCCCGAGCCGACCAGCACGCCGCCCGCCGCCGCCGTCACGCTGACGACGGCTCCCGGCTGGACCCCGGCGCGGCGGAGCGTGTACATCAGCTGGGCGTCGGTCTGGATGGGCTCGCCGATCCGGCGCACCACGACCGTCTTGCCCTCGCTGCCCGGATCCAGCTCGGCCAGGCTGACCATGCCCTGCTCCAGGAACGGATCGGCCTCGGCGTGCTCGCCCAGCTCCTCCAGACCCGGGATCGGGTTGCCGTACGGGGACTCCGTGGGGTGGCGCAGCAGCTCCAGCACCCGCCGCTCCACGGCCTCGCTCATCACGTGCTCCCAGCGGCAGGCCTCGGCGTGCACCTGCTCCCACTCCAGGCCGATCACGTCGACGAGCAGGCATTCGGCGAGACGGTGCTTGCGCATGACCCGGGTGGCCAGACGGCGGCCCTCCTCGGTCAGCTCAAGGTGGCGGTCCCCGGCGACCTGGACCAGCCCGTCGCGCTCCATCCGGGCCACCGTCTGACTGACCGTCGGACCGGACTGGTCCAGCCGCTCAGCGATACGGGCGCGCATCGGGACCACGCCTTCCTCTTCGAGTTCGAGGATGGTGCGGAGATACATCTCCGTGGTGTCGATCAGTCCGGACATTCGTGCCCCTCATAACTGTGACGGTGAAACGTCATGCCGCCGTGCTGTGGCCCTGGCCCAATTCTGACGCATTGCGCCGACAACCGTGCCGGGTCGTCCCCCGGGCCGCCCGGGGCGGGGCGGCGCACGGCCGGGGACGCTATTGACAGTGCGGCGGTCCGGACCGCAACGTGATCGCGGCATCCCCCGACGGAAGGGCTCCCCCCGATGAGCGAGAGCAAGCTGGCCGCCCAGTTCTTCGACGCGGCCATCGGGCTGCTGGCCAGGGTCCGCGACGAGGAGGCCGCCTCCGTCGCGGCGGCCGGAGCGGCCGTCGCCGACACCATCGCCGCGGGCGGCCGGCTCTTCGCCTTCGGCGCCGGCCACTCCTCGCTCGCCGCCCAGGACGTGGTGTACCGGGCGGGCGGGCCCGCCCTGATGAACCTGCTCGCCGTGCCGGGCACGGTCGGGGTCGACGTGATGCCCGCGACCCTCGGCTCCGCGCTGGAACGGGTGGAGGGGCTCGCCACCACCGTGCTGGAGGCCGGCCCGGCCACCGCGGGCGACCTGCTGGTGATCATCTCGCTCTCCGGCCGCAACACCCTGCCCGTCGAGATGGCCCGCGAGGCCCGGGCGCGCGGCCTCACCGTGATCGGGGTGACCTCGGTGGCGTACGCCGCCGCCACCTCGTCGCGGGCCGCGTCGGGCGGCTTCCTGCTCGACCACTGCGACATCGTCCTCGACAGCAAGATCGCGGTGGGCGACGCCGTGCTGACCGCCCCCGGGGTCGGCGCCCCGTTCGCGCCCGCCTCCACCGTCGTGACCAGCGCCCTGATGCAGGCAACGATGGCCGCCGCCGCCGAGGAGCTCGCCGCACGCGGCATCGAGCCGCCGCTGCTGCGCTCCGGCAACGTGGACGGCGGCCACGAGTGGAACCGGCGGGTGTTCGAGGAGAACCGGGACCGGATCTTCTACCAGCACTGACGCGGGCCCCCGCGCCGGGGCGGGGTCAGCCGTCCGTACGCCCGTCGAGCAGCAGGGCCAGGTCGACCGCGGAGGCCACCCGGACCGCCGCGCTCTCCGCGTGGGCCGCGTCCTCGCGCTCGAAGGCGGGGCGGTCGGCGGTACGCAGGAAGGTCACGACCCCGAGGGTGCGCCCCCGGCTGCGGAGCGTCACGCACAGGGCGTGCGCCGCCTGCCGGGGCCACTGGCGCTCGGCCGCCCAGGAACCCGCGGTGGCGCCCGCGCTGACCCGGACCGGGGCGATCCGGTCCAGTGCCTGGAGGGCCGGGTGGCCGGCGGCGTACCGCGCCGGGAGGGAGCCGCCGGCCACCCGCAGGCAGGGGCCGGGGGCGTCCGTGGGGGTGGCCGCGGTGGGGATCAGCCGCTCCCCCGCGACCAGGTCGAGCAGCGCGTGGTCGGCGAAACCCGCCAGCGAGAAGTCGAGGGTGGTGGTCGCCGCCTCCCACGGGTCCTCGCACTCGGCGGCGGCCCTGGCGGCGCGGTGCAGCTGGGCGGAGCGGAAGCGCAGTCTGGCCGCGGCCTGCTCGGCGGCGCGCGCCTCGGTCACGTCCTGGAACAGCCAGGCGACCCCGAGCGGCACCGCCTCCTCGGTGAGGGGCGAGCAGAGCCGCAGGAAGCCGCTGCGCCAGCAGCGCCGCCGCTCGCCCTCGCGGCCGCGCAGGGTCACCCAGAGTTCGGCGGGGGCGGGCGGTGCCCCGGCGGCGAGCACGTGGTGGAAGGCGCCTTCGAGGTCCTCGACGCCCTGGAGGACGACCTCTCCGAGGGGGCGGCCGAGCAGGGAGGTCCGGCCGCCGCCGAGCGCGCGGGCGGCGTGCGCGTTGACGACGGTGGGCCGCAGATCGGCGTCGACCAGGACCACGCCCCAGGGCCCGTCCTGGAAGAGAGCCTCGCTGAGCGCGATGGAGCGTTCCAGGTCGATCTGGGCGTGCGCCTCGCTGAACGCGCAGTACACCCCGGCCGGACCGCCGTCCTCGCCGCGCATCCCGGCGGCCTGCATGCGCACGAGGACCCGGCCGCCGTCCTTGCGGACCAGGGCGAACTCGTGGACCTGGCGGCCCTGGGAGTCCTGGATCTCCATGAGCCGCCGGCGTACCTCGTCGGCGTCGGGGCCGCGTACCGCCCATCCCGCGAAGCCGTCCCGGCCGACCGCCTCGGCGGCGCTCCAGCCGAGGACGCGTTCGGCCTGGCGGTTCCAGTGGGTGACGGTGCCCGTGGCGTCGAGGGCGAAGAGGGCGGTGTCCATGCCGTCGAGGAGCGCGGCGAGGAGTTCGGCGCCGGGCCCGCCGCCCGGACCGGTGCCGGTCGCCGTGGCGCCCGGGTCGCCCGTGGCTTCTGCGGCACCTGTGGCGCCCGTGGCGCCCGTGGCGTCCGACGCGGACGCGTCCGCCGTACCGCTGCCCATGGAAGGACTCATTCCGTACCCCCCGCAGAACGTGCCGTCCCCACCGCGCGCACCGCAGCCCTGGCGGTGCGCGTTCCCGCGCGCGTTTCCGCACGTCAAGAACTCATTGAACTCGACTGTGACCGGGCGCACACCCGCTTCCGATAAATCGGTTGTGCGGCCGGTACGAGGTTCCTAGGCTTGCCGCACACGCTGAAAGGAGGTGATCCGAAAAGTGCAGTCTTATCGGATTCGTGAGGTGGCTGCGGGCTGACAGCCCGTCGTCGCACATCGTGCACCTCGGCAGGCTGTCTGCCGAAACCCAAGCAGTCACCGACCCGCAGGCTCGCCGGTAGATCCGGCCGGCTCCTCCGCACGGAGGGACCCGAGCCTGCGGGTTCTGCTTTTCCCGTTCTCTCCCGTGATTTTCCCGGATGTTCGCCTTCAGGGGCAGAGACGCTCCACGCGCCAGGCGGGGCCGGACTCCGGCGCGGGGAGCCGTACGTACCGCAGCCGGTCGTGCAGCCGGTTCTCGTGGCCCTGCCAGAACTCCACCGTCTCCGGCGTCACCCGGAAGCCGCCCCAGTGCGGCGGTACGGGCACCTTCGTGCCCTCCGGGTAGCGGGCGGCGAGCTCCTCGTAGCGCTCGGTGAGCTCCCGGCGGGAGCCGATGACGGTGGACTGCGCGCTCGCCCACGCGCCGAGCTGGGAGCCGTGCGGGCGGGTACGGAAGTACGCCACCGTCTCCTCGCGGCTCACCTGTTCCGCGACGCCGGTGACCTGGACCTGGCGGGCGAGCGGGTGCCAGGGGAAGAGCAGCGAGACGTGCGGGTTGGCGGCCAGCTCCCGGCCCTTGCGGGACTCGTAGTTGGTGTAGAAGACGAAGCCGCGCTCGTCGAATCCCTTGAGCAGCACCGTGCGGGAGGTCGGGCGGCCGTCCGGCGAGGCGGTGGAGACCACCATGGCGTTCGGCTCGTGCAGCGCGCCGTGGGCGGCGACCTGGCGGAACCAGCGGGCGAACTGCTCCATGGGCGCGGGGGCGAGATCCTGCTCGTCGAAGGCCTCGGAGCGGTACTGCTCGCGCATCGCCGCCGGATCGATGGTGCAATCGGAAGCGGGGGACACGGCCGGACGAGGTGCGGACGGAGGTGTCGGGTCAGCTGTGGGCACGGGCCCATCCTGCCGCAGGGAGTTCGCCCGGCAGCGAGGCGGGCGGGAAGACCTGGTCCGGACGCCTCCGCCCCACGACACGCAAGGGTGTTGTGCCGGACATCACCCTTCCTTGCCCCGGGGGAAGCCGCCACTATCAGGGGTCAGGTCCCATCGGAGGCCGTCCCGTGCCTGCGCGCCCGGGGGCCTTCGCCGACACAGCTCGCAGCCGCACAGAGGGAGCCGCCTGATGTCCGCATTCGTACCCGGACTTGAGGGAGTCGTCGCGTTCGAGACGGAGATCGCCGAACCGGACAGGGAAGGCGGGGCGCTCCGTTATCGCGGCATCGACATCGAAGACCTCGTCGGCAAGGTGTCCTTCGGCAACGTCTGGGGTCTGCTGGTGGACGGGGCGTTCAACCCCGGTCTGCCGGCCGCCGAGCCGTTCCCCATCCCTGTCCACTCCGGCGACATCCGGGTCGACGTGCAGTCGGCGCTGGCGATGCTCGCCCCGGTGTGGGGCCTGAAACCGCTGCTCGACATCGACGAGGCGACGGCCCGCGACGACCTCGCGCGGGCGGCCGTGATGGCCCTGTCCTACGTGGCCCAGTCGGCGCGCGGGCAGGGGCACCCGATGGTGCCGCAGAGCGAGATCGACAAGGCCGAGTCCGTGGTCGAGCGGTTCATGATCCGCTGGCGCGGCGAGCCGGACCCCAAGCACGTCAAGGCCGTCGACGCGTACTGGACGTCCGCCGCCGAACACGGCATGAACGCCTCGACGTTCACCGCCCGGGTCATCGCGTCGACCGGCGCGGACGTGGCGGCGGCCCTGTCGGGCGCGGTCGGCGCGATGTCGGGCCCGCTGCACGGCGGCGCCCCGTCCCGGGTGCTCGGCATGATCGAGGAGATCGAGCGGACCGGGGACGCCACCGCGTACGTGAAGCGGGCGCTGGACAAGGGCGAGCGGCTGATGGGCTTCGGCCACCGCGTCTACCGCGCCGAGGACCCCCGTGCCCGGGTGCTGCGGCGTACCGCGCGCGAACTCGCCGCGCCCCGCTTCGAGGTGGCGGAGGCTCTGGAGAAGGCGGCGCTGGAGGAGCTGCACGCGCGGCGCCCGGACCGGGTGCTGGCGACGAACGTGGAGTTCTGGGCGGCGATCGTGCTGGACTTCGCAGAGGTCCCGGCGCACATGTTCACCTCGATGTTCACCTGCGCCCGCACGGCCGGCTGGTCGGCGCACATCCTGGAGCAGAAGCGCACGGGCCGGCTGGTGCGGCCCTCGGCCGAGTACGTGGGCCCGGCTGCACGGGACCCGCGCGAGATCGAGGGATTCGACTCGATCAGCCCGGTCACGGGCTGAGGTCGGGTGCTGGAAGACCGGTCCCCGCCGGTCTTCCAGCACGTGAGGGCTGTCCCGCTCAGGCCCTGGCACCGCTGTCGCGCAGCAGCGCCGTGTAGGCGCCTTCCGCCGCACGGCCCGCGACGGTGCCGGGCGGTGTGAGGGCGAGGAAAGAGCCGGTGTCACCGTGGTGGATGATCCTGCCGTCGTAGACCACGGTGACGTGGTCGGCCTCCTCGGCGAGGTCGGCGACGTCGTGCGTGGACAGCAGCACCCGGATGTCGCCGGTGAGTCCCGCGAGCATGTCCCGGAACACCCTTCGCTGATAGGGGTCGAGGCCGGCCGTGGGCTCGTCGAGCAGCAGCACACGGGCCCCGTGCACCAACGCCCCGGCCACCCCGACACGCCGCAACTGACCCCCGGAGAGGCGGTCACTGCGCTCGTTCATCCGGTCGGCGAGGTCGACCTGCACGAGGGCCTGCCGGGCCCTTTTCCAGGCATCCGGGCGGCTCATGCCCTTGAGCCAGCCGATGTACGCAACGTACTCGCGAGCGGATAGGCCGGGCATCGGGGTGATGTCCTGCGGCATCCACGCCACGTCCTGGCGGTACTGCCGGGTTCCCGCGGCGATCCCGTCGAGGTGGACGCTGCCGCGCTGCGGACGCGTCACCGAGGCCGCGAGCTTCAACAGGGTCGACTTTCCTGCACCATTGGGACCCAGCAGGATGGACAGGCCGTCGGGAAGCGCGTAGTCGAAGTCCTTCAGTACGGGCTGACGGCCACGCCGGTACCGGTAGGTGCAGCGGGTGAGTTCGAGGGTCACGGGGCCTTCCTCGGGGCGAAGATCAGAGCGGTCAGGCCGGCGGTGAACACCAGCAGGGAGGCGACTGCCGCCGGGGCGTCGTGGGCGGTCTCCGGCACCACGGTCCACACCCGCGGCACATTGCCGCGGAAGCCGATGCCGACGACGATGACGAGCCAAGCCACCGGGACCAGGACCGCCGAGGCGCCGAACACGGCACGCCCCAGCAGCATCAGGCCGGCCAGGAACAGCACGTTGCGGCCCGCCGCGGCGGCCTCCTGCGTCCCGCCCGCCGCAGCGACCAGCAGGGCACAGCAGAGTGCCGCCGCGGCGACGGCGGCGACGAGCGCGGCGTCGTACCGCCCCACCGGCCTGACCCCCGAGTCCTCCGGGGCGGGCACGCGTGACTCCAGGACGTGCATGAGGCAGGCGACGAGCGGTACGGGCACGAAGAGGGTCAGCGCGACCCGGGGCGAGCCGATCAGGGAGGGCAGGACGACCTGGGTGTTCTGCACCGCGAGCAGGGGGAGGAGGAAGGCGGCCAAGGCGAGCGGAACCATGATTCCGGCCCGGCGCGTTCCGATCCACCACCTCATGTCGTGCTCCCCGTGCAGGAGTCGAGGTTCTCGCGTATCCACGTCCTCTGCGCGGACGGCGAAGTGGCGAGCACGGTGCGGACCTCTTCGGAGACCTTGCTCTCGATCTGCAGGCTCTCGGGAGTGACACCGTCGCGCTTGCGGTTCTCCTGGTACATGTCCACCTGGCCGGTGCGGTTGGCCGCCCACAGCCACACGGAATGGGCTTGGACGGCGGGCACGGTCGCGCAGCGGAACTTCAGCGCCCGGACCATGACCTGGTAGCCCGCCTCGTGCGGCCGGTCGGCCGTCATGAGGCTCAGCCGCCACACCCGGTTCCCGGCACCGGCCGTGGCCGGCCCGTCGAGCACGTCCTCGATCCGCTCGGGGGCGGCGCCCGGCACACCGGCGGCGCGCAGGGTGCTCAGCGTCTCGGCGGCCTCGCGCTGGGTGCGGGCGAGGTTCCCGGTGGCCACGCGCGGCACGCACACCCGGGGTCGCACGCCCGTGCAGTCCACGGGAGCCTGGCCGGTCGCCGTGGGCGGGGTGTGCGACCAGTCCCGGGCGAGGTGTTGCGCACCCAGGACACCGGCCGCGGCGACGCACAGCGCCAGGGCTCCGCGGAGCACCCGGGGGCCGCACGGCAGCCACAGCAGCATCAGGCCCACGGCGACGCCGCCGGCCAGCAGGACGGGGGCCGCGAGGGACACAAAGCGGGGCACCTCACCGAAGCCGATGTCCGAGAACTGTCCGGAGACATGACGGAGCCAGTAGGGCTGAGTGGCCCGGGTGAAGGCGATCGCGACCCAGTCCACGACCGCGACCACGGGAGTGGCGATCAGGCGCGGCAGGAAGGACCCGATGGCGAAGCCGACGACGGCGTGGGCGACGACGATCACCATGCCCATGAGAGGCAGCCGCAAGGAGTCGAGGCTGGGGGCGGTGCCGCTGCGCGCCAGGGACACGGCGGGGGGCAGCAGCAGAACGAGCCAGGAGAGGAGAACAACCGGAAACAACACGTTGACCGCGACCCGATAACGGCTCCGGGAGGGCAGCGATTCCCAGACGTGTGCCTTGCGCAGCCGTCCGCTTTCCCATACGCCCAGAGCAGCGGAAGCGGCGTAGGCGAGTGCGTAGAGAACCATGAGCGGAGCCGAGACTATTGCCGGAGCCCAATGGTGATAAGAACTGGGCGGAGCGGTTTCCCCCGTCAGGTAATAAAGGGCGGCCATGAGCAGGACGGCAGGGCCGGCCCAGCGCACACTGCTGCTTCTCAATGCAGTGGTGAATTTCATCGTGACTCACAGAGGGTAAGGACACGCCCCGGGTCCGCTTGACTGCCGACCCGGGGCGGAAATCCGATCAGCCGTCGGCCTTGGCCGTGTCAACGCTGGCGCTGTTCACGGTGAGCCGCGGGCCGAAGGTCGAGCCACCGATCTTCATGATCTGGAAGTACACGCCCTTCATACCTGAACCCAGTTCGGCCCACTCGCCGTTGCTCGTGCTGCCGTTGAAGCAGGCCGTGAACGTCTTGGTGTCGTACGAGCCGTGGGGCTGCATGATGTCGGCGCCACATCTGCACGTCCGCGCTCTTCGTGACGTTGACATCGGTGCCTTTTGCGCATTCGCCACCCCCGTGCATGCGGGGACGCCTCCCTCACAATGAACGGACAGTAACACCTGATGAAATCTCAGGACAACGATTTTGCGGCGGCAAAACGGAAAGGATTGCTCCGTTTACGACTACTGACCGGCGGATATCTGCACAGTGCCCGAATGTATGGCATTTGAGAGAACCTCGGATAGCAGCAGATGTCGCACATTCCGGTTGACGGATTCTTCACGTACGGCACGTGAGGCGCGGCCCTGCCAGAGCCCGCGATGTCCGGCCGGTCTCAGGCGGGGCACGGTCAGGGGCGACCCCCGGGCGGCCCGGGCGTCGCGCGCGCGAACGTCCGGAAACCGCCGTCGCGTGCTCGCCGACGCTCAGTCCAGCGCGCTCTCCACCAGCGCCGCCCACTGGGCCACGACCCTCCGGCGGCGGGCGGTGTCGTCGGTGAGGACGTTGGCGAGGCCGAGGCCGCGGGCCATGTCCAGGAGTCCCTGGACCGTCTCGCGCACCCCGGGCCGGGTCTCGTCGGCCCCGAGCAGGGCGACGGCGATCCGGTGGGTCTCCCGGCCGACGCGCGCTTCGAGTTCCGTCACCCGCGGGCGCAGTTGCGGCTCGTTGGAGGCGGCCACCCAGAGCTGGAGCGCGGCGCGGAAGAGCGGCCCGGTGTACAGGTCCACGAGCGCGGCGACGACCTCCGCGCGGCCCTGGACGGGTAGCGCCCGCAGGGCGGCGGACCGTTCCTCCGCGACGTACTCGACCGCCCCGGTGAACAGGTCCTCGCGGGTGGGGAAGTGGTGCTGCGCCGCCCCTCGGGAGACCCCGGCGCGTTCGGCCACGACCTGGACCGTGGAGCCCGCCCAGCCGTGGACGGCGAGGCAGGCGACGGCGGCTTCCAGGAGCCGCTGCCGGGTGGCCCGGCTGCGGTCCTGCTTGGGCGACTTGGCGGCGCCCGCGGCCGTTCCGGCGTGGGGCGTGTCGTTCGGGGGCGTCACCACACCCATGCGGGGTCCCGTCGTTCGAGGAAGGCCGTCATCCCCTCCCGTGCGTCGTCGGAGGCGAAGAGCGCGGTGGACAGGGCGACGAGGTCTTCGGCGTGTTGGTCGAAGCTCTCCAGCACGGTAGCCGTGACCAGCTGCTTCGACGCCATCAGCCCCTGCGGGGACGCCTTGCGCAGTCCGTCCAGTACGGGTTCGAGCGCCTTGTCCACCTCGTCGGCGCCCTCTCCGGGGGCGGCGGGCCCGGCCTGGTCTCCCGCGGCGAGGGTGACCAGGGAGATGCGGGCGGCCTCGGCCGCGTCGAACCGCTCCCCGGTGAGGAAGTAGCGGGCCGCCGCCGAGCGTTCGAGCCGGGGCAGCAGGGTCAGCGAGATCACCGCCGGGGCGAGCCCGAGGCGCGACTCGGTGAGTGCGAAGCTCGCGCCCGGTCCGGCCACCGCGATGTCGCAGGCCCCGAGCAGTCCGAGCCCCCCGGCCCGGACATGGCCGGTGATCCGGCCCACCACGGGCTTGGGCAGGGCGACGATCTTCCGCAGCAGGGCGACGAACTCCCGTGGGTCGGCGGGCGACTTCAGGTCGGCCCCGGCACAGAAGGTGGTGCCGGTGTGGGTGAGGACGACCGCGCGTACGGCCGGGTCGGCGGCGCAGACGTCGAGCGCCTCGGCCAGCTCGCCGACCAGTTCGGCGGAGAGGGCGTTGCGGCGGGCGGGGGCGTCCAGGGCGAGGGTGGTGATGCCCCGGTCGTGGACGGGTGCGGCGAGGCTGCTCATGCGGGGTTCCCTTCGGTGGCGGCCCCGGTTCCGTCCCCGGTCCCGGTGGCGCTTTCGCGGTCGCGGAGTTCGCGGCGGAGGATCTTGCCGGAGGTGGCACGGGGCACCGCGTCGATGAACTCCACCCGCCGCACCTTCTTGTACGGGGCGACGCGCTCGGCGACGTACGCGATCACGTCCTCCGCGGTGAGCTTCTGCGCCTCGGGGGCGGGCGAGCGGACCAGGAACGCCTTGGGGACCTCGTTGCCGGCGTCGTCGTACACGCCGATGACGGCGGCGTCGGCGAGGTGTTCGTGGCCGAGCAGGAGGGCCTCCAGTTCGGCGGGGGCGACCTGGTAGCCCTTGTACTTGATCAGTTCCTTGACTCGGTCGACGACGTAGAGCCAGCCGTCCTCGTCGACCCGGCCGACGTCCCCGGTGTGCACCCAGCCGTCCGCGTCGATCATGGCGGCGGTGGCGTCGGGGCGGCCGAGGTAGCCCTTCATCACCTGGGGGCCCCGGATCAGGATCTCGCCCTCGGCGCCGGGTTCCGCGTCGGTGCCGGGGTCGGTGAGCCGGACGATCCGCATTTCGGTGCCGGGGATCAGTTTGCCGACCGTGCCGTCCGGCGGGTTCTCCTCGGAGAGCGGCACCACGTGGGTGCCCGGGGAGAGCTCGGTCATGCCGTACGCCTGGCGTACCGGGGGCAGCCCGAGCCGCTCGGAGCAGGCGCGGGCGAGCTCGGCGTCGAGCGGGGCGGCGGCGGAGACGATGTAGCGGAGCGAGGAGAGGTCGTAACGGGCGACGGCCGGGTGCTTGGCGAGGGCCAGCACGATGGGCGGGGCGACGTACAGCCCGGCGATCCGGTGCTTCTCGATGGTGGCGAGGAACTGGTCGAGGTCGAAGCGGGGCAGCACGACCACGGTGGCGCCGTGCCGGAGCGGCCCGTTCATCAGGGCGGTGAGCCCGTAGATGTGGAAGAAGGGGAGCACCGCGAGGATCGGCTCGCCCCGGAGCAGCGGCACGAAGGGCTGGAGCTGCTCCAGGTTGGTGGCGATCGACCGGTGGGTGAGCATCACGCCCTTGGGGGCGCCGGTGGTGCCGGAGGAGTACGGCAGCACCGCGACGTCCTCGTCGGGGTCGATCTCCACCTGCGGTTCGGGGGCGGTGGAGCCGAGCATGTCGAGCACCGAGGTGTACCCGTCGGCGGTGTCGCAGACGAATATCTGCCGTACGCCGCCCGCGAGTTCGGCGGCTCGGCGGGCGGTCTCCAGGAGCGGGGAGACCGTGACGATCCAGCTCGCGGAGGCGTCGGTGAGCTGTTTGGCGAACTCTTCGGCGGTGGCCAGCGGGTGGACGGTGGTGACGGAGGCACCCGCCCTGGTCGCCCCGTAGAAGACGGGCGGGTAGGCGATGGTGTTGGGGCTGTGCAGGGCGAGGACGTCCCCCTTGCGGAGCCCCGCCTCGGCGAGCGCGGCGGCGATCCGCCGGTGGAAGTGGTCGAGTTGGCCATAGCTGAGGGCCATCCCGTTGGTTCCGTCGATCAGGGCGACGGTCTCCCCGAACTCGGCGGCCCGGCCGAGGACCGCTTCGTGGATGGGGGTGCTGAGGATGGAGACGTCTGCGTACTCACTGCGGAACACCATGGCGGTCCCCTGTCGACGCGTGGGCGGCGGGTGCGGAGGCTGTGCGGCGGCGGCGCACCGCGCCGGGTGGACGGGTGCGCCGCGTGGTGCGTACGGGTGCGGAGTGCCGAGGAACGAGCAGTGACTCAGTACGACTTGGGCAGGCCGAGCGACTGGTGGGAGACGTAGTTGAGGATCATCTCGCGGCTGACGGGGGCGATCCGGGCGACGCGGGCGGCGGTGATGAGCGAGGCGAGGCCGTACTCACGGGTGAGGCCGTTGCCGCCGAGGGTGTGTACCGCCTGGTCCACGGCCTTCACGCAGGCCTCCCCCGCCGCGTACTTGGCCATGTTGGCGGCCTCGCCCGCGCCGATGTCGTCACCCGCGTCGTAGAGGGCGGCGGCCTTCTGCATCATCAGCCGTGCGAGTTCGAGTTCGACGTGGGCGACGGCCAGTGGGTGGGCGATGGCCTGGTGGGCGCCGATCGGGGTCTTCCAGACCTGCCGGGTCTTGGCGTACTCGACGGCCTGCCCGAGGGCGTAGCGGCCCATGCCGATGCCGAAGGCGGCCGTCATGATGCGTTCGGGGTTGAGCCCGGCGAAGAGCTGGAGCAGCCCGGCGTCCTCGTCACCGACGAGCGCCTCGGCGGGCAGCCGTACGTCGTCGAGCACGAGCTCGAACTGCTTCTCGGGAGCGTGGAGTTCCATGTCGATCTGCGAGCGGCCGAAGCCGGGGGCGTCGCGCGGGACGATGAAAAGGCAGGGCTTGAGCGTGCCGGTGCGGGCGTCCTCGGTCCGGCCGACGATGAGGGTGGCGTCGGCGATGTCGACGCCGGAGACGAAGACCTTGCGGCCGGTGAGCAGCCAGTCGTCGCCGTCGCGGCGGGCGGTGGTCGTGATCCGGTGCGAGTTGGAGCCGGCGTCCGGCTCGGTGATCCCGAAGGCCATGGTCAGGCTGCCGTCGGCGAGCCCGGGGAGCCACTGCCGCTTCTGCGCCTCGGTGCCGAAGCGGGAGATCACCGTGCCGCAGATCGCCGGGGAGACCACCATCATCAGCAGCGGCGCACCGGCCGCACCCAACTCCTCCAGCACGATGGAGAGTTCCGCCATCCCGGCGCCTCCGCCGCCGTACTCCTCGGGGAGGTTCACGCCGAGGTAGCCGGACTTGGCCGCCTCCGACCAGAGTTCGTCGGTGTGCCGGCCCTCCGCGATGACGGAGGACATGTAGGCGCGCCCGTAGCGCTTGCCGAGGGCGGCGACGGCGGCGCGGAGCGCCTGGTGCTCGGTGGATTCGAGGACGGTGCTCATGGCTGCGGTTCCTCCTGGGCGTGGGATTCCTCTTCGGGCGTGTCCTGTACGTGGGGCGTGTCCTGTACGACGGCGAGCAGGGCGCCGACCTCCACCTGGAGGCCGGGCGCGGCGTGCAGCGCGGTGAGGGTGCCGGTGGCGGGGGCGAGGATGCGGTGTTCCATCTTCATCGCCTCCAGCCAGATCAGCGGCTGCCCGGCCTCGACGGCGGCCCCGGGCGCCAGGCCCTCCGCGACGCGGACGACCGTGCCGGGCATGGGGGCGAGCAGGGAGCCGGGTTCGCTGCGGGCGGCGGGGTCGGTGAAGCGGGGCAGGGCGGTGAAGGTGTGCGAGCCGTCCGCCGTGTCCACGTACACCTGGTCGCCGTGCACGGTGACGGCGAACCGGCGGGTGACGCCGTCGAGTTCGAGGGTGACCCGGTCGGGCCGGGCCTCGGTCACGCGGATGCCGGGTGCCTCGTGCGGTACGGGTCCGGTGCGGGTGGCCCGGTAGGCGATCTCGTACTCCCCGGCGTCGGGCTCGGCGCGGTAGCGCTTGGTCTGCGGCTGGGAGGGGAGGTTGCGCCAGGCGCCGAAGCGGGCGGGCACGGCGGCGGGCCCCCCGACTCCGCCCGCCGTGCGGGTCGCCGCGTCGGCGAGGGCGGCGGCCAGGGCGGCGCGGCGGACGGCGTCCTCGTCGGGGGCGGGGGTGAGGGTGTGCAGGTGGCGGTCGTAGAACCCGGTGTCGAGGCGGGCGGCGAGGAAGTCGGGGTGGCGCAGGGAGCGGACCAGCAGGTCCCGGTTGGTGACCGGACCGTGGACGCGGGCGCGTTCCAGGACGCGGGCGAGGAGGCGTACCGCCTCGGTGCGGGTGGCGGCGTGGGCGACGACCTTGGCGAGCATCGGGTCGTAGTGCACGCCGATGGTGTCCCCGCCGGTGTACCCGGTGTCCAGGCGCACCCCGGGTTCCTCGGGCAGGTCGAGCGCGTGCAGGAGTCCGGTCTGCGGGCGCCAGTCGTGGGCGGGGTCCTCGGCGTAGAGGCGGGCCTCCACGGCGTGCCCCTCGGGGGCGGGCGGGGTGGGCGCGGGCAGCGGTTCGCCCTCGGCGGTCCGGATCTGGAGGGCGACCAGGTCGAGCCCGAACACGGCCTCGGTGACGGGGTGCTCGACCTGGAGGCGGGTGTTCATCTCCAGGAAGTACGGCCGCCCTTCGGCGGAGACCAGGAACTCCACGGTCCCGGCGCCCCGGTAGCCGACGGCCCGGGCTGCGGCCACCGCCGCGTCGTGCAGCCGGGTCCGCAACTCCTCCCCGAGGCCGGGCGCGGGGGCCTCCTCGACGACCTTCTGGTGGCGGCGCTGGAGGGAGCAGTCGCGGGTGCCGAGCGCCCACACGGTGCCGTGGTCGTCGGCCATCACCTGGACCTCGACGTGCCGGCCGCGCTCCACGTACGGCTCGGCGAACACCTCGCCGTCCCCGAACGCGGACTCGGCCTCGGCCCTCGCGGCTGTCAACTCGCCGCTCAGTGTGTCCAGTTCCCGGACGATCCGCATGCCGCGCCCGCCGCCGCCCGCCGCAGCCTTGAGGAGCAGCGGCAGATCGGCCTCGGTGGCGGTGGCCGGGTCGACGGGGGCGAGCAGCGGCACCTCGGCGGCGGCCATCAGCTCCTTGGCGCGGGTCTTCGACGCCATCTGCTCGATCGCCTTGACCGGCGGGCCGACCCAGAGGAGTCCGGCGTCCTGCACGGCGGCGGCGAAGGGGGCGTTCTCGGAGAGGAAGCCGTATCCGGGGTGCACGGCACCGGCCCCCGCCGCGAGCGCCGCGGCGACGATCAGGTCGCCGCGGAGGTAGGTGTCGGCGGGCGTCGCCCCCGGCAGGCGTACGGCGAGGTCGGCCTCGCGGACGTGCAGGGCGCCGGCGTCCGCGTCGGAGTACACGGCGACGGTGGTGATGCCGAGCGCACGGCAGGTGCGGAAGATCCGGCAGGCGATCTCGCCGCGGTTGGCGACGAGCAGCGAAGTGATCACGTCATTCCTCACGTCGGTCCTCACGTCGGTCCTCACGTCGGTCCTCACGTCGGTCCTCACATCCGGAAGATGCCGAAGCCGCCGCGGGCGCCTTCGACGGGTGCCGTGTGGATCGCGGACAGGCACATCCCGAGGACGGTCCTGGTGTCGCGGGGGTCGATGACCCCGTCGTCGTAGAGCCGCCCGGAGAGGAACGCGGGCAGTGACTCGGCCTCGATCTGCTGCTCCACCAGGGCGCGCAGCCCGGCGTCGGCCTCGTCGTCGTAGGGGCGGCCCTTCGCGGCGGCGGAGGCGCGGGCCACCAGGGAAAGCACGCCCGCGAGCTGCTGCGGGCCCATCACGGCGGACTTGGCCGAGGGCCAGGCGAAGAGGAAGCGGGGGTCGTAGGCGCGGCCGCACATGCCGTAGTGGCCGGCCCCGTAGGAGGCGCCCATCAGCACGGAGAGGTGCGGGACCTTGGAGTTGGAGACCGCGTTGATCATCATCGCGCCGTGTTTGATGATGCCGCCCTGTTCGTACTCCTTGCCGACCATGTAGCCGGTGGTGTTGTGCAGGAAGACCAGCGGGATGTCGCGCTGGTTGGCGAGCTGGATGAACTGCGCGGCCTTCTGCGACTCCTCGCTGAAGAGCACGCCCTGCGCGTTGGCGAGGATGCCGACCGGGTAGCCGTGCAGCCGCGCCCAGCCGGTGACCAGGCTGGTGCCGTAGAGCGGCTTGAAGGCGTCGAAGTCGGAGCCGTCGACCAGCCGGGCGATGACCTCGCGCGGGTCGAACGGCACCTTGAGGTCGCCCGGCACAATGCCGAGCAGCTCCTCCTCGTCGTACTTCGGCGGTTCGGCGGGGCCCGGATCAGCGTGCGCCTTGCGCCAGTTGAGGCGGGCGACGATCCGGCGGGCCTGCCGCAGCGCGTCGTGCTCGTCCACCGCGAAGTGGTCGGCGAGCCCGGAGGTGCGGGCGTGCATCCCGGCGCCGCCGAGGGACTCGTCGTCGCTCTCCTCGCCGGTCGCCATCTTCACCAGCGGCGGCCCGCCGAGGAAGACCTTGGACCGGTCCTTGATCATGACGGTGTGGTCGGACATCCCGGGGACGTACGCGCCTCCGGCGGTGGAGTTGCCGAACACCACGGCCACGGTGGGGATTCCGGCGGCGGAGAGCCGGGTGAGGTCGCGGAAGAGCGCCCCGCCGGGGATGAAGATCTCTTTCTGCGAGGGCAGGTCGGCACCCCCGGACTCCACCAGGCTGATGCAGGGCAGCCGGTTGGCGAAGGCGATCTCGTTGGCCCGCAGCGCCTTCTTCAGCGTCCAGGGGTTGGAGGCGCCGCCGCGTACGGTCGGGTCGTTGGCGGTGATCAGGCACTCGACGCCCTCCACCACCCCGATCCCGGTGACCAGCGAGGCGCCCACGGCGTACTCGCTGCCCCACCCGGCCAGCGGGGACAGCTCCAGGAACGGGGTGTCCGGGTCGATGAGCAGCTCGATCCGCTCCCGCGCGGGCAGCTTCCCGCGCGAACGGTGCCGGGCCACGTACTTCTCGCCACCCCCGGCCAGCGCCTTCGCGTGCTCGGCGCCGAGATCGTCGAGCTTGGCGAGGAGCGCCGCGCGGTTGGCGGCGTATTCGGGTCCGGCGGTGTCGAGCCCGGTGGGCAGGACGGTCATGCGGCGCCTCCGGTACGGAAGTGGGCTGATGGGCCTCAGACGTGGTGGGCCGGGTCGAGCAGGGAGACCGGTACGGCGAGGTGGCGCGAGCGGAGCCACTCCCCCAGCGCCTTGGCCTGCGGGTCGAACCGCGCCTGCGCGGCGACTCCCTCGCCCAGCAGTCCACGGACGACGAAGTTCACCGCCCGCAGCTGCGGCAGCACATGGCGTTCGACTTCCAAGCCACCTGTCTCCGGCAGGAGTTCGCGGAGCCGCTCGACCGTGAGCTCGTGCGCGAGCCACTGCCAGGCTCGGTCCTCGCGCACCCACACGCCGACGTTCGCGTCGCCGCCCTTGTCGCCGCTGCGCGCTCCGGCGAGCAGCCCGAGCGGCACGCTCCGGGTCGCCTCAGGCTCCAACGCGGGCGGCAGCGTGACCTCGGGCGGTACGAGGTCGAGCACCCGGGTCACCGCAGGCGCGGGCACCTCCTGCCGGGTGCCGTCGGGCAGCACGGCGGTGTGCGCGACCTCGGACGCCGGTACGTACGCGGCCTCGAAGACCCCGTACGGCGCACCCTTTCCGGGCGGGGCGGTGACGTGGAACCCTGGGTAGCTGCCGAGGGCGAGTTCCACGGCGGCCCCGGAGACCGCCCGGCCGACCGCCTCCGCGTCCTGGTCGCGCACCACGAGCCGGAGCAGCGCGCTCGCGGTCTCCTCGGTGGGGGCGTCCGGGTGGTCGGTGCGGGCCAGTTCCCAGCGGACCTCGGCGGGCGCCTTCCCGGACCGGTCGAGCGCGTCGGCGAACTGCTCCTGCACCAGCAGCGACTTGGCCTCGATGTCGAGCCCGGTGAGCACGAAGACGACCTCGTTGCGCCAGCCGCCGAGCCGGTTGAGCCCGACCTTCAGCGTGGGCGGCGGCGCCTCGCCCCGTACCCCGCTGATACCGACCCGGTCCTGACCCTCCTGGACGAGCCGTACGGTGTCGAGCCGGGCGGTCACGTCGGGCCCGGCGTACCGGGCGCCCCCGGTCTCGTACAGCAACTGGGCGGTGACGGTGGAGAGATCGACCACCCCGCCGGTTCCGGGGTGCTTGGTGATGACGCAGGAGCCGTCGGCGTGGATCTCCGCGATCGGGAAGCCGGGGCGGCGCACGTCGTGGTCGCCGAAGAAGGCGTAGTTGCCGCCGGTGGCCTGCGTACCGCACTCCAGGACGTGCCCGGCGACGACGGCCCCGGCGAGGGCGTCCAGGTCGTCGGGGCCCCAGCCGAAGTGGGCGGCGGCGGGGCCGGTGACCAGGGCGGCGTCGGTGACCCGCCCGGTGACGACGATGTCCGCGCCCGCCCGCAGGCAGGCGGTGATCCCGGCGCCGCCGAGGTACGCGTTGGCGGTGAGGAACCCCTCGGGTACGGGCCGGCTGTCGCCCTCCACATGGGCGACCCGCACCGGTATCCCGAGCTTCTCCGCCAACTCCCGTACGGCGTCGGCGAGTCCGGCCGGGTTGAGGCCGCCCGCGTTGGCGACGATCTTCACTCCGCGCTCCTGCGCCAGCCCGAGTCCCTCTTCGAGCTGCCGCAGGAAGGTGGAGGCGTAACCGCGCGAGGGGTCCTTCAGCCGGCTGCGGCCGAGGATGAGCATGGTGAGCTCGGCGAGGTAGTCGCCGGTCAGGACGTCGAGCGGGCCGCCGGTCAGCATCTCGCGCATCGCGTCGAACCGGTCGCCGTAGAAACCGGAGGCGTTGCCGATGCGGAGCGGGGTGGGCGCGGGCGGGTCGAGCGGGTGCGTGGGGGAGGGGGCCTCGGCGGGCCCGGTCGGCCCGGTGACGGTGACGGGGACGGAGATCGGGACGGGGGCGGTGAGTGGTGTCCCCAGCCCCAGGGGGTCGGGCGACGCGGTGGGGTTCTCCGTGGGCGGGACGGTGGTCATATGGTTTCACTCCCAAGGGTGTTCGAAGAGCCGGACTCGCCCTCTCTCCTGCCCCCGCCCGCGCCCTTGCCCCCGCGCGGCGCGCGCCCCGCACCCGGCAGCCCCGCGAAGGCCTGCGCGATGTCCAGCCAGGCGTCCGCCTCGGCGCCGACCGCCCGCAGCGCGAGGTCGTCGCGGTGGGCGCGCTGGGTCACCAGCAGGCAGAAGTCCAGCAGCGGCCCGGTCACCCGCTGGGCCGCGCCCTCGGGCCCGAATGCGATCGACTCCCCGTCCAGCCCGGCGAGTTCGACCCGGAACTCCTCCGCCGGCGGAGTGTGGCCCCGCACGAAGTACGCGTAGTCCCTGGCCCGTACGCCGATCCGGGCGACATGACGCAGGCGGTCGGTCGGGGCGCGTACGACCCCGAGCGCGTCGGCCACGTCCTGCCCGTGCGCCCAGGTCTCCATGAGCCGCGCGGTCGCCATCGAGGCGAGGCTCATCGGCGGCCCGTACCAGGGGATGCGAGTCCCGGGGGCGGCCTCCCGCAGCACTTCCTGGAGCCGCTCCCGCCCCGCCCGCCACCGCCGCAGCAGCTCCGCCGGGGAGGCGAAGGCGACCGAGGCGGCGGCGGCCTCGTCCACGAAGGTCTCCGGCGCGGCGAGCGCGGCGGCCACCTCCGCCTCGAACGCCCCGGGGTCGGTCGCGGCGGTCACCGCGACCCCGTCGGTCCAGGTCAGGTGCGCGATCTGGTGGGCGATGGTCCAGCCGGGGGCGGGGGTCGGCGCGGCCCATCCCTCGTCACTCAACTCCGCTACCAGAGCGTCGAGTTCTTCGCTCTCGTCCCGCAGATCGTCGATCACGGCGATGGCATCGGACACGTGCGCTCCCCTCGGGGCATGGCGTGGTGTCCCGGAGCATTCCAGCGGCCGGAGAAACAAGCAAGCATGCTTGCATGATTTTCTGCGTCCGGGTTCTCCCCGACCTCCCGCCCACCCTCGCAGGATCAGTGAGGGTGGGCAGCGAGCGAGGGCAGCGAGCGGGAGCAGGCGCCTACGGCCGTGCACCGTCCATGCGATCGAGCAGCGTTCGGGCCTCGACCGTGCGGCGATGGTCCGGGCCGAAGGAGGCCAGGCAGGCATCGTGAGCGGCTACAGCCAGGCTGCGGGCCTCGCGGACTCGGTCCAAGCCCGACAGAGCGTTTGCGAGGACGAGTTCGACTGCGCCCCGCTCCGGGAGCCGCTGACGCTCGGGCAGAGCCCGGTACTGACTGTCTGCGCGCCGCGCCTCGGCGAGGGCTGCTTCGTAGCGGGCTTGGCCGTTGAGACTGCGA
The DNA here is from genome assembly GCF_026343115.1 of Streptomyces sp. NBC_00102. Lineage (GTDB taxonomy): Bacteria > Actinomycetota > Actinomycetes > Streptomycetales > Streptomycetaceae > Streptomyces. The sequence continues at coordinate 2,718,625 of NZ_JAPEMC010000001.1, forward strand.
GCCAGACCGAGTCGCAGGACGAGTGACGTCGGTTCACGTGCAGGGCAGGCGGCCAGGGCCGCGCGGGCGATCGCCTCGGCCTCCTGATGGCGCCCCTGCGCGTTGAGGGCGAAGGCCAGCCCGTTGCGGGCAACCGCTGCCAGGCGAGTCATTTCCGGACCGGTTCCGCGGGCCGCGAATGCGGTGACGGCCGCACACTCCGCCTCGCACTCGGCGTACTCTCCGAGCGAGGTCACATGCTGGGCGCGGTCCGAGCGCAGCTTCCACGTCAGGTAGTGATCGGCGCCGAATATCCTGCGGAAGCGGGCCAGCGCTTCGTCGTAGGTGGCGAGCGCCTCGGCGTTGCGACCTTGAGCGCCCGTCGCGAGGGCGGCGATGTTCAACGCCGCTGCCGCGTATGCCTGGTTTTCTGTCTTCGATCGCGCCACAGCACGTGCTTCGGCTTCCGCCTCGGCGTAACGCCCCGCCTCGTACAGCGCTTTGGCCTCGGCTACGGGTGTTCCCGTCATCTTCTGGGCGTCGCTTCGACCGCGTGGCCGGAAGAATTTCATGACCGGGAGCATACGGATGCCGCGCGGGTCGCCCGGCGAGGCGGCAGAGAGAGGGGCGACCGCTCGCGCCCTGAAGGCGCGTCCCAGCAGGAGTTCTCCTGCGCAGGTGACTTGTTGTTGCCCCCATGCGTCACGGAGCAACGCGTGGTGCCGCCTTGGATGAGCGCGGTCACCGTCCCCGCTCCGGCCGCGTGCCCCCGGAAGCGGAAGGCGAACGGCCACCCCTTCTCCAGGGCCACCGCCCCGCGCAGGGTGACCGTCACGCGAGCCGTGTGCAGCGGGTGGAGTACGTCGGTCCCGGGCGGCAGCGTCACGGTGCCCCGCACCCCGTCGGAACCGAAGTGAAAGGTGCACCGGTCGCCGGTGCGGATCTGAGCGCCGCCGCGCTCCTCCGCTTCCGCCTCCACCGAAAGGGCGATGTCCGCATGGAATGTGCCGTACGCGCCGATCGACCTCGGCCGCGCGAGGACCTGTCCCCTCTCGACCAGGCCCTCCACGGAACCCGGCAGAAGAAGACCGACGTTCGTACCCGCGTCCGCCTGTCCGGCGCGGGCGGTCCGTGACGTCCCGCCGCCCGGCCCTTCGATCCCGGCGACACGGACAGGCACACCGCCGCCCCTGCCGCCGACGACCTCCACGTCGTCGCCGACGCGGACCCGGCCCCGCTCGATCCGGCCGGTGACGAGGAGCGCGCGGCCCTGGCTGTGAGTGAACACGTCCTCGACCCACATCAGAAACGGCTCCGGCCGATCCTCCACCTGTTCCCACTGCTCCTTCGTCGAACGGGCACGAAACCGTCGGTGCGGGTCCCGAAGGACGCGTCGGCTGCGTGGAGCACGAGGATCTCAAGGCGGCGCCGAGAGCCGATCACTCCCCCTTGGGGGCGCGGCCGCGAGAAGGGTGTCAGGGCGTCCGGAGCACACCCTCGGGGTCCTCGGAAGCCATGGCGGCGAACTCCTGAAAGTCCACGTTGGCGAGGGCCAGATTCACCTGGACGGCGTGGACCTCGCCCGGCACGGTACGGAACGCGCGGACGGGCGGGTTGTCGATCAGTTCCTGGTAGTACGCCGGATCGAGGTCCTCGCCCTCGTCGGCGAACAGATCCAGCGCGAGGAGTGGCCGGGAAGGAGACCGCATGGTGACGGCGTCGGCGAGGAACAGCACGACGAGGTTCTCCACCACGCCTGCCGCGCGCACGACCTCCTCGACGCCGGCGCCGTCCCAGCACGGGTCGTCGATCAAGTGGAACCGCGCCTCGGCCTCGCCGTCCTCGCCCCACGGGCTGCGCAGCCCGGCCACCGTGGCCCGCCATGCCTCGTCGTCCGCGTAGTCGGTCCGGACGACGACGGGGTCGAAACCGTCGTCCTCATACTCTTCGGCCAGTTCGAACGCGGGCAGGGCTCGCACACCGTCTCCCTCATCCGGAACAGGGGGTCGCCGGGCATCCTCACACGCCCCACCGACAGAGGACCGGGCGCCCACCGGGGATGCCACCGCACCCCGGGACGCCCGGCCCGTTCCGCTCCTCGCCGAGGGGCCTACGCCTCCCGCCGCTTCCTCTTCCGCGCCGAGCCGCCCCGCCCCTGCCCCCGTACCGCCCCGACGCTCGCGCCGATGACCAGCGCGATGGCGAGGGCGTCCGTGGTGGAGAGGGCCTGGTCCAGGATGAGGAAGCCCGCCAGCGAGGCGATGGCCGGTTCGAGGCTCATCATGACGGCGAAGGTGGAGGCGGGCAGGCGGCGGAGCGCCATCATCTCCAGGGTGTACGGGAGGACGGAGCTGAGCAGGGCGACCGCGGCGCCGAGCAGGACGGTGGTCGGGACGGCCAGCTTCGTGCCGGACTCCGCGATGCCGAGGGGGAGCGAGAGGACAGCGGCTACGGCCATGGCGAGGGCGAGGCCGTCCGCCTTCGGGAAGCGGCGTCCGGTGCGGGAGCTGAACACGATGTACAGCGCCCACATCACGCCGGCCGCGACCGCGAGTCCGGCGCCCAGCAGGTCGAGCCGGCCGAACCCGCCCGCGCCGCCGAGCAGCCCCACTCCGACGAGGGCGAGCCCCGCCCACAGGAAGTTGATCAGGCGGCGGGAGGCGATGACGGAGAGGGCGAGCGGGCCGAGGACTTCCAGGGTGACCGCGATACCGAGCGGGATGCGGTCGAGCGCCTGGTAGAAGAGGTTGTTCATCGCGCCCATCGCCACGCCGAACGCGACGACGGTGCCCCAGTCGGCGCGGGTGTAGCCGCGCACCTTCGGGCGGCAGACGGCGAGCAGCACCACGGCGGCGACCAGCAGCCGCAACGTCACCACGCCGAACGCGCCGGCCCTCGGCATCAGCAGCGCGGCGACGGCCGAACCGAACTGGACCGAGACCACACCGCCGACCACCAGGGCGACCGGTACGAGCGCGGCACCGCGTCCCGTCGGCAGCCCGGAGCCGGGACCGTGCGCACCGCCGGTGGGAGCCTCGGGGGCTCCGTCGACGGCGGTCACCGCCTCGGGGACGGCGACGGCTGCGGCGGCCGGCTCTACGGCGCTGCGCTGGTCGTTCACTGGGGGCCTTTCAAGGTCAGCAACTAAAAAGAGGGACGCGGGAGGAGTGGGCCGGTCCTCGCCGGGCCACCCTCCCCTCCAGTACAACATATTGAACCGCAAGGAACATCAAACCGGACTTCGCGTGGAAGCCCTCCAGGCCACCGTAGGCAGCCGCGTGCCGCGCGTGAAATACCTTTCGTGCTCCGGTTATGCTCCGCACGCATGAGCACAGGTGAGTACGGAGACGGCACGCGACGGTCCGGCGGCGGACGCCAGATCGAGCTGCGGCATCTGCGCGCCTTCCTCGCCGTCGCGGACGAAGGGAACGTCACCCGCGCGGCCGCCCGCCTCGGCCTCACCCAGCCCGCCGTCTCCCGGACCCTCGCCGCGCTGGAGGCCCACCTCGGCACCCGGCTCGTCGACCGTTCCACCCACCACCTCGCCCTCACCCCGGAGGGCGTCGCCTTCCGGGACCGGGCGGCACTCGCGGTCAGCGCCTTCGACGACGCGACGGACCCCGGGCGCCCGCAGCGGCGCCCCCTGCGGCTCGGGCACGCCTGGTCGGCGTTCGGCCCGTACACGACTCCGCTGCTGCGTACCTGGCAGGCGCGGTATCCGCAGACCCCGCTGGAGCTGCTGCGCATCGACGACCGCACGGCCGGGCTCGCCCGGGGCGAGGTGGACGCGGCGCTGCTGCGCGGACCGGTGGAAGCGCCGGGGCTGGTCACCGAGGTGCTGTTCACCGAGCCCAGGGTCGCGGCGGTCACGGCGGACGGGCCCCACGCCGGCCGTGCCGCGCTGACGCTCGCCGATCTGGCGGACGGGCCGGTGGTCCTGAACCCGGTCTCCGGCTCCACCACGCTGGGCCTCTGGCCCCCGGACGCACGCCCCACCGCCGCCCTCACCGTCGCCAACACCGACGACTGGCTCACCGCCATCGCCGCCGGCCGCGGCTCGGGCGTCTCGGCCGCCTCCACCGCCGGCATGCACCCGCACTCCGGAGTCGCCTTCGTCCGGCTCACGGACGCCCCGCCGCTGCCCGTCCTGCTCGCCCGCCGCGACGGCCCCGGCCACCCGGCGCTCCCCCATCTCGCGGCACTGGCACGGGAGATCGTCGCGGGCGAGGGCGCCGCCGACAGGTACCGGGAATCCGGCGGCTGAGGGAAACAGCCGCCCTCGTGCGCCAGTTGGGAGATCCTGAACGCCGCCGCCACGCATCACCGGAAGGGCGGCGGCCCGTCGGCCCCTGGGGGAACCGCATGACGCAGGAGATCACCGCGCACGGATCCGTCGCACCGGGCTTCGAGGGGGTGCGGGACGCCTTCGTGGCCGTGCTCGCCGAGGACATCACCGAGCCCGGCTCCCAGCTCGCGGTGCGGCTGCACGGCCGGAGGGTGGTGGACCTGTGGGCGGGCGAGGGCATCGGGGCGACCTCGCTGCTCCCGGTCTTCTCGTCCACCAAGGGCGCCGCGCACCTGGTCGTGGCGCTGCTGGTGCAGGACGGCACCCTGGACCTGGACCGCGCGGTGGCCTCGTACTGGCCGGAGTTCGCCGCCGCCGGTACGGACACGCTGACGCTCCGGGAGCTGCTCGCGCACCGCAGCGGCCTGGTCGGCGCGAGCCCCCGGTTCACCGACGAGGAGCTGGCCGACGACCGGCTGGTCGCCGAACGGCTGGTGCGGCAGAAGCCGTTCTGGGAGCCCGGTACGGCGTACGGCTACCACGCCGTGGTGATCGGCGCGTTGACCGGCGAGGTGGTGCGGCGGGCCACCGGCCGCTCGATCCAGGAGTGGCGCGAGGAGCGGGTACGGGCCCCGTACGGCCTGGAGCTGTACCTCGGCCTGCCCGAGGCGCTGGAACCCCGCTTCGTACCGATACGCCCCATGGCGCCGACCCCGGAGCAGGCCGAGACCCTGACCGCCTTCCCGCCGGACCCGGAGGGCGTGTTCGCCGCCGCGTTCAACCTGCCGACGGACCTGGCCGTGTGGGCCAACATCCCGGTGGTGCGCGCGCTCGGCTCGGCCTCGGCCGGAGGGGTGGGGTCCGCGCGCGGGCTCGCCGGGATGTACGCGGCGGCGATCTCCGAGGTGGACGGCACGCCCCCGCTGCTGACCCCGGCCACCGCCGCCGAGTTCGCCCGCCTCTCCTGGCCCGGGACCGACCTGGTGACCGGCGCGGAGGACGCCTTCGGGCTGGGCTTCCGGCGGTCGTCGGGGCAGTATCCCGCCCTGAGCGACGGGGCGTTCGGCCACTCCGGCGCGGCGGGCTCGCAGGCGTTCGCCGACCCGGAGCAAGGCATCGCGTACGGCTACACCCGCCGCCGGTACGCCTACCCGGGCGGCGAGGCACCGGAGAACGCGCGCCTGGTGGACGCGGTGGTGCGGGCGGTACGGGACGTCTGAGCGGGGCGGCCCCGGGGAGGGCACCCGGGCCGCCCCGTTCGGGCTCAGCTCAGGACGAGCAGGACGGCCAAGGCGAAGAGCAGCGAGTCGATCCGGTCCAGCAGCCCCCCGGACCCGGCGAGCCACCGCCCGGAGTCCTTGACCCGGGCCCCTCGCTTGACCATCGATTCGAGCAGATCGCCCGCCGGGCCGCCGACCGCCACCGCTATCGCCATCGGCCCGCTCAGCGCGGAGAGCACGGCGAGTACGGCAAGGCCGGCGGCGGCGCCCGCCAGGGTTCCGCTCCACCGCTTCGCCGGTGACAGCGGCGACAGCCCGGGCCCGCCCAGCGCCCGTCCCGCGAAGTACGCCACGATGTCGGCGATCGACACCGCCATGAACAGCGCGAGCGCACGCGCGCCGAGCGGTACCAGCCCGGCCAGGACACCGATCCAGGCCAGACCGAGCAGGCCCGCTCCGAGCCGACGCGGACCGTGGTCCGCGTCGCCCGCCAGGAGCGGCAGCGACGCCAGCGCGAGCGCCCCGACCGCCAACGCGCGCGGTTCCTGCCCCGGGGCCAGCAGAGCGGTCAGCACCACGCCCGTCACCGACGCCGCGAGGACCGCCCGGTCCACCCGGGGCATCCGCGTCAGCCCGCCGTACTCCACCACCGCGATCACGCCGACCAGGACGGCGAGCGTCGCGATGCCCGGACGGCCCCACCAGAACGCACCGGTGACCAGGGGCACTCCGACCGCCCAGGCGCACCACTTGGTCATCAGCTCACGCCGCCGGGAGGCCGCCGCCGCGACACCACCGGCCACGAGCGCCCCACCGAGGCAGGGCGCCAGCGAAGCAACCGTGATCATCGGGCGGGTACCGGAACGGGGTTGCTCCCGGCCACCGGGGAGGACGGGGCCGGGCCCGGGCGCAGCGCGTCCAGAGCGTCCCGGACGGCCGCGACGATGCGCGCGTTCTCGGCCGTGTCCTTGACCGCGACGCGCACCGTGCGCCCCCGGTACTCGGGCGACATGGGTGAGAGGTCGCGCAGGTAGACGTCGCTGCGGCGGCACTCCCGCACCAGAAGCGCGGCGCTCGGCCCGTCGGAGGGCAGCGTCAGGGTGAGCCAGTTGGCCACGGACTCCTCCACCTCCACGGCCGCGTCGAGCGCGGCGAGGTCGGCGGCCAAGCGCCGCCGCAGCTCGTGGGTGCGGAGCCAGCGGGAGGCGTAGTACGCCGGGTCCCGGAGCGCCGCCACCGCGGCGAGCTGGGCGGGAAGGCTCACCGACCACGGCGGTGTGCGGCGGCGCAGCTCCGCCGCGGTGGTGGCCTCGGCCACCAGGTACGCGGCGCGCATGCCGGACAGGGCGTACATCTTGGAGAGGGAGCTGCAGACCACCACGCGCGGGTCGGCCGCGGCGAGGCCGGCGAGCGACTCGGTCATGCCGACGTAGCCCAGGTACGCCTCGTCGATCCACCAGCGGGTACCGGCCGGCGCGGCGGCGATCAGGGAGCGCAGTGCGTCCGCGGGCGCGTGGCGGCCGGTCGGGTTGTTCGGGTTGACCACTACGACGAGGTCGTAACGCCCGTGCTCGACGGCGGCGGCCAACTCGGCCGTGTCCACGCGCCAGCCGTCCTCGCGGCGCAGCCGGAAGCGGTCCACCCGGCAGCCGATCACCCGCTCGGTGACGTGGGCGTATTCGCCGTAGCCGGGGTCCAGGAGGAGCACCCTGCTCTGCGGGGTCAGCCAGTGGGTGAAGGCCCTGAAGATCAGGTCGGACGAGCCGGCGCCGGGTACGAGTGTCTCGACGGGCAGCGCCCGTGCCCCGGCGATCTCCGCCAGCATGCCTTCCGCGCCGGTGGGCGGTGAGGTCCGGGCGGCCCACCCCGGGTCGTCCGCGAGTGCGGCCCGTACGCCGGGGGCGGGAGCGAACCAGGCGTCCAGCACGTCCGCCGCGACCACTTGGTGGCGGCGCTCCAGACTGGCGAAGTCCGTACCGATGGCGGTGAAGGAGACACCGCCGTGCTCGCAGCCGTCCGGCCGGGGAGCGAACGGGACATCCAGCCGCCAGTCCACCTGGCTCCGCAGCCGCTCCACCGCCGCGCGGCGGTCCATCGTGACCCTGGTCAGCTCGGCCACGCCGCCGGTCAGCACCTCGAAGGTCACCGCCCCGCAGCGGACGGTGTGCCCGACGGGCCGCAGACCGGCGGCCCGGTACATGGGCAGCAGTTCGGTGCGCCCCATCGCCACGATCCGCCGGCCGCCTCGGGAGGCGATCCAGCGCAGCGCCGCGTACATCAGGAGCGGCGCCGCCGCGGAGGACCGCCAGCGCGGCTCGACGGTCAGGACGCGCACCTCGAACAGGTCCTCCTCCGCCAGGAGCGGCAGTTCCTCGCGGGACAGGTACGCGTCCAGGCCGTACCGCCCCGACCAGGGCGGGGTCAGGCTGACGAACCCCGCACGGTCCTCTCCCCGCGCCGCGACCAGGTAGACGTTGGCGCCGTCGAGACGGTCGGGGAGCCGCCCCGCGGCGTTCGGCGCGTGCTGACCGAGCTCCTGCGCGTACACCCGGTGGCGCAGCTCGTGGATCCAGTCGAGGTCCTCGGGTGTGGCGGCGCGGAGTTGCAGGTCGGGGCTCATCAATTCCTCTTTCGACGCGGGAGATTGCATCGTGCGCACTCCGCGTCCGCCGCGTCAGGGGCGACCGGCCGGTGTGGCCTGGGTACGCGTACTCAGGCGGACCTGCCCCGAGTGTGATCATCCTTGCCACCGCCCTCTGCCGCCTCCAGCCCCTCCGCCAGCACCTCCGCCAGATGCCTGGCCCGTACCCCCGCGAGCTGCTCCAGTTGGGTACGGCAGGAGTAGCCGTCCGCCAGGATCTCCGTACCCGGGGCCGCCGACCGTACGGCGGGCAGCAGTTGCTCCTCCGCGCAGGCGGCCGAGACGTCCCAGTGACCCTTCTCGAAACCGAAGTTGCCCGCCAGGCCGCAGCACCCTCCGGACAACTCGCCGTCCAGTCCGGCCCGTTCTCGCAGCCGCCGGTCGGCGGCGTCACCGAGGACGGCATGCTGGTGACAGTGGGTCTGGCCGGCCACCTCCCGGCCCAGCCGGGGCGACTCCCAGTCGGGGGCGTACTCCTCCAGGTACTCGGCCAAGGTGCTTACGGATGCCGCGAGTTGGGCGGCTCGCGGATCGTCCGGGAGGAGCTCGGGGAGGTCGGTGCGGAGCGCTGCGGCGCAGCTGGGTTCGAGGACGACGAGTGGGCGGCCGGGCGGCTCGCCGAGGGAGGCGCCCAGCCGGTCCAGGGTGCGCCGCATGACCGTACGGGCCCGGTCGAGGCGGCCCGTGGAGACGTAGGTCAGTCCGCAGCAGAGCCCCGGCCCCGGGTGGCGCACGGTCCGTCCGGTGGACTCCAGCACGCGGACGGCGGCATGCCCCACCTGAGGGGAGAGGTAGGTGGTGAAGGTGTCCGGCCACAGCAGAACCTCCCCACCGGACCCGGCCCCGGCGCCGGCCTCCTCGCCCCGCCGCTTCCACCACCGGGTGAGCGGCTGCCGCGCCAGCGCCGGGATCGGCCGCTCCGGGGCGATGCCCGCCAGGCGCTTGGCGAGCGCGGCGAGTGGGCGCACCCGGGCCAGGGCGTTGAGCAGCGGGGCGAAGGGGGCGGCGAGGCGGAGCCAGCGGGGCAGTGAGCCCAGGGCGTAGTGCGCGGCGGGGCGGAGCCGGCCCCGGTAGTGGTGGTGGAGGAACTCCGCTTTGTAGGTGGCCATGTCGACGCCGACGGGGCAGTCGCTGCGGCAGCCCTTGCAGGAGAGGCAGAGGTCGAGCGCGTCGCGGACCTCCGTGGAGCGCCAGCCGTCGGTGACGATCTCGCCCGCGAGCATCTCGTGCAGCAGCCGGGCCCGGCCGCGCGTGGAGTGCTTTTCCTCGCCGGTGGCGCGGAAGGAGGGGCACATGACGCCCGCACCGGGCGTCGTCGTACGGCACTTGGCGACGCCCACGCAGCGGCTGACCGCCGACGTGAAGTCGCCGCCGTCCTCGGGGTAGCCGAAGGCGACGTCGACCGGGCGGCGAGGCAGGACGTCGAAGCGGAGGTTGGTGTCGAGCGGGTCGGGGCGGACCAGCATGCCGGGGTTCATCCCGCCGTACGGGTCCCACAGGTCCTTGAACTCCGCGAAGAGCTGGACGAGTTCGGCGCCGTACATGAGCGGGAGGAGTTCGGCGCGGGCCTGTCCGTCGCCGTGTTCGCCGCTGAGCGATCCGCCGTGGGCGGCGACGAGGCGGGCCTGGTCCTCGGAGAAGCGGCGGAAGCGGGCGATGCCGTCGGGGGTACGGAGGTCGAAGTCGATGCGGACGTGGATGCAGCCGTCGCCGAAGTGGCCGTACGGGGCTCCGTGCAGGCCGTGTTCGGCGAGCAGGGCGCGGAACTCGCGGAGGTACGGGCCGAGTCGGGCGGGCGGCACCGCGCAGTCCTCCCAGCCGGGCCAGGCTTCGGTGCCGTCGGGCATCCGGGTGGCGGTTCCGGCGGCGTCCTCGCGGATGCGCCACAGGGCGCGTTGTCCGGCGGGGTCGGTGACCACGGCGGCGTCGAGGGCGTCGGCGGCGCGCACGATCCGCCTCGCACCGTCCCGGGCTTCGACGGGGGTGGCGCCGCCGGTCTCGACGAAGAGCCAGGCGCCGCCCCGGGGCAGTCCGACCGATTCGCGTACCAGGTCGGCGGCCATGCCCTCGACGGTGAGCGGGCCGTACGGGAGGAGTCCGGCGGCGGCTTCGGCGGCGGCCGGCTCGTCCGGGTAGCCGAGGACGGCGAGGGCGCGGGCGGGCGGGGATTCGACCAGCCGGACGGTGGCCTCGGTGACGACACCGAGGGTGCCCTCGCTGCCGCAGAAGGCGCGGGCGACGTCGGGGCCGCCGGGACGTTCGGGGAGCAGGGCGTCGAGCGCGTAGCCGGAGATGCGGCGCGGGAGGTCGGGGAAGCCGGTACGGAGCGGGGCGAGGTGGCGGTCGACGAACTCCCGCAGCCCCGGCGGGGCTCCGGGGGTGTCGGCGCTCCCCCAGCCGCGGCCGAGGCGCAGGGTGTCGCCGCCGTAGCGGGCGACGGTGAGGGCGTGGACGTTGTCGGCGGTGGTGCCCCAGGCGACGGAGTGGGCGCCGCAGGAGTTGTTGCCGATCATGCCGCCGAGGGTGCAGCGGCCGTGGGTGGACGGGTCGGGGCCGAAGGTCAGTCCGTGCGGGGCGGCGGCGGCCCGCAGGTGGTCGAGGACGACGCCGGGCTGGACGACGGCCGTCCGGGACGCGGGGTCCAGCTCCAGGACGGCGTCCAGGTGCCGGGTGAGGTCGAGGACGACGCCGGTGCCGGTCGCCTGGCCCGCGATGGAGGTGCCGCCGCCGCGCGGGACGACGGGCACCCCGTGGGCGCGGCAGACGGCGAGGGCGGTGGTGACGTCGTCGGCGTCGCGCGGGGCCACGACCCCGAGGGGGACCCGGCGGTAGTTGGAGGCGTCCATGGTGGTGAGCGCGCGGGAGGCCACGTCGAAGAAGGTCTCCCCCCGGACCTCGGAGCGGAGGTCCCGGGCCAGGGCGTCACTGGGGGCGTGCGGTTCGGCCATGGTCACCAGCATGCCGCGCGGGCGCGGGCACTCGCCGGACCACACCGCGCAGGGGCGGGCACTCCTTGGGCAACACCGCGCGGGCGCTCACCGGAGAACACCGCGCGGGTGTGAGCGCTCTTGGGGCACTCTTCGGACAACCCGCCCGCACAGCCACATACGCAACACAGAACGAACAGAGAACGCCACCATCGCTTCCCAAAAGGACCCTCAATTCTCCTATAGTGAGCACGACTTGCGCTGGAACAATCAGCTCCAGTTGTTACGGCCCACTCACTCTCCGCGACGAAGGCCGTAGTCCCGACCGCCCCCACACCCGCAGCGTCCGTTGCGCCGCCCGACCAGCCGGCGCCCCGGCCGACGGCGTCGCCCGGCCGGCGAGCGCCGCCCGACCGGTCGGCGCAGCCCGTGCCGTCCGCCCCAAGGACTCCGATTGCGCCCCTCAACCCGGTCGACCGCGCTCACCGCGCTGGTGTCGGCAGTCGTCTCAGGCTCGCTGTGCGTGTGGGCCGCGTCCGTGGCACCCGACTCGGTGCGGACCCCGCTGGCCTGGGGGGCGGGTGCGGCGGCCGTCGCGCTGACCGTGGCCGTGACCGTCGCCGCCCACGCCCTGGGTACCGCACGGGCGCTACGGGAGGCCCGGGCGGCCGACAGCCGGAGGTTCACCGACGACACCACCCGCCTGGTGTCGTCCGCCTCGGCCGACGCGCAGCGCTTCACCGCGGAGGCCGCCCGGATCAAGGCCACCTTGCGCGCCGAGGCCACCCGGGCCGCCTCCGAGGCGGCCACCGCGCTCGCCAAGGCCACCGCGGACGCGGCTGCGGCCAAGGAGCGGCTGGCCGCCGAGACCGACCGGCGTACGGCCGAGAACGAGGCCGACCGGGAACGCTTCGCGGGCGAGAAGGCCGGCCTGACCGCCCGCCTCGCCCAGGCCGAGCGGGAGCGGTCCGCCGCCCTGGCGACGGGCGCCAACGCGGCGAGCCGGATGCAGGCGCTGGCCACCAGCATGCTGGCCGACCTGCGGGAGATGGAGAACCGGCACACCGACGAGAACGTCCTGGGCGACCTGCTCCACCTGGACCACCGCACCGCTCAGGCGGGCCGGCTCGCCGACTCCGTCGCGGTGCTGACCGGTGCGCGCTCCGGGCGCCGGTGGGCCAGGCCGATCGGGATGGAGTCCATCCTGCGCGGCGCGATGGGCCGGATCAGCGGCTACCGCCGCATCCGGCTGCACTCGACCAGCGACGTGGCCATCGCCGGTCACGCGGCCGAGGGCGTCATGCACGCGCTCGCGGAACTCCTCGACAACGCCGCCAACTTCTCGCCGCCCACCGCCGAAGTGCACGTGTACGTCGAAGAGGTACCGGCCGGTGTGGTGATCACCGTGGAGGACAGCGGGCTCGTCATGAGCGACGTGCAGCTGCGCCGCGCCGAGCGGGCCGTCTCCCCGGACGATCAGAGCTACACCTCGCTCACCGGCACCCGCCTCGGCCTCGCCGTCGTCGGCCGCCTCGCCCACAAGCACGGCCTGCGGGTCTCCTTCCGGCCGTCGGCGCGCGGCGGCACCGGCGCGCTGCTGATGCTGCCGCAGGAGCTCATCTCCCGTACTCCGCAGGGCGCCACGGCCCCGTCGCTGCCTGCCGTCGCACCGAAGCCCCGTACGCCCGAACCGGAGCCCGCCCACTCCGCGGCGGACCCCGGCGAGGGCGAGGCCAGGCCGGGTACGGGCCCCGAAAAGGCCCAGCGGTCCGAGACAGCCGCGCAGGCCGAGGAAGCCGCGCAGACCGAACGGACGGAAAACGCCCAGCAGGCCGAGGAAGCCGCGCAGGCCGAACGGACGGAAAAGGGCGAGCGGGCCGGGACCGGCGCGGCAGCCGCGACCGGAACCAGCACGACGGCGCGGACTCCCGAGTCCGAGGCCGAATCGACGGGATCCTTCCCGCAGTTCGGCGAGAGCGGGCTGCCCCGGCGCCGACGCGGGCGTACCTTCGCCGCCGCGGAGTCCCGTGCGGCGGCCTCCGCCCCCGCCGACACCGCGACCCCCCGGGAACGGGCCGACGTCGCCAAGAGGCAGGCCGAGCGCTTCTCCACCTTCAGCCAGGCAGTACGGGCCAACGCACCCCTCCCGGAAGGCAACACCCGATGACCGCGACCACCGACGAGAAGCTGAACTGGCTGCTGGAGGGCCTGCTCGAACGCACCCCCGGCGCCCGGCACGCCCTCGTGCTCTCCCGGGACGGCCTGAAGCTGTGCCGTACCCCCGAGCTCTCCGTGGACCAGGCCGACCAGCTCGCCGCGATCTCCGCCGGCATCCAGAGCCTCTCGCACGGCGCGTCCGTCGAGTTCGGCGACGGCAGCGGCGGCGTACGTTCGGCGATGGCCGAGTTCTACGGCGGGGTGCTGTTCATCGTGGAGGCCGGTACGGGCGCCCATCTGGCGGTCGTCGCCGCCGAGGACTCCGACGTGGGCCTCGTCGGGCACAACATGAGCGAGCTGGTCGAGCAGCTGGGCGAGCACCTCGTCGCGCCGCCCCGCGAAACCGACCCGTCCACCGGGCCGGGCGCCGACGCGGGAACCGTCGGCTGATGCCCCCGGTGCCGCGCCCCCGCCCCGGTCGTGACGACTCCCCCGACCGGCTCTACACCCTCACCGGTGGCCGCAGCCGGACGGACTCCGACGCCTTCGACCTGGTGACGCTCGTCGTCTCCGAGTGCGAGCCGGCCCCCGGCATGCAGTCGGAGCACGTCGCGATCCTGCGGATGTGCGAGCGCCCCATAGCGGTGGTCGAGATCGCCGCGGTCCTGAACCTGCCGGTCGGCATCGTCCGCATCATGCTCGGCGACATGCTCGACACGGGCCGGATCAGCGCACGCCATCCCCGTACCGCCCGTGTCGCGGACCGGCTCCCCGACCCCGACATCCTGGAACAGGTGCTCGTTGGACTCCGCAACCTCTGACCACGCCGCCCTCGGGGCGACGGCCGACAACGGACTGAAGATCGTCGTCGTCGGCGGATTCGGCGTGGGCAAGACGACCATGGTCCGTTCCGTGAGCGAGATACGTCCGCTCAGCACGGAGGAGACGATGACGCGCGCGGGCGAGGCCGTCGATCACCTCGACGGTGTGCAGTCGAAGGCGTCCACCACGGTCGCCTTCGACTTCGGCCGCATCACGCTGGACGAGCGCTCCGTGCTGTACCTCTTCGGGGCGCCCGGCCAGGAGCGTTTCTGGTTCCTGTGGGACCGCCTCTTCTCGGGCACGCTGGGCGCCGTCGTGCTGGTCGACACCCGTCGGCTCGCGGACTCCTGGTACGCCATCGACCGCCTGGAGCACCACGGCACGCCGTTCATCGTGGCGTGCAACGACTTCGGCGGCCCGCTCCACACCGAGCAGCAGATCCGTGACGCCCTCGACCTGTCGGAGGACGTCCCACTGGTGGAGTGCGACGCACGCGACCGGTCGTCCAGCAAGTACGTCCTGATCACGCTGGTCGAGCATCTCCACGCGCTGTCCGCCGCCCGTGCCCGGACTCCGGAAGGTGCGCTCGCGGGCGCCCCCGAGGCGGCCGGCCGAACCCCGGAGACCACCTCGTGAACGCGTGCCCCGTCGACCACGGTCAGAGTGCGGCCAAGGACCCCGGTCCGGTACCGCTGTCCGGGCCCCGGTTCGCCACCGAACCGCACCAGCTGTACCGGGAGGTGCGCCGGGACCACGGGCCGGTGGCGCCGATCGTGCTGCCCGGCGACGTACCGGCCTGGCTCGTCCTGGGCTACCGCGAACTGCACCAGGTCACCACCGACCCGGCCCTGTTCACCCGGGACTCGCAGATCTGGAACCAGTGGCCGAACATCGCGGACGACTGGCCCCTGCACCCGATGATCAGCAAGGACCAGCCGTCGATCCTCTACACGGTCGGCGAACGGCACAGCCGCCGTTCCCAGGTGATCAGTTCGGCGCTGGAGGGTACCGACCCCTTCGAACTCCGCAAGTACACCGAGGCGTTCGCGGACGAGCTGATCGACGCCTTCTGTTCGGCGGGCACGTGTGACCTGATCGCGGAGTACGCGATGCTGCTGCCGGTCCGGGTCCTCGCCAAGCTGTACGGCTTCCCGGACGAGCGGGGCCCCGCCCTCGTCACGGCGATGAACGACATGATCAACGGCGGTCCGGACGCGCTGGCCGGGCAGCGCCACATCGCCGGTTCCGTCATCGGGCTGGTGGCCGAGCGGTCCGCCGCGCCCGAGGACGACGTACCGTCCCGGATGCTCGCCGACACCGGCGAGTTCACCGACGACGAGGTCGCCCGGGACCTCATGGTCATGATGGCGGCCGCGCACCAGCCGACCGCCGACTGGATCGGCAACTCGCTGCGGCTGATGCTGACCGACGACCGGTTCGCCGCCTCGCTCTCCGGCGGCCGGCACAGCGTCGCCGAGGCGATGAACGAGGTGCTGTGGGAGGACACCCCCACCCAGAACGTGGCCGGCCGCTGGGCGAGCCGCGACACGCACCTCGGCGGCAAGCACATCCAGGCCGGTGACCTGCTGGTCCTGGGGGTCGCCGCCGCCAACGCCGATCCCCAGGTGCGTACCGACGGCTCCGCCCTCACCGGCGGCAACAACGCCTTCCTCTCCTTCGGCCACGGCGAGCACCGCTGCCCGTTCCCCGCCCAGGAGACCGCCGAGGTCATCGCCCGTACGGGGATCGAGGCGATCCTCGACCGGCTGCCCGACGTCGATCTCGCGGTCCCGGCCGAGGACCTCACCCGGCGCCCGTCGCCGTGGCTGCGCGGCCTGACCGAGCTGCCCGTCCGCTTCACACCCACTCCCGCCCTTGGAGGCACGCGGTGACCGCGACGACCACCGAACAGACCGGACCGCTCGACGACGAGCGCATCGTCCTCGACATGTTCGTCGGCGACCTGCGGGGCGAGAGCGCCCGGCTGCACGCGGCCGGTCCGCTCGTCCCCGTGGAGCTGCCCGGCGGTGTCCACATCTACGCCGTCACCCACCACGCCGAGGCGAAGGCGGCCCTCACGGACCCGCGCCTGGTGAAGGACATCGACGTCTGGAACGCCTGGCAGCGCGGCGAGATCGCCCACGACTGGCCGCTGATCGGGCTGGTCAACCCCGGCAAGACCATGCTGACTTCGGACGGCGCGGAGCACCGCAGGCTGCGCGGTCTGGTCGCCCAGGCGCTGACCGTGCGCCGGGTGGAGCGGCTCCGCGAGGGCATCCAGGCCCGTACCGACGAGCTGCTGGACCGGCTCGCCGCGCGCCCGGCGGGCGAGAGCGTCGACCTGAAGGCCGAGTTCGCCTACCCGCTGCCGATGAACGTCATCAGCGAGCTGATGGGCATCGGCACCGAGGACCTGCCCCGGATGAAGGAACTCTTCGACAAGTTCTTCTCCAACCTGACCCCGCCCGCCGAGGTCCCGCAGGTGATGGGGGACATCCACACCCTGTTCACGCGCATCCTGGAGGAGAAGAAGGAGTCCCCGGCCGACGACCTGACCGGGGCGCTGCTGAACGCCTCCGAGGACGGCGACCGTCTCACCGACGACGAGATCCTCAACACGCTCAAGCTGATCATCGCCGCCGGGCACGAGACCACCATCAGCCTGATCGTCAACACCGTCGTCGCCCTCCAGACCCACCCCGAGCAGCGCGCACTGGTCCTGTCGGGCGGGGCGACCTGGGAGGGCGCGATCGAGGAGACGCTGCGCTGGTCGTCGCCGACCTCGCACGTCCTGATCCGCTTCGCCACCGAGGACATCACCATCGGCGACCGGGTGCTGCCGAAGGGCGAGGGGCTGATGGTCTCGTTCGCCGCGCTGAGCCTGGACGAGAAGCAATGGGGCCCGGACGCGGCGGAGTTCGACCTCACCCGCTCCCCCAACCGCCACCTCTCCTTCGGCCACGGCCCGCACATCTGCCCGGGTGCCGCGCTCTCCCGCCTGGAGGCGGCCGTCGCGCTCCCCGCGCTGTACGCCCGTTTCCCGGAGCTGGAGCTCGCGGTCCCCGCCGCCGACCTGCGGAACAAGCCGATCGTGACCCAGAACGACCTCTTCGAACTCCCGGTCACCCTGGGCTGAGCCGATTCCGCTTACCGCACCGCCCGCGTGTTGTCCACGGGTCGGAGCGTCCGTCTCACCGGACGGACAGGGTCTTTCGCCCCGTCCGCGAGGGACTACGCTCCGAGTCGTGGCCGATATCCAGATTCCCGCTGACATCAAGCCCGCCGACGGACGCTTCGGCGCCGGGCCCTCCAAGGTGCGGACGGAGGCGCTCGACGCGCTGGCCGCCACCGGAACCTCTCTCCTCGGTACGTCCCATCGCCAGGCCCCGGTCAAGAACCTGGTCGGCGAGGTACGCGACGGTGTGCGCAGCCTCTTCTCCCTCCCCGAGGGGTACGAGGTCGTCCTCGGCAACGGCGGGTCCACCGCGTTCTGGGACGTCGCGACGCACGGTCTCATCGAGACGAAGTCCCAGCACCTGAACTTCGGTGAGTTCTCCTCGAAGTTCGCCAAGGCCGCGAAGCTCGCGCCGTGGCTGGCCGACCCGTCCGTGATCTCCTCCGAGCCCGGCACCCACCCGGAGCCGAAGGCCGAGGAGGGTGTCGACGTCTACGCCTTCACCCACAACGAGACCTCCACGGGTGTCGCGGCGCCGATCAAGCGCGTCGCCGGTGCCGACGAGGGCGCGCTCGTCCTGGTCGACGCCACCTCGGGCGCCGGCGGTCTGCCGGTCGACATCACCGAGACGGACGTCTACTACTTCGCCCCGCAGAAGTCCTTCGCCTCCGACGGCGGCCTCTGGATCGCGGCGTTCTCCCCGGCGGCCCTGGAGCGCGCGGCGCGCGTCCACGCCTCCGGCCGCCACGTCCCCGAGTTCTTCTCGCTGCCCACGGCGATCGACAACTCGACCAAGAACCAGACGTACAACACCCCGGCCCTCTCCACCCTCTTCCTGCTCAACGAGCAGCTGAAGTGGCTGAACGGCCAGGGCGGTCTGGACTTCGCGACCGGCCGCACCCGCGCGTCCTCCCAGAACCTCTACGGCTGGGCCGAGAACTCGAAGCACGCGACCCCGTTCGTCACCGACCCGGCGAAGCGCTCGCAGGTCATCGGTACGATCGACTTCTCGGACGACGTCGACGCCGCCGCGATCGCCAAGGTGCTCCGCGCCAACGGCATCGTGGACACCGAGCCGTACCGCAAGCTGGGCCGCAACCAGCTGCGCGTGGCGATGTTCCCGGCGATCGACCCGGCGGACGTCCAGGCCCTCACCGCCTGCATCGACTACGTCATCGAGAAGCTGTAACCGCTCCGGCACCCCGGCTCACCGCCTGGCGCCTGACGCCTGACGCCTGACGCCTGACGCCTGGACGACGGCCCCGTACACCTCGGTGTGCGGGGCCGTCGCCGTACCGCCTCACCCTCGCGGGTGATCTTGGGGCTTCGGGGCGGAGGGGAGCAGTCCGACCTACCATGATGTTTTCGCGCCGCACTGCCGGGCCCGCCCGGCGGGCCGCGCTCAGGCGGCGGGTTTCCGCGCGAGGACGAACCCCTGCGGGGTCGGCTCGGGGAACCTCCCCTCGGTGTCGGCCTCGCGCACGGTACGTACCCGGGGCTCGAAGCCCGCCGCGGTGAGCAGCGCCGCGACCGCCTCGGGCCTGCGGCGGTGGAAGTCGAGGACGATCGGGCTTCCCCAGGCGTCGGTCCGGTGTCTCGTCCCGTCGCCTGCCTGGAAGCCGAGTTGCAGATGGGCTCCCGGGGCGAGCACCCGGTGGAACTCGGCGAAGGCGGCCGGGAGCAGGGCGTCGGTGACGTGGATGGTGGAGTACCAGGCGAGCAGCCCGCCCAGCGAACCGTCCGGCAGGTCGAGCGCGAGCATCGAGCCCTCCTCGAAGCGGATGTCCGGGTGTTCCTTCCGTGCGACCGCGAGCATCCCGGGCGACAGGTCGATTCCGAACACGTCGGCGCCGAGCCCGCGCAGATGGCCGGTGACCCGCCCGGTACCGCACCCCACGTCGGCCACCGGCCGACCGCCGCCTGTTTCCCGTACCAGCTCCACGAACCCGGCGAGCAGCGCGCGTTCGAGGGGCTTGGCGTCCAGCTCGGACCGGAACCGCGCGGTGTACTCGGCGGCCATGGTGTCGTACGACCTCCGGGTGTCCCGTACGAATTCCGGTTCGGCCGGACCGTCCTGAGCTGCAGGGGCACCCGTGGACCGGCCGAAGTCCACCTCCGAGGCGCTCAGCACCCGGATGCGCCGCCCGGGATGTCCGAGGTTCCGGAAGATCTCGTTGTGGTGCGCGATCGACCGGTCCGGAGTCGCGTACGCCTCGTCGCCCGGACCACGGACGGAGGTGGTGTGCCCGTCCGCCACCAGGACCAGGTCGTATCCGTGGCTCAGCGCGGAACGTGCGGTGGTGTCCACGCAGATTTCGGTGGCGAAGCCGGTGACGATCACCTCGGTGATGCCGCGCGCTCGCAGCAGACCGTCGAGACCGGTGCCGAGGAAGCTGTCCGGAGCGGCCTTGCGGACGACCGTCTCCCCTGCGCCGGGCGCGAGTTCGGGCACCACCCGCCAGCCCTCGGAACCGACCTCCGTGCCGCCGCCACCGTCCTGCACCGTCACGACCAACGCGCCCGCCTCGTGCGCGCGTCGGCGCAGATCGACGAGGACGGCGACGGTCTCGGCGGCCCGGTGGGCGATGGCCACCGTGTCGTTCTGCATGTCGATGACGAGGAGCGCGGAGATGTTCGGCATGGGAGGAGAGCGTAGGGCCCCGGTGGGGCGGCCGGAGCACCGGGCGTCGACGGGTGGCTCGGCCTTGGCTCGACCTCGGGTCTCCGGGCCATGGGGCCGCTCGCTACGGTGGAACGCGCGGCTCCGGGTGGGGTCTCGGCGCCGCCGCGATTCCGGGCCACCGACCGATGAACGGATGCCGAGTGATCGAGTTTCTGGTGGATCTGGTGGTGCAGTCAGTGCTCTCCCTCCTCTTCCCCCGCCTGGGCGCGAAACGGCGGGCGAAGGCCCGGGACCGCGCCTTCGCCAAGGGCGAAGAGATCGTCTTCGAGGCCTGCGTGCTGGGCGACCGGCCCTACTGCAGGCCGGTCATCGTCTTCCTCGCGGTGTCCAGCACCGCTCTGCACCGGTCGCCGACCGAGGTGAAGTCGGTCGGGCGCCAGGCGATGCCGGCCGGGGACATCGAGATCCGCCGCATCCGGGGACGGGACCGTTCGGATTCCCGGATGGTCCGCTCCTGGTGGGAGGTCGCCGAGTGCCACGACGGAGAGGCCGGATTCCTGATCGCCTGCGCCCCGGAGGACATGCGCCGTCTCGTCGTATGCCTCGGCGGGGAAGCAGCGCGGGCCCACCGGACTCCGACCGGGTAGAACAGCGGGACGGTGGCGCGCGGCCCGGACCGGCGCGGCGGTCCTGCGGCCCGGCGCGCGCCACCGTCCACCGTCGTCGCCCCCGCCCGACGGCGCGGGGCTCCCGCGATCAGGGACGCGCGGCTCCACGCTCCGTCCCCTGCGCGGGTCCGCCCGCCGCCAGGCGGTTGATGTCGGGGTTGCGCAGGACCGTGGGACCGGCGCCCGGGCGCCGGGCGACGGCGAGCATGGCGCGGCCCACGGCTTCGGTGGTGGTGACGTGACGGGGAAAGGCGCGCCGCAGGAGAGGGAAGAGGAAGCCGGTGACGGCGTAGAGGGCGCGGTAGAGCGGGGTGCGGGAGACAGCCCCGTCGACGGGCTGGATGTAGCCGGGACGGAACATGTGGGCGTCCATCCCCAGGGCAAGGAGGTCGTTCTCCGTGCGTCCCTTGACCCGCGCCCACATCTGACGGCTCGTCCCGGTGGTGTCCGTGCCTTCACCGGATACGTAGACGAACGTGAGTGACGGGTTGGCGGCGTGCACAGCCCGGGCTGCGGCGAGCGTGTAGTCGTAGGTGACCCGCGTGTACTCCTCCTCCCCGCGACCCACGGCGGACACCCCGAGGCAGAAGAAGCAGGCGTCCACGTCCTTCAGCCGGTCCTGCACGGAGGTGTAGTCGGTGAAGTCGGCGTGGACGATCTGCCGCAGCTTGGGGTGGTCGAGGGCCAGCGGGCGCCGGACGACGGCGAGCACTTCGGTGACGGTGTCGTCGAGCAGACAGGCGCGCAGGGCACCGTGTCCGACCATGCCGGACGCTCCGAACACGAGAACGCGCAAAGGATGCTCCAGGTGAAGGGTGAGGCGCGGAGGCCGGGCTCAGGATGAGGCGCGAAGGCCCGGCTCAGGATGAGGCGCGGAGGCCCGGCTCAGGATGAGGCGCGGGCCAGCGCGCCCGCGGTGAAGGTGGCGAGCATCTGCCGCAGCGAGGTGGTGAAGTCCATCCTCAGGGCGGCCAGGGACGGATCGGCCTCGTAGGCGTCGAGCATCGCCTGCGAGGGACGGGCGTGGGTCCACACGGCTCCGGCGACCATGATGACGGAGGCGGCCAACTCCCCCGCCTGATCCCCGAGTTCGGGGAGATGCAGGCGGACGAGACCGGTGAGCCGCTCCACGTTCCCGAGGGCGGCCCGCTTGTAACGGGCGGCCACGTCCGGCGACACGTTGTGCTCCAGGACGCCGGCCTGCGCGCTGAACAGGTCGCAGAGCACCTGCCGTTCGGCGAGGGAGTCGGTCACCGCGGCCGCGAACCGCTCCCCGCGCTCGTCGGCCGTCGCCCCGTCGTCGACGGCTCCGGCCAGCAGTGCGGGCAGTTCGGCCGCCCACTCCTTCCACGCGAGGTCGAGCAGTTCCAGCAGGACCGCCTCGCGGGACTCGAAGTACCGCAGCACGTTCGACTTGGCGAGCCCGACCCGCCGGCTCAGCTCGTTCAGGCTGACCGCCGCGACGGGCATCTCGTCGAGCATCGCGGCAGCGGTGTCGAGGATCGCCCGCCGCCGGATCTCGCGCTGTTCCTCGCTGCGGGCGCGCTGGAAGTTCGTCATGCCACCAGTTTACAGACTCCCGGTCTTTTGACATCAGACCGACGGTCCCTTAAGTTGGAGCACGCAACAGACCGACGGTCTGAAAACGCACCGCGGGAACACGGCGCGAGAACACACCACCCCCGTAGCACCGGAAGCGAGATACGCCATGACGTCGTACGACAAGCTCTTCATCGGAGGCCGCTGGTCGGCTCCGGCCGGTACAGAGGTCATCGAGGTCCACTCCCCGCACGACCGGTCTCTCGTCGGCACGGTGCCGCACGCGACCCCGGAGGACGTGGACGCCGCGGTGGCCGCCGCCCGCGAGGCGTTCGACCACGGCCCGTGGCCGCGACTGACCCCCGAGGAGCGGCAGAAGACGGTGGCACGCCTCCAGGAGCTCTACAGCTCCCGCGCCGCAGAGATGGCCGCGCTGATCACCGCCGAGAACGGCTCACCGATCTCGATCACCACCGGCCTGAACGTGCACGGCCTGCCCGAGCAGACCGCCGCATACCTGCGTGCCGCGGCGGAGCTCGACTGGGAGGCGGTGCTGCCGTCCGGGGCACTGCTGCGCCGCGAGGCGGTCGGTGTGGTCGCCGCGATCATCCCGTGGAACGCGCCGCACCAGTCGGCACTGGTCAAGTTGGTGCCCGCTCTGCTGGCGGGGTGCACCGTGGTCCTCAAGGCGTCGCCGGAGACCGCGGTCGACTCACTCGCCCTCGCGGAGGTCCTCGCCGAGGCCGGTTTCCCCGAGGGTGTCGTCTCCGTGCTGCCCGCCGGCCGCGAGACGAGCGAGTACCTGGTGGCCCATCCGGGCGTCGACAAGGTCGCCTTCACCGGCTCGACCGCCGCCGGACGGGCGATCGCCGCCACGGCGGGCGCGCAGCTCAAGCGGGTCAGCCTGGAGCTGGGCGGCAAGTCGGCCGTGATCGTCCTGGAGGACGCCGACCCCACCGAGGTGGCCCAGGGGCTGAAGTTCCACTCGCTGGGCAACAACGGGGAGAACTGCCAGGCCCACACCCGGATCCTGGCCCCGCGCAGCCGCTACGAGGAGGTCGTCCAGGCGGTCAGGGCGATGATGGAGACCCTGGTCGTGGGCGACCCGTCCGACCCGGCCACGTTCATCGGCCCGATGGTCCGCGCCGACCAACAGCAGCGCGTGCGCTCGTACATCGAGCTCGGGATCAGCGAAGGCGCCCGACTGGTCACGGGCGGTCCGGAGGTCCCCGAGGGTCTGGAGGGCGGCTACTACGTCGCGCCCACCCTCTTCGCCGATGTGGACAACACCATGCGGATCGCCCGCGAGGAGATCTTCGGCCCGGTGCTGGTGGTCATCCCCTTCGACGACGAGGACGACGCCGTCCGCATCGCCAACGACTCCGACTACGGGCTCGGCGGCGGTGTCTGGTCCGCCGACCAGGAGCGCGCTCTCGCCGTCGCCCGCCGGATACGGACCGGCATCATGCTGGTCAACGGCGCGGCGCCCGCCAAGGACGGACCCTTCGGCGGCTTCAAGTCCAGTGGGGTGGGACGCGAGTTCGGGTCGGTGGGCCTGAGCCAGTACGTCGAGTACCAGACCATCGCCGTCTGACCGCGCCCCGGCGCGGCGACCCAGTGGTACTGGGCCGCCCCGGCCGGCGCGCTGGGCGCGCGGCCGGGACGGCGGACGGTCCTCACCGTCCGGGCGCGCCGACGGGGGGCGGCCTCCCCGGCCCGGGCGCCCGTACCCGGGGCGCCACGGGTACGGGCGCGGGCAGCCCGACCCGGGCGCACGCGACCGCGTTCCGGCGGGTCAGTCGTCGCTTGTCGACGGCCCGAAGAAGACCGACCGGACCTTCAGCCGCTCGGTGCCCCCGCCGGTGTGCGGGCGGAGGTTGAAGAAGGAGCCCTCGCAGTCGGCGTCCGCGTAGACGGTCGCCCAGGCGTCCGTGCGGTTCTTGGGCGAGTGGCCGGGCTCGGGGTTCTCCGGGCCGACGCCGTGGAGGTTGATGCACACGCCGCTCGCCGGCCTGTTGAGGAAGCCGGTCGCGTCGTATCCCTCGGCAGTCACGTAGTCGTAGCGGAACTGCCCCTCGGCGGCGGAGGCCGGAGTGGGGACGGTGGCGAAGAGCAGGGCGGCGCCGAGAACGGCGGGAAAGGCGGAGCGAAGACGCATCGGTGGTTCTCTCTGCTGGAGGATGTTGTCGCGGCCCTCTACTCCCCAGCAGGCGGAGACCTGCATCCGTGCCTCACTCGTACGGATGGCGACGAAACGAACCTGCACTCCGCCAACCGGTCCACGGGCGACCGGCCGACTCCGTGCGAGTGCTCCGGACATCGGACCGGCCGTGCGGCACATGCGGCACATGCAGCCCATGCGGACATGCGGCAGATGCGGCAGATGCGGCACGCGGAAGGAGGGACCGGCGCCCCCGGCACCGGTCCCTCCTTCCGCACTGCTCCCGGAAGCCAAGCTTCAGGGCTGTCGGCCGTCAGCTCGCCCAGGCGGCCGCTTCGTCGGCCGGGACGGTGGTGGAGAGGCCGAGCTCCTTGCGGGCGGCGACGGTCGCGTTCGGGTCGATGCCCGTGATGGCCGGATCGTAGGCGAGGTAGAAGGCGTCGGCGTCGCCGGCGTTCGCGGCCTTCTTCCAGGCCGCGTTCGCCTTGTCGAGCTGCTCGCGCAGCTTGACGGTCTCCGGCTGCTCGATGCCCTGGAGCGCCGCGACGTGGGTGCCGAGCGCCGCGTTGACGGCTGCGGCGAGCGCCTTGTATCCGTTGAGGTCGTCCTCGACGGCGTCCGCCTCGGGCATGTTGGCCCAGAACGCCTCGTAGAGGGCGCTCGATCCCTTGAGGTAGGCGAGCTGGTCGGCGTTCATCGCCTCGCTCTTCAGCGAACCGGTGATCTTGCCGGAGTCCTTGGTGAAGGTGCAGGTGATGAGGCGGTCACCGGTCGCCCAGGACTCCTTGGTCGGCTGGTAGTACGAGCTCGACACACCGGCCGGGAGCGCCCAGGCGTCCGGTGCGAACTTCAGCTGCTCCACCGGGCAGCGCGTGTCGGCGGCTTCGACGATCGCGTCGTCGCCGGGGTAGGCGCCGTCGTCGACCTTGAACTCCCCGAAGACCTGGCCGTCGTGCGGCTCGGCGCACGGCACGACCTCGACCGCGAACTCCTCGGCCATCTCATCGCCCTCGGCGGCGGGCTTCGTGTTCGGGTTGTAGCAGTCGCCCATGCCGAGCGAGAAGACGGATTCCTCGCGAGAGGCCTTCTTGATGCCCTCCTTGGCGCTGTCGACGACCGAACATCCGGAGGCGCCGATGGCGAGAAGTGCGACAGCGGCGGATATACCGCGCACGGAAAGAGACTTGACACCAAAAGACATGACGTGTGAATCCTCAAACGGAGGTAAAGAACGCGAACTGATGTGCGCATCGTATGGCATGGCTGTGACAACGCTGTGCGAAGCGGGTTTACCCTCGCCGATCGCGGGTAGCCGGCGCCCTCGCGTCGCGTCGCGTACCCACGCCCACGCCCACGCCCGCACCCGCACCCACGTCCACGCCCGCACCCACGTCCGCACCCACGCCCGCGTCCGCACCCGGCGTCAGCCTGGGCGGCCCGCCCCCGCTCGCCGTGGGCCCGTCAGCCGCCCGTGCGCCGCGACTTCGTGCGCAGCACGAGCCACACCGCGATGATCGCGATCAGCCCGCCGAACAGCGCCTTGCCCTTCCCGGTCGCGCTCCCGCCGGATCCGCCGCCTTCCTCGCCCTTCTCGCCCCCGGACGCCTTCCCGCCCGCCTCCGCCGGGCCACCCGCCGAAGAGGACCCGTCCGAGGCGCTCGGCACGGGCGTGGACTGGGCCGCGTTGGTGCCCTTCACGTCCAGCCGCCGGACCTGGCTCCCCTTGCCCTCCGAGCCGAACATCAGCGCCGTACCGTCCGCCGTGTACGTGACCGACTCGGCCTGCATCATGAACGGGGCGCCCACGCCGCGTTCGTCGCCGAGCTTCCCGTCGTCGAAGGTGTACGCGTCGGCGCCGAGGTAGCCGCGCAGCACCAGCCGCGTACCGTCCGGGGAGAACGCCCCGTCCGTCACCCACGGCACCTCGGCGACGCGGCGGAAGACGTTGTTCCCGCCGGCGGAGAGATGGGCGGGGCCTTCGTAGAGGCCGCCGCCGTCCTCGTTCTTGGAGGCGATCCAGACCCGGCCGGTCTTCGGGTGGACCATCAGCGCCTCGGCGTTCCTGGCCCCGTCCGCGTACGTCACGTCGAACTGGGTGGCGCGCACCGTGACGTCCCCCAGCACCTTCGGTTCGGGCAGCCGGTAGATCCAGACGTGGTCCCAGCTGCCGTCGAGGTTGTCGCCGATGTCGCCGACGTAGAGGTTCCCGTCCGGGCCGAGGGAGATCGCCTCCACGTCACGCGGCTCTCCCACGCCGGTCATGGTGACGGTGGCGACGGTCTCGCCGGTGCGGGAGTCGACGGCGTAGAGGTAGGGGCCGTCCTCGCTGTCGTTGTGGGTCCAGTAGACGCCCGGGTGGATACGGCTCGCGGCGAGGCCGCTGGACTCCGTGATCCGGGGGTCCTTGATGGTGAAGGTCTGGTCGGCCCCGCCGTCCGCCGAGGCCGGGCCGGAACCCGCGAGCAGCAGCAGGGCGGCGGTGCCGAGGACGGCGAGTGAGGCGCGCATGGCGCAAGTGTCCATCATCACGGTGCGGCCCGAACGAGGGATCGGGGATGATGACGCCATGCGTTTCCTGTCTGCCGCCGCCGACTCCACGCCCTGCGGCGGTGGGGCATGACCGAACGCGCGGACGCCGTGCGCTTCCTGTTCGTCGGCGACTCGATGACCGTCGGCCGGGCGGGCGACTTCACCTGGCGCCACCGGATGTGGCAGCACCTCGAAGCGACCCTAGGCGAGGGCGGTTACGCCATCGTCGGCCCGCGCACCGGCCTGTACGAGGCCGAGGCGGACGCCCCGGTCTCGACCGCGTACGCCGACCCGTTCTTCCCCGCACCGGCCCGCCGTCATCTGGCCGGCTGGGGAGAGGGCTGGTTGCACATGGCGCCGGTGATCGGGGAGGCGGTGGCCGCCTCCGGCGCGGACGTGCTGCTGGTCTCGCTCGGCCTGATCGACCTCGGCTTCTACACCGACAGCGAGCAGACGGCGGCGAACGCGCGTGCCTTCATCACCGCCGCCCGCGCCGCGAACCCGCGCGTCAGGCTGGTGTTGATGCCGGTCATCCCGAACGTCCGGGCCGAGTCCGACGCGCCCTTCGCCGCCTCCTGCGCGCGGTTCAACGCGCTGCTCGCCGAGGCCGTCGCGGACCTGGACACCCCCGCGTCCCCGGTCCTGCTGGCCCCGCACCCGTCCGGCTACGACATCCACACCGATACGTACGACGGCACGCACCCGGGCCCGAGTGGCGAGCACAAGCTCGCCGCCACCTTCGCGGAGGTGCTGCACCGCGCGTGGGCGCTGGGCGGCCCGTACACCCCGGCGCCCGGAGCCGTCGTCGCCGGGGCGGCCGTGCCGGTACCCGAACCCGCGCTCTGAGCCCGCGCCCGGACCCGCACCCCTGCCCCGCCCTCGCACAGTTCCTTCACCCCGCCTGCGGAACGTGTGCACGCCACTGATAATCTGCGGCCTCCCGCCTGCCGGTGACACGTCCTGGCAGGCGGGACTCGTACATGCGCACGTTCCGCGCCACCGCGCAGGCGCTCACGGACGCGGAACGGCCGGGACGCGCGGGGCGCCACCCGCGCTTCCCGGCCGTTCGCAGACGGGCCACGGCTCGGGGCCGTTCAGCCCGTCCGCTGCGTCCCCAGCATCGACAGGGCCAGCTCCCACAGCTCGCGCGAGACCTCTTCCGGCCGGGCCCGGCGGGACCGCCGGGTGTGGTGGGCCATGAGTTCGTGGACCGTACCGACCATGACGAGCACGTCCGCCTTGTGGTCGCCCTCTTCCGCCTCGCCCCGCATCACCGCACGCTGGGTCTCGCCGGTCAGCCAGTGCGCCCACACGTCACGCCACCGCTTGCAGTGTGCGTCCACCGTCCGGCTCACGCCCAGCACTTCGACGAAGGTCACCCGGGCTTCGCGGGGGTCCTCCGTCACCGCTTTCACGTAGGCGTCGAAGAGCACCCTCGTGCGCTCGGCCATCGAGCACTCGTCCATGCCCTCGGCCATCATGGCGTTCTCGGCGGCGCGCAGGCCCTTGGTCGTCACCCAGTCATGCAGGGCGATCAACAGGCCCTCCAACGACCCGTATTCCTCGTACAGCATCGACACCGGAACTCCGGCTTTTTCGCAGACTTCCTCGTCGGTGGTCTGCGCGTAGCCGAACGTGCCGAACATCGCACGTGCCGCGTCGAGGAGTTGGGCGCGCTCCCGTGTACGAATCCTGTCCACGGACTCGGTCCCCAGAGACCCCCAGCTGTCCGTCACCGGTCCTCCTTAGGCAGAAACGCGGGAGAGGGTCAGGTCGCCTCTGCATCGAACCGCCCGAGTCATTCTCCTCGCACAACACTCCCGATGGGTGAAACGCCACACTCTGCCACCCATGCAGCTTTCGAACGCGGAAGCGTTGACGTACGAAATACCGTGCGAGAGAACGCGGCCCACTCCCCTTATCAGGATGGGTACTTCGAATATCTGCGCGGAAATTCCGGCCAACCCACTCGGACGGGTGACACTCTCCAACCTGCGCACACGGCGCGGTTGGGCGCGTCGCTCCGCTCCGTACACCCGCCGCCCCTGCCCACTGGCCGCAACTCCCCACGCCAGGAAAAGGCTGCGACCCGAGCGCGAGCTACAGCCCCAGCGCCGCGTAGGCAGCGGCTTCCTCGCCAGGGTCGTACTCCGAACCCGGCGGGGCCACGAGACCGGCGAGGACGTCACGCCGGCCTCCCTTGCCGTCCCCGACGAGACCGTCCTCTCCCCGCGCCAGGGCCGCGGCCAGCCGATGGGCCCGGTACGCCTCCCAGGCCTCCGCCGAGCGGCACTGCCCGCACTTGGTCTCACCGCCCACCGCCCGGAACACATGCTCGTCGCCCGGCCCCTCGCAGGTCACGAGCGGCGCCGGAGGCACGTACGGCGGCGGCTCCTCGTCCACACCCTGGGGACGCGACGCCCCGTTGGACACCGCTCCTGACGAACGGCCGCGCGGAGCACCCGAAGCGGCATCCGCCAGGGCGTCCAGGTGAGCCCGGTCCGCCGGCATCTTGTGCTGCAGCCGGTACCGAAGGAACCCCACCGGCGAGTACACCCCTCCCTCCGGCAGCCACGAGACCAGCGTCTCCCGCAGCTCCGCCGCCGGCACCCCCCGCCGCAGCCACTCCGCCGCCAGGTCCACCAGCACCCGCGCCTCCCTCACCCCCAACGTCAGCTGCTTCGCCCCCCTCCGCAGCGACAGCAGCACCCGCTCGGCCTCCACCACCTCGAAGGCCCGCCTGGCCAACGGCTCCCCCTGCGACACGGCAACAGGCGCCGCAACAGGCTCCGGTACGGACGCCGCAACACGCGCCGGAACGGGCGCTGCAACGGGCGCCAGTACGGGAACAGCCACGGGAACGCGTTCGGGCACGGACACCGGTACGGGTGCATACGCGGGCAGGGCCACCGGCGCGACGACAGCGGCCACCACCGGCCCCGGCTCCCACTCCTCCGGCCCCTCGAAGGCATCCTCGGAGTACTTGTCGAAGTACTTCACGGAGTCGCCCTCGGAGTCCTCCTCGCCCAGCCACTCCGGCGGCTCCGCCCAGAAGCCTTCGCCGTCCTCCGCCGCGAACTGCGAGTAGGTACCGAACTCACTTGCGCCTCGTGTTCGTTCAGCTTTCGATTCGCATACCGCGCGGGTAGGTAGGGAGGATGAGTTCCCCATGAGTTGTACGTGAGGTGGGTAATCGCCGACCGACCAAGGACCCGTCGATCCGACCGCCCGGAAGTGGTCACCCGGCGCGACCTGCGGCGATACGACCTCCCCGTAACAGACAGGCTCTTCGTCCAACTCCGTTTCCTCGGCGTCCAGATACTCCGAGCAGCTCTCCCAGTAGGCCTCCGCCTGCTGCCGGGTGCTCGGCGCGTTCGACAGGATCTGCGCCGTGGCCCACAGTCCACCCGGGCGCCGATAACGCCACTCGTGGAGAAAGCCCTCACGCTTCAGGAACTTCTTGGCCTTCTTGTACGGCCCGCCTTTGACCCCCGCGTCCCGCGCGAAATCCGACAACGGCCCGAGCACCCTCGGCCGTTGCACGGACGGAAGGCTCTCCATGTACAACACGATGATCTTCGCGTCACTGTTCATCCGTCGCGAGCCGACCAGCCCGCCCGAACGCCTCCCGGTGCCCAACACCGGCGAGATAGCATGCCAAAGCATCCCTGTGGATTCCTTTCATCCACTCGTGGTGAAGGC
The DNA here is from genome assembly GCF_026343115.1 of Streptomyces sp. NBC_00102. Lineage (GTDB taxonomy): Bacteria > Actinomycetota > Actinomycetes > Streptomycetales > Streptomycetaceae > Streptomyces. The sequence continues at coordinate 2,749,053 of NZ_JAPEMC010000001.1, forward strand.
CCTCGGGAAGGTGTGACAGCACCTCCGGGGGCCGCTCCATGCGCACAGGAGCACACGGAGCGTGATGACGTGATCACCGTACATCACGCCGTGGGCACCCTTGTCCAGGTTTCGGCGAGAACAACCCCTGCGCGTGACTTCGGACTTCGCGCCACCCCACCCGCCCCACCACACCACCCGGTGAACAGGCCGCAACGCACGGAGACCCGGTTCGGCGGCCCTCCCTCGTCCTGCTGCCGCCGTGCACGGGTCCCTACTCCTCGCCGATGTCCTCGTTCCACAGGGCGGGCTTCTCCGCGATGAAGGCCCTCATCATGGCCGCGCATCGCTGGTCGTTCAGCGTCATCACCTCGATGCCGTGCTCGGCCAACCACTCGTGGCCCCCTTGGAAGGTCTCGGCCTCGCCGATGACCACCCGTGAGATACCGAACTGACGGACCAGACCACTGCAGTACCAGCAGGGAGAGAGAGTTGTCACCATGGTCGTGCCGCGGTACGAACGCTGCCGTCCGGCAGCACGGAAGGCAGCGGTCTCCGCGTGCAGCGACGGATCACCGTCCTGGACACGGCGGTTGTGCCCCCGCCCCAGCAGCGCCCCATCAGCCCCGTAAAGCGCGGCACCGATCGGGACTCCTCCCTCCGCAAGGCCGGCCTCGGCCTCGGCTACCGCGGTGTTCAGCCAGGCGGCGGCCCGCACCGAAGTCAATTCCATCCCCATGCGCCTTCGCTCCCTGTCTTACGTGGACGACGTCGGCGACCCTCCCCCGGAAGCTGCTGTCCAGCTTCTTCCTGATCGGTGGGGTGCTCTGGCAGGTCGTCGTCCGTTGAAGTGAGGCGACCAGAAGGGAGTCAGGAGGAGCTGCCGGGCTCCCCAGCCCCGTGCCGCAGGAACCTCTTCACCTGATGGGTGGTCGGGAACTCCAGACGCCCGCACAGCATGGAGATCTCGATCAACGGCCCGTCGACCCCCGCCTCGCGCAGGCCGCGCAGGTACGCCCTCAACTCCGCTTCATCGGTGGTCTCCAGCACGACCTCCCACCGCCCCAGCTCCGGCGCGGTCCGAGCGGCGACCCGCCGGCTCTGGGCCTCCAGCCGCCGCTTCCTCTTCGCTTGTCCAGGCACCGGCCGATCTTCTCCCCCTGCCCACGGAATCGGCAAGGCGGCCGGCCCCGCGCGCACGTGCCGTACCTACCCCGCCGACAGACGGCACCAGGGACAGTCCTTGGGCCGGCTCGGCACCGATGCCGGAACTCACCCCGCGCCCGACGGCTCGGAGAGTGTAGCGATCTCGCGATCGAAGAAGTCGCCGTACTCCTCGCCCTGTTCGTACAGCACGTCGAACCCCGCCGAGGTCTCCTCGATCAACGCCGCGTCGGTGAAACGGTTGGCACCCGCCGCGTTTCCGTCGTCGTCGTACCGCACCTCGAACATCACCCGATTCCCGAGGATCACCACCTCGGGGACGGGCCGGTCGTCCTCGATGTCGGCGATGGTGCGGGCATCGAGGAGCCGGATGCGGTCCCCCACTTCGACCCGTAGGCGAAGAACGTGCAACTCCCACTGCACGTAGGGCGTGACGGGGAACTCCACCACCCTGAGGCGGCGTTGCAGCACCCCGAGGCGGTCCACCTCCTCGACCTGCTGGACATAGGCGTCACGCCGCTCCTCGATCAGCGAGAGCGCCTTATCCCATTGCCCGGCCGCGAACGCCTCCCAACTCGCAAAGCCGCGTTCCTTGAAATTCTGACCGCGCTCCAGCTTGTTGAGGTGCCGAATCCCGCCCCTCAGTGCCTGGTAGTACTCCTCGTGATAGCGCGGGCGGTCGAGTCGGAAAGAGATTCCCCGGGGAAACGAATCAAACATGGGGAATATCCGGCTTCGCCGCGATGAGCATGCTCCTCGGAATCACCACGAGCCGCTCGTCGGGGCCGATCGACACCCCTGCGGGCAGTCTCGTACCGAGCGAACTCGACAGATCTCTGCCGATGACGGCGATATCGCCGTTCTCCAGCTCCCACATGTCGGGGCAGTCGGGAGTGTCGGAGGTGACCCCCAGTTCCTGCGGCGATCTACCGATCCGCCGACGGAAGGTCGTTTCCGGATCCGCTTCCCATGACCTCACCACCATTGCCTGCCTCCACTGCACGGCGTCAAACCCGGTCGACGGTAGCACCGCGGGGTGATCCGATGGTCAGAAATTCGAAAAGCACCGAATAGAACGAGCCATTCCGCGCGTCTCGTTCGGTCACTCCAGACGCAATGTCGCACGCTCCTGGCAGAATGCCGGATGACTGCCGGACGGCCTGACCCGGGGGAGAACTGTGGAACCAGAACTCACCTCGCTCGCACAGGCGGGTGGAGCAGCACTCGTGACCTTGATGGCTTCCGACGCCTGGCAGGTGACCCGCGACAGGCTCGTCCAACTGTGGCAGCGCGTGCAGCCACACCGGGCCGACGATGTCACGGCACAACTGGACGCGGGCCGGGCGGAGACAGCGATTGCCGCGGAGTCCGACGACCAAGAGGTGCTGGCAGAGCTGCGCGCCGAATGGCAGGGCAGGTTGCGGCGGTTGCTCGCCGCCCGGCCCGATGCCGCCGCGGAGCTGCGCGGTCTGCTCGACGAGATCGCGCGCGAGGAGCCGCCGGGCTCCTCCGCCGTCACCCAGCACGCCACGGCTTCCGGGCATGCCCGTATCAACCAGGCGGGGCGAGACCAGCACATCACCGAGCGATGAGCGGTGCGATGGACGGCCGCGCGGAGAACGACGGCCGGGTGTACCAGGCGACGGGCGACCAGCACATCACCGAACACCATCACTACGCGCGGAGCGACCGCGCCGCGGCGGAGGGACCGGACTCCGTCCGCCGCCCGGCAGTCGGCCGCACGCCCCTCGCTCTGCGCGACCGCAGCGAGGTGCTGGCACGGTTGCGGGGCGGCGTCGGGCTGGGCCGTGGCTCCGAGGTGTACGTCCTGCACGGCATGGGAGGCTGCGGCAAGACCGCTGTCGCACAGGCGTTCTTCGAGATCGCCACCACCGAGTACCAGCGGGTGGGCCTGTGGGTCAACGCCGCCGACCGCGCCTCGCTCCGAGCCGGCATGCTCGCCGCCGCAGCGGACCGAGGCGCCCTCGACGGTGAGCTGATGGCCGCCCACCAGGGACACCGCCCCGCGGCGGATCTGGTGTGGCACTACCTGGACAGGTCCGCCGAGCCCTGGCTGCTGGTACTCGACAACGCCGACGATCCGGCGATTCTCCGCGACGGCAGCTGGCTGCGGGCAAGTCCGCGCGGCACGGTGCTGGTCACCACCCGCCGTGCGACCCCACGGTGGTGGCCCGGAGCGGAGCTGCAACACATCGGTGTGCTCCCGCGCGAGGACGCGGCGCGCGTGCTCTGCGACCTGGCCCCGGACAGCGGCACGATGGCGCAGGCGGCCCAGGTCGCCGACCGGCTGGGACGGCTGCCCCTGGCCCTCACCCTTGCGGGCGGGTTCCTGGCCCACCAGGTGATCGATCCCTGGACGATGGACCGGTACGGCGGCCGGCTCGAAGACGACGAAGCGGTCGCACTGATCGACCGGGGCGCGGATGCCCTTGCCAACGAGGACCCACGCCATCTGGTGCAACGGACCTGGCAGTTGACGCTCGACTCGTTCGAAGAGCACGGGCTGCCAGAAGCGGTCACCCTGTTGAAACTACTTGCCCGGTTCGCCCCCGAGCCACTGCCGCTGTCGGTGCTGAACCGACCCGAGATCGGCGCGGTCCTCCTGCCGGCCCGTGCCGAGACCGCGTTGACGGCACTGCTCGACCACTCTCTGACCCAGCTCGTTCCCCTCGGTGACGTGCGCTGCGCGCACAGCCATGGCGTGCTCCTGGAAACGGTCGCGGTGGCAACGCCTCCGGGGGACATCCCCATGCTCAACACGACAGCGGTCCGCTTGCTGGACGCAGCCGTACCTGCGGTTCCGAAGGCCGGGCCGCACGACTCGCGGCTGCGTCTGCTCGCGCCGCACTGCCTCGCCCTGCTCCGCAGGACGACCGGGCAGTCCGACACCGAGGACGCGCTGCGCGTGGCCACCCGGCTGGCCGTCGCACTGCACCGCACCGGTGACTACCTGTCCGCCTGGGAGACAGCCAGTGCGGCAGTCGCGCTCGCGGCAGGGACGCTCGGCGAGGAACACCGACTCGTACTCGCGGCCCACGCGAGGGTCGGCCGTTCACTCTTCAGACTGGGACGCTACGAGGAAGCCGGGCAAGTGCTCCACCGCGTCCGTGCCGCCCAACTGCGGCTGTTCGGTGCGGACGATCCGGATTCCCTGGACACCGGCCAGGGCCTGCAACTCGTGCTCGGCAACACGGGAAAGCGCGAGGAGGCCGTCGCGCTCCTGCGATCGGTCGTGGCGGGCCGGCAGGCGGTCCTGGGGCCGTGGCACCCCGCCACCCTCCGCTCGCGGGCCAGTCTGCTGGCGATGCTCACCGCAACGGAGATCGCGGCCGAGATCGCAACCGAAGCCGGTGATCAGGACGACGACGCACTGATGTCGGTGCCGCAGGCATGCGCCCGGCACCTGGGCTCCGATCACGCGGTCACACTGAGCGCCAGACACAACCACGCCCGCGCCCAATTCGTACTCGGACGGTACGGGCCCGCCGACGCCGAGATCCGGCAGGTGGTCGAGGACTACCGGCGCCACCTCGGAGCGGAATTCCCCGCCGTCCTCGCCGCAATGCAGTTGCACGCCCAGACGCAGACCGCACTCGGGCACGTGGATGCCGGAATCGGGCTCATGGCCGAGGTTCTGGCCGGACGCGAACGCAGCCTGGGCGCCCACCATCACTTCACGGTGGTGAGCCGTGGTCTGCTGGAAGAGCTCGGTTCGGGGCAATGGCGGCCGCCCCAACCGCCGCCGATGTGAGGCCACACAGGTGCCCGGCGCATTGAGCCGACCCGCTCACCGGCACCTGACGGATCTCCCCATCCATCGAGACGACATCGCGGCCCCGACGTCGGCAGCCTCCCCGCGATGAGTCGACAGCCTGAGCCCGAGGGGCGAAGGCACGTCCGGGGAAGGCCAGTTGGTAGGACCACCCGACAATGGCGGAACGGCAAGGCGGTGCACGCCCGAACCCCTCCCGGGTGAACTCTCCGTAGTGGATCTAGTGCGCAGAGTGACCTTGGGCATACGGTCGGCGCGCAACCGACAACGCCTGCTTGGAGCTTCCATGCCACGTTTCCGTACCCGCCCGATCCTGCTGGCCTCGGCCGCGACACTCGTCGCGGGCGCCCTGGTCCCCACCCAGCTCGTCGGGGCGCAGCCCGCCGCCGCGGCGAGCTACGACTGGGTGGCTCTGGGCGATTCCTACACCGCCGGGGTCATCCCGGCCGCCGGTGACGTCTTCGAGTACCCCCGGGACGGCTGCGACCGCACCGACCGGTCCTACCCGCAGGTCATCGACCGGGACCTGGGTTCGCTCATCGAGCTGACCAACGTCAGCTGCGGCGCCGCGACCATCCAGGACATCACCTTCAGGGCGCAGGAGCCGATCGGTCGGCACCTGCCGCCCGTCTCGGAGGACCCGGACTACCCCTTCCCGCCGGTTCCTCCCCAGTCCGATGCGGTCAAGGAAGGCACCGACGTCATCACCGTCGGTGCGGGCGGCAACACCCTCGGCTTCGCCGACATCCTCATGAAGTGCCTGGAGCTGGGTCAGGGCAGCGGCGGAGTGGGCACGCCCTGCAAGGACGAACTGGCCGCGAGTATCCCCGCCAAGCTGAACCAGGTGAGCCGCGACTACGACCAGATGCTCGCCAAGCTCCACGAGAAGGGCCCACACGCCAAGATCCTGGCCGTGGGCTACCCCACGATCGTCCCCGAGGACACCTCCAAGTGTCACTACAACAACGTGCAGCAGTTCCTCTCGATCACCCAGGGTGACCTGGACTGGCTGCGTGAGGACGTCCTGGAGCCCCTCAACAAGGTCATCGAGAAGTCGGCCGACACGCTCGACACCGCCACGTTCGTCAACCTCTACGACTCCTCGAAGAACCACAGCGTGTGTGACTCCGGCAAGTGGGTCGAGGGCCTCTTCGACCACGACAACCGCGTGGCCTTCGTCCACCCCAACGCCAAGGGCCACCAGAACGCCGCCGACCGCGTCACCTCGGCGATCCTGAACGCCATCTCCCCGGAGTAGCCCGCGTCCCGCGCCCGCATCCGGTGGTGCGGGGGCTGCCTTCACCATCCCTGCGGAGGCAACCCCCGCACCATCTCGGCTACTTCTTCTTCTACTTCTTCCTCACGCCCTCGTTCCAGATGAGTTTCGCGATGCTGGGTCTCACCGCCGTGGTGATGACGCCCATCGCCGTACGGACGTATCGGCGCTCCGCCAACTCCCGCAGCATGCTCGCCGCGAGGTCCGGGCGGGCGGTGAAGACGCCGTCCGCGCTCCCCACCCCGGCCGAAGCCCGCAGGGTCCTCGTACCCGCGCTGCGGGCGGCGCTGGCACCGGGGAGACGGGGCCCCGCGCTCCGGCGGTGAGAGGGCCGGGAGGGGGCGTGTTCCGAACGAAGGAACGAAGGGCCCTAACGGCCCCGTACGCGGCGGGCGGCGGCCACCAGCTCGGCGGGCAGTCCGGGGCCCGCGCACGCGTGGTCGATCAGCAGGTCCCGGTAGGAGCGGTTCGGCATGTCCGGTGCCAGCGCGACGAGTTCGGCCAGGTCGGCGGACGAACCGGTGAGCCGTGCCCGGTAGGCGGCCCCGGCCGCGCGCAGGGTCGGCTCGGCCGGCTCGTGTTCCAGGCCCTGGTCGATCAACCGGACCGCGGTGGCGAAGTCGCCCTGCTCGACCCGTAGATCGGCCAGGTCGAGATGGAGCGACCAGTTGGCGGGGTCCAGGGCGAGGGCGCGCTTCAGCGCCGCCTCGTTCTGTTCGGGGTTGCCCACCTTGCGCCAGGTGCCCGCGCGGACGACCTCCGTGAGCATGGTCCGCTCGACGGAGTCCGCCCGGTCGCAGAGGGCGAACGAGGCGTCGGTGAGACCGCAGGTCCGCAGGAATATCGCCAGCTTGGCCAGGGCGTCCGGCGACGGCCGACGGGCCTCGGCCGTGATCGCGTCGACGGCCCGGAACCAGGGGCGGAACCGCTCGCGCATGGGCTCGGTGTCCAGGTCATGGCCGTAGTCCGTCGTCCGCATCGCGGCCTCGGCCAGCGCGTCGGCGCTCACCGCGTCCAGGAACCGCGCGTCGCCGAACCAAGGGGCCGAGGCCCACGCCACCTCGGGCCGCACCCCGGTGACCGAGCCGATCGCCTGCGCGGCGCCGTCCATGTCCCCGTCGAGGAAGCAGACGTACGACTGCGCCAGTACGCACCTCAGGGTGTGCGCACCCCGGACGACCCCGGCCAGCTCCGAGGGCCGGTCGCGCCACAACTCCGCCAGGACGGCGTACGGTTCGGGGCTCTCGGGTGCGGCCGCCATGGCACCCGCCAGATGGTGCACGGCCGCCTCGGTGCTGCCCCCGCAGTGCGCCAGCACCTGCGCGATACCAACTCCGGCCGTCACCAATTGATTCGACATCGCACGAGGGTAACGCCGCCCGGGCCACCCTCCGTCCGGCCGGTCCCACCGGGACGGCCGCACACCTCACGCCACGGCCGGCGGCGGGAGTTGGGGGGCGGGGTCATGCATCACGTCTCCGGTCCCGAGCGGTAGACACCGGGGACCATGTCCCCGGACGAGCCCGGGAACCGTCAGTGTTCACGCACTCGGGCCCGCCACCAGTGCATCGCCATCCACTCGGGCCACCACTCGCCGTAGGGTTCCGGCAGGGTGCGGCGTTCGAGTTCCGCGTCTATGCGCGCGACCAATCGGCCCAAGTCCCTCTTGGCCCCGGGCGGAAGGTGCAGCATCGCCTGTTCCAGATCGTCGCGCGCATCTGCCGCCCCCGGCGATTCGAAGTCGTCGTGGTCCAGCCAGCGTCCGCACCGCTCGAAAGTCCGCTCGAAAAACGAGAGCGCCTCGGCGACCGCGTCGCGGTGCATCTCCTGGTCTTCCACCCGGCGGATCGCCGCACGGGTCCGCGCGGAGACACCGGGCACTTTCAGGGCCGCCGGGTACTGCCCTCGTGGTCGCCATCGCTCCGCGCGAACGGCCTTGGGACGCCTACGCGGCATCGCCCTTTCGGATCATCATGAGGTCATGCTGGCACGACTGGGCACCTGCGTGCATCCGCATTGAAGCGCCCCGCAGCAAGGACCGTTCAGGCCGTGGGCCCCACGAGGCTGAGGCGAGGCGGGCCGAGGCGAGGCGAGGCGAGGCGAGGCGAGGCGAGGCGACGGCCGGACTCCGTCCGTGCCGACCGGCCCTCCGATCGTCTCCCCGGCCCCGTCGGGCATGCTGTCCCGCCATGGGCATCACAGTCGAGTTGACGAGAGTGGGACCTGAGGCCGCGCGGTCGGCGATCGCAGGAGATGAATGGCCCGATCCGGAGACGCGCGAGGGGGAGAGCTTCGGGGCGTTCTGTTCGCTGGACAAGGCGTGGGGCGCGATCCAGTGGCTGCTGGGCGCCGCCGGTTGTCCTGTCGACCCGGTGCTGGGGACGCCGTTCCTCGAAGACGGATCCTTCGACTACGCGCCTCCGGGCGTGCTGACCGCCGAGGAAGTGACCCGGGCGTCGGCCTTCCTCGGCGCCCTGGACTTCGACACCCTGGCGGACTTCGCCGACGAGGACGCCATGGACGAGGACTCCGTCTACCCGACCGGCCTCGACAGGCAAGGCGCCGAGGAGCTGCGCGACCACTACGCCGATGTGCGGGCCTTCTACGAAGCCGCCGCACGGGCCCAGCAGTGGGTGCTCACCCTGATGCGCTGAACGGGGCGGAGGGGCCCGCCTGCTCACCCGGGATCCCCCGGCCTCGCACCGGAGGGCGAGTTGGCCATCCCCCTCCCTCATGTCGCTTTCACCGAGCGGGGGTTGGTCAGGCCACGGGCTCCGCGGGGCGGCGGGAGGGCGGGCCGAAGCGGACCGGGACTCCGGGCGCGTACAGGACGCTGACCGGCGGCCCCTCGGGGGCGGGGAGTCCGGCCGCGGTCACCAGGCTCTCGTCGCAGTGGAGGAGTTCCGCGCGGTGCAGGGGCCAGCGCGGGTGGGTGTTCGGCAGGTGGAGCGACCGGCCGCGGAACGCGGTGTGCAGGCCCCAGCGGGCCGTGAGGAAGTGCTCCAGCTCCGTGGGCCGCTCTATCGGGTCGCCGATCCGCACGGTTATCCGGCTGTGCGCGCCCCGGGGCCCGGGCAGGCGGCGGCGCGAGGCGTAGGCGAGCGTGGTTCCGTCCTGGCTGACGCTCATCTTCGACCAGACGTAGGGCAGCCGGAACATCATCCGCCCCAGGGCCACGGGGAGCAGCCGGGAGGCGTCGAGCGAGCGGAACACGACCCCGCGCCGGCCGTGCTCGTCCACGGAGTACAGGCGGACGTTGGTCTCCGGGAAGGAGCCGAGGTAGGGGATGCCGGGCAGCCCGAGCCATCCCACCCGGTGCATGCGGAAGGCGATGAGGCCGACGTACGTCACTCCGTCGATGGTGTCCGGCCGGGTCCCCGGAGGCAGCAGCGGGGCTACGACGGCGGGGTCGACGGCCCAGTGGAGAAAGGCGAGGTCCAGCCAGGACTGGGTGAGCAGGGTGGGGCCGTGCACGGGCGGCGGGTCGGCCAGTACGGGTTGCTGCTGCGGCACGGGGGCTCCTGCCCTGGGGGACTGCGGTGGACCGGCGAGAGGAGGACGACCAGAACAATCGTTCGCCGGTCCCGTCCACCGTACGAGGGGCCGGGCCCCGGCCGGGGGGTCTGGAGCCGGAACCGTGGCAGGACTCACAGCGAGGAGGAGCGAACCCGTGGCAGGGCTCACTCCGGCGGAGGCGAACCCGTGGCAGGGCTCACACCGACGCGGCAAAGAACCGCCGGGGCTCACACCTGCGGCAGCTCCCGTACGGTGCGCACCCCGCCCCGCCCGCCGCCCTCCACCTGCCGTCCGCCTCACTCCCCCGGCAGCGGCTCCGCGCGGGCCGTGTCCAACAACGTCCTCTGGTCTGCGGTGAGTTCGACGTCCACCGCCTCCAGGGCCTCGTCCAGCTGCCCGAAGGTGGAGACGCCGATCACGGGCAGCACCACCGGGTCCCCGCCGAGCAGCCAGGCGTACACCACCTGGTTGACCGTGGCACCGCTCTCCGCCGCCACCTGCCGAAGGGCCGCCAACTGACGGTGCGAGACGGGGTGGTCGTAGGGGGCGGGCAGCGGTTTGGCGGGGTTGGAGTAGGCGCCGTCGAGCAGCGCCGTGTAGGCGAGCAGGGTCAGCCCGGGCCGGCGGCGCACCTCGGCGAGGACCGCGTCGTCGGCGTACCGCTGGACCCCGAAGTCCGTACCGGGCAGGGGGCGGAGGTACGTGTGACGCTGCTGGAGCGCGACGGCGCCGGGCAGACCGAGTGCGGTGGCGGTCTCCTCGCCGGTGCGCAGCCGTTCGGCGGTCAGGTTGCTGACGCCCGCCATGCCGACCGTCCCGTCGGCGATCAGCTCGCCGAAGACGCGCACGGTCTCCTCCTGCGGGGTGGCCGGGTCGTCCACGTGCCGGTAGAGAAGGTCCACCCGGTCGGTGCCGAGGCGTTCGAGGCTGCCCTTGAGGGCGGCGCGTACGGCGGGGGCCGAGAGGCCTTCCAGGATGTCCTGCGACCGGTCCGTGCCGACCGGGCCGACGGGCCGGCCGCCGAGCTTGCTCGCGAGGATCACCTCGTCCCGGTTGCCGCGTCGGGCGAACCAGCGGCCGAGCAGGGTCTCGCTCTCGTCGCCCGTACGACCGTCGATCCAGAAGCAGTAGTTGTCGGCCGTGTCGATGAAGTTGCCGCCGCGCTCGACGAATCGGTCGAGCAGGGCGAAGGACGTCTCTTCGTCGATCCGGGCTCCGAAGGGCATGGCCCCCAGGCAGAGCGCGCTGACGTTCCGGTCACCGATGCGGTGGTGGCGCACAGGATTCTCCTCAGGTCTGGGCTGGTCGGGATCCACGCTCACATCCGGAGCGCGCTCCGGATCAAGCCCCGATCACGCGGAAACCCCCGGCGGCACCGGCGGCACCAGCGGCACCGGCGGCACCGGCGGCAGAATGGCCCGCATGGAACCGGATCCGGTGAACGACGCGTTGCTGACGCCTGCCGAGACCGCCGCGGAGTCGGGGTTCAGCCTGGACACCCTGCGCTACTACGACCGCATCGGCCTGCTGGGCCCGGTGGCCCGCTCGGCGAGCGGTCACCGGCGCTACTCGCCCGGTGACCTGGAGTGGCTCTCGATACTGCGCTGTCTGCGGGAGACGGGCATGCCCATAGCGGACATGCGGAGTTACACGGAGCTGGCCAAGGCCGGCGACGGGACCGTGCGGCAGCGGCTGGAGGCGTTGGAGGCGCACGACGCCGAAGTGGAAAAGCGGCTGGCCTCCCTTCTCCGTCAGCGTGCGCACTTGAAGGAGAAAATCGCCTACTACCGGTCACTGGACAGCGAGGAAAGCGCCGACCGCGCCCCGGACGACTGATGCGGGGATCCGTGGCGAAAAACGCGGCCGGTCATAGCGAAGTGTCAAGTTGTCGTTACGTGGCGTGCGTTGTGAGTAAAGAAACCTCTCGGATACCGTTATTCCTCTGGTTGAGATTGCTCCGATCACAGGATGGTCACTAAAGTCAGGGCTCGAACCTTCGCACGACCGACCACCCGCCCGGGTGACAGCGAAGCGCCGTCGTGTCCGTGACGTGCCGGGAGCCAGGGATTCAGCTCCCCAGCGGCCCGGTGGGCGGCTCGATGAGAAGGAGCTCGCCTCCGTGGCGTCCCACCGTCGTCCCAAGTCGCCGAGCCGCGCCCGCGTGACCGTGCTCACCGCCACCGCGGCCGCCGCTGTCGCGCTGACCTCCCAGGCGGCCCACGCCGACCCCAAGCCGACCAAGGCAGAGGTCAAGGCGCAGGTCGACAAGCTGTACCAGGAGGCCGAGAAGTCCAGCGAGAAGTACAACGGCGCCAAGGAGCAGCAGGACAAGCTCAAGAAGGAAGTCGACGCGATCCAGGACAAGGTCGCGCGCGAGCAGGACGAGCTGAACACCCTGCGCGACGAACTCGGCTCGATCGCCACCTCGCAGTACCGCAGCGGCGGCATCGACCCCTCCATCCAGCTCTTCTTCTCCTCGGACCCGGACGACTTCCTCGACCAGGCCTCGGCCCTGGACAGCCTCACCGCCAAGCAGGCCGAATCGCTGGAGAAGATCCAGGCCAAGCAGCGCACCCTCGCCCAGGAGCGCAAAGAGGCCCAGGGCAAGCTCAGCGAACTCGCCGAGGTGCGCGAGGCGCTCGGCAAGAACAAGAAGGCGTCGCAGAGCAAGCTCGCCGCCGCCCAGCATCTGCTGAACACCCTGACCGCCGCCGAGCGCGCCGAGATCGCCGCGAAGGAGCTGCGCGCCAGCCGCGACGCCGGGTCCCGCGTCGAACTCGGCAACGAGGTCCCGGCGTCCGCCGTCGGAGCCGCCGCGCTCCAGGCCGCCTCGACGCGGATCGGCATGCCGTACTCGCACTCCGTCACCACGGGCCCCAACTCGTTCGACTGCTCGGGCCTGACCCAGTGGGCGTACCACCAGGCCGGTGTCGAGATCACCCGCACCACGTACACCCAGATCAATCAGGGCACCCGCATCGGGCAGAGCCAGCTGAAGCCCGGCGACCTGGTCTTCTTCAACGGCAACGAGCACGTCGGCCTGTACGCAGGCGGCGGCCAGGTGCTGCACGCCCCCTACCCGGGCGCCTACGTCCGGTACGAGTCGATGAGCACCATCGGCAGCTTCTACGGAGCGGTCCGCATCTGATCCCGACGCGGCACCCGATACCGACGCCGTACCCGATCCCGACGCCGGGGGCAGACCATGCGGTCCATGCGGGGCAGAGGATGCGGCGTCGGCGCGGTGTCCGGCTTCCTCGCCGCGGCGGTCGCCGAGGTTCTCATCGGCAGGGCGTGGCGCACCTGCGACGTCGGCGTGAACGCGGCCGCCGACTCGTATGCGCTGGCCCTCCTCTTCGTCCCGCTCTGGCTCGTCGGCGCCCTGTGCTGGGTGCTGCCGTACGGGCTGCTGGGCCGGCGGTTCCACGCCGGGTGGCCGATCGCGGCAGGTGCCGCCGCAACCCTCTTCCTCATCTGGTTCGCGGCCACCTGGCTGGGGATGCCCGACGACTACCCGTCGCCGTACTGCGTGGACAACGTGCCGGGATGGTGGCCGGCGTGGATTCCCTCCTGAACGCGGCCGTCCGCCGCGCGAAAGACGAACGTCGTGTCGCCGTCCTTCGCGGTCGCCACCTCGCGCAGTTCCGCCGCGGTCGGCTCCAGCTTCGAGCTCTTCGGCCGGGCGTTTTCGGTGAAGATCCCGCACTCTCTCACGTAAGGCGAAACACATGTCGATAGACGACTACACCGGTGGCGCTTCGAAGGATTCGGGCGTTCTGGTCGTGACGACCAACGACGTCCCGGGCCACGAGGTGACCCAGGTGATCGGTGAGGTGTTCGGCCTCACCGTCCGCTCCCGCAACATCGGTTCCCAACTGGGCGCCGGCCTCAAGTCGGTGATCGGCGGCGAGCTGAAGGGCCTCACCAAGACCCTGGTGCAGACCCGCAACGAGGCCATGGCGCGCCTCGTCGAGGCGGCCAAGGCCGGCGGCGCCAACGCCGTGCTGGCGATGCGCTTCGACGTGACCTCGGCCGCCGACGTCGGCACCGAAGTCTGCGCCTACGGAACGGCCGCGGTCATCGCCCCGAAGGCCTGACGACGGCCGGCCGCCCGGCCGGGAGAAGGTGACCGCGCGCCACGCCTCTGCGCCTCCGCGCCCCTGAGCTCCTGGGCTCCTGGGCTCCTGGGCTCCTGGGCTCCTGGGCTCCTGCGTTTCTGAGCTCCTGCGCTCCTGGGCTCCTGCGCTCCCGCGCTTCTGGCGACACGGCCACCGCCTCCCGCCGGGCGCCGCCTCCGACCCGTCCCCACCGGTCCCGCCCCCGCCCGCCGACGCGCGGCCGAGGGCGGGACCGCGTCCGTATCCGCCGCCGAGCACCGGGCGACGACCGCCCGAAGGCACCCGCCCGAACGGTTGAAGTCGATCAACTCCGCTGCCCACACGCCGCGTTCAGGCGAAGCGCTTCACCCACCGCCGACGCAACAAACCCTGTCCTCCGTCTTGTCACCCTCTCCCGGCCGCCCCTACAGTCCCCCACGGATGGGAGCGCTCCCACGGCATCCCCACCACCTTCCCCCACTGCCCGAAGGGACATGATGCGACACCGTGCACGCACCCTCCTGACAGCCCTGACGCTGATGCTGGGCACCACCGCAGCGCTGCTCACCGCCACCCCCACCCAGGCGGCGACCCAGGCCGCGCAGGCAACCGGCCCGATCTGCGAGCAGTACGGCACCACCACCGTCCAGGGCCGCTACACCGTCCAGAACAACCGCTGGGGCACCAGCGCCACCCAGTGCATCAACGTCACCGACAGCGGATTCACCGTCACCCAGGCGGACGGGTCCGTGGCCACCAACGGCGCCCCGAAGTCGTACCCGTCGATCTTCCTCGGCTGCCACTACACCAACTGCTCGCCGGGGACGAACCTGCCGAAGCGGATCGACACCATCGCGGCCGTACCGACCTCGCTGACGTACGGATACGTCAGCAACGCCACCTACGACGCGGCGTTCGACATCTGGCTGGACCCGCAGCCGAAGACCGACGGGGTCAACAAGACCGAGATCATGATCTGGTTCAACCGGGTCGGCTCCATCCAGCCCATCGGGTCGCCCACCAGCAGCGCCACCATCGGCGGCAAGACCTGGGAGATCTGGACCGGGAACAACGGCGGCAACGACGTGATCTCGTTCGTCGCCCCGTCGGCGATCACCAGCTGGTCCTTCGACGTCAAGGACTTCATCGACCGCACGGTCAGCCAGGGCATGGCCTCCACCAACTGGTACCTGACCAGCGTCCAGGCCGGATTCGAGCCGTGGGTGGGCGGGGCGGGCCTCTCGCTCTCCGCCTTCTCCTCCTCCGTCACCGACGGCCAGGACACCAACGGCAACGGCACCGGTGGCAGCACCGGCGGCGGTACGGGAACCACCCCGCCGGCCGGACAGGCCGCCTGCCAGGTCGCGTACGCGCCCAACGTGTGGCCGGGCGGGTTCACCACCAACGTCACCGTCAAGAACACCGGGACCACGGCGGTCAACGGCTGGGACCTGGCCTTCACCCTCCCCTCCGGCCAGCAGGTGTCGCAGGCCTGGAACGCGACGGTCAGCCCCACCAGCGGCGCGGTGACCGCGCACAACACCACGTCCAACGCCGTCATCAGCCCCGGAGGAACCCAGTCCTTCGGCTTCCAGGGCACCTACAGCGGGACCTACACGGAACCGTCGGCCTTCACCCTCGGCGGCGCCGCCTGCACGGTCGTCTGACCGGCCCCACCCCGTAACACCCCCTCGGGGGACCGCGCCGGACAACCCGCACCCGGCGCGGTCCCCCGGCTCCCGCGACGCCGGTCGGGTAAAGCCGTCCATTGCCCCCGGTGTGCTGGTACCGCATCATGACCCCTGATAGATGTAGCGGCCAAGCATGACGGCGGAGGGGGCGGGGCTCATGAAGCGGAGCTACCAGAGGAAAGAGGACGCGGACGAGACCCGGATGCTGGTGGACGAGCTGACCGCGTCGGCCGCGGCCACCGGGGCCAACTCCCGTCTGACCGGTTTCCTGCTCACCAAGGTCACGTCCAAGCTGATGAAGAAGAACGTCGAGGAGACGGGCCTCGTCGTTCCCCTGCCCTTCGACGAAGCCGTGCGGCGCGTCACCGACGTGCTGGAGGAAGCCGGGCAGTCGGTCGAGGCCCATCCCCTCGTGCCCGGCGCGGACCGGCGGACGATCCGTGTCCTCGCCCACGGCGGAATCGGGGGCCTGAATCCGGTGGTGGTCACCGCGTCGTTGACCCGCGGCCCGGGGAGCCGCACCGAGGTCGGGCTCCGGGCCGCGGCCATGGAGGGGCTGGTCAAGCAGCGGACGGCCGAGGAGATGGCCGACCGTCTCGCGGCGCTGCTGAACGGGTAGACGTACCCGTCCGTGGCAACGGCCGCGGGGCCTTCCGGCTCCCCGGCCGGCCCGGGGTCAGCGGGTCTCGACGACGACCTTCTCGATGACCACGTCCTGCACCGGACGGTCGTCGCGCTGGTTGGTCTCCGTCGTTCCGATGGCGTCGACGACCTTCTTGCTCGACTCGTCCGCGACCTCTCCGAAGATGGTGTGCTTGCCGGTGAGCCAGGACGTCGGCCCGAGGGTGATGAAGAACTGGGAGCCGTTGGTGCCCGGACCCGCGTTGGCCATGGCGAGCAGATAGGGCTTGGTGAAGGCCAGGTCGGGGTGGAACTCGTCGGCGAACTTGTAGCCGGGCCCGCCCGATCCGTTGCCCAGGGGGTCGCCGCCCTGGATCATGAAGCCCTCGATGACCCGGTGGAAAACCGTTCCGTCGTACAGGGGGGCGTTGCTCGGCTGTCCGGTGTTCGGGTCGATCCACTGGCGCTCTCCCGTCGCCAGTTCCACGAAGTTCTTCACGGTCTTGGGGGCGTGGTTGGGCAGCAACCGGAGGACGATGTCGCCCTTGTTGGTCTTCAGCGTCGCGTACAGCTCTTCCGCCATGACGATCCTTCGATGTGCGGTTTATGGGCCCGGCCAGTCTCCCCGGGCGGGCCGCCGGGACCCGGCCGAAAACACGACACCTCACCCACACGAGTGGCGGTCGCCCGACAGGACCACCAGCCGCCGCGTCGCCCGGGTCATCGCGACGTAACGGTCCACCGCCCCCTCGATCCCCGTACCGAAGGACTCCGGCTCGACCAGCACGACGAGGTCGAACTCAAGCCCCTTGGCCAGCTGCGGGGTCAGCGACCGCACCCGGGAGGTCGCGCGGAACGTCGGATCGCCGATGACACAGGCGGTGCCCTCCTGGTCGGTGTCGAGCCAGTCGTCGAGGACCGTACGCAGGTCGGCGACGGGCCCGTACGTGACGGGGATGCCGCTGCTGCGGATCGAGGCCGGCACGTTGGCGTCCGGCAGCGCGGCCCGGACGACCGGTTCGGCCTCGGTCATGATCTCCGCCGGGGTGCGGTAGTTGACGCCGAGGGAGGCCAGCTCGATCCGGTCGATCCCGACGCGTCCGAGACGCTCCTGCCAGGACTCGGTGAACCCGTGGCGGGCCTGGGCGCGGTCGCCGACGACGGTGAAGCTGCGGGACGGGCAGCGGAGCAGCAGCATCTGCCATTCCGCGTCGGTGAGTTCCTGGGCCTCGTCGACGACGATGTGCGCGAACGGGCCCGCGAGCAGGTCCGGGTCGCTGCCGGAGAGCGCCGATGCGTCGGTCAGGGCCTCGCGCATGTCCCCGACACGCAGCATCGTGATGACGCCCTCGCCGTCGTCGTCGGCCTCCAGGAGGGCGTCGACGGTCTGGGCCATCCGCGCGTTCTCGGCGGCGATCAGCGCCTCGCCCCGGCGCTTGCGGCGCGCGGCCTCCGGGTCGCCGAGCCGCTGCCGGGCGGCGTCCAGGAACGGCAGGTCACTGACGGTCCACTCCTGGGCGCGGGCGTCGTCGCGCCGCAGCAGGCACCGTTCGTCGGCGTCCAGCCAGGGTGCGCAGACGCGCAGGTAGGCGGGTACGGACCAGAGGTCGCCGACCAGGTCGGCGGCGTCGAGCAGCGGCCAGGCACGGTCGAAGGCCGCGACCAGCTCGTGGTTCTTCGCCAGGGACGCGGTGAGCCGGTCGGTCGGGGTGTCCTCGTCGTGCTTGTCCACGAGAAGGGTGACCAGCTCCTCCCAGACCTGTTCCCGGGCCTCGTTGTGCGGGGTGCCGGGCTCCGCCGCGTCGAAGGCCGCGGCCCACTCCTGGGCGCTGAGACGGACCTCGGCCCAGTGGGTGGTGACCGTCGTGCCCCGGGCGGGTGGCTCCTCGTAGAACCGGACGGCCGCCTCGACCGCCTCCACCACCAGCTCCCGGGATGCCTTCAGCCGCGCCACCGCCGGGTTCTGCTCCGCGGAGGCCCGCGCGCCCTCGGCGACGAGGTCGCGCAGTACGCAGGTCTGCACGCCCTCCTCCCCGAGGCTGGGCAGGACGTCGGCGACGTAGTCCAGGTACGGGCGGTGCGGCCCGACGAAGAGCACCCCGCCCCGGCGGTGGCCGAGCCGCGGGTCGGAGTGGAGGAGGTACGCGGACCGGTGCAGAGCGACCACGGTCTTGCCCGTGCCCGGCCCGCCGTCCACGACCAGGGCGCCGCGCGAGGAGGCCCGGATGATGGCGTCCTGGTCGGCCTGGATGGTGGAGAGCACGTCCCGCATCCGGGGCGAGCGGTGGGAGCCGAGGCTCGCGATGAAGGCGGACTGGTCGTCCAGCGCGGCGTGCCCGTCGATCCCGTCGGCGGTGAAGACCTCGTCCCAGTAGTCGCTGATCCGGCCGTCGCTCCAGCGGTATCTGCGGCGGCTCGCGAGCCCCATCGGGTTGGCGTGGGTGGCCCCGAAGAACGGCTCGGCGGCCGGGGAGCGCCAGTCGAGCAGCAGTCGGCGGCCCGTACTGTCGGTGAGGCCGAGCCGTCCGACGTACACCGGCTCTGCCTCTGCACCTGCCTCCCTCTCCGTCTCCGTCCCTGCCCCTGGTACGGCCTCGCCGACCATCCGTCCGAGGCAGAGGTCGAGGCCGAAGCGGCGCAGGGTACGCAGGCGGGCGGTGAGACGGCGGATCTCGGTGTCCCGGTCCATCGCCTGCCGGCCCGCGCCACCGGGTGCCCTGCGGGCGGCGTCGAGCTGTGCGGTCAGCTCGGCGATCGACTCCTCCAGGGCCCGCGCGACGGCGGCGAAGTGCTCCTCGTCGCGGGCGATCAGCCGGGGGTCGGCCTTCGCGGCGAGGCGGTCGGGCAGCGCGAACGCGATGGTGGCCGGGGCTGTGCCCAGGGGGGTCGGGGTGGGCTGGGAGGGCATGCGGGCGGCTCCGGGGTGGGGGGCACGACGCACGGAATTCCGAGGTCGGCCGCCGATTGTGCGCCACCGAGGGGGCCTTGCCGCAAGGCCCCCCATGCGCTATATGTTGAGAGTGGAAAGAGGTGGGTACACCCTCTTCCGCCTCTCCCTCCTCCCTCCAGCGGTCGCCTCGGGCCTCGCCGATGCCCCACTGCCGCGCCCACCACAGGGATGTCGACCGGAACACCTTCCCGCGGAAATTCTGAGAAATTCTCAGGAATCCCGGATTTCACTCAGGAAATTCTCATATTCATTCCTGTGCATTCCCATTCTTTCACCTGTGCATCTCGGAGCAGAGTCAACAGGATTGTTGAAGATTTACTGGACGATGACATAGGTTCGAAAGCGCAGAGGCAATGCACCCGCGTAGTCGTCCGGCACACGCGGCAGTTGCAAGCGATCGTTGCACGCACGGCAGTTCCGGCTGCCGTAAAAGGAGAAATCCGTGAAGCACAGGGCAGTGAAACGCAGGACCGTCGTCGTGGGCCTCGGGTCGGTCGCGGGAGCGGCAGCCGTCGGGGGATTCGCCGCGAACGCCCAGGCGGAAAGCCGCAGCTCCTCTCGGAATGCGGGGAAGCCGGGAAATTCGGGGGCCCTGATCTTCGACCCGAGCGCGTACACCGAACTGACGACGACCATCACGACCGACGCCGGCGACAAGGAGGTGACCTACCACTTCTGGAAGGCGATCACCTACGTCTCCGCACCGGTCGACGCCGAGCACCAGAGCCTGGTGGTCAGCGTTCCCGTCAGGATCGACGGCAAGGCCGTCGATGCGACGAACGCGCCGATTCTCTTCTCCAATTCCGTGGGCGGCTATTTCCCCGCGAGCGTGGCCACCGCCGCCGGCGTCGGTGAGGCCGCGATGGAGATGGGCGACCTCGGCGGAATGGGCGGCGGGACGGGCGCTCCCCCGGCCGGGACGGGTACGGGAGCAGGCACCGTCACCCCGACAACCGGCACCGGCACCGCCGAAGCGCCCTCCGGCTCGAACGACATGCTGAACGGCATGGGCCAGATGGTCAGCCTGCCCAAGCTGGGCCTGGCGGCCGGGTACGTCGTCGTGGAGCCGGGCTGCCGGGGCCGTACCCTCACCGACGCGAGCGGTACGTACTACGGCACCGCCCCCGCCGCGATCGTGGACCTCAAGGCGGCCGTCCGGTACGTCCGTTCCAACCAGGGCCGCGTCCCCGGCGACACCCGCCGCATCGTTTCCACCGGCACCAGTGCGGGCGGCGCGCTCTCGGCGCTCCTCGGCGCTTCCGGAGACAGCTCGCTCTACACCCCGTACCTCGAAGAGTTGGGTGCGGCCGAGGCGAGCGACGCGGTCTTCGCCAGCGGCGACTGGTGCCCGATCACCGACCTGGAGCACGCCGACGGCGCGTACGAGTGGAACTGGGGCGCCAACACCCCGCAGAGCGGCACGCTCGACCAGTCCGCGTCCAAGGAGCTGCGGGCCCAGTTCGCCGAATACCAGGCCTCCTTGCGCCTGAAGGGCCTGAACGGGTTCGGCCCGCTCACCGCGCGCAACTATGACGAGTACCTGCTGGAGACCTACGTCCGGCCCGCCGCGACCACCCACCTCAAGGGCCTTGCCGAGGCGGACCGTTCGGCGTACCTGTCGGCCAACCCCTTCATCACGTGGAAGAACGGCCGGGCGGCCTTCACCTGGGCGGACTACCTCGCCCACGTGGGAGCGCGGAAGAAGACCGCCCCGGCCTTCGACACGTTCGACCTGTCCGGCGGCGAGAACAACGAGTTCGGCACCGGCACGACCGAGGCCCGCCACTTCACCGCGTACGGGCAGCGCCACGACACCACCGGGCTCACCGCCGGCCGCGTGGACAGCGACATCCCGGCCCTGCTGGACCTGATGAACCCGATGTACCACCTGGCGCGCCACAACCCCGGCCGTTCCAAGCACTGGTGGATACGCGTGGGCACCAAGGACACCGACACCGCGCTGACCGTCGTCGGCAACCTCGCCGCGACCCTGCACGGCCTCGGCGACGATGTGAACTCGCTGATGTACTGGGACCAGGGGCACGGCTCCAACACCGACGCCGCCGACTTCATCGCCTGGGTCGCCCGGGTGACCGGCCACCGGAAGTGACCACGGCACGACGGTCCTCCGGGCAGCCCGCCCGGGGGACCGTCGTGTGTGCGCGTACTGTCCCGCCCTCCCCCTGACCGGTAGGGCGTTCCGGTACGGCGGGCCGGTCAGACCGGCCGGTACTGCCCCAGATCCGCACCTGCCGCGACCAGATCGGTGACCTGTTCGCAGGTGACGAACTCGACGCCGCGCGAGGCGACTTCGTCGAGCCAGTGTTCCAGGGCAAGGAGTCGGTGGCCGCGGCCGATGACCTCGGGGTGCATGGTCACCGTGAGGACGCCGTCCTTGAAGTCCCGCACCATGTAGTCGAGATCGGCGGTCCAGCTCGCGAACATCTCGCGCGGGTCGCGGAGTCCGGGCATCAGGCCGGACGCGGTCCGCAGGAACTCCAGGTACGGGAAGTCGTCCAGGGACCAGGCGACCGGGATCTCCAGCAGTCCGGCGGGCTCGCCCCAGCGGACGCCGGAGTCGTGCGGGACGTCCGGGGTGCGGCAGGGGTACGGGGCGTAGTCGTGGCCCATCAGGCTGCTGTCGTAGCGCAGTCCGTGTTCCACGAGCAGCTCGACGGAGGCGTCGGACAGGTCCCAGGCGGGCGCCCGGAAGCCGCGTGGCAGCGTCCCGGTGACCTCCTCAAGGGCATCCAACGACCTCTGCAGCACGGCGCGTTCGGCCTCGGGGTCCAGGGCGGCGACGTTCTCGTGGGCGTGCCCGTGGACCGCCACCTCGTGGCCCCGGGCGATGAGCTCACGGGTCAGCTCGGGGTACGTGAGGGCGGTGTGCCCGGGTACGAACCAGGTCGCGGGGATACCCCGGGACTCCAGGATGTGCAGCAGCCGGGGTACGGCGACGGCGGCGAACTCGCCGCGGGAGAGCGGGGTCGCGGTCAGCATGCCCCGCGCCATCCAGGAGGAGATCGCGTCGAAGTCGAAGGTGACGCAGACGTATCCGCTCCGCGCGGACCGAGAAGCCGGTGTGGTCTCCGAAGCCGGCGTGGTTCCCGAAGCCGGCGTGGTTCCCGAAGCCTGCGTGGTCTCCGAAGCCGGTGTGGTTTCCGAAGTCATGGGTGTCGTCCCTCCGTTCAGCTCAGCGGCAGCGCGGCGTTACCGGTGCCCGCACCGCCGTCCACGGAGAGGGATGCGCCGGTCATCCACGCGGCGTCGGGGCCGCAGAGGAAGGAGACCGCACCGGCGATGTCCTCGGGGACACCGGCGCGGGGCCAGGGCTGGCCGCCGCGGATCTTGCGGACGTACTCCTCACCGAGCGGGTTCACCTCGCTGTCGACCTCGATGAAGCCCGGGGAGACGGCGTTGACGTGGATGCTGTGCTCGGCGAGCTCCAGGGCGAACGCCTTGGTGAGCATGTCCAGGCCTGCCTTGGAGGTGCAGTAGTGCGCGGCGCCGCGGCGGGCGCGGGCGGAGGCGCCTGAGCTGATGTTGACGATGTGGCCGCCGTGGCCCGCGTCCACCAGACTCCGGGCGAAGGCCCGTGAGAGGGAGAAGACCGCGGACAGGTTGACGTCCATGACCTGGTCCCACTGGTCGTCGCGCATCTCCAGGATCGGTGCGCTCGGGTAGAGGCCGGCCGCGTTGACCAGGATGTCCAGGCCGCCGAACACCTGCCGGGCGCGGTCCACGAAGTCCGGCAGCGAGGCGCGGTCGGTGAGGTCGACCTCCAGTGCGGCGAACGGGCCGGCGCTCTCGGCGACGAGCGGGGCGAGGCGGTCGGCGCGGAGGTCCGCGAGGATCACCTTGACGCCGTCCTTGCTCAGCCGCCGCGCGACGGCCGCCCCGATCCCTCCGGCCGCTCCGGTGACCAGCGCGATCCTGGGCTCGTTCCGCGCGGGGGTGCTCTCGGGGGTGCTCACAGTTCTCCTTCTGTCCCACGCGCCGTGTCGTGGGTCGTGTCGTCGTGGGTTCCGTCGTAGTGGGTCAGGCCGTCGAATCCGGCCCGCAGGCCGGCGTACCGGTCGGCGGCGGACCGCTCGTCCGGCTCCGCGCCGCCACGGGACGCACGCCGGGCGAGGGTGTCGCGCGCCCCGGCGGCGCCGTCGGCCAGCAGGTCGATGACGCACCAGGCCATCAGCACGGCCGGTTCCAGGGCGGCGAGGACATGGTCGGTGACGACGTAGTCGACGCTGTGCGCGTCGCCGGTGGCGGCCCCCGTGAACGGGTGCAGCACCGGCATGACCGCGCCGAGGTCCCCCATGTCGGTGGAGGCGCCGAGGTGCCGCCCGGGGACCACCGCGTCCGGGCCGAAGAGCGCGGCGCCGTTGGCCCTGGCCAGCGCCACCAACGACTCGTCCTGATGGTGCGGAAGGTAGTTGAGGGTGGTCTCCACGCTCACGCGGGCGCCCAGCGCCACCGCGCCCGCCCGGGCGGCCCGGTCGACGACGGCGCAGGCGCCGCGCAGGGCGTCCGGGGTGCGGGCCCGGATCACCACTTCGAGTTCGGCGCGGTCCGGTACGGCGGTGGGCGCGTCGCCGCCGTGCGCCAGCACGGCGTTGACGCGTACCGCGTCCTCGTCGCGGAAGGTGTCCCGCTGGGCGTCGATCGCGCCGATCGCCAGCATCGCCGCCTTCAGCGCGTTCACCCCGTGCCACGGGGACGAACCGGCGTGGCTGGCACGGCCGGTGAAGACGATCCACTTCACCACCGAGCCGTTGTGGCTGTCCCCGACGCTGAGCCGGGCGGGCTGCCCCGACGTGTGGACGAGCATCGCCATGTCCACATCGTCGAAGGCGCCCCGCGCCAGCAGGTCGGCCTTGCCGACCAGGTGGGTCAGTTCACCGGCCCGTACCCGTTCGCGGCGCCACTCCAGCTCCACGCTCTCCTCGGCCGGTACGGCGAGGAACGCCACGTCCCCGTCGAGGTGCCGGCGTACGGCGGCCAGGCCGATCGCGGCGCCGATCATCGACGCCACCTGGGCGTGGTGGCCGCAGGCGTGGGCCGCCCCGGTCTCCGGGTCGGCGAGCGGGTGGCGGGGCAGGACGAGGGCGTCCAGTTCGCCGAGCACGGCGACGGTGGGGCCCTTCGCTCGCCCGGACATCCGCGCCTTCACCCCGGTGAGGGAGAGGCCGCTCTCGAAGGGGAGCCCCAGCTCCGTGAACCACCCGGCCACCGTCGCGGCGGCCCGGTGCTCGCGGAACCCGGTCTCCGGGTGGCGCTGGAGGTCCTCGCTGAGGTCGAGCAACCGCTCCCGGTACCCCTCGATCGCCGCCCGCGCCCGCTCCTTGAGCCGCGCGACGGGTACGGGCGCCGTCACGCGGCACTCACCGCGACGGGCTCCGGTGCGGCCTTCGGGGCGGACTCCGACAGGTCCAGGTGGCGGCCGAGGCCGGCCCGGAACGCCTCCGGGGTCTGCGGGGTGACCAGCGCGCCGACGATCGCCAGGACACAGCCCGTACCGAGGAAGGAGAAGGCCACACCGTACGAGAAGTGCTCCGCGAGGAAGCCCATCACGAACGGGGAGATGGCACCGGCGAGCTGGCCGCCGAAGTTCACCATGCCGCCGCCGACACCCGCGTACTCCGGGGGCAGCATGCGCAGCGGCAGGCCGAAGATCTGCATGTACGCCAGGTACATCACGAGGGTCGCGCACGTCTCCCAGGCGATGAACTCGCCCGCGGACCCGGCGCGCACCATCATCACCAGCAGCCCGCCCAGCACCACCATGACGGGGATGACCACCCGGCGGTGGTTGCCCTTGAGGAAGCGGTCGAAGAGGTAGCCGCCGATCATCATGCTGATCGCCGCGGCGACCCACGGGACGCCGGAGAGCAGGCCCACGCCGGTGAGCGAGACGTCCTTGTTCTCGCGGAGGTAGGACGGCACCCAGGACACCAGCCCCCAGCCGATGATGTTGAACCCGCACATCATCAGGGCGAAGCGCCACATCATCGAGGACTTCAGCAGGCCCATCGCCTGGCGCAGCGACACCTGGGCGACCGGCTGCGGGGTGGTCGCCTGCCCGGTCGCGGCGGCGAGCTCCTCGGTGGTCAGCGGCTTCGGCATGCCCTTCCACAGCACGATCACGATGAGCAGGCCGAGTACGGACACCGACCAGAACGCCCCGCGCCAGCCGAAGGCCACGATGAGCGGCGCGGCGACGATCGGGGCGATCGCGGAACCCAGCGGGTTGGACGCGGACATGATGCCGTTCGCCGTCAGCCGCTGCGCCGGGGTGGTGCGTTCACTCAGGGCCTTCATGGAGGCGGCCGGGTACATGCCCTGGAAGATGCCGAAGACCGCGCGGATCACGATCATGGTCGTGAGGCCGATGGCGATCCCGCTCGCGGCGGTGAAGACCGTCCAGCCGCCGGCCGCGATCAGCATCGCGCGGCGGGCGCCCTTGGTATCGGCGAGGATGCCGCCGGGGATCTGCATCGCCGCGTAGGTGATGAAGAAGGCCGTGAGGATCAGGCCCTGCATGGTGGTGCCGAGGCCGAACTCCTCACCGATGTCGGGCAGGGCAAGGGTGATCACAAGCCGGTCGATGTAATCGATCAGCCAGGTCATGAAAAGCACGGCGACGGCGGCCGTGGCCACTCGCTTGGCTGAGCGAACCCGGGAGCTCTTGCCCTCTGTCATCTTCCACCTCCACGCGGATACCGGTCGATCACGACCCGGAACCTGTCGTCGGATCGTGGTCAGCAGTGTGCAAACTGGGCGTACTCCCACGGTTTGTGGACGGCGAAGAGGTTTTCGGCGTTCTCTCGTGCTCCGCGACAAAAGCGTTCGCCCCGAGGGCGAAGAGCTGTACGGCTGCGTTCAGCCGCTCGTAGGGATCGGCCAGGTCGAGCCCGGTGAGCTCACGTATCCGGCCCATGCGGTAACGCAGCGTGTTGGCGTGGATGTTCAGGTCCCGGGAGGCGGCCGCGGTGTCCCCGAAGGCGTCGAGATAGGCCGCCAGGGTCTGCGTGTACGCCGTGCCGCGCCGCAGATCGTGCGCGCGCAGCCGGTGCACCGGCCCGTCCTGGAGCCGCCGGTCCGCGGTGACGGCCTCGCCCAGCACCAGCAGGTTCGCGGTGCCCCGCACGTCCTCCAGGCAGGCGCTGCGGACCTCGCCGCGCCGGGCCAGGGCGCGTACCACCAGCTCCGCCTCCATCCGGCTGGCGGGCAGCTCCCCCAGGTGCGGTACGCACGGCCCGATGCCGGTACGCGGCCTGGCGCCGACCGCGTCGGCCACCGCGGCGGCGACCGCGTCCGCGGCCCGGCGTATCCCGTCCCGGTCGACCGGGCCCACCAGTGCGAGGACGACCCGGGAGGGGCCGGTGGTGGCCAGCGCGCGCCACCGGTAACCGGCGAGGTGGCGCAGCGCCTCCTCCTTCGCCCGGTACAGGTCGGCGGCGCCGAGCCGGGTGCCGTGCGCGGAGAGGTCCGCGATCAGCACGGTGACCGGCGTCCCCGGGTCGACGGCCAGGTGGGAGGCGGCGAGGCGCGGATCGACGTCGCCGAGCAGGGCCCGGCCGAAGAGCTCCTCGTCCAGCCGCCGCCGGGCCACCTCCTCCTGGTCGAGGCCGAGCAGCACGCTCACGGCGGCCGTCGCGGCGTCCGCGAGCAGCACGGCGGCATTCGCTGGGAGCGGTTCGGCGCCCTCGGCGACCCAGATCGAGCCGAGGTTCTCCGTACCGGCGCGCACCGCCGCCGCGAGCCGACGCCCCGCGCCGAGCTCGGGGACCGCCGCCACGTCGACCACCTCGGGGCCGGACCAGAGCCGCCGGTAGACGCCGAGTTCGACGAGGCGGGCCCGGTAGCCGACCGGGCCGTGCTGGTCGAGCACGGCGGCCCGGCGCATCTCGTCGTCGCCGGGGCCCAGCCGGGAGGCGGCGAGCAGCTCCTGACCGGGGGTGAAGATCATGACCGAGCCGTTGACCAGCCGGGAGAGCGAGTTGGCGAGGCCCACCAGGTCGTGTCGGCGCCCGAACAGCGCGGCCCGCCGCGTACCCGGCCCGACCCGTACGGCCAGCAGCGCGCGCAGCCGTCCGATCAGGTCCGTCCAGTCCTGGTCGGCCGCCAGCGCCAGGACCGCGACGCCGTGTTCCGTACCGAGGGCGCTCGTCTCCCGCAGCGCGCGGTCCCCGCCGTCCTTGACGATCACCGCGCCCGCCCCGGCCGCGACCGCCGCCCGGATCAGCCCGCCGGGCTCGCCCCCGGCCCCGATGCCGAGCAGCACCGCGCTCGGGCGGTCGGGTGCTTGCGGGTGCGGTCCGGCCGCCGGATCGGCTCCGGCTGCCGCGTCCGGCCCCGGGGTGCCCTCGTGGACGGTGAGCGTGCGGACCGGTACGCCCAGGCCGTGCGGGGCTGCCCATACGGCGACGGTGCCGGGCCCCAGGCAGTCCACGACGGTGGCCAGGGTCACCGGGCATCGGCACCGGACTGCCCGGGCACGCCTCCGGCGACGGCTGCGTCGGGGGGCCCGGCGACGGCACCCACGTGCCCCGGGTCGCGGCCGGGCACGCGCTCCGGGTTGTGGTCCGGCACACGCTCCGGGTCGTGGTCCGGCACATGCTCCGGGTTGTGGTCCGGCAAGGCGGATCAGCTCCAAAACTTGGCGGGTCACACAAACTTTCGCATGTCGGGACAGAGCAATCATGCAGAGGCGTATCCCCACGGAAGCCGCGCCAAAGGAGTCCCGCCGTGCCCGCACCCCAAGTCCTCGACCCGCGTGACCTGTTGCGCCGCCTCATCGCCGACACCGATGCGATGGTCACGGATCTGGAACGACTGGTACGGGCCGAATCCCCCTCCTCGGACGGCGACGCACTGGGCGCGTGCCGGAACGTCCTGGCCGACATCGGCACCCGCCTCCTCGGCACCGCCCCCACGGTGCTGCCGAACGACACCGGCAACGGCCGCCCCGGCGGGCTCCTCTGGCGCCTCGGCCCGGCCGACGTGCGGCCCGTCATGCTGGTGGGCCACTTCGACACCGTGTTCCCGAAGGGCACGCTGAAGCGCCGGCCGTTCCTGGTCGACGGCACCCGGGCGACCGGCCCCGGCGTCTTCGACATGAAGGGCGGCCTGATCCAAGGCCTCTACGGCCTGGCCCGCCTCCGCGAACTGACCGGCGAAGACCCCGCCGTCGCGTTCCTGATCACCGCCGACGAGGAGATCGGCTCCCCGGCGGGCGGCGCGGTCGTCACCGAGTGGGCGCGCACGTCCCGCGCGGCACTGGTCCTGGAGGGCGCGGCGGACGGTGGTGGGCTGAAGCACGCGCGCAAGGGTTGGTCGTTCTACGACATCCGCGTGAAGGGCATCGCCGCCCACGCCGGCCTGGAACCCGACAAGGGCAGCAACGCTCTCTCCGACCTGGCCAGGATCATCGTCGCGCTGGAATCCCTCGCCGCGTACGACGAGCGGGTCACCGTCACCCCGACGGTCGCGAGCGCCGGGACCGCCCAGAACACCGTCCCCGACCGTGCCCATGTGACCGTCGACGTCCGCGTCCCCGACCTCCAGGCGCAGAAGGACATCGACGCCGAACTCCACCGCATCGTCGCCGACGTGGCACGGCTCCCCTTCGAAATCACCGGCGGCCCCAACCGCCCGCCCCTCGAAGAATCCTCCGCCACGGACCTGCTGGGGACGGCCCGTACCGCGCTGGCCGAACTGGGCCTGGAATGGCCCGGATCGGCAGCCGTGGGCGGCATCTCCGACGGCAACCTCTGCGCGGCCGCCGGGGCCCCCACCCTGGACGGCCTCGGCGCGGTGGGCGGAGGCCCGCACGCCGACCACGAGTGGACCGACGTGACCCGCATGCCCGAACGGGCCGCCCTGGTGGCGCGGATGGTGACGCTGCTCCAGGAGGGCTGAGGGGACGGGGCCGCCAACCGGGGGCGGGGGGGCGGGGGGCCGGGGGGCCGGTTGCGTACGGGAGGTACAGGGGTCCGTCCGTACGTGACCGGGCCCGACGGTTCAGCCCTGTCCCGGGTGCTCCTCCTCGTCGGGGCCGCCGAACCCGGCGAACATGTCCAGCAACGACTGCGGGGCGTTCGGCGCGAAGATGGCCTCCAGACCCTCGTCGGACTCCAGCGCCGTCCGCTCGGCGCGCGGGAAGAGGAGCTCCTCGTACGCCGCGAGCGCCGACTCCGTGTCCCCCGGGTGCGCGGCCAGGCAGCGGCCGAGGTCCGCCCCGTCGATCAGCGCGAGGTTCGCGCCCTCCCCGGCGAACGGCGACATCAGGTGCGCCGCGTCCCCGAGCAGCGTGACGCCCGGAACCCGGGCCCAGCGGTGGCCGGCGGGCAGTGCGTGGATGTGCCGGGGCACCACCGGCCCGTCCGCCTCGGCGATGAGCCCGCGCAGACTGGGCGCCCAGTCCGCGAAGTGCTCCAGCACGGCCGCCTTCGCCGCCCCGGTGTCGGTGAAGTCGACCGTTCCCAGCCAGCTTTCGTCGGTGCGCAGCGCCACATAGACGTGCAGGCTGCCGTCCGTCTCACGGTGGCCCAGCAACGCCTTCCCGTCGCCGAGCCCGAAGAACATCCCCCCGCCGAGCAGCGCCGCGGCCTCGGGGTGGCGGGTGTCCGCGTCGAACAGGTCGACCTCCACGAAGGAGATCCCGGTGTACGCGGGCACCGCGTCGGACACCAGCGACCGGACCCGCGACCAAGCGCCGTCGGCCCCGACGAGCAGATCGGTGGTGAAGGCCGAACCGTCCGCGAGCGTCACCTCGTACCGGCCCTGCCCGTCACCGTCCGTCGCCCGGCACGCCACCACCTTGGAGTTCCAGCGGATGGTGTCCTCCGGGAGTGAGGTGAGCAGCAGATCACGCAGATCGCCCCGGTCGATCTCGGGACGCCCGCCGGAGCCGTCGTCCTCCTCCTCCCGGTGGACGAAGCCGGTCTTGTCGAGCACCCGCAGCGCCTGACCGCCCGGGTGCACCTTCGCCAGGAACGCCTCGTGCAGCCGCGCCTCGCGCAGCGCCGTCTGCCCGCTCTCCTCGTGGATGTCGAGCATCCCGCCCTGCTTACGGGCGTCCGGCGAGGCGTCCAGGTCGAAGACCGGAACGTCGATGCCGTGCACGTGCAGGACCCGGGCGAGCATCAGGCCGCCGAGCCCACCGCCGACGACGGCTATGGGGTGGTGGGGGGTGGGGGTGGTCGACGTGGATGAAGTGGTGGTCGTCATGGCGTGGCTCCTTCTCGACGTACTTCGTACCGGCGACAGCGCCGGATCGGTTCAGGTCGGATCGGGTCAGATCAGGTCGCGCGGGGTGGTCAGCGCACCGTTGACGACCACCCGGAACATCCACCCGAGGCGCTGCGGCGGGGCCCCGGAGAACAGGTCGTCGCCGAGCGCGGCGATACGCGGATACGTGTCGGCGGACGCGGCGCGCAGCGCTCCCACCAGCGCGTCGTGCTCCTCCTCGGCGGAGTCGGTCTCCGAACGGGTGCCCTGCTCGGCAGCGGCGGCGGTCGCCAGCTGGAGCAGGACGTCCACGCCCCAGGCGGCCTGCCCCGGAGGCACCCCGCCCTCGTCCAGCAGGGCGAGGACCGCCTCCACGAGGGCCAGGTAGTTCGCCCCGGTGGGCCGGGCCACGAGCGCGGAACGCGCCAGGCTCGGGTGCTCGAACAGCACCCCCGTGTAGGACCCCAGCACCTGGACGAGCCGCTCCCGCCAGTCCTCCCGCACCGCGCCCGGGTTCTTCGCGGGGCTCAGGTCGACCGCCCCGAGGTACTCCTCCAGGATCGCGGCGTGCAGCTCGGCCGTGTTCCCGAAGTAGACGTAGAGCGAGGCCGGCCCGGTGTCCAGCTCCGTCGCCAGACGCCGCATGGTCACGCGCTGGAGCCCTTCGGCCCGCATGATCCGCACGGCGGCCTCGACGATGCCCGCATGGCTGAGCGCGGGCTTGGCAGGCCGCTCACGGCGGCTGCGGGGTGCTGAGGCGGGGGTGGCTGGTGTCATACGACGAGGGTAACGAACATGTTCGTAGCGAACAAGTACTTCACGAACATGTTCGTTAACGACACTGCCCGGCCCGACCCACCCCGGCACTGCGGCCCCTCCGCGCCGCACCGGCAGGACCTGGGCAGCCCAGACCGAACGAGGCCATCCCCGCACGCGCGGGGAGCACTGCTCGGTCAGCGTGAGCGGCGTCCGCCACACGGGACCATCCCCGCACGCGCGGGGAGCACGCCGCTGCCGTCGCCTACCGGGAAGCCCACGGGGGACCATCCCCGCAATCGCGGGGAGCACCTGGAGGAGATCGACGACGCCCGTCCGGGCCAGGGACCATCCCCGCATGCGCGGGGAGCACGTCGCCCCTTTCCGGGTGGTGTGCTTTTCTGCGGGACCATCTCCGCACGCGCGGGGAGCACCACTCGACCAACGCGGTCGCGTTCGACGTGCGGGGACCATCCCCGCACGCGCGGGGAGCACAACCACGTTGGCGCCGACGGCAAGAAGTACCAGGGACCATCCCCGCACGCGCGGGGAGCACAGGTCGCGGAGGACGCTCGTGATGTGCGCCTCGGGACCATCCCCGCACGCGCGGGGAGCACTGGATGGTCGACGCTCTCGCGCTCACCGGCCAGGGACCATCCCCGCACGCGCGGGGAGCACTTGTAGAGGACACCGTTGCGGCGGTGGGCCGGGGGACCATCCCCGCACGCGCGGGGAGCACTCTTCCTGACCTGCGGGTTTACCTCGCCGAATCGCCGGATTCGACCAACTTCACCGAGTCGGGCATTTCACCCTCTCCGCCCAACGTTCTCCCTTGGCGCCAAGTCAACATCAGCCGAACCGACTTCCGCCGAAGAAACAAGCACCTGGACAACCTCATGTGCGCCATGGCCCGCCGCACCGAGCTCAATCCGCTCACGTCCGGTGCCGGTCCGCACTGGCCATCTCGACGCGATAGAGGCCACAGGTCTCGCCGTTCCAAGGTCAGATGGGCCGACCCTCTTTCACTCCGCGCGGGAACTCGCTGTAGCCCCCGCCTCTCGCGTCACCACCTCTTCTGTCAGCTCACGGAGCAACTTCACATCCACGAACGGCGTCAGCGCAGTCGGCCGGGAACGCCAGTCGAGCGGCCACGTCGAGCCCTCCAGTGCGGGCACCCCGATGAACGCCACTCCCGACCCGTGGCGCGTCATGGCCTCGGCCCCTGCCGGCCATCTACATCCACGCGCGGTCAGCGGCGGAACGAGGAAGTACATACTCCGAACCCCGATGCGCGACCGAACGATGGGCCCCGCGTCGAAGTTGGTGAACTGCATCACCTCATAGGCCACTTGCTCACCCAGGACTCCGATCATTCGGACCGCGTCGAAGTGAATGCCCGCATGCCGCAGCGCGTGCCCGCGCTGCGGTACCCACCAGGGCACCGGGTCCAGTGAATTTCTCTGTTCCATACGGAAAGCGTCGTCATCCGCACGTACCGTGACCAGGGGCGCGGAGGGTCTGTGCACCGTTGTGGACCGGAGGGACCAGGCTGTGCGCTCCAGTGAACAAGGAGGAAGTAACGCGGCGATGTTCGGCAGTCTTTTACGCTTCTACCGAGAGCAGGCAGGGCTGTCGCAGGAAGCCCTCGGCGCGAAGATCGGTTTCTCCAAGTCTCAGGTGGCGATGGTGGAGCGAGGAGAACGCCCGCCGCGTGGAGACTTCGTTGCCCGCGCGGACGATGTGTTGGGTGCACGAGGCGCACTGGTGGCAGCCGGCTCAAAGCTCGCGTTCAGCCATTTGGCCTCATGGTTCGAGCCGTTCGCCGAGGAAGAAGCGGTGGCGTTTGCTCGACACCAGTACGAAACTCACGTGATCCCCGGCCTGCTTCAGACACGGGATTACGCACACGCCGTTCTCAGCAATCCGTACCCACCGGTCTACGACGAGGAGGAAATTCAAGGCAGGCTGGAAGCCCGCATGGAACGACAGAGGCTCCTGTCGCGGAACCCTGCGCCGGACATCAGCTTCGTCCTCGAATTGAGTGTGATGACCCGCCCGATCGGTGGACGCGCCCTCCTCAGGCCGCAGATCGAGCACATCATCGAGATCGCACGGCTCCGGCATGTTCAGATCCAGGTCATTTCCCCAGACCGGGAGACTCATGCGGGCCTTGATGGCCCCTTCACCTTGCTGGACACCAAGGAACGCCAACAGCTCGCCTACATCGAAGGGCAGGGCGGGAGCTTCATCATTGATGCGCAACCGCAGTTGGGCGATCTGTTCGGTAAGTATGGCATTCTGCGTGCGCAGGCTCTCGACCCCGACGAGTCGTTGAAGCTGATCGAACAGGTGGCAG
This sequence comes from Streptomyces sp. NBC_00102, assembly GCF_026343115.1. Lineage (GTDB taxonomy): Bacteria > Actinomycetota > Actinomycetes > Streptomycetales > Streptomycetaceae > Streptomyces. The sequence continues at coordinate 2,782,481 of NZ_JAPEMC010000001.1, forward strand.
CGGGATGAGCACGGAACTCAACTGGTTCAAGAGCAGCTACAGCGGAAGCCAGAGCGGTGACTGTGTAGAGGTGGCCCACTCAACAAGTTCCGTCCACGTCCGGGACTCCAAGAACGTGGACACCCATGCTCTGGAACTCTCCCCCACCGCTTGGACACTGTTCGTCGCATACGCCTCCGAGTAGCCGTACCGGAGCTTCTGCACCTGGAGTCAACCTCGTTGGGGTGGGGACCACCTAGCTCACGGACCTGCGCCCACCTCCGCCTGGACCCGGTCACTACCCCGTCCGTTCACCCACGCGGGCAGCCCCCGTCTTCTCCATGGGGCAGCACAGGCCGAGTGGGACCATCCCCACACGCGCGGGGAGCACTCGGCAAGGCCCAGCCACGCCGCCTTCGGCACGGGACCATCCCCGCACGCGCGGGGAGCACTAGGGTCGTTGGACACGGTGGTCCTCATTTCTGGGACCATCCCCGCACGCGCGGGGAGCACTTCCTCGTCAACCCCTCCCGGATCGCCACGCAGGGACCATCCCCGCACGCGCGGGGAGCACAGCCGCCATGGGGAAGCTGATCCTGCTCGACGCCCGCCTGGGACCATCCCCGCACGCGCGGGGAGCACCCGCGGCGGCTCCAGTCCGGTCTCCCGGGCCAGGGACCATCCCCGCACGCGCGGGGAGCACGTCGGCACTCCGTGGATCGACATTTCCGGCGCGGGACCATCCCCGCACGCGCGGGGAGCACACACGCGGAGACGGCAGAGCCTCGGGGAGGCCGGGACCATCCCCGCACGCGCGGGGAGCACACTCGGCATTCGCGGATGCGTCAGGCCCGACGGGGACCATCCCCGCACGCGCGGGGAGCACTGCTCCGTCACCTCGTCCCGCGACGGCTGCTCGGGACCATCCCCGCACGCGCGGGGAGCACTCTTCCTGACCTGCGGGTTTACCTCGCGGGATCGCCGGATTCGACCAACTTCACCGAGTCGGATATTTCACCCTCCCGCTCCCCGCTCAAGCCACCACCAAGTCAACAGCACCCACCCCACCTCCCGCCGGAAAACAACCCCGCGACCACCTCACCCCACCCGCTTGTCAGTGCCGCATGCTTGGCTCTCCCCCATGGCTGACGCAGACAGCACGGACGACGCGGCGCACGGCAACCAGTCCCCCACGCCTGGCACCAATCAGCTTGCGGGACAGCCGAGTTCAGCACCCACCCCCGAGATCGGCGCGCTCCTCTCCTGCCTGCGCGCTCAGCGGCAACACGTGCTCGGGATACTCGACGGGCTCGACGCCGAGGCGTTGCGGAGGCCCGTGTTGCCCTCGGGGTGGAGTTGCCTGGGGCTGGTGCGGCATTTGGCGCTCGACGTCGAGCGATTCTGGTTCCGGGCCGTGTTACTCGGGGACGCGGAGGTCATCCGGGCGCTGGACGACGTCGAGGACGCCTGGCAGGTTCCGGCCGACGCCTCGCCCTCCGACATCCTCGGCAGTTACCTCACGGAGGCCGAGCGCGCCGACGCCGCCATCATGTCCGCTCCCTCCGCGGACACGCCTCTCACCTGGTGGCCGGGGCACCCCTTCGGGGAGCCGCACCTCCATACGCTGCGGGATCTGCTGCTGCACGTCATCGCCGAGACCGCCTGCCACGCCGGGCACCTAGACGCGGCCCGCGAACTCACCGATGGACGTCGCTGGTTGGTCCTCACGTAGGACGGGAAGCGGCTACGAAGGAGTGGAGCGGCCCGCCCCCGCCTCAGCTCCGGATACCCCGCAGGAGGTTACGGATCAGGGCGTCGGCGAAGGCCGTCTCGAGCGGCTCGTCGGGGAGCAGCAGGCGGTGGTAGCAGGCGCCCCAGAGCTGGTCCACGACGACCTGGGGGTCGACGTCGGCGTGGATCTGGCCGAGGGCCTGCGCCTGCGTGAGGCGCTCGACCGCGAGGCGCCGGCGCGGGTGGGTGTAGTGCTCCGCGAGGGCGGCGGCCAGGGCGGGGTCGGACTGGGCCGCGCCGACGAGTTGGGCGATCACCTGCCCCGTACGGGCGTCGGTGAGCAGGCCGACGAAAGCGTGGAGCTGGGCGGTGAGGTCGCTCTCGATGTCTCCGGTGTCGGCGAACGCGAGGGTGCTCTCCACCGCGCTGAAGTACGCCTCGAAGGCCAGGGCCCCGGGTGAGGGCCACCATTTGTAGAGGGTCATCTTGCTCGCACCGGCGCGGGCCGCCACCTTCTCGAAGGTGATCCCGGCCAGCCCCGATTCGAAGAGCATCGCGCCGGCCGCGTCGAGTACGGCCTCCCGCACCTGTGTCGCGGGGCGGCGGCCACGCCCGCGCCTGACGGAGTCCTTCGGTTCCTCGGCCATCACCACGCCCCTCAGTCCTTCGTGCGCCATGTCGGCGGTGCGTCGGCTCCCTGCTTGCAGTATATGGACGATCGGTCTACATTTTTTATGGACGGACAGTCCATAAAATAAACAGCCCGTAGAACAAGCGGACAACCAGGCGAGCGGGAGGCTGATCCCCATGACCGACACCACCCAGCCCCAGAACCACGGCACCGACAGCACCGACAACGGCAAGAGCACCCGCGTCGCCATCGTCACCGGCGCTTCCGGCGGCATCGGCCGGGCCGTCGCCCAGCGGCTGGCCGCGGACGGCACCGCCGTGGTCGTCCACTACGGCCGGGACAAGGCGCGGGCGCAGGAGGTCGTGGCTGCGGTCGAATCGGCCGGCGGGCGGGCCACCGCGGTCAGCGGCGATGTCGCGGACGAGCACGCGATGGCCGCGCTCTTCGCGGCGGCCGAGCAGGCGTACGGCGGTGTGGACGTGGTGGTGAACACGGCCGGGATCATGTTGCTGGCGCCGGTCGCCGAGTTCGACCTCGACGCCTTCGACCGTATGCACCGCACCAATGTGCGCGGCACGTTCGTGGTGTCCCAGCTGGCCGCCCGTACGCTTCGGCCCGGCGGTGCGCTGATCAACTTCTCCACCTCCGTGACCCGCCTCCAGCAGCCCACGTACGCCGCCTACGCGGCCACCAAAGGCGCCGTCGAGGCGATGACCCTGGTGCTCGCCCGCGAGCTGCGCGGCCGTGACGTAACGGTGAACGCGGTCGCGCCCGGCCCGACCGCGACCCCGCTCTTCCTGGACGGCAAGCCGCAGCAGGTCGTGGACACCATCGCGGGCCTCTCCCCGATGGAGCGCCTCGGCACCCCCGAGGACATCGCCGAGGCAGTCGCGTTCCTGGCCGGCCCCGGGCGGTGGATCAACGGCCAGGTGCTCTACGCCAACGGCGGCGTCGCCTGAAACCATCGCTCGGGCGGGAACCTTCGGCTCGGACAGGAACCTTCGGCCCGGCGGGAACCTTCGGCTCGGGCAGGAACCTTCGGCCCGGCGGGAACCTTCGGCTCGGGCAGGAACCTTCGGCCCGGCGGGAACCTTCGGCCCGGTGCCGGACACGTACAGGGCATGGAACTGAAAGACGCCGCTCCCGCCGTACCGGTCGGAGGCATCTCCGACCGCGAACTGTGGGCGAGGGCCGTCGACGGCGACCGGGAGGCGTTCGGCCGGATCTTCGACCGCCACGGGAGAACCGTCTACAACCACCTGTTCCGGCGCACGGCCGACTGGTCCGAGGCTGAGGACCTCACGTCGACCGTGTTCCTGCACGCCTGGCGCCGGCGATCGGAAACGGTGCTGGACCGCGACTCGGCCCTGCCCTGGCTGCTGGGCATCGCCGATCGCCTGCTGTCGAACACCAGGCGGCGACTGAGACGGGCCGAGGCGTTGCTGCACCGGCTCGTCTCGCACGCCGAGCCGGTGGGCGACCACGCGGACCGCATAGCCGTCCGGGTCGACGACGAGCGTCGTATGTCCGAGATCCACCGGGCACTGGCTCGGCTGCCGCGCCACGAACGCGAGGTGGTCGAGCTCTGTGTGTGGTCGGGCCTGGATCAGCAGGCCGCCGCTTCCGCGCTGGGGGTGGCCGTCGGAACGGTGAAGTCCAGGCTGCACCGGGCGCGGCGGAGACTGGGGGTCGACCTCGTCGGCGGAGACAGGGTTGCGGCGTCGTTCGGTTCGAGGAACCCCGTCAACGCGGAAGAGGTCGCGCGATGAATGACAAGCAGGGCATTCCTGCGGCTCCTTCCGATCGTGATCTGCCGAACCATCGGCGGACCCGAGAGGAGCTACTGATGAAGATCGACTCCGAGGACAACCGTGCTTCGCTGACCCGCAGGTGGGGGGTACCGCTCGGCGTCGCCACCGGCGTCGCGGCGTTGAGCGTCACGGCCGTGGCCGTCTTCGGCGGGACGGGGAACGCCGAACCGGTTCTCGCCACCCCCGCGAAGGGCGGCGCCATACCGACGACGGGCGCGGCCGCGTCACCGACTCCGAGCACGCCCGCCAAAACCGCGACCCCCGGATCCGCCTCAGCCGGCACCACGGACGGATCGATCTCGGGCGGAACCGGGACGGGCGGATCGGTCTCGGGCGGATCCGGGTCGGCTCCGGTGGCGTCCGAGCCGGTCGCGGCCACCATCACCGGCACGGCGACCACCCCGATCGACGCGCGGTCCGTGGCCAAGATCCTCGCCTCCTGCCTGGGATCGGACGCGTCGCGATACGACGCGGTGATCGCGGTCCGCACTCCCGCCGCCGCGCAGGACTGGGACGGCGTGGTCGTCGCCGTCGACTCCGCCGGTCAGTACGTGCAGTGCGAGTCGAAGGGCGACAAGGGCAACAGCCCGGACTCCCCGCCCACGTTCATCAACGATCGCCTGTGGGGCGCCGGTCATCTGATCGAGTACTTCGACTCGATCGGCGCACCGGCCGGCAAGGGGCGGTACGCCACGCTGGGCGCCGGGCACTACACGTCCGGCATCGCCAAGATCACCGTCAGCTACGGCGACGACCCGAAGCAGTACCCGGCCACCATGGCGGGCGGAGCGTTCGTCTACGCCGCGGCCCTCTCCACCGGTACGTCCGAGCCCGGCCGGTACTTCTCGGGCCCGAGCGCCTACGTCCATGCCTTCGACGCCTCCGGCAAGGAGGTCTACGACCAGGCGAAGGACCCGCAGTTCGCCGGCGAGTAACAGGCCGGTCCCCAGCCGGGGGGGTGCGGGCGTCACCCCGACGCCCGCACCCCAGGCCCCCGCACCCCAGACCCCCGGCGCCAGTCCCCCGGCGCCCGCACCCCCGGTATCCCGGCGGTCGCCTTCGGCCCCGTGCTCGGCCGTCGCCGGAAAGCGCCGAAAGATGGTGCCGGTAAGGGCGGAACCGGTACGGGGAGAACACCGCAAGAAGCGGGCCACTGGCCGGTTTGTATCCTCGGCATGGTGCCGTCCGGCACCGAGCGGGACCCGCGAGAGGACACACCGTGACCACCGAGCTGAGCTCCGACGCCCTGAGCGCCCCCGGCGCCCCGAGCGACCTGAGCGCCCTTGTCGACCGCGCCAGGCAGGACTACGAGGAGCTGGCCGGCCGCGGTCTCTCCCTCGACCTGACCCGTGGGAAGCCGGCGCCGACGCAGCTCGATCTCTCCGAGGACCTGCTGAGCCTGCCGGGTGGCCGCCACACCGCCGCCGACGGCACGGACGTACGCAACTACGGCGGCCTCCAGGGCCTGACCGAGCTCCGCGAGATCTTCGCCGAGCAGCTCCAGGTGCCGGTGGCGCAGCTGCTCGCGGCCGGCAACTCCAGCCTGGAGCTGATGCACGACTCCCTGGTGCACGCGCTGCTCAGCGTGCTGCCGGGCGCCGAGTCGCGCTGGGTGGACCAGGGCCGGATCGCGTTCCTCTGCCCCGTTCCCGGCTACGACCGGCACTTCGCGCTGTGCGAGCGGTTCGGCATCGACATGATCCCCGTGCCGATGACCGAGGCGGGCCCGGACATGGACGTGGTCGAGCGCCTCGTCGCGGAGAACCCGGCCGTCAAGGGCATCTGGTGCGTCCCGAAGTACAGCAACCCGGACGGCGTCGTCTACAGCGACGAGACCGTGGCCCGGCTGGCCACGATGGAGACCGCCGCCCCCGACTTCCGTATCTTCTGGGACAACGCGTACGCGGTGCACCACCTCACCGAGGAGCGCGTGGAGATCGCCGACCTGCTCGCCGCGTGCGACGCGGCCGGCAACGCGGACCGGGTGTTCGTGTTCGGCTCCACCTCCAAGATCACCCTGGCCGGTGCGGGCGTCGCCTTCTTCGGCTCGTCCCCGGCCAACGTGAAGTGGCTGCTCGCCAACAACTCCAAGCGGTCGATCGGCCCGGACAAGGTCAACCAGCTGCGGCACGCGATGTACCTGCGTGACGCCGACGGTGTGCGTGACTTGATGGACCGTCAGCGTGCGGCTCTCCAGCCGAAGTTCGAGGCCGTGCAGCGCATCCTCGAAGCCGAGCTGGGCGGTACGGACCTCGCCTCCTGGACGAAGCCCAAGGGCGGCTACTTCGTGAACCTGGAAGTCGAGGAGGGCTGCGCGAAGGAGGTCGTACGGCGTGCGGGCGCGGCCGGTATCGTCCTCACCCCGGCCGGTGCCACCCACCCGTACGGCGACGACCCGAGCGACTCCGTCATCCGGATCGCTCCCAGCTACCCCACCCAGGAGGAGCTGGAGGAAGCCATCCTCGGTCTGACCGCCTGTGTGCGGGTCGTCGGGTACGAGAAGCGGCTCGCCGCGAAGTAACGTTTCCGGACCGTACGCATTCCGGCCCGCCTCTCCTCGACCGGGGAGGCGGGCCGGAGTGCACCGGAGCAGACCCCGGGGAAGGACCCTCGCGTGACGGGCGACACGACGAACGGCACGGGCGACAGCCGCTCGGGCGACGACCGCACCCCCAGCGGCTCCAGGAAGTGGCTGTTCCTCGCCGCCGCGATCGCCTCCGAGGTCGCCGCGACGCTCGCCCTGCGCGCCGCCCTCGACGACGGACCCTGGTACGTACTGGTGGTAGCCGGTTACGTCACCGCGTTCACGATGCTGGCGCTGGTGCTGCGCGAGGGCATGCCGATCGGTGTCGCGTACGGGATCTGGGGCGCGAGCGGTGTCGCCGTCACCGCCGTACTGGCCGCGTTCCTCTTCGGCGACCCGCTGACCTGGCTGATGGGCCTGGGTATCGTGGCGGTCGCCGGTGGGGTCATGACCGTGGAGATCGGCGCTCAACGCGCCACGGCCGCCCGGGAACAGGTGGCGGCCGCCACGAGCGCTGCGGCTGGCGACCCCGAACGCGAGGGGACCACCCCGTGAGCTGGATCTTCCTGATGGGCGCGATCCTCTGCGAGGTCAGCGGCACCCTCGCCCTGCGCGCCTCCGAGGGCTTCCGCAAGAAGGCGTGGCTGGCACCGGTCCTGGTCGCGTACGTCGCCTCCTTCGGCTGCCTCGCGCTGGCGCTCTCCCACGGCATGGCGATCGGTGTCGCGTACGGCATCTGGTCCGCCTGCGGGGTCGCGCTGACCGCCGTCCTCGCCCGCCGCCTCTTCGGCGAACCGCTCACCCGGCTGATGGGCGCGGGCATCGTCCTGATCGCGGGCGGCGTCCTGCTGATCGAAGCGGGCGCCCACCCGTAAGCCCATGAAGCCCCTGAAGCCCCGGAAGCCCCGGAAGCCCGAGGCCGACCCGTTGAGGGCCGTAGGTCCCCCGCCGACTGGGCACACCGCCCGCGACACCCCTACGGCGTGAACACCACGCGCCGGGCCGGGTCCGCGGGCTCGGTCCAGGCGGCCTCCACCTCGGACAGCGGCACCGCCCGGGTGCCGACGGTGAACGAACCGGCCACCAACTCCTCGACGAGTGAGGGCAGTTCGGCGACGATACCGGCAGCGGTGAGGGACCCCTGACCACTGCCCAGGATCCGCAGGTTGGCCGCCCGCAGCACAAAGGACGGCAGCGTGATGTCCGGCCCGGCCGTGGAGCCGATCTGGATCCAGTCGAGCGCCGCGCTGCGGTCGGCCCGGCGGGTGAGCAGCGCGGGGATGGCCCGTTCGGTGGGGCGGCCCCAGGTGTAGTCGATGACCACGTCCACGTCGGCCGCCGCCTCGCCCAGCCGGTCCGCCGCTTCCTCCGGGTCTCCGGCCAGGGAGACGGTCCGGGTGGCACCGAGGCCGGTCAGCCGCTCCAGGCGCTCCGGGTCACGCCCGGCCGCGACGACCGACTCGGCGCCGAGGTGGCGGGCGATCTGGACGGCCATCTGCCCGGCGTTGCCGGTCGCACCGAGGACCAGCACACTCTGGCCGGCCCGGAAGGAGATCCGACGGCGCAACGCCACCCAGGAGGACATCGCGGGATTCATCGCCGCCGCGACGGTGACCGGGTCGGCGTTCTCCGGCAGGGGTATCGACCGGCGCGGGTCGAGCAGCGCCCGTTCGGCCAGGGTCCCGGGCGCGTCGTCGTCGGCGACGAAGTAGACATGACGGCCGTCGGGCAGCCGCCCCACCCCGTCGACCCCGGGGACCAGGGGCAGCCGCCCGTCGCTCGTGTAGTGGGTGCCGTCGGCCCCGGAACGCACCCGGGGGTGCAACCCCGAGGCGAGCACGTCCACGAGGATCTGCCCGTCACCCGGCACCGGGGTCGGAAACTCCTCGTAGCGGGGCGGGCTGTCGAACGACCTGACGACTGCGGCGCGCATGGCGGCTCCTTCGGGTTTCTCAGGCTGCTTCACAGGCTTCTCGCTGCGGCTTCCGGGCGTCTTCCTACGGGCCGGGGGACGGGACGGCCGCTCCTGGCCGCTCCCGGCCGTTCCTGCTCCGGGGCACGCCTCGCCGCAGCTTTAGTACGTGACACCAACCAAATTTAGTTCGCGCCACGTACTAGGTCAAATACAATGGCCGTATGCCGCACACCACCCCGCCCCGGCCGAGCGATCCCGAGCCGCCCGCCACGCCCACCGCGCCCACCGATCTCGGCCTGGTGGACGGGCTGGCACAGCTGAGCTTCGCCATCCACGCGGCACTGGGAAAGGTCGCGGCCGGGCACGATCTCTCGATCGTCCAGCTGCGCATGTTCGGCGTGCTCCGCGACCGCGAACCGGGCATGCAGGAACTCGCCAGGCACCTCGGACTCGACAAGTCCTCCGCGACCGGCCTGGTGGACCGCGCCGAGCGCCGGGGCCTGGTGCGCCGCTCGCCTTCGCCGCACGATCGACGTTCCGTACAGGTCGCGTTGACCGAGCAAGGGCATCAACTGGCCCGCGAGGCAACCGTCGAGGCCGGGCAGCACATCCACGCACTGGCCGCGCACCTCACGGACGAACAGCGCGCACAACTCTCCCTGCTGGCGAGCGCCGCACTGGCCGGACCAGCCCCCTCCTGATCCAACCCGACTTGTCTGTCAGTCCAGTTGGCGGGAGAGCTCCCGATAACACGAGCGCCGGCGCTCGCCCTCCGGGGTGTAGGTGAACGAGTCGCGGAAGCTGCCGGCACCGCCGACGCGCACCGCGAGCAGTGCCGGCTCCGCGTACTCGGTGTCCCAGCCGCGCAACGTGTCCGGCCGGGTGCCGTTCCAGAGGTGGAAGCAGACCATAGGGTCGTCCGGGTCGGCGGTGACGTACCCGAGGGTCTTCCCGTACCGCGGGTTCGATCCGCCGAACCGCACCGAGGGCGGCCCGAACTCCTCCGCCACGTCCGACCAGCCCCGGTCCTCGCCCCTCACCCAGTCGGGGGCCGTGGCCCGCAGCCGGGCGTACTCCCCCGCGCCCAGCACCCGTACCGCCCGGAGCCATCCGGCCCGGTGCGCGAACTCCCCGTAGAGCGAGACCACCGCGTCCGCCGGACCGTCACTGTGCAGATGGCGGGCGAAAGCCCCCTTCGCACCATTCGCCGACCAGGCCCCGGACACCTCCCAGGACGTCTGCTGCCGGCTCCACACCCCGGTTCTGCCCTCCACGTAGAGGAGGTCCTCGCACATCATCCGAAGTACCAACTCGTCCCCCCACATCCCCGGTCGTCGCAGCGCCGAGTTGAGCCGGTCGACGAAGTGGGCGCGGATGTCCGGGGCGGGCACGAGGGCATCGGGAGAGATCACCGCCCCAGTGTTTCGCGTCAACGTTCGACGCGCACCTGTACGAAGAATTTCTTGGCAGATTGCCCAGCCCCGAGGGCCTGTTGGTCACCGGCGCGACACCCACCCACTACAACCAGCAACCCCACGCCCCCGACCAGCCCCCACGGACCTCCCGCCGCACGGTCCCACCACCCCGATCCCCGCTCCGGCCAACCCGGTTGGCCCGCTCGAACCGCCCGCCGATGCCCCGACCGGCCAGCCGGGGTGCCCTTGGTGCGCGCCGGGCGGAAGACGGAAGCGGAAACCGGGGAACGGAGTGAGTCGCCGATGCGCGTAGCACGGGGACTTATCCCCGCAGGTGCGGGAGCACGATCGCTTTCGCCGCCGCCTGCCAGGCGTCGCGGGATCATCCCCGCACACGCGGGGAGCACAGCGACCACGGGAACATGTTCGGAGCGTACGAGAGACCATCCCCGCACGCGGGGAGCACTACGACCCCGTCGTATCCATGTCCACCGTGGCGGGACCATCCCCGCACGCGCGGGGAGCGCTGCTCACAGGCGGCGCGCACCGCGGCGGTCGTGGGACCATCCCCGCACGCGCGGGGAGCACTGGACCAGACCGCTCGCCCGGAGTGGCAGGACGGGACCATCCCCGCACGCGCGGGGAGCACCTGGGGGCTTGGGCTTCGCAGCACGGTCTGCCGGGACCATCCCCGCACGCGCGGGGAGCACCAAGCTGCGGTAGAGGGCTGGAGTCCATGGGTGGGACCATCCCCGCACGCGCGGGGAGCACAGGTGTGACCTACCCGGCGTGGCCGGTGCCCGGGGACCATCCCCGCACGCGCGGGGAGCACTGGGCAGTGGCCCGCCAACCTTGTGGGCACTGAGGACCATCCCCGCACGCGCGGGGAGCACCGTGCCAGCCGCCATGATGTGACGCGTCCGATGGGACCATCCCCGCGCGCGCGGGGAGCACGAGATCATCGCCCACGGCACCGTCGAGAGCGTGGGACCATCCCCGCACGCGCGGGGAGCACCTCATCGCCGGTGGCGCCGCGCTGTATTCCTCGGGACCATCCCCGCACGCGCGGGGAGCACGCGTTACCCCGACGTTCCTTGTGACCGCGGTCGGGACCATCCCCGCACGCGCGGGGAGCACGTCACATCGCTCTTCCCCACCCCGCCCCTGTTGGGACCATCCCCGCACGCGCGGGGAGCACGACAACCACGCCTGCTGCGACTGCAACAGCCGGGGACCATCCCCGCACGCGCGGGGAGCACGACAACCACGCCTGCTGCGACTGCAACAGCCGGGGACCATCCCCGCACGCGCGGGGAGCACCGCCCCGTCCGCCACCCCGCTCGTCGTGTCCCGGGACCATCCCCGCACGCGCGGGGAGCACCGGAAGAGTGAAAAACCTTGCTCGCCAGGCGAGGGACCATCCCCGCACGCGCGGGGAGCACCATCTACGCTCTTTCGCTCGTCCACGACGTGGGGGACCATCCCCGCACGCGCGGGGAGCACGGTGAGGACGTTGCGACGGGGCGGATCCGACCGGGACCATCCCCGCACGCGCGGGGAGCACTACATAACTTTCGCGTTTCCGCAGGTCAGAGCGGGACCATCCCCGCACGCGCGGGGAGCACTCTTCCTGACCTGCGGGTTCATCCGGCGAAGGAAGCCTCCCGGGCCAACTTCACCGAGTCCGGCCTTTCCGACATAACACCCATCGAACCAATCACCCCCACGCCAGCCCCAGTTCATCACGCCAGGCACCTCCGGACCAGCCCCACCCCGAACACGAACCGGTACACCGGCACACCACTCGGGCCGCACCACAGGGGCCGCCCGCCACCCCGCCGCCCCAAGCCATCGCGGCCGCTGCCCGCTTGCCCGTCAGCGCACTCTGTTGCTCATCCCGTGCACAGTCCGGCACCGGCCGCGTCCGCGCGCCGCATCCCAGGACGGCCGCGCGAGGATGAACCACGGCAGACCAGCGCATCACGCCCCTCCACGCGGGCGCGACGAACGACAGGAGCAACGACGATGGTGGAGCGGACGGTCCCCCTGCTGCGGACGATGCGGGGCCGGGACCCGGACGAGGAGCACCGGGCGTCGACCCCTCTGGAGCTGCTCTTCGACCTGACCTTCGTCGTCGCGGTCTCCCAGGCGGCCGCCCAACTCCACCATGCCCTGGCCGAGGACCACGTGGGCTCCGGGCTGACCGGGTACGCGGCCGTGTTCTTCGCCATTTGGTGGGCCTGGATGAACTTCACCTGGTTCGCCTCCGCGTACGACACCGACGACGTGCCGTACCGCCTGGTGACGCTCCTCCAGATGGCAGGCGTCCTGGTGCTCGCGGCAGGAGTGCCCGAAGCCTTCCAGGACGGGGACTTCACCGTCGTCGTCATCGGGTACGTCATCATGCGCGTCGCGATGATCGCGCAGTGGCTCCGGGCCGCCTCGCAGCACCCGGAGGGCCGCCGCTGCGCTCTGCGGTACGCGACGGGCATCGGCGTGGCGCAGATCGGCTGGGTGGCCCGGCTCTGGGTGCCCGACGAGTGGCAGGTGGCCACCTTCGTGGCGCTCGTGCTGGTCGAACTGGCCGTACCCGCATGGGCCGAGTCGCACGGGAACAACACCAGTTGGCATCCGGAGCACATCGCCGAGCGCTACGGACTCTTCACCATCATCGTGCTCGGCGAGGTCATCCTCGCCTCGCTCACAGCGGTCCAGTCCGCCGTCTCCGACCATGGTCTGTCGGCCCCCGTCCTGATGATCGCGACCGGCGGTCTGCTGCTGGTCTTCGGCCTGTGGTGGATGTACTTCACCGGCGGCGAGATCGGCTTGCCCACGCTGCGTTCCGCCCTGACCTGGGGGTACGCCCATTACGGCGTCTTCGCCTCGCTGGCCGCCCTCGGCGCCGGGCTGGAAGCGGCCGTGAACGCCACCGAACACCACGCGCACCTGCCCGAGCGGACCGCCTCACTGGCCGTCGCCGTACCGGTCGCCATCGTCCTCGTCCTGCTCGGCGCCCTGCACCGTATGACCGGAACCGGCGGCGTGGAACACACCGTGGTGGTCGCGGCCGGCGCGCTCGTGGTCCTCGCGCTCGGCTTCGCCGGCCCGGCGCTGGACCTGGGCGGCGCGGTGCTCGGCATGGGCCTGGCCGTCGCCGCGACCGTCGCCGCCGACGCGGAAGTCCTCCGGCGACGAGCGACGGGAACGCCGTAACGGCAGCGGTCTGCGCCGAGGGGGCGCCGTGGTCTCACGAAGACTGTGGCTACTGCGGGACCGTCTCGTGGTCGCGCGAGAGCTGCGGTGGCGCGGGCTCCGTACCCGGGGACGCGGGACGGCGGGAGAGTACGCCGACGGTGGCACCGGCCAGGACCAGCGAGGCTCCCAGAATTTGGAGCCACGTCAGCCCGCTGCTCAGCAGCACCGCGCTGGCCACGATGCCCACCACGGGCTCCAGCATGCTGCCGATCGAGGCACGCGTCGGCCCGATCAGGGTCATCCCGAGGAAGAAGCAGAGAATCGCCACGACCGTGGAGACCAGGGCCAGGGCGAGCACCCAGAGCCAGCCCCGGAACGTGAAGTCGAACCTCAGGTCCCCCGTGGCCACCCCATACAGGAGGAAGGAGACCGCCGCGGCCGCCGAAACGCAGCCAGTCATCACCACGGGGTGCACGCTGCCGCTCACCCGGTCGCCGTACATGATGTAAGCGGTGTAGACCCCGGCGGCACCGAGCACCTGCAGGACGCCGACGGCGTTCAGCTCCGACCCGATGCGGCCCAACACGAGTGACACTCCCGCGAAGGACGCCAGTATCGAGCCGACGATGGCCAGCGAGGGCCTGTCCCGGCCCATGGCGGCGGAGACGGTGGCCACCAGGGCCGGGTACACGTACAGCAACAGGGCGGCCAGCGCGGGCGAGATGTGCTTGACCGACGAGAAGTAGAGCGCCGACTGTGCCGTGTACATCACCCCGCCCAGCACGACCAGCCTCAGCAGGTCCGCCCGCTCCGGAAGGCCGGTACCGCGCGCGTGGCGGATCACGTACGGGAGGAAGACCGTGGCTGCGATGGCGAAGCGGAGGAAGAGCAGCGTGACGACGGTCAGCCCGTCACGGTAGGCGAACGTGGCGAAGACGGTCATGAACCCGAAGCAGGTCGCGGAGAGCCCGATGAGCACGAAGCCCTTCAACATCCTTGGCTTCCTTCCTGAAGGGCGGGCGCCCGTCGGCACGCGACGGCGGGCAACTCCGTGGTGGACGAGGGCTCGTGGAGAGGGCGGGACGAACCAGATTCAACGATGTCCCGCCCGACGGCCACAAGCGCCCCCGCAAATTTGGCGGCATTCGCCCCTCGCAGCCCGCCGCGGATCCATCGCCGAACCCCTCACTCCGCAGGTGGGGCACCGAAGGGGGACATCCGAGACCTCTCCGTAAGGGGCACTGGTTCCCGCCACCCCTGACGCGGGAGCCCCTTCCCCCGTAACGGGTGTGGTCTACGAGGAGGGGCGCTCCAACTCCGCGAGCGCCAGCTCGAAGCAGTCGTACGCGCCTTCGTCGAAAAGGACGAACCGAACCTCGGCGACCGGAAGTCGGGCCTCCTCGTGGACCGTGCGCAGGGCCAGACGGGCGCCGTCGTCCATCGGCCAGCCGTAGATCCCGGTCGAGATCGCCGGGAACACGACGGAGTGCGCGCCGAGTTCGGCAGCCACCCGGAGGGACTCGCGATAGCAGGACACCAGCAACTCCGACCGGTCCTCTTCCTCGGTCCAGACCGGGCCGACCGTGTGGATCACATGGTCCGCGTGCAACCGGCCGGCAGTCGTCGCCACCGCCTGCCCGGTGGGCAGCCCCCTGCCGTACTGCGAAGCACGCAGGTCGCGGCAGGCGTCGAGGATCTCGGGGCCGCCCTTACGGTGGATGGCGCCGTCCACCCCACCACCGCCCAGGAGCGAGGAGTTGGCGGCATTCACGATGGCGTCCGCGTGCTGCTCGGTGATATCGCCCTGTACAAGCTTGATGGTCGGCTTGGTCGTCATGGGGGCCATGCTCCTTGGATGTAGACGTCATGGGGCCATCCCCACACACGCGGGGAGCACTGCTGCTGCTGCCCATGCTGCTGCTGATCGCGGGACCATCCCCGCACGCGCGGGGAGCACCGCCTCAACGGCCTTGAACGTCCAGACGGACCGGGACCATCCCCGCACGCGCGGGGAGCACCGAGCGGGGCGTAGGACGCGGTGAAGTGCGCGGGGACCATCCCCGCACGCGCGGGGAGCACACGGACGGTGGCCGGTGGGACGGCGATGTCGTGGGACCATCCCCGCACGCGCGGGGAGCACGCGCGTACTCGTCTTCGAGCGCCTCGGCCGTGGGGACCATCCCCGCACGCGCGGGGAGCACCTCGACGGCATGTCCGTGGGGCACCTCGCCGTGGGACCATCCCCGCACGCGCGGGGAGCACGTCTTCCCCGACTACTACCAGCGCGTCGACCTGGGACCATCCCCGCACGCGCGGGGAGCACTCGGTCACCACGTCCGGCGCCACCACCGGCGGCACGGGACCATCCCCGCACGCGCGGGGAGCACTGACCACCGAACTCGTGCACCGCGACATGGCCGGGACCATCCCCGCACGCGCGGGGAGCACGCCTCAACGCGACGGATCATCACCCAGCCGGAGGGACCATCCCCGCACGCGCGGGGAGCACGAGGGGGACGCGCGGGTGTGGCACACCCGGCAGGGACCATCCCCGCACGCGCGGGGAGCACAGCTGGCACACGCACATTCACGCGGTCGTGTGGGGACCATCCCCGCACGCGCGGGGAGCACGCCTCGTTGATGCGGACCAGGGACAGGCCCTTGGGACCATCCCCGCACGCGCGGGGAGCACGCGTAGGCGTTCGACGCCATCTTCCCGGCGTGGGGACCATCCCCGCACGCGCGGGGAGCACCTTCGACTTCCTCGATGAAGCGTCCTGACGCAGGGACCATCCCCGCACGCGCGGGGAGCACGCCTTCATCAGCCTGTGCTGGCTGACCCACCAGGGACCATCCCCGCACGCGCGGGGAGCACGCACAGGGGAGCGGCGGTTCCCCCGCGACCGGGGGACCATCCCCGCACGCGCGGGGAGCACCTGTCTCCCGGAGGAAAGGCTCGGGTCGCCAGGGGACCATCCCCGCACGCGCGGGGAGCACTCTTCCTGACCTGCGGGTTCATCCGGCGAAGGTTGCCTCCCAGGCCAACTTCACCGATTCGGACCTTACCGGCATAGCGCCCACCCATGCACCTCAACGCCCATGCTCGCCCGACCCAGTTCACCACTCCGGGAGCCACCCCGTCAGCCCCCGATCCCACGCCAGGCTCTCCACCACCGTCCGGCCACAGACGCCATCGACGGCACCGACGTGCCGCCGAACCAGCCTGTCACCCTCGCCTCACGCGGACTTGGCGCGCTCCTCCCCCAACTCCCGCTGTAGGTACACCGCTCGGTGCGTAGGCACATACCCCAGCGCGTCGTTCACCGCGCGCATCGGGGTGTTGCTGTCCGCCGTGTCGGCGACCAGGCCGGCGAGTCCGGGGTGGGTGGTCAGGGCGGTACGGATCGACTCGGCCTTCATCCAGCGGGCCAGGCCGCGGCCCCGGTGGGCGGGCAGGACGCCGGTGCCGTAGTGCAGGCCGTCGCCCTTGCCGTCGCCGGGGACGACCAGTTCGGTGAAGCCGACGATCGTGCCGTCCGCCTCGTCGACGGCGGCGACCGTGTGCAGGAGTTCGCCGCGCTGTTCGACGGCGCGGGCGACGGCCCGTACCCGGTCGACGTCCCAGACGACCGCGCCCGGGTCCATCTCGTCCATCGGCATGTCGTCCATCGCCCACCGCGAGCGGGCGAAGGTCTCGGCCAGTTCGTCGGGGACGGTGCCGTTCCAGGCGGTCAGCCGGTAGCCCGGGTGCGGCTCTGCGGCGATTTCGGCCAGGGCCGTGCGTGCGGCCGGATCGACGTCGGCGGTCGCCAGGCGGGTGAAGGTCAGGGTGAGGACCGCCCGGAAGCCGCGGGCGGTCAGGAACGCCGCACCGTACGCGTACTCGTCCTCGGCCCCGCCCGCCATCGCCACCTGGGCCGTCACCGTGGTCCGGCCCTCCGCCCGGGCACCCGCGAGGGCCGCGTCCAGCAGACGGGTTCCGATGCCGGCGCGGCGGTCGGACGGGTGGACGGCGAGGTCCAGTTCGGCGAGGTGGGCCCGGCCCGGGTCGGTGAAGAGCCGCAGGGAGGCCGATCCCACCGGGTACGCGGGGCGGTCGACGACCGCCGGGCCGGTACCGTCGCCGGGCACCTCCTCCGCCAGCCAGACAAGACGGTGCGACGAAGGGCCGTGGTCCGGCTCGGTGAGCGGGGTGATGCGCAGCGACACGGGTCGTCTCCGTCGTATGCCGTCGGGGGTGCGGGCCGTACGGACGTACGGGGCCGGAGGAACGTACCCGGACGCACCACCCCGCACAACGGGATTACCGCAGCAGGAACCCCGTCAGGTACCCCAGCGCGTTGGTCGCCCAGTGCAGGGCCATCGAGGGGAGCAGGCTGCCGCTGCGGCGGCGCAGCTCGCAGAAGAGGACTCCGGAGGCCGCGGTGAAGAGCACCGCGCCGATGTCGGCGACGACCGCCGCGAGCACGGTTCCGGCCGAGGACGTGCCGAAGAGGCCGGAGAGCGCGGGTTTGTCGCTGGCCAGGTGGAGCGACGGGAGGATGTGCCACATCCCGAAGAGGGCGGAGGAGACGACGGTGGCGGTGACCGTTCCCCGGGCGCGTACGAGGAGCCCGTACAGCACCCCGCGGAACGCGACCTCCTCCAGCAGCACGGTGCCGATGGGGACCTGGATCAGCATGCGGTAGGCGACGTCGGCGCCGGAGAGGCCGCTGTTGCGCTGGTCCTCGAAGAGGTCGCGGGTGGCGGGGAGCAGCGCGCCGATCAGGTAGACGAGTCCGACCAGGCCGATCAGTACGGCGGCCCAGCGGGCGCCCTTCGCCCAGGTGCCCCGGCCGAGGCCGGCCTCGGGCCAGGTGCCGCCGGACCACTTCCAGACACCCAGCAGGATCGCGGTGACGACCAGCGAGACGGCCAGGCCCCAGCCGTGGAGGAAGACGTGGTTGACGAGGTTGGTGACGACCAGGATGGCGATGGTCAGCGCGATCGCCCAGTTCAGGGGAAGCCGCCGCCCCTCGACCATGCCGTCTCCGTTTCCGTAGGCCGTGATCCGTAGGCCGTGATCGGTAAGCCGTGATCCGTAGGCCGTGATCCCGTCCGTAGTGCGTCGCGTCGCGCGCTGGCACGGGCACCCGGCTGAAAACCACTCTCGGCGCGGCCCCCCGTCCGGGCAACTCGTGGCCGGTCGGCCTTCGCGGTGCCGCGCCGGCGCGCGGATCCGCACCGTCACAGGGTGTCGCCGGGTGGCTGCTTACCGTTCCGCCTAGCGTGCCTCTGGAGCGGCCGGGCCACTGCGGCCGAGGCGCCCGGGAGGCCCCATGACCGAAAATGGCGGATCGACCCGGTGGGAGCCCGGCCCCGACAAAGGCAACACGAACGGGGACGGCACGAACGGGGACGGCACGAACGGGGACGGCACGAACGGGGACGGCACGAACGGGGACATCGAAAGCCGCGCCCGGATCGCCTCCCGGCTCGTCCGGCGTCCTCTGGTCCGGCGGCGGCCCGGGTGGACGGGGGTGCTCGTGGCGGTGCTGTTCTACGTCGCCTCGTTCACGCCCTCGCTGATCCCCCGCTCCTGGCTCGTCCAGTCGCTGGCGGCCGGAGTCACCGCGGCGGCCGGTTACGGCGTGGGGGCGGTCCTCGGCTGGTTCGCGCGGCGCTGCGGGGCGCGGCCGGGCGGGGCGACGGTCCGGTGGGCATGGCTGATGCTCCTGCCGCTGGGGCTCGCGGCC
Organism: Streptomyces sp. NBC_00102; assembly: GCF_026343115.1. Classification (GTDB taxonomy): domain Bacteria; phylum Actinomycetota; class Actinomycetes; order Streptomycetales; family Streptomycetaceae; genus Streptomyces. The sequence goes on from NZ_JAPEMC010000001.1 coordinate 2,801,417, forward strand.
GTCGTCGCGGTGACCGTGCGCAGCGTCCACTGGCAGGGCGACGCGCGGCGGGCGGTCGGCATGGAGCCGGGGATCGTGTGGTGGCAGTGGGCGCTGGTGCCGTTCGTGGCGCTGCTGCTCTGCGCGCTGCTCCTCGTGCTGGCCCGGTCCGTCCGGCTGGGTACGCGGACACTGGCGCGTCCTCTGGAGCGGCTGGTACCGCGCCCGTGGGCGCTGATGGTGGCGGCCGCGGTGGCGGTGGTCGTGGTGGTGGGGGTGGTCCAGGGCTTCCTGCTGCGTGGGGTGGTGAACCTGGTGGAGAGCAGCGCGTCCCTGACGAACGGGTCGACCAGCAAGGGGGTGGCCCGTCCGCTGCTGCCGACGCTCTCGGGCAGCCCGTCCTCGTTGGAGAGCTGGTCCTCGCTGGGGAAGAACGGCCGCGACTTCGTCGGCCACGCGTCCACCCGGGCGGACATCTCCGCGTTCACCGGCGGCCCGGCGACGGACCCGGTCCGGGTGTACGTAGGCCTGGAGTCGGCGGCGACCCTGCGGGGCCGCGCGGATCTCGCCGTGCGGGAGCTGGAGCGGACCGGCGCGTTCGACCGGAAGGTGCTGGTGGTGTTCGGTACGACGGGCAGCGGCTGGGTCAACGAGAGCCTCGCCAAGCCGCTGGAGTACATGTACGGCGGGGACAGCGCGGCGGTCGCCCTCCAGTACTCGTACCTTCCGAGCTGGCTCTCGTTCCTGACCGAGAGCGAGGCCGCGGTGGCCGGTTCCGCGCTCTTCGACGCCGTGTACGACCACTGGTCGGCGCTGCCCGCGGGTGGACGCCCACGGCTGCTGGTGTCCGGCGAGTCCCTCGGTTCGTACGCAACCGAGGGCGCGTTCGACGGCGAGCTGTCGAGGATGACCGCGCGCAGCGACGGCGCGCTGCTGGTCGGGCCGACGCTGCGGAACCCGATGTGGGAGAAGCTCGGCAGGGCCCGCGACAAAGGCACTCCGCTCTGGCTGCCGGTCTACCGTGACGGGCGCACCGTGCGGTACGCCCGCCGCGAGGACGATTTCGGCAGGCCGGCGGGGGCCGTCTGGGACGCGCCCAGGATCGTGTACCTCCAGAACGGGTCCGACCCGGTGACGTGGTGGTCCCCCGATCTGCTGACGTCTCGGCCGCAGTGGCTGGTGGGTCCCAAGGCGCCGGACGTCTCGCCCGGGATGCGCTGGTACCCGGTCGTCACGTTCTGGCAGGTGACCTGCGACCTCGCGGCGTCCGACTCGGTGCCGGTGGGGTACGGGCACCGGTTCGGCACCCTCCCGGTCGCCGCCTGGGCCGCTGTGACCCGGCCGCCCGGGTGGACCGGGGAGGACACCGCCCGCCTCGAAGAGACGCTGGAACGGAAGCAGGAAGAACAGGACGAGCAGAAGGAGGACTGAGAACCCGCCGACGAGTGCGGACGCCCCCACCCCACCCCCTTCCGAAGCGTGACATAACCGCAAGTCGGTGCACACGATCAGGGGCTGACGGACCGTCTACCCTGTTGCTTCCATGTAGTGCACTGGGGGTCGCATGCACAGCGAGGGAACGGCCGACGAGCCGGAAACGGGCTTCGACGGCGATCCCGCCGGCGTCCGGCAGCCCACCGATCCGCCGCACGAGCCGCAGCGTGCGCCGCACGGTTTCGAGCCGCGGCACGCAGAGGACGAGTCCGTCGTGGAGCCCGTCGGCGACCCGACCGGACCGGAGTTCCTCGGGGACGCGCACGGGCCCCTCAGCGAAGGGCACGGGCCCGCCGGAGACGCGCACCGGCCGGCCGGAGACGCGCCCCCACCCTTCGCGAGCGGGCACGACACGGAGCCCGAACTCCACCCGCACATGGTGATCGCCGACCGCTACGAGCTCCAACGCCAGCTGGGACGTGGCGGGATGGGCGTCGTCTGGGAGGCGCTGGACCGGCGACTCGGGCGGCGGGTGGCGGTCAAGGGGCTGCTCTACCGGGGGCCGGTCGATCCGGAGACGCAGGCGCAGTGGGTCGAGCGCGCGCGGCGCGAGGCGCAGGCCATCGCCCGGATCGGACACCAGCACGTGGTGGCCGTGCACGACGTGATCGAGGCCGGCAACCAGGTCTGGATCGTCATGGAGCTGCTCGACGCGCGTTCCCTGGCGGACCTGTTGCGCGAGCAGCGGCGGCTTCCGGTGGCGCAGGCGGCCCGGATCGCCCTCCAAGTGCTGCGCGGGCTGCGCGCGGTGCACGAGGCGGGGGTGCTGCACCGGGACGTCAAGCCGCACAACGTCCTCTTCCGGCCCGACGGCCGTGCGCTGCTGATGGACTTCGGCATCGCCACCTTCGAGGGCGCCGTCCAGCTGACCAGGTCGCAGGAGATCATCGGCACTCCGAAGTACCTGGCGCCGGAGCTGGTGCACCGGAGCGGAGAGGCGCTGCCGAAGCCGGGTACCCCGGCGTCCGACCTGTGGTCGCTGGGGGTGACGCTGTTCGAGATGGTGGAGGGTCACGCGCCCTTCACGGGCCTCAGCTCGTACGAGATCTTCATCGCGGTGTACGAGCAGCCGCTGCCCGCGATGGTGCACGCGGGCCCGCTCGCCCCCGTGATCGGGGCACTGCTCCGGAAGAACCCGGATGACCGGCCGGACGCCGGGGCTGCCGAGGCGATGCTGATGGCGGTCACCAGCGATCCCCCGCCGATCGACCAGCCGACCCACCGCCGGCACCAGCCCCTCCGAGGCCCGGCGGAGAACGCACGCGGCGGCGAAGGCGGCGGCAGGGGCTCCGGCGACGACGGCGCCGACGACGGCGGCCGGGCATCCGGTGACGTCCCGTCCCGCCGCCCCCGCCGGCGTGCCGTGCTGAGCGCGGCGGCGGCCGGCTGCGCGGTGCTGCTGGCCGGTGGCGGCTGGCTGGCCTGGGAGAAGGCGGGGGCGCCCGCGCCCACGTACAAGCAGGCGCACGCGGAGCTGAAGATCGGTGTCAAGGACGATCAGCCCGGCCTGAGCCAGCGGCAGACGGACGGTTCGTACGCCGGGTACGACATAGACCTCGCGACCCGGATCGCCAAGCGGATGGGTTACCGGGCCGAGGACATCCGCTTCGTGCCGGTGAACAGCGAGAACCGGGCGTCGATGCTCTCGGCGGGGCGTGTCGATCTGGTGATAGCGAGTTACAGCATCACCCCGGAACGCAAGGAGCAGGGGATCGTCTTCGCGGGGCCGTACTACACGGCGCTGCGCAGCTTCCTGGTGCGCAAGGACGCCGCCCGGCCGTACACCGACGCCGCCGACCTGATCAGCGACGACGCACAGATCTGTACGGTGCGGGGCTCGACGTACGAGCAGTGGCTGACGGACGCCGGGTACAACCTGACCAAGCGGCAGAGCTCGTACCAGCTGTGCGTGGACTACCTGTTGGACGACAGGAGCGGCATCTCCGCCGTGAGCACCGACGACATCATCCTCGCCGGGTACGTCGGGCAGGACCCGCAGAAGCTCCAGCAGATCAGCAACGCGGGCGGCGCCGAGGGGTACGGCGTGGCGATGGTGCCGGGCGAGCCGGAGCTGAAGAAGGAGGTGTGCGCGGCGCTGCGGGAGATCGTGAACGGCCAGGAGTGGGAGGACCTGTACACCGAGCACCTGGCCCCGCTGATGGCCAACGAGTCCGCACCGAACCGGCCGAAGATGACCGAGTGCGAGGGCTACTGAGCCTCCCCGTCGAAGAGCCCCGGCCGCCCCGGCCGCCCGGGACGGTGGCCGCCTCGGACGGTGGCCGCCTCGGACGGTGGCCGCCCCGGACGGTGGCCGCCCCGGACGGTGGACGCCCCTGACGGTGGAAGCCCCGTCGCTCACCGCCCGCCCAGACGCTCCCCGCACTCCGCGCAGAACTTCGGCGCCCGCCCCTCCGCGAGGCGCCCGCACTCCGGGCAGACCCGGTCCAGCGCGCACGGCGCCTCGCCGCCCTCGGCCTCCGGCACCCGGGCCCGGGGCGGTGCGGAGCCGATCGTCAGGCCGGGGCGGCGGCGGTGGACGGTGAGGTACGCGAGCCCCTCGGGCCCGGCCTGTACGGAGCGGCGCGAGGTGCGGGGCAGCCAGGTGACGGTGGTCGGGGCGAGTGGCAGCGCGGTGGTGCCGGTGCCGATCGTGCCGCTGCCCGCGAGGACGACGAGGAGCACGTCGAGGGTGTTCTCCCGGTGCTCGCCGACCTCCGCGTCCGGCGGCAGCCGCACCAGATTGGCGTCCAGCTCCCGCCCCTGTTCGGCGAGTTGCCAGAGCGCGCCCCGGCCCTCCGGGCCCGCCTGGGCGAGGGCGTCGGCGAGTACGGCGAGGTTCCTGGGCACGGCGTTCACGCCGTCGAGCGTACGCCCGGAGCCCGAGGCGAGCCCGACTAGGCTGATCGTTTCCCCACCCCCCGAAAGAACCCCCGAAAGAACCCCGGGAAGGACCCCGGGAAGAACCCCGGGAAGAACCCCGGGCAGGCCCCGAGAAGGACCCGAGAGGAAGCCTCGTGCACCGTGAACCCGACGCGAGTTACCCGCCCGTCGAGCCGTACGACCACGGCATGCTCGACGTCGGCGACGGCGACCGCGTGTACTGGGAGGTGTGCGGCAACCCGGCGGGGAAGCCCGCGCTCGTCGTGCACGGCGGCCCCGGTTCCGGCTGCAAGCCCTGGCCGCGGCGGTACTTCGACCCGGACCTGTACCGGGTGGTCCTCTTCGACCAGCGCGGTTGCGGGCGCTCCCTCCCGCACGCCGCCGACCCGGAGACCGGCATGGGGCGCAACACCACCGCCCACCTGATCGCCGACATGGAGAAGCTCCGCACCCACCTCGGCATCGACGCCTGGCTGCTGTTCGGCTGGTCCTGGGGGTCGACGCTCTCCCTCGCGTACGCCGAGGCGCACCCGGAGCGCGTCACGGAGCTGGTGATCTCGGGTGTCACCACGACCCGTCCCAGCGAGATCGACTGGCTCTACCGGGGTGCGGGCCAGATCTTCCCGGAGGCGTGGGACCGTTTCCGCGCAGGTGTCCCGGAGGTGACGGCCCCCCGGCCGTCGGCCGCCGAGCTGGTCACGGCGTACGCCCGGCGGATGGAGAGCGCCGACCCCGCCGTACGGGAGCGGGCCGCGGACGACTGGTGCGCCTGGGAGGACGCCGTGCTGTCGGAGGAGGGACAACCGCCCGCGTACACCGGCAGGCCGTCCCGCGACCGGCTGGCGTTCGTCCGCATCTGCTCGCACTACTTCGCGCACGCGGCCTGGCTGGAGGACGGTCAGTTGATCCGGGACGCGGGACGGCTCGCGGGCATCCCGGGGGCGCTCATCCACGGCCGCTTCGACCTCGGCGCCCCGCTGACGACCGCGTGGGAGCTGGCCCGCGCCTGGCCGGACGCGGAGCTGACCGTCATCGCGGACGCCGGCCACCTGGGCGGCGCAGCGACCTCCCGCGCCGAACTCGAAGCCATCGACAGGTTCGCGGGCAAACCCGTCACCGGCGTCACCGGCCACACGAACGGCACCGTAAAGGGCTGAAGCCGGCCGGTCGGCGAACGGGCAACCACCGAGCGGTGAAAGGGCGGTGGTGCCCTCTTGCTTCGAGCGCACTCGAAGGAGTTGGGTGGGGAATCATGAAGTACACGCAGCTCGGACGCACGGGCCTCAAGGTCAGCCGCCTCGTCCTCGGGACGATGAACTTCGGCCCGCAGACCAACGAATCCGACAGTCACTCGCTCATGGACGCCGCACTGGACGCGGGCGTCAACTTCTTCGACACCGCCAACGTCTACGGCTGGGGCGAGAACAAGGGGCGCACCGAGGAAATCCTCGGCACCTGGTTCGCGCAGGGCGGCGACCGTCGCGACAAGGTCGTCCTCGCCACCAAGGTCTACGGCAACATGGGCCCGGACGGCGAGGCGTGGCCCAACCACGACAAGCTCTCGGCGCTCAACATCCGCCGTGCCGTGGACGCCAGCCTCAAGCGGCTCCAGACGGACCACATCGACCTGTACCAGTTCCACCACGTCGACCGGTCCACCCCGGCCGAGGAGATCTGGCAGGCCATCGACGTACTGATCCAGCAGGGCAAGATCCTGTACGCGGGCTCGTCCAACTTCGCCGGCTACAAGATCGCCCAGGCCAACGAGACGGCCAAGCGTCTCGGCTCCTTCGGCCTGGTCAGCGAGCAGTGCCTGTACAACCTGATGGCCCGCGACGCCGAGATGGAGGTCATCCCGGCCGCCCAGGAGTACGGCCTCGGCGTCATCCCCTGGTCGCCGCTGCAGGGCGGTCTGCTGGGCGGCGCGCTCCGCAAGGAGCGCGAGGGCGGCGGCGGCACCCGGTCCACCACCGGCCGCTCCGCCGAGGGCCTCGCGGACCCGAAGGTGCGCGCCCAGATCCAGGCGTACGAGGACCTGCTCGACAAGCACGGCCTGGAGCCCGGCGAGGTCGGCCTGGCGTGGCTGCTGACGCGCCCGGGCATCACCGGCCCGATCTCGGGCCCGCGCACGCGCGAGCAGCTCGACTCCGCGCTGCGCGCGGTGGAGCTGGAGCTGTCCGAGGAGGTGCTGGCCTCCCTGGAGGAGATCTTCCCGGGCCCGGGCCCGTCCCCGGAGAGCTTCGCCTGGTAGTCCGGCCGTCGCACCGGCTGAGCCGGTACCGGTACGTCTACGTCTCCCCGGCGGGCGCTCGTCCGTCGGGGAGACGGGTACCCGGTGTCGTCAGTTGCCCACGGCCGCCGCCACGGCGACGACGACGAACATCAGCACGAGAACGGTGGCCATGATGCGGTTTCTGGTCTTCGGATCCACCCGACGAGGTTAACCGCCCCACCCGTCACCCCGGTCACCCGCCCCGTTCCCGCCCCCGTCGCCCCCGTCGCCCTCTCCGGCCACGGGCCCCGGCGGGCGCCCCGGTCACCGCCCCAGCGGCCAGGCCCGCACCACCTCGTAACGCGGCTGCTCCCCCGGCACCCCGGAGACCGGCAGGTTGCTGCGGACCAGGCTCAGCGAGTCCACCTCCCACGCGGTCCCCCCGAACCCCTCCAGCGCCCCCGTGAACGGGTGCAGGTCCACGTCGGTGCGGCTGCGCGCGAGCGTGAGGTGGGGCGCGTAGGCGCGGTGCTCCTCCATCGGGACCCCCGCCCTGCGGGCGGCGGCGTGGGCGCGTTCCGCCAGCAGCCGCAGCGCGTCCAGCGCGCCCGCCGCCCCCGCCCACAGCACCCGCCCGTCGAACCGGCCTCCGCCGTGCACCCGGAGCGGGAACGGCTCGCTGCGGTGGGCGGCGCGCTCCAGTCGCGCGTACAGATCCGGCAGCAGCGCCTCGTCCACCTCCCCGAGGAAGGCGAGCGTGAAGTGCCACCCCGCCTCCCCGGTCCACCGCAGGCTCCGCGCCCCCGGCAGCGCGCGCAGCGGCACCACGGCCGCCCGCAGCTCCGCCACCGCCCCGGCGGGCGGCAGAACGGCGACGAAGAGTCTCTGACGGCCGGTCGCGGCGTGCTGCTGGCTGCTCATGCGGGCGAGTCTCGCAGTTGCCCGCATGACGGGGAGGCCGTACGTGTCGCCGGCCACAGGACCGCCCGGCGCGGGAGCCCGCCCGGGCCCGTCCGTCCGCTCCCGGGCACCCGAAAACCGGTCCGCCCTCCTTCCCCCGCGCGCGGGAAGGAGGGCGGACCGGTGTCAGCGATCGCTCGGTCTACGCCGCCGTCGCCAGCTGTTCGCGCGGGACGAAGCGGACGTGAGGACGCCCCGGACGGAGGTCCACCTTCAGCCTCAGGCCCCCGACACGGGCCAGCATGAAGCCGATGGTCAGGGCCGCGAGGAGCGATATGCCACCGCCGACGGCGAAGCCGGTCCGCGGGCCGTAGGTGTCGCTGATCCAGCCGACGATCGGCGCTCCCACCGGCGTACCGCCGGCGAAGACCACCATGTAGAGGCTCATCACCCGGCCGCGCATCGCGGGGTCGGCGGCCATCTGCACGCTGGTGTTGGCGCTGATGTTGGTCGTCATGCCGAGCATCCCGATCGGCACCAGCAGGACCGCGAAGATCCAGACGGTCGGCGAGAGCGAGGCGGCGACCTCCAGCAGGCCGAAGAGGGTGCCCGCCGCGACAACCATCCGCAGCCGCGAGGAGCGGCGGCGGGCGGCCAGCAGGGCTCCTATCAGGGAGCCGCAGGCCATCAGGATGTTGAAGAAGGAGTACATCCCCGCGCCGCCGTGGAAGATCTCGTCGGCGTAGGCGGTGAGCCAGATCGGGAAGTTGAATCCGAAGGTTCCGACGAAGCCCACCAGGGCGATGGGCCAGATCAGCTCCGGCCGCCCCTTCACGTACCGCAGGCCCTCGCGGAGCTGGCCCTTGGCGCGGGGCACGATCACGGTCTGGTGGAGTTCGCTCGTGCGCATCATCAGCAGGCCGACGAGGGGTGCCGTGAAGGACAGGCCGTTGAACATGAAGGCCCAGCCACTGCCGACCGTCGTGATCAGGACACCCGCGATGGCGGGGCCGATGAGCCGGGCGGACTGGAAGTTGGCGGAGTTCAGGCTGACGGCGTTGCGGAGCTGCTTGGGGCCGACCATCTCGGACACGAACGACTGGCGGGCCGGGTTGTCCACGACCGTGACCATGCCGAGCAGGAACGCGATCAGGTAGACGTGCCAGACCTGCACGACGCCCGCGAGCGTCAGGGTGGCCAGGGACACGCCGCACAGGCCGAGCAGGGTCTGGCTGACGAGCAGGAGCTTGCGCTTCGGGAAGCGGTCGGCGACCACGCCGCCGTACAGGCCGAAGAGCAGCATGGGGAGGAACTGGAGGGCCGTGGTGATACCCACGGCCGCGGCGGACCCGGTGAGGCTGAGGACCAGCCAGTCCTGCGTGATGCGGGACATCCAGGTACCGGTGTTGGAGATCACGGCGCCCGTGGCGAACAGGCGGTAGTTGCGGATCTTCAGCGACGAGAAGGTCCCGCCGGTCGTGCTGTCGTAGGGAGCGGTCGGTGCGGGGGCGGAGTCTGCTCCGGATCCCGTACTCAAAAGGGTTCGCCTCCTCGGCGTGGGTGAAAGTGGCAGGTGACGAGGGAACGGCGACACCGGGAGCGGCGGCTGTGGTCCGGCCGGCCCGGGGGTGTCACAGGTGGGCGAGCTTTTCGAGCACGGGTGCGGCGACCCTGAGCTTCTCCCACTCGTCCTCGTCCAGGCCCTCGGCGAGTCCGGCCAGCCAGGCGTTCCGCTTCGTGCGGCTCTCACTGAGCATGGCCTCGGCCTGCTCGGTCTGGCTGACCCTCTTCTGGCGACGGTCATCGGGGTGCGGTTCGAGGCTGACCAGTCCCTTGGCCTCCAGCAGCGCGACGATGCGGGTCATCGACGGGGGCTGGACGTGCTCCTTGCGGGCCAGCTCACCGGGGGTGGCCGAACCGCATCGGGCGAGGGTGCCGAGCACCGACATCTCGGTGGGGCTCAGCGACTCGTCGACGCGCTGGTGCTTGAGGCGTCGGCCGAGCAGCATCACGGCGGAGCGGAGGGAGCTCACGGCGGCGGCACTGTCGCCGTCGTGGATCAGGTCAGGCATGGTCCTTAGCGTAACTCATTACTTTAACTAAAGACCAATCGGTGGTACGCGCGAGAAAACGCTCACTCGAACGAGTGAGTCGAGCGCGGAAAGTCACACCTGGAACGCGCCGGGGCGGCGACCCTTCTCGGCATGGGATCGACAGTACTCAGTCTGCGGATCGACGGTGAGCTGCTCGACCGGCTCCGGCAGCACGCCGCAAAACGCGGAATGAGCGTCCAGGACTATGTGGTCCGGACGCTCATTCGCGACGACTTCGACGAGCGCTTCAAGTCGGCGGTCGACGAGACGGAGAAGTTCTACGGGCCCCAGGCCGAGCCGGGGCCGGTGGACCGGATCACGTGACCGGCGCCCGCGCCCCCCCCCCTGGGGGAGGAGGGGCGCCGGGCCGCGTGGTCGGGCGGTCCCGCGGGCTGGATCAGGTGAGGCCGAGGGCCGGCATCGCGTAGTAGAAGACGAACACGACCGACACCACGTACATGGCCACCGGCACCTCACGGCCCCGGCCGGCCGCCAGCCGCATCGCGCTGAAGGCGACGAAGCCGATGCCGATGCCGTTGGTGATGGAGTAGGTGAACGGCATCATCACCATGGCGAGGAACGCCGGGATGGCGAGGGTGAAGTCGCTCCAGTCGACCCCCCGCACCGAGCTCGCGACGATCAGGAACCCGACCGCGACCAGCGCCGGGGTGGCCGCCTGCGAGGGGACCATGGTCGCCAGCGGTGTCAGGAAGAGCGCCACCGTGAAGAGCAGGCCGCTGACCACGCTCGCGAGGCCGGTGCGCGCGCCTTCGCCGACGCCCGCGGTGGACTCCACGAAGCAGGTGGAGGCCGAGGAGGAGGAGGCGCCACCGGCGGCGACGGCGATGCCGTCGACGAACAGCACCTTGTTGATGCCGGGGAAGTTGCCGTTCTTGTCGGTCAGCTTGGCCTCGTCGCCGACGCCGAGGATGGTGCCCATCGCGTCGAAGAAGCAGGACAGCAGCACGGTGAAGACGAAGAGGATGCCGGTCAGCACGCCGACCTTGGAGAATCCGCCGAAGAGGCTGAAGTCCCCGAGCAGTCCGAAGTCGGGCGAGGCGACCGGGTTGCCCGGCCACTCCGGGACGGTGAGGCCCCAGGCGCCGGCCGGCAGGTCCACGGCCGCGTTGATGATCAGCGCGAGGATCGTCATGGCGACGATCGAGATCAGGATGGCGCCCGGCACCTTGCGGACGATGAGCCCGAGGGTGAGCAGCACGCCGAGCACGAAGACGAAGACCGGCCAGCCGTGCAGGTGACCGCCGCTGCCGAGCTGGAGCGGGACGGTGGTCTGGGCGATGTCGGGGATGCGGGAGACGAACCCGGAGTCGACCAGGCCGACGAGCAGGACGAAGAGCCCGATACCCATCGAGATGCCCTTGCGGAGCGAGGTGGGCACGGCGTTCATCACCCGCTCCCGGAGCCCGGTGGCGACGAGCAGCATCACGACGATGCCCGCGAGGACGACCATGCCCATCGCGTCCGCCCAGCTCATGCGCGGGGCGAGCTGGAGGGCGACGACGGTGTTGACGCCGAGACCGGCGGCGAGCGCGATCGGCACGTTGCCGATGACGCCCATCAGCAGCGTGGAGAACGCGGCGGTGAGCACGGTCGCGGTGACCAGCTGCCCGCCGTCGAGCTGGTGCCCGTACATGTCCTTGGCGCTGCCGAGGATGATCGGGTTGAGCACGATGATGTACGCCATCGCGAAGAACGTGGCGAATCCGCCGCGGATCTCACGGGCGACCGTGGAACCCCGCTCGGAGATCTTGAAGTACCGGTCGAGCCCGCCCTGGGGCGGGCTGGGGTCGACCTCTGCGGTGGCCGAGCGGGACATGTATGACCTCAGACGTACGTAGGAGCCATGAACAAGGTGGGGGGAAAGGTGGCCGCCTTTGGACTTTTACACGAACAAATCGCGCCATTCCCGAACGGATTAAGTATGAATACATAAGGCGAAGATCGCTATCTCCGCGCGTAGACCCTTGCGCCACAAGGGATCGAGGCCCTTATGTACACGGTCCTTATCAGCCACCCGGCCTGCGTCGCGGTGCCCGACCGGGCGGCCCATAGACTGGGCCCATGGAGAAGTGGACACCGAAGCACGAGGCGCCCGAGCCCCTTGAGGGTCCCGTCGTCGCCACCATCACGGGCGGCACGATCCTCTGGTTCGTCCTCTTCCTCGTGCAGCTCCCCTTCTACGGCTGGTTCGACGACCACGGCCACACCTGGTGGGTGTGGACCTGTCTCGCCGGGGCCGGACTCGGCCTGATCGGCATCTGGTACGTCCGTGGCCGGGACGCGGCCCTCAAGCGCCACGCCGCCCTCCGCGAGGCCGCGGACGCCGCCGTGAAGGGCGAAGGCGGCCAGGACGCACCGGGCACCGCCGGCTGACGTCTCCACCGGGCCCCGGCCCGGTCCCCCCGCACAGCCCCGCCTCGCCGGGCTGGCCGGGCATTCCGCCCGTACCGTCTGAACCATGACGCAGCGGGCAATCGACTCCTCCGGGGGGCAGACCCCCGAACGCTCCCCCTCCGAAGAGGCCGAGCCGCCGGCGTACGACCCCCGCGGGCTCACCACCGCCGAGGTGGCCGAACGGGTCGCGCGGGGCGAGGTCAACGACGTACCCGTCCGCTCCTCGCGCTCGCTCACCGAGATCGTCCGCGCCAACGTCTTCACCCGGTTCAACCTGATCATCGGCGTGCTCTGGGCGATCATGCTGGCCGTCGCACCGATCCAGGACAGCCTCTTCGGCTTCGTGATCATCGCCAACACCGGCATCGGGATCGTCCAGGAGTGGCGGGCCAAGAAGACCCTGGACGGGCTCGCCGTCATCGGTGAGGCGAAACCCACCGTGCGGCGCGACGGCACCGCCGCCGAGATCTCCACCTCCGCGATCGTGCTCGGCGACCTGATCGAGCTCGGTCCCGGCGACAAGGTCGTGGTGGACGGCACGGTCGGCGAGGCCGACAACCTGGAGATCGACGAGTCCCTCCTCACCGGCGAGGCCGACCCGGTGCTCAAACACGCGGGCGACCCGGTGATGTCGGGCAGCTTCGTCGTCGCGGGCGGCGGGGCGTTCACCGCCACGAAGGTCGGGCGCGAGGCGTACGCGGCCCAGCTCGCCGAGGAGGCGTCCCGCTTCACCCTCGTCCAGTCCGAGCTGCGCAGCGGCATCTCCACGATCCTGAAGTACGTGACCTGGATGATGATCCCGACCGCGATCGGGCTCGTCATCAGCCAGCTGGTCGTCAAGGAGAACGACTTCAAGGAGTCGGTCGCCCGCAGCGCCGGCGGGATCGTGCCGATGATCCCGGAAGGGCTGGTGCTGCTGACCTCGGTCGCCTTCGCGATCGGCGTCATCCGCCTCGGCCGCAAGCAGTGCCTCGTCCAGGAGCTGCCCGCCATCGAGGGGCTGGCCCGGGTCGACGTGGTCTGCCTCGACAAGACCGGCACCCTCACCGAGGGCGGCATGGACGTCACCGAGGTCCGCCCGCTGGGATCCGCCGACGCGGCGTACGTCGCCCGGGTGCTGGGAGCCCTCGGCGGCTCGGACCCCCGGCCGAACGCCAGCCTGCTGGCCATCGTGGACGCCCACCCCGACCCGGGCGGCTGGCGGGTGACGGACACCCTGCCGTTCTCCTCGGCCCGCAAGTACAGCGGCGCCGCCTTCCGGGAGGACGGCGGCGCCGCGTCCCCCCACAGCGCCGAATCCGTCTGGCTGCTCGGCGCACCCGACGTGCTGCTCCCGGACGGCGACCCCGAGCTGACCGCGATCGAAGAGCTGAACCGGCAGGGGCTGCGGGTGCTGCTGCTCTCCCGGGCGCGGGGCGGCCTGGACGGCCCGGACGCCGCCGCCGGGTCCGTACCGACCGCGCTCGTCGTGCTGGAGCAGCGGCTGCGGCCGGACGCCGGGGAGACGCTGCGCTACTTCGCCGACCAGCGGGTCGCGGCGAAGGTGATCTCCGGGGACAACGCGGTCTCGGTGGGGGCGGTGGCCGGGAAGCTCGGGCTGCCGGGCGCCGAGCATCCGCTCGACGCGCGGCGGATGCCGAAGGAGCAGGACGCGATGGCGAGCGCGGTGGAGGAGCACGCGGTCTTCGGCCGGGTCACCCCGCAGCAGAAGCGGAACATGGTCGCCGCCCTCCAGTCGCGCGGCCACACGGTCGCGATGACGGGCGACGGCGTCAACGACGTGCTCGCGCTGAAGGACGCCGACATCGGTGTCTCGATGGGTTCCGGGTCGGAGGCGACCCGGGCGGTGGCGCAGATCGTGCTGCTGGACAACAGCTTCGCCACCCTGCCCTCGGTGGTCGCCGAGGGGCGCCGGGTGATCGGCAACATCACCCGGGTCGCCACCCTGTTCCTGACGAAGACGGTCTACTCGGTGCTGCTGGCGATCCTGGTGGTCTGCTTCCAGGTGGAGTACCCGTTCCTCCCCCGGCATCTGACGCTGCTCTCGACGCTGACGATCGGGGTCCCCGCGTTCTTCCTGGCGCTCGCCCCGAACAAGGAGCGGGCCCGGCCGCACTTCGTCCGCCGGGTGATGCGGTACGCGATCCCGTCCGGGGTCATCGCGGGGGCGGCGACCTTCCTGACGTACATGCTGGCCGGGAGCCACTACTCGGGGGCGGGGGCGCTCGACGCGGAGACCAGCGCGGCGACGCTGACGCTGTTCCTGGTGTCGATGTGGGTGCTGGCGATCATCGCCCGCCCGTACACCTGGTGGCGGATCCTGCTGGTCGCCTCGATGGGGGTGGCGTTCCTGATCGTGCTCGCGGTGCCGTGGCTCCAGCACTTCTTCGCGCTGAAGCTGGTGGGCACCACCATGCCGTGGGCGGCGGTGGCCGTCGCGGCGGCCGCCTCGGTGCTGCTGGAGTACGTCTGGCGCCTGGTGGGCCGCCGCTTCGGGGGGTGAGCGCGCCTGAGCGCCGTGCTGCCCGCGGCGGCCTGCGCGACCACCGAGTGGGCCCGGGCGTCACCTCCATGGGCGGTCTGGCCTCCTTCCCCGGTGTCTCCGCCTACTGCGGCAGCAAGTACGCCCTCGAAGGCATCCTGGAGGCCGTCGGCAAGGAGGTCGCCGGCTTCGGGATCCACGTCACGGCCGTCGAGCCGGGCTCCTTCCGTACCGACTGGGCCGGCCGTTCCATGGTCCGCGCGCCGCGCAGCATCCCCGACCACGACGAGCTGTTCGAGCCCATCCGTGCCGCCCGGCAGACCGCCGACGGCCACCAGCTCGGCGACCCCGCCAAGGCCGCCGCGGCCCTGCTGCGCATCCTCGACGAGCCGAATCCTCCTGCCCATCTCGTGCTGTTCACCGACAGCCTCGCAGCCCAGGCCGAGTGAACGACGGCAAAGCCCTGCCCCGAACGCCTCGCCACGATGAACCATGCCTACTTGGCTGCCATACCTGCTACGTGCCATCGCAGCGCTAGCCCACTGTCAACAACGCTCGTGGTCAATACACCTAGAAGGTACTGGGCCCTCATCGAGGGCTCCCGCCCACCCGCCTGAGTGAGCGTCACCTGGGCTTATTTCAAGCGTCGTTGCTCTCGATGCTGTTGGGGACGGCGTTTGGGAGGAGGACGACCTTGCCCAGAGGGTGGTCGTGTTCCAGGTGGGTGAAGGCCGCCCGGACCTCTCCCAGCGGGTGGGTCCGACTGATCGGCACCTCGATCCGGCCGGCCGCCGTCAGCTCGGCCAACTCGGTCAGCACCGCCCGGCTGGTGCCCTCCGCACTGCCCTGTGCCCGGGCGCCGAGCACGGCGGCGACGCCGTAGTCGAGCGTGTTGACCCTGCGCGGCGGCACCCCCAGGGAGAGCGCGATCCGCGGGTAGTCGCCGCCGTGGAAGTCGAGGAAGGCGTGCGCCGTGCCGACCCCGTCGTCCTCGATCGCCCGGCGGAGGCGTTCGGTGACTCCACTCCCGTAGTGGACGAGGGTGGCGCCCTGGGACTCCAGCCAGTCCCGGTGCCGCGGGGAGGCGATCGCGACCACGTGCGCCCTGCGCAGGCGCAGGAGTTGGACGGCGATGGTGCCGACCCCGCCGGTGGCCCCGCTGACCACGACCGTCTCGCCGGCCCCCGCATCGACAGCGGTGACCGCTGCCCAGGCGGTACTGCCCGCGACGTAGAGGGCGCCTGCGGCGGTCCAGGGGAGCCCGTCGGGCTTGCGGACGAGCTGGTCGTGCGGGACGACGACGTACTCGGCGTGGCTGGACCGCTCCCAGGACCAGCCGAGAACCGGATCCCCGGGCGCCCAGCCGGTCACCGCCGCCCCGGTCGCGGCGACGGTGCCGGCGAGGTCGCTTCCCTGTCCGGAGGGGAACGTCGCGGGGAACCGCTCGTGCAGGGCCCCGGTACGGATCTTGGCCTCGCCCGGGTTGATCCCGGCGGCCCGCACCTGTACCAGCACGTCGCGTGGGCCCAGCGGACGCGGTTCGACGTCCTCGACGCCGAGCACGTCGATGTCTCCGTAGCGGTGGAAACGTATGGCTTTCACGGGCGTCCCTCCGGCTGGATATGGCCGTTGATGAAGGCGGCGACCTGGTCGAGGGCCTGCGCCGCCTCGTCGACGAGCGGGGCGAAGCCCTGGAAGACGTGCGGCGCTCCGGGGAAGGTCCGCAGGGTGACCGGGATGTCTGCGTGGGCGGCCCGCGTGGCCAGTCGCAGGGCGTCGTCGAGCAGGATCTCGCGGCCGCCGGCCTGGATCAGGAGCGGTGGCAGTCCGCGCAGGTCGGCGTGCAGGGGGCTGGCCAGCGGGGTGCGTGGATCCGCGCCGGCGAGGTAGTCGGCGGCCCGGGTCTGAAGGGCCCGGCGGGTGAGCGCCGGATCCGCGTCGGCCCGGGTGGTCATGGTGCCGCCGGACTGGGTGAGGTCCGTCCATGGGGACAGGACGGTCGCGGACGACGGCTGCGGCAGCCCCGCGTCCCGGATCGCCAGCAGCAGGGCGAGGGCGAGGCCGCCGCCGGCCGATTCGCCGGTCACCGCGATCGAGCCGGCCGGGACGCCTCGGTCGAGCAGTGCCCGGTAGGCGGCCAGCGTGTCGTCCACCGCGGCCGGGAAGGGATGTTCGGGGGCGAGCCGGTAGTCGACGGACAGGGCGGTGGCCGCGGTGCGCCGGGCGATCTCGGAGACCAGGCCGACGCCGGCGGCGGCGGAGCCGATCGCGTAGGCGCCGCCATGGAAGTACAGCACGGTGGCGGCCGTCGGCACTGCGTCACCGGCGCGCACCTCGACGGCGGGTACCCCGCCCAGGTCGGTGGTCCGGGTGCGGACGTCGTCGGGCAGCGGTGCGGCGCCGAGTATCTCGTCGAAGACGCGGCGCATCTTCGCCACGTCGCCGCCCAGGTCCAGCGGGGAGTTCAGCAAGAGGTCGGAGACGGAGTCCAGCTGACTGCGGGTCATGTCGTCGTTTCCTTGCGAGGGAGGTGAGGTGATCGGTTACGGAACGGGTGCGGGGCGGCCTACGCCCGGGTGACGTGCAGGACCTCCCCGAAGCCCATGCGCCGCACGAAGTCCGCGCGGGCCTCCAGCACCGCGGAGTTGGCCTGTTCAACCAGGGAGTTGGTCAGGTCCACCACGCTGCGCAAGGGGCGCTCGCCGAAGGGCAGGGACAGAATCCTGGTGATCTCCTCGGCGACCACCGAGGGGTCGGCCTGCGTGCCCGGGGTGAACAGGCTTTCCGTGGCCTGCTCGTTGCGGGCGACCAGCGGGTCCAGTACCCGGTAGCCGGCGGTGACACCGGTGGCGTCCGCGGGCCGTCCCGCTTTGGGGAAGTGGTCGGTGCCCTCGGTGAAGGCCCCGGGCATGACGATCACCGTCTCGATGCCGAGCGGGGCCACCTCGTAGGAGGTCACCAGCGCCAGCGAGTCCATCGCCGCCTTCGACACCACGTACGGGCCGAGGAACGGCGGTGTGGTCACCGGGATGGTGCTGCCCACGTAGAGGAGGGTGCCGCTGCCCTGCCCGCGCAGGTGTGGCAGCGCGGCGCGGTTGAGCCGTTGGACGCCGAGGGTGTTGACGTCGACCAGGTGGGCGATCTCCTCGGCGGTGAACGCCTCCACGTAGCCGGTGACCAGGTGCCCGGCATTGTGGATGACGACGTCGAGCGCCCCCGCATCCTCCAGCACGGCCGCCACCGCGCGGTCGGCGGACTCCTGCGAGGCGACGTCGAGTTCGACCACGTTCAGGTCGAGCCGCTCGGCCCCGGCCAGGCGGTGCAGTTCCTCAGCGGGGGCGGCGTTGCGGGTTCCGGGGGCGCGCATCGAGGCGTAGACGCGGTGACCGGCCCGGGCCAGGGCTCGCGCGGTCAGGTTGCCGATGCCGGTGGCGGCACCCGTGATGAGCACAGTCGACATGGTGGGTCTCCTATCGGAGGAGTGAAGGGGAGGAACGGAGAGGGAGAAGAGAGGCGGACGTGGTGGAGAGGGTCAGGTGATGCCGCCGTTGCTGTACAGCACCTGGCCGTTGATCCAGCGGCCGGCGGGGCCGGCCAGGAAGGCGACGGCCTCGGCGATGTCCTCGGGGGTGCCGAGCCGCTCCAGGGGTGCGGCGGCGGCGATCCGGCCGATCAGCTCCTCGCTCTTGCCCTCGACGAACAGCGGTGTCGCGGTCGGCCCGGGGGCCACCGCGTTGACGGTGACGTCCCGGCCGCGCAGTTCGCGTGCCAGGATCAGGGTCATGGCCTCGACCGCGCCCTTGGTCGCCGCGTAGCCGCCGTAGCCGGGCTGCTGGAGCCGGGTCACCGAGGTGGAGAAGTTGATCAGCGTGCCGCCGGGGCGCAGCCTGCGGGCCGCGAGCCGGGAGACCATGAAGGTCCCGCGGACGTTGACCCGGTGCATCCGGTCGAAGGCTTCCAGCTCCATCTCGGCGAGCGGGGCCAGCAGCATGATCCCCGCGGTGTTGACGACCACGTCGACGCCCCCGAAACGTTCCTCCACCGCGTCGAAGAGCCCGGTCATCGCCGTCGGCTCGGCAACATCGCCGGGCAGGGCCACCGCCGTGCCGCCGGCTGCGGTGACCGACTCGACGACCGCCTCGGCCTTCGCCGCGCTGCCCGCGTAGTGGACGACGACGGCCGTGCCGTCCGCGGCCAGCCGGCGCGCGACCGCGCCGCCGATACCGCCCGAGCCGCCGGTCACCACGGCCACCCTGGGCCGGCTGGATCCGTTCTGCGATACCGCGTTGTTCATCACTGCTCCTGATCCGGCGTCCGGACGGACGCCTGGCACTGTGCGAGTTCGCGGGCGATTCGCCTGGCGACTGGATCAACCCTCCGCCGCCCCCAAGTATTTGTCCAATGCATCATCGAGATATAGATTATTCAGATGGTGCATATCGAACGGGTCGACCTCAACCTGCTGGCTCCGCTGGCCGCACTGCTGGAGGAGCGGCATGTCTCGCGCGCAGCCGAAGTCGCCGGAATGAGCCAGCCGGCGATGAGCCGGGCGTTCCAGCGGCTGCGGGACACCCTCGGCGACGAACTGCTGGTGCGCACGCCGGGCGGGTACCGGCTCACCCCGCGGGCCGAGCGCGTCCAGCGCCAGCTGCGGGCAGTCCTGCCGCGGCTGGAGAGCCTGTTCGCCCCGGAGGGGTTCGACCCAGCCGAGGCCGCCGAGACCTTCCGGGTCGCGGGTACCGACTTCACCCAGGTGTTCGCGCCCGCGGTCTTCCAGCGTGTGTTCCGGGAGTCACCGCGCTCCACACTGCACTTCCGCACCTGGCACGACGCCATCTACGAGGACCTCGACCGGGGGGTCGTCGACCTGGTGTTCCTCGCCAGATCAACGCCACTCACCGCCCTGCACAACGAACATCTCCTCGACGACCAGTTCGTCTGCGTGCTCTCCGCCGACCACCCGCTCGCCGAACGTCCGGCGATCGCCCTGGAGGAGTACCTGGACGCCACCCATGTCATCGTCGGCACCATCGGCGAGCGCCAGACCGCGATCGAGCAACGCCTGGAAGACCTCGGAGAGCACCGCCGGGCCGGACTGACCGTCCCCTACCATTCCCTGGCCCTGCGCTCGGTCCCGGGCACCCGGCTGGTCCTCACACTCCCCGCACGGCTACTCACGGAGCAACGCCCGGACCCGGGCATCCGAATCCTGCCCGCGCCCGAGGAAATCCGCCCACTGGGCTACCTGATGGCCTGGCACCCGCGGCTCGACGGCGACCTGGGGCAGCGCTGGCTCCGAAATGCCATCCGCGCCGTCGCCTCCGAACTGCCGGAGCCGACGCAGCACTAGCGACTGGTTCCTGCTCCCCTGTGTGGTGCTGCCTTGGGCCGTCGAGCAGTACGACGCCGCACTGGTGCCAACCGGCTGACGCCTCGGCTTCAGTCGCCCGCCGACTCGTCCTCGTCCTCGTCCAGCTCCGGCGCGTCCGGGTCGCGCAGCGGGCGCAGGGCGCCGGCGGCCGGGGTCGAGGCGGTGAAGCTGTAGCGGCCGAGCAGGTTCAGGTTGCGGTGCTTGAGCGGGGAGAGCCGGGCGATGTCCACGTCCCGGATCTCGTGGCCCTCGGCTTTCAGCTGGGCGACGGCGGCGTCGATGTAGCGGGTTGTCCAGAGCACAATGGTGGGGCGGCCGTCGCGGCCGAACATGCGCAGCAGGTCGTAGGCGCGGACCTGGTTGGTGACCAGGGAACCGGCGACCTTCAGCATGTCCGGCCAGTGCGTGATCACCTTGTTCAGGTTCACGCGGTTGCGGGCCAGGTCCTCCACCGCGCCGTACGTGCCGGTCTCGACGCCGGGCATGGTGGCCCGCCAGAACCGCTGGTCGTCCAGGTCGCGGAACCTGGGTGAGAAGTTGTAGCCGAGGATTTTGAACAGGCCGAACACCATGTCGGAGTACGAGGCGTTGTCGGTCGCCACCATCTCCGGCTTGACCCCGCCGTCGAGGTTCAGCAGGGCGTCCAGAATGTGCAAGGAGTCGCGCGGGGTGCCGGGCACGACCATCTGCCCGATGCCCGCGACCTGGTCGTTGACGGCGTTGAGCCAGGTGATGCCGCGCTTGAACCCGAAGTACTTCGGCGACGGGGCGGCGTTGATGGTGCGCACCGGCACCTGGAAGCGCAACCCGTCTACGGAGGCCAGCAGCCCGTCGCCCCAGTAGCGCACGATCGGGATGCCGGCCTGGGCGGCGATCAGCCGCGCGTTCGCGGCGGCGATGGTGTCGGCGCGCAGGTAGTACTGGTCGACGTGCACGAGCCGGGCTCGGGTCAGTGCTTCGTAGCCGGGGTTGACCACGGGGGTCAGGCCGATGTTGCACGCCTCGGACACCAGTAGTGCGACCACCGAGGTGGGCAGGTCTTTCATCCGGGTGGTGCCGTCGCCGAGGTGGACGAAGGCGTCGAGGAACCCGGTCCAGGCGTTCACCTCGAACAGCAGGTCCGGCAGGTCGATCTTCGGGAGCATCTTCTCGACCCGCTGGCGCAGCCAGGTCAGGGACTTCGGCTCGCCGAGGGCGCCGAGCTTGTCGACGTTCAGCTTCACCCGCCCGTCGCCGGCCACCTCGATGGAGACCTTCGCCGCCGGCCCCGCCTCCTCAAGGCGTTCGGCGAGCTGCTTCCATCCGGCGTCCAGCCCGCGCACCAGCTCCGCCAGGTGCTCGGTGACGGGCATGTCCAGGCTCAGGGCCGCCAGGACGTCCTCCTCGACCGCGTCCCAGTCGGGCACGTCCAGCAGGCGGGCCCGCGGGTTGGAACAGCGGTGCGACGGTGCGGCGAAGACGTCGCGGTTGTTCAGGGCCCGGTGCAGCTGCTCCAGCACGCACACCACGTACGCGTCCCGGTCCACCGCGCCCTGCGGCAGGTCGGGGTTGGCGTACACGGCCTTGCGCCACGCGGGCGGCACGAGCTTGTCGTCCACCTCGCGCGGCAGCAGCGGCTTGACGCCCGTCTTCCGCCGGGCCAGCGCCGGAAGGCCGCGCACCCCGGCCAAGACCCGCTTCCCGGCGCTCGCCGCGTCCAGCGCCTTCGACTCGCCCAGCAACGCGAGGAACGGGCGCACCGTGGCGTACCGGTTCGCGAGCGCTGCCCGCATGGCGACCTCGGCCGAGTTCTCGTCCTCGGGCACCAGCGTCACCACCGTGGCCGCCGCAGTCATTAGGGTCGCGCGCGGGGCGACTTCCTCCACGGCTGCCCAGAGCGCGGCCACGTCCAGGTCGGTCTCCTGCTCCTCGACCAGCTCCAGTTCCTCGAACAGGATCTTCGCCGCCCGCGCGAGCACCCGTGACGCCTTCTCCAGCTGCGGCAGCGTCGACAGCCGCTCCTTCTCCGTCTTGCGCTTCGCGGTGTTCAGCAGCCGGGTGGCCATCAGGACCTGGAACAAGTCCAGGGCCTCGTCGATCGCCTTCGCCTCCAGGTGCCGCATCACCGCGGTGAGCATCGCCGTGCGCTTGGGCTCCGCCGCCCGCTCCAGCAGCGGCGCCTTCGACCCCAGCGCGTACCGGGCCAGCGCGGCCATCCGGTTCGGCGGGATCTGCGACAGCCTCAACCTGCCGAGCCGGTACGCTCCGATCTCGTCCACCCGCTCCAGCGCGCGGGCGAACGCCGTACCGGTGGTCCGCGTCGGCGGCCGGCGCAGCCGCTCCAGCTCGGAGAACCGCGAGCCCTCCGGTGTCTTCAGCGTCGCCACCAGATCCCCAGGGAGCGCCGGGTCCGCGCGGCGGGCGGCCCCCGCGACCGTGGCGTGCAGCCGCTTGTCAGCGACCCTCCGCACCTCCGACACCTGCCGGGCCAGCACCGACACCCCGGGCAGCAGCACCCGGTTACGGCGCAGCCAGCCCACCGCGTGGTCGAACAGCGCCTTCGGGCCCTAGGCGTGCGTCCACGCCCGCCCGTGCAGGAAGGTGCGGAATCGCCGGGACCACTCCGCGTCGTCGTACTCGTGGTACTCGTAGGTGTCCCGGATCTCCCACGCATGCTCGTACGCCGTCTTCGGCCGCTCGGTGTACCGCATCACCACCGACGGGTCCTCGATACCGAGCTGTGCGGCCAGATGCTCAACCACCGGCCACGGCGCCTCCAGCGGATCGTCCGGGAGGAACCGGCCGATGTAGCGCACCGTGCACATCTGGAGCGCGAAGCCGAGCTGGTGGTGCGCAGAGCGCCGCAGTGCGATCAGGTCGCGGTCGACGTCGTCTAGGAAGAAGAACCGCTCCAGCTCGGGGCGGGTCGGCTCCTCGGCGAACTTCCCGTACGCCTCGGCCTGCTCATCAGTCAGAAACTCCACCGGCACGAGCGGACCGTAGCCAGCCCCGGCACCCGTCCGGCGATCTTTCCGCGATCCCCAGCGGAGCCCCCAGCCAGTGTGCTAGCCGACCATGATCGTTCTCAGCGCCAACCGCTGTACCGATGTTCCCCGAGGCCGGACGCCCTGCGTCTGGTCAGGGCCGGACGTGACGCGGTCGACCACGATCTCGCCGCCTGGGAAGACCTCACCCTCTCCACCGACTTCGCACCCGACGACGCCGGGTGAGCCGACCACGCACGGCTCACCGGACGGCTGCGGACCGGTGGGCGGCCCAGGCACGGCCGGCAGCTGCGGATCAGTCGAACCAGCGGTCCCGGGCCAGCTCCGCCGTGCGCGAGGGGTCCTCCAGGAGGGCGGCGACCTCGAAGCGGCGCGGCCACTGGCCGGCCGCCCAGGCGAGTCCGGCCGCGACCCCTTCGAGGGTCGAGGCGTGCACGGTGCCGTCCGGGGCGCGGCGCCAGTCGAGTGCGACGCCGCCCGCGTGGAGTTCCTCGTGTTCGACGTACGTGTCCGGGGTGCGCTCACCGAGCAGGATGCGGACCGGTTCGGGCACCTCGTGCTCCTCGCCCTCGGTCTCCACCTCGGCTTCGATGGTCTCGCCGAGCCTGCGGACCTGGAAGAGCTCCGCGAGTTCGGCGGCGCGGGCCGGGGCGACCGGCAGCAGCGGCAGTCCGCCGGCGAGCGGCAGCACGTCCGGGGCATCCGCGACGACGGCGTCCGCCGCGTCGACCACCTCCACCGCGCCGTCCACGACGGCCCGCAGCTCGTCCGGCAGGGTGACCTGTTCGGGGTCGAGGTCGGCCAGCGCGGTGTAGAGCGCGTGGAGTTGTACGGCGGTCACCGGACGGTCCTCGTCGGCGAGGCGGCCGAGGAGTTCGGCTGCGCCGCCGGGCTCGTCCAGCAGGGCTTCGACCGTGGTGCGCACGCCGAGCGCGCGGAGCACCTGGGCGTCGTCGAAGCCGGTGGCGTCCACCGCGTCGTAGAGGCCGTCCAGCAGCGGGTCGCCGCCCGCCGCGCGGACTCCGGCCGGGCGGCGGCCCTCCAGCACCGGGTGGTCGCGCAGCCACCAAGCGGTGTACGGGCGCACCGAGCGGGTCGTGCCGTCCGGGAGCAGCACCCGGACC
This sequence comes from Streptomyces sp. NBC_00102, assembly GCF_026343115.1. Lineage (GTDB taxonomy): Bacteria > Actinomycetota > Actinomycetes > Streptomycetales > Streptomycetaceae > Streptomyces. The sequence goes on from NZ_JAPEMC010000001.1 coordinate 2,825,351, forward strand.
GGCTGGGTCAGGGCGTCGCGCAGCGGCGGCCGGGAGAGCATGGCGAGCGCCTGCGGCCAGGCGTCGTCGGCGACGAGGTCGAGGTCGCGCACGGCGACGATCTCCGTGGCCACCGGGGGTACCGGGGTGTCGGGGAGCTGGTCGAGCAGGTCCTCGCACCAGACGTCGACGGCGTCCAGCAGTCCGGCGTCGTCGGGTTCGGCGAAGTCGCCGTCGCGGGGCTCCAGTTCGTCGGGGTCGAGCACCACGTCGGTGGTGCGTACGAGCGCGAAGCCGGCCAGCACCCCGCAGGCGGTGAGCGGCTGCTCACCCCAGCGTTCGGCCAACTCATCGTCACAGAGCGCGAGTTCACCCTCGCGCATGATCTGGGCGAACTCACTTCCGGGGAACACGAGTTCACCGGCGGGCGCGGTCTCCCCGTCCTCGTCGACGAGCGCGAGAGCGCCGAGCCAGGGTTCGTCGCCGGGGTTCAGCTCGGCGTCGCGCACCAGGGTGAGGACGGTCTCCACGAGCTCGTCGCCGTCAAGTGCGTCCTCGTCCCAGATCTCCCCGGCGTCCAGCGATCCTGCGACCGCCGCCCGCACCTGAGGGGTGGTCAGTACGGCGCGCGGGGTGGCGGGCAGCGCGCCGAGCTTCTCCAGCAACGGGTGCGCGGCGTCCGGGTGGGCGACCTTCAGGCCGAGCCGGGCGAGGCGGGCGAGCACCGGTCCGGTCAGCGCGTCGGGCAGCGGCAGCAGCACCTGGCGCGGGCCGATCGTGGTGCGGGGCGGCTGCCCCTCGGGGGCGTCGGCCGCCCCGGCCAGCGGGACGGGCAGCCCGGAGAGGCGGTCCGGGTCGACCCCGGCGAGGCTGTCGTAGAACCGCCGCCACCAGTGGGGTTCGCGCTCCAGGCCGGCGAGCCGGTCGATCGCCTCGGTCAGCGGGACCCGGCCGACGCCCAGGGTGCGCAGTTCGGTGCGGCGCTCCAGCCCGGCGGGCAGCAGGCACGGCAGGACCTCGGCGAGGACCCGTACGGTCTCGGCGCCTGCGCCCTCCACGACCTCGGCCTCGACGGGCCGCAAGGCCGCGTGGTCCCGGTGCCGGACCGCGTCGGGGGCGCCCGGCTCCGCCCAGTCGTCGGCCCAGCCGTCGGCGGCCGGGGCGATCGCGGCGGCGGGGTCGGCGGGCACGGCGGGGGCGAGGAACGCGACCCGGGGCAGCCGCTGGAGGATCGCCGCGCGCAGCGCCCCGTCCACCGCGCCCTGGCCGAGCGGTCCGGGAACCAGGTCGAGGGTGCCGGTGGAGACGGGGTGCCACTCGCCGAGGAGTTCGGCGTAGGCGTCGGCCGCGCGCTCGACCAGGAAGTCGGTGAGCGGGCCGGGCGCGGGGTGCCGGCGGGTGGTGTCCAGCGGCAGCGAGGCGATGAGCAGGGCGGGCACGCCGAGGGGTTCGTCGGTGGGCGTCGGGGCGTGCACCACGGGCGCGGTGGCGGGGCGGCGGGGCGAGCCGTCGTCGTCGACCGGGACGGCCCAGGTGACCGACCAGTGCGGGCGCAGCCGTTCCTCGACGGGCCGGTCGGCGAGCAGCGCGGGTTCGACGGGCCCGTGGTGGAAGACGGTGCGCCAGCGGTTGACGCCGTGCGCGGAGTCCTCGACGTGGATGTACGGGCCGTGCGCGGAGCGCGTCAACGTCCGTACCCCGGACGGGGTTTCGATCACGACCTCGTCGAGTCCGGTCAGGGTCAGCAGGAGCGCGTCGTCGACGGAGTCGAGGAGCCGCTTCACGAGGTCCTCGGCGGTGCCGTCGCGCAACGGCAGTACCACCACGGTGTCGTAGCCCTCGGGCGCGGTGCCTTCGGCGGGCAGCGGGAGGCGCAGCAGCGGTACGTGGCCGTCGCGACGGCGGAGTTCGTCGCCGAGGCCGGGGCTGCCGACGGCCGCGCCCTCGGCGAGGACGCGGGCCTCGGCGAGGGACCAGCGGACTCCGCCGTGCCGGCCGAGGACGGCGGGTTCGTCGCTCACCGCGAGGACGGCGGCGAAGCCGACGCCGAAGCGGCCCACGGAGGTCTCGTGGCCCTCGCGCTTGGCGGAGGCGCGCAGGGTGGAGAGCGATTCGACACCGGTGGCGTCCAGCGGCGCCCCGGTGTTGGCGGCGGCCAGCACGGTGGGCGCGCCGTCCGCGCCGGGGTGCAGGGTGAGCCGGAGCCTGCCGGGTGTCCGGGCGCGGGCGGCGGCGTCGGCCGCGTTCTGCGCGAGTTCCACGACCAGGCGGTCGCGGTAACCGCCGAGCGCCAGGTCCTCCTCGGCGTTGGCGTCCTCGCGGAAGCGGGCCGGCCCGGCACCCCAGGCGTTGAGCACGCCGCGCCGCAGCCGTGCCGTCCCGAACGGATCGGCCCCCTCGGTCGCCTTCATGCTCACGCTTCGACTCCGCTCTGTTCCGCTTGCCCGTGGGGCGTTGCCGCCCCGTGTGCGCCCGAACGTACCGCGCGGGGACGACAGCGCGGTTCACGGGAGCGGGTACCGGGGGTGTGCGGTTCGGCACGGCGGATCCGGGGGTGGCCGGTGTCCGCCGTGCGTCGCGGCGGGCCGGGAACGCGCCGCGAGCGCGTCGCGGCGCGCCCTGGGTGCGTCAGGAGTGGCCGAGGTCGTCCGCGTGCGCGTCGGTTTCGTCGGGGACGGAGCCGCCGTCGCGCTCGGGGTGCAGCTGGTAGGTGTCCACCCGCATGGTGTCGAGCGCGTGCGGTGCGGGCGTCGGCGGCTTCGGCATGACGGCGGCCTCGGAGTGGCCTCCGCAGCCGTACGCCAGCGACACCACGTGACCGTCGGCCGGGCCGAACTCGTTGGCGCAGACGCCGAACGCCTGCCGCAGCGAACCGGTCAGCGGAACCAGGAACGCGCAGCTCACACAGGTCGCGGGGGCGGCCTGTGCCATCGGCGTCTTGGGGCCGAACTCCTCGTCCCAGCGGTCGGCCGCCGCGTGCAGGCCGTACCGGGACAGCACCCGCGCACGCCGCATGCCGAGCTCTTCGGCGACCGAGGCGATGGAGCCGCGGCCGATCGCGGAGGGCCGCCGGCCCGTCAGCTCGGCGTCCTCGGTGTCGGCGAGGGCGGACAGTTCCTCGGAGACCTCCGGCGGTTCCGTCTCGTCGACGGTCTCGCCGGTCCACCCGGGCTCCAGGCGGAGGTCCTCGGCCTCGGTGGGCAGCAGGTCGCCGGGGCCCATGTCGCCGGGGCGCAGCCGCTCGCTCCAGGGCACCCACTCGGGGGCGAGGAGGGCGTCCGAGCCGGGCAGCAGCACCGTTTCGTCGAGGGTGACGTTCTTGGCGCGGGAGGCCCGGGCGACGGTCACCGCCCAGCGCCAGCCCCGGTAACCGAACATCTCGCACTCGAAGTAGTGCGTGACGACCCGGTCCCCTTCGGCCACCACGGCCACGTGGTCGCCGACCTCGCCGGGGGCGGCGGCCTCCTCGGCCGCGGCGCGCGCGAGATCTACCGCTTCGGCACAGAGCCGGTCGGGAACAGGGGTACGGGCCGTACGGCTTCGCGTCGTCGCAGCACTCACAGGTCTCGCTTCTCTCCTACGCAGTCTCACGAGCGCGCCGATGGCTCCATCGATGTCCGATTTCAGCCATGACGGCTGTGGGCGGAGCGGACCAGGGGACCGCGTCGACGTCCACACCCGTTGTTGCCTGCCTCGGGCGTGCTTCTCACGACCCATTCTGCGGGATCGCGGAGAGGCGCGCGGCCAAGAACAACCGCCGGTGGCGCGTAACGCACGCTACCCTCTCCGCCGCCCCGCGCCCACCTGCCCGTCCCAAACGCGACCTTTCCGATGCGTGACGCGACGGATTCCACCGGCCTCACGGCGAGGAAACTCCCGGTGTCACGGTCCGGCCCGAACCGCACGGCCGGCCCTTCCCCTACCGCCGTCCGCGCCTTCTCCGCACCTTCGTGGACGGATGCCCCGCGCTGTCGTCGGTTCACCGGAGGGAGCTTGGGGCAGTATGACGAAGTGGCTTCTGTCCGGTCGCACGACGTCTCCGGCCCCTTCCGCAGGGCGGGCCGGGCGATGAGCCACGCGCTGCATTCGGGCTTCTTCGGCACCGGACGGTCCATCCGCAAGGTGACGCACGCCCACGGCGCCGGTGAGTCCGGGCTCGGCAAACTGATCGAGCTGCACGCCGTCAACGGCGCGGGCGACGTCATGATCACGGTGGCGCTCGCCTCCACGGTGTTCTTCTCCGTCCCGACCGACGAGGCCCGGGGCCGCGTCGCGCTCTACCTGGCGATCACCATGGCGCCGTTCACCCTGCTCGCCCCGGTCATCGGTCCGCTCCTCGACCGGCTGCCGCACGGCCGCCGGGCGGCGATGGCGGGCGCGATGCTGGTCCGCGCGGTGCTGGCGGTCGTCATGTCCGGCGCGGTCGCCTCCGGCAGCCTGGAGCTGTACCCGGCGGCGCTCGGGGTGCTCGTCTGCTCGAAGGCGTACGGAGTGGTGCGCAGCGCTGTCGTGCCGCGGCTGCTGCCGCCGCGGTTCTCCCTGGTGAAGGCGAACTCGCGGGTCACCCTGGCCGGGCTGCTGGCCACCGGGATCGCGGCTCCGATCGGCGCCGGGCTCCAGATGGCCGGACCGGCGTGGCCGCTCTTCGGCGCCTGTGCCATCTTCCTGGGCGGTGCCTTCCTCGCCTTCACCCTGCCGCCCAAGGTGGACTCCGCCAAGGGCGAGCGCCGGGCCCGCCTCGCGGAGGAGCACGGGGTGACCGTCGCGGCCGCGCCCGTCGGCCGTAAGCAGGGCTCCCGGACCGGCTCGACCCTGTTGCGTACCAAGCGGGGGGCCGGGCGGACCAAGGAGCGGCGGGAGCGGCCGCCGGGGCTGCGGTCGGTGGGCGGTGCCGTGCTGCACGGCCTCCAGGCCAACGCCGCGCACCGCGCGCTCTCCGGCTTCCTCATCTTCTTCCTCGCGTTCCTGCTGCGGAACGAGCCGATGGCCGGTCAGAGCGCCGCCGTCTCGCTCGGGATCGTCGGTGTCGCGGCGGGCACCGGCAACGCCGTCGGTACGGCGGTGGGCTCGCTGCTGCGGGCACGCGGACCCGAGGTGATCGTGGCGACGGTGCTGGGGATCGCTCTCGGCGCGGCGGTGCTGGCCGCGCTGTTCTTCTCGACGGTGTTCGTCGCCGTGCTCGGCGCGGTCGCCGGCTTCACGCAGGCGCTGTCGAAGCTCTCGCTGGACGCGATGATCCAGCGGGACGTGCCGGAGGAGGTGCGGACCTCCGCCTTCGCCCGGTCGGAGACGGTCCTTCAGATGGCGTGGGTGGTCGGCGGCGGCATCGGGATCGCGCTCCCGCTCAATGGAGTACTGGGCATGTCGGTCGCCGCCGGAATCCTCGCGCTGGGTGCCGCAACGTCCGTACGGGGTCTCCTGACCTCCGCGCGGCGCGGCTCACCGCACCCCCGCGTGGCGTGAAGCGGAGCGACCGATAGCCTTCGGCCCATGACCGTTGCGTTCTTCTCAGGTAAGAGCCGTCGAATCGGCGTCGCTCTTGGTGCCGTGTCCGCGGGACTCCTCGTCCTGTCCGCCTGCGACAAGCCGACGCCGCTCGCCACCGTGACGGTCGGCACGACCTCGGTGTCGACCGAGGCCGCCTGCTACAACGACGGCGATCCCATCAAGGAGTCGCTGATCCAGGGCTGCCTGAACAAGAAGGCCGACAAGTCGATCGACGTCGCCATGGACGACCGGGTCCGCTTCGGCGTCGACCCGGAGATCGCCGACAACGGCTGGACGCTCTTCATCGACGGCCAGCAGGCCGAGCAGGAGCCGTACAAGCGGTCCTACCGCTCGATCACCGGCAGCGCGTTCTTCTCCAGCCAGACCGGTGAGACGAGCAACGAGACCCAGGTCAGCGTCGTCGAGACCGACGGTTCGAAGCTCATCGGTGTCTGGCACTTCAAGCTCAAGAAGACCGACTAGGCAGCGTTCCGGTCCCTGTTCCGCGTTCCGCCCTCTCACCCCGGACGTCTTCGAAGTGCGTGTGCTCGTCGTGACCGCTGTTCCCGCCGAACGGGACGCGGTCACACGCGCGTCCGGGGAGGCTCCCGAGGTGCGTACGGTGCCCGGTGCCGAACTGCACCGCACCGGACCGCTCGACGTGCTGGCGGGCGGGGTCGGCCCTGCGGCGGCCGCCGCGGCCACCGCGTTCGCCCTGGCCTCCGGCCCGTACGACCTCGTCGTGTCGGCCGGGATCGGCGGCGGGTTCGCACCCGCCGCGCCCGTCGGCTCCCTCGTCGTGGCGAGCGGTATCGCCGCCGCCGACCTGGGCGCCGAGACCCCCGAGGGCTTCGTCTCCGTCACCGGCCTCGGCTTCGGCCGGGTGCTCCACGTGCCGCCCCGCCCGCTGGTGCGGGAGGCCGCCGCCGCCACCGGGGCCGCGACCGGCACCGTGCTGACGGTGTCCACCGTGACCGGCAGCGCGGAGCGCGCCGAGGCACTGCTGGCCGCCCACCCCGACGCCGTCGCCGAGGCGATGGAGGGGTTCGGGGTCGCCGAGGCGGCCGGCGCGATCGGACTGCCGGTGCTGGAGATCCGGGCCGTGTCGAACCCGGTCGGCCCGCGCGACCGGGACGCCTGGCGCATCGGTGACGCCCTGGCCGCGCTCACCGGAGCCTTCGGGAAGCTCATCCCCGTACTGGAAGGTTGGACCCACCATGACCACCACGACTGACGGCGCGGACACCGCGCTGAAGATCTCCTTCTCCCCCTGCCCCAACGACACCTTCGTCTTCGAGGCGCTGGCGCACGGCCGGGTCCCCGGCGCCGCCCCGATCGACGTCACCTTCGCGGACATCGACATCACCAACGGTCTCGCCGAGCGCGGCGAGGGCGATGTGCTGAAGGTCAGTTACGCGGTGCTGCCGTGGGTCCTCCAGGAGTACGCGCTGCTGCCGTGCGGCGGCGCGCTGGGGCGCGGCTGCGGTCCGCTCGTCCTCACCCGCGAGCCGGGCACCGACCTGACCGGCAAGACGGTCGCGGTACCGAGCGAGCGCTCCACCGCCTACCTGCTCTTCCGCCTCTGGGCGGCGGAGACCGTGCCGGGCGGGGTCGGCGAGATCGTCGTCATGCCGTTCGACGAGATCATGCCCGCGGTGCGCGACGGCAAGGTCGACGCCGGACTCGTCATCCACGAGGCCCGCTTCACGTACCAGAACTACGGGCTGCACAACCTCGCCGACATGGGGCAGCACTGGGAGTCCACCACCGGGCTGCCGATCCCGCTGGGCGCGATCATCGCGAAGCGTTCGCTGGGCGAGGAGACCCTCCTCGCGCTGGCCGACTCTATCCGCACCTCGGTCAAGATGGCCTGGGACGACCCGGAGGTCTCCCGCGGTTACGTCCTGGAGCACGCCCAGGAGATGGACCCGGCCGTCGCCGACCAGCACATCGGGCTGTACGTCAACGAGTTCACGGCCGACCTCGGCGAGAGCGGTTACGCGGCGATCCGCGGGCTGCTCACGCGGGCGGCGGCGGAGGGGCTGGTCCCGGCCCTGGCGCCGGACGCGCTCGCCTTCCCCTGAAACCCGCGCCCTGGTCTGTTTCCGGCCAGACACGCACCGACGGCGGCCCCTTCCCGGGGCCGCCGTCGGCGGTTGCGCGGTGGTACGGGCGTGGATTCCGTACCGGATCGGGCGCTGTTACACGTCGAGCTGGTCGGCTACCGCGCGCAGCAGGCCGGCGATCTTGGCGCCGGACGCCTTGTCCGGGTAACGGCCCCGCTCCAGCAGCGGCGTGATGTTCTCCAGGACCGTCGTCAGGTCCTGGACGATCGACGCCAACTCGTCCGGCTTGCGGCGCTGGGCCGCCGCGACGGACGGGGTCGGATCGAGAATCGTGACGGAAAGTGCCTGGTCACCGCGTTGTCCGGCGACCACACCGAACTCGACCCGCTGGCCGGGCTTGAGCCCGTCGACCCCGTCGGGCAGGACCGACGAATGCACGAACACGTCCGCGCCGTCGTCACGGGAGAGGAAGCCGAAGCCCTTCTCGTTGTTGAACCACTTGACTTTGCCGGTGGGCACTTCGTCCTCGTCCTCGTCGCTCGTCGGTGCCGGGGAGCCGGTGGAAACGGCTCCGGACAGCAGGAGAGCGGGTCGCCAGGACCCGCCGATCTTCAGGCTAGTGGCCCCTGGGCCCGGGACAAGACGTCACCGGGCCATTGTGTCTCGCAGCGGGAACTACCCTTGCGGAGTGAGCACTACTCCTTCAGGCGCGGGCGACCAGCTGGTCCGGATCGGCGCGATCGTCTTCTTCGTCGGCGCACTCGCCACACTGGTCACGGTGGCCCCGCTCTTCCTCGGGACCGACCCCTTCCCGTCGATCGCGTACGCGGTCTGCATGCTCATGGGGGTGGGTTTCCTGATCGCCGCCGCGGGCGTGGTCCGCTCGGTGCGGGCGAACGCGCCGAAGCGGGCGGCGAGCCGCTCGTAGGCCCGCTCCCCGCCCGGCCGCGGGGCCGGCCTTACGACGTGAGCGCGGCGCGCCCGGCCTCGTAGCCGCGCAGCCAGTCCGGGAAGGCCGTGAGATCGGTCAGGACCACGTCCGCGCCCGCCGCCCGCAGCTCCTCCGCGTCGCACGGGCCCGTGGTCACGCCGACCGACACCGCTCCGGCGACCTGGGCGCCCCGTACGTCCCCGACGTGGTCGCCGACGTAGACCTGGGCGCCCTCGGCGAGCAGTGCCTTGCCCTTCGCCTCCGCCCAGAGGTCGCCGATGACCAGGTCCGGGGTGAGGCCGAGGTGGGTGCAGTGGAGCTCGGCATTGGGCTGGAACTTCGCGGTGACGACGATCGCCCGGCCGCCCAGCGCCTGCACCGCCTCGATGGCCGCGCGCGCCCCGGGGAGAGCGGTGGTCGGGGTGATCGCGTGGCGGGGGTAGGTCTCCCGGTAGCGGTCGGCGGTGACGGCCACCCGGTCCACCGGGAACCAGTTCTTCAGCTCGTCGTCGACGGGCGGCCCGAGCCGGCTGACCACCAGGTCGGCGTCGATGGGCACACCGGTCTCCGCCGAAAGGGCCAGATAGTTGGCCTTGATGCCGGGCCGGGAGTCGATGAGCGTCATGTCGAGGTCGAATCCGACCGTCAGCGTGTGCGAAGAAATGTGCGAAGCCATGTCCGCCATTGTGCCGACCCGCGCGCCACGCCCCGCCCGGACCCGGTGCCGGGGCGGGCGGGCGGGTCACGGGACGGCCCGGGGTCGTGTTCAGCCGCGGGCCCGGCGCGCCCGCCACACCAGGTACACCGCGGAGGCCACCGCCGCCGTGCGCAGCGCCCCCGGCCACAGGCCCGTCAGGACATCGCCCATGGTGCCCTCGGCGATCGGCTCGCCCCAGCGCCCGCGCATCCTGCCCCAGACCCACAGCACGGTTCCCGCCGCGACCACCCCGGGCAGCCCCAGGGCGGCCCACTTCGCCTCGGCCCGGGAGAGCGTGCGGGAGGTGTAGGCGAGCGCCCAGCCACCGACGAGGGCCAGCCAGGAGCCGATCACCGCTCCGGCGACCAGCAGCGCGGCGGCGAGCAGCAGCAGCGGGCTCCCGAGCCCCCGGCGCCCGGCCGGCGCCGCGGCAGCGGGCTCGGCGGGTGCGGGAGCCGGGCGCCGGCGGAGCAGCCGGGGCAGCGGGAGGAGCCGGCGGCGTACGGACCCGGGGGCGGCGGCCGCAGCTTCGCCCGGGGCCTCGTCGGCGGCGTCCGGGTCGGCCGTTCCGTCCGCATCGCCGTCCTCATCGTCCTCATCGTCCTCGCGGGGGCGGGGTGGCGGTTTCAGCAGGGCGGGGATCTCCACCCCGCCGACGAACCCCGGCACCCGCACCCCGTCGCCGAACTCCCCGAAGGGCCCCGGCTCGACCCGCCACCACTCGCGTTCGCCCACGGTGTCGCCCTGCCGGTCCAGGCCGAGCACGTGCGGGGCGGACGGATCGGGCCAGTAGCCCCCGTCCCCGGTCTCCGCCGCCCAGTCCACCCCGCTCGGCCCGACCGTCCCGGCCTGCTCGTGCGCCGCTTCCGCCCCGTCCGTCTTTCGCGTACCCCGGCCGCCGCCCCGGTTCTTCCGGAACGGCGACGCGCCCCACCGCGATCCCTCTTCGCGCCGCTCCTCGTCCGGGCCGCCGCTCCCGCCCGGCTGCCCGCCGGGCTCCCCGGCGTCGGGCCGGGGCCGGAACACCCCGCGCCGGGGGGCCGGTACCGGACCTGCCGGGGCGTCACCGGGCCCGTGCGCCGTCTCGGAGGCGACGGGCGCCGAACGCGGGGGCGGCAGCGGTGCCGAGGGCGGTGCGGGCTCCCCCGCGCCGGCCGACTCGACGGCCGCGGCGACCAGTTCGCCGGGCTCACCGAGGCGTCCGATGATGCGCCGCACGGCGGCGGGCGAGTCCGCGCCGGCCCTCCCGCGCTGCTTCTCGATCTCCTCGCGCACCTGGCCGACGAGCCTCATCCGGGCTGCTGAGGACAGCTGTTGTCGCTGTGCCAGATCTCCGACACGGCTCAAGAACTCGTAGACGAGCTGGTCGCTCTCGATCCCCACGTGGCCCGTCCCCTCGGTTCCCTCCGGCTGACCTGCTCCGACCGTAGCGTTCCAGGGGCTACCGTGGGACGGATGGGGACGACCACACCACCGCGCACGCTCGCCGAAGCTCTGCGTGCCCGCGGCGACGAAGCGCTTGCCGGGCTGCTGCGCGCCCGTCCCGACCTGCTCACGCCGGTGCCGGGCGACATCACCCAGCTCGCCACCCGGGCAGGCACCCGGGCTTCCGTGGTGCGCGCGCTGGAACACCTCGACCGATTCGCGCTGCAGACCGCCGAGGCCCTCGCGGTGGCGCCCGACCCGGCCCCGTACGACACGCTGCTGCGGCTGCTGACCGGCGACGGGCAGGACGACGGCGCCCACCACGACGACACCGGGGCAGCGATCACGGCCGCGCTGCCGGGCGCCCTGGACACCCTGCGCGAACAGGCCCTGGTCTGGGGCGAGGACGAGCGGCTGCACCTGGTGCGTACCGCCCGGGAGCTGCTCGCCCCGTCCCCGCAGCACCCCTCCCCCACCGGGCTCGGGCCGACCGTCGCCGAGGCCACCGCCGGCATGTCGCCGGGCCGGCTCCAGGAGATCCTGACCGCCGCCGGGCTGCACGCCACCCACGACCCGGTCTCCGCGGTGGCCGCGCTGACCGCCCTCTTCACCGACCGCACGCGCATGGCGGAACTGCTGGACTCCGCGCCCGTGGAGGCGCTGTCGGTGCTGGACCGGCTGGTGTGGGGGCCGCCGTACGGCGAGATCACGCCGAACCCGACCCCGCCCGTCCGCTGGCTGCGCGACCGCGGCCTGCTGCTCCCGGTGTCGGCGCGCACGGTGGTGCTGCCGCGCGAGGCGGCCCTGCATCTGCGGGCCGGGCGCGCCCACCGCGTACCGGAACCGCTGCCGCCGGTCGTCCAGTCGGTCGCCGAACGCGATCCACGGGCTGTGGACAGAGCGGCGGCCGGGCAGGCCTTCCTCGCCCTCTCCACCGTCGAGGACCTGCTGAAGCTCTGGAACGGCGGCGGTCCCACCGTGCTCCGCTCCGGCGGGCTGAGCGTGCGCGAGCTCAAGCGGGTCGCGAGCGCCCTCGACACCACCGAACCGGTCGCCGCGTTCTGGGTCGAACTCGCCTACGCCACCGGTCTGCTGGCCGCGGACGGCGAGAGCGACGAACGCTACGGCGCCACGCCCGCCTACGACGACTGGCTCGAACTCCCCGCCGCCCAGCGGTGGACGCGCCTCGCGCTCGCCTGGCTGGCGGCCACCCGCACCGCCGGCCTGGTCGGCGGCCAGGACGCCAAGGGCCGCGCCCTGTCCGCGCTCGGCCCCGAACTCGACCGCTCCACCGCCCCCGACGTACGCCGCCGGGTACTCGCCCTCTTCGCCGCGCTGCCGCCGGGCACCGCGCCCGACCCGGCGACCCTGCTCACCCGGCTGCGCTGGGAGCGCCCGCTGCGCGGCGCCTCTCGCGGCGAGGTCCATCCCCGGCCCGAGGGGGCCGGCTCCAGTGCCCCCGGCGACACGTCGGACCTGCGGTCGCGCATCGCGCTGTGGACGGTCAACGAGGCCGAACTCCTCGGCATCACCGGCCGGGGCGCGCTCTCCTCCCAGGCCCGGGCGCTGCTGTCGCTCCCGTCGGACCCACCGGCGGCCACGACGGGCCGCTCGGCGACCCCGGCCGAGGCCGCCGCCGCGCTGCTGGCCCCGCTGCTGCCGGAGCCGCTCGACCACGTACTCCTCCAGGCCGACCTGACGGCCGTCGCCCCCGGGCCGCTGGAACGCCCGCTCGCCGACGTCCTCTCGGTCCTCGCCGACGTCGAGTCGAAGGGCGGCGCCACGGTCTACCGCTTCACCCCCGGCTCGGTGCGCCGCGCGCTGGACGCCGGGCAGAGCGCCTCCGACCTGCACGCCTTCCTCGCCCGGCACAGCCGCACCCCGGTGCCCCAGCCGCTGACCTACCTGGTCGACGACGTGGCCCGGCGCCACGGCCACCTCCGGATCGGGGCCGCCTCCTCGTACGTACGCTGCGACGACGAGTCCGTCCTCAACGAGATCCTCGCCGACAAGCGCTCGGCCGTACTGCGGCTGCGCCGGCTCGCCCCGACCGTCCTCGCCTCGCAGACCGACCCCGCGTCGCTCCTCGACGGGCTGCGGGACCTCGGTTACGCCCCGGCCGCCGAGTCCGCCGAGGGCGATGTCCTGATCACCCGCGCCGGTGCCCGCCGCACCCCGCCGCGCACCGCGCCCGTCCCCGTACCCGAGGGGCCGCCGGTGCCGGACGACACGCTGCTCGGCGCGGCGGTACGGGCCATCCGGGCCGGTGACACGGCCGCCACCGTCGTCCGCAAGGAGCCCGCCGCCGAGTCGGGCGTCCCGTCCGGCACGCTCCCGCGCACCACCCCGGCGGACACCCTCGCGACCGTCCAGGCCGCCGCCATGACGGGGTCCACGCTCTGGATCGGCTACGTCAACGCGGAGGGCGCCGCCAGCCAGCGGGTGATCGCCCCGGTCCGGGTGGAGGGCGGCTTCGTCACCGCGTACGACCACACCGCCGACGAGGTCCGCACCTACCCGCTGCACCGCATCACGGGGGTCGCGGAGCTGGCGGAGGAGTAGGGCCGCGACCGGCGGGCTGTGCCCGTGTGACCGCAGGGCGGTCCGCAGCCCTCATACCGGCAGGCGGAGCGGGCGGTCGAGAAGCCCTGCCCCGACCGCCGCTCGCGACGACACCTTCCTCCCTGCGCGCCAGGAGCGGATCGGTCCGCTCCCACAAGTCGTCCGGCACGGTCCACGGCGAAGTCTCCATGCCCAGCCAAAACCCAACTCCTGACATGGAAACGACCGCCAAGGCCTTGCCACCTCGCCGTGCAGCCGCTGTTACGACCATGTCAGGTTCCTGGCCGGCGGACCCACATCGATGCCTTGGTCCAACCCTCAGCATCCGGCAAGCGTCTCTGCGACGATCAGGTCTCGTCGGGAGCGAACGAAGGGCGGGCACTGATGTCGGATTCGACTGTGGACGGCGTCGAGGAACTGGCGGCCGGACGGGCCTCCTACCTGATCGGTGGACGACGCGTCCGTGTTTCGGACCTGGTGGACGCCCGCCTCCTCGCTGCGGGAACACAACTCACGTTCCTGCGTCAGCGATCGGGGCAGGAATACACCGGCTTCGTCACCGTGGACGGCAAGATCGAACTGCCCAACGGCCAAAGGTTCCCCACCCCCTCGAAGGCAGTGGCCGCAGCCACTGGACGGGGCCCCTATGACGGCTGGACCGCCTGGCGGCTCCCCGACGGCACGCTGCTGGACTCCTTGCGACAGGCGTTTCTCGACGCGGCTGCGGAACCGATGTCAGGCGATGTGGCACCGGACGACCATTCGGCAGCTCGGCACGCCTGGTTGAAGGACGCCCGGAGGCAGGCTGACGCCTCGGCACCGATCACACTTACCGTCCGCAACCTCCTGGCGTGGTGGGGCGCTTCCCGACGCGGCTACCTGGTCAGCGATCAAATAGCCGCGGAACTGGCGAACCACGGCCTGTCCACCGTGCCGGACTTCGCGGCGGTCGGCCTCGACGACCAGGTCACCCTGACCGGGCCGCCTGTGGATACCGAGGAAGGCCAGGAGACAGCAACCGAGGACAAACCGACGTCAGGGCGGCCGGTCGCTGAAGGGACGCCCGGTGAGCCGGAGGCGACGGAGCCGGAAAGCGCTCCCCTGATCAACCCGCCGCCCGGCACCTCTGCAGACAAGAAGATCGAGGACGAGGACGAGCCCATACAGGGTCAGACGGTCGGCAACCTGCGCTCTGCCCTGGGAGGAGTGACATCGGTGAAGTCCTCTGCCAGCTTCGAGGAAGCCTTCACCAAGATGCGGCTCAACGGGTTCTCGCAGCTTCCGGTCCTGAACGGGACTCGCAATCTCCAGGGCGCCGTCACATGGGAGTCCATGGCGCTTGCCCGTTACACAGACACCGAGGCACCTTTCGCCCGAGCGATCGTCAAGGCTCACGCCGTCAGCTACGCGGATCACCTGATCGACGTCCTGCCGCATCTCGAAAAGTTCGGCTTCGTCCTCGTGAAGAACCAGACGAACGAGATCGCCGGCATCGTCACCATCGCCGACGTGGCCGCGGAGTACGGCGCGACAGCCAGGCCGTTCCTGCTCATCGGCGATCTGGATCGGCAGTTGCGCCGGGTCATCGCAGAGGGTCTCGACCTGGCGGACGTGATCGCGTTGTGCGACGCGGACGGACGCCGCAAACTCACCGCGTTCGGCCAGCTCTCCTTCGGCGACTACCAGCGCGTCCTGAGCAACCAAGAGCAGTGGGCCAAGCTCGGTTGGCGGCTGGACCGCAAATCCTTCACGGACTGCCTGAACGAACTGCGTGAGGTTCGGAACGAACTCATGCATTTCAACGACAAGGACAAGGCCGGCGACGCGGCCATCCCGATGCTGCGCAACATGATCGAGCTGCTACGCGAACACGGGGGGTGAGAAGGGACGCCCCACGTCGGCAGCCTGACGCCTTTCCGCCTCGGACCAGGAGTCGTCACGGATCGATGCCGAAGTGCGTACGCGTCCACGAGAGCGCGTCACGGTGAGGCCTGCCGTACCCCACTGCGGTACGGCAGGCCACGTCACTGTAATAGTGACTGTCGTACACTAAGGCCATGAAGCCGACCCGAGCCGGCACCACCGAGAACATCTCCGTGTCCATGCCCGCAGAGCTGATCAGTGAGTTGCGATCCCGGACAGGTCGCCGTGGCCTGTCCAGCTACATCACCGAGGCCGTCAGGCATCAGCTCGCCATGGACGGACTCGCAGACATCGTGGCCTCGCACGAAGAGGAGCACGGTGCGCTCACGGAGCAGGAGGTCGAGGACGCCCGGCGGGAGCTCTTCGGGGAGGAGAGTGCACGGGCCTCCCGCAAGGACGCCGCGTGAAGGAACAGCCGGCCCGGTCCGTGGTGCTGGACTCGCAGGCGCTCTCCCTGCTGCTCCGCAACGACCGCAGGATGGCGGCACGCATCGAAGCCTCCCGACAGGTCGGGCTGCCCGTCATCGTGTCCGCGCTGACCATCGTCGAAGCCGTCCAGGGCAAGACGGACATGGCCCGGCTGCACTGGCTCCTCTCCCGGCTCCGGGTGGAACCGGTCAGCCAGGAGGACTCCCTGACCGCGGTGGCACTGCTCCGGGACGCGGGCGGACTCCACGGCCACAAGTACGCCATCGACGCCCTCGTCGCGGCACTCGCGCTCCGCTCCCCCAGCCCTGCGATCGTGCTGACCTCCGACCGCGACGACTGGTCGAAGCTCTGCGGTGAGCGCGTCCTCATCAGAGACGTGTGACGGGCGGCATCGCGACCTCGACACCGGTGAATCCACGTGGGTGAAGAAGACGGCGGATGATCAAGGGCCCTCGGGGTGGCCGGTTTCCTCACCGCCCTGTTCCCAGCCGGCCCCTTCCGGCGTTGACTCGCCCGCAAGGACGCCGGGTCCGCACCGGTCCCGGCGGCGGGCGGCCGCGCCGGGCGACGGCGCGGTCCGCGGGGACGCCCGGGAGGGGACGCCTGATGAGTTCTGCGAGTTCCGCACAGCCGGCCGACGCCATGACCCCGTTCGACGACACCTACGACCAGCCGGACCCGCGCGCGTTCTTCCGGGGACTGGGCCCCTGGGGCTACCAGACGCCGCACCACGCCCAGAGCGTCTTCCGCCGCCTGCTCACCGCCCTCGAACCCGGGCGCGACGCAGCAGGTCCGTCCGCCACCACGGTGCTGGACCTCTGCTGCTCGTACGGCATCAACGCCGCCCTGCTCAACCACCACCTCACCCTGAGCGACCTCTACACCCACTACACCTGCGAGGAGGCCGCCGCGCTGACCACCGCCGAACTCGTCGCCCGGGACAGGGAGTTCTACGCCGCCCACCGACGTCCCGACGCGGTCCGCGTCCTCGGCCTCGACGCCGCGCCCAACGCCATCGCGTACGCCCGGGCCGTGGGCCTGCTCGACGACGGCTTCGCCGAGAACCTGGAGACCGGGGATCCGAGCCCCGCCCTGCTGCGCGCCGCGCGGGACGTACACCTGATCACCGTCACCGGCGGCGTCAGCTTCCTCTCCCCCCGCACCTTCGGGCCGCTGCTGGCCGGCGCGGACGCCCCGGTGTGGGTGGCCGCGTTCGTCCTGCGTACCGGCAGCTACCGGCCGATCGCCGACTGCCTGGACACCCACGGCCTGACCACCGAGAAGCACACCGCGCAGACCTACCCGCAACGCCGCTTCACCGGCGAGGAGGAGCAGCGGTACGCCGTCGCCGCGACCCTCGAAGCGGGCGAAGACCCGCACGGCAAGGAGAGCGAGGGCTCCTTCCACACCGCGCTGTACGTCTCCCGCCCGACGGCGCAGGCGGCGGGGAGCCCGCTGGGAGCGTTGCTGCATCCGTGAGGCCCGGGGCGCGGACGGCACCATTCGACCAGGCCCGTACGCCTAACTGTCCGGGTCCTCCCGTCCGAGGATTCGTGGCGCGCCCTTCTGAGCCCGCTCGGCAACGAGATCCCCGAGCGGGTCCCTCACATCCCAGGAGTGGGTTGCCGGGTGCTCTTCGTACAACGCGCACGCCTCCACCTCACCGGTGATCAGATGATGGAGGATGGCGGGGCACGGGGCGGTTTCGACGAAGCGGCGCACCCGGTCCGCGCCGCTGCCGGTCCAGAGCATCCACAACTCCCGGCCGCTGGCGGGTTCGGGCGTCCAGAAGTGCGCGGCGTGTTCGGTCCGTTCGTCGTGCTCGGCCAGCTCGCACAGCAGGAAGTCGTCAAGGGCGAGCGCATCCGGCGAACCATGCGACGCGTCCTCCTCGGTGATCAGCGCAACCAGCGCCTCCACCTCGGGAACATCGGTCAGAGCGGTGCACTGGAGCACGTCAGTCTTTTCTGTGTGATGTCGGGGCAACGCCCGTGTGCGGCGAGGGAAATGCGCGGACGGGCATCGCCCGCTCGTCCAGGTTCAGCGGCGGCTGAAGAGCGGGGCTGGTTACGTCGGCGTCGCGGATTTCAGCGGGACAATCCATTCCCGGCCCCCACCCTCAGGTCGCAGGAACGCGACAGGGCGCTTGCGGCGCTCTCGGGGTGGATCCGCCGGGTCCTCGTAGTCGGGGATCACGTCGCGCAGGATGCCGATACGCCCTGAGGCATCCTGCACACGCCTACCGATGTCCCCACGAGTGATCACGAGTGGCCCTCCGGATGCCGCCGCATCAGGACGTTGCAGTCCGACACCGTGCTCAGATCACCCACCAGGCGGCAGCGGTCGCGCACGTTGGCGAGTTCGGCGCAGCCCGCGCACCCATCGACGGGGGCCGGCTCCACCTCCATGCGAAGGGCAAGGTCAAGCGGACTGTTCTGGTGCGTCGTTGGCTCGGTCATGCCGTGATACTGACGGCCCCTTCGGGGCGTATCCACGCCAAAACGAGGACAGTCGGGCCGTTCGTCGCTACGGTCACAGAAAGGCCCAAACGTCCGTGGGAGAACCCTTGAACTCGTCCTTACGATCCGCTATGGAGAGTGCCGGTATCACCACTCGGCAGCTTGCCATGCATATCGGTGTGACAGGGAAGACGGTGGAGCGGTGGTTGGCCGACGCCGGGCTGACGCCCCATGCACGGAACCGCGATGACGCCTGCCGGGCGTTGGGAGTGGATGAGGAAATGATCTGGCCCCAGGCAGTCAAGGACCGAATCAAGAGCGGCCACGACCGCGAACTGATCCGCAGCTATCCGTACCGTTCCGCGTGCCCGTCGACCGTGTGGGGCGAGCTGACCGAGGACGCCGGCTCGGACCTGTTCTTCGCCGGGTACACGAACTACTTCCTCTGGACCCAGGTGCCCGCCTTCGTGGAGACGGTCCGCCGGAAAGCACGGGCAGGGTGCCGGGTCCGCTTCCTGCTGGGCGATCCGGAGGGGGAGGTGACCCGGCAGCGGGAGATCGTCGAGGACGTGGCCCTGACGGTCTCCACGCGGATCCGGATCACCTTGGAGCACCTCGATCGTCTCGGACCGCTGGACGGGCTGGAGACCAGGTTCAGTGCACCGGAGGACGCGACCAACCACGTCAGCCTCTCCGTCTTCCGGTTCGACCGCGACGCCCTCGTCACACCCCACCTGGCCCGGCTCGTCGGGCACGACTCGCCGCTGCTGCATCTGCGCAGGCAGGGCGAGGGCGGGATGTTCGACCGGTTCGCGGAGCACGGCGAGGAGCTGTGGGAGCGGGGGACGGTCCGGGCCCCGGTATCCCGTAAGCCTTCGCCGCCGCCCCGGACCTGAGCACCGCACGCCTTCGCCGCCGTGCCGCCCCGGACCTGAGCACCCCGACGCGAGGCCCCGCGCACCCCTACGCCGCATGCCCCCCACCTCACACCCACCGCCACCCCCACAAGGGGCGGCAATGCGGCACACTGGACGTTTGGCCGCATGCGCGGCCGTACCCCGGAGAAAGGGCCGCAGCGAGTGACCGGACCCCTCATCGTCCAGAGCGACAAGACGCTTCTGCTGGAAGTCGACCATGAGCTGGCGGACGCGTGCCGGAGGGTGATCGCGCCCTTCGCCGAGCTGGAGCGCGCACCCGAGCACATCCACACCTACCGCGTGACGCCGCTCGGGCTGTGGAACGCCCGCGCCGCCGGGCACGACGCCGAGCAGGTCGTCGACGCGCTGGTGGAGTACTCCCGCTACCCCGTGCCGCACGCGCTGCTGGTCGACATCGCCGAGACGATGGCGCGGTACGGCCGCCTCACCCTGTCCAAGCACCCGGTGCACGGCCTCGTGCTGACCAGCACCGACCGGCCGGTCCTTGAAGAGGTGCTGCGGTCGAAGAAGATCACCCCGCTGGTCGGGGCCCGGATCGACCCGGACACGGTCGCCGTGCACCCCTCGGAGCGCGGGCAGATCAAGCAGACGCTGCTGAAGCTCGGCTGGCCGGCGGAGGACCTCGCCGGGTACGTCGACGGCGAGGCGCACCCGATCGAGCTGGCGCAGGACGGCTGGTCGCTGCGGCCGTACCAGAAGCAGGCCGTCGAAGGGTTCTGGCACGGTGGTTCCGGTGTCGTGGTACTCCCCTGTGGTGCCGGAAAGACGCTGGTCGGAGCCGGTGCGATGGCGGAGGCGAAGGCCACCACGCTGATCCTGGTGACCAACACGGTCTCGGCCCGGCAGTGGAAGCACGAGCTGATCAAGCGCACCTCGCTGACCGAGGAGGAGATCGGCGAGTACAGCGGTACGCGCAAGGAGATCCGCCCGGTCACCATCGCCACGTACCAGGTGCTCACCACCCGCCGTAAGGGCATCTACCCGCACCTGGAGCTCTTCGACTCCCGTGACTGGGGTCTGGTGATCTACGACGAGGTGCACCTGCTGCCCGCGCCGGTCTTCAAGTTCACCGCCGACCTCCAGGCCCGCCGCCGGCTCGGTCTCACGGCCACGCTGGTGCGCGAGGACGGGCGGGAATCGGACGTGTTCTCGCTCATCGGCCCGAAGCGGTTCGACGCTCCGTGGAAGGAGATCGAGGCGCAGGGCTACATCGCGCCCGCCGACTGCGTGGAGGTACGGGTCAACCTGACCGACCACGAGCGCCTCGCGTACGCCACGGCCGAGCCCGAGGAGAAGTACCGCTTCTGCGCGACCACCGTGACCAAGCGGAAGGTCACGGAGGCGCTGGTGCGCAAGCACGCGGGCGAGCAGACGCTCGTCATCGGGCAGTACATCGACCAGCTCGACGAGCTGGGCGAGCACCTGAACGCGCCCGTCATCAAGGGCGAGACGCCGAACTCGCAGCGCGAGAAGCTCTTCGAGTCGTTCCGGCAGGGCGAGATCAACGTCCTGGTCGTCTCGAAGGTCGCGAACTTCTCCATCGACCTGCCGGAGGCCACCGTCGCCATCCAGGTGTCGGGCACGTTCGGCTCCCGCCAGGAGGAGGCGCAGCGGCTCGGCCGGGTGCTGCGTCCGAAGGCGGACGGGCACGAGGCCCGCTTCTACTCGGTGGTCGCGCGCGACACCATCGACCAGGACTTCGCCGCCCACCGGCAGCGGTTCCTGGCCGAGCAGGGGTACGCGTACCGGATCGTGGACGCGGACGAACTGCTGAGCGGAAACCCCGAGCAGACCGACAGCGCTGACAGCACCGACAGCTGACGCGTGTCCGCCCCGGACCGAGGACGGCCCCGTCGCGTTGAGCGCGACGGGGCCGTCTCCGTGGGGTGGCGGTGGGGCGTCAGACCGTCTCGAAGCCGCCGGACTTGACGCCCGCCAGGAACGAGGCGAACGAGCCGGTGGAGAGGCCGAGGACCGGGCCGCTCAGGTCCTTGGAGTCACGCACGGGGACGACACCGGCGGCGACGAGGTTGGTGGCGACCTCCACGCAGTCGCCGCCGTTGCTGCTGTAGGAGGACTTGAAGAAGTCGGGCGCTTCGGTCACGGGGTTACCTTTCGCAACTGCTGGATCATGGCCACGGACGCGGTATGGGACAGCGCAACGGACTGTAGTTGATGGAAGGCACCGAGCACCGTGTCGACGAACCGCACGTCCCGCTCCAAGTGTCCCTGGAACTGGCTCTCCGCGTACCCCACCATCGTCCTGTTGGGCAGCGTCAGCAGGCGGACCGGAAGGTTGAACGCGCGGCGCTCCCCGGAGCTGAACGGAGTGATCTGCAGGGTGGTGTGAGGGAGCGCCGCGAAATCCAGCAGCGAGTCGAGCTGGGCCCGCATCACCTTCGGCCCGCCCACCTCGCGCAGGAGGCAGCTCTCGTCCATCACCACGTGCACCATGGGGGCGGGCGTCCTCGCCAGCGTCGTCTGCCGCTCGGCGAGGAAGGCCACGCGCTCGCCGCCCTGCTCGAAGGTGATCGACCCTCGCTCGGCCTCCCCGCGTGCCAACGCCGTCGCGTACTCATGCGTCTGCAGGAGGCCGGGCACGATGCCGCCGTTCTCGAACAGCCGGATTTCGCGGGCCCGCCCCTCGAAAGTGACGTACTCCGGAAAACCCTCCAGGAGTGCGTCGTTCCGAACAGTGCGACAGAGCCGTTCGAATTTCGATCCGGTACCGAGGACCTTGTCGACAGCCCTGGAAAAGCGGAGAGTTGGCAATTTTCGACCAGTTTCCACCGCCGAGACATGGGCGTTGGAGTAGGACGTCATCCGGGCCAACTCCGTCTGCGTCATCCCGGCTCCCTCGCGTGAGCTGCGAAGTTCTGCCCCGAATGACGCGCTGAGAGACTCGTCCGGATTCAGTTCGCGGATGTTGACCATGCCTCTTCCTCCCTCACGGATAACTTGAACACCCTTCAACGCTAGGGGAATCTGGGCCTCCCCGTAGCGAATTCGCTACAGAGAGGAGCGGCCATGCTCGGGTATGGCGAAGGCAGAAATGTGCCCGCCCCGGGAACGCTCATGGTGGATACCAGCCGTGAGGACCGGGTCGGGGAGTTCCGAGGGGTGGCCGGCCCCTACTGGGCCATGCGCCCGGTCGGCGGCGGCACCGAGTGGGAGGCCTCCCCCGACGCTCTCCGCCCCGCGAGCCCGATAGAGCGCCTGCGCGCCGAGGACTCCCGGTGCAACGCGCGGAGTCGGGGTGATGTGCTGTGAGCGAGCAGCCCACACAGCCGCCCACCGGCCTCGACGACGATCCTGAGGACGCCGGCACGGACGAGTGCTCCGTCTGCCTGGACTTCGACTGGGCCGAGTGGGACGCCGAGCGGATGGGCGATCCCAGCGCCGCGACGGACTGGCGGGTCCTGCGGAGACGCCACGAGGCAGCCGAACACCCGACGGAGGCGCGAATCCCCAGCGCCGACCCCACGGATCCCACCGGCCCCGCCGACCAAACCGGCTGACGGCCGGGGCGTCCGGTTCGGTCCACCCCGCCGCCCACGCGCCCCGGGCGGCGGGTCCCGCACGGCATCGGGACCGGCCGCGCCGCTCAGGGCAGGGGCACGAAGAGCAGCATGACGCCGAGGGTGATCATCGCGGGCGGTACGAACGCGAGCCCGGCGGCGATCCAGCGGGCGGTGGACCAGGAGCGGCGGATCACCAGGAGCCAGCAGAGGGCGAGTGCGGCCGGGGTCAGGGTGAAGCTGAGGGAGTAGCCGAGGCTCACCACGTTCAGCGGGCCGCGCACGGCGGGTTCGCACCGGTTCCCGCAGTCGGCGCCCGCGAGCAGGGCGAGCCAGATCAGGCCGGTCACCACGGGGACCAGATGCGGGAGCAGTGCCGTGGCGAAGGCGGGCACGGCCCAGCGCGGTGCGGGCCCGGGGCCGGCCAGGACCGTCCCGAGCCGGCGGCCCCCGGGAAGCAGGCGCGCGCCGGCCACGGCGCTCCGGCCGGACCGGGGTGCGGCGCCACGGGGTGCGGCGCCACGGGGGACGAGGGCACCAGGGACGACGGCGCGGGGGACGACGGTGCGGGGACGGCTGCGGCAGTAGGGCATACGCCCAGCTCATCGCAGAGCCGGAACCGATAACTCCGGGTTCGTACTCACTTCGGGACCGCCTCCGTACTCACCGTGCGCGGCGGATGCCGGGACCGTCCCCGTACTCACCGTGCGCGGCGGATGGCGGAGCCGACGGCGTACTCCCCCCGGACGGCGATGTCGAAGGCGGTGGTGGCGTACACGCGGACGGCGCGCAGGGCGTCGCCGAGGGGGTGGGGGCGGAGGTGACCGGTGGCCGCGGTCGCGCCGTGCGCGGGGCCGGTCCTGCGGGGGTTCAGGATCGCGGTGCTCATGCCTTCCAGGGTGCTCCTCCTCTCGGCGTACGGGCCAGGACGGCGTCCCCGGCCGGAGGACGGCAGCCGGGCGCGGCACGGAAATCCGGTTCGCCCGGGCCCCTGCGCGTGGATACAATCGCCGGTCTGCCCCGCCCTCCCGCACCGTGGTACCGGCTCCGTGCCGGCAGCCGGGGGAGTGCCGCCGACCGGACGGAAACCGGCCGACTGCCGTGCGCGCCACCGCGTGCACGGCCGGTACGCGCGCCCTCGCGCGTATCCCCTCGTGATCGCCCACCGGGACCCGGCCGTGCGCCCTTTCGCGCCGTGCGGCCGTCGCCCTGCGTCGAACTGCCGGAGGCCATACCCGTGTCCGCGCCGCACACCGCAGAAAGTGACACCCCCACCGATCCGCCCACCGATCCGCTCGCCCGCGAGCGGGGGCATCTCGCCGCGTCCCGGGCGGCCCTGCGCGTCATGCGTGAGGACGTCCAGGCCCTCGACATCCGCGACGTCACCGCCAACTGGGTGAACGCCGCCGTGCTCCAGGCGCAGATCGACGAGCGCATCAAGGCGCTCGCCGACCTCTCGCACACCCCGCTGTTCTTCGGCCGGCTCGACTTCCAGCACCCCGTCGGCGGCGAGTTCGCCGAGGGTGCGGAGGGCGAGCGGTTCTACATCGGCCGGCGTCACGTCCACGACGCGCACGGCGACCCGATGGTCATCGACTGGCGTGCGCCCGTCTCGCAGGCGTTCTACCAGGCGTCGCGGCTGGACCCGCAGGACGTGGGGCTGCGCCGCCGCTTCGGCTACACCGGCGGCGAGCTGACCGCCTACGAGGACGAGGACCTCACGGCCCCCGCCGACGCCCCCGGCTCCGGCACCACCAGCAAGCTGCTCCAGGCGGAGATCGAGCGCCCGCGCGTCGGTCCGATGCGGGACATCGTCGCGACGATCCAGCCGGAGCAGGACGAGATCGTCCGCAGTGAGCTGGGCGGCACGATCTGCGTACAGGGAGGTCCCGGTACCGGTAAGACGGCGGTGGGCCTGCACCGTGTCGCGTACCTGCTGTACGCGCACCGGGACCGGCTGGCCCGTACCGGCACGCTCGTCATCGGGCCGAACCGGTCGTTCCTCCACTACATCGAGCAGGTGCTGCCCGCTCTCGGTGAGATGGAGGTGCAGCAGGCGACCGTGGAGGACCTGGTCACCAAGCACGTCGAGGTGCGCGGCACGGACGAGGCGGCCGCCGCGCTGGTGAAGGGCGACGCGCGGATGGCGGAGGTGCTGCGGCGGGCGATCCGCTCGCACGTCACCCCGCCCACCGAGGAGGTCGTGGTGGTGCGCGGTTCGCGCCGCTGGCGGGTGCCTGCGTACGAGGTGGAGGAGCTGGTCGAGGAGCTGCTCGCCCGCGACATGCGGTACGGCGCCGCCCACGAGGCGCTGCCGCAGCGCATCGCGCACCGGGTGCTGGTGCGGATGGAGGAGGCCGGGGAGGCACCGGACGACCGGGTGCAGAACGCGGTGGCCCGTACGCCCGCCGTGAAGGCGGCGGTGAAGGCGGTCTGGCCCGCCGTCGATCCGGCGAAGCTGGTGCTGCGGCTGCTCTCCGACCCGGAGTTCCTGGCCGCGCACGCGGAGGGGCTGCTCACCGAGGACGAGCAGAAAGCGGTGGTGTGGACGAAGCCGGCCCGCAGTGTGAAGTCGGCGAAGTGGTCGACGGCGGACGCGGTGCTGATCGACGAGGCCCGTGACCTGGTGGAGCGTACGCACTCGCTGGGTCATGTGGTGCTCGACGAGGCGCAGGACCTGTCCCCGATGCAGTACCGGGCAGTGGGGCGCCGTTGCTCGACGGGTTCGGCGACCGTGCTGGGCGACCTGGCGCAGGGCACCACGCCCTGGTCGACGCGGAGCTGGGCGGACGCGCTCGGCCACCTGGGCAAGCGGGACGCGCACGTGGAGGAGCTGACGGCGGGCTTCCGTGTGCCGCGCGAGGTGATCGCGTACGCCTCCCGGCTGCTGCCCTCGATCGCCCCGGGGCTCGCGCCGGTCGAGTCGGTGCGTGAGTCGCCCGGTTCGCTGGCGGTACGCGCGGTGGACGGTGCCGAGGCGCTGATCGCGGCGGCGGTCGACGCGTGCGAGGAGGCGCTGGAGCAGGAGGGGTCGATCGGGCTGATCGCCGCCGACGCCCGGATCCCCGCGCTGGCCGAGGCGCTGGCGGCGGCCGGGCACGCGGTGCTGTCGCCCGGCGAGGAGACGAGCGCCGCTTCCCGGCTGACTCTGGTCCCCGCCTCGCTGGCGAAGGGCCTGGAGTACGACTACGTGGTGCTGGACGAACCGGCGGCCGTGGTCGACGGCGAGCCGGACGAGCGCACCGGTCTGCGCCGGCTGTACGTGGCGCTGACCCGTGCGGTGTCGGGCCTCACGGTCGTGCACGCGGCCCCGCTGCCCGAGGCGCTGGCCGCCTGAGGGACGGGCGGTGTCCGCGCCTGAGGAACGGGCGGTGTCCGTGCCGGGTCACCCGCGCGGACACCGCCCGCCGTTCGACGGCGCGTCCTACGCGTCGACGGCCTCGCGCCAGGTGCGTACGGCGGCTTCGTCCACCGGGCCGGTCCAGCCGTGCGGGCGGGCGGCACCGCCGATGTGGAAGGCGTCGAGTCCGGCGGCCCGCAGGCTCGGCAGGTGTTCGAGGCGGAGGCCGCCGCCGACCAGGATCTGCGGCTCGAAGCCCGGTGCGCGGGAACGGGACGCCTCTTCGACGAGGGTCCCGATGCCGTCGTCCACTCCGCTCGCCGAACCCGCGGTGAGGTACGTGTCCAGGCCGGGCAGGTCCGCGAGCTGCTTGCGCAGCGAGCTCCGGTCGGTGGCACGGTCGATCGCGCGGTGGAACGTCCAGGGGCAGCCGTCCAGTTCGGCGACGATCCGTTCCACGGCGACGAGGTCGGCGTGGCCCTCCTGGTCGAGGAAGCCGAAGACGAACTGGTCGGCGCCGGCCTCCCGGAGCTCGCCGAGCCGCCCGAGGAGGCGGTCGATGTCTCCGGCGGCGAACCCGTCCTCCTGCCGGAGCATCACTCGCAGCGGGATGTCGACGGCGGCCCGGATGGCGGCGAAGGTCGCCCGGGGCGGGGTGAGCCCGTCGGCTGCCATGTCGGTGACGAGTTCGAGCCGGTCGGCTCCACCGGCCTGGGCCGCGACCGCGTCCTGGGCGTCGAGCGCGATCACCTCCAGGACTGCGCGGTTGCTCATGTGTCCCCACTTCTCGGGTTGACGCCCGCCGGACCCGGTCTGCCCGGACCGGCTCGACGTCAAGAGGTCTAGGCCAATATCCAAGCCTACGATCGATCGCGCGGGCGCGCAGCCCTCCAGGGTCCTTGCGGGTGACCCGCCCGCGCGGGACCGGCGAGGCTCACCCCGGTACGAACCGGAGCGGGATCCCCGGGACCGCCTGGGCCGCCGCCGCGAGGGCGTCGGCCGGGACGACTCCCACCACCGGGTAGCCGCCGGTCGTCGGGTGGTCGTGCAGGAACACCACGGGACGGCCGTCCGGCGGAACCTGGACCGCGCCGAGCACCATGCCCTCGCTGGGGAGTTCGCCACCGGTGACTCCGCCGGCGCTCCCGGCCCGTTCCAGCGCGGGGCCCTCGGTGCGCAGCCCGATGCGGTTGCTCGCGGCGGAGACGCGGTACACGGCCGTGGTCAGGGTGCGCAGGGCCGCTCCGGTGAACCAGTCGTGCCGGGGCCCCGGGCGGACCGGCAGCACGAGTCCGCCGGGTGCGGCGGGCGCGGCAGCCCAGGGGGCGGCGGCCGGGAGCGCCGGGCCGGTGGCGGGCGGTTCGCCGAGCGGCAGGGTGTCCCCGTCACGCAGCGGGGGCGGGCCGAGCCCGGAGAGCAGGTCGGCCGAGCGGCTGCCCAGCACCGCTTCCGGCTCCAGGCCGCCCGCGAACGCCAGATAGCTCCGGAGACCGCTGAGCGCGGGGCCCGCCTCCAGCACCGCGCCCGCCGGCACCCGGACGGGGGCGCCCCAGGCGGCGGGGCGGCCGTCGACGGTGACCCGGCAGACGGCGCCGCCGACCACCGCGACCACCGGCCGGTCGGGGCGGACCGCGCAGCCGGTGGCGGTGGTCTCCAGCACGGCGGCGGCCGGGTCATTGCCCACCAGCCGGTTGGCGAGCCGGTGCGCGGGCCCGTCCAGTGCCCCGGCCCCGGGGACGCCGAGGTGCGCCCAGCCGGTGCGCCCGGCGTCCTGGACGGTGGTCAGCGCCCCGGCCCGCACCACCCTCAACAGCCCGCTCACGCCCGCTCCCCCGTCCCGTCGGAGCCGGTCGGTACGAAGCGCACCCGCGCCCCCGGCACCAGCAGCGCGGCCGGTTCGCGGGCGGGGTCCCAGAGCCGGTCCGGGTCCGGCATCCGGCCGATGAGCCGCCAGCCGCCGGGCGAGGCGCGCGGGTAGACCCCGGTGTACGGGCCGGCCAGCGCGAGCGCCCCGGCGGGCACCCGGGTGCGCGGGGTCGCGCGCCGGGGTACGTGCAGGGGTTCGGGCAGCCCGGTGAGGTAGCCGAAGCCGGGGGCGAAGCCGCAGAACGCGACGCGGAACGCCGTGGCGGAGTGCACGGCGGCCACCTCCCCGGGCAATACGCCCCAGAGCGCGGCGACCTCCTCCAGGTCCGGGCCGTCGTAGACGACCGGGATCTCCACGGCGGGTCCGTCCGCGCGGCGCAGCGGCTCGACGGTCCAGCCCGTGAGCGTGTGGGCGAGGCGGTCGGCCTGCCCGGGCGCGCCGCCGATGCCGTCGAGCAGGACCGTGCGCGCGCCGGGCACGATCTCGCGCACCGGCGGCAGTTCGCCCCGGTCGCGGCGGCGCAGCACCTCGGCGTGGAACGCTTCGGCGGCCTCCCCGGAGCCGAGTTCGACCAGCAGCGCGTCCCGCCCGGCCGGCAGCACCCGCAAGGAAGCGGCCACCGGTTCCGTACGGCCCGCGCTCCCCGACCCGCCCGCGCTCCCCGAACGGCCCGCGCTCCCCGAACCGCCCGCGCTCTCCGAACGGCTCATGCGAACGCCCGGACGTCGACGCCCGCTTCCTCCAGTGCGGCCCGCACCCGCCGGGCGATCGCGGCCGCGCCGGGGGTGTCGCCGTGCAGGCAGAGGGAGCGGGCGGCGACGGGGACGGTGGCGCCGTCGGCGGCGACGACGGTCCGGTCCACGGTCATCCCCACCGCGCGGCGTACGACCTCGTCGGGGTCCTCCACCACCGCGCCGGGTTCGCCGCGCGGCACCAGGGTGCCCCCGGGGGTGTACGCGCGGTCGGCGAACGCCTCTTCCACGGCGGGGAGTCCGGCCTCGCGGGCCCGGTCGAGCAGCCGGGAGCCGGGCAGTCCGAGGACCGGGAGGTCTCCGCCGGCCAGCAGCACGCCCTCGACCACGGCGTGCGCCTGCGCGTCGTCGTGGACCGCGCGGTTGTAGAGCGCGCCGTGCGGTTTGACGTACGCCACGCGGGAGCCGGCCGCCTCGGCGAAGACCCGCAACGCGCCGATCTGGTAGGCGATTTCGGAGGTCAGCTCGGCAGCGGGGACGTCCATCGAGCGGCGGCCGAAGCCCGCGAGGTCGCGGTAGGACACCTGCGCCCCGATCGTCACGCCCCGGGCCGCCGCGCCCTCGCAGACGCGGCGCATCACCAGCGGATCGCCCGCGTGGAAGCCGCAGGCCACGTTGGCGCTGGTCACACAGGAGAGCAGTGCGTCGTCGTCGGTGAGCGTCCAGCGGCCGAAGCCTTCGCCGAGATCGGCGTTGAGGTCCATGGTGGTGGTCACGTGGAGCACGCTAGCGCGCCCCCACCGCCTCCGTACCAGGTCCGGCGAGCCCCTCGGAGGGGCTCTCGCCGGTCGCCGTCATCCGCCGTCATCCGCCCTTCATCCGCCGCCGCTCGCCGCCGTCCGCCGTCACGCGCCGCCGTTCGCCGTCATGCGCCGCCGTTCGCCGTCATGCGCCGTCGGCGAGCAGTTCGGTCACCAGCCGGTCGAGGTCGAGATGACGCCCCTCCTCGCCCGGGGGCACCACCCGGGCGGCCCGTTCCAGGAACGCGGTGACCGCCGGGGCGGCGATGTCCATCACGGCGGAGCCCGCCGGTGAGCGGACGACGATCCGCACCACGTCGCCCGGGCACCCCCGGCGGGGGCTGACCAGGATGGATCCGGTACCTGCCGGGCGGACCGTTCCCTCCGACAGCAGGCTGCGCGCGAAGACCCAGTCGACGGTACTGGTCGTCATGGTCCCGAGCGCGAGGCTCACGGCATAGGGATCGGACCGCTCGTACCGCAGTTCGGCGGGCAACGACACCGGGGGTTCTTCCTCGACGTGGACGTGGGCGACGACCTCGTGCGCGACCGAGGATCCGGCGGTGCTGAAAGACGGCTGAGTCATGTCGGGTCCGTTCGTCGGGTCGTCCTTCCGCTGTCTGACAGCGCTCCTCCCCTCGACGGTAGGACGACGACCGGCCGTCAGTTGCCGGGGAGCGAACGAGGTGTGGCCCGCGAGAGCACCGTGACCGGCTCGCGGGAACTTCCCCCCGGCGCCGCCCATCCCGCGTACGGCGCCAGAAGACAACTGACGGTGCGCCAGGAGAACAGCCGGGGGCGGATGCCCGCCTAATTTGCGGAGGGGACGTGCGACCGGTGCGCCCGGGTTCGGCCGGAGCATCCGGAGCCGACGGAGACCCGCCGCCGAGATCAGAGGAAGAACCAACGATGAAGACACCCGTGAAACTCAAGCGCGCCCGCCTCGTCGGCGTGACGGCCTTGGCCGTTCTCGCCGCCACCGCCACCGCCGCGGGCCCGGCCGCCGCTTCCGGCTCCTCCGCCCCCCGGGCACGCTTCGTGGCGCACCTGGACATGGCGGACGGTCAGCGGCCGGAGAACATCACCCTGGAGCCCGACGGCGGCGCCGACGTCACCTTCGCCTTCAGCCGCCAGATCGCCCGCATCGCCCCCGACGGCCGGGTGCGTGTCCTCGCCACCCTGCCGGAGCCCCCGGCCGGCGCCACGACTCCCGCGCTGACGCAGCCGTTCCTCGGCGGCATCGTCCGCGCGGACGACGGGACGCTGTACTTCCTCTACGCGACCGGCAGCGGCGACCTGACCGGCCTGTGGAGCCTGCGCCCCGGCGGTACCGCGCGGCGCATCGCCGCGCTCCCGGCCGACAGCCTGCCCAACGGGCTGGCCCTCGACGACCGCGGCGGCTTCCTGTACGCCGCCGACTCCGTCCTGGGCACGGTGTGGCGGGTGCCCGTGGCCGGCGGTACGCCCACCCGGTGGGCCGAGGCCCCCGAGCTGGACGCCTCCGGGTTCCTGGGGGCCAACGGCATCAAGATCCACAACGGCGCGGCCTGGGTGACCAACCTGGACCGGGGCACCGTCCTGCGCATCCCGATCACCCACCGGGGCACCGCCGGAGCGGTCGAGACCCGGGCCACCGGTCTGGTGAACATCGACGACATCGCGTTCACCGGGAACGGCGACACCCTGCTGGCCGCGGTCAACGCGGACAACACGGTCGCCCTGGTGCGGCGGGACGGCACGCACACCACCGTGCTGACCGGCGCCGACGGCCTGCAGAACCCCACCTCGCTGGCCGTACGGGGTGCCACGGCGTACGTCGCGAGCGGCGCGTACACCACCAACGAGGACCCGAACCTCCTCGCCGTCCGCCTCCCGGCCGCCGAGTAGGGACCCGCGGCCGTTCCCCGGCCCCCGCCTGACCGCCCGCACGTGGGCGCACGCGAAGCCCGCCCGGCACCGAGGGATCCCGGTGCCGGGCGGACGGTCGACGGGCGGGACGGTCGACGGGCGGGACGGTCGACGGGCGGTCGGGGTGGTCAGAACACGATTCCGGCCGGTCTACAGGCCGTCGGTGAAGAGAAGGTGGTTGGGGGTGCCCTGGCTGACGCCCGTCAGGACGCCCCTGGTGGACACCCCGTCGATCCAGGCGGCGACTTCGGCGGAACCGGCGTCGGGGTGGGCCTGCTTGTAGAGGACGGCGAGGCCGGTGACGTGGGGCGCCGCCATGGACGTGCCGTTCAGGGAGACCGAGCCGCCGCCGAGCCGGGCCGAGACGATGTCCTGGCCGGGGGCGTAGAGCTCGACGCAGGTGCCCCAGTTGGAGAAGGAGGTCTGTACGTCGGAGCGGTTGGAAGCCGCGACGGTCAGGGCCCCGTCGGCGGAGGCGGGCGAGACGTCGCAGGCGTCCTTGGAGTCGTTGCCGGCCGCGAGGACGGGCAGGACCCCCGAGGCGGAGAGCGCGGTGGTGGCGCGGTTGACCGCCTGCGACTTGCCCCCGCCCAGGGAGCCGTTGAGGACGGCGGGCTGCACGGCGTTCCGGGCGACCCAGTCCAGGGCCGCGATCAGCCCGGAGCTGGAGCCCGAGCCGTCGCAGCCCAGGACCCGGACGCTGACCAGGTTCGCCTCGCGGGCGACACCGTACGTGCTGCCCGCTACGGTGCCCGCGACGTGTGTGCCATGGCCGTAGCAGTCCGCGCCCTGACGGCCGTCGCCCACGGCGTCGAAGCCGAAATCGGCACGTCCCCCGTCGATCCCGCCGAACTCGGTGTGCTCGTAGTCGATGCCGGTGTCGAGGATGTAGGCGGTCACCCCGGCACCGGTGCCACTGGTGGTGAAGTCGCCGTCGAGCGGCAGGTTCCGCTGGTCGACGCGGTCCAGGCCCCAGGTGGCGGCCGGTGCGCGGCGGGCCGGGAGGGCGGCGGCCCGGGAGGCGGGGACGGGGGTGTACGCGGGGACCGTTTCCGACGTGGGGACGGAGGTCTTCGCGTCCTCCTCCACCGACGTGACGCCGGGGGTGTCGCGGAGGGTCGTCAGCTGGGCGGGGGTGAGGGGGACGGCGAAACCGTTGAGTGCCTTGCTGTACGTGAAGGTGGGAGCCAGGCCCAGCGTCTTCACGGTCCTGGCCGCGTCCACGAGTGGGTCGAGGGTGACGATGTAGCGGCCGGGGATCGGGTCCCCCGCACGGATCAGCGGCGCGGGTTCAGGGTTCGGCGGAGTGGGGGCGGAAGCCGCGCTGGTGGCGAGGGGGCCCGCGAGGGCCAGGGCGAATGCGGACGCGAGTACGAGCGCGTGGCGAGTGTGCACGGGCCGAGACGATCATCCGAGAAGCCCCCGGCCAACGACCCGTCCCGGAGGTTCGCCGCGCACCGGAAGCATGTGCGCAGTGCGCTCCTCCATTCGGGCCCGAGCCCGAACGCCGCACGGAACAGCCTTAGAGTTCCCGCATGTCCGACGACACCGCGCACACCACCGACCTCCGCACCCGCTGGCGGGAGGCTCTCGTGGCCGCCCGGGGCGGCGGGGCGGGCCCCGACCCGCTTCCGTACGCCGGGAACCTGCTGGAGCGGTGGGCCGAGCCGCAGCGCAAGTACCACACCATCACCCATCTGACGGCGGTCCTGGACGGCGTCGACGTCCTCGCGGAGTACGCCGGGGAGCCCGAACTCGTGCGGCTGGCCGCCTGGTTCCACGACGCGGTCTACCGGCCCGACCGCTCGGAGAACGAGGAGCGCAGCGCCGCCCTCGCCGAGCGGGCCCTTCCCGAGGCAGGGGTTCCGGCCGGGGCGACGGCCGAGGTGGCACGGCTGGTCCGGCTCACCGTGACGCACGACCCGGCGCAGGGCGACCGTAACGGCGAGGTGCTGTGCGACGCCGATCTGGCGATCCTGGCGGCGGGCCCGAAGGCGTACGCGCACTACACCGCCCAGGTCCGCGAGGAGTACGGCTTCGTGCCGGACGACCTCTTCCGCGAGGGCAGGGCCGGGGTGCTGCGGCAATTGCTGGCGCTGCCGAGGCTGTTCCGTACCCCGTACGGGGCGAAGGAGTGGGAGGCCGGGGCGCGGCAGAACCTGACGCGGGAACTTCAACTGCTGGAGGCCCCCCTGCCGTGACCGGCGGGCGCAGCGCGACGGGCCGCGCCCCGTACGGAACGTTCCGTACGGGGCGCGGCCCGTGGGCCGGGTGGACGTCAGCGGGTCACTCGGCGGCGACCGGGACGGCGGCCGCCCCGTCCGTCTTCTTCTCCTCGGCCGCGGTGAAGCCGCGCAGCGGCACCTGGCGGACGAAGAGGGCGATGACGATGCCGACGGCGGCGGCGCCCGCGCCCCAGGCGAAGGCGGTGTCGACGCCGTCGCTGACCGCCTGGGCGAACGCGTGCCGGACTTCGGCGGGCAGGGCGCGCAGGGCCTCGGGGGTCATTCCGGACACCGAGGAACCGGCGTCGGCGCCACCGGCCGAGGCGGCACCGCCCTTGGTGAAGGAGTCGGTGAGCGTGCTGGCGTAGAGGGTGCCGAGCAGGGAGACGCCGAGCGAGCCGCCCATGTTGCGCAGGAAGGTGGCCGCGCCGGTGGCGGCGCCGATGTCGCGTACCGGGGCGCTGTTCTGGGCGATGAGCATGGTGGTCTGCATCAGGCAGCCCATGCCGAGGCCGAGGACGACCATGAAGAGCCCGGTGGTGAAGCGGGTGGTGTCGGGTCCCATGGTGGCGAAGAGGCCGAGACCGACCGCCATCAGGGCGGTGCCCGCGATGGGCAGGAGGCGGTAGCGGCCGGTCTTGCTGATGTAGGTACCGCCGACGAGGGAGAGCACCATCGCGGCCAGCATCATCGGCATGAGGAGCAGGCCGCTGTTGGTGGCGGAGGAGCCCTGGACGTACTGCTGGAACTGCGGGAGCAGGGTGATCCCGCCGAACATGGCGAAGCCGACGATGAAGCTGAGCGCACCGGCGAGGCTGAAGTTGCGGTCGGCGAAGACCGACAGCGGCATGATCGGTTCCGCGGCACGGCGCTCGACGAGGACGAACAGGGCGAAGACGACCACGGTGACCGCGGCGAGGCCGAGGATCATGGCCGAGTCCCAGTCGTACTCGCTGCCGCCCCAGCTGGTGATCAGGACCAGGGTGGTGATCCAGACGCTGAGCAGCGCGGCGCCGGTCCAGTCGATGCGGACACGGGCGGCGGCCTTGCGCGGGAGCTTGGCGAGGACGAACCAGCAGACGAACAGGGCGACGACGCCGAGCGGCAGGTTGACGTAGAAGGCCCAGCGCCAGTTCAGGTTGTCGGTGATGAAGCCACCGGCGAGCGGGCCGCCGATCATGGCGACGGGCATGACCGCCATCATCACGCCCTGGTACTTGCTGCGGTCGCGCGGCGGCACGATCTCGGCCAGCACCGCCATCACGCCGACCATCAGGCCACCGGCGCCGAGGCCCTGGAGGGCACGGAAGCCGATCAGTTCGCCCATGTTCTGGGAGAGGCCGCAGAGCGCGGAGCCGATCAGGAAGATCGCGATGGAGGTGATGAAGGTGATGCGGCGCCCGAGCAGGTCACCGAGCTTGCCCCAGATCGGGGTGGCGACGGTGGAGGCGAGGATGTAGCCGGTGGTCACCCAGGCGAGGTGCTTGAGACCGCCGAGGTCTCCGACGATCGTGGGCAGCGCGGGCGCCACGATCATGTTGTCCAGCATCGCGAGCAGCATCGCGATGACCAGGCCGCTCATCGTGACCATGATCTCGCGGTGGGTGAAGCGTGGTGGTGCTTCCGGGGTTGCCCCGGCGTCGGCCGGTGCGGGGGAGGTCTGCGTCACGGCGCATGCCTTTCGGTCAGGAAGGGGGGTCGCTCGACGGACCCGAAACTCTGGCGGCAGGGCCCCGGTGCGGGACGACACCGATGTCGTCGGCTCGGCGATAGGGCAAGCTGATCCCGGAATCCACTTACCGGGCGGTCAGTAGATTACTTGCCGTACGGTAAGTTGGCAAAGGGGGGCGTGGGGACCACGATCGACGCAGGCGCTCCCGTGCGGAGACGCTCGGGGCGAAAGGAACGCACAGCCATGACAGCCGCAGGACGCCGACGGGGCATCGACACGCGGGCCGAGATCCGCAAGGTGGCCCTGGAACTCTTCACCGAGCAGGGGTACGACGCCACCTCGTTGCGGGAGATCGCCGAACGGCTGGACATCACGAAGGCCGCCCTCTACTACCACTTCAAGAGCAAGGAAGACATCGTCCGCTCCCTCTTCACCAACTACCTGGACGCGCTCGACGCGGTGGTGGAGTGGGCCAAGGAGCTGCCCCCCGGACCGGAACTCGCCACCCGGATCGTGGACCGGATGGTAGACGTCTTCGTCGCCGAGGGCATGCCCGCCATGCGGTTCGCCACGGCGAACCACCGCGTGATCCGCGAACTCCGCCCCGACAAGGGCGGCGCCCTCGACAAGCTCGCCGAGCTCAGCGACGTCATGGGCGGCCCCGACGCCCCCGTGGAGGAGAAGCTGCGCCTGCGGTCCGCCCTGCTCAGCGTCAACGTCGCCCTGCTCGCCGCCCAGGGCCTGGAGGTCTCCGACGACGAGATCGCCCGGGTCGCCCGCGATATCGCACACCGGCTCGTCCCGCATCCGGAGCGGGCCGGGACCCCGGACTCGGCGGGTCCCGCCGGGGCGCCGGACGCCCCGGCCGCGACGGCCTGACGCCTTCCCCCCGCCCCCTGAGGAATCGGTCGTACGCACCTGCGCCGGGCGGGTGAACCCTGTGATGCCGACGGGTGGCAGGCGCTTCCGCCCCGTGACCGTCGGGAGTGTGCGGGCTAAGGAACGTGGGCCGTACCCACCGACCGAGGGGTTGCCCCGACCATGTTCAAGACCGCGCTGCGGATCGCCTCCGCCGCCACCTTCGTCGTCACCTCGCTGGCCTTCGCCACCTCGGCTAGCGCCGACACCGACCCGTGGCCGGGAACCCCGGAGCAGATTCGCGACACCGGTCCCTGCGGTCCGACCGGCGGTTACCGCTCCTCGGACTGGGAGCGGACGACGACGAACCGCGCGCTGCGGGCCGACGTGGACACGGCCGCGATCAGCGAGGGCTGGTACTGGCGCCACGACGACAACACGCTTTGGCGCGGGGACACCCGGCCGGACCCGCGCGCGATCTTCCGCAGCGGCTTCACCCCGCTGGGGACGGTGCTGACCCCGCTGTCGCAGTGGATCATCGGCGGCGGCGGCCAGAACTCCGCGCACGTGAGCACCAGTTGCGACCGCTGGGTGGCGCAGGGCTTCGCCACCGGAGGCGGCAAGGACGGCTGGGTGTACGCCATCCAGGCACCGGGCGGGATCGACGTCAACGCCACCGCGCGGATGACCGGCATCCAGTCGCAGTACCTGTGGAACAAGGAGATCGACTTCCCCGGCGGGATTCAGGGCAGGTACATCGAGGGGGCGTGCCAGTACCACTGGGCCGGCAAGAACCCGCAGACGAACGTGGACATCTACGAGAACCTCGGCTGCGTCACCAACCCGGCCTTCCGCCCGGGCCCCCGCGCCGACGCGGACGTGGCGGCCGACACGACGGCCGACACGACGGCCGACACGACGGACGACACCACCGCGGACACGGCGGGCAGCACCGCGACCACCCCGGCGACCTCCACCGCCCCGGTCGCCCCGTCGACCGCGACCTCACCGGTCCCGGCGGGCTCCGTGTCGCTGACCCCCACGGGCGCCTTCTCACTGAGCGCGCGGTAGCGGCAGCACGTACCGACAACGGCAGTACGTACCGACAACGGCAGTACGTACCGACAGCGGCTGACGCTCGGCGACCGCGGCTGTCGCTCGGCGACCGCGGACATGCCGGTGCCCCCGGGACGATGGTTTCACGTCCCGGGGGCACCGGCATGCCGTCGTTCTCTTCGGCGCCCGGCTGCGGCGCTCAGTGCTTGAAGGTGTCCTTCGTCTTCTCCTTGGCCTGGCGGGCGTCGCCCTTGGCCTGATCCGCCCGGCCCTCGGCCTTGAGGCGCTCGTTGCCCACGGCCCGCCCCGCGGTCTCCTTGGCCTTGCCCTTGGTCTGCTCCATCTTGGCCTGGGCCTTCTCATTGGCAGCCATG
Organism: Streptomyces sp. NBC_00102; assembly: GCF_026343115.1. Lineage (GTDB taxonomy): Bacteria > Actinomycetota > Actinomycetes > Streptomycetales > Streptomycetaceae > Streptomyces. The sequence continues at coordinate 2,862,557 of NZ_JAPEMC010000001.1, forward strand.
ATCGTTCCCACCTCGCTGTGCTCGACTTCGGGGACAGTGACTCGTCTGACCACCGTCCGGCGGCTCAAACCCCGTACGTCCATCGTGGCGCTCCTTTCCCTCCCGCGCAGGGCGAGCGGGCGGGCCGCTCCCCCCGTGAACACCGCGATAACAAACTGGGATCATTCGCCGCGACCGGGAATGTGCGGAACTCCGGACCGGTTGGCCACAGTCATGCCTGAAACCGACACCGGTCGACTCCGTATGCCCTTGGCCGTCTACATCCTGGGCCTCTCGGTCTTCGCTCTCGGCACCAGCGAGTTCATGCTCTCCGGTCTGCTCCCGCCGATCGCCGACGACATGGGCGTATCGATTCCGCGGGCCGGACTGCTCATATCCGCGTTCGCGATCGGCATGGTCGTCGGCGCACCGCTGCTCGCCGTGACCACGCTCCGGCTGCCGCGCCGCACCACGCTCATCGCGCTGATCTCGGTCTTCGGCCTCGGTCAGGTCGCGGGTGCGCTGGCGCCGACGTACGAGATCCTCTTCGTCTCCCGGGTGGTGAGCGCGCTCGCCTGCGCCGGGTTCTGGGCGGTGGGCGCGGCGGTGGCCATCGCGATGGTGCCGCGGAACGCCCGCGCCCGGGCGATGGCCGTGATGATCGGCGGGCTGTCGATCGCCAACGTGATGGGCGTGCCGCTGGGGGCGTTCCTCGGCGAGGGCCTGGGCTGGCGTTCGGCGTTCTGGGCGGTGGGCGCAGCGTCCGCCGTGGCGCTGGCCGGGGTCGTCCTGAAGATCCCCCGCATCCCGGTGCCGGAGCAGCGCCCGCGGCTGCGCGAGGAGCTCTCCATCTACCGCGATCGCCAGGTATGGCTGGCGATCGTGATCACCGCGCTGGCGGCGGGCGGTGTGTTCTGCGCGTTCAGCTACCTCGCCCCGCTGCTGACCGATGTCGCCGGGCTGAGCTCGGGTTGGGTGCCGTGGGTGCTGGCGCTCTTCGGCCTCGGCGCGCTGGCCGGTACGACGATCGGCGGGCGGATCGCCGACGCGCACCTCTTCGGGGTGATGCTCAGCGGCATCGCGGCGTCCACGGTCTTCCTGGTGGCGCTCGCGCTCTTCGCGTCGAGCCCGGTCGCCGTGGTCCTGATCGCCTTCCTGCTGGGCTTCTCGGCGTTCTACACCGCCCCCGCGCTCAACGCCCGGATGTTCAACGTGGCCGGTGCGGCGCCGACGCTCGCCGGAGCGACGACGACCGCCGCGTTCAACGCGGGCAACACCGCCGGCCCCTGGCTCGGCGGCGCGGTGATCGACGCCGACTTCGGGTACTCCTCCCCCGCGTGGGCGGGCGCCGGAATGCTGGTCGCCGGCGTGGCGGCGGTCGCCCTGGCCCTGCGGGTCCAGCGCGGATCCACCTCCCGGTCCCGGCTGGTCGTGGGGGCGGGCGCCGCATCCGCGGAGGGCGCGACGGTCGTACGCCCCCGGGCCGCGCTCACGGAGGAGCGGTCGGAGACCGCGTAACGCGCCTCTCCCGTACGCACGCGAAACCGCCCCCGGCGGACCTGATGGCCAGGTCCGCCGGGGGCGGCCGTGCGTTCGGGGCGCGGCCGCACGTCGAGCGGTCGCGCCTCAGCGCCCGGCCGTGGCACCCGGGGCGGGGCGGCCCTTGGGGCGGCGGAGTCCGGCCTCGGTCAGCCGGCGGACCAGTTCCTTGGACCCGATCTCCCGCGCCCCGGCGCGTACCGCGTCCGGATAGCTCGCCTGCGGTACGTCGTAGTGGTCCCGCTCGAACGCGCGCGGCGGGCAGCCGATCGCGGCGGCGAAGGCGTGGAGTTCCTCGAAGGACTCGTCGCTGACCAGGTGCGACCAGAGGCGGCCGTGGCCCGGCCAGGTCGGCGGGTCTATGTAGACGGTCACCGCCGCAGCACTCCGGCGAGCGCCCCGACCGGGGCGACCGACACGGTGGCGCGGGTGCAGACCCAGTGCGGGTCGGCGCCGAGTTCGGGTTCGACGTCGAGCGCGTGCGGGCCGCCGTCGTCGCAGACCGGGCAGAGCGGCCACCGGCCGTAACGTTCCAGCAGCGCGTCCTGGACGTCCTGGGCGACCAGTCCGACGAGGAACTCCAGGCCGTCCGGCCACTGCTCGACCCACCACCGCCGCTGGGTCACCGCGTCCTCGACGAGGGACACGATGTCGGCGTCCGCGACGTCACCCGCGGCCAGGTCGGCCACGACGAGCGCGCGGGCGGTGTGCAGTGCCTGCTCCAGGGGGTTCAGCTCCATGGCTCCATTGTCACCCCCTGCGTCCGGCTGTTCCCCCGGCGCCCGTCCGCCCGGCCGCGACTCCGCGCGCGGGGAGCGGGACCCGGGCCGGATGCCGTCGGGTCGCGGCCGGACGGCATCCGGATTTCGTCCGGGGGCACGGGGCCCGTCACTCGTACGTGTGTGGTGCGTGCCGATCCGTTTCTCCTCCTGGCGACCGGGAGAGGCTCGCCGCATCGCCGACACGATCATGTGTCCGGCGCTCACCGGAAAGGCATGGCATGGCTCAGGGCACTGTGAAGTGGTTCAACGCGGAGAAGGGGTTCGGGTTCATCGCACCGGACGACGGCACTCCGGACGTCTTCGTGCACTTCTCCGCGATCGACTCCTCGGGATACCGGTCGCTGGAGGAGAACCAGCGGGTGGAGTTCTCGACGTCGCAGGGCCCCAAGGGCCCGCAGGCCGAGCAGGTACGCCCGCTCTGACCGCTCCGGTCCCCGCGAGCCGTCCATGACGCGACCCGCACGCCCGCCCGGGTGTGCGGGTCGCTCCGTATGCCCCGCCGTGCCGGTCGTATGCGCGGTGGACCCCGTTCCGACGCAGGGGGCCACACATCGTCACACCCTTCGAAGTTCCCCCGGAACAACCATGTTTGGTCCGCCGGAACCGGTAAAGACGAACCCTTGACACCGGCTTGTTACCACGAGGTAGGAGACGCATCATGGGCATCATCGCTTGGATTCTCATCGGGCTGCTCGCCGGCCTCATCGCCAAGGCGCTCGTGCCGGGCAAGGACCCGGGCGGCATCATCATCACGATGCTCATCGGTATCGCGGGCGGCCTCCTCGGCGGTTGGCTCGGCAAGGTCATCTTCGGCGTCGACTCGATCGACGGTTTCTTCGACCTCTCCACGTGGATCGCCGCGATCGCCGGTTCGGCGATCCTGCTGGTCCTCTACCGGGCGGTCACCGGCGGTCGGCACTCGCACCGCCACGCCTGACCCGGCGGCCTCCGGCCCCGGATCGCGTACGCACCACCGACGGCGCTGACGGCTCCCCCTCCACCCGGAGGGGGAGCCGTCAGCGCCGTCGGTGGCTTGTGGCCCCCGAGCGGGCGGCGCGCAAGGCGGGATCAATGGGGGATCAATGGGGGGTTGACGGGCGAGTGTGATGAAAATACCTTTCAGGAGTGACCAGTGAACTGAAGGAAAGTTTCAGCCGCAGCGACTCCCCGCCTGCCCCGGCGGCCCTCGCCGCCAAGGTCCGCACGCTCGCCCCCTCCATGACCCGCTCCATGCAGCGCGTCGCCGAGGCGGTCGCCGGAGACCCCGCCGGATGCGCCGCGCTCACCGTCACCGGCCTCGCCGAGCGCACGGGTACGAGCGAGGCCACCGTGGTCCGCACCGCTCGGCTCCTCGGCTACCCGGGCTACCGCGACCTGCGCCTCGCCCTCGCCGGACTCGCCGCCCACCAGCAGTCCGGACGGGCCCCCGCGGTCACCGCCGACATAGCGGTGGACGACCCGATCGCGGACGTCGTCGCCAAGCTCGCCCAGGACGAGCAGCAGACCCTCGCGGACACCGCCGCCGGGCTCGACACCGGACAGCTCTCCGCCGTGGTCAACGCCGCCGCCACCGCCCGCCGGATCGACATCTACGGCGCGGGCGCCTCCTCGCTCGTCGGCCAGGACCTGGCGCAGAAGCTCCTCCGGATCGGCCTCATCGCGCACGCCCACGCCGACCCGCACCTCGCGGTCACCAACGCCGTGCAGCTGCGCCCCGGGGACCTCGCCATCGCGATCACCCACTCCGGTTCCACCAGCGACGTGATCGAGCCGCTGCGGGCCGCCTTCGACCGGGGCGCCACCACCGTCGCGATCACCGGCCGCCCCGGCGGTGCCGTCACCCAGTACGCGGACCACGTGCTGACCACCGCCACCTCCCGCGAGAGCGAGCTGCGGCCCGCCGCGATGTCCAGTCGGACCAGTCAACTGCTCGTCGTGGACTGCCTGTTCATAGGCGTGGCGCAGCGCACCTACGAGACGGCCGCCCCCGCGCTCTCCGCCTCGTACGAGGCACTCGCGCACCGCCACCCGCACCGCCGCCGCTGACCGGTCGCCCGCCTCGGGCGACCGGCAAGCGCATCCGCACGAGCACCCACCCGCACGAGCACCCACCCGCACCCGCACGCCGTACGAGCACCACGAGAAAGCAGAGCCACGCCTCATGTCCTCCTCCGCGACCGGCCGCGACGACGACCTCCTCGCCCAGCTCGCCACCCTCACCACCGAGCAGTTCCGTCCCGAGCTGGCCGAAATCGACCGGCTGCCCACCCCGGAGATCGCGCGGCTCATGAACGGCGAGGACCGGTCGGTGCCCGACGCGGTCGCCGCGCAACTGCCGCGGATCTCCGCCGCGATCGACGCCGTCGCGGAGCGCATGGCACGCGGCGGCCGGCTGATCTACATGGGCGCGGGCACCGCCGGGCGCCTCGGGGTGCTGGACGCCAGCGAGTGCCCGCCCACCTTCAACACCTCCCCGTCCGAGGTCGTCGGGCTGATCGCGGGCGGCCCGTCCGCGATGGTGACGGCGGTGGAGGGCGCGGAGGACAGCCGGGAGCTGGCCGCGGCCGATCTGGACGGGCTGGGCCTCACCGCCGAGGACACCGTCGTCGGGATCTCCGCCTCGGGCCGCACCCCGTACGCGATCGGCGCCGTCGAACACGCCCGCGCCCGGGGCGCGCTCACCGTGGGGCTCTCCTGCAACGCGGGCTCGGCACTGGCCGCCGCCGCCGAGCACGGCCTGGAGGTCGTCACGGGACCGGAGCTGCTGACCGGATCGACCCGGCTGAAGGCGGGTACGGCGCAGAAGCTGGTACTCAACATGATCTCGACCATCACGATGATCCGGCTCGGCAAGACGTACGGGAACCTGATGGTCGACGTGCGGGCCTCCAACGAGAAGCTGCACGCCCGTTCACGCCGGATCGTCGCCCTGGCGACCGGTGCCTCCGACCAGGAGATCGAAGCCGCCCTCGCCGCCACCGGCGGTGAGGTGAAGCCCGCGATCCTCACCATCCTCGGCCAGGTGGACGGCCCCACCGCCATCGGCCTGCTCGCCGCCTCGGACGGCCATCTGCGCGCCGCGCTCGCGGCCGTACCCGCTCCCTGACGCCCCCGAGACTCGCGCCCCGGACTTCCGGACCCCCACTCGGCCCCGGTCCGGGGCGCGCTCCCCCCACCCCCCGCACAGCAAGGCACCACGCACCATGGCAACTGATGACAAGCACCGCGCCACCGCCGCCGCGATTCTTCCGCTCGTCGGTGGCGCCTCCAACGTCCGTACCGTCGCCCACTGCATGACCCGGCTCCGGCTGGGCCTGCTCGACCCGTCCCTCGTGGACGACGAGGCGCTGAAGGCGCTGCCCGCCGTGATGGGCGTGGTCGAGGACGACACGTACCAGATCGTCCTCGGCCCGGGCACCGTGGCCCGGGTCACCCCGGAGTTCGAGGCGCTGGTGGAGGAGGCGCGGGCCTCGGCGCCCGCGTCCGCCGCCCCGTCTCCCACTCCTGCTCCCGCACCCGCACCCGCACCCGCACCCGCACCCGATTCCAGCGTCTCCGCCGTCTCCACCGCCGAGGAACTCGCCGCCCAGGGAGCCGAGTTGCGAGCGGCGCGTAAGGCCAAGAACGCCACTCCGTTCAAGCTCTTCCTGCGGAAGATCGCGAACATCTTCGTCCCGCTGATCCCCGCCCTCATCGGCTGCGGCATCATCGCCGGACTCAACGGCCTTCTGGTCAACCTGGGTTGGCTGACCGGGGTGACGCCGGCCCTCGCGGCCATCGCCTCCGGGTTCATGGCGCTGATCGCGGTGTTCGTCGGCTACAACACGGCGAAGGAGTTCGGCGGCACCCCGATCCTCGGCGGCGCGGTCGCCGCGATCATCGTGTTCCCCGGCGTCGCCAACATCGAGGCGTTCGGGCAGAAGCTCTCCCCCGGCCAGGGCGGTGTGCTCGGCGCGCTGGGCGCGGCGGTCCTCGCGGTGTACGTGGAGAAGTGGTGCCGCCGCTGGGTACCCGAGGCGCTGGACGTGCTGGTCACGCCGACGCTCACGGTGCTGATCTCCGGGCTGGTCACGATCTTCGGCCTGATGTACGTCGCCGGTGAGGTCTCCTCCGCCATCGGCACGGCCGCCGACTGGCTGCTCTCGCACGGAGGCGCGGGCGCGGGCCTGCTGCTCGGCGGGTTCTTCCTGCCGCTGGTGATGCTCGGCCTGCACCAGGCGCTGATCCCGATCCACACCACCCTGATCGAGCAGCAGGGCTACACCGTGCTGCTGCCGATCCTCGCCATGGCGGGCGCCGGGCAGGTCGGTGCGGCGATGGCCGTGTACGTACGCCTCCCCCGCAACGAGTCGATCCGCCGCACCATCCGCTCGGCCCTCCCCGCCGGTCTGCTGGGCGTGGGCGAACCGCTGATCTACGGCGTCTCGCTGCCGCTGGGCCGCCCGTTCGTCACGGCGTGCGTGGGCGGGGCGTTCGGCGGCGCCTTCGTCGGCCTCTTCAACCAGCTCGGCACCTCGGTCGGTTCGACCGCGATCGGCCCGTCCGGCTGGGCCCTCTTCCCGCTCCTGGACGGCAACCACGGCCTCGGCGGCACGATCGCGATCTACGCGGGCGGGCTGCTCGTCGGGTACGTCGCCGGGTTCACCGCCACGTACTGCTTCGGCTTCAGCAAGGAGTTGCTGGCCGAGTTCAACGTCTCCCAGGAGGCGCCGGCCGCCGGTACGACCACGGTGGTGACCGGTTCGCCGGGCACCACCGCTCCCGGCTCCGCCGGCCCCGGGTCCACGGGCCCGGACTCCTCCGACCCGGGGCAACGGCCCCCCGCACCCGCGAAGGTCTGAGGACCTGCCGGGTCACCCCGCACAGCACGAGCCGCCCTTCTCCACGAGGGGCGGCTCGTTCGTCGCGGGGCGCGTTTTCCGGGGTCACCCGATGGTGAAGTCGGCGGCCTCGGTCTCCAGGGTGGTGGTGCCATTTCCGGCGGTGACCAGCACGGCGATGTGCCACACCCCGCGCGGCGCTTCCTCGGCGTCCGCGCGGGTGAGGCCGACCCGGTAGGTGCAGTGCACGGTGTCCGCGCCGGAGGGCTCGCACTCCGCCGTCTCGACGGCGGCCATGTCCTTCTCGGTCAGGTGCATGTCCCTGAAGGACGCGGTGTCCGGCCAGGCCAGCACGTTCACGCGCTTCACGCCCTCGGTCGACGTGATGTCCGTGGTGAAGGTCAGCGAGCCGTCCCGGTCGCCCTCCGGGGCGGCGTAGCGGGCGGTGCTGTGCGCCAGGGTGGGCGACTGCGGCTCACCGGCGTACGCGAGGGCGAAGGCTCCGGCGCCCCCGAGGGCCACCACTCCGGCGACCACGGACAGGGCGGCGATGCGTCGGGACATGAGGGTTCTCCAAGGTCGTCTCAGCGGGACCGGCGCTCCGAACCGTGCGCCGTGGCACCGATACTCGTCGCGCCGGACCCGCCGGACATGAGTGCCGGCACTCACCCCGGAGTGGGTAACCCTGGCCGCCCGCGTGGGGACTTCAGGCCACCGGCCGCCCTTCCGGCACCTCGGTCAGCCGGAGATCGACGAACGGCACGGTGTCCCCCGGCAGCAGGTACGTCTCCACCTCCACGAATCCGCGCGCCCGCGCGAAATCCAGCCCCTCCGTATTACTGCCCAGGACCACCGTCTCGACGGCCTCCGCCCCCAACTCCCGTGCCAGCGCCAGCCCGTGTGCGTACAGGGCGGTACCGAACCCTCGCCTCCGGTGCTCCGGGAGGATGCGCGCGATCACCGTGGCCACCCCCTCGGCTGCGGCCGGCGGGCGCACGGTGGAGCAGCCGACCACCTCGCCCATCGCCCGTGCGACGAACAGCCGGTTGCGGGAACGCCGTTCGCGTACCTCCTCGGAGGTGAGGGGCGCGGTCGGGACGATCAGGTTGTGGACGTTCCGCCACTCCTCGGCGAGGAGCTCGTCGGCCACATCGTCCAGCGGGTGGACGTGGAGTTCGCTCATGACGGCATGAGAACCGTGCGGGGGACGGGGCGTCAACGGAATTGCCGGTCATCAGCGGCCCGGGGGACGACGCCGCCCGCGCCCGTCCGGGCGTCACAGGGGGCGAAGGGTCCACCTGGACGCCCGGCGGCGCTCCCGCGTCAGCCCCGCACGTGCAGCCCGAATCCACGGCGCCCCTCGGGCTCCAGGCCCTCCTTCAGCTGCAGCGAGGGGATGGCGTAGTCGCCGAAGTTCTGCGGCCGGAACGCGATCGGCTCGGTCGACTCCAGGGTGAGCAGGCGCTGTTGCCACGCCTTGGCGACGTCCGGGTACTCCTCGTCGGTCATCCGGTCGGTGCCGTACAGCACGAAAGGCGGCAGCACTTCCAGGCCGGGGTAGTAGAGGATGCCGTGGTGGATCGGGAAGAGCAGATCGTCGATGGGGCCGTTGATCCCCCGGGCGGTGTAGTGCGACTCCGGGCCGCCGGCGGTCACCGACAGCAGGGCTCTGCGGCCGGCGAGGGTCCCTTCTCCGAAGCGGTCGCCGTAGTGGGTGTCGCTGTGCTCTCCGACGCCGTAGGCGAAGTGGAAGGTGAACACCCGGTCCACCCAGCCCTTGAGGATCGCGGGCATCGAGTACCACCACAGCGGGAACTGGAAGATGACCGTGTCGGCCCACAGCAGCTTCTCCTGTTCGGCGCGTACGTCCGGGGTGAGCGTCCCGGCGTCGAAGGAACGGCCCGAGTCCCGCGCGACCCGCAAGGGGGTGGAGGCGTGCGGGCCGTAGTCCGCGGCGTCCACCACGGCCTTCCAGCCCATCGCGTACAGGTCGCTCACCCGCACGTCGTGCCCGGCGCCCTCCAGGGTGGACACGGCGAGGTCCTTCAGTGAGCCGTTGAGCGACTCCGGTTCCGGATGGGCGTGGACGATCAGCGTCTTCACGGGAACTCCTTCGGTGGGATGCCCCGAATACTGGGCGCTGCGGGACCCGGTGTTCAGGGGCGCCGCTTCCGTCGGTCCGGACTTCCTGGTATCGGCAGGACCACCCTCCCCGGGGTGCGCCGGGACCATACTGGGAGCCATGGACGATCTCGCGGGTTTCCTCAGGACGCGGCGTTCCCGGGTCGACCCGTCGTCGGTCGGTATCCGCGTGGACAGCCGTCGCCGGGTGGCGGGGCTCCGCCGCGAAGAGGTCGCGCACCTGTCCGGGGTCAGCGTCGACTACTACGTACGGCTGGAGCAGGGGCGGGCGACGCAACCCTCCGACCAGGTGCTCGACGCGCTGGCCCGCGTGCTCGGCCTGGACGGGACCGAACGCGGACACCTCTCCCGGCTCGCCTGTCAGCGCCGGCGCGCGAAGGCGCCGGGCGGCCGCATCCGGCCCGAACTCTTGCGCGTCCTCGAACTGGTCGTCGACGCCCCCGCGTTGATCATGAACCACCGGATGGACGTACTCGCCGGGAACCGGCTCGCCGGACTCCTCTTCGGCCGGCCGCTGCCCGGCCTGAACACCGCGCGCCATCTGTTCCTGGAGGAGGTGGAGCGCGGCCTCTACGCGGACTGGGACACGTGCACCCTGGACGTGGTCGGACATCTGCGCCTGGCGGCCGGGCAGTACCCCGAAGACCCCCGCCTGGCCTCGCTCATCGGCGAGTTGGCCATGGGAAGCGACCGGTTCCGCCGTCTCTGGGCCCGCGCGGACGTGCGTGCCCGCACCCACGGGAACAAGCCGTACCGGCATCCGCTGGTCGGCCTGCTCGAACTGCACCAGGAGAACTTCGCCCTGCCCGACGAGTCGGGCATGGAGCTGGTGGTCCTCTCCGCGGCCCCCGGCACCCCCGCCGAGGACGGCCTGCGCCTGCTCTCGGGCCTGAGCGCGGACAGCGGTGCGGCGGCGATCGCCTCGGAGGTCGTCCCGGGCCGTTCCGCGATTCCTGGTGGATCGGTGTGAAGGCCGGGTTCGCGGGCACGCGAACCCATGAGCGCATCTCGCCGGCCGTACGCATCGCGGTACGCACCGCCGTACGTACGCATCGCGAAGCGGTACGCACCGCCGTACGCATCGCACCGCCGTACGCATCGCACCGCGGCTCGCATCGCGGTCCGCACAGCCGGGCGGGGAGCGCGACCGAAGGACCGCCGAGGAAGGAGCGACCCATGAGCACCGACCCGTGGGGTTACCACCCTGCCAGCGGCCACATCTCCGGAATCGACCTGACCGGATTCGCGGTCGAAGCCGTCGACGGGCACGTCGGCAAGGTCGACAGTCACTCCGAAGAGGTGGGTTCCGCCCACCTCCTGGTGGACACCGGGGTGTGGATCTTCGGGCGGGAGGTCCTGTTGCCCGCAGGCACGGTCTCCCGGATCGACACGGAGAAACGTGAGGTCCACGTGGACCTCACGAAGGAACAGATCAAGGAGGCGCCGGAGTTCGAACGGCCGACGCACTCGGGCCACCCGGCCTACTACACGGACCTGGCCGCCTACTACGGGATGCACCGTCTGATCTGAGTCCTCGCGTCACCACGCACGTCGCACAGAGCGGGGCGGGCCCGAAGAGGGTTCGCCCCGCGACGTGTGCCCGGACGGCATGCGCCCGGACCCGTTGGGCCGCGGCGACACTGAGTGCTGCCCCCGGATGTTTCCCGACTGTTCTTCCTCCGCCCGCCTGGCCTGGCTACTCTCCCCCCGCCCGGTCCTGCACAGGAGAGGTACGTCCATGAGCGCCTCGGTCCACCCCACCTCACCGCGATCCCGGGCCGTCCCGTCACCGAGCCGGCGGCAGCAGGACCGCAGCCGGGGCGGGGGCCTGCCCGGCAACTCGGCGCAGCGCGCTCTCCTCTCGATCCAGTCCAGCGCCGGCAACCGGGCCGCGACCGTGATGGTGCAGCGCGCCAGGCAAGAGGCCGGGGAGCGCCCCGAGAAGGCGCCGGCGCAGGCCAACACCTCCTCCAGATCGCAGAGATACCGGGCCCGGATCGCCGCGGGCCTCGACAAACTCAAGAAGAACTTCGAGTTCATCGACACCTTCGTCAAGGGCATCCAGACCCCCACCAACGCGGGCTTCGCCCAGCACGCCTCTGCCACGGCCGACGAGACTCTCAAGCACTCCGCCGCCGGCTCCGGCGCCGGCGGCTCCGGGGTGGGCGTCGCCTCGGAATTCTTCGGCGCGGTGACCAATGGCAAGGAGGGGCGCAAGGCCTGGCAGAGCATGGCGAAAAACACGGAGGGCGCCGCCCATCACACGGCGAAGAAGAAGTTCGTCTCCAAGACGTCCGACGCCGTCGTCAGCGCAGGCAGTGCCCTCAACAACGTCCTGGCCTTCACCAAGGAGCTGACCAAGGCCGAGAAGTTGGCAGCCGCCGCGAATGCTTCCGAGGCGAGCGGGATCAGCGCCAGCATCACTGGCGGAGCGAAGGGAGGACGCGCCGCAATCCGTTCCGCGACGACGCTCCGCAAATATCGCGCTCTGGGCGCACTGGAGAAGCCCGACCGTGTCGACGACGAGGACCTGACCCGGCTGAAGCAGGCGCAGTACGACGCCGAACTGGCCCTGGCCAGGGCGTACGTCGAACTGGATTCGCTCTGGCAAGGCGACAACGAGGACGGTCTGGCGGAAGTACCCGCCGCCATCGACAGCGCGTTGTCGGCCATGGGCGGCGCCCGTGACGCCGCCGACCAGTTCCAGCAGGCCGAAGACAAGAACACGATGAACACGGTGCTCACGTACGCGCGCGACAAGCAGAAGAACAAGATGGGCAAGCAGGTCGTCACGGCCGTGGGTGAGTCCGCCAAGGCCGCGGGCGGCATCGTGACGGCGGTCGCCGCCACCGCGGGAGCGGCCGGGCTCGCGAGCAATCCGGTCGGCTGGGGCATCGCCGCGACTGCCGCGGGTCTCATCTTCGGCGTCGCCGCCTACAAGGGAGTACGCGCGGGCACGAAGCGCTATGACGGGGCCCGCCACCCCGAACGCTGGGCCGAGGACGGGGAAACGTCCAAGGCGGCCGCCTCCCGCGAGGAGGCGCTGAAGGAGTCCCTGAAGTTCTGGAAGAAGGTGAGCAACGGCGAACGCCAGGCGATGGCGCGCAAGCTCTACGCCTTGGCCGCAGGCCCGGACATCGAGGGCAGCAGCCACACGACGACGGAGATGCGGGACTCGGCCAGATCGCTCCTCATCGTCCTCAAGGCAGGCCCCACCCAGCAGAAACTGGACCCCGAGGCGTGGGCGGTGTCCCTCAACGACCCCGGGAAGAGCGCGGCCTGGGTCAAGGAGATCGCGGAACAGCTGTCCTCGGCTTGACCACCGGCCGAGGCCGGCTCCGGGCGGAGTCGCGCGCTCCCCGCTCCGGTGGGGAGTGAGCCCTCCGGGGCGGGTATCGAAAGCGCTGTCCGCCATGCTCATCGATGGCTGGACATGCGAGCCGTGGGAGGCCGCGCGCCACCTCTCCCGACACAGAGTTGAACACGTTCAACTTATCTGACAAGGTAACTTCCCGCAGCCCATTCCTGTCAGCTGACCGATGAGGGCTGGGGGCGGGAGGGCCTGATGGCGGGTGGAAGCAGGCTGCGTGCGTGGGTGGCAGCCCTCGGTGTCCTGATGGTGGTTCTGGCTGCTCTGACGGCGTGCGCAGGCCCCTATCAGTACTACGAGGGAACGGGGCTTCACGACGCCACAGCGGCCGAAGTAGCTGGGAGCTGGGAGAACGAAGGGGAGGACGAGGGGACCCGTGTGGTGCTTCGTGAAGACGGAACGGCCCTTCTCGACAATCTCGGCGGACAGGACTTCGACTTCGAAGACGGCTGGCGCCTCTCCGGTACCGGAACCTGGCGACTGACCGACGACGACGGCGGGCAGGTCGTCCGACTCACGCTGACGGCGCGAACCCGAGCCGAGAAGCGCTCTCCCGCACCGGTGACTGCCCCCTCGGCTACGGAACCCCCGCCGACCTACTCGTGGTCCTTCTACGTGGACCGCGATCCGCACGACGGGCTGGTGCTGTTCTTCATGTACGGCGACCCCGACATCGGGAACAAGTACGTGATGACGCGCGAGACGGCGTCATAGCTCGTAGCGATCCGGTTGAAGCTGGGGGAAGTTCGGTTCGGGGGTGCCCCACCCCGCGAGCCCGGCCAGCGGGGCCCCCTCCGCACGAGTCCGTCGCCCCGGTCGCCCGGTCACGTGTGGTGACGGGCGCCCGGTGACGAGGCCGGCGGCGCGCGGCCGCCGCCGGGCGGGCCCTCAACGGGGCAACTGCCCCTCCCTGTTGATCTCCGTCACCCGCGCGCGGAGCACCACTCCGGGCGGTGCCGGCTGCACCGCTTCGGGCGGACAGTCCCACTCCAGACCGCCACCGGGCGGACGCAGCTGAATGTTCGGGCCCACCCGGCCCATCACCCGCCCCACCTTGCCCGTCCGGACGTCGACCGCGAACGATCCACGCTCCGGCACACACGGCTCAACCCTTTCGACCGACATGTTCCACGCCCTCCTTCACCTGGGCGTTCTCCCCGTCGATCTCCCTCTTCATGCGTTCCAGCGCCTCACTCAGCCGCAGCGCCGTCTCCACGGTGCACCGACCGAGATCCACGAGCGGCGCCGTGGCGTCGCCGGCGCACGACACCAGGTCGATCCGCAGCGACGGCAGTGTGGCCCCCACCCCCGCCAGCCCGGTTTTCAAACGCGCCACGACCTCCTCCGCCACCCGCATGTTCCCCTCGGCCGCCCTGCGCCGCTCGGTCACCTTCATGCGTTCATTCCTTCCACCCTGAGTAATGGAGATGTGTACCCAGAGTGTCCAACGCACGGCTAGCCTGGAAGAGGCGCCATTCCAACAACCGCACGTGTGTAACGGAGAGTTGCCATGCCCGGGCCCAAGAAACTCGACCCGTCGTCCTCTCCCCGCGCCTTCCTGGGCGCGGAACTCCGCCACCGGAGAGAACAGGCGGGCCTCACCCAGGAGGAACTGGGCGCCCCCGCTCTTCGTCAGCGGCTCGTTCATCGGCCAACTGGAGTCGGGCACCCGCCGCATGCAACTCGACCAGGCCCAGCGCCTGGACGAGATCCTCCAGACGGACGGCTTCTTCGCCCGCAACTGCGCGGCGCTGCAGAAGTCGAAGTACCCGGACCACTTCGCGGAGGCCGCCGAGGCGGAGGCCGTGGCGGTGCAGATCAGGGAGTACGCACCCCAGCTGATCCCCGGCATCCTGCAGACGCGACCGTACGCACGCGCCGTCTTCCGTGCGTACCAGCCCACGGCTCCGGACGAAGTGATCGACGAACTGGTGGAGGCGCGACTCGACCGGGGGCGCCTGCTGGCGGATCCAACAACACCCATGTTGTGGGTGGTTCTTGATGAGGCAGTGCTGCGCCGCAAGACTGGCAGCCAGGCCGTGATGGCCGAAGCACTCGGATACCTCGCGGACCTCGCGTCCAAGCACCGGCTCATCGTCCAGGTACTGCCCTTCGACGCCGGTGCGCACGCTGCCCTGTCCGGGCCGCTCAAGTTGATGTCATTCCATGACGCCCCTCCTCTGGCCTACCTCCAGGGGCTGGGCACCGGGCAGTTGCAGGACGATCCGGCCACCGTCCGGCAATACGAACTGACCTACGATCTGTTGACGGCCAGCGCGATGCCACCCGACGCGTCCCTGGCCATGATCCAGTCGGTCTCGGAGGGTTACGCCCGTGAAGGTCTCTAGCTCGGAATGCAGCCTGACAGGCACTGCCTGGCACAAGTCCACCTACAGCGGCGGCGATGGCGGCGACTGCCTGGAAACCTCCGACGGCCACCCCGGCCTCGTCCCCGTCCGCGACTCCAAGCTCGGAGACGGCGGCCCGGTCCTCGCCTTCCGTACCGAGGCCTGGGCCGCGTTCGTCGGCGATCTCAAGGCCGGCTGAACGGACACGGCCACCGGCCGGGGCCGGTTCTACCCGGCCGTTGTCGCGATGCGGAAGCCCACGCCGATGGCTTCGAGATCCGGCTCGTAGGCGCCGTGCCGACGGGCGCACCGGGCCAGGTCGCGGTCGTGGCGGAAGGCGCCGCCTCGGGTGATGTGGCGATCGAAGGCCCAGTCCTCGGATTCCGGCACTTCGGCGGGCGCACCGGGGTAGGGCGCGTAAAGGGTGGAGGTCCACTCGTCGGCGTTGCCAGCCATGTCCAGTACGCCGAAGGGGCTGGCTCCGTCGCGGAACGAGCCGACGGGTGTGGTGGTGCCGATGCCGAGGTCCACCAGGTTGGCCAGGCCGGTGCGGTACTCGTCGCCCCAGGGAAACTCCCGGCCGTCGTCGCCGCGCGCGGCACGCTCCCACTCGTCTTCCGTGGGCAGCCGCACCTCGTGGCCGAGCAAGCCTCCCAGCCACCGGCAGTAGGCGGTCGCCGCCTCCCAGGCGACCCCGATGACGGGGTGGTCGGACCGGTCCGGCGGCGCCTGGCGGGCCGGTCGGTCCGTCGCTGTCGCGTAGTGCGCCCACTGGCCGACCGTGACCGGGGTACGAGCGATCCGGAAGGCGGGAACGTGGATTTCCGAGCGCGGCGCTTCCTTCAGGTACCACTCCACCGGCACCCCGGTATGGGCGAATCGCCGTGCCACCGCTGCCACTTCGCCGGTCGGTGTACCTCGGCGCAGCAATCCCGCCGGGATCTCGACCCAGTCCACCTGCTCCACCTTCATGACCCCCCTGTTCGGCCCGACCACCATGATCACGTCGTTCGTTCGGGCACGCATCGGCCGATGGGCCCTCCCCGAAGCAGCCTCGCGGACCAGGACGAGCGGAGGAGGACGGGTGGACCAGGACGAGCGGACCAGGACGGGTGGAACAGGACTTGGGGACGAGGACGGACATGGGGCTCGGGGCCGTCCGCCTCGCCCCTACGCGTCGTGCCCCACGGCCCCGCCTCGCGGGTCTATCGTGAACGTATGGCCACTCCCGAACTCATCCGTATCGTCTCCCGCGACTCGCCGATGGCGCTGGCTCAGGTGGAGCGGGTACGGGCCGAACTGGCGGTGCTGCACCCCGGTATCGCCACCGAAGTCGTCCCCGTGAAGACGACCGGGGACAAGTGGATGGGCGCGCTCTCCCAGGTGGAGGGGAAGGGGGCGTTCACCAAGGAGGTCGACGCGGCGCTGCTCGCCGGGGAGGCCGATCTCGCGGTGCACTGTGTGAAGGACGTACCGGCGGACCGGCCGTTGCCGGCCGGGACGGTGTTCGCGGCGTTCCTGAAGCGGGACGACGTACGGGACGCCCTCGTGCACCCCGGTGGGCTCACGCTCGACGAGCTGCCGGAGGGGACGCGGGTCGGAACCTCGTCGGTGCGCCGGATCGCGCAGTTGGCGGCCTCGCATCCGCATCTGGAGTGCGTACCGTTCCGGGGCAACGCTAACCGGCGGCTGGAGAAGCTGGCGGCGGGCGAGGCGGACGCGCTGTTGCTGGCGGCGTCCGGGCTGGCCCGTATCGGGCGCTCCGAGGTCATCTCCGAGGTGCTGTCGACGGAGGCGATGTGCCCGCCGATCGGGGCCGGGGTGCTCGCGCTCCAGTGCCGTGAGGACGACGGCGCCACGATCGAAACGGTCAGCGGCCTCAACCACGCTCCCACGTACCGGGAGATGACCGCCGAGCGGATGTTCCTGCACGTGCTCCAGGGACACTGCAACAGCCCGATCGCCGGTTACGCCACCTCCCGGGGCAGCAACGGCGAACTCTCGCTGCGTGCGTGTGTGTTCACCCCGGACGGCAAGACGGTCCTCAACGCGCACGAGTGGGCCGGTCCGCTCGACCCGGCCACCCTCGGCACGTCGGTGGCGGTCACTCTTCTCCGTCAGGGCGCTCGCGAGCTGATCGACTCGATCGACCACTGAGCCACTCGTCCTCACCCGGTACGGCGAAGGCCCGGCCCGGTCGGCTACGAGCCGGCCGGTGTCAGAGGTGGTCCCGGCGCAGATCGAGGAGCATCACGTCGTGGAGGTCCGCGTCGGAACCCCCGGGTCGTGCCTGGCCGACCTTCCGGTATCCCCACGCCCGGTAGGCGGCCTGGGCGGCCTCGCTCGCCGGGTGGACGTTCAGGAGCACCCGCTCGACGTCGACGGCGTCGAGCAACTCCCCGTGCACCCTTCGCGCGACGCCCTGTCCGCGCCACGAGCCGCGCACGGCGAGTTCCATGAGCCCGAAGGTGCGGTGCCCGTCCTCGCGCCTCATGGCGTCGGGGACGGGTTCCGTCAGCTCGTCCCACCACACCGCGTCGGGCCCGAGCGGGTGCCCGTACGCCATACCGATCGCTTCGCCGTCCCCGGTACGGGCCAGGGCCGCGCGGAAACCTGGCTTGCGGGTCTGTACGGAGAAGCGGCGGAAGGCGGCGGCGACGTCGTCCTCGGTCTCGTCGTAGGGCGGTTCGGCGAAGGCGTGGGCGTAGATCAGCCTGAAGGCTTCGGCTGATCGGAGCGCGGCGGGTCCTTCCAGGCCCTCGATGGTGATCGTCACTCGTGGCGTCATGGGTGCCCACTCTGTCGCACGGCCGCGCCCGGGCGCTCGGTCGGCCGTGCCGTTCTCCACGGCGGCCGATCATCGTCGTTGTCAGTAGCCCCGGATACGTTTCCGCGCATGGGGATCTACCTGATCAGTGTGGGCGCGCAGGAGTGGTTCGACACCGGGGAGGACGGATGGGGCGATGTCTCCGGCGCTCTCGCCGGGGAGTTGCAGCGGCGGGGGCTGCCGCCCTTCGCCGCCGTGCCCGAGGAGCCGGAGTTCGCACCCGGCTCGGGGCAGGCCTTCGAGGAGAAGCTGACCGGGTCCATGGACGGTTTCCTCGACCTGTGCGACGCGCACCTGTCGCGGGAGGAGACGGAGATCCTCCACGGGTGGTCGGTACTCGTGCCGTTCTCCCTGGAGGAGGAGATCTGGTTGCCGGTACCGGCCCCGTACTCCGACGAGACCCTGGTGGTCGGCGCGCCCCAGGCGCTCCGGCTCGCGGAGAGGCTGGCGCAGGCCATCGGGCTCCCGGAAGAGACCCCCGCGACCCATGACAGTCTCGAACTGACCGGGTGGTTCCGGGAGGAGGGGGCCGAGGCGCGGACCGCCGTCCGTCCGGGGCCGTGGAGCGAGGACCTGGACACGGCGTTCTACGTCGCGCTGTACCTGCGTGCGGCCCCAGCACGCGATACGTCGCGGCTGCCCCATCGTCCTCACCTGACGGTGGGCGGGGCGACCGATGCGGGAGATCCGCAGACACGGCCGAGCCGAGCGAGGAGACCGACCATGGGCACCTGGGACACCGGCCCCTTCGACAACGACACGGCTGCGGACTTCGCCGAGGTTCTGGACGACTCCACCCCGGAGGCACGCGAAGCCTTGATACGGGCCGTCCTCGTCCGGACGATCGATGCCACGGGCTGGCTGTCGGAGGCCGAGGAGGCGGTGGCCGCTGCCGCGCTGATCGCGGCGCAGTGCCCGGGAGGCGAGCCCGTGGGCACCCCCTACGGCCCCGGAACGCCCATGCCCGAGTTCCCCTACGAACTCCGGGCGCTCGCCGACCAGGCCGTCGCCCGGGTCGCCACCGACGAGGACGGACCGTCCCAGGACTGGACCGGCCAGAAGGCCTGGGAGCGGTGGCAGGCCACGCTCGCCCGTCTCCGTGCGGTGCTCGCCCCACCGCCGCCGACCATCGCCCTCTTCGACGTCGAGCCATAAAGGGCTTCTTCGATTTCGGCGCGGTTCATACGATGAGCAGATGTTCGATCGTCTGGAACTGAAGGTGTTGCCGCGGGGGTCCCGATTCCCTACCCAGGTGCGGTTCTGGGTCAACGGCGAGGACGTGGGCGAGGATCTCGTCGCCAAGGGCGGCCGCGGGATGTACGCGACCGAGGCGCTGCCGGAGGACCGCCCCAGCCCGCTCTTGGGTACCGACGAGGCGATCCGGGTCGAACTGGGCGAGCCCGAGTGCACCGGTGATTGCTGCGGCTTCCTGACCGTGGTGGTACAGCGGCTCGGTGAGATCGTGCAGTGGTCGGACTGGGCCATCCCGTGGGTGGGGGACTACCCGCGGACCTATCCCCCGCCGGAGTTCCACTTCGAAGCGAGCCAGTACGACGCCGAGTTGGCTCGGGCCGCAGGGGACCGCTGGTGGCTGAGGCGCCCGGCCCCCGCAACTCCTGGAGGGTCGGCGGCGAGCAGCCTTTAGCAGTAATCGGACCCGCCATCGACGCGTGACACTAACGAGTGAATTCTGCGCGATGCCCGGCCTCTGACACCACCCCAACCGAAGCTGTGAGAACGCGATTTCGGGTCTCCCAGTAGCCTCCCCCGCCCCTTCCCTCTTCCCCAACCCCACCCGCACGGGCACCGGGGCGCTTCCGGGGCCCGAGGTTCCGCTTGGCGGGTACGCATCACGTTCCGAGGGTTCGGCGCAGGGCATTTCGCTGTCGGCGAGACGGGGCGCCCGGCGGGTAGAGCGTCCGTAGCTTCGGAGCGCTGAACCGAAGTGTCCGGAGTGTGCGGAAGGCAGGGGAGCACCATGGGAACGCTGGAAGGCAGAACCGCCGTCGTGACGGGCGGCTCCCGGGGGATCGGCCGGGGCATCGTGGAGCGACTCGCGCGTGAGGGCGCCGAGGTCGTGTTCAACTACGCGCAGAACACCGAGGCGGCCGAAGACGTCGTCCGTACGGTCGAGGAAGCCGGCGGCCAGGCACGGGCGTTGAAGCTGGACCTGGCGGAGGCCGGGGCGGCCGAGAAGCTGATGGAGGCCGCCGAGGAACAGTCCTCGGGCGGTGTGAGCATCCTGGTGAACAACGCGGCGCTGAGCTTCGCACCGGCCCCGCTCGCCGCGACCGAGGAGGAGGTCTTCGAGCAGGCGTTCACGGTGAACACGAAGGCCGCGTTCCTCACCCTGCGGTACGCGGCCCGGCACATGCCCGACGGCGGCCGAGTCATCAACATCTCCACCCTCAACACCCTGCGGCCGGCCCCGGGCATCGTGCCCTACCTGGTCAGCAAGGGCGCCTTGGAGCAGCTCACCGTCGGTGCGGCTGCCGAGCTGGGCGCACGCGGGATCACCGTGAACACCATCTCCCCCGGCGCCACCGACACCGATCTGCTGCGGGGCACCAACCCGGCCGAGGCGCTGGCGACGATCCCGGCCATGACGCCGCTCGGGCGTCTCGGGACGCCCGCCGACATCGCGGCCGTGGTCGTCTTCCTCTCGGGCGACGAGGGCCGCTGGATCACCGGTCAGAACATCCGAGCCACCGGCGGTCTGGGCTGACCCAGAACCGGCCCCGGGCCGGCGGACGGACGCGCCTCCGGCGAGCTACGGGGGTGGGGCCCGGCGGGAGTGCGCCCGGACGCCCGGTACGTGGCGTACCGGGCGTCCGCGCCCCCGCCGGGCCTTCGACGCGCGCTGGGTTGGCTGCGCGCGCAGGGTTGGCGGCGTGCGCCGGGCGCGCGGAAGAAGGCCCGCTCGACGGGCGCGTGTTTCGGAAGGTGCCATGACTGCGACCCCTGTGGCCGGTACGGCCACTCCCGAGGTGACCGACCGGCGCCTGACTCTCATCGGGCTGGTGCTGGCGCTCGGGACCTTCATCACGCTCCTCGACACGACGATCGTCACCATCGCCCTCGACCACCTGCACGCGACGTTCCATGCCTCGGTCGCCCAGACCCAGTGGGTGTCGACGGGCTATCTGCTGGCGTTCGTCTCGGTGATCCCGGTCAGCGGCTGGCTCTCCGAACGGTTCGGCGCACGCAACGCGTGGATGTTCGCCATCGGCGCCTTCCTCGCCGGGTCGGTGCTGTGCGCGCTCGCGGACTCCCTTCCCGAACTCATCGCCTTCCGTGTGCTCCAGGGGATCGGCGGCGGAATGGTCATGCCGATCACCCTCTCGTTGATCACCCGGGCGGCCGGTCCGGAACGGATCGACCGCGCCACCACGGCCGTCGCACTGCCCGGGCTGCTCGGCCCGCTCCTCGGGTCGGTGCTGGGTGGCGCCGTCGTGCAATCGCTCAGCTGGCACTGGCTGTTCCTCCTCAACGTGCCGGTCTGCCTCGCCGCCCTCGCCCTCGGCCCGGTCCTGCTGCCCGCGACCGCGGGACACCGCGGCCACCGGCTCGACGTGCCCGGCTTCCTGCTGCTCACCCCCGGCGTGGTCGCCGTCGCCTACGGGATCAGCCGGACGTCCGGGGAGGACGGGTTCGCCGCACCCTCCGCCTGGCTGCCTCTCGCCGCCGGTGGCGTGCTGCTGGCCGCCTTCGCCGTGCACTCGCTGCGGGCCCGCCGCCCGGCCCTCGTCGACGTCCGGATGTTCGCCCGGCGCAGTTTCGGCCTGGGGAGCGTCATCACCTTCGCGAGCGGGTTCACGACGTACGCCCTGTCGTTCCTGCTGCCGCTCTTCCACCAGCAGGTGCGCGGGGCATCCGTGCTCCACACCGGTCTGCTGCTCGTCACACAGGGGCTGGGGACGATGTTCTTCGTCGTGGCGCTGCGTGCCGTGGCCGGGCGGCTCGACGGTCGCCTGGTCGTCGCCGCCGGGGTGGCGTTGGCCATGCTGGGAACAGTGCCGTTCGCTCTCGCGGACACCCGTGGCGGGACACCGGTGTTGCTGGTCGCCCAGTTCGCCCAGGGGCTCGGCTTCGCTGCCACGACCTTCCCGGTGATGACCCTCGCCTTCTCGAACCTGAGCCACGAGGAAGCTCCGCGCGGCAGTGCGGCGTTCAGTGTGGTGCAGCGTGTCGGTGCTCCCTTCGGTGTCGCGGTCATCGCTGTGGTCCTGCAGAGCCGCCTCGGTGGAGCGGCCACGGCGTCGGACCGGCTTGCGGCTTTCTCCGCCGCGTTCTGGTGGACCTTCGGGCTGAGCGCGGTCCCGCTCCTCCTCGCCTTCTTCCTTCCCGCGAAGAAGAGGGCCGGGGAAGCGGCCGGAACTCGGACGAGGGCGCGGCCCGGGGGTACGGGCGGAGACGGCGCGACCGTCGCCCCTGCTCAGTGACCCTCTCCGCACGGTTGGTGAACGGGTGCCGGGTGGTAGGTGAGGGGTGACGGCACCCGGCCGGGGCATGCGTCCGGACAGGCCCTACTGTGCAGGTCACGTACGCCGCGCGGGACCCGTCCCGCACACCCGGTCTCCGGTCGGTGCCATCGGCCTTCCCGCACCACCGGTCCAGCCCCGCCGGTCCTCCTGAGAAGAGATCCCCATGCCCCAAGCGCCCGCCCTCATAGGCAAACTCGTGGAATCCGCCATGGGGCGCCGTGCGCGCGTACTCGATGCGCAGCAGCTCGCTCCCGGGTTCCTCGAACTCACCCTGCGCGCCTCGCCCCCGCCCGGCGGCTGGCAGCCGGGCCACGAGATCCAGTTCCGCGTCGCCCCCACGCTGAGCCGCCGCTACACGGTACGGAGCGTGGGCGGGGACAGTACCGGCACCGGTACCGACCTCCGAGCCGGCAGCGGGCCCGACGACAAGGCCGGCCACGGACCCGACGGCGAGCGCATCCGCATCCTCGCCTCCACCGAGTCCCAGGGCCCCGGCTCCACTTGGGTGAGCCGCCTGCGGGCCGGTACGGAGACCGTGATGCTGGCAGCCCGGCACCGGCCACTGCGCGAGACCGGGTCCCGGCGTCTCTATCTCGGCGACGGCTCCACCCTCGGCACCATCGACGCCTACGCCCGAGTGAGCGAACAGTCGCTCGTCGCCATCGAAGTACCCGAGCCCGCTGTCGAGGCCCTGGAGGCACGCTGGCCCCGGTACCACTTCCTGCCCGTCGCCAAGGCCCCGGGCGACGCACTCTTCTTCTGGCTCGAACGCGCCGCCGGAGAGGGCGAGTTCTCCCGTCTCGACGGCGCGATGCTGCTGGGGCACGCCCAGTCCATCCAGCGCCAACGGGCCGCCTTGGTCGACAGCCGGATACTGCCGCGCCGCGCCGTCACCACCAAGCCGTACTGGGCCACCGGCAAGGCCGGACTCTGAGGCACGACCGCGCCCTGAGGCGCGGACGCTATGCGCACTCCGCAAGGCCAAGGGCCGCCAAGCGGGGCAGCCTGCCAGCCATTTCACTGTCGTCGTCGAAGTCGAAGTCCCAGGCCGCGTCGAGCGCCGGGTACCGAATGATGAACGCACCGTCGGGGAGCTGCTCCCCCGTCGCCGCGATGTGTGCGTTCCAGACGATGCTCAGTGTCTCCTCGCCGTCGAGTTCCTCACCGTCGGCCACTGACGATCGCACGAGGGGTACGTCCGCAAGGGCGTCAGGATCGGCGACCACGCGATCGAAGGTCTCCCGCCCCTGGGCGATCAACCAGCCGCGGAAGTAATCGAATCCGTCGTCGGAGCATCCGCCGTTGATCAGGTATGCGGCAGCCCACAGAGGGTTCGTGTAGGAGGCGGCCAGGAGATCCCACAGCACCTGCTGCGCGGCGACGATCTCCTCGACCGGACGTACGGCGAGCAACGCCGTGGCCAGGCGGGCAACCTCGCCTCCGTCGTCCGGGTGGGATGCCTGTCGGCGGGCAGCCTCGATGAGCCGCCAAAACTGATCCGTGTCCATGACGACCGAGCATGGCACCGGGCACTGACACCGCATCGGCCACGGCGGGCGGTGGGCATCGCACCCCGGTCCGCACGGCCCCGAACCCGGCGACCCGGGAACCAGAGGCCCCGAACCCGGCGGCCCGGGAACCAGAGGCCCCGAACCCGGCGGCCCGGGACCCGAGA
Source organism: Streptomyces sp. NBC_00102 (assembly GCF_026343115.1). Classification (GTDB taxonomy): domain Bacteria; phylum Actinomycetota; class Actinomycetes; order Streptomycetales; family Streptomycetaceae; genus Streptomyces. The sequence goes on from NZ_JAPEMC010000001.1 coordinate 2,886,523, forward strand.
TCCGGGGCTGACACCTGGGACCCGGGACCCGAGATCCGGGACCCGGCAGCACCCGGGACCCGAGACCCGGACCCCTCGCGCTCCGGCACCCGAAGGCGGGCCGGTAGCCCGTGCATGCGCGGGTTGCCCCCTGCCGGCGGGGCTCCCAACGCCCACGCCAGTGCGCCCCACTTACCCAACCGGCCGCAGCTCCATCCGCCCAAGCCGCCCAGCATGACCGACCCGCCCGACGCACCCGACGCACCCAACATGTTCCACATGGCCGTCCTCCTACCGAAGCTCTGCCGAACCGCCCCCGGCGGCTCGTGATTACAGAACGTAGCAATTGAGTGCGCTACGTGACCATGGTTCTCTGTGAAGTAGCCCCCTTCGGATGATTCCGGGATTTCCTTTCAACCTGCCTCGCAGAAGACCGCGTTGGCGCTGTGAGAGCGCGATACCCCCGCCCGGGCTGCTCCCCGGGTCTCAAGTTTCGGGATTCGAGCGCTCTTTCATTGGAATGGGAGGAAGGGATTGTTTTCCCACCCACCCACCCTGGCTACGAAGCCGCACACCCAGACCGCGACGCCAACAGGTGCCGTGGACGACCGCCGCCCGCCGCCTGGCCTTGTTCACCAGTAGTTTTCGGCAGCACTGGGGTACTTGTCAGGGCAGCATCGGGGCCCGAGCCGAGCACCCCGGCAAAGGCCGCTGACGCCTGCCGGTTCCGGCTCGACCGCTGCCTTCACGGCCGACGGTCGAGCCGGACAGCGAGGAAGTCGCCTACTCGTCGGCGCGGGCCACGAGCAGCGGCTGGAAGAAGCCTGTCTCGTGCGGCATGAGCCATCGGGCGTCGGCAAAACCGGCCTCGGCTGCGAAGCCGGTCAGCCGTTCCTGGCTGAGTGCCCAGTAGGTGGTCCGGCGGACCTGGACGCGCCATTCTTCGCCTGCCGGGAGGAGTTGGAAGTGCTCCAGGTCGTAATGCTCACCGTCGTCGTGCCAGTGCCAGAGCTGGAAGGTGACGGTCCGGTCTTCTCCGTCGGCGCAGTCGGTGGTCCGGTGGACTTGCGGGGGCGTCGAAACGGGGTGGTCGCGCAGCAGGTCGTCGTAGTGGCGCGTGCTGATCAGCAGCAGGCCGTCTGGGCGCAGCACGCGACGCATCGAGGTCAGGGCGGCGTGCACGGCCTGCTCTGTCAACAGGTGGGGCAGCGAGTTGTCAGCGCAGACGACGACGTCGAACCGGCCATCGCGAAACGGAAGGTGTCGCATGTCGGCGGCTGCCGTGCGCAGGTCGAGGTTGCGGCGGGCGGCCTCACGGCCTGCGCGGGCGGCGGCGCGAGGGCTGAGATCGGTGCCGGTGACGCGGTGCCCGCGCAGGGCCAAGCCGATGGCCTGCGTACCGATGCCGCAGGAGCAGTCGAGCACCTCGACGCGATCCTGACCGATGAGGGCGCCGAGGGCGTCCCCCTGTCGGCGAATGCTGGCTTCCCAGTCTGAGTAGATCAGGTGGTAGTCGTCGGCCAGTTGGTCGTAGAAGTGCGCCACCGATGTCTCAGGCATGGCCAGAGGCTACTGTGCCTGATCTTCCGGAGGCGCTGGTCGTCCCAGTCCCAGTGGTCCGCGCGAACGCCCTCGCTGACGGCAATGCCGTCATTTCTCGTAACGTCTCCGAGCGCGCTGATCGCCAACTGCTGGTGAAATCCATCGGCAAACGCTGCTGCTGAACGTGAACGAAGCTCGCCGCCGCTCCCGCAGCAGAAAGACAGGACGCTACGCGCGAGCAAGTAAACAGAACGAACAAATCTCTCACGTCCCTCGACGCCCCGAGGCGAACTCCTCCGAACTGCCCAACTCCCCCTCGGACAGCCCCCTACGGTCTCCACCGGAACTGCGGCGCCCCGAGGGAGGAGGAGCAAGACGTACCCGGCCCCACCTCGCCGGACGCCACTCAGCCAAGCCCCACCTCACCCCACCCCACCTCACCCCACCGAAAGGGAACGACGTGGATCGCAAGGCTCTGTCCCAGAACACCGGCGCAGGACTCCGCAGACTCGCCCGCCCCCTGTGCGGGCTTGTCTCGATCCCGGGGTTACGTCGGCTGGCGACCTCGGCGGCCGCCGTCGGCTTACTGGCGACCGGGGTCCTCGTCGCCCTCGGTTCGATCGGTCCGGCGGACAGCGCCCAAGCGGCGGGCGCAGTCGGCACGACCCCGGCCACGTACACCGCCTACGCCTTCACCGGGTCGCCGGTCCTGACCGACGTGAGCTGGTCGACCACCGTCCGCGCCGACCCCGGACACGGCTCACAGGTCTTCTGGAGCCACCGGTTCGCGTTCGACGGGGGCAGCGGCGGCTACATCGGCATGCAGTCCAACGGCGGGTCGGGCAGAGGATTCCTGTTCTCCGTCCGGGACGCGTCCCAGGCCGTTTTCGGGAGTTACGGCAGCTACTGCCAGAGCTTCCGCGGCGAGGAAGCCCGCCAGGAGGCCGGCGAAAAGGCCCGCCCGGGAGCAGATCAAGCGCTCGCCGACGGACCTGGAGGTGAGACGACCTGCCGGATGCCCCTCGACTGGACAGCCGGCCACACCTACGCCTTCACCGTGGCTTCCGAAGGCGGCGGCTGGTTCGGCGCCACGGTCCGGGACACCACCGCCGGGACCTCGTTCGAACTCGGCAGCGTGCTGACTCCGGCCACCGCCATCTCAGCTGCGGGAATGGTGGACCGGACCGAGTACATCGAGCGGAACGACAGCCGCGCCACCTGCTACGACCAGCCTCTGAGCATCGCCCGCTCCGGCCTGCCCACGGCGAACGGTGGCGCCCTCACCGCGAGGGTCTCCGGCACCTCGAACAACGCCAACGCGTGTGCGCCGATGACCCGGACCGACATCGCCGCCGACGGCACCGAGCAGATCCTGGCGATCGGCAACTCGGTACGCGGCGCGGTCACCGGACTCGCCGGTAAATGCCTGGGCCCCCGTGGCGGGTTCACCGACGGAACCGCGGCCGCCCTCAGCACCTGTGCCGGGTACGCCGACCAGGCATGGGTCCGGGCCGCCGACGGCACCCTGCGGCTGCGCTCCGACTACTGCCTCGCCGCGAGCGGTACGGCCGCCAGCTCGGCGGTGCTGGTGCGCGACTGCGCCGGTACGGGCACCGGAGGCGCGGTCACCGACTCGTCGAAGCTGTGGACCTACGACACCGCCACGAACGCCCTGGTCAACGAGGCCTCGGGACTCTGCCTGTGCGTTCCGGACGCCAACAGCACCGACGGGCGAACCCTGGTCGTGCACGCCTGCACGGGTAGCCCCGAACAGCGGTGGACCCCGCCCGCAGGCGCCTGGCCGAAAGCCGACTCACGGACCCACCCGTGAGATGGTCGCACTCATGACCGAGTCCTGGGTGATCAACGACGACAGCCCCGTCCCGGTGTCCCGCGCCGAAGTACGGGACGTTCTTCGGTCGAGGATCGACAGGGGCCGACTCGAAACGTGGCTCACCAGCTCGTCCGGACGGTCACTGGCCTTCGTGACCAACACCGAGCGCGCGATGGTGATGCTGCTCGAAGCCGAAAACGAAGAAGGAAAGGAAGAAGGAAACGAAGACGAGGGCGATCCCGGCGAACACGCCATGACCCCCGGGGCCAAAGGGTCGAGCCAGGGGTTCGTCCTCTCCAACGGGCAGGAAGACGCGTACCCGGACGAGGACACTGTTCCCCTCCGCGAGGCGCTCGGGCTCGTGGAGCACATCGTCGGCACGGGCTCCTGGCCTGCGCACGCGCGTTGGGCGGCCGATCGCTGACAGCGTTCCCGGGTTCCCGAGTTCCCGGGTCTCAAGTTTCGGGATTCGAGCGCGCTTATAGAGGAATGGGTGGAAGGGATTATCTTCCCACCCACCCACCCTGGCCGCGAAGTCGACACCACCCCGACGCACACCGCCCGACGCGCACGCCCGACGCCCGCCACCCGACGCACCCAGCCGAAGCGCCTCCGTCGGTTGCGCGCGCCGCCCGCTTGCGCGCCCCGTCGCACAACTCCGCACCGCCCGTGCGCCGTACGGGTTCGGCACCCCGGACCCCGACCCGCCCCCGGGCCGCCCCCGGGCCGCCCCCGCGTCACCCCCGCGAGCCCGTTTACCTCCGCAGGGTTGACAATTCGTGACCGACTTGCCACGCAGGGTGCCGACGATCTAGCGTTCGCCTCAACCAGACCGCGAAGAAGAAGTCGACCCCTGCCGGTGCAGCAACACCACCAGGGGTCTGACCAACAAGATCGAAAGAGGCGATCCCTATGGCTGCGAGCCAGCTTAGTGCTGCCCCCTGCTCCCCGCACGACCCCGTGCCCCGCACTCCGCACCCGATGTCCAATCCCGGGTACGGCAAGCGCTCGGCCCCGAACCAGAAGCCGCCGTCCGCACGCGACTTCGACCATCTACGGCCGCGCGAGGCCGCCGTCGCCGCGTACATCGACCAGCTGCCCGAGGGCGCCGACATCTCGGTGAAGACCCTCGCCAAGGTCCTCCCCCTGGGCCAGTGCGCGATGGGCACGGTTCTCAGGAGGCTCCAGGCCGCCGGGCATCTGCACCGGGACGGGATCGTCGTCGCCAACGAGACCCAGCTGCTCTGGGTGACCCGTACGCACTTCTCCCGTACCGCACGCGACGCCGAGTGGTGGGAGGCGTTCGTACGGGGCGACGTGCCGCCGGAAGCCCGACGGCCCACGCGCTCCCGGGCGTTCATCCTGCTGGCGGCGCTGGGCCGGGCCCACGCTTCGCTGTCGCTCTCCGCCGCCGACTGCACGATGCTGGAACCGCAGGTCACCGAGTGGTTCGAGCGCGGCGCCGACGAGAACGAGCTGCTGCACGCACTCACCGCGGGGCTGCCCTCCACCGTCCACCACGCCGCCTCGCTCGTCCGCCGCCGCCTCACGGACAAGATGCCGCCGGTCCGGATCGCCCCGCCGCCGCCCCCGCCCGCGCCGTACGGCCATCACACCGTCGAGTGCCGCGAATGCAAGGCGCCCGGTCCCGAGAGCGCCATGCCGGACGGCCTCTGCCGCCCCTGCCGAGGCGAACTCATGCCTTTCGCGGGCCCGCCCGGCACGGTCCCCCACGACGACGTGAGCAGCCGCGTGTCCCAGGTCCGCGCGAGCATGGTCCCCCGCCAGGACCGCCCCCGGGGCCGAGCCGGTGTGACCATCAGACGACGAGGCGCCCAGAACCGTACGACCCCGCCGCCCGTGACGGGTTGAGGCGCCGCTGCCCGAGGACAGGCTCAGCAGCCGGGAACGACCGGCGTCGACGCCACCAGCGCGAGCGCGGCGGTCCGTAGCTCGGCCTCCCAGGCTCCCCGGTCGAGGTCCAGCGTGTACTCGATGCAGCAGTCGCACGGCGGGATCAGTGCCACGAACGCCCGCTCCACCGTGGACAACCCCTCTGCTGCCGCCCCCTCGTACCCGTCCCCGTCCCACAGACCGTCCCCCGCCAGGTACGCGGGAGCGATGTCCCCCTCGATCAGCCTCGCCGCCGAGCGACGCAGCTCATGGCGCCACGCGACGCCCGGTGCGGGCAGCTCGATTCCGGACTCGGCGAGGGCCTGCTCGAAGACCTCTCGGATGTCACGGGAGTCCGCGTGGCGTGGGAGCCCGGCGAGTTCGCAGAGCGCCGGGGTGTCCAGGCCGGCCGCGAGGGCCTCGGCGGCGATCATCGGCAGGTCCTCGGGGCGGACATCGCCCGCCCGGTAACGGCACGCCGTCGTCTCCAGCGCCGGAAGACCTGGCGGGGGACCCGGCCACGGCGGTGTCGTCGTACTCGCTGCGTCCATGCCCCGTACGGTGCCACGACGTTCAGGCCGGGGAAAGCCGATTCCTCCGGCAGACATGGTCGTGGACGGGCCGCCATGCTGGGTTGCTCACCGCTCCCCGCGCGCGTTGAGCCGGGCGGCCTGGCGGGTCAGGTGGTCGCGTTCGGCGAGGTTGGTCGCCCGGTGCGCCGCCTCCGCGTACAGCCGCGCCGCCGTCACCGGGTCGCCGTCGCGCTCGTGGAGGTACGCCGCCACGGCGGTGTGGCGGGGCAGCGAGTCGTCCAGCGCCGCGAGCGCCGCCAGACCCGCGCGCGCCCCGTCCGCCTCCCCGACGGCGACCGCACGGTTCAGCCGGACGACCGGGCTGTCGGTCAGGCGCGTCAACTCGTCGTACCACTCCACGATCTGCGGCCAGTCGGTCTCCCCGGCGGTGGGCGCGTCCGCGTGCAGCGCCGCTACGGCGGCCTGCGCCTGGTACTCGCCCAACCGGTCGCGGGCCAGGGCCGCCTGGAGAATCCCGATCCCCTCGGCGATCGCCACGGTGTCCCAACGGCCCCGGTCCTGCTCCGCGAGCGGCACCAGACTGCCGTCCGGCGCGATCCGGGCGGCCCGCCGGGCGTGGTGGAGCAGCATGAGGGCGAGCAGCCCGGACACCTCGGGGTGGTCGATACGGGCCGCGAGCTGCCGGGTGAGCCGGATCGCCTCGGCGGCGAGGTCGACGTCGCCGGAGTATCCCTCGTTGAAGACCAGATAGAGGACGCGCAGCACCGTTCCGACATCGCCGGGGCGGTCGAACCGCACGCCGGAGACGGTGCGTTTCGCCCGGCTGATGCGCTGCGCCATCGTCGCCTCCGGCACCAGGTAGGCGCGGGCGATCTGGCGCGTGGTGAGGCCCCCGACGGCGCGCAGGGTCAGTGCGACCGCCGACGAGGGGGTCAGTGAGGGGTGGGCGCAGAGGAAGTAGAGCTGGAGGGTGTCGTCCACCGCGCGGGCGGGCCCGGGGGACGGTTCCTCGTCCACCCGGACCTCACGGTGACGGCGGGCGCTGTCCGCGCGGGTCGCGTCGAGGAACCTGCGCCAGGCCACCGTGACCAGCCAGCCCTTCGCGTCCTGCGGAGGGTCGGCCGGCCAGACGCGTACCGCCTGGAGCAGGGCTTCCTGCACGGCGTCCTCGGCCGCCGCGAAATCCGCTCCGCGACGGACGAGGACGGCGAGTACGCCCGGGGTGAGGCTCCGGATCAGGGCCTCGTCCATCGGTGGGGTCACTCCGTGACGGTGGGGTGCGCGCCCAGGAATGGACGCAGTTCCAGCCACTCGTGGATCGGTTCGCCGCCCGCCCCCGGTGCGGCCGACAGCTCCCCGGCCACCTCCAGGGCGCGCTCATGGCTGTCGACGTCGATCACCATCCAGCCCGCGATCAGGTCCTTGGTCTCCGCGAACGGGCCGTCGGTGACCGGCGGGCGCCCCTCGCCGTCGTACCGGACCCACTCGCCCTCGGGGGCGAGCGCCTGGCCCTCGACGAACTCGCCGGTCTTCTCCAGCCGGGCCGCGAGGTCGTTCATGTACTGCACGTGGGCCGAGATCTCCTCCGGCGTCCACTGGTCCATCGGCACGTTGTTGGCCGGAGCCGGGGCGCCCCGGTAGTGCTTGAGCATCAGGTACTTGGCCATGGCGTCTCTCCTCGCTGCGGCGACCGTGTGCGCGGTCGCGGTCGTGGTCGCGTTCGTCGCTTTCACTACGGGGACGGAGCCGGTCACGGGTTCTCGACATCACCGGACATCACCGGGTGAGAAATTTCCGGGGCCTTCCGACCGGCACGGCCGGCGCGACGAACGGTCCCACGAACGATCCCGACCGACGGCGCCGGAAGGAAGCAAGACGCGCCGGTCGGCCAGAAGCTCAACAGGCCAGAAGAGCAGCAGGCCAGTCGCCCAGCAGCTCAGCCGCACAGCCGCACAGCCGCACAGCCGCACATCAGCACGGCCGCACATCAGCCCAGTAGCTCACCTGCGCAGTCGCTCAGCCACCCGGCAGCTCGGCAGACCGCTCGCCGAGCAGCCTGCGCTGGGCGCGGCGGGCGCGGGCCGGGGCGGCCGGGTCACGGGTGAGCTGGAGGAAGTGGTTGAGGGAGAGCATGGTGCCCACGAGTTCGAAGACCAGCTGCTCGGCGTCCGTGTCCTCCGGCAGCTCTCCCGCCCTGATCGCCCACTGGACGTGGAGACGCAGGTCGCGGCGCCACAGCTCGCTCAGGCCCGCGACGGCGTCACGCACGGGGCCTTCGCGCCCGTCGAACTCGGTGGCGGCGGCGGCGAAGAAGCAGCCGCCGGGCAGCACGTTCCGCTCCAGCATCGACACCCACGCCTCGCACAGCGCCCGCAGCCGCGGCAGCCCGGCGGGCACGTCCCGTACCCTCTCCGGCACCTCCCGGGCGAACAGCTCGGCCGCGGCGTCCAGGACGGCGAGTTGCAGGCGCTCCTTCGTGCCGAAGTGGCCGAGTACCCCGGCCTTGCTCATCGCGAGTTCGGTGGCCAGCCGCCCGATGGTGAGCCCTTCGAGCCCGTCCGCCGAGGCGAGCACCAAGCCGCGTTCCAGAATGCGCTGCCGGGTGCGGCGGGTCTCCACGACCGAGTTCCGAGGGCTCATGGGAGCCGATCATAGTCCCGCCCAACCCCTTTATCTTCCGACCGATCGGTTGCTATATTCCGGGGGTCGCCGCCCGGCCGTTCGGCCGCCCGGTGCCGCACGGCCCGACCGAAGGAGCACCGTCTTGTCCGGGACCCGCATCGCCTCCCTGGGGCACTACCAGCCCTCCCGCGTGCTGACCAACACCGAACTGGAGGGCATGGTCGACACGACCGACGCCTGGATCCGGCAGCGCACGGGCATCGCCGCCCGCCGGATCGCCGCGGACGGCGAGTCCGTCACCGACCTGGCCTCGGCAGCGGCCGGAAAGGCACTGGCCGCCTCCGGGCTGGAGCCCGCCGACATCGGTCTGGTCACCGTGGCGACCTGCTCCGCCCTCGACCGGTGCCCCTCCATCGCCGCCCAGGTCGCCGCGCGCCTCGGCATCCCCTCCGCCGTCTGCTTCGACCTCAACAACGGCTGCGCCGGCTTCTGCACCGCGCTCGCCTGCGCGGACCACACCGTGCGCGCCGGAGCCGCCCGGCACGCGCTCGTCATCGGCGCGGAGAAGATGTCCGACGTCACCGACTGGACGGACCGTTCCTCCTGCATCCTGCTGGGCGACGGCGCGGGCGCCGCCGTGATCAGCGCGACCGAACAGGGCGAAGCCGGAATCGGACCGGTGACCTGGGGCTCCGACCCCACGCGCGAGCAGGCGGTGCGGCTGGCGGGCGCGTGGCAGCCGAAGTTCACGCAGGAGGGCCAGGCCGTCTTCCGCTGGGCCACCACCGAACTGCCCGCCGTGGCCCGGGAAGCCTGCCACCGCGCCGGGATCACCCCCGCCGACCTGGGCGGGGTCGTCACCCACCAGGCCAACCTGCGGATCATCGAGTCCCTGACCCGGCAGCTCGGCCTGCGCGAGGACGTCGTCATCGCCCGCGACGTCGTGGAATCCGGCAACACCTCCGCCGCCTCGGTGCCGCTCGCCCTGTCCAAGCTCTCCGAAAGCGGCGAACTGCCCTCCGGCGCCCCCGTGCTGCTCTTCGCCTTCGGCGGCGGGCTCTCCTGGGCCGGCCAGGTCGTCACCTGCCCCTGACACCGGTCAGTTCACCGGCGAGGACGTACGTCCCGTTCAGCGCAGAGCTCGCCCCCTGCCCCGAGAAGAAGGACGGGGCGTACGGGACGAGTCCGAGGCGAACACCCGCACTCCGTAAAAGTGTTCGGCCTCCCTCGCGGCGTCGAGGACTGTTTCCTGAGGCTGATCCCTGACCGATTGCTCCTGAAGTTTGACCGGCGGGCTTCATCCGGGGGTACGACTTTCGGAGCTCGTCGTCCAGCTACTGCGCTGCGAGGTTGCGTTCCCTGCGGGAGCGCAACCTTGAGACCAGGTACCAGGAGGTCACCACCGACGCGGACGTCACTGCAGTGGCCAACCAGCCCCGGTAGATGCCCGCGAAGTCGGTGACAAAGCGCATGACGACGGTGAACACGGCCCAAACCACCAGCCAGCGAGCCACCCTGCCCATTCGTCCCTGTCGTCGCATGACGGGAGCATATCCGCGGGCCTGAACGGGAACAGACGAGGGCTGTGGCTCACTCAGAGGTCAAACTTCACTGGCAATCGGTCAAGGTTCAGTGACAGAGGACACGGACCGCCCCCTCGGCCGGGGTGTTGCGGATGACGCCCTCGTGGACGACTTCACCCGTCATCTGTCGGCGCTCGACGAGGAGTAGCGGCAGCGCCGGGGACCTCGGAAAGGCCGGGGCTTCGGGAGAACCGGCGGTCCGGGAGAGCCGGTGGCCGCAGGGCTTGCGGTTGCCGCTGCGGCAGCTCCTACCGTCTTTCTCAGGGCCGGACGAACCCCGGCCCGTACGGGACAGGGCCGGCCGTGTCCCGTACCGACGATCCACTCTCCCGCTCACGTCGACGTGAAGGAGGCGGCCATGACTTGGCCCATCGCGGAGGTCGCCCGGATGTCCGGGGTGACCGCGCGGACGCTGCGGCACTACGACGAGATCGGGCTGCTGCCGCCCGCCGGCACCGGCTCGAACGGGCACCGCGTGTACGAGGACCGCCAGCTCCTGCGGCTCCAGCAGATCCTGGTGCTGCGGAGCCTCGGTGTGGGGCTGCCCGAGATCGGCCGCATCCTGGCCGCGCAGGTCGACGAACTGGCCGCCCTGCGCGGCCACCACCGCCGGCTGCTCGCCGAACGCGACCGCCTCGCCACCCTGGCCGCGGCCGTCTCCCGCACGATCCACGAGCTGGAACTCTCCCGGGAGGACTCCACCATGACCCGTATCAACCGCCCCGAGAACCTCTTCGAGGGCATCCGCCCCGAGCAGTACGAGGAGAGCCTGCGGGACTTCCCCGAGCACGCCGCTGCGGTCGGGCGGCACACCGCCGGCCTGACCGACACCGAGATCGAGGCCGGGCAGCGGGAGCGCACGGCGCAGATGATCCGGCTGGCCGAGTTGCTGTCCGCAGGCCTGCCCGCCGACGCCGCACCGGTCCAGGAACACGTGGACGCGCAGTACCGGGCGCTCACCGCGCTGCGCCCCGTCACCGCCGACGAACACCGCGCGATCGGGCGCTCCTGCGTGGACAACCCGCAGTGGCGGGCGGCTTACGAGGCCGTCGCACCCGGCCTCGCCGCCTACCAGCGGGACGCCATCGAGGCGTACACCTCGGCCCGCCTCGGCTGAACAGCCCCTGCGGCTGAACAGCCTCCGCGGCTGAACAGCCTCTGCGGAAAACACATCGGCCCCCAGGACGAATCCTGGGGGCCGAAGCTACAGCTGGACGCTGCGGGGGTGGAACCACCGATCCCTGAAGGGGATCAGAAGTCCATGTCACCGCCCGGCATGCCACCCGGGGCGGCCGCGCCGGCCTTCTCGGGCTTGTCGGCGATGACGGCCTCGGTGGTGAGGAAGAGCGCGGCGATGGAGGCGGCGTTCTGCAGAGCGGAGCGCGTGACCTTCGCCGGGTCGAGAATGCCCTCGGCGATCATGTCGACGTACTCGCCGGTCGCGGCGTTGAGGCCGTGACCGATCGGCAGGTTGCGGACCTTCTCCACGACGACGCCACCCTCGAGACCACCGTTGACGGCGATCTGCTTGAGCGGGGCCTCCAGCGCGAGCTTGACGGCGTTGGCACCGGTGGCCTCGTCGCCCGTCAGGTCGAGCTTGTCGAAGACGGCGGACGCCTGGAGCAGAGCCACGCCACCACCGGCGACGATGCCCTCCTCGACGGCGGCCTTGGCGTTGCGCACCGCGTCCTCGATGCGGTGCTTGCGCTCCTTGAGCTCGACCTCGGTGGCGGCACCGGCCTTGATGACGGCCACGCCGCCGGCCAGCTTCGCCAGACGCTCCTGGAGCTTCTCGCGGTCGTAGTCCGAGTCGGAGTTCTCGATCTCGGCACGGATCTGGTTGACGCGACCCTGGACCTGGTCGCTCTCACCGGCGCCGTCGACGATCGTCGTCTCGTCCTTGGTGATGACGACCTTGCGCGCGGAGCCGAGCAGGTCGAGACCCGCGTTCTCCAGCTTGAGGCCGACCTCCTCGGAGATGACGGTGCCACCGGTGAGGATGGCGATGTCGCCGAGCATGGCCTTGCGGCGGTCACCGAAGCCCGGGGCCTTGACGGCGACGGACTTGAAGGTGCCACGGATCTTGTTGACGACCAGGGTCGACAGGGCCTCGCCCTCGACGTCCTCGGCGATGATCAGCAGGGGCTTGCCCGACTGCATGACTTTCTCCAGCAGCGGAAGGAGGTCCTTCACGTTGGAGATCTTCGAGTTGACGATGAGGATGTACGGGTCGTCGAAGGACGTCTCCATACGCTCCATGTCGGTCGCGAAGTACGCCGAGATGTAGCCCTTGTCGAAGCGCATACCCTCGGTGAGTTCCAGCTCCAGACCGAAGGTCTGGGACTCCTCGACGGTGATGACGCCTTCCTTGCCGACCTTGTCCATCGCCTCGGCGATCTTGGCGCCGATCTCGGTGTCGGCGGCGGAGATGGAGGCGGTCGAAGCGATCTGCTCCTTGGTCTCCACGTCCTTGGCCTGCTCCAGCAGAGCGGCGGAGACGGCCTCGACGGCCTTCTCGATGCCCCGCTTGAGGGCCATCGGGTTGGCACCGGCGGCGACGTTGCGCAGACCCTCGCGGACGAGCGCCTGGGCGAGAACGGTGGCGGTGGTCGTACCGTCGCCGGCGACGTCGTCCGTCTTCTTGGCGACCTCCTTGACCAGCTCCGCACCGATCTTCTCGTACGGGTCCTCGAGCTCGATCTCCTTGGCGATGGAAACACCATCGTTGGTGATCGTGGGCGCGCCCCACTTCTTCTCGAGGACGACGTTACGGCCCTTGGGGCCGAGGGTGACCTTGACGGCGTCGGCGAGCTGGTTCATCCCGCGCTCGAGACCGCGCCGTGCCTCCTCGTCGAACGCGATGATCTTGGCCATGTGAAGTGGTCCTCCCGGACAGGGGTGGATTGCTCCGGACCGAGAGGCGCCCGCGACGGACGGCCTGCGTGCCCGGCGGTTCCTTGCCCCGCCGCGCCTGCGGGCCTCACCGGCCCGGTCCAAGTTTCTGTCACTCTCACCTGGAGAGTGCTAACGCCAATGATTAGCACTCGACCCCTGCGAGTGCAAGCGTCCTCCTCGTCCTGGGGACAAGGAACGGACGCTCCCCGAACACCGTGCGGGCTCTCGCAGGCCCTTTTGGCCACGGGAAACGCGAACGCACGCAGGGCCCGTACCCCTGAGGGACGGGCCCTGCGTGCGTGAGAACTTCGTCGCCGACCGCGTCCAACTCAGCCCACGGCGAGCTTGACCATGTCCGCCTGCGGCCCCTTCTGGCCCTGCGAGATCTCGAATTCAACTCGCTGACCCTCTTCGAGGGTGCGGTACCCGTCCATCTGGATCGCGCTGTAGTGGACGAAAACATCCGCACCACCGTCGACCGCGATGAAGCCGTACCCCTTCTCCGCGTTGAACCACTTGACGGTGCCCTGAGCCATGCCCAACTCCCCTATTTCTGGCCCCTGCACAGGACCGCACTTCGCGGACCCGGGTCAGAACCCACCCTCCGACAGGAGAGGGTGTGTGCGCCGGAACGCCTCGACCGCGGCCGAATGTATCTGCCCAACTGCCCTCTGCAACAGGTCAATCGGACGAGAAAAATCGGCACGACGGAACGCCCGAACATGAGGATTTGCTGAGAATCTTGGGCAAGTCGGGCCAGACAAAGGCCGCTTAAGGCACAGAGGGCATCCGGACTTTGGCCACATCTTGTCGGGCCGCGGCGCGATCTCGCACATGCTCGACGTGAGCGGCGGAGGGGGCTTCCCCAACTGTACCGCGCTCAATCCTACGGAATCGCCCCCTCCGCGTCGTACGCGAAGGGGGCGATTCCATGGAGTGCGCGCCGTGGAACGGCAGTACGGTCAGCAGCCGCCCGCGACGGCGGGGATGATCGAGACGCCGGCGCCGTCCGGCGTGGCCGCCTGGAGGCCGCCCTCGAAGCGGACGTCGTCGTCGTTGACGTACACGTTGACGAAGCGGCGGAGCTTGCCCTGGTCGTCCAGGACGCGCGCGGCGATGCCCGGGTGGTCCTTCTCCAGGGACTCGATGACCTCGGAAAGGACGGTGCCCTCGGCCGAGACCTCGGCCTGGCCGCCGGTGTACGTACGCAGGATGGTGGGGATGCGGACCTTGACGCTCATGGGGATTGCCTTCCTCGGTGCTGGGGTGGTCAGTGGGCCGCGAGGCCCGCGTCGCGGAACGCGTCCAGGCTGGGGCGGATGGTCGCCGTCAGGCCGGTCGTCGGAGAGACGGCGTCCAGGGTCTTGAGGCCGTCACCGGTGTTCAGGACGACGGTGGTCAGCGTCGGGTCGAGCAGACCGGCCTCGATCAGCTTCCGCGTCACGCCGACGGTCACACCGCCCGCGGTCTCCGCGAAGATGCCCTCGGTGCGGGCGAGGAGCTTGATCGCGTCGACGACCTGCTCGTCGTCGACGTCCTCCACCGCTCCGCCGGTGCGGCGGGCGATGTCCAGGACGTACGGGCCGTCGGCCGGGTTGCCGATCGCGAGCGACTTGGCGATCGTGTTCGGCTTCTGCGGGCGGACCACGTCGTGGCCGGCCTTGAAGGCGGTGGAGACCGGGGAGCAGCCCTCGGCCTGGGCGCCGAAGATCTTGTACGGCTTGTCCTCGACGAGACCGAGCTTGATCAGCTCCTGAAGCCCCTTGTCGATCTTGGTGAGCTGGGAGCCGGACGCGATCGGGATGACCAGCTGGTCGGGCAGCTGCCAGCCGAGCTGCTCGCAGATCTCGTACGCGAGCGTCTTCGAGCCCTCGCCGTAGTACGGGCGGAGGTTGACGTTGACGAAGCCCCAGCCCTCGCCGAGCGGGTCGCCGATCAGCTCGGAGCAGAAGCGGTTCACGTCGTCGTAGTTGCCGTCGATGCCGACGAGCTCGCCGCCGTACACCGCGGCCATGACGACCTTGCCCTCTTCCAGGTCGTGCGGGATGAACACGCAGGAGCGGAAGCCGGCCCGGGCGGCGGCGGCACCGACCGCGCCGGCGAGGTTGCCGGTGGAGGAGCAGGAGAGGGTGGTGAAACCGAAGGCACGGGCGGCCTCGACGGCGATCGCGACGACGCGGTCCTTGAAGGAGTGCGTCGGATTGCCGGAGTCGTCCTTGACGTACAGGGAGCCGGTGATGCCCAGTTCACGGGCGAGGTTCTCGGCCTTGACCAGCTTGGTGAAGCCGGGGTTGATGTTGGGCTTGTCAGCGACATCGGCGGGGACCGGCAGCAGCGGCGCGTAGCGCCAGATGTTGTTCGGGCCGGCTTCGATGCGCTTCTTCAGCTCGTCCGGGGAGCCGCTCGGCAGGTCGTACGCCACTTCGAGCGGCCCGAAACAGGACGCGCAGGCGAAGATGGGACCAAGCTCGAAACGCTCGCCGCACTCGCGGCAGGAAAGCGCGGTGGCGGGACCGAGATCCACGGTTCCGGACGTCGCTTCGGCAATCTGAACAGCCATGATGGCGGAGGCCCTTTCTCCTCATCTTCCTTGCGACGCATTTCGCCGCAAGACGGAATTGGCACCTTCCCCACCGTGGCCTCGCGGCCGGCGGGAGGGTTGCCGGGACTTCAACGGGCCGTTCCCTCAGTCCCTCTGGATGAGCGCTATGGCACTGGACCGTTCGATCCAGGCGTTTGTCCGCCCTCTGACCCCGACATGCGAAGGCAGTAAGCGTTGTTCAAGACTGTAACCGAAGCACCCGACGGGTGAGGTAGTCGTCCGAACCGCGAGATGGATCACATACAGGGAGTATCGCCCGTGCTGGAAGAGGTCGACAGCTGGCTGAACCGCCGTTCCTGGGCCGCCTCCGACCGCCCCCTGGACCGCCTCCTGGCCGCCCGGGGCCGCGACCTGCGGAGTTCCTCGGTGAGCGTCGTGCTGCCCGCGCTGAACGAGGAGGCGACGGTCGGCGACATCGTCCGGACCATCCGCCGCGAGCTGATGGAGAAGGTCCCGCTGGTCGACGAACTCGTGGTGATCGACTCCGGTTCCACCGACGCCACCTCCGCCGTCGCCCGGGCGGCGGGAGCCCGGGTGGTGCACCGCGACGAGATCCTCCCCCGGATTCCGGCCGTACCCGGCAAGGGCGAGGTGCTCTGGCGGTCGCTCTTCGTGACCAGTGGCGAGATCGTCTGCTTCGTCGACGCCGACCTCAAGGACTTCTCCGCCGATTTCGTCTCCGGCATCATCGGCCCGCTCCTGACCGACCCGGACATCCAGTTCGTCAAGGCGATGTACGACCGGCCGCTGGAGACCGCGGACGCCGAACGCCCCGCCGGTACCCCCGCACAGGGCGGACGCGTCACCGAACTGGTCGCACGCCCCCTGCTCAATCTGCACTGGCCGAGACTCGCCGGCTTCGTCCAGCCGCTGGGCGGCGAGTACGCGGTCCGTCGCGGGCTCCTGGAACAGCTGGCCTTCCCGGTCGGGTACGGGGTGGAGCTGGGTCTCCTGGTGGACGCGCTCCACACGGTGGGGCTCGACGCGCTGGCCCAGGTGGACGTCGGCGTCCGCCGCCACCGCCACCAGGACGGTCAGGCGCTGGGACGGATGGCCGCCGCGATCTACCGGACCGCCCAGCTGCGGCTCTCCCGGGGACATCTCGTGCGTCCGGCGCTGACCCAGTTCGAACGGGACGAGCACGGTTTCCGGCCCCGCACCTACGCGGTGGACACCGAGGAACGGCCCCCGGTCCGGGAGATCCCCGAGTACGGCGCGCGCCCCGCGGCCTGAGGAGTCCGCAGGCTCCGTCCGAACACGTTTGGGGGGTTACGTATCGGGCTAGGTTCCGCTACATGGTCTCCGAGCACACCGCCCAGGTCCTCGTCGCGTCCAACCGCGGCCCCGTGTCGTACACGCTGAACGAGGACGGTTCCCTCGACGCACGCCGGGGCGGGGGCGGGCTCGTCTCCGGGCTGAGCGCCGTCGACGACAAGGTGTGGGTCTGCGCCGCACTGAGCGACGGCGACCGCGAGGCGGTCCGGCGCGGCGTCGGCGAAGAAGGCGTCCGGATGCTCGACATCGACGCCGCCGTGCACGCCGACGCCTACAACGGCATCGCCAACTCCGTGCTCTGGTTCGTCCACCACCTGCTCTACCAGACCCCGGTCGAGCCGGTCTTCGACGACGAGTTCCGGCGCCAGTGGGCCGCGTACGAGACGTACAACCGGGCCTTCGCCGAGGCGCTGGCCGAGGAGGCCGGCGAGGGCGCCGCCGTGCTGGTGCAGGACTACCACCTGGCGCTGGTCCCCGGAATGCTCCGCGAACTCCGCGCCGACCTGCGCATCGGCCACTTCTCGCACACCCCGTGGGCGCCGGTCGACTACTTCCGGCTGCTGCCGGACGACATCGGCGAGCAGCTGCTGCGCGGCATCCTCGGCGCCGACCGGGCCGCGTTCCTCACCCGCCGCTGGGCGGACGCCTTCATCGGCTGCTGCACCGAAATCCTCGGCGGCACCAGCGGCACCCGCATCGGCGTGCACGGGCTCGGCGCCGACGGCGACTTCCTGCTCGCCCGTTCGCACGAGCCGGACGTGGACGAGCGGATGGCCGCGCTGCGCGAGCAGATCGGCGGCGACGGCAGCCGGAAGACGATCGTCCGGGTCGACCGGACCGAGCTGTCCAAGAACATCGTGCGCGGGCTGCACGCGTACCGGACCCTCCTCGACAACCACCCCGAGTGGCGCGAACGCGTCGTGCACATCGCCTTCGCCTACCCCTCCCGCCAGGACCTGGCGGTCTACCGCGAGTACACGTCCGCCGTCCAGGAGCTCGCCGACGAGATCAACAAGTCGTACGGCACCGACACCTGGACCCCGGTCGTCCTGCACGTGAAGGACGACTTCGCCCGCTCCCTCGCGGCCTACCGGCTGGCCGACGTGGCGCTGGTCAACCCCATCCGGGACGGCATGAACCTGGTCGCCAAGGAGGTCCCGGTCGTCTCCGACCACGGGGTCGCCCTGGTGCTCTCCCGCGAGGCCGGGGCGTACGAGGAGCTGGGCGCCGACTCGTTGGTGGTCAACCCGTACGACGTCAGCGCGACGGCCGAGGCCCTGCACGAGGCGCTGACCATGGACGAGCGGGAGCGGTCCGAGCGCTCGGCCCGGCTCGCGGAGGCCGCCACCGCGCTGCCGCCGCAGGCGTGGTTCCTCCAGCAGCTGGAGGCGCTGCGGGAGGGGTGAGCGCGCCCCCGTCCTCGGCGCCCGCCTCACCCGTCTTCCGGGCGTCCGCCCCGGACGCCTTCGGTCTCAGATGTTTTCGGCCACCGCCGCCAGCAGCGCCGCGACGTCCGCCGGCCCGGGCACGACCAGGTCGGCGCGGCCGGCCAGCTCGGGCACCTCGGTGCCGCCGCTGCACACCAGCAGCCCCGGCACCGGGTCCGGGCCACCGGAACGCAGCTTCTCCACCGCCGCGAAAGCCGCGATGTCGCCGAGGTCGTCGCCCGCGTAAAGCACCGCCCCGGCCCCCGTCTCCGCCACGTACTCGGTGAGCGCCACGCCCTTGTCGACGCCGGGCGGGCGCAGCTCCAGGACCTGGCGGCCCGGCTCGACGATCAGCCCGTGGCGCGCGGCGAGCGCGCCCAGCGGCTCCCGCAGCAGCTCGAAGGCGGCCTGCGGATCGGCGGCCCGGCGGGTGTGGACGGCGACGGCCTGCCCCTTCTCCTCCACCCAGGTGCCGTTCAGCACCTCGGGCCCCTCCAGCAGGGCGGGCAGCTCCGCGCGGACGGCGGCGAGGCCCGGGTGCGGCGGCGGGGCGGCCACTTCGCCGGAGGCGGCGTCCCAGCGCTCGGCGCCGTAATGGCCGAGAACCACCAGGTGGTCCAGGCCGGGAACCCCGGCGAACCCGCCGTGCGCGACCGCGACGGCGGCCGGGCGGCCGGTGATCACGACGACGGACGCGATCTTCGGCGCGAGCGCGGCGAGCGCGGGCAACACGTCGGCGTGGGCCCGCGCCTGCTCGGGGTCGGGGACGATCTCGGCGAGGGTGCCGTCGAAGTCGAGTGCCACCACGGCCCGGTCCGGCCGGGCCAGGAGCGCGGCGAGCCCTTCGCGGCCCGCTTCGGTGGACGGAGTCGGCAGGTGGTCCCGGTGGATGCCCATGGTCCGACCCTAGCGCCGCATCGGCCGCGTCGGCCGGGGCGGCCCGAGCGGGCCCGCGGAGCCCGCACGCCCGGGGCGGGTCCCGGCCCGTGCCCCGCAAGGGCTGTCCCGCAATCCGTGGTGGACCGGTGCGCGGCGTCGGATGCGGTGCATCGCAAGGCGGAGGAGCGTCCGCATACTGGATGCATGCGGACGTTCCGACAACGCGGCGAGGTGCCGTAGCTGTCGTCGCGCACCCACCAGGGATTGCGGGACAGCCCGTAGGCTCGGGAGGGAGGGAGCGCGGGACAGCAGCAAGGAGCACGAACGCATGGACGACCCCATCCAGCAGGTCGAGTACGAGCAGATGCTGCTCAGCCGTCACATCTTCCTGCGCACCGCCAACGGCCGGCGCAAGGACGACGTGCTGGAGCGGAGCGCGTACGTCCTGCTGAGCCGCATCCGCGTGCAGGGGCCGATGTCCATCAAGGAGCTCAGCGACGCCTTCGGGCTCGACTCGTCCACCCTCAACCGGCAGACCGCCGCCGCGATGCAGGCCGGTCTGGTGGAGCGCATTCCGGACCCCTCAGGAGGGATGGCCCGCAAGTTCCGGATCACCCCGGAGGGTGCGCAGCGGCTCGACGAGGAGCGCGAGAAGAACGCGAGCGGGCTCGGGCTCGTGCTGGAGAAGTGGTCCGCGGAGGACGTGGAGACGTTCGCGGAGTACCTCAAGCGGTTCAACACCGACATCGAGCGGCTCTCCGGGCGGCCCTGGCCACGGCCGTAGCCGGTGTCCGGGGTGTGCGCGGCCCACGGCCGGATCGCTCGCGCGGCCCGTGGCCGCGTCGCTCGTGCGGGTGAGCCGGGTGCGCGGTGGCCCCGGCTCAGCGCCGGTTCCGCTTGGCGTCCCGTACGCGGCGCAGGCGGTTGACCGTCACGGGGTCCGCCTCCAGGGCGCGGCGGTCCTCGATCAGGGCGTTCACCAGCTGGTAGTACCGGACCGGGGAGAGGCCCAGTTCCTCGCGGATGGCACGTTCCTTCGCGCCGGGGCTCGCCCAGGACCGCCTTTCCAGCGCCAGCAGCGCGAGGTCCCGTGCGGAGAGCGCCGCGGTGCCCGGGCTCGCGTCGGCACCGGTTCCGTCAGCGTCGGCGCCGGTATCGATGGGTCCGTTTCCGTGCTCGGGGGCGGTCATGCCGACCAACGTAACGCGCGCCCCGGACAGCGCCACCGGGGCGCCCCACCGCCTGGGGATTTTTGTATGCACACAAAACAAAGCGGAATAGTGGACTAGACCTTTTGAGACCGGGGGGTGAAACTGTCCCCCGTGAGACATGTCATCGCCCTCGATGTGGGCGGCACGGGAATGAAGGCCGCGCTGGTCGGAGCCGACGGCACCCTCCTGCACGAGGAGCGACGGGCCACCGGACGGGAGCGCGGTCCCGAGGCGGTGGTCGAGAGCATCCTCGGGTTCGCCGCCGATCTGCGCGCGTACGGCGAGGAGCACTTCGGCGAGCCCGCCGTCGCCGCCGGGGTCGCGGTTCCGGGCATCGTCGACGCCGAGCGGGGCATAGCGGTCTACGCCGCCAATCTCGGCTGGCGCGACCTGCCCCTGAGCGACCTGCTCGGCGAACGGCTCGGCTCCATCCCCGTCGCCCTCGGCCACGACGTCCGCACCGGAGGACTGGCCGAAGGCCGCGGCGGGGCCGGACGCGGCACCGACCGCTTCCTCTTCGTCGCCCTCGGCACCGGCATCGCCGGAGCCATCGGCATCGACGGGGTCGTCGAGCCGGGCGCGCACGGCAGCGCCGGAGAGATAGGGCACGTCGTGGTCCGGCCGGACGGCCCGGAGTGCGGCTGCGGACAGCGCGGCTGCCTGGAGACGCTCGCCTCCGCCGCCGCCGTCAGCCGTGCCTGGGCCGCCGCCTGCGGCGATCCCGCCCAGGACGCCGCGGACTGCGCGCGGGCCGTCGAGGCGGGCGATCCGGCCGCCCTGCGCGTCTGGGCGGACGCCGTCGACGCCTTGGCGGCCGGGCTCATCATCGCGATCACCCTGCTGGACCCGCGCACCCTGATCGTCGGTGGCGGTCTCGCCGAGGCCGGGGAAACCTTGTTCACACCACTGCGTGCGGCCGTCGAGGAACGCGTCACGTTCCAGACACTGCCCCACATCGTTCCGGCGGCCCTCGGGGACAGCGCCGGATGCCTGGGCGCGGGACTGCTCGCCTGGGATCTACTCGCCACGGAGGTATCCGTCTGATGGCCGGACGCGCAGACAGCACGGTTCTCACCGGCGCCCGGGTCGTACGGCCCGGCGGCACCGAGGAGAACGGCCGGTTGGCCGTCGAGGGCACACGGATCGCCGACGGGGCCCGCGAGGACGCCCGCACCATCGACCTGACCGGCCACTGGGTCGTCCCCGGGTTCGTGGACATGCACAACCACGGCGGCGGCGGCGCGTCCTTCACCGCCGGTTCGGTGGACCAGGTGCTGACGGGCGTACGGACGCACCGCGAGCACGGCACCACCACCGTCGTCGCCTCCACCGTCACCGACAGCCTGGACTTCCTCGGCCGGTGGGCCGGGGTCCTCTCCGAGCTGGCCGAACAGGGCGACATCGCGGGCATCCACTTCGAGGGCCCCTTCATCTCGCCCTGCCGCAAGGGCGCGCACAGCGAAGCGCTGCTGCGCGACCCCGACCCGGCCGCCGTCCAGGCCCTGCTGACGGCCGCGCGCGGCACCGCGAAGATGGTGACGCTCGCCACCGAACTCCCCGGCGGACTCGACTCGGTACGGCTCCTCGCCGAACAGGGCGTCATCGCGGCGATCGGCCACACCGACGCCAGCTACGAGCAGACCGTCGAGGCGATCGACGCGGGCGCCACCGTCGCGACCCACCTCTACAACGCGATGCCCGCCCTCGGCCACCGCACCCCCGGCCCGATCGCGGCGCTGCTGGAGGACGAGCGGATCACCGTCGAACTGATCAACGACGGTACCCATCTGCACCCGGCGGCCCTGGAGATGGCCTACCACCACGCGGGCGCCGCCCGGGTCGCGCTGATCACCGACGCCATGGACGCGGCCGGCTTCGGCGACGGCGCGTACCAGCTCGGCCCGCTCGCGGTCGAGGTCAAGGACGGCGTCGCCCGGCTGGTGGAGGGCGGCTCGATCGCCGGGTCCACCCTCACCCTGGACACCGCGTTCCGGCGGGCCGTGACGATCGACCGCATCCCGGTCGAGGACGTCGTCCGGTCCATCTCCGTCAACCCGGCCCGGCTGCTCGGCCTCTACGACCGGATCGGCTCGCTGGAGACCGGCAAGGACGCCGACCTGGTGGTACTTGACGAGGCGTTCGTCCTCAAGGGCGTCATGCGCAAGGGCGAGTGGATCGTCGAGCCGAAGGGCGTCTGAGGGTCGTTTCCCCCTGAGGGGGACGGTACATCGCCGCCCGCGAAACGGCGTTGTCACCACCGTCCCCGTCAGGGCACGCTCTTCCCATGCTGATCAGGGAAGCCACCGCGGAGGACTGGCCGGCCATCTGGCCCTTCTTCCATACGATCGTCGCCGCCGGCGAGACCTTCACCTACCCCGCCGACCTCGACGAAGAGCAGGCAAGCGACTGGTGGTTGCTGCCGCGTCCGAACCGCACGGTCGTCGCCGTGGACGACGCCGGGGCCGTCCTCGGCACCGCGAAGATGAACCGCAACCACCAGGGCAACGGCTCGCACATCGCGAGCGCCAGCTACATGGTCGACCCGGCGCACTCCGGGCAGGGCGTGGGGCGGGCACTGTGCGCGTACACCGTGGAGTGGGCGCGCGAACAGGGGTACCGCGCGATGCAGTTCAACGCGGTGGTGGAGACGAACGTCCACGCCGTGAAGCTCTACGAGTCGCTGGGGTTCGAGGTCATTGGCACCTTGCCGGAGGGCTTCCGGCACCCGAAGGACGGGTACGTCGGGCTGCACATCATGCATCTGCGGCTCTGACCGGCGCAGCCGGGGCGCGAAACGGAGGAGTGCGGCAGGGTGCGGCGGAGTGCCGTTTCCCGGACGTCCGCCGCTCGTCCTCCGGACACCCTCTGGGCCCATGGCCGTCTCTTTGGCATGATCGCGGGAACGGCGCTCCCCCGGCGCGGCACGCACCGCCATCGGAACGCCTCATTCCACAACGCGGGACCGGCAAGCGGCCCGGCGAACGAGAGAGAAAAACCGGGGGGCGAGTCCAGGTGATCCTGACCGTCACGCTGAACACCGCACTCGACGTGACCTACACCGTCGCGGACCTCGTCCCGCACGGCCGCCACCGGGTGAGCGAGGTCGTGGAGCGGCCCGGCGGCAAGGGCGTCAACGTCGCCCGGGTCCTCGCCGCGCTCGGACACCCCACGGTCGTCACGGGGTTCGCCGGAGGCCGCACCGGCACCCTGGTGCGCGAACTGCTCGCCCCGCTGGGCCCGCACGACGCGCTCATACCCGTCGCCGGCGACACCCGCCGCACCGTGACCGTCGTCGAACGCTCCACCGGACGCACCACCCGGCTCGACGAGCCCGGCCCCGAGGTCGGCCACGACGAGTGGGCCGCCCTGCTCCGCACCTACGACGAACTCCTCGGCGAGGCAACGGCCGTGGCCCTCTGCGGCAGCCTGCCGCCGGGCATCCACGTCGGCGCCTACGCCGAACTCGTCCGCCGCGCCCGCGCCGCCGGAATACCCGTACTCCTGGACACCGGAGGGGAACCGCTGCGCCGGGGGATGGCCGCCCGCCCCGACCTCGCGACGCCGAACGCCGATGAACTCGCCCGCCTCACCGGTTCCCGGGAGCCCCTGCGCGCCACCCGCGACGCACGCCGCCGCGGTGCCCGCTCGGTGGTCGCCCCGCTCGGCACGGACGGCCTGGTCGCCGCCACCGAGGCCGGCACCTGGCGCGCCGCGCCGCCCTCCGCCGTACGGGGAAACGCGACGGGAGCGGACGACTCGGCGGCGGCCGGACTGCTGTCCGGGCTCGCCGAGGGACTGGACTGGCCGGACCGGCTGGCCCGCGCGGTGGCCCTGGCCTCCGCGACCGTACTCGCCCCGGCGGCCGGGGAGTTCGACGCGGACGCCTACGCGGAGCTGCTGCCCCGCGTCACCGTGGAGTCGCTCGCGCCGGTGCTCTGAACCACCGGCGCGGCGCCCACGGAGCCCGCGCCTACTGCTGCTGCCCGGCCTTCAGCGAAAGCTGGTCCAGGTTGGCGTCGCACTGGTCGCCGACCTCGCAGGAGAGCTTCAGGGTGTTGGAGCCCTTGGTGAGGTTGACGTAGGCGTAGGTGTTGGTCCACCCCTTCGCCGCGTCGCCCTCGGCGGCCTGCGCGTAGTTCTTCATGTTGATCGAGCGGGGCGCCTCGGCGTTGACCGTCAGGGTCGTCTTCGCGTCCTTGCCGGGCACGCCGTAGGTCACGTACAGGGTGTACGGACCGGCCTCCGGCACGTCGACCGACCAGGTGGCGGACCGGCCGACCTCGTTGAGGCTGATGTATTGCCCGCTGGCGCTCTTCGCACCCGGGACGGTGTTGTCCAGGGTGGCCGTGCCGCCGAGGGTGAGCGCCGCCGCGTCCTGTTTCGGCAGCTCGACCGGCTCGTCCGAGCCGGAGGGCTCGGGCGACGCCGACGTGCCGTTGTCGCCGCTGGGCGCGGCCGAGGCCGATGCCTCGTTCTTCTTGTCGTTCTTGTCGCTGTCGTCGCCCGTGGTCAGGGCGGCGGCGATACCGATCAGCACCACCGCGACGACCGCGATGGCGCCACCGAGGATGGCCTTCGTGTTGGGGCCACCACGGCCGCCGTTACCGCCGTTGCCGCCCCGCCCGGTACCACCACCGCCGTGCCCGACCGAACCGGACGCCGTCACGGCGCCGGCGCCGCCGGGGTAGGTCTCGGGGGCCGCGTACTGAGCGGTGGGCTGACCGTACTGCTGCGGGGCCTGCTGGCCGTACTGCTGCTGGGGCTGGCCATAGGGCTGCTGCGGCGGAACCTGCCCGTACTGGCGCTCTCCGACGGCCCGCACCTGGTTGTAAGAGGTCCGGGGGACGCCGCGCTGAGCTGCCGGTCCGGGGTAGCCGTAGCCGCCACCGCCGGGGGGCTGGGCGCCCGCCGCCTGCCCGTCGGCGTACAGGTAGCCGAACGGATCGTCGTCCTCGGGCTTGCCCTCGCCGTTGTTTCCGGCCGTCATCCCTGGGTCACTCCTCACCTTTCGCCAGCCGTCGCCGACCGGGCGAGCCTACCTCGTACGGAGCATCCGCCGAATGTCTCCCGGGTCCCCGCTCCCCCACCCGCCCCGGTACGGGGCCGGGCGGGGAACCATCCAGTAAACGTCATCCGGCTCTGCGGTGAACCTTCGCCCGCGACCGCTTCTCCACGTACATCCGCTGATCCGCCGAGGCCAGGACCTCTTCCACACTCATCCCGCACTCGGCCCAGCCGATACCGAAACTCGCACCGACCCGGACCGCCCTGCCGTCCACCCTGATGGGCGGGATGATCGCGTTCCGCAGGCGTACCGCCAGGTCGGCGGCGTCGGCCGCGCCGAGCCCGTCCGCGAGCACGACGAACTCGTCACCCCCGAGACGGGCGACGGTGTCCCCGTCCCGCACACAGGTACTGAGGCGGCGGGCCACCTCGATCAGGACCGCGTCGCCCGTGGTGTGACCGAATCGGTCGTTGATGGACTTGAAGCCGTCCAGATCGCAGAAGAGGACCGCGAGCCCCTTCGCCCCGTCGTCGCGCGCGGGGTCCGGCGCCACCGTGTGGACGTGGTGTTCGTAGGGGATGCCCGCGAGTCCCGGATCGACGTCGTACCCGTGCCCCCGGGCCTCCACGTCCCCGTACGCCGCGTCCAGCGCCTCGATCGCGGTGGCGGCGGTGGCGTGCGGGCGCTCGCAGAGCCGCTCGCTGAGCCGGGAACGCAGCTCCGCGCTGTTGGGCAGACCGGTGAGGGCGTCGTGCGAGGCGCGGTGCGCAAGGTTCAGCTCGTGCCGCTTGCGCTCCTCTATGTCCTCCACGTGCGTGAGGAGGAAGCGCGGCCCGTCCGTGGTGTCCGCGACCACCGAGTTGCGGAGCGAGACCCAGAGGTACGTACCGTCGCGCCGGCCGAGCCGCAGCTCGGCCCGCCCGCCCTCGGCGGACGTACGGAGCAGGGTGCCGAGATCCTCGGGATGGACCAGGTCGGCGAAGGACTGGCGGCGCAGCACCGAGGCCGGGCGACCCAGCAGCCGGCAGAGCGCGTCGTTGGTCCGGAGCAGCCGCCCGTGCAGGTCGCCGCCCACCTCCGCGATGGCCATGCCGCTGGGGGCGTACTCGAAGGCCTGGCGGAAGGATTCCTCACTGGCCCGCAGCGCCTGCTGCTCGCGTTCGAGACGGACCAGCGCGCGTTGCATGTTGGCGCGGAGCCGGGCGTTGCCTATCGCTATCGCGGCCTGCGAGGCGTACATCTGGAGCGCCTCGCGGCCCCAGGCGCCCGGGCGGCGGCCGTTGCGCGGGCGGTCCACGGAGAGCACGCCCAGCAGATCCTTGCGGTCCCGGCCGCCGTTGGTCGTGTACATCGGGGCGTAGAGGCGGTCCAGCGGATGCCACTCGTCCTCGAAGCGGGGCTCGGGACCCTCGGTGTGCCACTGCGGCACGTCGTCGTCGAGAAGGACCCAGCCTTCGGTGTGCGGTATGAACCGCAGATCCTCCCAGGCCTCCCCCATGGTCAGCCGGCGCTCCCAGGCGTCGCGGGAACCGGTGCGGCCGGTGATCAGCGCCTCGGCCGCGTTGTTGCCCGCGAACGCGGCCACGACGAGTTCACCGTCCGGCTGGACGAGATTGACACAGCCCAGCTCGTAGCCGAGACCGTTGACGATTCCGTCCGCCACGGTCTGCAGCGTGTCGGCAAGGCTGCGCGCCGAATTGAGATCAGCGACGGCCTGGTGCAGCTGCCGCATGGTCGCAAGACGGACGTAGGGCTCCGACTCGGCCTCCATTGCTCGCTCTCCCCGAGACCTCGACAGCAACTCCAGATGTCATATCGACGTACTTATCGCAGTGTCCTCGCCACTGAATCACAGCGAGCTGTGCAGCCGGTACACAGGGTCAACGAAATATCGCTCTCTGTGAGTCATGTCACAACAGAACGTAAAGGGGTGCCGACTTGTTCCCCATGGCGGTCCACCCACTCCGGCGCACACCCCGCGCAACTCCACGCATCACCGGTGCGCGGGACTCGCCCACGCTACCGGCGCACGCCCCCGCGTGCGCCCGTCGGCACCCTTGCGACCGGCTCGCAGGCATGTGCCGACGGTATGTGCGGTATGCACCTTCTTGGGCCGGAGACCTAGGACCCGGCTGGTCCCCTGGCCCGATGCGGGCCCGCATCGGGCGCGACTAGCGTGCGAGTGTGCCGCAGACGAAGACCCTCACCACGCGCCCCGATGACGTCCCCCATGCTGAGGGGGTGAGCAACGACGAGTTCCGGGCCGCTCTCGCGCGGCTGGCCGCCGGCGTAGTACTGGTAACCGCCGAGGAGCCGGCCGACGACGAGGGCGGACACGGCGAAGAGGCCGGAATGACCGCGACGGCGTTCCTGTCCGTCTCGCTGGACCCGCCGCTGGTGCTGGTCAGCCTGCGCAACGACTCCCGCATGGACGACCTGCTGGCCGAACAGCCGCTCTGGGCGGTCTCCGTCCTGGCGGCCGGTCAGCGGCAGATCGCCTCCCGCTTCTCGATGAAGGGCCGGATCAGCGACCGGCTGCTCTTCGCGGACGTCCCGCACGTGCGCGGCGAGGTCTCCGGGGCACCGCTGGTGAACGGGGCGCTGGCGACGCTGGAGTGCCGGACCGAGCAGCGGGTGCTGGCGGGCGACCACACCCTGGTGATCGGGCGGGTCCTCACCGCGTCCGTGCCGACGGCCACGGACGGCGAGCCGCTGCTGTACTTCAAGGGGAACTACCGGACGCTGGGCTGAGAGACGGGCCGGAGGGCCGCGCTTCGCCGATCCGCCCGGCCCGTGTCACCAGTCGCGGCCGGAGCGTCCGCGCTTGGTGTCGCTCCGCTGCTTCTTCTCCCGCAGCCGGCGTTCGTTGATCCCGCGCGGGATCTTGCGCTTGCGGCGGGGCGCCGGCGGCGGCGCCGTCGCCTCCGCCAGCAGGGAGGCGAGCCGCACGGCGGCCGTCTCGCGGTTGCGCCACTGCGAACGGTGCTCGGAGGCGCGTACGGAGACCACCCCGTCGATCAGCCGGCCGGCCAGCCGCTCCAGCGCGCGCTCCTTCCAGACCTCGGGCAGCGCCTCGGTGGCGGCGAGGTCGAAGCGCAGCTCCACCTGGGTGTCGCTGGTGTTGACGTGCTGCCCCCCGGGCCCGGAGGACCGCGAGAAACGCCACATGAGCTCGGCCTCCGGCAGGGAGACCGCACCGCGGATGACATAGGGCCCGGACATGACACCCAGTCTCCCCGGCCCCCGGGCGGTCCGTCACCTTCTTTTGACGGGGCCGGCGGCAGCCCCGTCCCCCGGCCCGCGTACCGCGGGGACAGAACGGGACGAAAGTTCGGCAAAGAAAGTAAAGGGACCAGGAACCTCGTGGCCTCCCTCTCGCGTTATGACGGGTGACGGTAGCTTTCGTGATGGCACGAAGCCCGCACATGACGAGGAAAGGGACTTCCCATGGCAGTAAGCCTGTCCAAGGGCGGCAACGTCTCGCTCACCAAGGAGGCACCGGGCCTGACCGCCGTCACGGTCGGCCTCGGCTGGGACGTCCGCACCACCACCGGCACCGACTTCGACCTCGACGCCTCGGCGATCGCGGTGAACCCGACGGGCAAGGTCGTCTCCGACGGCCACTTCGTCTTCTTCAACAACAAGTCGACGCCGGACCAGACCATCGTCCACACCGGTGACAACGTCACCGGCCAGGGCGAGGGCGACGACGAGCAGATCAACGTCAACCTGGCGGGCCTGCCGGCCGACGTGGACAAGATCGTCTTCCCGGTCTCCATCTACGACGCCGAGAACCGCAGCCAGAACTTCGGCCAGGTGCGGAACGCCTTCATCCGCATCATCAACCAGGCCGGCGGCACCGAGATCGCCCGCTACGACCTCAGCGAGGACGCCGCCACCGAGACCGCGATGGTCTTCGGCGAGCTCTACCGCAACGGCGCCGAGTGGAAGTTCCGCGCGGTCGGCCAGGGTTACGCCTCGGGTCTGCGCGGCATCGCGCAGGACTTCGGCGTCAACATCTGACGCGAGAGACCGTCCGCGCGTCCGGCGCGTCCAGGGCGGGCAGCCTGACGGCAGCCCCCTGACGCCCGTTCCGCGTACCCCGCTCAGGGCCTCTCCCGCACGCGCCGGAGAGGCCCTGAGCCGCGCGGAGCGGGTGGATTCCCGCTCCACGACAGGTCAGTTCTGCGGCAGGTCAGTTCTGCGACAGGTCAGTTCGGCGGCAGATCCGGCGCGTTCGGGTCGGCCGGGCGCTCGTCGCCGTACAGCCAGACCGACCAGAGCCGCGACAGGTCCAGGCCCGTCACCTTCTCCGCGTAGGACGTGAACTCCTCCGTCGACGCGTTGCCGTGCCGGTGCGCCCGGGTCCAGCCCTTGAGCAGGGCGAAGAACCTCTCGTCGTCGTCCACCGCGAGCCGCAGCCGGTGCACGACCATGGCTCCGCGCCCGTACACCGGTGGCTGCGAGACATCGGCCGCGGTCGGCGGCTTCGCCGGCGGGAAGGCCCAGTTGGCGTCGTCGTCGAAGGCCTCCTCGAAGCTCTCCCCCACCGGGGTGTCCTCGTGGTCCTCGCTCCAGAGCCACTCCGCGTACGTCGCGAACCCCTCGTTGAGCCACATGTCCTGCCAGTCGGCCGGAGTGACCGAATCGCCGAACCACTGGTGCGCCAGCTCGTGGACGAGGAGCCCGGTGGTCGGCGGGCCGGGGTAGTACGGCCGGTTCTGCGTCTCCAGGGCGTACTCGGAATCCTCGGCCCGGTCCACGATCGCCCCCGCCGAACGGAACGGGTACGGCCCGAACCTCTCCGCCTCCCACGCCAGGATCCGCGGAATCCGGGCGAGTTCCGGCTCCGCCTCCGCCGCCGCCTCGGGGTCCACGGCGGTGAAGACCGTGAGGCCGCCCGCGCGGGACTCCTTCGTGACGAAACGGCCGATCGCGACCGTCGCGAGGTAGCTCGCCATGGGTTCGGTGGTGCGCCAGGTGTACGTGGTGCGGGCGGGGTCGCCGGTGGTGCCCTTGGTGGTGCGCCGGGAGGCGAGTTCGCCGTTGGAGACGGCCGTCAGGCCCTCGGGGACGGTGACCGCGACGGTGTAGGTGGCCTTGTCGCTCGGGTGGTGGTTGCCGGGGAACCACGTCGGGCCGCCCGCCGGCTCGCCGAGCGCGACGGCCCCGTCCGCAGTCCGCAGCCACCCCTCGTGGGTGCCGTCCGCGTCCGTCAGGGTGCGGGGCGCACCGGAGTAGTGGACGACCGTCTCGAAAGTGCGGCCCCTGCGGAGGCGGCCGGCGACCTGCGCGTCGGGGCGGAGGACCAGCTCGCCGCCCGCCCGGCTCACCGCGGCGGGCCGCCCCTCGACGGTCGCCCCGGTCACGTCGAGCCCGACGAGGTCGAGGTGGAAGGCGCTCAGGTCCTGGGTGGCGCGGGCGGTGATCGTCGCCGTGCCCGTCAGGTGCTCGGCGCTCCGGTCGACGGAGAGCCGGAGGTCGTAGTGGCTGACGTCGTAGCCGCCGTTCCCGAGCTTCGGGAAGTACGGATCGCGCACTCCGGCCGCGCCCGGCGTCCCGGCCACCCCGGCCCCCGCGCCCGTACAGGCCGAAGCGGTGCAGCCGAGGACGGCGCAGGCGAGCAGCAGAGCACCGGCGCGCGCGGGGAGCCGGAGGGCCGAGAGCCGCCCTCGTGCGGGGACGAGTCCACGTGCGGGGATGCGCCTGCGTGCGGGGATGCGCCTGCGTGCGGGGATGCGCCTGCGTGCGGGGATGCGCGGTTTCACGGCGCCGATCCTATGTACCGGGCACGGGGTGGACCCGCCCCCGCGCGGGGGCGGGGGCGGGGGCGGGACCAGGTGCGGTCACCGGGCGAGGGCGGCGACCCCCGCGCGGGCGAACTTCTCGTCGAGGTCTCCGCTCGGGGCGCCCGCGACGCCGACCGCCGCGACGGGAGCGCCCTTGACCTGGACCGGGGCGCCGCCCGCGAGGAAGAGGGTGCCGGGGATGTCCTTCAGGTTCGGGGCCTGGTCCAGGCGCCCGACCAGCTCGGAGGTCGGGGCGTTCCAGGAGACCGCGGTGTACGCCTTCTTCTCGGCGGACTCCGGGGACTGCGGACCGGCGCCGTCGCCGCGCAGGCTGACGATCGTGTTGCCGTCGCGGTCGACGACCGCGACCGAGACGCGCTGGTTCTCCTTCTGCGCGGCGTCGAGCACGGCCTGCGCGGCCTTCGTGGCGGCGGCCACCGTGAGGTGGGTCGTCTGCTGGAGGTTCCGGTTCGCGGTGGCGGCCGAGACGGCGGCCGGGGCCGAAGAGGGCGACGAGGCGGGCGCCGAGGCACTGGCGGAGACCGCGCCGAACGTACCCGCGCCCAGTGCGGCGACGGCCACCGCGCCGGTCAGGACCCGGGCCCGCAGCGAGAACCTGCGGCCGGCGGGGGTGGAAGCGGGGGCCGAGGGGGTGGCGGTGGCGGCGGGGGGAGTGACGTTCATGGCGGGTTCCTCCGGGTTCGGTGCGGCGCCCGGCCGGTCGGCGGTGGCGCTCCGGTATCGATGCTCCGGCCGCCACCCGGCCCGTACGGTCGTCGTACCGGCTCGGGATCCGGGGCGGTCCGGCGGACTCTCCCGTCGGCCGATCGGTTGATGCGGAGGTGGCCCGGCCGGGCCACCATGGAGAAGGCACGGGCGCATCCGCCCAGCTCACGGCATGCGCGGCGGAGCCCGCCGTACGGCCGCGAGCACGACGACATCGAACGCGAGGCGGGTACGAGGTGCGGCTGCCGCGGCGGCGGAGAACCGGTCCAGGGCGAGCGCCGGAAGCCCCGCGCCCGCCCGCCCCTTCCGGTGCCCGGCCGCCCGCCCTCTCCGGTGCCCGCACGCCCGGCCCTTCCGGTGCCCGCACGCCCGGCCCTTCCGGTGCCCGCACGCCCGCCCTCTCCGGTGCCCGCACGCCCGCCCTCTTCGGCGCCCGCACGCCCGACCCTTCCGGTGCCCGCACGCCGGACCCCGACGCGCGATGGCTGGCGCTGCTGCTGCACGCCGCGTTCTTCCTGCTGCTGGGCGCCTCGCTCGCCCGGTTCCTGATGCGCCACCCCGGCGAGGCCCGTACCCCGTGGGTCATCGGGCTGTCCGCCGCGCTCGCCGTCGTCTACGCCCTCGGCCCGGTGCTCGGCTCGCGGCCCACCCCGCGCCGGTTCGCCTGGCTCGCGGGGCTCGTCGCCGTCTGGATGGTGCTGGTCGTCCTCGCGCCGAGCTTCGCCTGGTGCGCCGTACCGCTCTTCTCCACCGGGCTGCGGCTGCTCCCGCCCCGCGCCGCGCTCGTCCTGGTCACCCTGCTCACCGCGTTCGTGGTGGCCGCGCAACTGCGGCTGGCCACCGGCTTCGACCCGAACCTGGTGCTGGCGCCACCCGCCGTCGCGGCCGTGGCGACCGCCGTCCTCGTCCACACGCGCCGCCAGGCCGACCGCCAGCAGGAACTCGCCGTACGCCAACGCGAACTCATCGAGGACCTGGTCCGCACGCGGCGCGAACTCGCCGCGACCGAACGCCGCGAAGGCACCCTCGCCGAACGCCAGCGGCTCTCCATGGAGATCCACGACACCCTCGCGCAGGGCCTCTCCAGCCAGCAGATGCTGCTCCAGGCCGCCGACCGCACCTGGGACACCGAACCGGACACCGCCCGCGCCCATGTCCGTACGGCGACCGGCATCGCCGCCCGCAGCCTCGCGGAGGCCCGCCGCTTCGTCCACGACCTGGCACCCGCCGACCTCGCGGAGGGCGAAGGGCTGGAGGCCGCCCTCCGCGCGCTCGCCGCACGGGCCGGCGCGACCGGCGGGCCCACCGTGCGCTGCCACGTGGAGGGCACCGCGCGTCACCCGCTCCCGGACCGGGTGCAGTCGGCGCTGCTGCGCATCGCCCAAGGCGCGCTCGCCAACGTCGCCGAGCACGCCGGTGCCACCACCGCCGCCCTCACCCTGACCCACCTGGACGACCGGGTGGTCCTCGACGTGGCGGACGACGGCCGAGGATTCGCCGCAGGCCCCGTGGCACCGGGCGGGGAGCAGCGCCCCACCGCGACCGGCCGGGGCCACGGGCTTCCCGCGATGCGCGCCCGGGTACGCCAGCTCGGCGGACGACTGACCGTCGAATCGGCCCCCGGCGAGGGCACCGTCCTGTCGGCGGAGATCCCGCTGCCCACCGCCACCCCCGAGGAGCCCGTATGACCCGCCGCACCGTACGCGTCCTGGTCTGCGACGATCACGCCGTCGTCCGCGCCGGGCTGCTCGCCCTCCTCGGCAGCGAACCGGACCTCGACGTCGTCGGCGAGGCCGGCAGCGGCGAGGAGGCCGTGGTGCTGGCCGCCCGACTGGACCCGGACGTCGTCCTCATGGACCTCCAGCTCGGGCCCGGCATCGACGGCGTCGAAGCCACCCGCCGGATCACCGCCGCAGCGGCGGCGGGCGCCCGCAGACCGGACGCCCACGGTCCGGCAGACGGCCTCGGAGACCGTACGGGAGACGCCCGAGGGCCCCACGTGCTCGTCCTCACGACGTACGACACCGACGCCGACATCACGCGGGCGATCGGGGCCGGCGCCACCGGCTATCTGCTGAAGGCGGAGCGCCCCGAGGAACTGTTCGCCGCGATCCGGGCCGCCGCCGAGGGCCGCACCACGCTCTCGCCGCCCGTCGCGGACCGGATGATGGCCCGGCTGCGCACCCCGCCGCCCGCGCTCACCGACCGCGAGCGGGACATCCTCGGGCAGCTCGCCCGGGGGCTCGGCAACCGGGACATCGCCCGCGCGCTCTTCATCAGCGAGGCCACGGTCAAGACCCACCTGGGGCGCATCTACGACAAGCTGGGCGTCGAAACCCGTGCCGGAGCGGTCGCCAGGGCCAACGAGCAACGCCTGCTGCCCTGAACGCCCTGAACACCTGCCGGACCAACGGGGGCGGCCGGTGCCGCAGGTCACTGAGGCCGGGTCCCGGGACCGTCCCGCCGCCCGCTCCCGGCATGACACCATCGAACCGTGCTCGACATCGGCTACTCCCTCTCGCGTCGCTTCCCCGACCCTCCGCAGACCGACTACCGCCGCGCGGACGTCCACGCGCTGCGCCACGACCTGTTCTCCGGGGACGTGTACCTCGCGGACACCAAGGCGGACCGCGAAGTATCCACAGCCTGGGGATGGGTGCCGGTGCTCGACTTCGCGTGGGCACTCTGCGACATCGTCGAGCAGATCGACCGGGACCCGCGCGGCAACCGCTCGAACAAGGAGCAGTTCGCCGAGCTGGACTTCACCGAGTCCACCGACCGCATGCTCTTCGCACGCCGGTTCGGCTGGGTGGACGTCGAGGCCGACTGGATGGACGCCGACGAGCCGCCGCTCACCTTCACGCACTCCCTGCTGCGCCGCGAGGCCCGCGACTTCCTCCAGGACCTGATCGCCGACCTCTCCGACATGCACGACGGTCTCGCCGACAACCCGGTGATCTGGGACCTCCAGGCGCGCTTCCCCCGCGTCTGACCTCCGGCCTCCGGCCTCCGGAGGGAGGCGGTCCGGCGGGTGCACCTCACGGCTCACTCCTCACGGCTCACGGCTCACGGCTCCACCCGGACCCCGATCTGCGCCGCGAACGCCGGGGCCAGCTCCATCAGCTGCACCGGACTGATCACCGCGCCCGCCAGCCGTTCCACACCCCGCGCGATGTCCAGCTCGGCGGCGGGCCGCAGATCCACCGAGTCCATGGTGACGTTGGTGAAGTCAGCCCGCCGCAGCACGCAGTCACGGAACTCCACCCGCACCAGACGGGCATCCGCGAAGTCCGGCTCGGAGAGCACGCACCCCTCGAAGACGACGTCGGTGAGCCTGGCCCCGCGCAGATTCAGGTAGTCGATCTTCCCGCCACGGACCAGCACCCGTTCCAGCACCGCCCCGTGCATCTGCACCCCGCCGAGGCGCGCGTCCACGATCTCCACGTCGCGCAGCGACGCCTCGGCCAGCTCGGTGGCCACGCCCCGTACGCCGGTCAGCACCGAGTCGAGGAAGCGGGCGCGCACCAGCTCCGTACGGTCCAGCGCGCAGCCGTCCAGCGCACAGTCCATGAACCGCGCACCGCGCCCCGACTGGCCGGCGAGGTCCACGGAGGAGAACCGCAGCCCGTCGTAGTCGCCGTCCGCCTCCAGCTCGGCGTCCTCGTACGGAACGAGCGGCGGCAGCCGCACCTCCGGCCGCCGCGCCGCCGCGATCTCCTTGCGCCTGCCGGTGGCGCTCTTCCCGGCGCTGCCCCTGCTGCTGTTCCTACCGCTGCTGCTGCCGCTGTTACTACCCACGCTCGCTGCCATGGGCCCATCGTGGCGTACGCGACCGACAGCCCGCGCGGGTGGCCTCCGGCCCCGTACGGGCAGGCCCTGCCGGGTCGGAGCGCTCGGCTGGGCCGGGGCGCGCGGCTGGGTCAGGGCGCGCGGCGCAGCCCCACGGTGGACCAGCGCACGCCGGAGCGGCCGTGCAGATCCGCCCGCCCGCTGAGGTGCACCGCGCTGAGGCCCTGCTCCCGGGCCAGCCCGACCGTCTCGTCGACGGAAACGTCGAACATCCGCCGGCCCGCCGGTACGGGCCCGTGCCGCAGGGTCAGCACCACCAGCCCCCCGGGGGCCGTCACCCGCCCCAGCGTCTCCATCCCCGCCGCACGCTCGTCCTCGTCCAGATGCATCCACACGGCGGTCAGCAGCACCAGGTCGAACCGCCGCCCCGACGCCCGTACCGCCCGCAGCTCCGGCAGCTCGTCGTCCAGCCACTCGACCGGCCGCGCCGCGTGGATCACCCGCCCCCGCTCCCGCAGTTCGGCCGTCGGCTCCACCGCCACCACCGTGTGCCCGAGCGCCGACAGCGCGGCAGCGTCCCGCCCGCTCCCCGCCCCGATGTCCAGCACCGAACTGGGCCGTTCGGGATACAGCGCCAACGCCTCGCCGTGCACATCGGCGAAGGTCACACTCTCGTACTGCTCCACCAGCACCTCGGCCGCCTCGGCGTAACCCGACGTGCTCGCACCGCTGTTGAGACCAGCCACTCCCACTCCACTCCCTCGCCCGCGCCGACCGACCCGCATGCCGTGACGAGTTCTCCTCGTGTCGAGCGACCGTATCGCCGCCGGTGAGGACCAGCCCCTGGAACGGCCCTTCGGTCACGTCGAACCCGACCGCCTCTCCGCCTGGGCCGGGGCCACCGCGAGCCGGCCCGGATTTCCGGAGGTGGCCGATCCGCGACCCCGTCTGGCCTACCGCGCCCCGCCCAGCCGGCCCAGCGCCTCGTCGGTCAGCCGGTACACGGTCCACTCGTCCTGCGGGCGGGCACCCAGGGACTCGTAGAAGCCGATGGACGGGGTGTTCCAGTTGAG
Organism: Streptomyces sp. NBC_00102; assembly: GCF_026343115.1. GTDB lineage: Bacteria > Actinomycetota > Actinomycetes > Streptomycetales > Streptomycetaceae > Streptomyces. Next base: position 2,923,180 of record NZ_JAPEMC010000001.1, read on the forward strand.
CACCGACCACTCCAGACGGCCGTAGCCACGGTCCACGCAGATACGGGCGAGCTCGGTCAGCAACGCCTTGCCGTGGCCGCCCCCGCGACGCTCGGGGCGCACGTAGAGATCTTCGAGGTAGATGCCGTGGACACCGCGCCACGTCGAGAAGTTGAGGAACCACAGCGCGAACCCGACCGTCTCGCCGTCCTCGTCGGAGACAGCGATGTGGGCGTAAGCAGCCGGCCGCTCACCGAAGAGCGCCTCGTGCAGCTGCTCCTCGGTCGCCTGCGCCTCGTCGAGCGCCTTCTCGTATGCGGCCAGCTCACGAACCATGGCGTGGATGGCGGGGACGTCTGCTGCGGTGGCGTTACGAATCATGGGGGCAGCGTAGACGCGGCGGGTGGCGGGGTGGGTGCCTGGGAGGGCGGGGGAAGCAGCCCCGCGCGCGCGGGGAGCACGAAGCAGGTGACGTCAGAGGCTAGCTCCGGGAGGGACCATCCCCGCACGCGCGGGGAGCACGACGTCCCGCCCGGGCGCGCGCTGTCCGCCCGGGGACCATCCCCGCACGCGCGGGGAGCACGACGTCCCGCCCGGGCGCGCGCTGTCCGCCCGGGGACCATCCCCGCACGCGCGGGGAGCACCTTCTGAGCGTTCGAGACGGCGAGCTTGGCGAGGGACCATCCCCGCACGCGCGGGGAGCACGCGGGTCCTTTCCGGGGAGCGGCGGGCCGGGGGGGACCATCCCCGCACGCGCGGGGAGCACAACCAGGGTGAGCCGTACGTGGTCCCCGCCGAGGGACCATCCCCGCACGCGCGGGGAGCACCTGTACGTCGCCGTGAAGTACGGCGGCTACTCGGGACCATCCCCGCACGCGCGGGGAGCACTCTTTCTGACCTGCGGGTTCATCGCGCCGAGGACCCGGAATCGGCCAACTTCACCGACTCCGACATATCAACCATTCCACCCAATCGCGTCCGCCAGGCATCCTCGGCCCCGCGCACCGCAGAGCCCCGCCCCAACAACCGCCCCCAGTCTCCCGCATGCGAGACGCCCGGGCCCGCAACTCCCGCTACAGGGAAGCAAAGTACGGGAGTACGGGAGTACGGGAATACGGGAGTACGGGCCGGACCAGACCCCCGCCGTATGCCGCCGCCCCGCGGAACAGCGACAGCAACAACGGCAACGGCCCCGCGCCCACCGTGACGACGGAACGCCGGGGCGTTCGTCGTCCGTGGGGCGCGGGGCCGCCCGTGTTCCGGTCGGGCCGCTACGCGCGGGGCGCTACCGCACGGTCACCGTGACCGCCGAGTGCACGGACTGGCTGGGAAGGGTGACGGTGAGGGTGCCCGTGGCGCTGTCCCAGTGGTACGCATCGCGGGAGAGGCGCTTGCCGTGGGCGGTGACCTCGGTGGGGGCGTGGGTGGTGCCCAGGAGGGAGAGGGTCCAGCGGCGGTTCTTGACCTGGCCCTTGTACGAGCCCTTGGCCGCGGCGATGGACACGGTCTTGAGCGTGTCCTTGCCCGAGCCCTTCTCCTTGTAGGAGACGGCCGTGGTGGCGTTCCGGTCCTTCGTCGTGGTGGTGCCGTCGTCCTCGTAGAGCTTGTACGAGCCGGAGGCGCCTGCGGCGATGGAGAGGGTCACGTCGGTCAGCGGGTTGCGGTCGTTGTCGGTGACATTCGTGGTGCGGGTGGGCATGATGCCGCCGGACTTGATGAAGACGGGCATCGTGTCGAGGGTGGTGGCCACGTCCTGCGTGGTGCCGCCCTGGTAGGTCTTGCCGGTGAAGTAGTCCGTCCACTGGCTGCCCGGCGGGAACCAGACCGAGGTGGTGGCGCTCTCGCCCGGCGTGGTCACCGGAGCGACCAGGACGTCGGAGCCGTAGAAGTACTCGCTGTCGGCCGCCGCGTAGGCCGTCGGCTCCTCGGGGTACTCCAGGTAGGTCGGGCGGACGATCGGTACGCCGGTCCGGTTCGCTTCCTCGGCGAGGGTGTAGGTGTAAGGCACCAGGTTCTCGCGGAGGTTGAGGAAGGCGTCGGCCGACTTGCGGGCCGCCGGGCCGTACTGCCAGGGCAGCCGGTCGCTGTGGTTGCTGTGCAGGCGGTCGACGGGCTGGAAGGTGCCGAGCTGGACCCAGCGGGCGTACAGGTCGTCGGGGAGCTTGTTGGTGCCCTTCTCCGAACCGGCGAGACCCGCCGTGTCGACGTGGCCGCCGATGTCGTGGGTGATGGAGGCCATGCCGGTCGCCGCAGACTCGCCCGGGGTGTAGCCGACCTCGAAGCGCAGCGTGCCCCAGGTGGAGAGGGTGTCACCGGTGAAGTGGAGGGTGGTGCGCTTGTCCGCCCACGGCCCGGTCGGCAGGGCCTGCTGGCCGCTGTATCCGCCGGCCTGGAGAGAGCCGTAGGCGCGGGACATGACGAAGCCGCGGCCGATGGCCCGGGCGGAGTCGTCGGCGTAACTCTGGTTGATCCACGCGTCGGGCGTCACGCCCTGCAGCGAGGACTGCGAGGAGTCGCAGCACCAGTCGAGCCACCAGAAGTCGACGCCCTGCTCGTCCATGGTCCGGTGCAGGTCCATGTAGGCCTTGAGCTGGTCGGCGTCGCCGAAGTCGAAGGTGTAGCAGTCGCTTCCGCAGGCGCCCTTGGCGAGCTTGCCCTTGGCGGTGGCCTGCGCCTGGGCGAACTGGGGGTCGGAACCCTGGATGCTCGGGTGCGTGTTGAGGGTGTTGTGCAGGCCCTGGCTGTCGGACCAGTCGAAGAACCCCTTGGCGTCGGGGAACTTGTTCTCGTCGATCTCCCAACCGCGCCAGGTGTCGACGGCCTTGAAGTCGGTGTCGGTCACCAGCACGTCGAGGGGCACACCCTCCTTACGGAAGGCGGGCAGGATCGTGTTCTGGTAGTCGGCGGCCGTACGGTCGATGTACTCGGAGTACCAGACGCCGTAGGCCCAGGTGGGCAGCAGCGCCGGCGGGCCGGTCAGGGTGGCCAGGTCGGTCAGGCCCTGCTTGTAGTCGTGGCCGTAGCCGAAGACGTAACCGTCCTGGTAGGGAGCTCCGCCGTGGGTGGGGCGGGGGGTCACCTTCTTCGCCCCGGTGTCGTACAGGGCGGACGGTGAGTCGTCCAGCAGGTACCAGCCGTCCTGGCTGAGCAGGCCCGGTGTGGTGACGGGGGCCGCGTTGTCGCCGTTCACGCCGTCCAGGCCGCGGCGGTAGCCGCCGAGCGCGAGGTGAGGCTGCGGTGCGGCCGACTTCGGGGAGGCCACGGAGAGGGTGTCCGCGTTGATGTGGCAGCTGCCGCCGTCGGGGCAGCCGAGGGTGAGGTCATTGGCGCCCGCCTTGAGGGTGACGGGGACGGAGGCCGTCTGCCAGTCGTCCCAGTCCTTGGTGGCGGGGAGTTCCAGGGTGGCGGTCGACGGGGTGGACCCGGCCGCCGACCCGGTGGTCACCACGGAGGCGGTACGGGCCTGGTGGAGGCCGTCGCCGCCCTGGCCGTTGGCGTACCGCACCCGGAGCGTGTAGACGCCGTCCGCGGGGACGCCGACCACGTGCGTGGTCAGGCCGGAGTTCTGGTTGAGCTCGGCGACGAAACCGTTGCCCGCGTACCCCTGGTGGTCCAGGGCTCCGGTGGCGCTGCCCGCCAGCCGGGCCGACTCCGCCTCGCAACTCGTGCCGTAGAGACAGTCCTTGATGGCGGTGGTGGCGGCGGAGGGGTACGAGTCGTCGTCGGCCGCCAACAGGGCGACGCTGTCGACGTTCACCGAACCGGAGTCCGAGGCGGTCCGGGTCAGCGCCACCGTGTGCTGGCCCTTGGTGAGCTTCAGCTGCGCGGTGGCCTTGGCCCAGGTGTCCCAGCTCCCGGTGGCGGGCAGCTCGACCTTCTGCGGGGCGCCGCCGTCGACGGAGAGCGAGAGCGTGCGGGTCTCCGTCTTGCCGTCGCCACCCTGGGCGTTGGCGTAACGCAGAGCGAACCGGTAGGCACCGTCGGCACTGACATCGATGTCAGTGGAGACCGAACTGCCGGTCGCCTCGAAGCCCGCGGCGAAGGCCGCGCCGGTGTGGTCGCGATGGTCGGACGCGGTGCCGAGCCCTTCGAGCCGGAGGTCCTCCGCCTCGCACAGCGCGCCGAGCGCGCAGACGAGCCGCTGCCACGGGGCGGCGGTCACCGGCCGTGTACCCGCGTCGAGTTGGACGGAGAGGTTCTCGGCGTCGAACGGCCCGGAGCCGACCCGGTAGCGCAGGGTCATCCCGCTCGTCCGGATGGTCAGCCAGCCGTCCTTCGTCCGCGCGGTGTAGGAGGCCGGGGTGAACCCGTCCCGCCCGATCGCGTTGAAGGTCGGCGCGTCGGTGAACTTGCCGTCGCCCGCGTACTCGGTACGGACCAGGGTCGGCGAGAGGATCTCGAAGCGGGCACCCCCGGAGGTGACGGTCGGTATCCGGACCGCGTGGTTCCCGCCGGCGGTGGCGGTTCCCGCGCCGGTCAGAGTCGTCGAGGCGGCCACGGCCAGGGCGGCGACCGTACCCGCTCTCCGGCGCACGCGTTGACTTCCGGCACGGCTCTTCGATGCGGCTTCCACAGCGCAACTCCGTTCATTTGTACGCCGGTTCGCGACTCGTCCCCGCCGCGTCGGCTACGTTCTCCACGTCTTTCCCACGTTGCAAACAGACACTCGGGATGCAGGAGAACACGGGCTCTCGCGCGGTGTCCATAACGCTGCACCGTCTGCCGCACGTGGGCAGCCGGGGCGACCAGGCCTTCGGCGACCACCCCGGGAGGCGGGGAGAGTTGAGGGTTGATGACTCACCGTCACCGACCGAGCAGCCGCCGGGCGATCTCGGCGTGGTCCGGGGCGAGGGTGTGCGCGCCGGACCTGCTGCGCCAGAGCACGTTCTGGAGGACCCGGCCCAGCGTCCAGGCGCGGGCCCGCTCACGGTCGTAACCGGGACCGAGCGCCTCGCTGAGGGCGTCGAAGCGCCAGAGGACGTCCGCCGCGTCGAAGCGGTTGTCCAGGGCCGGGAAGAGCTCGAACCCGGGGTCGCCGGCGAGGGGCTTGGGGTCCAACGCGACCCACTCATGGGCGCGTTCCGTACCGGGGCGGCCGGCCAGGACGTTGTCGTAGTGCAGATCCCAGTGGAGCAGCCGGTCCCCCGGTTCGCCGGCCACCTCGCGCAGTGCCGCCGCGCAGTCCGCGACCAGCCGCCGCTCCTGGTCGTCGGCGAGCAGGGGCAGGGCGCGGGGCGCCTCCGCCAGCATCCGCGCCGCCATGTCCGCCAGCGTGCGCAGCCCCCGCGGCGCGGGTACGGCCACCAGCCGGGCCAGCGCCTGCGCGAGGACGCCCACCGCCTCATGGACGTCGGGGAGCGCCGACAGCGGCCGGTTCTCGTCCAGGCGCTCCAGCAGCATCGCGCCGGTCACCGGGTCGTGGTCGAGCAGCGCGACCGTCCCTGCCCCCGCCTCGCCCCAGACCCGCAGCGCGAGCGCCTCGCCCGCCGACTCCTCGTCCAGCAGCTGGAGTTTCAGCGCCGCCGGAAGGCCGGCCGGGACGCCCTCGCCCGGGACGCCTCCGCCCGGGACGCCCTCGCCCAGGGCGTCTTCGCCCGGGGAGCCGTCCCGGACCACCGGGAGGACCAGCGCGCACATCCCGTACATCGGCGGGCCGTCGACGCGCAGCCCCCACTCCCGCACGTAGCGGGCGGCCAGCTCCGGCAGGGCGTCGGTGAACGCCCTGCCGGCCGCCCCGTTGAACATGGTCTGGGTGGCGATCAGCTCTTCCGGGATGTCGATCACGCCCCCGATCGTAGGGCCGTGCGTCAATCGGGACCATGGAGCGAAACCGCCCGGCAACAGCCGTCGCCTCCGCGATCGGCGGCTGGATGGCCCGGGCCCCGGGCACGTACCTCTGGTTGACGGTCCTCCTCGTCACCACCCACCTGCTGGGTCCGCTGCTGCCCGCGGCCGAGGAGCTCGTCCGGGTGCCCGCACCCACCGACCCGCACGTCCTCGTGGACCGGCCGTTCCGCGTGTTCCTCGCCGGTCTGCTCTGGCTTCCGCAGGGCGGACACTGGGCGCTCTGCGCGGTGCTCTTCACCCTCCTCCACGCGCCCGCCGAACACTGGCTGGGAACGTGGCGGTGGTGCGCGGTGGTGGCCGTCGCGTACGTACCCGCCGGGCTGCTCGCGGAGGCCGTACTGCTCTGGGCGGTACGGCACGGGCACGCACCGCTCTCCGCGACCGACTCCCTCGTGTACGCCACCGATCAGGGGATCGCGGGGATCGCCGCGGTGCTCACCTACCGGCTGCCGCGCGTCTGGCGTTACGCGTACGCCTTCGCCGTCCTCGTCTTCTGCGGGGTCCCGCTGGGCGCCGGACCCGACGTGACCGACCTCGGCCGCTTCGCGGCGGCCCTCGCCGGACTGGCCTGCTACCCGCTGACCCGCAGGCCCCGACCCCGGGCGGGACGCCCAACGCACCCCGTACGTGCGCCGGGTGGACGGCGGCCCCGCGAGACGGGACGGGCCGCGGCCCAGTAATCTCCCGCAACGGGCGGCACTTTCCCCATGAATGCTGTCCGCCGACGCGCCGGTCATCCCTACGCGTCGCCCCAACGCACCGGATCTCCCCGATGCCCCGGTCACCCCACCGCACCGGATCTCCCCGACGCACCGGACAGCAGAGGCAGCATGAGCAGCGGCAGAACCGCCGGAACCGTCAACGGCGGCATATCGTTCTGGTTCGCGCGGGCGGGCATCCCCGCCCCCCGCGAGCCCCTGCCCGGCGACACCCACGCCGACGTGTGCATCGTCGGCGGCGGTTACACCGGGCTCTGGACGGCGTACTACCTGAAGAAGGCCGTCCCCTTCCTCAACATCACCGTGCTGGAAGCCAAGTTCTGCGGTTACGGAGCCTCCGGCCGCAACGGCGGCTGGCTCTACAACGGCGTCGCGGGCCGCGACCGCTACGCCAAGCTGCACGGTCACGACGCGGCGGTCCGGCTCCAACGGGCCATGAACGACACGGTCGGCGAGGTCGTCCGGGTCGCCGCCGAGGAGAAGATCGACGCCGACATCCACCGGGGCGGCGTCCTCGAAGTCGCGTACACCCCGGCGCAGCTCGCCCGGCTCAAGGACTACCACTCCGTCGAGATCGCCTTCGGCGAGCGGGACCGGGTGCTGCGCGGCGCCCGCGAGACCGCCGAACGGATCAAGGTCAACGGTGCGGTCGGCTCCACCTGGACCCCGCACGGCGCCCGCCTCCACCCCGCGAAACTGGTCACCGGGCTCGCGGCGGCCGTCGAGGCGCTCGGCGTCACCGTCCACGAGTCGACCCCGGTCACCGAGATCCGGCCCAAGCACGCCGTCACCCCGTACGGCACGGTCCGCGCCCCGTACATCCTGCGCTGCACCGAAGGGTTCACCGCGAGCGTCAAGGGCCACCGGCGCACCTGGCTCCCGATGAACTCCTCGATGATCGTCACCGAACCCCTGCCGGCCGCCCTCTGGGACACCCTCGGCTGGGAGGGCCGCGAGACCCTCGGCGACATGGCGCACGCCTACATGTACGCCCAGCGCACCGCCGACGACCGGATCGCGCTCGGCGGGCGCGGCGTCCCGTACCGCTTCGGCTCGAAGACCGACACCGACGGGCGCACGGCCCCCGGCACGGTCGAGGCGCTGCGCGACCTCCTCGTCCGCTTCTTCCCCGCCGCCGCCGGGGTCGCCGTCGACCACGCCTGGTCGGGGGTGCTCGGCGTGCCGCGCGACTGGTGCGCGACGGTCACCCTGGACCGCTCCACCGGCCTCGGCTGGGCGGGCGGCTACGTCGGCTCCGGCGTCGCCACCGCCAACCTCGCCGCCCGCACCCTGCGCGACCTGATCCAGCAGGACTCCGGGCAGGCCGGCCCGACCGGGCTGACCGCCCTGCCGTGGGTGAACCACCGGGTACGCCGCTGGGAACCCGAACCGCTGCGCTGGCTCGGCGTCCACGGCATGTACGCCGCCTACCGGGCCGCCGACCGCCGGGAGACATCGTCCTCGCGCGCGGACTCCGACCCGCTGGCCCGGGTGGCGGACCGGATCGCGGGGCGGCACTGAGGAACGGCGCTGCGGGGCGACGGCGGGGTGGCGTGAACACGCTTCCGCACCGCGCCCCCCAGCCCTACGCTGCCGCCATGACCGCGAACCGCGCCACCCCCTTCGAACTGGTGATCTTCGACTGCGACGGCGTCCTGGTGGACAGCGAGCGCATCTACGTCACGGTGGACGCCTTCGTCATGGCGGAGCTGGGGGCGCCGTTCACCGAGGCGGAGATCGTCGAACGGTTCGTGGGCTCCTCCACGGAGGTGCTGCGGGCCGCGATCGAGGAGCGGCTCGGCCGGCCCCTGGGCCACGACTGGGATGCGCCGTACGCCCACCTGTACCGCGCCGCGCTCGCCGAACTGACCCCCGTGGACGGCATCCCCGAGGTACTGGCCGCGCTCACCGTCCCCTACTGCCTCGCCTCCAACGGCTCCCACCGCTCCATCCGCCGCAGCCTGACCACGACCGCGCTGAGCCACCACTTCGAGGGCCGCGTCTTCAGCGCCGCCGACGTCGCCCGGGGCAAGCCCGCCCCCGACCTCTTCCTGCACGCGGCCCGCACCCTGGGGGCCGACCCCGCACGGTGCGCGGTGATCGAGGACAGTGCGTACGGGGTCGCCGCGGCCCGCGCCGCCGGTATGCGGGCCTTCGGCTACAGCGGCGGCCTCACCCCGGCGGCCCGCCTCGAAGGCCCCGGCACGGTCGTCTTCGACGACATGCGCGCTCTGCCGGGGCTGCTGGCCGCCGCCGCAGCGGGCTGAACGGGCTCCGCACGGGCGTGCGCGTCCGTACTCCGCCCGGCGGACGCGCCGGGGGAACGAGGAGATCGGGGGGAACGGGGGGAACGGGGGGGGGGAACGCGCCGTCAGGCGGGCGTCTGCGGATAGGTGTGCCGGAGCGCTTCGAACGCCGTGGGGCGCGGGCGGTCCCGCAGGAACTCCCGGATGCGCCGGGCGCACTCACCGGGGTCCAACTCCGCCGTTTCGAGGTCGAGATCATGCGGGCCGTGCGCGTGCACGAGCGGGAACTGCAGCGCCGCCAGCCCCTGCGGCCGGTCCCCCCGCGCCCCCTCCCTGCGCTCCAGTTCCGGCAGTGGGCAGCGGACCGCCACGAGCACGGTGTCCTGCGGCACCAGCAGCGTGAGCAGGTCGAGCAGCCGCCAGCGGCGGCTGAGCGGATGGTCGACCACCACGTTGTTCCCCGCGGCGGCCATACCGGCCACCGCACGGTGGAACCCCTTGACCGTCCGGTCGATCTCGGCCTGGAGCTCTTCCTCCGGCAGGGCGCTTCCGCCTCGCATCGCGTGGAACGCGTCCACCGCCAGGTGGAACCAGCTCCCCTCAAGGGTCGCCATGAGCTCCCGGGCGATGCTCGACTTGCCCGAACTGGAGGTGCCGTTGAGCAGCACGACCGTGCCGCCCGCCGGGGTGGGCGGCACCACGGCGTGCGCGGGGTCGTCCCCGGGCGCGCCGGCCCGCACGGGACCGTCTCCGAGCACGACACTCGCGCCGGGTGCACCGGGTGTTGGGGGCCCGCTCGTGTCCACGGGTCCGCTGCCGGTTCTCATGGGTGCCTGCCTCTCCTCGGATCCTCGGACCGCCGCGCGTCCGTCATGCTCCCAGCCGCACCGGCCCTCCGGGAGCATCGGGCCCGCCCCGGGCGCGCGGTCACCTCCCACCACCAGGCACTATCGGTGTCCGGGGTGGCATCCGTACGCCGCCTCCGGGCCCTGGGGCCCGCCGCCCACCTCTCCGGAGCACGCATGTCCTACGACGTCCACGCGGTCCGCGCGCAGATCCCCGCCCTGAAGTCCGGCTCGGCGCGCTTCGACGCCCCCGGGGGCACGCAGACCCCGCAGCCGGTGATCGACGCCATCGTCGACGCGCTGGCCCACCCCCTCGCCGTAAGGGGCGTCCAGAACGAGGGCGAGCGCAACGCCGAGGCCATCGTCACCGGCGCCCGCTCCGCGCTCGCGGACCTGCTGGGAGCGGACCCGCGCGGCATCGTCTTCGGGCGCAGCTCCACCCAGCTCACCTACGACCTCGCGCGCACCCTCGCCAAGGGCTGGGGCCCGGGCGACGAGATCGTCGTCAGCCGCCTCGACCACGACTCCAACATCCGCCCGTGGATCCAGGCCGCCGAAGCCGTGGGCGCGACAGTCCGCTGGGCCGATTTCGATCCGGAAACCAGCGAACTGACCGTGCGTCATGTCGCTGACGCCATCGGCGACCGGACCCGGCTGGTCGCCGTCACCGGCGCTTCCAACCTCACCGGCACCCGCCCCCACCTGCCCGCGATCGCCCGACTCGTGCACGACGCGGGCGCCCTGCTGCACGTGGACGCGGTCCACCTCGCGGCGCACGCCCCGGTCGACCTCGCCGCCCTCGGCGCGGACTTCCTGGTCTGCTCGCCGTACAAGTTCCTCGGCCCGCACCACGGCGTCCTCGCGAGCCGCCCCGAACTGCTGGAGACCCTCCACCCCGACAAGCTGCTCCCGTCGACCGACGCCGTCCCGGAACGCTTCGAACTGGGCACCCTGCCGTACGAGTTGCTGACCGCGTCCCGCGCAGCCGTGGACTTCCTCGCCACGCTGGCACCGGCCTCGGCCACCGGCTCCCGCCGTGAGCGCCTGACCGCCGCCTTCGAGGCGATCGAGGCCCACGAGGACGCCCTGCGCGTACGCATCGAGACCGGACTCGCGGCACTCGACGGCGTCACCGTCCACTCCCGGGCCGCCCTGCGCACCCCGACGCTGCTGCTCACCTTCCCGGGCCGCTCGGCGGCCGACGCCTCGCGCCACCTGGCCGCACGCGGCGTCGACGCCCCCGCCGGCTCGTTCTACGCCCTGGAGGCCTCCCGCCACCTCGGCCTCGGCGACGGGGGCGGCCTGCGCGTCGGCCTGGCGCCGTACAGCAGCGAGGAGGACGTCGACCTGCTGCTCGACGCCCTGGCCGACTACCTCACCACCACCCCCGCCCAGGGGGACTGAGCGGGGCAGCTCCTACCGCCGCACGCGGTCGGTCGAGGCAGCTCCTACCCCCGCACGCGGTCGGTCGGGGCAGCTCCTACCCCCGCACGCGGCCGGTCGGGATCACCGCGAACGCCTCGACCTCCATGACCAGTTCGGGCCGGTACAGGGCGACCACCTGTACCGCCGAGCTGGCGGGCCGGCGCTCCACGTCGACGTAGAGGTCGCGCACGGCGCGGACGGCGGGCAGGTGCGCGACGTCGGTGACGAAGTAGGTCAGCTTGACGACGTCCGCGAACGTCCCCCCGGCCGCCTCGAGGCAGCGGTTCAGGTTCGCGAAGACCTGCCGTGCCTGCGCGTCGGCGTCACCGGGGCCGACGACCTCGCCCGCCTCGTCCAGGGCGACCTGGCCGGAGATCGCGACCCACTGCCCGACGCCGGTGACGACGTGCGTGTAGCCCACGGCGGGCAGGACTCCCTCCGGGGCGGCGATGTGCGTGAGGTGCGTGTTCGTGTTGTCCATACCGGAATCTTCCCCGAAGCCTGACGCTCCGTCGCACCACCCTGCGCTGCGCCGCCCCCTCCGGCACGAACCGGAAGGGGCGGCGCGGTGGCGACGGTGTCAGCCGACCCGGAGGGTCAGGTTCTTCGGCCAGTGGGCCGAGTTCAGGCGGGAGAACAGGTCCCTGATGTCGTTGGGCGAAAGCTTCACGCACCCCTCGGACGCGTAGTTGCCCCGCCAGCGGCTCGCGCCGTCCTTCGTCATGTTGCTGTGGATGAACAGATCGCCGCGCAGCACCGCCTTCCGGCCCCGCTCCGGGTGGCAGACCTTGTCCTGCAGGCGGATCGCGTACCCCTTGATCCTGGTGTCGCGGTTGGTCTGGTGCCCGAGCACCTTGTACGTACCCGCGGGCAGCCAACCCTTGCCCTTGGCGCACTCGTCGGTGCTGCCCGAGCCGGAGCCCGCACGGTAGCTCTTCACGAGCCGTCCGTCGCGGTAGAGGGAGAGCTTCGAGTTCTGGGACTTCGTCCAGTTCCTGGCGAAGCGCAGCACGTACCCGCGCTCCGCGGGTGCCCCGCCAACCGGCCCGGCGGCCAGGTTCCTCCACGTGTCGGCCCCGACCACACCGTCCACGTGCAACTGCCGCTGCCGCTGCCGCTGGAACCCCTTCACCGCGGCCACGGTACGAGAGCCGAACACCCCGTCCGCCTTCACCGCGTGCCCCCGCGCGCCCAGCAGGACCTGCGCCGCCGTGACGGCGTGCCCCCGGCTGCCCGACCTCACGGTGACGGCCAGCGCCCGCCAGGTGTCCGCCCCGACCACACCGTCCGCGCGCAGCTGACGCTGCCGCTGGAACCCCTTCACCGCGGCCGTGCTGCGCGCGCCGAACACCCCGTCCGCCCTCACCGCGTGCCCGTGCGCACTCAGCAGATGCTGCACGGCGGTCACGGCCGTCCCACGGCTCCCGGAGCGCAGCGTCGGCCACTGACCGGCGTGCGAGACGCCGGCCCCCTTCGCCTCGGGGTGGACGATCCCCGACACCAACGCGCCGTGCCGCGCCGGAGCTGTCGTACCGAAAGCCTGGGCGGATGCGGTACCGGCGGGCGCGGCCACGCCCAGCAAGGAGAGAAGGCCCGCGGCCACGGCGGTGACGGCGACGGCCCGCAGGTTGGCGGGGTGCGTCAGCACGCTCCTCGGGTTCTTCGGGTCCTTCAGGTTCCTCGGGTTCTTCGGGTCCTTCAGGTTCCTCGGGTTCTTCGCGTTCATGAGGGTTAGCCCTTTCGTGTCATGTCTCCGAACGGGCCCGTGACGGCCAGGACATGGCTCCGCCACGGACTTCTCGGGAGGGGGGCGGCCGGGAGGTCCTCACCGGCTCGCCACCACTGTGAACCACCGGCCGGGGCGGATCTACGCTGTGCGCGGTACCGGTCATACACGCATATACACGGACCTCGTGCATGGGGTCTGACCTGGTACTTCAGATCGCGCGAGATCCCTCGCGACACGACATCGACATGGCAGACCGGCATGACAGCCGACCCGACGGAGGGAGCGACCGGTGGACCCCCAGCCGCCCGACGACGCCGACACCAGCCCGGAACCCTCGACGCCCGCAGGCGTCGAGCTGGGGCAGGTCCTCAAACGGTGGCGCGAGGAGAGCAACCGGAGTCAGTCCGTGGTCGCCAGGAAACTGGGGACCAGACAACCGACCGTCTCGCGCTGGGAGTCCGGCACCAGCCTGCCGACCACCGAGGTGATCCGTGCGCTCTGGCGACTCCGTAACCGGGAGGCCGATCCGGTGAGCGGCGACACCCAGCTCACCGAGGCCCTCGTCCTGCACCGGCGGGCGGAAACGGAACGCAACCGGGCCCCGGTACCGGTGGCGGCCGTGCCGACCGTGCCGACCGTGCCCGTAACGCCTCCCGCACCGCCCGCCGAGCCGCAGGCGGACGTGGCGAAGATGGCGGAGGCACCGAAGGCGGGAACCGGCCGGAGGAGGACGGCAGCCCGGTCGCTCCTCGCCGTCTGCGGGCTGACGGCCCTCCTCGGACTGGTGTTCCTGGCCCAGCACTTCGCGGGCTCCGCGCCGTCCGGCGGTACGGAACTGGCCCCGGCGGCGGGCGCGGAAGCCGGGACGGGGGCGTTGGCCGGTACGGGGGCGTTGGCCGGGGCGGGGGCGTTGGCCGGAACGGGGGCGACGGCCCCCGCGACGGCCGCCAAGCCCTCGCCGCCCGTCACGTGCCGCGGTGACTCGTGCACCTCGGTGGAGCCGAAGGGGAGCGTCTGCGCGGGGGACGCCGTAACCGCTTTCACCGGCCGCCGCTACGGCGTGCTCGTGGAACTCCGCTACAGCCCGTCGTGCCAGGCGGCCTGGGCCAAGATGCAGGGCGGCTCGCCCGGAGACCGGATCATGCTCACCCTCTCCCACGACGAGGAGAGCGCGCAGGAGTACCGCCAGCGGGACGGAAAGGACGCCCATACCCCCATGGCGCACGTGGTCGACCTCTCCGTCGTCCGCGCCTGCGCCATCGTGGAGGGCCGGGGCACCGTCTGCGCCACCAAGGCCGCCTCACCCGTCACCCGGCCCTGACGACGATCGGCGGCGGACCGGGGCGAGGGGTGGCGGGGCGGTGGGCCGCGGGACCGGGGTGCCCCGGGATCGCGAAGCCGCGGCATGCGGAAGTGCCCACACTGGGTGAATGAGTAGCCCGGTGAGCGAAGAGCACGAGGACGACGAGATCGGAGACCTGCGGAGGGAGGTCGCCGGCCTCCTGCTGAACCACGTCTACGCACCGCTGCTGGAAGACCAGCACGTACGGGGCGTCCTGCCGGCGCCATCGGGGGCCCCTGCGGTCCGGGTCGCCCTCGGCGACAGACGTGATCGCCGCCGACGTACGCCCCGGAGGTGCGCTCACCGCCCTCCTGGCAGCGCTGCCCTCACTGCTGGGCGAAGAATGGCGGGCCTCGGGCGCCACCGACGACCCGCACTGCCGGTACCTGGTGGACCTCACCGGCTGGTGAACCGGCACAACGACCGCACCGCCGCCCGAACTGGCTGGAATCAGCTCTGCACGGCGACGGTCGCCGTCAGCCCGAGCAGGCTCTCGAGCTCGGCGACCGCGGTGTCCTCGTCCGTCGCGAGGACGGTAGTGATCCCAAGAGCCTCGGCAGGCGGAAGGTTGACCGGATGGTCGTCGACGAACACGCACGACGTTCCGGGAAGGCCGAGGCGGTCCAAGGTCAGTTGGTAGATCGCCGGGTCCGGCTTCGCCATGCCGACCACTTCGGAGATGACGTGCACGTCGAAGAGGTCCCAGATACCGACGTGCTCGTACGGGTTGAAGGGGGCAAGACCGAAGCTGTTCGACAGGAGTGCGAGCCGGTGGCCCGCCTCCTTGGCCGAGCGAGCGAGGGCCGCCATGCGAGCTGCCGGCGGCACGTTGAACCACGCGCGGCCCATCAGATTCACCGGGTCGACGTCCGCGCCGAGCAGAGCGGCTGTCCGGGCGTTCCACTCGACCTGACCGAGCTGACCGATCTCCAGCGCCGCATAGAGGCGTCGTCCTTCGGCGGTGTCGTTGAGAGTGGCGCGCCACGCCTCCGCGTGCAGGCCCTCCGCCTCGGCCCAGAGGCGGAGGGCCGGCCGGGGATCGGCAGTAAGCACTCCGGCGAAGTCCAGGATGAGCCCGCGCGGGGCTGTGGGCTCGGGGGTACCGGCGGGCATCGGCATGGTGGCGAACGTCCTCTCCGTCGACCTCATGGAAACGCTACCCGCGACGAGGCGGCGAGAGAGCTCCCGTGGCCGACACCGCGCATGGCTGACATCACCGGCAGTGTCAGGGAGTCGATCGCGCACCCTCGCGGAACCCGCTGGTCCACGGCATCGGCCTGCCTCTGCCACGCGGACACAAAGCCGTACTACCGAGCCGGCTCGACAGGCGGCATCCGTCAGTCCAGTCCAGTCCACTAACGTCCAGATAACCCAGGGAGTAACGTGCATTAGCGGGTAGACACGGCAACTTGGCTTGTGTCAGAGTCAGTTCTGCCGCCAGACAAGGAACGGTGGCCGCACACCCTTGGGGAGGGTTCATGACGCAGGACACACAGCTTCAGTTCGTCTCGGTGCCGGTACCGAGCCAGTACGTCACGCAGGTGTACGCCTATCTCGCCGAACTGGCCGGGACCACGGCTGTTACTCCCCCCGCCTCCGGGGTTCCGCCGGTGGACCCGCCGGAGCATCCGACGGCCGACTCCTCGGACGGCGGCTCGCTTCCGGTGGTGGAGTGGACCGTGGAGGATCTCCGCCGACTGGCCATCGAGCCGTTGAGCTCGGTCCAGGCGGTCGCCCGTGTACTGGACCTCCTGGCGAAGCAGCCCGACACCCGGGTGAGCTACACCGCGATCGCCCGCCACTTGGAGATCGAGAAGAAGAACCTGCAAGGCAACCTCTCGGCATTCACCCGCACCGTGCGCAAGCACTACAAGCGCCGCAACTGGCCGATGACGTGGGCAGAGGCCCTCACAGACGAGCCGGGGCTGAATTCGGAGTTCTTCTACACGTTGAGCGCACCGGTCGCCGAGCGCTGGCTCCGGGCTCGCGCCCAGAGCTGATCTGCCGGACGGGGTGAGGGAGCGGGTCGAGTCGCGCCTTCACCTCCCGCCGGCGGCGCGGCCGAGCACGCTGATCGCTCCCAGCGCATCCCCTGAACGACAAAACCCCAGCTCAGAGCGCATCTGAGCTGGGGTTTTCGCGGAGCCCCCTGTCGGATTCGAACCGACGACCTACGCATTACAAGGGCCTGCAAGATCATCCCTTGTGGTGCTGGGCGGTGCCTGTGAATCCCGTTTCCCCAGGTGGGAGACCTGAACCGCTCGCTACGCGTACCACCCGATCCATGCGGTGCCGCCCCGTCCGCTCACGCACTCCGGGCACGTGATCGCTCGGCCAACACGCCTTCCGTAACCAGAACTGCAACCGCCGAACAGGTCTGCGGTGGGCAATCGGCACGCGCGCCGCGTGCTTGCAGCACAGCGAACATGTCCATGACTCCGTTGTGTCACAAGGGGATGGTTTCCCTGCCTGGCCGGTCCCGTGCTGACGAAGATGCGCCTATGAACGCGCAAAGCCCCTCGTCGGATGTACTAGAGGTTCCTCCACAGCGTGCCTCTACCGCTCGGCAAGAGCAAGCTACGGCCGAGGGCCTCAGAGATGGATCCCATACTCAGCCCGCCAGACCAAGGCGGCAGTTGCCGTTGCTCAAGGATCGCGCGACTACGTTGGTCTGGGGTAGGCGACGGGCCGCAGCTCGCCGTGAGGCCGAGAAGGCAATCGCTGACCTTAGCAAGGCAGCGAACCGCATTGGAATCTCCAGGCCCATGCCGAGGTCAGTACACCTGGCCGTGCGTCGGGCGCATGCAGGTCGCCGCATCCCATTTCGGATCGTTCAGATGACCCTTGTGCTGTATGCCACTGTTTGGGCATGGCCGGTGCTGCGGGCACTGGGCAAGGCTGGCGCCGTAGTGTGGCAGCAGGGGCCGGACCCCACTACATGGTCGAGCTTGGCTGGAGCAGTCCAAAGCTGGACTCATGGGTCCCCCGACTACGTTGCCGGCCCCGCCATGCTTTGGCTCATTGCGTCGGTGCCCATTGGCCTGGCCGTGGTGGTGATGACGTATTTCGGCCCCCTCGTGGCCGGCTTCCTCGCATTTCGGGGCCGTTACCCCGGGCCGCTGGCTGACATGGCAACTGGTGCCCTTGCGTACCGCTACAACCTCACTCTCGTCGCTGCGGAAGCGGTCGTGGCATGTGGTGAGGCGTACGGGGCGGGAAACGGAGGCCGCGGAGCCCAACGTATGCGCAGCGTGGGCGCGGCCGTGCGTGACGTCGAGGCCGCTGTATGGGCGGCACGTCAGACCCGAGGGGTTACTCCAGGCCGTCGCTGGCACCGCCGCAAGGCGTTGCACCGACATGCAGGACAGGTCGTAGCGCGTCTTCGCGTGGCAGAGGAACGTCTCGACGTAGATCCTGCTGCAGCATTGCGCGAACTCGGCGGCCTTCTGGTCACTGTGGCTGAGCGTTACAGCGATGGGCGCGTCGGCGCACTGCTCGACGAGGCCGAGCTGACCGACGTCACTCCGGCCCGCGATCGTGAAGTGCTGCGACTCGTAGCTGTCGCAGGCCTTACTGCTGTAGGCGCTGCCCTTTTGTCCATGAGCGGTTTACCGGAGGGAGCGATGGGGCCGGCCATCGCGGCTGTGGGCCTGTGCGCTGTGGCGCTGGTCTACCGGCGACGCGCCCTGAAGATGCTCGAGATCCTCCCGGTTCCATTCGGTAACGGCGGGCAGCAATGACCGTCATCCGGGAGCGAGGCGGGCTACTACACCATGGGCGGCTCACACGTCGCCCCCGTGTGCGAAGCGCGTTCTGCCGACGCCGAAGGGCTGACTGCAATCACGCCTCGTTGCCTAGGTCAGGGAAAGCATCTGTCTCGCAGAACGACTCCGCAAAAGTCATCGCTCGCCGAGTCCTCGCTGCCTCCGGGCAAACTCCTGACCCGAGGGGAAACGACTGGCAAGATGGCTACTTGGGTGCGCTGCGCGGCAGCGGGGGAGCAAGGAGCAGTGGGTGGGAATGACGATCAACGGCCGTTTTCTGTTGCTCCCTCAGGAGGCGCGACTAGGAGGTCTATCTGAGGTTCGCAAGGCCGTGGACATCAAGAGTGCTGGCGGTGAGCACGTCGCTGTGAAGCTACTCAAACAGCGCGAGGACGACGCGATCACTCGGATCTTCCTGGAGCGGGAGACCTCCGCGCTCAAGGCACTGAACCACCCTCACATCGTACGGATGCTCGATTCCGGTTGGGATCAAGGGTTGGAGCGGTACTTCATCGCCCTGGAGTGGATTGACCGCAGCCTCAAGGACGAGATGGCAGACGGCCGCCCCCTTGACTGGTCGGCCTACTTCACGCGTACAGCCAGACCGCTGGTTTCCGCGCTCGCGTATGCCCACGAGAAGGAGATCGAGCACCGTGATCTGAAGCCGGGAAACGTCCTGCTGACCAGTGACGGCACGGTGAAGCTCGCCGACTTCGGGATCGCCAAGATTCTGTCCAAGGCCGCGGCCGTGACCGACGAGACGGTAGCGGACTTCCGGTCCGCCCTATACTCGCCGCCCGAGCAGAGTGAGGCAGTCCCGTACGTCCGTGACGTGTACGCCTATGCGGTCCTGGCCATTCAGGTCCTCTCTCGCAGCCAGGCACGTGACTACCACGATTTGGCGACAGTCCTCGACGGTCTGGAACTCGACACCGAGGTCCGCAATGTCCTAAGAACTTGCATCGACTTCGACCCTAAGAAGCGTCCAGCCAACGCTATCGTCCTGGAGCACCGGCTCCTGGAGGCCGAGCGGGTCTGCGAAAACCGTGATGCCCGCCAACGCAACTCCCTCTGGCTGAAGATGACCCGTCGCGCGGCCGAAAGCCTCAGCGCCGCCCCGGCCAGCGAAGAGATCGACTGGGACGCTGTGAAGAACACGGTGCTGGCGGACATCTCCGGCACCGTGCACGTCGACTACGGCTACAACGCGCAGAGCGACGAGGTCGACACCGGCACGGTGCGAGTGTTCGGCCAGAGCCTGTTCCTACGCCTGGTCAACGACGAGGGTCAACGTGACCGGTGCGTAATCGTCTCAGCGGAGGAACGAGCAGAGGAATGGATGGCCAAGCGCCGTGCGTCCGCCCTCAAACTCGGCCCCATCCTCACCTGGACGTTCAACGACCCCGGCGAGGACCCGGCGTACGACGGCCTCAACCTGCTGCTGGACAGCCTCAATGCGGAACTAGATGCGCGCGAGACCCTGGCCAAGGAGGGTAAGCGCCAGCAGCTCGGCGACCTATTCGACGGCTGGCGCCGCGTCCTGGAAGCCCGCGAGGAGGTGGCGGCTAACGGACGGCAGCCGATTCAATACGAACGGTTGGAAGGCGGCGGCCGCACCCGGGTCTTCCATCTGGCCGCGCCCGATACCACCGCGGAAATCGGCGAAGAGTGGTCGGTCGCGGAGTACCCCTACAGCCGACCTATCGACCGTGGTGAAATCACCAACCGTACCGACGACACCGTCGTCCTGCGGATGACGCGTCCCCAGGCCGTCCTGCCTGCCCGGGGTGTGCTGCTGCCCTTTCTCGGACCCAGCCAAAACGCGATCAACCGGCAGCGCGACGCGCTCACAGCGGTCGCCGCCGAGCAGACTGCCAATCCCGACCTGCGGCAGATCATCGCAAACCCCACGTCCGTTGAGGTTGGTCCGCCCACCGAAGTCACCACCTGGGTCCGCGCCGATCTCGACTCAAGCAAACGAGATGTCGTCGCCCATGCCCTAGGCACTCAGGACCTGCTGCTCGTAGAGGGGCCACCCGGCACCGGCAAGACCACCGTGATCGCTGAGATTGTCGAGCAGACCCTCAGTCGGCACCCCGCCGCGCGCATCCTCATCGTCAGCCAGACCCACATCGCCATCGACAACGCCCTCAAGCGTCTTGAAGACGCAGGCATCACCGAACTCGTCCGCCTCGGCCGCGTCGACGATCCACGCGTCGCAGAAAGCGCCCAGCCGCTGCTGCTCGACCGGCAAGTCAAGAAGTGGACCCAGGGCGTCCGCACGCGCGCAGAACGGCATCTGGAGAATGTGGCCGCCAACAGCGGCCAGCAGCCCAGCCACCTCAAGGCGGCCCTGGTGCTGGAAGAACTCGCTGCCGTGGCCGCCAACCTCGCCCACGTGACAACTCGCCTCGACGAGCTGGCGAACCAGCCTGTGCCTGAGCGCACCACCTCAGCCAGGGAGCTCGGCGAGGAAGTCGTCACCACCCGGGCCCGCCGAGAGCAGCTCCTCGAACAGCGGGCGGAGCTGTTCGCCGACGTGCAGACAATGCTCGACGGCGAGCTCACCCTCCGCGAGGAAATGAGTGCCGCCGACGCCCGCGACGTCGTCGAGGTACTTCTCGGCCCGGCCGGGCCCGGACGGGAACTGATGCACCTGCTGAGCCTGCAGGGCGAATGGCTGCAGCGTATCGGCACCGACCAGAACCTGATCGCCGGCTTCCTGCGCACCCGGCGTGTCATCGGCGGGACCGCGCTCGGATTTCTCGGTCACCCGGCGGCCCGGGACCTCGAATTCGACCTGTGTATCTTCGACGAGGCGTCCAAAGCGACTGCCACCGAGGCGCTGGTGCCGATGGCCAGGGCCAAGCGGTGGGTGTTAGTCGGCGACACCAACCAGCTGCCTCCCATCGATGAGGATCTGCTGCGCGACGAGAAGATCATGGCCGATCACCAGCTTATCCCTGAATTGGTGAAGACCACCCTGTTCCAGTACTTCGCTAACTCCACCAAGGCCCCCGTCAAGCATCTACTGCGCGAGCAATACCGGATGATTCCGGCGATCGGCAACATGATCAGCAGCTGCTTCTACGACAACAAGCTGATCTCGCCGAACGATCATGCCCTTCCCGGCTACAGCACGGTCAACAAGCCCGTTCTCTGGCTGGACACCAGCGCCCTACCGAACCGCCGCGAGGACGAGCAGTCCGCCGCGCAGACCAGTATCTCCAACCGTCTTGAGGGCCAGCTCGCCATGCGACGCCTGGAAGTGATCGACCGGGCCATCGACAAGGGTGTGATCAAGACTCCCAACGGCAAGCGCCTCGATGTCCTGCTGATCGCCCCCTACGGTCGCCAGGTCGAAGAACTCACCAAGCGCCTAGCCTCCTTGAGGCTCAAGCACATCGCTCCAGAAGTACTCTCCGTCGACGCGGTACAGGGCCGAGAGTGCGATCTCGTCGTGTTCTCCGTGACCCGCAGTAACCTCAGCGGCCGCTTCGGATTCCTTGGTCAGCCGTACTGGCGCCGCATTAACGTCGCACTCTCCCGTGCCCGCTACGGCCTGATTATCGTCGGCGATGCCGGCTTCTGCCGCAGCAAGCCAGGCGCTCTGCGCGACGTCCTCGACTACATGAGCGGCCACCCGGAAGACTGCGAGATCCGCAATGCCTACCTCTAGCCCTGCCTTCGGCGACGACAGCCTCTTGGCCCTCCGCTTCCACAACACTCGTCCCGGACTCGAACTGATCCAGATCGCGGACGCCGCACTGCCCGTCGCCCGGATCACCGCCGAGGTCCTCGCCCAGGACAGCAAGGACCTCCCGCTCATGGAGGAATTTGTACTGCGGCTGGTCGAGCACAACGTGAGCAGTGCGCGTGGCATTGCCGGCCTGCTTGGCCTGCCTGAAAATATGGTCGAGCGGACCATCGCCGTGCTGTTCGGTTCAGATGACCTTAAATGGGCCCGCCCCACCGCAGCAGACGCAGACCGGGCCCCCGGTCTGCGTCTCACCGACAAGGGTCATCTCACCGCTCAGAAAGCCGCTGCGGTAGCGCCCGTGCGGGTCAACCAGCCCCTCGTCTATGACCAGATGCTGTGGAAGGTAGCCCCCTACGACCGCCGCACCACCATCCCGCGCGGGCAGGCCGAGGAACACGGCATGATCATGCTGCCCGTGGCGCAGTCCGGGCCCGTCAACGACGGAGCCATCACCGCCGCGGAAATCACCGCTCTGCTCCGCGAGAACGGCAACAACAAGCGCGAAGTCCTCCAGGTCAAAGGCATCTCCCAGGCCCCAGCTCGCCGTGTTCTGCCAGTCAAACTCCTGGTGTACGCCGACCCAGACCGTACCGACGTCGAAGTCGGCATCGTCGTTGACGGCGAACTCAGTCAGGCGCACGAACTCGCCCTCATCGGTCACGGCGGTGCCAAGGCTCTCGGCATCACCGTGGCGCCACCCCCAGAACGCCCTCTCCTGGACCCGGACCTTGAAAAGGCCCGCGTGCCGCTACAGGAGGTCACCCAGCACCGTGTAGAACAGGCCGCGTTCCAGCTCGGCGCTCAAGCGCCGACGCCCGGCCCTCCGGCAGTTCAGCGGCGGCCTCAGGCAGACGAGATCCGAGCCATCGGCGTCTTCGAGCACCCGGACGTCCTTCACGACGCACTCACCAACGCTCGCCGCCGAATCCTAATCATCTCACCATGGATTAAGAACGCGATCATCACCACCGACTTCCTTAGCAACCTTGAACGACGGGTCAACCAAGGCGTCAAAGTAGACATCGCCTACGGCTACGAAGAGAACGACACCAAGACCGACTCGGCCTCCGTCCGTAAACTCACCAACCTCGCCGACCGCTACCGCGACAAATTCAGCTTCACGCGCCTGAAGAGCACTCACGCAAAGGTTCTCGTCTACGACGACGTTTGGGTGACCACGTCCTTCAACTGGCTCTCCTTTAAAGGTGACCCCGAACGCACGTACCGAATGGAAGAAGGAAGCCTCGTCCGTAGCCGCCAGATCGCCGATACCCAGTACACCCGGTATCTTGAGTTGGTCTCCGACCATCGCAGATAACTGAGCTGTGTCTACTGAGGTTTAACTCGTGGTGTCGTTACGCAGATCTGATGGTCAGGCCGGTCTCGGCGAGGCAGCCGTCAATGAGGTTTGCTGCGGTACTGGATGTGCCGGAGACCGCTGCGGACCGTGCGGATGAGATGTTCTGGCGTGGAGAAGGCGACGTTGGAGAGCCAGCCGCGACGTAGCAGGGACCAGATGCCCTCGACGGGGTTGAGGTCGGGGGCGTAGGACGGCAAGTAGAGGATGGTCAGCCAGTCACGGGATTCGGCGAACTCCCGTAGACCTGCGGCCTTGTGGACGTTGAGGTTGTCCCAGATGAGGACGATCGGGCCGCCGAGTTGCTGGTGGGCTGCGATCAGCAGGTCGCGGTAGTCGCGCCAGGAGAAGCTTTTGCGCCCGTCCCGGTTGCCTCCGTCCCGTCGCGGCCGGTAGATCAGCCGGGAGCGGTGGCCGGGCTTGTAGCAGGTCGGGGCGGCGATCGATATCCGTCTGCGCGAGCGGCCACGGACCCGCACCACCGGGGTCCGCCCGCGCTGCGACCAGGTCCTTGCGTGCGACGGCGTCATGGAGAAGCCGGCTTCGTCCTCGAAGACCAGCCATGCTCCACGGGCCGCCGCTAGCCTTCCGCGCGGGGCCACACCTCCTTGACCCACCCGGCCACCGCCTCGTCGTCCCGCTCCAGGGCACGACGGGCCGGGACCTGGCAGGACCAGCCGTTACGCACCAACAGCTTGCGGACACCCTGAATCGTGTACGTGAGGTGGAAGCGCCGTCCGATCACCGTCTTCACACGGTTCAGAGTCCAGCGCTGGTCCTCCCAGCCGTGCGCGGCCGGCCCTTTGGCCAGCTCCGACTTCAGCTGAGCGAACTGCTTCTCACTCAGCCGCGGCAGCGACGCGGGCCCCTGCGACCGCAAGGACCGTGGGCCGCCCTCGGACCACGCGTGACGCCACCGCTGCACCGATCGGACACTGACCCGCAGATCCCTGGCGATCGCCGTACTGCCCTCGCCACGAGCGAACCGCTCAGCCGCCTGGAGCCGTAACTCCTCGCGCCTGCACTGCCGTTCAGCGGTCAACCCGCCACCCTGTGGATACCTCATCCTCCCGTGATACCGCAGGCAAGCACCCCCCGTCAGCCCCTACGACTTCACGAGTTCAATCTCAGTAGAGGATCGCCCGGGCGACCCGTTGCTTCAGCCGCTCATCGGCAAGGCTCTCCACCGTGCGCCAAGCGGCATCCGTGACCTCTTCGGCCTGCAGTTCGCCGATGTTGGCGGTGTACGAAACAGGAAGCGGAAGTCGAAGTGCTGGTGGGCGGGCTCGTTCTTGGCCGGGTTGGCGTCGATGGGGTGGACGTCGATGTGCAGCGGGATCTCGCTGTGCGGGGTGACGACGTAGGGCGGGATGCCGGTCTCTTCCGCGAGTTCGCGGCCGGCGGCTTGCAAGAGCGTGTCGTCGGAAGGCTCGATGTGGCCGCCGGGCAGCAGCCATTTGCCGGTGGCGTTGTGGAGGATGTGCAGGACGCGGCCGTCGCGGCCCACGAGGATCGCGCCTGCGGTGGCGTGTCCCGGCAGGGACTTGCGGCTGGCGAGGTCGTTACCGTCGTCGAGAAGGCCCTGGACGACGGCGATCTCGCGCTTGTCCTCGGGGTGCTGGTCGAGGTACGCGGTGATGGTCGCGCGGATGTGGTTCGCCGTGATGGGCATGGTGATCACCTGTTGAAGTAGGAGAGCCAGGTCGCCGCGATGGCCTCGCGGTCGGGTGCGGAGACCTCGTGGATGCCAGGGGTGAGGTCCCCGCGGGTGAGCATCCTGATCGCGGCGAGGATCTCGGCCTGGATCAGGAAGATGAACGGTCCAACGCTTGCGCCGTGGATGAAGTTGACGGCGTTGCCGCCGTTCGCCAGATAGAAGTAATGGCCGGTGGTCTGGTAGCGGGTGACGTGGTCTCCGACGACTGTGCGGGTGTAGACGTCCGGCAGGCCGGCAAGGTCGAGCTCGTCCTCGCTGGAGGTGACGGTGGCGACGTAGGCGCCGTTGCGGAGGTGGGCGAAGTCCTCGCCGCGGAGGGAGACCGCGCCGGTCGCGCAGAGCACCAGGCCGGCGCCGGTAAGCGCGCTCTCGCGGTCGCGTGCGACGGTGAAGCCCTGGGACAGGGCCTGGGTGCGGCGTACGGGGTTGATGTCGAAGACGGTGACCTGGACACCCTTGGCGTGCAGGAGTCGGGCGATGGAGGAGCCGAGTTTGCCGAAGCCGATCACGAGGGCGGGGCGGCCGTGGAGGATGTCGCCGCGCCCGCGCATGACGGCCTCGGTGGAGAACACGACGGATTGGCCGACGAGGTAGTCCTCGGGGTCCTTGAGCGGGGAGCGGGCCACCGAGACGACGGGGCAGGGCAGTTTGTCGAGGGCCTCGTAGCGGCGGTGGCCGTTCTCGGTGTCCTCGACGACGCCGACCAAGCGCCCGGTGAAGCGGCTGTGGAGGTCGGTGAGGGTGGGGGTGAAGTAGCCGCCGACGTCAAGGAGGGAGACGGGTTCTCCGGCGGCCCGGGATTCGAAGTAGTCCAGCGCGGTATCCGGGTCGGTGAACAGTTCGCGGGTCAGGGTGTCGACGACGACGGTCCGCTCGGTCTCTCGCTGGGCAGCCGGGTGTACGGACTTCGGCTTGGGCAGCACCGCCGTCAGCCGGGTCATCGCGGCAACGGCGCGGACGAATGCGGGACGCTCGGCCAGCAGGTGGGTGATCAGGAACGACGAGGTCTGCTCGTCGGGGGCGAACTGGGCGGCGATCCGCGCGAAGTATGCGTCCAGCTTGGCGCGTTCGAAGGTTTCCACGGTAGGTGCCTCTCATCCGTATAACCGGGGCCGTGCAGGAAGTTCCCGGGCGTCAGCGGCTGCGGGCGAGTCCGAACAGCAGCCGGTCGGTCGTGCTAGAGAGATCCAGATAGGTGTCGAGCTGAGAAGCGTCGGCGGACTGCGACAGCGGTTCCAGACCGAGCAGGAGAACGGCTGTGCCGGTGCGAGCGACCAGCGCCGTCCAGTCGGGACGGCTCGGCAGCCGCACCCTGCGGGAGGCGCCTGGGAAGTGCAGAAACAC
The DNA here is from genome assembly GCF_026343115.1 of Streptomyces sp. NBC_00102. Lineage (GTDB taxonomy): Bacteria > Actinomycetota > Actinomycetes > Streptomycetales > Streptomycetaceae > Streptomyces. Next base: position 2,949,254 of record NZ_JAPEMC010000001.1, read on the forward strand.
GTGGTGGCCGACGATGTGCAGGCAGCGGCCGACATCACGGACCACGTCCCCCGCCCCGCCCAGTCCGCCGGAGCTGTCTGCGACACGCCGCACGCGGGCTTCTGGCGCTTCAGTAGAGCCGGGAAGAGCGGAAACAGGACAGTGGGCGATCAGGATGTGGGCGATCTCGCGGCCGTCCGGTCCGGTGCCCGGCCAGCTCCATGCGGGGAGCGAAACCAGTAGCCGAAGATCAAGGCCGGCCGAAGTATGGATGGTGCTCACGTGGTCGTCCCGCCCGCGGCCTTGAAGCAGGACCAAACGATCTTTCCGAGCGGTGCGCGGTCGCGCACTCCCCACTCGTCGGCGAGCTCGGCCACGAGGGCGAGACCACGTCCGGACAGGTCGGTACTGGCGGCCTGTCGGGGCCGGGGCCGCCGACGACGGCTGTCGTGCACCTCCAGGCGCACGATGTCGTCCTCGATGTCGAGGCGGACCAGGAATCCGTGGTCGGAGACAGTGCCGTGGACCAGCGCGTTGGTCGCCAACTCGGATACGCAGAGGCGAATGTCGTCGATCCGCTCCGGCAGGCCCCATGCGGTCAGGGTCTCGTCAGCGAATTTCCTTGCCTGTCCGACGGATTCGGGGCGGGCCGTGAAGAAGCGCTGCACCGTCTCGGTCATGGCTGTCCTCATGTTTCGGTCTCCAGGAGGCTTGCGGTTCCGGGGCTGTGGCGGCAGGCCACCGGGCTGGGGGCGGTCGGCTTCTACGAATGGTGGGGTCGGCGGACCAGCAGCAGCCGGGAGCCGGCCGCCTTGATCCACCGATCGCGTTCAGCGGCTATCGCTCTTGGGCCAAGGTGTGATGCGGCCGGGGCGAGTACGCCGTAGACGTCCGGCAGGGCCAACACGTCCAGCAGGCCGGTGAAGGCCGCCGAGCCGGGGCCGGCACTCGCTTCGCGTTCGGTGAAGACGCCGGACAGCTCCAGTTCGTGGCTACGGCAGTACTCGGCGAGCGAGGCGGCCAGCGCCTCCTGTCGGGCTTCGGAGACCCGCACGAGCCGCAGAAAGCCGTAAACGACGGGGCCGCTGACCAGGCGAAGTTCCGTGAGGGGTTCCATGCGGGGACCGTCCAAAGAGTCGACACGGGGTGACGATCCTGAGCATGGAGGACCCCGAACTCCCGGCCAATCACTTGCTGTTCTACTTCCGTTCCACTTCCGTCCCGCCATCCCCAGCCATCTGCTTCGATGACGGTGGAAGGGAGTGAGGCGTGGCAACCGTGCACCAGTGGACCGGCCTGGAGGCCAGGGCTCTGCGTCTCGCCCTACGTTTGAGCGTGCGGGCCTTTGCCGAGCACCTCGGCGTGGCCGTCGCAACGGTTTCGAAGTGGGAGAGCAAGCGCGCCGAAACCGAGCCCAGACCCGACACCCAGGCAATCCTCGACACCGCCCTCGGACGCGCCGACGCCCACGCCCACCTGCGCTTCGAGACACTCCTGTCCGAGATGGCCGGCACCGTGCAAGGCGCCGGCCGCCGGGTCACCACCTCCGGCCCCCGAGCCTGGGAGTACGAATCGTGGACCGACGACCTGGACCGCGTCGTGGTCGCGCTCGCGCGCCAGAATTTCGCCTTCGCCGACAGCCTGCTCAACCGCTGGTTGGTGCGGTTCGACGCCCGGGAACTGGACGAAAAGGGCCTGTACCTCTTCGCTCGCTCGACGGCGCTGCTGGGTGACCTCAAACGCGACCAAGGCTCAGTGATCGGCCCACTCTCCGCCCACCACTCCTACGCCGGAGCCCGCGCGGTCTTCACCCAGCTCGACATCCCACGTCGTGTCGCCCAGCTCGACCTTTCTCTCGCGGTGGTCACGGAAATGTCCGGCAAGCTGGAGATCGCTGCCCGCCTATACGAAACCCTCGCCGTCGACGACCGGCTTTCCCGCCGTGACCGTGCCAGGGCCCGCCTGTGGGTGGGTACCGCGCTGAGCAAGAGCGGTCGGCACGACTACGCGACCCGCGTCATGCAGGCCGCGACCCGCGACTTCGAGGACCTCACCGAACCCGACGACTGGTCGGTGGCCCACCAGAAACTCGCCCTCGCCCGCCGTGGCGCGGGCGACCTCAGCCAAGCCCTGCACTTCATCGACATCGCCCGCAGCAGCGGCGCCACCGACTCACCGATGCAACGCGTTCGGCTGGACACCGCCCATGGCCACATCCTGCTCTCCGACGCAGCGACCCGAGATGATGGACTCCTCGTCCTCGATCAGGCCACCCGCACGGCCGCGCAGTACGGACTCGTGCATCAACTGCGCAGTATCGAGGGCATCAAGGCCATGAGCGAGGGGCCGACCGGCCCTCGGCGACGGTGACCAGGGAGAAATGCGTGAGCGACAACCAGCAGGCCATCACCGAGGACCAGCGGCGCCGGGCCGCCCTGATCTGGGATTACCACCAGATGCACCACCCACTGCGCCCCGTCGACGTGGCGATCGGACTGGGCAGCCACGACCTCGGAGTCGCCACCCACTCCGCCGACCTGTACCGCGCCGGGCTCTTCCCGACTCTGGTCTTCACCGGCGGCAACAGCCCCACCACCGCCAAGGTCTTCCCGCGCGGCGAAGCTGTCCACTACCGCGAGCACGCCCTCTGTCTGGGCGTCCCCGCCGAAGCGATCCTGCTGGAACCAAAGGCCGGCAACACCGGGCAGAACATCACCCTTTCCCGTGAAGTCCTCGCCGCCGCCGGCATCACCCCGGCCACGGTGCTGCTGGTCTCCAAGCCCTACATGGAACGGCGGTCGTTCGCGACCGCACGCAAGCTGTGGCCCGACGTCGAGATCCTCTGCACGTCGGAGCCGCTGGAGCTCGACGGCTACATGAAATCCATCGGCGACGAAAAGCTCGTCCTGGACATGCTCGTCGGCGACCTCCAGCGAGTCATCGAGTATCCGAAGCTCGGATTCGCCATCGAGCAGCAGGTCCCGGAGGACGTGCATGGAGCGTACGAATCCCTCATCGACGACGGCTTCACCAGCCGCCTCATCACTACCTGACCTGCCAGAACCGGGCGGGCTGTGCGCCATTCATCAGCCCAACCTGTTCCCCAGACTGACCACACTGGCCAAGCTGTTCGCGGCGGACTACTGGATTGTCCTGGACGACGTACAGTTCACCCGCCGCGACTACCAGCACCGAACCCGCCTCGGTGACCTCGACGAACCGGACCGTCGGCAGTGGCTCACCATTCCCACCCAGCTTTCCAAGGGGCGGCAAACTCTCATTCGGGACGCGTTGATCGGTGACCCCGGCCTGGCCCGTCGAAAGACGGCGGGGGTGCTGCGGCAGTACTACGGAGCGAGCCCACACTGGCCGGCCCTCGCACGGGCCCTGGACCCAGTACTGGATGCCTTCGTCACGGGCCGGACCGCCACAGTCGCCGAAACCTCCACCCGTGCTCTACTCGGGCTGCTCGGCTGGCAGGGCAAGATTCTCAACAGCAGCGAACTGCCCTCCCAGCCGGGCCGCTCCCAGCGGCTCGCCGATCTTTCCGCCATCACCGGTGCCCGCTCCTATCTCTGCGGAACCGGCGGCATGACGTACCTCGACCCGGCACCGTTTGCCGCCAAGGACATCGCCGTCACGCCGTTCCGGCCGCCGACGACCGGCATCTGGTCCTCGGGCCGAAGTCTCAGTTCGCTCGGGGCATTGGCAGCACTCGGCCCGCAGGAAGTGGCCACCATTATGCAGAGGATCGCCTCGGACCACGCTTGATGTCGGGACTGTAAAACGTTCGGCTCTGTTCCGTAGTCGGTGGTGACGGTCGGTGGGCAGTTATTGAAGCAGGATGCGGTGGCGGAGGAGGTCGAATCCTGCTCGGCCGTGCATCTGTCGCATGATCTTCTTGGTTCGGGTGTTGACGCCTTCGGTCCGGCCGTTGTGGTGGGGCAGGGTGAGGCCGGCATTCACGGCGGCGCGGTCGAGTTCGAGGCCGTTGCAGAAGCTGTGCAGGTGGGGCAGGTCGGCGGTACGGACGGTAGTGATCCACTGGGTGAGCGCGTCGTGGTTGGCCTGGGCCGGGGTCAACAGCGCGGCGAACTCGCCAGTAAGCCGGGCGAGTGCCGTCATCTCCGGGCAGGCAGCGGTGAGGAGGCCGAGCAGGTCGGTGTCCTTGGTCCACAGGTGCTCGGGGTGAGTTAGCAGAAGCCGGGCGAGGCGGCGGGGAGTTGTGACGGGACGGTGGCCTTCGGCGCGGCCCTGGTTGAGGTAGCGGACCAGCAGGTTGGCACTGCCGGTGTAGCCCAGTTCCCTGATCTCGTCGAGGAGGTGGGTGACGGGCACGGCCGGGTCCTGCGCCCGTCGTTGACGCAGGTGGTCGCGGTAGGGGTCGACCAGCGTGGGCCTGTAGCGTGGGGTGATGCGATCGGCGGACGGTTCGGGGATGCGGGCGTAGCGCTTGACGGTGTTCAGGGCGAGGCTCAGTCTGCGGGCACATTCGAGTAGGCCGACGCCGGAGTCGAGGAGGGCGTGGACTTTGTGCCAGCGCTCGCGGATGGTCTGCTCGTGGATGCCGCCGGGCCGGGGCGGGTTGACGGTGGCCCAGCAGGGGGCGTGGGCCCGGACCTCGGCCAGGACCTTGTCGCACAGGTTCTGCCACAGATGCCAGCGGTCGCTGACCTGCACTGCGTCGGGCAGTGCCCGGCGGATCGCCTCGGCATAGGTGGCCGAGCCGTCCCGGCACACGACCTCGACCCCCTTCTTCGTGCGCAGCCATGCCTCCAGCGTGGCTGCCTCGCGGTCGGGCAGAACATCGATGCGCTCCCCGGTCTCGGCGTCGATGATGATCGTGGCGTAGCGGTGGCGGCGGCGCAGGGCGAAGTCGTCGACCCCGATCACCCGTGGGGCGGCCACCGTCGGGAGGGGGATGCGCCGCAGGAGGCGCAGGGCGGTGGCGTAGGAGAGGGGCGTGGCCAGGTACCGGGTGAGACGGGCGGCTGCCCGGCCGCATAACTCCTTGGCCACCTCTGAGACCTGGCTGGTCAGGCGCGTGGTGCGGCGTTGAAGGCGCTCGATCAGCCCAGGGACTTGCTCGCGGAAGGTCTGTCGCCGGCAGCCCAGGACCGGGCAGACCAGGCGCCGCACCCGGACGCGTACTACGACCCGGCGGCCATCGACCGGCACATCCGCCACCGTCCGGACGTGATACCCGTGCACCTTCCCCGTCGGTACCCCGCACACCGGGCAGGGCACCGGAACATCACGGGTCCGGGCGAGCACCCGGACTACCTGGCCGTCATCCACCACATCCTCGATGACCAGCGCCGAGAGTCCTGAAAACACCACGGCAACAAGGGAGTTGACATCTCGCATATAACATCAACGACGCCTGTCACCTGCCGTCACCACCGACTACGAAACAGAGCCGCTCGTTTGACAGACCCACCGTTGGCTGGCCGGCAAGCGGATCCGCAAGTCCGGCCTGAACCGCTACGAGACCGACGTCCGCGTGCACCTCAAACCGCACATCGGCGGCCGGCGCCTCGACCGGCTACGCGTCAGCCACCTCAGCGAGATGTTCACGGCCATCGCGGACGCCAACGCCGAGGCCCTGGAGCAGAACGCCCAGCGGCGATCAGCGGTCGATGAGCTGGCTGCTGTTCCGTGGAAGGGATTGGAGAATCGCGCTCGCCGAAAGGCCCTCAAAGCGGCGATCGACGCGATGCCGCCCTACCGCCGCGTCACCGGTCCCTCGACGCGCCAGCACGTCAAGGCCACGCTCCGCGCCGCCCTGAACGACGCGATCGGCCAGCAGATCATCACGTTCAACCCGGCAGCCCACGTCGAGATCGACGCGGCGCGTAAGCCGAAGGCACTGGTCTGGACAGACGAGCGAGTCGCCAAGTGGCGGCAGACCGGCGAGAAGCCCTCCCCCGTCATGGTGTGGACTCCGGAACACACCGGGGCCTTCCTCGACTTCGTCGCCGAGGACCGGCTGTACGCCATGTGGCACCTGATCGCCTTCCGCGGCCTGCGCCGGGGCGAGGCGTGCGGGCAGCCGTGGTCGGAGACCAACCTCGACCGGCACTCCCTCACTGTCTCGGGCCAGCTCGTGCAGGACGGCTGGGACATCGAGGCGTCGGAACCGAAGACCGACAGCGGCTTCCGCGTCGTGGCGCTGGACGACGACACCGTCGGCGTCCTGAAGCGGCACCGCGAGCAACAGCAGGCGGACCGCGAGGCGTGGGGACCGGCCTGGGTGGATACCGGGCTCGTCTTCACTCAGGAGGACGGCTCCTGGCTCCACCCCGGCAAGGTGACCGACCTCTTCGAGCGTCTCGTCGCGGCCTCGGGCCTGCCACCGATTCGCCTGCACGACCTCCGCCACGGAGCGGCCACCCTGATGCTCGCCGCCGGCATCGACGTCAAGATCGTGTCCGACACCCTCGGCCACAGCGATACCCGGATCACCCGTGACATCTACCAGAGCGTCCTCCCCCACGTCGGCAGGAGCGCCGCCGAGGCCACCGCCAAGCTGGTCCCGCTCCAGCGGAAGACCGAGGCGGAGGAAGCCGCCCGCAAAGTGGAGAAGGCCCGGAAGAAGGCCCAGCGCGCCAAGAAGGCCCAGGTCCTGTCGGCGAAGAAAGCGAAGCACAACGTGAGCCCCCAAGCCTAAGCAGAGCACCAGAAGCCCGGGAGGTAGCCATCGGCGGCTCATCCAGGTACACCACGGCACCTCCCTGCTTTTTACGCCCTGCTTCGGGTGAGCTCCACGCGGCGACGACGGCAGCGCCTTGTTCCCGCAACCCATGAGGAGCGTTCACCTAAGCCGCGTCCCGCCCGACGCACCGTTTCCAAGTGCATGCCAAACCGACATGATTAGCTGCCGTGAAGGACTTCGTGATTCCTCTCGTGATCGCAGTGATCGGATTGGCTGCAACCGGGCTAGGCGCCCTTGTTGGAGCACGAGCAGCCAGGTTCGGCGCCGAGAGGAACGCCGAGACCGTTCGACGACAAGTGCAGGACCAAGCCGCCGTGGAACACGGCCACTGGCTGAGGCAGCAGCGGCTCAGTACGTACGAGAGCTTCCTCGAAGCCTGGGATGAATGCCTACGAATCACCCAAGCATCGGCAGCAGTGCACGACCCAGATTCCACGGGCCTCGAAAATCTCGGAGAAGCCGCAGGTCGAATGGCGGAACGTGCACGGCGCATCGCACTCCTGGGACCGGAAGAGGTCACACGCACAGCTGAGGAGCTGACCGAGACGATGCAGGAAGACGTCAGAGTCTCCACCCGGTTCATCGAGGTAGCCCAAGCTGCGACAGCAGCGGTCGACAGCCGAGCGGTTCCCCCCGACGCCATGGCCAATGCAACAGAGGAGTACAGGCAACACACCGAGCAACTTGGTGAGCTCATGCGCTCCTATCGCGATCAAGGGCGGAGCCTACGAGATCTTGATGGCCATCCCCTTTTGGGCGAGCTGATGAGGAGCATCCAGCAGTACCGTCACGCTTCCGGGGAAGCGCAGGAAGCACTGGAGGAGAATTTCGCGCGCCTGTCGGGGGCAGCGGAAGCGGCATCCGCGATGGTGGCTGCCCTCACACGCAACAAGCAGGCCCGGGAACTCAGTCGGGAACGCTTCACCAGCGCGGTACGGCAGACACTCGGTACGCCACCCATGACCCGGTAGCTCAAGCAGGAAAGAAAGCTGGCTGAGAGCAACGGAAGGGCCAGGTCGCCAGGCGGAGCAGGCTCGCCCAGTAGGCCCTGGCCCCCGCCGCTCACGCAGCGCTCACGCAAGCGATCCCCCGGCACCCCACCCATCTGACGCGCCACGCCCGGAGCAGCAGAAAACCCCAGGCCACGGGCTATGTGACCTGGGGTTCTTCCGAGCCCCCTGTCGGATTCGAACCGACGACCTACGCATTACAAGTGCGTTGCTCTGGCCGGACTGAGCTAAGGAGGCGAGCGCGGGCGCGTGCCCTGTGCGGACCCGTCGCGTGCCCGTGCAGTGTAACCAATGCGGCGTGTGTCCAGGGCGTGAAATTCACGTGGCCTGAACTACAGACAGAACGGAAAACGCCAGGTAGCGTCACCTCGGGTTCACCCGAGTGGACCATCTCACTCCGTTACTCGGATCGTCCGGCACGTTCCTGCCGGTGAAGGAGAAGCATCAGCATGGCCAGTGTCACGTTCGACAAGGCGTCCCGCATCTACCCCGGCTCCACCAAGCCCGCGGTGGACCAGCTCGAGATCGACATCGCGGACGGCGAGTTCCTCGTCCTCGTCGGTCCCTCCGGTTGTGGCAAGTCGACCTCCCTGCGCATGCTCGCGGGTCTCGAGGACGTCAACGCCGGCGCCATCCGCATCGGTGACCGCGACGTCACGCACCTGCCGCCGAAGGACCGGGACATCGCCATGGTGTTCCAGAACTACGCGCTGTACCCGCACATGACCGTCGCGGACAACATGGGCTTCGCGCTCAAGATCGCCGGTGTGAACAAGACCGACATCCGGGCGAAGGTCGAAGAGGCCGCCAAGATGCTGGACCTCACCGACTACCTGGACCGCAAGCCGAAGGCGCTCTCCGGTGGTCAGCGTCAGCGTGTCGCGATGGGTCGCGCCATCGTGCGTGAGCCGCAGGTCTTCCTCATGGACGAGCCGCTGTCGAACCTCGACGCCAAGCTCCGTGTCTCCACCCGTACGCAGATCGCCTCGCTGCAGCGCCGCCTCGGCATCACGACCGTGTACGTCACCCACGACCAGGTCGAGGCCCTCACCATGGGTGACCGCGTCGCGGTCCTCAAGGACGGTCTGCTCCAGCAGGTCGACTCGCCGCGCAACATGTACGACCGCCCGGCCAACCTCTTCGTCGCCGGCTTCATCGGCTCCCCCGCGATGAACCTCATCGAGGTCCCGATCACCGACGGTGGCGTGAAGTTCGGCAACAGCGTCGTCCCGGTCTCCCGCGAGGCGCTCACCGCCGCCGCGAACCGCGGTGACACCACCGTCACGGTCGGCATCCGCCCGGAGCACTTCGACATCGTCGAGCACGGTGGCGCGGCCGCGACCGGCCTCACCAAGGCCTCCTCCGACGCCCCGGCCGGCCTCGCCGTCTCGGTCAACGTGGTCGAGGAGCTCGGCGCCGACGGCTTCGTCTACGGCGGTGCCGAGGTCGGCGGCCAGCACAAGGACCTCGTGGTCCGCGTCGGTGGCCGCGCCGTCCCGGAGAAGGGCACCAAGCTGCACGTCGTCCCGCGTCCGGACGAGCTGCACGTCTTCGCGACCTCGACGGGCGAGCGCCTCACCGCCTGATCCGTTCCCGGCGCGCATCGCCGCGCGGGCGCCTGACCGCCCCGGGCGGCAGCACCTGAACACATCGACGGTCCCGTCTCCTTCCGAGGAGGCGGGACCGTCGTCGTACCCGCCCGTCGCGCGCACGTACATGCCCGCCTGCCTACGCACGCGGCCGGCCCGGCGCCCACGCGACCAAGCCGACGGGTTTGGAGTCCGGGATGTCCGGGATGCCTTACGAGCGGTGAATACCGGCCCCACCCGGGGCAATTCACCCCTCTCCGTCAACCTCGGATTCGAAAAATGCGCTCGAACTCTCCCCCGCGAGAGTGACGGAAGGTCGTCGAATCATCACGGAACGCTACGCTCGCTGCGTGACCCACACCGCGCGCCGAATCGGCCGAACTCTCGCCTTCGTCCTGCCCGTCGTCATGGTCCTGTCCGGGACGCTCGCGGTCACCCGCGTGCCGTGGTCAGCACCGAACACGGACACCCAGCTGCTGACCGCGGCTTCCGCGACCGTGTCGCAGAAGGCCAAGCCGCTCGCCCCGCAGGACATCCTGCGCGAGAAGCTGCTCGTCGAACTCAAGGAGCAGGACCCGGGCGTCGCCCTGACGGACCTTCAGCGGGCCGTGGAGCAGAAGCCCTCGCTCGCCCGGCACTGCATGTCGATCGCCAAGGCGCTCGGCAAGGCGGCCGTCGAGCAGTACGGTCCGACGCGCGCGCACCGCTTCTCGCGGCCGGTCTGCGACACCTCGTTCGCCTCGGGCGTCGCGCAGTTCAGCTGAGCCCGTACGGTCCGGCCGGCCCCGCAGTTCGGCCGAACACCACCGGCCGGCACGGCATATCGTGCCTGGCATGCTGCATACGTATCCGACGCAGGCCGTGGTCCTGGCCGGTGGCCAGGGGTCGCGACTGCGCCCGTACACCGATGACCGTCCCAAGCCGATGGTCGAGATCCCGGGCACCGGGACCCCGATCATCGGCCATCAGCTTTCCTGGCTGGCCGCCGAGGGCGTCACCGACGTCGTGATCTCGTGCGGCCATCTTGCCGAGGTGCTCCAGGAGTGGCTGGATTCGGCCGTCCTCCCGCTGAACGTGATGACGGTCGTCGAGAACGAGCCCCTGGGGCGTGGCGGTGGGCTGAAGTACGCCGCCGCCCGGCTGCCCGATCCGGAGCAGCCCTGGTACGCCACGAACGGCGACATCTGGACCCGCTTCTCGCTGCGCGAGATGGCCGCGTTCCACACGGAGCGCGACGCCACGGCCACGCTCGCCCTGGCCCGGCCGCGCATTCCGTGGGGTGCCGTGGAGACGGACGCGTTCGGGCACATCACCGACTTCATCGAGTCGCCGCCGTCCCCGTACCTGATCAACGCGGGTGTGTACGTGTTCTCCCCGGCCTTCACTGAGCTGCTGCCCGACCGGGGCGACCATGAGCGGACCACCTTCCCCCGGCTGGCCCGCGAGCGTCTGCTCGCCGGGTACCCGCTGCCGCAGGGCGCCTACTGGCGGGCCATCGACACGGCGAAGGACCTGACCGAGGCCGCCAAGGAACTCGGCGCACGCTCCGCCGGCTGACCACCCGCGCATCACGTCCAGCCCCGGCCCCCGAACCTCCCCGCAGGTACGCGAACGGCGAAGAGGTCCCACCGGAACGTCCGGTGGGACCTCTTCGCCGTACTCCTGCCGTCGTGCGCGGCGCCCGCTCAGCCGAGGAGGCCGCCGAGCGGGTTCCGGCCGCCGCCGGAGGTCGAGTCGCCGGAACCGCTGTCGCCGTCGGACGGGTCCGAGCCGTCGCCTCCGCCGGCACCGCCTCCGTCGCCGGTGGTGGAACCGGAGGAGGACGGGCCGGAGCTGGCGGACGGGGGCGCCTGCGGGGGCGTCTCCTGCCGCGGGGGCTGCTGGACGGTGCCCTGCGTCGCGCTGGGCTCGGCACCCGAGCCCGTGGAGTCCTCACCGGCGGTGGACTCGTCGCTCGGGGCGGTGCGCTCCGCGGACGGGGTCGCCGGGGCGACGGAGCGGGACGGTACCGGGGTGTGCTCCTGGACCGGCTTCTTCGGCGCCTTGGACTCCTCGGGGGTCTCCTCCGGGAGCGGCATACCGGGAAGCTGGTTGGTCGGCTTCTCGTTCGGGCCGGGCACGGTGACCACCTGGGTGGAGCGGACCGCCCCGCCCAGCACCGAGCCGACGAGGAGAGTGAGTCCGACGACCACGCTCGCCAGAACCGATCCGCGTCGCAGGACCCGGCTGCGGAGGTCCCAGATCCCGGAGCGCGGGCCGAGCCGGCGCCACGCCTCGCCGGCCAGCCGGGCGTCCACCGAGTAGACCGGGGCGCCCGCGATGACGAGCGGGCTCCAGGCCGCGAGGAAGATGATGTCCGGGGCGTCGAAGACGGCGACGGTGTGCCAGCTGACCGTCACCAGCAGCGCGGCGGAGAGCAGCGCGCCGAAGGCGGCGGCGACGCGCTGCCAGAGGCCGAGGACGGTGAGCACACCGACGACGACCTGCAGGAAGGCGACGGTGAGTCCGGCGCCGACCGGGTGGGTGAGGGCGGCGTCCCGCAGCGGTTCGGCCGCCTCCCACGGGTGGAGCGAGTTCAGCCACTTGACCATGGAGCCGCGTTCGCCGCCGTCGAAGAAGACGGGGTCGCTGAGCTTGCCCATGCCCGCGTAGACGGAGATGAGGCCGAGGAAGACGCGGAGCGGGAAGAGAACGACGCCGAGGTTCATGCGGCGGCCCGGGTAGTAGGCGTGCCGGACGGAGTCGCCGGTGGACCGCCGGTCGCGGACCTCGGGGTCCTCGTCCAGGTCGTCGTCCAGGTCGTCGAACCGGCCCTCGCCGTACTTCTCTTCGTACCGGTCGAAGCGGCCGTCGTATCCGTTGCCCGTGCCGTCGTATCCGCTGCCCGTGCCGTCGTACGCGGGACCGGTCCCGTCGTACGCGCCGACCGCCTGTCGCATGGGCGGGAGGAGCGGACCGCCGGTGCGCTCCTGGCTGGGCAGCACCGGGTTGGGCTGCGTCTCGTCCAGGCGTGGGACGAGCCGGGTGGCACCGGTGGCCGTACGGGGGTCCAGATGTCCGGTGGAGGAGTTGCGTACGGCCTGGAGCAGGCCCGACGCGCCCGGGTCGCCCGGCTCCGACCTCCCGCTCCAGACGACCGGGGCCCGCCTGCGCCCCCCGGCTCCGCTCATCGCCGGGACGCGTGCGGCGCCGACCGGAGCCGCACCCCGCAGCCGTGCGCGCTGGCCCGGGGGAAGCTGCACCCGGAAGCTGGCGTGGTTGACGATGACCTGCGCGGGGTCGCTGTCCACCTTGGTCATGCTCAGGGCGGGTTGATCGTCGAACCGAGGCGTTCTGGTGTCCACACTCATCTAACCGAGTGACGTGACGTTAGGACACTGCCTTGACCTCGCCTAAGTGTCCGAGAACCGTCAACAGGTCGAGTGGAGTTCCTCGTTCCGGTTCACGGCCCGCCCGGAATGCCCCGTGCGTACCGCTGTGCGTACCCTCGCACGTCCCCCGTGCGGACCACTGCCGCCGTGTCCCGGTCAGGAGGTGAGGGGCTCCCACCAGGCACGGTTGTCCCGGTACCAGGCGGTGGTCTCGGCGAGCGCCTCGGGGAGCGCGCGACGCGGCCGGTAGCCCAGTTCCGAACAGGCGCGCGACCACGCGGCGCGGGGCGGCCCCACGTCGCCCGGACGCGTGGACGCCCCGGCGCGGCGGGGCACCGGGCTGCCGCCGTACACCTCCGCCACCAGCCCGGTCAGCTCCGCCTCGCTCAGCTCCGCGCCGCCGCCGAGGTTGTACGTCCGGCCGGGGCGGCCCCGGGTCCGGGCGAGTTCGACGCCCCGGCAGTGGTCGTCGACGTGCAGCCAGTCCCGCACCCGCCCGTCCCCGGCGCCGCCCCCGGCCCCGCTTCCGCGCGGCACGTCGAGGCCGCCCAGCAGCCGGGTCACGACGGACGGCACGGTGTGCTCGGGGAACTGGTGCGGGCCGTACGTGCCGGCCGCCCGGACCACACGCACGTCCAGGCCGTGGGTGCGGTGGTGGGCCAGCGCGATCAGGTCGGCGGACGCCTTCGACGCGGAGTACGGGGAGGCGGGGGCGAGCGGGGCGTCCTCGGCGCGCGGACCGGCGCCCCCGGGCCCGTACACCTCGTCGGTGGATATGTGGACGAACCTGCGGACCCCGCCGCGCAGGGCGGCCTGGGCGAGGGTCTGCGTACCGAGCACGTTGGTCGACACGAAGACCGCCGTACCGTCGACCGACCGGTCCACCTGGGTCTCGGCCGCGAAGTGGACGATCTCGTCGTGCCGGGCGACCAGCCGGGCGACGACCGCGGGGTCGCAGACGTCCCCGTGGACGAAGCCGAACCGCGGATCGGCCAGCACCGTCGTGAGGTTGGTCAGGGTGCCCGCGTGGGTCAGCTTGTCCAGGACGGTCACGGTCACGTCGCCCGGCCCTTCGGGCCCGAGGAGCCGGCGTACGTACGCGGAGCCGACGAAGCCCGCCCCACCGGTGACGAGAAGACGGGTCGGGCCGCCGCGGGACTCGCGGAGCCCGCCACCGACCCGGGACGGCGAGCCCTCCACCCCGTTCCGGAAATTCGTTCCTGGAATTATCTCTCTCCGCACGCAGGCGACCGTAACACAGCCCCCTTTCTCATCAACATTTCAGAAAGATCTCACCAACGGCACAGTTCCGAATCACGGCCGCTTAATGAACACGTAATAAAACTCGGGGTACGCAGTGCGGAATGCCGCATGTCCGAGGAGGTACGAACCGAATGCTCCAGCACGACCCACGGGTGAGGGCGGCCGGCCGCCGGGCCCGCCGGACGTTGCGCGCCCTGAGGAACCGCGTGGGCGCGGCGACCACCCGACGACCGGCACCCGCGAGGCCCGCTCCCCGGGGCGCACGGCTGGTTCCGGACCCCGTCTTCGTCATCTCGTCCGTGCGCTCCGGCTCCACCCTGCTGCGGGTGCTGCTCAACAGCCACCCCTCGGTGCGCGCCCCCCACGAGATGCACCTGCGCACCCTGGAGGTGCGGCTGCAGAAGGCGTACAGCGAAAAGGCGATGGACAAGCTCGGCCTTGACCAGCAAGAACTGGAGCATCTGCTCTGGGACCGGGTGCTCCACCGCGAACTGGTGCACAGCGGCAAGGACGTCATCGTCGACAAGACGCCGGGCAACGCCCTCATCTGGCGGCGGCTCCACGAGGCCTGGCCGGACGCCCGGTTCGTCTTCCTGCTGCGCCACCCGGCCTCGATGGTCAGCTCGCTCATCGACGGCCGCCCCGACCGCGACCTCGACCGGACCGTCTCCGAGGTGAAGACCTACGTGGACGCCGTCCACGAGGCGCGCGCCGCCCTGCCGGGGCTCACCGTGCGGTACGAGGAATTGACCGAGGACCCCGCCACCGTCACCCAGGAAATCTGCGAATTCATCGGTGTCGAATGGACCCCGGAAATGCTGAATTACGGAAAGCAGGACCACGGTCCTTTCCAGGCATTCATCGGGGACTGGAGCGACAACATCAAGTCCGGCCGAATCCAGCCGGCCCGCGCACTGCCCTCCGCCGAGGAAGTCCCCGCCCGGCTGCGCGAGATCTCCCGCGCCTGGGGGTACCCGTGCTGAACCCCTGCCGCATCCCGTCCGGCGGCGCCACCGTCTGGCTGACCGGCCTGCCCAGCTCCGGCAAGAGCACCGTGGCCCGTGCGGTCGAGGAGCGGCTGCGCGCGGCGGGCCGCCGGGTCGAGGTGCTGGACGGCGACGAGATCCGTACGTTCCTCTCCGCCGGACTCGGCTTCTCCCGCGAGGACCGGTACACCAACGTCCAGCGCATCGGACTGGTCGCCGAAGTCCTCGCACGCAACGGCGTCGTCGCCGTCGTCCCGGTCATCGCCCCGTACGCCGACAGCCGCGAGGCGGTCCGCGCCCGGCACGCGAAGAGCGGCACCCGCTATCTGGAGGTCCATGTCGCGACCCCGGTGGAGGTCTGCTCGGTACGCGACGTGAAGGGCCTGTACGCCCAGCAGGCCGCGGGCGAGATCAGCGGCCTCACCGGCGTGGACGACCCGTACGAAGCACCGGAGTCGCCCGATCTGCGGATCGGGACCCACCGCCGGACGGTGGCCGCATCGGCCGAGGCCGTCCTGGAACTGCTCGACGGACCGGCCCGCCCCGGCGCGCCGGTCCCGCACGACGGGGAGGACCCCGCATGAACACCCGCACGGCCGTCCCGGCCCCCACGACCCTCACGACCCTCACGATGTCGACGGCCACCCGCGCCGACGCCCGCGGTACGCACACCGGCCCGGCGCCCCGCACCGACACGGTCACGGGCCCCCGCCCGACGGCCCCCGAGCGCGTGCGCCCCGAACGCTCGCACCTCGATTCGCTGGAGTCGGAGGCGGTGCACATCTTCCGTGAGGTGGCGGGGGAGTTCGAGCGGCCGGTGATCCTCTTCTCCGGCGGCAAGGACTCCATCGTGATGCTCCACCTCGCGCTGAAGGCCTTCGCCCCCGCCCCCATCCCCTTCACGCTCCTGCATGTCGACACCGGGCACAACTTCCCCGAGGTCCTCGACCACCGCGACCGCGCCGTCGCCGCCCACGGGCTGCGCCTGCACATCGCCTCCGTCCAGGACTACATCGACGCCGGCACCCTGCGCGAACGCCCCGACGGCACCCGCAACCCGCTCCAGACCGTCCCCCTCACCGAAGCGATCCAGCAGCACCGCTTCGACGCCGTCTTCGGCGGCGGACGCCGCGACGAGGAGAAGGCCCGCGCCAAGGAACGCGTCTTCTCGCTGCGTGACGAGTTCTCCCAGTGGGACCCCCGCCGCCAGCGCCCCGAACTCTGGCAGCTCTACAACGGCCGCCACGCCCCCGGCGAACACGTCCGCGTCTTCCCGATCTCCAACTGGACCGAACTCGACGTCTGGCAGTACATCCAGCGCGAGCGCATCGAGCTCCCCGAGATCTACTTCGCCCACCACCGCGAGGTCTTCGACCGGGGCGGCATGTGGCTCACCGCAGGCGACTGGGGCGGCCCCAAGGACACCGAACCCACCGAAACCCGCCTCGTGCGCTACCGCACCGTCGGCGACATGTCCTGCACCGGAGCCGTCGACTCCGACGCCACCACCCTCGACGCCGTCATCGCCGAAATCGCCGCCTCCCGCCTCACCGAACGCGGCGCCACCCGCGCCGACGACAAGATGAGCGAAGCCGCGATGGAAGACCGCAAGCGCGAGGGGTACTTCTAAATGACCACCACCACAACGCCGTTGGCCGAAACCACCCTGCTGCGCTTCGCCACCGCCGGCTCCGTCGACGACGGCAAGTCCACCCTCGTCGGCAGGCTCCTCCACGACTCCAAGTCCGTCCTCACCGACCAGCTGGAGGCCGTCGAGCACGCCTCCCGCAACCGCGGCCAGGACACCCCCGACCTCGCCCTCCTCACCGACGGCCTGCGCGCCGAACGCGAGCAGGGCATCACCATCGACGTCGCCTACCGCTACTTCGCCACCGCCCGGCGCCGGTTCATCCTCGCCGACACCCCCGGCCACGTGCAGTACACCCGCAACATGGTCACCGGCGCCTCCACCGCCGAACTCGCCGTCGTCCTCGTCGACGCCCGCAACGGCGTCGTCGAACAGACCCGCCGCCACGCCGCCGTCGCCGCCCTCCTGCGCGTCCCCCACGTCGTCCTCGCCGTCAACAAGATGGACCTGGTCGACTGGTCCGAGAAGGAGTTCCTGCGGATCTCCGAGGACTTCGCCCGGTGCGCGGCCGAACTCGATCACCCCATGACGGAGTTCACCGCGATACCGGTCTCCGCACTGACCGGCGACAACGTCGTGGACCGCTCCGCGCACATGGACTGGTACACGGGTCCCACCCTCCTCGACCATCTGGAGACCGTCCGCACCGACGACACGGCGGCGGACACTCCGGCCCGGCTCCCCGTGCAGTACGTCATCCGGCACGGCGACGACCGTTGGTACGCGGGCCAGTTGGCCTCCGGCGAGCTGCGCGCCGGTGACGCGGTGGTGGTGCTCCCCTCGGGCGTCACCTCCACCGTCACCGCCGTCGACCGGCTCGGCCGGCGCGTCGACGCCGCGTACGCCCTGGACTCGGTCTCCGTACGCCTCGCCGACGACCTGGACATCGGCAGGGGCGACCTCATCGCGCCGGTGGCCGAGGCGCCCGCACTCACCCGGGACGTCGACGCGGACGTCTGCCACCTGCACGACCGCGCCCTGCGCGTCGGAGACCGGGTGCTGCTCCGGCACACCACCCGTACGGTCAAGGCGATCGTCCGGGACCTGCCCGGCCGGCCCGACGGCCTCACCACCAACGTGCTGGGCCGGATACGCCTCCGCACGGCCGAACCGCTCGCCGCCGACCCGTACGCCGCCTCGCGCCGGACCGGCTCCTTCCTCCTCATCGACCCCGCTGACGGCGCCACGCTGACCGCGGGCATGGTCCGGTGATCGCGTGCCGACCCCGGGCCGGGCGCCCGCACTCGTCCTGAAGCAGGTCACCCACACCTACCGGACCGGCGAGCCGCCGGTGCTCGACCGGCTCGATCTCACCGTCGGGCAGGGGGAGTTCCTCTGCGTGCTCGGCGCGTCCGGCTCCGGGAAGTCCACCCTGCTGAGCCTGCTCGGCGGGCTGGAGCACCCTTCCTCGGGCACGGTGTCGCTGCCGTCGCCGCGACCCGCCCTGATGTTCCAGGAGCACGCGCTGTTCCCCTGGCTCACCGCGGGCGGGAACGTCGAACTCGCGCTCCGCTTCGGCGGGTTGCCGAAGGCGGAGCGGGACGCGGAGGCCCGGCGGCTGCTCGCCCTGGTGCGGCTCCCGGGCGCGTACGACCGGCCCGTGCACGAACTCTCCGGCGGCATGCGGCAACGCGTCGCCCTGGCCCGCGCGCTCGCGCAGGGCAGCCGGGTCCTGCTGATGGACGAACCCTTCGCCGCGCTCGACACGATCACCCGCGACGTCCTGCACGAGGTGTTCCTCGACGTCTGGAAGGCACGCGGGCTCACCGTCGTCTTCGTCACCCACCAGGTGTCCGAGGCCGTCCGGCTCGCCACCCGCGTCGTGCTGCTCTCCTCGCACCCCGGCCGGATCGCCCACAGCTGGCGGGCCGGTGAGCCCGGGGCCGACGGCGCGACCATCACCGCACGGCTGCGGGAGGAGATCCGGCGCCATGCCCCCGCCCACTGAAGAGAAGGAGCGGACCGCCGGGACCACTGCTCTCACCGAGGGCCTCGACCGCCTGGAGACCGCCCCGGTACGCCGCCCGGCGCACGCCGGAAACGCCCGGAGACGGGTCGCCCGCCTCCGCGCCACGGCCGGCGCCCCGGCCCTCTCCGCACTCGTCCTGCTGCTGCTCTGGCAGGGCGCGTACGCACTCGGCCTCTCCGCCACCCTCCCCTCCCCCGCCGCCGTCGCCTCGTCCCTGGGCGACGCGCGGCGGGACGGCACCCTGTGGCCGTCTCTCGGCCACAGCCTGCTGCGCACGGCCTGCGGGTTCACGGTCTCCGCGGTGCTCGGCACCCTCCTCGGGCTGCTGATCCACCGGGTGCGCGCCGCGCGCGGGGCGCTCGCCCCGGTCCTCTCGGCGCTCCAGTCGCTCCCCGCCGCCGGTCTCGTACCGCTCGGGGTCATCGCCTTCGGCGAGTCCGAGAAGGCGGTGTACGCGGTGGTGCTGCTCGGGGCCGTACCGTCCGTGGCACTCGGCGTGGCCGGGGCGCTCGGGCAGATCCCGCCGCTGCTGGTGCGGGCCGGGCGCTCGCTGGGCGCCACCGGGCCCCCGCTCGTCCGGCACATCCTGCTGCCGGCCGCGCTGCCCGGGCTGGTGGCCGCGCTGCGGCAGGGCTGGACCTTCGGCTGGCGGGCGCTGATGACCGCGGAGCTGATCACCGCGACCCCGCTGCCCGGCGTCGGCGGGCTGCTCAACTCCGGCAAGGAGAACGACGACACCGCACTCGTGCTCGCCGCCGTCCTCCTCGTGCTCGCCGTCGGCATCGTCATGGAATCCGCTCTCTTCACCCCGGTGGAACGCCGGGTGCTGCGCGCCCGGGGCCTGCTCCCCGGCCGGCTCTGAACACCGACACCCCCCTTCGCGTACGTCCGCACGCCCCGAAAGGCACCGCCATGAGCCCGGCCTCCTCCCCTCCGCCGAAGGTCAGCGTCGTCGTCCCCGTGTACAACCCCGGTGCGCACATGGACGAGTTGATCGACTCACTGCTCCACCAGACGCTGGCCCCGGACGAGTTCGAGGTGATCTTCGTGGACGACGGCTCGACGGACGGCACCGGAGCACGACTGGACCGGCTCGCCGCGGAGCACCCGCACTTCGCGGTCGTCCACATACCCAACTCCGGCTGGCCCTCGCGCCCCCGCAACCTGGGGATCGAGCGCGCCCGGGGCACCTACGTCCAATTCGCCGACAACGACGACTGGTTCGGCACCGAGGCCCTGCAACGGCTGTACGCGTACGCCGAGGAGAACGGCTCCGACATCGTGGTCGGCCGGATGGCCGGCCGGGGCCGGGGCGTCCCCCGTGAGCTGTTCCGCAGGAACCTCCCCGACGCCCGGCCGGAGAAGAGCGCGCTGGTCGACAGCCTCACCCCGCACAAGATGTTCCGGCGGTCCTTCCTGCTGGAGCACGGGCTGCGCTTCCCCGAGGGCAGACGCCGGCTGGAGGACCACGTCTTCGTGATGGCCGCCTACTTCGCGGCCCGGCGGATCTCGGTCCTCTCCGACTACGTCTGCTACTACCACGTGGCCCGCCCCGACCACTCCAACGCGGGCTTCCGCACCTTCGACCCCGCCGGATACTTCGGCAACCTCCGCGAGGCGCTCGACATCGTCGACGCGAACACCGCACCCGGCGCCGTCCGCGACCGGCTGCACCGGCGGTGGCTCCGGGTCGAGACGGTCGAGCGGCTCAGCGGGAAGCGGTTCCTGGACGCCCCCGAGGAGTGGCGCGCGGAGTTCTTCCGCGAGGCCCGCCGCCTGGTCGCCGAGCGCTTCGGCCCGGGGGTCGCCGCAGGGCTGCCCGCCCGCCAGCGCGCGGCGGCCGAACTCCTCGTCCAGGACCGCATCGACGCCGTGCGCGAGCTCGCCGGATGGGAGTCGGCGGTCCGCGCGAAGGCCACCGCCTCCGCCCCGTCCGTCGAGGAGATCACCGCGACCGGCGAGCTGCTCTCCGGCGGCTCCCCGCTCACCTTCACCCACCGCCCGGACGGCGCCGACGCCCTGGCCGTGCCGGTGGACGGCATCCCCGCCGAAGCGCTGGACGTCACCAAGGCACTCAGGAACGCCACGATGGACGTGCTGGCCCGGCGCAGGGGCGGCGCCGAGGAGTTCTTCGTCCCGTCGAAGACCAGCGTCACCCGGATACCGGACCCGAGCGCCCCGGGCGCCTTCCGGACCGTCCACACCACCGTCGCCACGATCGCCCCGGACACCCTCAACTCGGGCCGTAACGCCGGAACATGGGACCTCAAGGTGCGCATCAGCAGCTGCGGCTGGCAACGCGACGCCCCGCTGCCGCTCAGCCTCCTCATCAGTACGGACGGCGCCCCGCCCGTGCTCACCACCCCGCCCGCCCGCCCCGTCACGGTCCTCCGCCTCAAGCGGGCGGCCCGGCGCAGGGCGGCGGCCCTGCTGGCGCGGCTCCGCGGGCTGGTCTGAGCCACCCCCCTCGTACGGTCCGAGAGCACCGCCGTACGAAAGCGGCCCCGAGACCCCCGCCGTACGAAAGCGGCCCCGGGGCCACCCGCTCGTGCGGGCGGCCCCGGGGCCGTTCTCGTCATGCGTACCGGCCCGGGCGCGTGGTACCGGGCCGGTGGTCAGTGGGCGCTCACGCGCGGCGGCGGGCCACCTCGTAGAGCACGATGCCGGCCGCGACACCGGCGTTCAGCGACTCGGCGCCACCCGGCATCGAGATGCGGACGCGGTAGTCGCAGGTCTCGCCCACGAGGCGGCCGAGGCCCTTGCCCTCGCTGCCGATCACGATGACGACCGGACCGGCCAGCTGCTCCAGGTCCTCCACCGTGTGCTCGCCGTCGGCGGCCAGACCGACGACCGTGAGGCCCGCCTTCTGGTAGCCCTCCAGCGCGCGGGTCAGGTTGGTGACCCGGGAGACCGGGGTGCGCGCGGCCGTACCGGCCGACGACTTCCAGGCGCCCGCCGTCATGCCGGCCGCACGCCGCTCGGGGACGACCACGCCGTGGCCGCCGAACGCCGACACGGACCGGACGATCGCGCCCAGGTTGCGCGGGTCGGTGACCCCGTCGAGCGCCACGATCAGCGGGTCCTCGCCGTTGTCGTACGCGGCGGCGGTCAGGTCCTCCGGGTGCGCGTACTCGTACGGCGGGACCTGGAGGACGAGGCCCTGGTGGTTCAGGCCGTTCGTCATCCGGTCGAGCTCGGGGCGCGGCGCCTCCATGAGGTTGATGTTGCCGCGGTCGGCGGCGAGCTTGAGCGCGTCACGCACCCGCTCGTCGTTGTCGATGAACTGCTGGACGTAGAGCGTCACCGCGGGGACGCCGTCGCGCAGCGCCTCGTAGACCGGGTTGCGGCCGACGACCATCTCCGAGGTGCCCTTGACGCCGCCGCGCCGCGGGGCGGGGCGACGGGCCGCCGCCTGCTTGGCCGCGGCGTTCGCGATGCGGTTCTTCTTGTGTCCCTTGCGGGCGGAGGCGGGCGGCGTCGGGCCCTTGCCTTCGAGGCCACGGCGTCGCTGCCCACCGCTGCCGACCTGCGCGCCCTTCTTGTTGGACGTGCGGCGGTTCCTGCGCTGGCTGTTCCCGGCCATGACCTACCTGTTTCGTTGCTTCAGAAATGCTTCTACAAGTGAAAGTGTGCCGCCCGGACGGCCGGGCGGCACATTCGCGCCGGTGGGCGCCGTGCGATACGCGGTGCTCAGCGCGGTCCCAGCGTCCACCGGGGACCGCTCGCGCTGTCCTCGATGACCAACCCGGACTGGTTCAGCTGGTCGCGGATCGCGTCCGCGGCGGCCCAGTCCTTGCGCTCGCGGGCGCCCTGGCGCTGGTCCAGCACGAGCCGGACGAGCGTGTCGACGACACCGTGCAGATCCTCGCCCCGGTCGCCCTCGCCCGCCCAGTGCGGGTCGAGCGGATCCAGGCCGAGGACGCCGAGCATGGCCCGGACCTCGGCGAGACGGGCGATCGCGGCTTCCTTGTCGTCGGCGGCGAGCGCGGAGTTGCCCTGGCGCACGGTGGTGTGGACGATCGCGAGCGCCTGCGGGACGCCCAGGTCGTCGTCCATCGCCTCGGCGAAGGCCGGCGGCACCTCGGTGGCGGGCTCGACCGTCTCGCCCGTCTTCTCGGTGACCCGCTGCGCGAAGCCCTCGATCCGCGCGAACGCGGACTCGGCGTCGCGCAGGGACGCCTCGCTGTACTCGATCATCGAGCGGTAGTGCGCGCTGCCGAGGTAGTAGCGGAGCACGATCGGCCGCCACGCCTTCACCATCTCGCTCACCAGCACGGAGTTGCCGAGCGACTTCGACATCTTCTCGCCGGCCATGGTGACCCAGCCGTTGTGCACCCAGTACTTCGCGAAGGTGTCGCCGAACGCCTTGGACTGGGCGATCTCGTTCTCGTGGTGCGGGAAGATCAAGTCGATCCCGCCGCCATGGATGTCGAACTCGGTACCGAGGTACTTGTGCGCCATCGCGGAGCACTCCAGGTGCCAGCCCGGGCGGCCGCGGCCCCACGGGGTGTCCCAGCTGGGCTCGCCCTGCTTCGCGGACTTCCACATGGCGAAGTCGCGCTGGTCGCGCTTGCCGGTCTCGCCCTCGCCGGACGGCTGGCGCAGGTCGTCGAGGTTCTGGTTGG
Source organism: Streptomyces sp. NBC_00102 (assembly GCF_026343115.1). GTDB lineage: Bacteria > Actinomycetota > Actinomycetes > Streptomycetales > Streptomycetaceae > Streptomyces. The sequence continues at coordinate 2,972,409 of NZ_JAPEMC010000001.1, forward strand.
AGAGCTCCAGGTACCCGGGGAACGAGCGCACGTCGAAGTAGACGTTGCCGTCCGCCGCGTAGGCGTGGCCACGCTCGATGAGGCCGCGCATCATCTCGATCATCTCGGTGATGTGGCCGGTGGCGCGGGGCTCGTAGGTGGGCGGCAGGCAGCCGAGGGCGGCGTAACCGTCGTTGAACGCGCGCTCGTTCTCGTACCCGATCGACCACCAGGGGCGGCCCTGCTCCTCGGACTTCCGGATGATCTTGTCGTCGATGTCCGTGACGTTCCGGACGAACGTCACGTCGTAGCCGCGGTACGCGAACCAGCGGCGCATGATGTCGAAGTTCAGGCCGGAACGGATGTGCCCGATGTGCGGTGCGGCCTGGACGGTAGCGCCACAGAGGTAGATCGAGACACAGCCCGCGGTGAGCGGGACGAAGTCACGGATCTGCCGGGCGCTGGTGTCGTACAGGCGAATAGTCACGGCTCCAGGGTAGTAGGCCGACACCAGTGCCCCGCGACCTCTGGGAGGTCACGGGGTAACTTTTCTGCTATGCGGGCCTCGGGAGGGCCTTTCCACGGGGCACGGGGTGCAGGTGGGAGGCGTGGGGCGGGTGTGGCACGGCCGCCCGCCCGCGCGGAAAACTCTCCACGGCGCGGGCGGCGGCGGCCTGCCTCAGATCCGGCCGACCACCTTGCGCGGGGTGATCCGCACGACCACCCGCTCGGCGTCGTTCACCGAGTCCGGGTTGAAGTCCGCGTACCCCTTGCCGGTGTACTTCCGCGACAGCTGGTCGATGAGCTCCTGGCCGCCCTCGGTGGACAGGGTCGCCTCGCCGCGGATCTCGGCGTACGAGTACGGCGCGTCGAACGGCTGGAGCAGGACGGTGACCCGGGGATCGCGGCGCAGGTTCTTCTCCTTGCGCCGGCCGACCGTGGTGGAGATCAGCACGTCGTCACCGTCCCGCGCCACCCACACGGGTGACACCTGCGGGCTGCCGTCCGGCTGGATGGTGGCGACGTTGACGAAGACGGGCGTGTCCAGCAGTTTCTTGAGCTCATCGGAAAGTGCGGCGGTCATGACCTACATCCTCCTGCGCATGGCGGTGACGGGCTGTGACGGTACGTGATCTGCGTCTCGTACCCCCGTAACCACGCGGCCGCTCCGTTCGTTCCCGGACCGGCCCCACCGGAAGAGTGAAAACCGGACGGGAGTGGGCGGGCCTCCGGGCCCGCGACCGTACGGCGGCGGGCCCGGGTCCGGCCTCAGGGGGCGCGGTACACCAGCGCGGTGGCGATCCCCGCGATGCCCTCGCCCCGGCCGGTGAAGCCGAGACCGTCCGAGGTGGCGGCGGAGAGCGAGACGGGCGCGCCGACGACGTCCGAGAGCACCTGCTGCGCCTCCTCGCGGCGCTTGCCGATCTTGGGCCGTACCCCGACGACCTGCACGGCGACGTTGCCGATCTCGAAGCCCGCCGCCCGGACGATGCGCGCGGCCTCGGTCAGCAGGGTGACGCCGGAGGCGCCGGACCACTCCGGGCGACCGGTGCCGAAGTGCTGCCCCAGGTCGCCGAGGCCCGCGGCGGAGAAGAGGGCGTTGCAGGCGGCGTGCGCGACGACGTCCGCGTCGGAGTGCCCGGCCAGTCCCGGCCCCTCGCCCTCCCACTTCAGGCCCGCGCACCAGAGCTCGCGGCCCTCCTCGAAGGCGTGGATGTCGGTCCCGATCCCGACGAGCGGGATCACGGGGCGGGAATCGGGAACGGGACGGGGATCAGAAGCCATCGTTCGCCCTCCGGCGTGCGAGTACCGCCTCGGCCAGCACGAGATCGAGCGGCCGGGTCACCTTGAACGCCTCTTCGTGGCCGGGCACCACGACGACGGGTTCGCCGAGACGTTCCACCATGCCCGCGTCGTCGGTGGCGCCCTCGGCGCCGAACACCACGGTCGCGTGCGCCCGCACCAGGGTGTCGCGGTCGAAGCCCTGCGGGGTCTGCACCGCGCGCAGCCTGGCCCGTACGGGGGTCGAGAGCACCGGCTCCGGGGCGCCCGGGGCCACCGAGGGCTCGACCTCCTTGACGGTGTCGGCGAGCGGCACGGCGGGCACCACGGCCGGGGCTCCGCCGCGTACCGCCTCGATGACCGCGTCCACGGTGTCGACCGGCACCAGCGGGCGGGCCGCGTCGTGCACCAGGACCGTGGCCACGTCCTCGGGCAGCGCCTCCAGGCCGAGGCGGACGGACTCCTGGCGGGTCTCGCCGCCGGGCACCACCACGTAGTCGGTGCGCTCGGGCAGGGCGTGCGCGTCGAGCAGGTTCTTCACGGCGGGGGCTCCGTCCGGCGGGGCGACCACCACGACGAGCGAGACGGCGCGTGAGGCCGCCATGGCCCGCACGGCGTGGATCAGCATGGGCGTGCCGCTCAGGGTGCGCAGCGCCTTGGGGGCGCCGGGGCCGAGCCGGACCCCGCGGCCGGCCGCGGGGATGACTGCGGCGGTCCGCCGAGGACGCCCTGGCCGGGCCGTATCGCCGGCCGGGGCGGCTCCGACGGGCGCCTGCGCGCCCCCGGGGAGCCGCGGCACGTCGGGCGGCGGCACGTCGGACGGTGACATGGGTGACATCGCTTGCACTCCGAAGCTTCAGCAGGTTTGTCGCCACGGCCGACGTGGGTAGGGCACCGGGCGAGCCGCCGTACAACGGCCTGCCTCGGTCCGGACCCCTTCCGTGACCCGGTCGAGCGAGTCGTGGCGACGGCACGTGGCGGCCGGTGCGTCGACCGGCCGAGGGGGACGCTAGCTGTACAGGTACCGGCGCGACCACCACCTGGTATCCGGCCGAATTCAGCCGTATCCGGGTGGCCGAAAAAGAATCTTGAAATGCGCCGGGCGCCCAGGTGTCCGGCCCCCCGCACGCGGTGATTCCGGTGCGGTGGGTTCCGCCGCATCGGAAACCCGCCGCACCGGGACCGGAAGTCGGTGGCGCGGGGGCATGAACGCCGGCCGAGGCGCGCGCGTGGCCGGGTACGAGCGGTCCCAGGCGCGGGCGAAAGACGCACCGTGCCCACCGACCACACACGCCCAGAACGCGAACATGCCGCGGCCCCCGGAGACTCGCCGTGCAAAACGGCTGGTCAGCGGGGACTACGGCATATTCGTACGACCGGTGTGATCCGGTTCAGGACGCGAGAACCTCGTCGAGCAGGGCTTCGGCCTTGTCCTCGTTCGTGTTTTCCGCGAGAGCGAGCTCACTCACCAGGATCTGGCGGGCCTTGGCGAGCATGCGCTTTTCTCCGGCGGAGAGTCCACGCTCGCGCTCACGACGCCACAGGTCGCGCACCACTTCGGCGACCTTGATGACATCGCCAGAGGCGAGCTTCTCCAGATTTGCCTTGTAGCGACGGGACCAGTTCGTCGGCTCTTCGGCGTACGGCGCGCGAAGCACCTCGAAGACCCGGTCCAGCCCGTCCTGCCCGACCACGTCGCGCACGCCCACGAACTCCGCATTGTCCGCAGGCACACGAACCGTCAAGTCGCCCTGGGCGACCTTGAGCACCAAGTAGGTCTTGTCCACGCCTTTGATCTGGCGAGTTTCGATAGCCTCGATCAGCGCGGCCCCGTGATGGGGATAGACCACGGTGTCGCCAACCTTGAACGTCATGTGACAGGTACCCCTTCCGTGGCTATCCAGGGTAACACGAGAACCGCTCCTCCTGAATGGCGTTTTCGCAGGTCAGGGCATATCTCGGGGCTTGACAACAGCATCCGGAACGTGCTGCGCGAGGCTTCGCGAAGACGGTATTCGCAGGTCGGAGCCGTTGTACGACCGGCCGGAAACGCGCCGTTCCCACGCCCGGGAACGCTGCCCGAACGGGTTAAAGATCCCGTTTTGCCGGATTCGAGGAGCCGCACTTTCTTCCATGCGTTCGGAGATCGATCACACGATCGAAGGAAGTTTCGCCACCCCATTGAAATTGATCAAGCGGATCGTGACAACCGCCACGACAACGACCGCCACAACGACTGCGGCAACGGCCCTCTCGCTTTTCCGCCGACGAATGCGTCACCGGCGGGAAAATTGATCATTCGCGTTTTGTGAACGCCGGATGTCGGAGGGTGTCCGGGACGCCGGGGCCACCCGCGGGGTGATCGGTCCGGGCGCGCCGGGGGCCGGGGACCCGGGTGGGCCGCGCGGGTCCCGGTGAAGAGCCTCGGGGCAAAGGGGCGGGTCGGGTGTGAGGCGTGAGCGGCGGCTCGGTAGCCTAAGGCCGCTGACACACCCTTAGGGCGGCTTTACGTCACTCGGTCCGCCGCCCTGCGCGGTCGTGCAGTGCACCTGCGCACCACGTCCGTAGTCCGCAGAAACCGAACGTTCAAGGAGTTGCCGCCGCCGTGAGCCGCAGCCTTCGACACGGCGCTCTCGCCGCCACTGCCCTTGTGATCTCGATCGCCTCGCTGTCCGCGTGCGCCGCGGGCAACGACGCGGCAACGCTCCAGGTCCGGCCGGACAACGCGGCCACCTCGGTCGGCGACATCAAGATCCAGAACGTGAACGTCGTCACCCAGCCCGAGCACGACGCCGAGGGTCCCGCCGTGGTCACCGGTGCGCTGTTCAACCAGGGAACCGAGGACGAGACGCTGGAGGCCATCACGCTGCCCCGGTCCAGCACCGAGGTGGAGCTGCACGCCGCCAAGGGCGACGGGCCGCTCGTGGTCCCGGCCGGCGGCAAGATCGTCCTCGGCGGCGAGGGCAACGCGTCCGCCGTCATCGAGAACGGCCGCCAGGCCACTCAGAACGGCAACATCGAGCAGGTCGTCTTCCGCCTCAGCGACAGCGGCGACATCGCGCTGGGCGCCACGGTCGTCCCCTCCCGCTCCTACTTCAAGGGCTTCGGGCCGAGCGCGCTGCCCACCGCCGCCGCGTCGCCCGACGCCTCGGCCTCCCCGGACGCCACCGCGTCCCCGGACGCCTCCGCGACCCCGACCGGCGGCGAGACGTCCCCCGCCGCCGAGTGAGGCCGGCTCCGCCACGCGCACACGAGTGAAGGGCGCCTTCCCCGAGGGGGAGGCGCCCTTCACTCATCCGTGTGCCCGATGGCCGGCCACCGGTTTACGGCTCGAACTTGTAGCCCAGGCCGCGGACCGTCACCAGGTAGCGCGGGGCGCCCGGGTCGGGCTCGATCTTGGCGCGCAGCCGCTTCACGTGCACGTCGAGGGTCTTGGTGTCACCCACGTAGTCGGCGCCCCAGACCCGGTCGATGAGCTGCATGCGGGTCAGCACCCGGCCCGCGTTGCGCAGCAGCATCTCCAGGAGGTCGAACTCCTTGAGCGGGAGGTCCACCTTGCCGCCGGAGACGGTGACCACGTGACGGTCGACGTCCATGCGGACCGGACCGGCCTCCAGGGCCGCCGGCGTGACCTCCTCCGGCTCGCCGCGGCGGCGCAGCACCGCGCGGATGCGCGCCACCAGCTCGCGCGAGGAGAACGGCTTGGTCACGTAGTCGTCGGCTCCTATCTCCAGACCGACCACCTTGTCGATCTCGCTGTCCTTGGCGGTGACCATGATCACCGGGACGTTGGAGCGGTTGCGCAGTTGCCGGCAGACCTCGGTACCGGGCAGGCCCGGCAGCATGAGGTCGAGCAGGACGAGGTCGGCGCCGTTGCGGTCGAACTCGTCGAGACCATCGGGACCCGTCGCCGCCACGGCGACCTCGAAACCCTCCTTGCGCAGCATGTAGGACAGAACGTCGCTGAAGGATTCCTCATCCTCGACGACAAGCACTCGGGTCACGGAAGGGCCTCCGGGGCAGGAAAGGGTTCATGTGCGGCTGTCTCGAACGGTCCCTCGTCGTCACCGTTGACGAGTAGTGGTCCGCCGGTGGTGCGTTCCCGTACGGTGCCCGACTCGGGCAGCCGCAGGGTGAAGGTGGAGCCCTGTCCCTCGGAGCTCCAGACGGTGACCTCCCCGCCGTGCGAGGCGGCCACATGCTTGACGATGGCGAGCCCCAGGCCCGTACCACCGGTGGCTCGTGAGCGGGCCGGGTCGACGCGGTAGAACCGCTCGAAGACCCGGTCCCGGTCCTTCTCGGAGATGCCGATGCCCTGGTCGGTCACGGCGAGCTCGATCAGGGGGCGGCCCTGTCCGGCCACGCGTCGGACGGCGATACCGACACGGGTACGGGCGGGGCTGTAGTTGACGGCGTTCTCGACCAGATTGCCGAGGGCTGCCGCGAGCTGGCCGCGGTTGCCCCAGACGGAGAGGTCGCTGGTCCCGCCGGAGGCCATGGTGATCTCCTTCGACCCGGCCGGCTGACGGCAGCGGTCGATGGCCTCGGCGACCAGCTCGTCCACCCGGACGGGCTCGGCGTCCTCCAGCGGGTCGTCGTTCTGGACCCGGGAGAGGTCGATCAGCTCTTGGACGAGGTTGGTGAGCCGGGTCGCCTCGATCTGCATCCGGCCCGCGAAGCGCTCGACGGCCTCCCGGTCGTCGGATGCCTCCAGGACCGCCTCCGACAGCAGGGAGAGCGCGCCGGTCGGCGTCTTCAGTTCGTGGCTGACGTTGGCGACGAAGTCGCGCCGTACCGCCTCTATCCGGCGCGACTCGGTCAGGTCCTCGACCAGCAGCAGCACAAGTCGGGAGCCCAGCGGGGCGACCCGGGCGGAGACGGCGAGCGCGTCGCCCCGGCCCGTACCGCGGCGGGGCAGATCCAGTTCGACCTGCCGTATCTCACCGTCCCGGCGGGTGTCCCGGGTCATCTGGAGCATCTGGTCGACGGCCAGCCGGCCGCCGCGGACCAGACCGAGCGCGTACGCGGCGGAGCTGGCCTTCACCACGGCATCGCTCTCGTCGAGCACGACGGCGGACGAGCTGAGGACGGAGAGGACGGTGTCCACCCCGGGAGGCAGGGTGGCGGCGGTCTCGGGACGCACGGATGCGCGCGTCGGCTTCTTCAGTTCGCGCTCGCTCCAGCGAAACGCCAGCATCGCGATCACACCGGTGCAAAGCCCGGCGATCCCGGCTGCTGCGGCGACCGCCGCGTTCACGTCCATGTCGTCCAGGTTATGCGTCGATGCGCACGCTCTCACAGCCATACGAGTGCCTACTCGAACACTCGTCGCCCAGAGTTCACCGAGGGTATGGGTCCGGTTCACTTCTGCGGACGGATCCCGTCGCGTTCCGGCCGCACCGTGGGAGCGTGGGGTTCGACCCAGAGACCCCGGCCCCAGGACTGGAGAGGGACTTCCATGCGCGACGCCTACCACGAGGAACTCGACTCGATCGGCGATGACCTGGTCGAGATGGCCCGGCTCGTCGGGTCGGCGATCGGACGGGCCACCACGGCCATGCTCGACGCCGACCTCAATCTCGCGGAGACGGTCATCGCCGCGGACCAGCGGGTCGACGACCTCCAGCACGAACTGGAGGCGCGCGCCATCGCGCTCCTCGCCCGGCAGCAGCCCGTGGCGACCGATCTGCGGATCGTCGTCACCTCGCTGCGCATGAGCGCCGACCTGGAGCGCTCGGGCGACCTCGCCCAGCACGTCGCCAAGCTGGCCCGGCTCCGCTTCCCGGACAAGGCCGTACCGCACGACCTGCACGCGACCATCCTGGAGATGGGGCAGCTGGCGCAGCGGCTGATGGCGAAGGCCGCCGAGGTGATCATCACCAAGGACGTCGACCTGGCGCTCCAGCTGGAGCAGGACGACGACGAGATGGACCTGCTGCACCGTGCCCTCTTCCAGCACCTGATGGACGACCGCTGGAAGCACGGCATCGAGACCGCGGTCGACGTGACCCTGCTCGGCCGCTACTACGAGCGCTTCGCCGACCACGCCGTTTCGGTCGCCAAGCGCGTCGTCTACCTGGTGACGGGCGAGCACGCCGACGATCTCCAGGCCCCGACCCAGGTCGAGGGCGCCTGACCGGCACGGGGCGGGAGCGACGGGCGGGGCCGGCGGTACGGGGCCGGCCGTACGGGACGGGGCCGACGGAATCTCTGCGCGTGTGCGCCGTTGATGCGCCCGCCGGGGTGGGCATGCAATGGACGGGGGCCGGGATCGATCCCGTACCCCCCTGTCGTGCGCACCGGGCGTACGACACCGGCGTGGCGGCCTTCACGCGCCGGCCGGTGGTACGCGTTGAGGAGGACCCCATGGCACATGCGGCCGATTCCCCCCTGCCCGACCCCGAGCAGGAGACCCCGACCGAAGTGGTGCGCCTGACCGTGCTCGGGGCCTGCGGCTGCGGCTCCGGCTGCGGCTGCGGCTGCCAGTCCGGTTCGCCCTGTCAGTGCGGCGGCTGACCGGCTCCGTCCGGAGACCGGGACGCCCGCGGCGCGACGGCGTCCGCGCGGGGAGCCGGCAGGCTCCACCGGGCGGACGCCGTCGCGCGTCCGCCTCCGTGCGACGGTCCGGCCGCCGGGCGCTCCGGCGAAGCCACCGGTCCGGCGTTCACGCCCCTTCCGGGGCGAGCTCCGGGGTGTGTACCGGGGCGTGCACCGGGATCCGCGGAGCCTCGGCGGACGTCGTCGCCGCCGCCTCCGCCCGGCCGGTAGTCTCCACGAGCCGGTCGCGCTCCCCCGGCCCGGTGCCCGCCGGCCCGCCGTCCCCCGCCAGGTTGCGCATCAGCAGCCAGTAGCCGAGGGCGGTTGCCGTACCGAGCAGGGCGCAGGTCATCCAGAGCCAGGACGCCCCCCAGTGGTCGATCACGACGCCGGACATCAGCGGGGCGACCAGCGCGGCCACCGACCAGGACATCGTGTACATCCCCTGGTAGCGGCCCCGGCCCTGGGCCGGGGACAGCTTCACCACCAGGCCGGACTGGGTCGGCGCGTTGACGATCTCGCCGAGCGTCCAGACGCACACCGTCAGCGCGTACGCGGCGACCGAGCCCGCGAAGGCCGTCAGCCCGAACCCGTACCCGGCGAAGAGCGTGGAGACGATGAGCAGTTGACGCGGATCGCGGTGCTCGATGAACCGGGTCACGGGGATCTGGAGCACGACGATCAGCAGGCCGTTGACGGCGATCGCGGTGCCGAAGTCCGAGCTGGTGAGCCCGTCAGCGCCCATCGCCACCGGCAGGCCCACGTACCCCTGCTGGGTGATCAGCGCGACCAGGAACGACAGCCCGACCACCCCCATGAACCGCCCGTCCCGCAGCACGTCGGTGAGCCGCACCCCGGGCGGCTTCGCGACGGGACCGCCGGACGCGGAGGCCACCGGGGCGTGGTCGGGCCGGGATTCCGGCACCTTCAGGAAGACGACGGCGGCGCAGCACAGGGTCAGCATCGCCTCCACGAAGAAGCCGATCCGGTAGCTGTACTCGGCGATGAAACCCGCCCCGGTGGACGAGACGGCGAACCCGAGGTTGACGGCCCAGTAGTTCAGCGAGAAGGCGCGCACCCGGTCCTCCGGGGCGACGATGTCCGCCATCATCGCCTGGACCGCCGGGCGCGAGGCGTTGCTCGCCATGCCGACGACGAACGCGACCCCCGCGATGGCGACCGGGTTCTCCATGAACCCGAGCACCGCCACCGAGACGGCCGTCGACACCTGCGCGATCAGCATGGTCGGCCGCCGCCCGAGCCGGTCGGCCATCACCCCGGCGCCGAGCGAGGAGATGACCCCGCCGAGCCCGTGCAGCGAGGCCACCAGACCGGCGTACGAGGCCGAGTAGCCCCGGTCCAGGGTCAGATAGAGCGCCATGAAGGTGGCGACGAACGCTCCGAGCCGGTTGACCAGCGTGCTGGTCCACAGCCACCAGAACTCCCGGGGCATCCCGGACACCGCGTCGCGCGCGGCTCTTCGTAGACCGGCGACGGACATGCGGATACCCCCAGGACGGTACGGAACAGGTGCGGTACGAATGCCGCACGGATCCGACCGGTAAGCGGTACTGCGGCAGATCGAACATTACGAAGGACGGCTCCTCGGCCGCCACTCGATTGACGGCCGCCGTCAATCGACGGAGCCGGCGCCCCGGCCGCAGCACCGTGCCGTACCCCCGCCGGACCCACCGGGCCACCCCTCATGTGCGCCCCGCGCCGCTCGCCTGTGTACCTGTTTGTCCGTCCAGTGGCCGGACGCGCGAAGGGGGTACAGGTTCGATTACGCTCGGGCTCATGGCCGACGCGACGTACAAGCTGATCCTCCTCCGCCACGGCGAGAGCGAATGGAACGCGAAGAACCTGTTCACCGGTTGGGTGGACGTGAACCTCACCGAAAAGGGCGAGAAGGAAGCAGTGCGCGGCGGTGAGCTGCTCAAGGACGCCGGGTACCTCCCCGACGTCCTGCACACCTCCCTCCAGAAGCGCGCCATCCGCACGGCGCAGCTCGCGCTGGAGGCCGCCGACCGCCACTGGATCCCCGTCCACCGCTCCTGGCGTCTGAACGAGCGCCACTACGGTGCGCTCCAGGGCAAGGACAAGGCGCAGACCCTCGCCGAGTTCGGCGAGGAGCAGTTCATGCTGTGGCGCCGCTCCTACGACACCCCGCCGCCGGTCCTGGAGGACGGCACGGAGTTCTCGCAGAGCGCCGACCCGCGCTACGCGACGATCCCCACCGAGCTGCGCCCGCGCACCGAGTGCCTCAAGGACGTCGTCGTCCGCATGCTGCCGTACTGGTACGACGGCATCGTCCCGGACCTGCTCGACGGCAAGACCGTCCTCGTGGCCGCCCACGGCAACAGCCTCCGCGGCCTGGTCAAGCACCTGGACGGCATCTCCGACGAGGAGATCTCGGGCCTCAACATCCCGACCGGCATCCCGCTCGTCTACGAGCTCGACGCCGACTTCAAGCCGGTCAAGCCGGGCGGCACGTACCTCGACCCGGACGCGGCCAAGGCCGCCATCGAGGCCGTGAAGAACCAGGGCAAGAAGAAGTAGTCACCGCGATCGTGCCCCCGACCACGCGTACGGCGTGGACGGGGGCATTTTCGTGGGCCGGGCCGGCGCCGTCCGAGGGCTGTTCCGCGCCGCCGCGCTGACCTACCCTCAGCCCCCATGACCATGGATCAAGCCGGACCCACCGAATCCGCGGCTCCGGGTACGGCGGTGTTCGACTACGTCCCGGCCGCGACGGACTACGACAAGGCCCTGTGGCGGTTCACCCTCAGCACCCGGCACGGGCTCATCGGATCCCTGGCGATACCTCTGGCGTTCGGGGCCGCGGCGTTCGTCGCGGGGGTGCTGCGGTGGCACCTCGACGAGGCCGGGGCGATCCTCGCCGGCCCGCTCTGCCTGGTCGCCGTTTTCCTCGTGCGCCAGAGGAACCGCCGGTCCCGGACCCGTGATCAGTACGAGGCGCACGCTGCTCTCGGGAACTGCCGCACCACGCTCACCGCCGACGGGCTGACCACCACCGGTTCGTCCGGGGAGGGCAGCGGCACCACCGGCTGGAACGTCTATCCGTGGTGGTTCGAGACACCCGAGCTGTTCGTGCTCACGGGCAGCGCGGAGTACTTCCACGTCCTGCCCAAGCGCGGCGCGCACTCTCCCGAAGACCTGGTCCGGGCCCGCGCGCTCTTCGCGGAGCACCTCCGGCGCGTCTGACCGCCACCGCGGCACCCCGCACGCGGGTCACACCCGCCGACGACGGCGCTCCCGCACGCGCCTCACCACGACGACCACCGCCATCGGAAGCAGCGCCATGGCCAGGGGAAAGGTGATCCACTGCGGCCAGTCGAGGAGCTTGTCCCCTTCGTTCACCACCGTCAGAAGGCCGAACAGAGCCAGCTCCCAGCCCACTTGGGGCACGTCCCGCCATCTGCGCGGCAACGGGACCACGGCCAGCAGGATCATGAACCCGCCGAACGCAACCATGATCCAGCCGAAGATCTCCACGACGACTCCCCCACCCCTCGCTCCTTCCCGGAGGCTACGCCGCAGCCCTGTGCTTGAGCCGATCGGCCGCGCCCTCCCCTCACGAAGGAGTAACGGCCGCAACTACCGGCCCCCCGGCGCTGTCTTGTCGTTCATGAAGATTTCCTTCCTCATCCACAACGCATACGGGATCGGGGGGACGATCTCCACCACGTTCAACCTGGCCCACGCACTGGCCGAACGGCACGAGGTGGAGATCGTCTCCGTCAACCGGCACCGGGACGTGCCCGCGTTCACGCTGGACCCGCGGATCCGGCTGCGGCCGCTGATCGATCTGCGGCGGGAGAAGGACCACCCGCTGTTCGGGCTGCCGTCGAAGGCGTTCCCGCGCGCGGAGTACCGGTACGGGCAGTACAACGCGCTGACGGACCGTCGGATCGGCGAGTTCCTGGCGGGCACGGACGCGGACGTCGCCATCGGTACGCGGGCCGGGCTCAACGTGCACCTCGCCCTCCAGGCCCCCGAGCGCACCGTCCGGGTGGGGCAGGAGCACCTCACGGTGGAGAGCCACCCGCCCGCGCTGCGCCGTGTGCTGCGGCGTGCGTACCGGCGGCTGGACGGGCTGACCACCGTCACGGACGCGGACGCCGCCGCCTACCGGCGGACGATGCGGCTGCCGGGCGTACGCGTCGAGGCGCTGCCCAACAGTGTGCCGGACCCCTCGCTCCCGCCTGCGGACGGGAGTTCGCGGGTCGTGATCGCGGCCGGACGGCTGGTCCGCGTGAAGCGGTACGACGTGCTCATCGAGGCGTTCGCGCAGGTGGCCGCCGAGCGCCCCGACTGGCAGCTGCGGATCTACGGGCGGGGCGAGGAGCACGACCGGCTGCGGCGCTTGGTGGACGAACTCGCCCTGCACAACAACGTGTTCCTGATGGGCGCCGCCGCCCCGATGGAGGCCGAGTGGGTCAAGGGATCGATCGCGGCGGCGACTTCGAGCTTCGAACCGTTCGGCATGACGATCGTCGAGGCGATGCGCTGCGGTCTCCCCGTGGTGAGCACCGACTGTCCCCACGGCCCGGCCGAGATCATCCGGCCCGGTGAGGACGGCCGGCTGGTCCCGGTCGGGGACCGGGACGCGCTGGCCGCGGCCCTGCTCGACCTCGTCCGCGACGACGATCTCCGCCGCCGGATGGGCCGTGCCGCACGGGACAACTCCCGCCGTTACGCCCCGGGTCCGGTCGTCGCGCGGGCCGAGTCCCTCTTCGAGGAGCTGACCGCCGCCCGGGCCGCCGGCCGTCCGGCCGCACCGGCCGCCGGCACCGCCCTCGCGCTGGGACCGCGCGGATACGCGGCCCGGGACAGCCTGGAAGCGGCGGCCCGCGCCCTGCTCAAGACCGTACGGAAGGCGAAGCGGCGATGACCCGGACCACACCTGCCAACGGCACCGACCCGGTGCGCGACTCCACGGGCTCCGGCCCCGTCGAACTCCCTCGCGCCGACTGCACGGTGGACGGGAACGGCCGGATGGAAGTGCGTCTCGGGCTCCGTACGGCCGAACAGCCCCGGCTCCTGCTGCGGTTGCGCCCGCCGAAGGGGAAGCCCGAGTCGGTCACCCGGCTGATCGACCTGGAACCGGACGGATCGCCCGAGGAGCCGGACGACGGCGCGGGCGTGACCCGTTGGCGGGCCGAGCTCGGTTCGGAACCGGCGCTCGCGGAGGGGCGGTGGGACCTCTTCGTCCTGACCTCGCCGGACGCGGAGCGAACCCCCCTGCTGGCGGGCGTCCGTGATCTGCGCGCGCTGACGGCCGGCCGTACACCGGCACGGACACCGCTGCCGCTCGCGGTACGCGTCCCGTTCACCACGCCGGACGGCACTCTCGCCGTACGGACCTGGCTGCGGACGGCGCACGCCGAGGCGGACCGCATCGAGGTCTCCGCCGACTCCACGACCGTACGGGCCCGGCTCTTCACCGCCGGACCGGGCACGGAACCGGGCCCCGGTGCGGCGGCCCTGCTGCGCCTGCGGGGCGGGGCCGGGGAGGTGCGCGAGACCGCGCTGCACGCGGACGGGCCCGACGGTGTGCGGTTCACCTTCACCCAGAGGCAGTTGACGGACACGCCCGACGGCGGCAAGGGGGTCTGGGACGTACTCGTACGTATGCGGACGGGCGCGCGGCCGATCCGGGTGGGGCGGCTGCTGGACGACATCGCGGACCGCAAGAAGGTCTTCGTCCATCCGGCGGTCACCCTCGACGGGCTCACCGCCCGCACCTATTACACGCTGGACAACGAGTTGTCGGTGGAGGTCACGTCCGGCTGACGATCCGTCCGCACCCGTGTCCTGTAAGGCCGACGGAGTGGACGCACCCGTGTACTCGGGCCCTCCAGCCACTACCGTGGGGGGCGCCCGTCCTGGCGCCCCTCGCGCGGACGCGCGCCGGTCCCTGCCGACGGGCCCGGCAACGCTCGTCGAGAGCAAGGAGATCGGGGAGAGCACCATGGGCGAGTCTCTGAAGACTTTCGTCGGAGGTACCGAGGTGGAGGTACCCAACAGCATCCCGGCCATCCGCGCCGCGCTTCCCGACGAGAGACGCGACGAGTTCGACCGCGCCGTCAACGAGGCGGGGGTGCACCAGATTCACGCGGTGATGCGGCACTGGATGCTGGAGGCCGTTCCCGATCCCGAGGCCGAACGCATCCTGGACCGACTGGCCCGGGACGAGGCCGAGAGGCGGAGCGTGGCTTGAGTTTCCGTATCTCCTACGCCCCGCCGGCCGACGACACCCTGGCGAAGATGCGGGACGCAGAACCGTTTCGCGACGAGATGGCCCGCACCCTCGGGCGGGCTCCGTACGGCCACGGCTCCACGGCGGTGAAGGGCGAACGCGACCGCCGCGAGGCGACGGTGGCGGGCGCGATCGTCCTGTACTACGTCTCCGGTTCGGTGCTCACCGTCACCGTCGTCCGACTGGTGCCGCTGCCCTGAGCCCGAGCGGGGGCGGCAGCACCGCGGAACGGGGCGCACAACGGCCGGGCGGCCCGGCCGTGACGCCCGCGCGCGTCACGACCGGGCCGCCCGGCCGTCCGACATGAGGTCAGGAAACCTTCTTGACCTGCGCGGCGACGAGCGCGGTCGGCTGCTCCACCTTGACGCTCGGGTCCATGGCCGCGGCCATGTTGACGGTGGTGAAGGTGCTCACCGTGCTGCCCTGGCGGACCACCACGAGACCGAAGGGGAAGCTCTCGCCCTCCTGCTCCTCGACCACGTTCCACGCCACCGCCTCCTCGCCGCCGGCAACCTTCTGCTCGGTGATCGCGGAGAGCTTCTGCGCCTCGCCCTGCACCGTGGCGGTGAAGCCCGAGGCGCATGCGGTGGCCGCCTTGCGCACCGCGGCGAGGACGTCGGCCGCGTCGCCGCCCTCGTACGAGCCGAGGGAGACCATCGTGGAGCTGACGTTCAGGGCCGCGCCCATCGCGTCGTCGAGGCTCTTCTCCGACGCGTCGCCGGAGGTCGTCGTGTCCGACGCCTTCGGCTCCGCCATCGCGGTGCGGGCGGTCGTGGCGACCGGCTTGCCCTGGGGCACCGCG
The DNA here is from genome assembly GCF_026343115.1 of Streptomyces sp. NBC_00102. Classification (GTDB taxonomy): domain Bacteria; phylum Actinomycetota; class Actinomycetes; order Streptomycetales; family Streptomycetaceae; genus Streptomyces. Next base: position 2,987,792 of record NZ_JAPEMC010000001.1, read on the forward strand.
AACAGGGCGTGCGCGAAGGGCAGGCACTCGGCCTTGTCGGACGTGACGTCCGAAGCCTTGAGGATGTCCTCGGCGCCGGCATTCTCGATCTTGAGGTCCGCGACGTCACCCTGGGCCAGCGAGACCTTCTCCAACTCGGCGGCGGTCAGGGCCTTGACGTCGCTCTGCTCGGGCGCGGCAGACTCGGCGGACGCCGACTTCGACGTGTCCCCCGCCTTGCTCTTGCTGTCCGAGTCGTCCGACGAACCGCCGCAGGCGGTGGCCAGCAGGACCAGGGAGGCCACGGACGCGGCGAGGGCGGAACGGCGGACGAGCGAAGCACGCATGGTTCATTTCTCCTATTTCGGGAGTAACAACCCTTCGTCGGACACCAGTTGTCATCGGTCACGGCAGGATCGTCACAGTCACGCTCACCTTATGATCGAAAATTTGCCCACCCATGGTGTGCCTTCGCGCGCACGCGTGATTGTGACTCCACTGTGATCACTCTGTGAATTCGCCGACCGTTTCGGGAGTATTCATGCCGCAGACCCCCTGAGGGCTGTCCCGCAATCCCTGGTGGGTGCGCGACGACAGCTACGGCACCTCGCCGCGTTGTCGGAACGTCCACGTACATCCAGTATGCGGACGCTCCTCCGCCTTGCGATGCACCGCATCTGACGCCGCGCACTGATCCACCACGGATTACGGGACAGCCCTTTGGATCAGCGGGTTCCCCCCACCGAGGGACCCTCCACCGGGACACCGCCCACGCACCCTGGCGGACTCCGCCACGAGCGGGACCTGCTGGTCGACGAGGTGACCTTCTACCGGGCGGCGGATGTGCCGGAGCCGCCCTCCGGGCGGACGGCGCTCCTTCCGGAACACGATCCGCGGACCGTCCCTCAGGGGCGTGAACCGGCGCCCCCGTGCTCGGGGTCCGCCTCGCGGGGTGTGACGTTGAGAAAGGGTTCGAACCAGGCGGACGGCCGGAGGTCGCCTATCCCGAGCCGCTGGTTGACCTCGTCCTCCGGATCCTCCATGCCGTCCAGGCCCGCGTCGTAGAGCATCAGCACGTCGGTGTCCTGGAAGAACCGCTCGGCACACCCGTCGAAGTCGTAGTCGTCCCGGTGGGCCGGCGGGGCGGCGCCACGGGGGGCTCGCGGGTCGGTGGCGGCACGCGCGTCCCCGGCCGCCCGCGCATCCTCGATGGCGAGGTGCAGGGCCAGCTCCTCGGCGGTGCACGTGGGCTCCAGCCACCAGCCGTTCGCCAGGTCGCTCCCGATGTCCCGCACCGCCCGCGCGAACCGGTGGCGCCACGCCGCGCCGACGCCGAAGGTCACCCTGGGCAGCCGGGTGAAGACCCCGGCCCGCTCGCCGAGCCCTCCTGGGGCGAGCGGGCGGTCGCCGAGCTCCTCCGCGTGATCACGAGCGTGGTCCGCCAGCGACCGCAGCGCCTCGTGGAGAGCGGCGGCGGTACGGGGCGTGAGTTGCCACTGACAGCGCTCCTGCCCGCACCCCGGGTCCGTACAGTGCGGGGCTTCCACCTCGAACAGTGCGGCGAAGTCCGGCCGTTCCACCTCCCGCCCCGGCTCACCGGACCGGCCGGGCGGCTCGGCCTGCGCGCTGCTCCGCGTACCGGGGTGCGCAGGGCCCTCCGCTCCCCGGAGCCAGCCGGAGCCGAAGTCCGCCACCACCTCCTCGCGGCTCCAGCCCGCGATCTCGTCGTCCGCCTCCGCGGACAGCCGGTACGCCTGGACACGGTCCGCGAGGGTGTCCGCGCCCGCCAGCTCGCCGCCGTGCTCGGCGAGCCACAGCGTGGCGCCGATGAGGTCCTGCGGGTCGTGGGGTCCCAGCCGGTCGGCGGGCAGCGGCTCCCAGCCCTCGTCGGCGGCGGCAGCGAGCAACGCCTGACGGTCGTGGACGTGGAACTCCCGCAGCAGCGCGATCCGGAAGACCGGACCCGTGAGATCGGCGAGTCGGGCGCCCTGCGGGGCTTCCGGCGCAAGGGACGCCCGCTCGCCCCCCGGCGCACGGCCGCCCACCCGCACGTGGCCGTTCTCCTGCGCGTGGCCGTTCTCCTGCGCGTGGCCGTTCTCCTGCGCGTGGCCGCCCTCCGACGGCCAGGCGCCCGCGAGGGCACGGCCGACCGCGACCCGCAGGGAATCCGCCGCTTCGTCCGGCAGCCGCCCGCACAGTTCGTCCACCGGTCCGGCGTCCCACGCCCCCGCCGGTGCGTGCAGCGCCCGGTGGAGCAGGCGGGCCGCCTCGTGGGCGAGTCCGGGGCCGGGGCAGGTCAGGACGGGATACAGGGACGGGGGACCCGGGCGGTGGTCCACCAGCGCGAGGACCCGGCTGCCGTCGGGGGTGTGCTCGCAGTGGAAGGCACGCGGCACGGCAGGACGAGGCTGACTGGGCACGCGGTGGCTCCGGGGAGGTGAGGTGCGGACGCGTGAACATCTGCCCCGGGAACCGGGGATGACACGCCGTCCGGGCCACCTGCCGGACCTGCGACCGGCGCCCGCACCTCCCGGAAGCGGCCGGTATCAGTCCGTCTCGGTGCGCCGGGTCAGGTGCGCGAACGCGTCGAGGTTCCTGGTGGACTCGCCCCGCGAGACCCGCCAGGCGTACTCCTTGCGGATGGCGCTCGCGAAGCCCAGCTCCAGCAGGGTGTTGAACGCCCCGTCGGCCGCTTCGAGCACCGTGCCGAGCAGCCGGTCCAGCTCTTGCGGGGTGACCACGGCGAGCGGCAGCTTGCCGGCGAGGTAGACGTCGCCGAGCCGGTCCACGGCGTAACTCACGCCGAAGAGGCGGAGGTTGCGTTCCAGCAGCCAGCGGTGAACCGCCGCGTCGTTCTCGTCCGGGTGCCGGATGACGAAGGCGTTGAGGGAGAGGGAGTGCTTGCCTACCAGCAGCGAACAGGTGGTGGAGAGTTTGCGGGTGCCGGGGAGCGTCACGACGTAGTTGCCGGGCCCCGGGCTCTCCCATTGCAGGCCGGCGTCGCCGAGGGTCTCCTCGATGATCCGCGCCACTGCCGCTTCGTCCGCTCCCTCAGCCATGCTGCGAGCGTACGACAGCGGGTACCCGCGCACCCGGTCGGTGTGCGGGCGGCTCAGCCCTGGCGGGAGCGGACCCGGCGGCGGTGATCCTGCATCGCGCCGCCGTACACCTCGGCGGTCGCGGCGGCGGCGGTGCCCCAGCCGAATGACTGCGCGTGTTCGGCGGCGGCGGCGCCCATCCGGTCGACGAGCTCCGGCGCGCGGACGAACCGTTCGAGCGCCAGCGCGTACGCCTCGGGGTCGTGCCCCGGGATCAGGAAACCGCTGACGCCGTCCCGTACCGCCACCGGCAGCCCGCCCACGGACGCCGCGACGACCGGCGTGCCGACCGCCTGGGCCTCTATCGCGACCAGCCCGAAGGACTCGCTGTACGACGGCATGACCAGCACCGACGCGGCCCGGAACCAGTCGGCGAGCTGGTCCTGACCGACCGGCGGCTGGAACCGTACGACGTCGGCGACGCCGAGCCGGGCGGCCAGCTTGTGCAGGACCTCGGGCTTGGCGAGGCCCGTACCGCTGGGGCCGCCCACCACCGGCACGACGAGGCGGGAGCGGAGCGACGGATCACGTTCCAGGAGTACGGCCGCTGCCCGCAGCAGCACGTCCGGCGCCTTCAGGGGCTGGATGCGTCCGGCGAAGAGCGGGATCAGGGCGTCCTGCGGCAGTCCGAGCCGGGCGCGCGCGGCGGCCCGCCCGTCGCCCGGGCAGAAGCGCTCCAGGTTCACGCCGGGGTGCACGACCGCGACGGAGGCCGGGTCGGCGTCGTAGAAGCGGACGAGTTCGTCCGCCTCCTCCGCCGTGTTGGCGATGAGCCGGTCGGCCGCGTCGACGATCTGCGTCTCGCCGATGACCCGGGCGGCGGGTTCCGGTGTGTCGCCCTCCGCCAGCGAGGCGTTCTTGACCTTCGCCATGGTGTGCATGGCGTGCACCAGCGGGACGCCCCAGCGCTGCGCGGCCAGCCAGCCGACCTGGCCCGACAGCCAGTAGTGGGAGTGCACGAGGTCGTAGTAGCCGGGGCGGTGACCGGCCCAGGCCTGCATCACGCCGTGGGTGAAGGCGCAGAGCTGCGCGGGGAGATCCTCCTTGCGGAGCCCCTCGTACGGTCCCGCGTCGACGTGGCGCACCAGCACTCCGGGGGCCATCTCGACCGCCGGGGGAAGGGAGCCGGTGGTCGCCCGGGTGAAGATCTCCACCTCGATGTTGATCGCGGCGAGGCGCCTGGCCAGCTCCACGATGTAGACGTTCATGCCGCCGGCGTCACCGGTACCGGGCTGGTGGAGCGGCGAGGTGTGCACGGAGAGCATCGCGACCCTGCGCGGCCTGCGGTGCCCGGCGGCGAACCCGGCCGTCAGCCCGCTGCCACGGCCGCCCGGGAATCGCAGGCGCGGGGTCACGCGACCGCCGCCGAAGCGGGAGACGTCACGGCTCACGTCCGGACCTCCTCAGGGCATGCCGATCGCGGGGACGGTCATCCCCTCGTGAGGCGGAACATCGGAAGACTCCCGATACATTTCCGTCTTTGCCAAATCATTGCCATCGCGTGTCAACCTTCGGCATACTCCGCCCACCCGGCCCGCACTCTCCGGTGACCGATGGCGATCTCCGCCCCCGCGGAGCGGAACGGCCCCCGCGTATACCGCCCGCGCGGGCCCCGGACCGGTCACCCGCCTTCGCACTCCGGCGCACACCTTCCGTACGCACGCCCGCGCACTCCCCCTCTCTGCACGCCCGCGTGCGCCTGCGCCCCACCGCCCGCGCCCTCACCCCCCGCCTCCCGCGCCCCGCACCTCCCGCCTCCCACCCGGCTCCCCCGTCGCCCGCACGCCCCTCGTCCTCCGCCACGTAGGCTCGACCGCATGCACCAGCGCCCCATCGGGACCGTGACCCGCGGGACCACCAACCCCAACCGTCTCCGTCGCATGGACCGCTGGATCGCCGCCACGCACGGCCCCGCGCTGCGGCGCGCGGACGCGCCCGTCGCCGTGGACCTCGGCTACGGCGCGGCCCCCTGGACCGCCGTGGAACTCCTCGCCCGGCTGCGTACCGTCGCCCCGCGCACCCGGGTGGTCGGCGTCGAGATCGACCCGGCGCGGGTCGCGGCGGCGCAGCCGTACGCCCGCGAGGGGCTGACCTTCCGGCACGGCGGCTTCGAGGTCCCGCTCGACGAGCCGCCCGCCCTCATCAGGGCGGCGAACGTGCTGCGCCAGTACGACGAGGACCAGGTCGCCGCGGTCTGGGAGCGCCTGTGCGCGCGGCTCGCCCCGGACGGGCTGCTGGTGGAGGGCACCTGCGACGAGATCGGGCGCCGGCACGTGTGGGTGGCGCTGGGGCCGGAGGGCCCCCGCACGGTGTCCTTCGCCGCGCGGCTCGGTTCGCTGGACCGGCCCTCGGACCTCGCCGAGCGTCTCCCCAAGGCGCTGATCCACCGGAACGTGCCCGGCGAGCCGGTGCACGCCTTCCTCCGCGACTTCGACCGGGCCTGGGCGACCGCCGCCCCGTACGCCTCCCTCGGCGCGCGCCAGCGCTGGATCGCCGCCGCGCGCTCGCTCGCGGCCGACTGGCCGCTGCGCGACGACGCGCGCCGCTGGCGCCAGGGCGAACTCACGGTGTCCTGGGAGGCTCTCCGCCCCGGCGGCTGAGCCGTGCGCGGGAGGCCGGCGCACCGCCGGAGACGACCGCGGGGCGTACACGCGGGAGCGCGCTCGGGATCAAGGGGGAAAGCCTCGTGGCGGCGCGCGCGTGTGACGCGTCCTTCAGCGGGCACCCCTGTTGCTTTTCGGGACGGCATGGCACGATCGCGACGTTGTCGAAAAGTTACTGACAGTAAGTCACATGAGCGCTATCGGGCCTTTTTGCTCCACGGTGCCGGAGGGGGAACTCGTTCGTGAAACGACGTCACTGTGCCGCAGCAGCACTCACGGTGGTCTGCGCACTCGCCGTTCTCTCCGCGCCGGCCCAGGCATGGGCCGCCCCCGCACCGCCCACCGCCTCGGCCACCCGGGCGCCCGCCGGGAAGTCCCTCGCCGAGGTGCGCGAGGAGATCGACCTCCTCTACCGGAAGGCCGAGGCCGCGACCGACGCGTACAACCTGGCCGAGAAGCAGGTGGCGGAGCAGACGTCCGAGCTGGACGACCTCGGACGCGCCATCGACGAGGGCCGGCAGAAGATAGCCCGGCTGAAGGACCAGGTCGGCGCCCAGGCCCGGGAGCAGTACCGCAACGCCGGCCTGCCGCCCGGCACCCAGCTCGTCCTCAGCAGTGACCCCCGGCTCTTCCTGTACGGCCTCAACCAGATGCGCCAGAGCCAGCAGGCCTCCGACGGCGTACTGGCCGAACTGAACCGCACCCAGGCGGACCTGGAGCTGTACACCCAGGACGCCCAGGTCAACTGGGACGAGCTGGAGGCCGGGCGGGTCGAGCAGGCCCGGGCGAAGGCGGAGATCAACGCCCGTATCGACGAGGCGAAGAAGCTCGAAGCCCGGCTGGAGAAGGAGGAGCGCGCCCGCCTCCTCGCGCTGGAGAAGCAGGCGCAGGCCGCAGCCCAGTCCTCCTGGCTCAGCTCCGGCGCCCTCAAGGACATCAACCGCGAGGCCAGCCCCAGCGGCAAGGCCGCAGTGAAGTTCGCGCTCGCCCAGATCGGCAAGCCGTACGTCTGGGGAGCCGAGGGCCCCGATTCGTACGACTGCTCCGGGCTCACCTCCCAGGCGTGGGCGGCGGCGAAACGGCCGATACCCCGCACCTCCCAGGAGCAGTGGGCCCAGCTCAAGCACATCGCCATCGGGGACATGCGCCCCGGCGACCTGATCATCTACCACGGTGACGCCACCCACGTCGGGATGTACATCGGTGACGGCATGGTGGTCCACGCCCCGCGCCCCGGGCGGAACGTCACCCTGACGGGGGCGGGCTCGATGGAGATCCTCGGCGTGGTGCGGCCGGACGCGTAGGGCCCCGGCCCGGATCGTCCACAGGGTGTGCACATCGCGCGGCCGGAGTCCGGAGCCCGTACCGGTGAGCGCGCGGCGGACGTACCGGTGAGCGCGCGCCGGACCGTACCTCCGCACGCGCGCCGGAGTCCGTACGACCGCCGAGCGCCGGGCGGGCGTTCCGGCTCGCGCGCGGGCGTGTGACCCACTTCCCACGCGCGTACGCGCCCGCGTGATGTTTGTCATGGCATCCGCGCCCGCACCGGAGGGCCGCACCGCGCCGGATCCGTGCCAGGACGCGGCTTATGACTGCGCATATGACTCCGGCGTGCCCACGCGCGCCATTCCGCTCCCGGCCCGCAGACCGCTATGGTCCCGGTCTGGCAGGTCGTCGATCGTCGTCCCGCCCGCGCCCTCGGGGGGAGGGAAGGAAACCCGGAAACCGATGCCCGTACCCGTACCTCAGCAGCGTGCCGTACCCGCTGCGGAGACCACCAATGGAGCCGACCTCACCCTGTTGGTGATCCAGGACGACCCCACGGGCACCTTCTCCCTCCCGGACCTCCCCGTGGCGGCCGGTACCCGGGTCCGCGTCCGTACCGCCCGCAACCTCACCGAGGCGGGCCGACTCCTCACGGACGACGTCGACTGCATCCTGCTCGACCTCTCGCTGCCCGGCGGCGCACGCGCCACGACGACCGGCACCGCACCCGCACCCGCCGCCACCGCCGGCGCACCGGTGGACGGCGAGGCCGTCCCGGGGCGCGCCGACGAGCTCGCCGCGCTCCTGCACGTCCTGCGGATCGCGCCCCAGCACGCCGTGCTCGCGCTCACCGCCGAGGACGACGCGGAGCTGGCGGCGGAGGCGGTACGCGTCGGTGCGCAGGACTACCTCTTCCGCGACGAGCTGGACGCCCGGCTGCTGAGCCGCGCCATCCGGTACGCCGTACAGCGCAAGCGGGCGGACATCGCCCAGCACCAGCTGACCGAATCCCGGCTGCGCGCCCAGGAGAACGCCCGCCTGGAACGCGGCCTGCTGCCCACCCCGCTGCTGAACGGCTCCGACCTCGGATTCGCCGCGCGCTACCGCCCCGGCCGCAGCCGCGCGCTGCTCGGCGGCGACTTCTACGACACCGTCCGCACGCCGGACGGCACCGTGCACGCGATGATCGGCGACGTCTGCGGCCACGGCCCGGACGAGGCCGCCCTCGGCGTCGAGCTGCGCATAGCGTGGCGGGCCCTCACGCTGGCCGGACTCTGCGGGGACGAACTGCTCTCCACGCTCCAGCAGGTGCTGGAGCACGAGCGCGAGAGCGAGGAGATCTTCGCGACGCTCTGCACCGTGGACATCGCCCCGGACGGCCGTCGCGCCGGGCTCTGCCTCGCCGGGCATCCGGCACCGCTGATCTCCCGGGCGGGCCGCTCGGCGCGCCTCCTGCCCTTCGAGGACGGCGGACCGGCGCTCGGCCTGCTGCCGCGCGCCCGGTGGCCGCGCCGCCAGGTCGAGCTGGGCGGATCCTGGCAGCTGATGATGTACACGGACGGGCTCATCGAGGGCCGCATCGGCCAGGGCAACCAGCGCCTCGGCCAGGACGGCATGGTCGCCATGGTCGACGCGCACCTGACCGAGGGGCTGCGCGGCGAGGAACTGCTCGACGCCGCCGTCGCCCAGGTGCGGGAACTGAACGGCGGCGAGCTCACCGACGACGTGGCGGTCCTGCTGCTCTCCCGCGACCGGGACAAGGACCGGGACCGGGCGCGCGACCGCGAGCGGGACCGGGCACGCAAACGGGGCAGGCTCGCCGTGCGAACCCACCCCGTACCGTCGGCCGCCGTGGCGGCCGCCGTACCGCCCGTCGTCCCTGTCGTACCCGCTCAGCGCCCGCCGTTGTAGGGGCCGTACGGGCCGTCGCTGCTGGACCCGCCGCGACGCTTGCCGCCGCCGGAGACCGCCTTGAGCGCGGGCCGTACTCCCACGAGGAAGACGATGGACGCCACCGTCGCCGCCAGGATCAGGAACATCATCGGGGCGACGAAGTTCTCGATCAGGCCGACCGCGACGGCGGCGGCGAGGAGAATCACCCAGAACTTCTTCGTCTGCTTGTCGGCCGCCCGGTAGGCGTCCTCGCGGGCTGTCGCGGCGAAGATCAGGGCCACCACGGCCAGGACGAGCATGAGCTTGAACAGCAGCCAGACGAACAGATCGAAACCGTCGGTCAACACGGGGTGCACCGCCTCGTAGTGGGTGAGAGCCTTCCGGCACCTACGGCAACCGTACCGAAACGCGGAACGGGCCTCGGGTCACGATGCCCGCTGCGCTCCGTATCAAGCCCGTGTCCGGAAACCGTCGCCCGGACGTCGCACGCATGCCGGGGCGGGATGCCGTCACGGCACCCGCACCCCGGCTCGCTCCGCTACTTCGCGGGCGGGGTGGACTTCTTCGCCGTCGCCTTGCGCGGCGCGGGCGCCTGCTTCGCCGGGGCGGCCTTCGCCTCGGCCGGTTTGGCGGCGGGAGCGGGCTTCACGGCGACCGGCTTCACGGCGGCCGGCTTGGCCGCCGCCGGCTTCGCGGCGGGCTTCGTGGCAGCGGTACCGGGACCGGCCTTCGCGGCCGGCTTCGGGGCGGCCTTGGCGTCCGTCTCCACGACGGCGGCGATCTCGACGATCTCGTCGGCCGCCTCGCCGCGCCACGCCTTCACGCTCTGCTCGCCGCGCTCGGCGACCCTCTCGTACGCCTCACGGGCCCGCACCGCGTACTCGGCGGCCACGCCGATGCTGCGCAGCGCCAGGTCCTGCGCCGTCTCGCCGAGCTTGCGCAGGTCGGTGTCGAACGAGCCGATCACCTCGGTGACCTTGGCCTGGACGCTGGCCTGCGCCTCCCGGGCCTGCGTGGACACCTTCTCCTGCACGGCCTTGGGGTCGGTGCTGCGGACCGCGTCGAACCGCTCGGGCGCCTCGGCCCGCAGCTGCTCGATCAGCCCCGGCACCTTGCGCGCCTGCTCCACGGCGAGCTCGGCCGTTCCGGCGGCGAAGTAGAGGGGGGTGGGGTCGGTGAGGGTCTTGCGCAGGTCATCGGTGATGGCCATGACTGTGGTCCTCCCGGATCAGAGTTCGTGGTGAGGGTCTGCGGCATCGCTGCCGCCGGACGTACGGGGTTCGCGGGCGCTCGTGGTGCCTTCGTCAGGCGTACCGCTCGTATCGGTTGTATCGGTATCAGCTGAAACGTCCGTACCGGGGACGAAACCGTTCTCCCGGCGGAACGAGTCGTAGATCTGCAGCAGTACGTTCTTCTGCCGCTCGTTGATCGACGGATCGGCCATGACGACCGCCCGCGTCTCCAGCTCGCCCCGCTCCCGCTCGTCCAGGATCCCGGCCCGTACGTACAACGTCTCGGCCGAGATCCGCAGCGCCTTGGCGACCTGCTGGAGCACCTCCGCACTGGGCTTGCGCAGGCCGCGTTCGATCTGGCTGAGATACGGATTGGACACCCCGGCGGCATCCGCGAGCTGCCGCAGCGAGAGTTGCGCGCTACGGCGCTGCTCCCGGAGGTACTCGCCCAGGTTGCCGACGTTGAGTGATGCCATGGTTCGATGATGCGACGAGGGTGCTAACAATTGCAAGCGGTTGCTTGCAAAAGTGTGGCGCGTGTCGTGCGACCGTCGGGTGACCGGGTGACGTGTCCCTGTCCGTTCCCTGTCTATCTGCGCTTTCCCGACGAATCTGCAGTGTGAAGTGAACGTGTCCCGGACGACCTGCGCAGCGAGCTGCCCTACCGGCCCGCGAGGAGGATCGGACCGGATTTTGGCGGGTAGCGGGCTGAGGGCTGTGTTCGGTGCAGGCGTCCGGGCGTTCGCCTAACGGTGGTTTTGCCGGAAGGGATCGCGGCGGTGCCGTACTGTCCCGTGAAGCCGTGGCGAGCTGTTGATGCTGGTGCTGTCGCGCTTGGCGGTCAGGATGGCTGGACTTGGTCGAAGACGGCGAGGGCTTCGGCGGGGTTCGAGCTCACGAGGCGTTCCAGACCGGCCGTCGTGATCTTCGCCCACCTGCCGGCCCGTGCCCACATTTGTTCCTCGAAGGCGCGGACGATCTCGTCCAGATCTTCAGGGCCGGTGGCGATGGACTCGGCGAGTTCGGCGCCTTCGAGCATCGCGAGGTTCGCGCCCGCCCCCAATGGGGGCATCAGGTGGGCGGCGTCGCCCAGTAGCGTCACCCCGGGGATGTGGGTCCAGGTGTGGGACACGGGCAGGACATAGAGGGGGCGGTGGACGAAAGCGGTGCCGTGGCAGAGGAGGTCGAGGACGGGAGCGGTCCAGCCGTCGAACAAAGCCAGCAGGCTCGATCGCACGGCCTCGACGTCGGCCAGGTCCAGGTTCGTGTGCCAGTCCAGCGGCGCGCGGAACTGGGCGTACACCTTGACGTGGCCGCCGCTGTTGCGCTGGGCGACGAGCGCGCGGTTCACGCCGTACACAGCCATGGAACCGTCGCCGATCAGCCGGGCGAGGTCGGGGTGGCGGGTGTCGACGTGGTCGAGGGAGGTCTCGACATAGGTGACGCCGGTGTAGTGCGGTGTCACCGGCGAGACTGCCGGGCGGATCCGGGACCAGGCGCCGTCCGCGCCGACCACGAGGTCGAACGTCTCCTGTCGCCCGTCCGCGAAGTGGACCAGTACGCCGTCCCGGGTCCCCGGCACCACCTGCGTTACGCCTCGGCCCCACTGGACGTCGAGAGGGCCGAGCAGCAGGTCGCGGAGTTGTCCGCGGTCGATCTCGGGGTTGGCTCGATCATCCGGGCGGGGTTGCCAGTCGCGCAGGACGGTCCCGGCTGTGTCCAGGATGCGCATGGCCTGCCCCTCGGGACGAGACAGCGCCTGGAAGTCCGCCAGCAGCCCCGCCTTGTCCAGCGCGCGCTGGCCCAGCCCTTCCTGCAGGTCCAGCGTGCCGCCCGGGGGGCGGGTGTCCGGGGCGGGATCGCGTTCGAGGACGGTGACGGGGTGGTCATAGCGGTGCAGGACGCGGGCGAAGGTAAGGCCGGCAGGACCGCTTCCGACCACTGCGATGCGATGTCTCATACCGATACACTGTATTGCTCGCATACGGTGCATTGCAACGGTACGGTGTGAGCATGACTGTCTGGGACCGGCCGGAGCCGCCGACTCGCCCCTTGCCGCTCGACCGGGAGCGGATTGTCGCCGCCGCCATCGCACTGGCCGACGAGGGCGGGCTGGAGGCGGTGTCGTTGCGCAAGGTCGCGGCCCGCCTGGACGCCGGTCCGATGCGGCTGTACAGGTACATCTCCACCAAGGAGGAGCTGTTCGACCTCATGGTGGACGAGGTCCAGGCCGAGATTCTCCCCGAGGAGCAGCCCGGTGACTGGCGGGAGGCGCTGCGCGCCCTCGCCCATCGCACGAGGCAGGCCGCTCTCCGTCACGAATGGCTGGCCGACCTGCTCGGCGGCCGTCCGGCCCTGGGCCCGAACGGCCTCGCCGTGACCGAGGCCACGCTGGCCGCCCTCGACGGCCTCACCGATGTCGACACCGTCATGCGCGCCGTGGAGACTGTGAGCGCCTACTTCATTGGCGCGATCAGGCGCGAGATCGCGAACCTGCGGGCCGAGCGCGCCACAGGCCTGTCCAAGCACGACTGGCAGCGCGCCCACGGCCCGCATGTGACGAGAATGCTGGCCACAGGCCGCTTCCCGGCGCTGGCCAAGGCCGTGTACGACGGCACGGACGTAGACGCCCAAACATCCTTCGCAACCGGCCTGGACTGGGTCCTCGACGCCGTGGCCGCCAAACTCACCGGGCCATCAGCGTGACGCTCAGCTCTTGCAGAAGGTGATCGAGGGGATCGCGCCGGACTGTGTAATCACCCGGACGAGGGGTTTGGTCCCATTCGAGCTGCCCAGTCCCTGCAGGTCTGCAAAGTGGCATACATGGGGCTGGGTGTGCTGGAGGGGGCGAAGCCGTCACAAGTAGACGGCTTCGAGGTCGGCTGGCGGGACGACCGGGGTGAACATCGGCTGCCGTTGTCGGATGCGGTCTCGGTGCCGTTCGAGACCGGGCGGCCGGTCCGCGGCTTCCCGTCGTATCGCGGGCAGCGGCATTTCCCGGGGTTGTACTGGTCGGCGACGACCGGCGGACACGTGGGGTTCGAGTCCTGGCTGGAGCGTGATCACGCGATGCTGCTCGACTTCACGCCGGAGGTGGCGGGGTTGCTGTCGCAGCCCCTGTGGTTGTTCTGGGAGGACGAGCGGGGCAAGCGAATCTCGCACGCTCCGGACTACTTCGCTCGGTTCAAGGACGGGCGGGGGCTGGTGGTGGACTGTCGGCCGCTGGACCGGATCGACTCACGGTCGGCGGCCAAGTTCGCGGCGACGCACACGGCTTGTGAGGCGGTGGGGTGGGGATACCGCGTCGTCGGCGAGGTGGATCCAGTGCGGATGGTGAACGTCCGCTGGCTGGCGGGGTACCGGCATCCACGGCACGGGACCGATGACGGGCTCGCGGCCCGGTTGTTGGCGCTGTTCTCGGTGCCGTCGCCGCTGGTGGCACAGGCTGCGCTGCTCGGTGACCCGATTGCGGTGTTGCCGACGGTGTTCCATCTGCTCTGGCTGGGACGGCTGACAGCGGATCTGTCGCGGCCCCTGTCGGATGCCACGCTGGTGTCACGGGCGGAGGCTCGGTGAGCAGGCACCCAGGGGCACGGGCAGCGCTGAGGGTCGGAGATCGGGTGCGCATGGATGACCGGCTGCACACGGTCGTGGGCCTGTCCGGGACGATGGTGCGGCTCCTGGACGAAGCGGGGTCGGCGAGCCTGGTGTTGCTGTCGCACCTGCTGGTCTCGGAAGGCTTTGAGCTGATCGGACAGGGTGCCGATCAGGGCCGATTTTTGCCGCCATTCGCACTGTTGGACATCGTGCCCGAGCGGGAAGCCGAGAAAGCGGCGGCCTGGGAACGGCATGTGACCGAGGTGGAGTTCGGCAAGCCGCTGGATGCTGATCCCACAGCGCTGCCTCGTCCGGAATACGACCCGGCCCGCTACACGGTGGAGGAGCGGGTGGCGGCCAAGGCGGCGGAACTGCGGGCTATCGGCTGGCAGGCGAGTGTGGGGACCGTTCAGCGGATGCGCAGGCGCTATCGCGAGCAAGGTCTGTGGGGCCTGGTCGATCACCGTGCGACTCGTCTGTCCTCACCGACGGGACGGGCCGATGACCGGGTGGTGACCGCCATCACGGAGATCCTTGCCGCGACGACGAACGAGTCCACTGGCACTCGCGGCCGGCTGCGTCGACGGGTAGAGGCGCTGCTGGCGGAACGGCACGGGCCGGGCACAGTGGCGATGCCGTCGAAGTCTGCGTTCTACCGGCTCGTCGAGACGATGAGCGAGGGCACGCACGCTTTCGGCGAGGCCACATCCCGCAGGTCAGCGGCTCGCCGCCCGCCAGGAGCGTTCACCCCTTCCTCGGCCTGCCGACCCGGCGAGATGGTGCAGATCGACACGACACCGCTGGACGTGCTGGTGGTCCTGGAGGAAGGGGTGAGCGGACGCCCGGAGCTCACGATCGCCGTCGACGTGGCAACGAGGTCGATCTGCGCTGCGGTGCTGCGACCGGCAGGAACCAAGGCCGTGGACGCCGCGCTGCTGCTGGCCAAGATGCTGGTCCCGGAGCCGCTGCGGCCCGGCTGGTCGGACGCGCTGGCGATGTCGGCGACGCTGATCCCCCACCGAAGGCTGCTGGACATCGACGCACGCCTGGAGCAAGCAGCCGCCAAGCCGGTGATCGTGCCCGAAACGATCGGCATCGATCACGGCAAGGTGTTCGTCTCCCAGACCTTCTTGACCGCCTGCCGATCGCTGGGCATCTCCGTCCAGCCGTCCCGTCCGGCCACCCCGACTGACAAGGGAATCGTCGAGCGGACATTTTCCTCGATCAACACGCTGTTCTGCCAGCACATCCCTGGCTACACCGGTTCGAACACGACCCGCCGGGGGGCCGAGGTCGAGGCCGTCTGGACGCTCGCGGAACTGGGCGACCTGTTGCAGGAATGGATCGTGGCCTGCTGGCAACAGCGGCCGCACGAAGGACTGCGCAGCCCGTTCCTACCGGGCCAGCCCATGTCTCCCAACGACGCATATGCCCTGCTGGTCTCCCGCACCGGCTACCTGCCGATGCCGCTGAGCGGCACCGACTACCTGGAGTTGCTGCCGGCACTCTGGCGTTCGGTCAACGACTACGGCATCCGCATCGACCACCGCACCTACAACTGCCCCGAACTGAACCCATTACGGCGCCGCTCCTCGGGAGTGACCGCCAAGGGCGGGCTCTGGGAGGTCCACTACGACCCCTACGACCTGTCCCAGGTCTGGGTACGCGACGCGCGCACCGGAGAGTGGATCACTGTTCCGTGGACACACCGGCACCTGGTCTCCGCGCCGTTCGCGGACTTCACATGGCGCCGGGCCCGGGACCTGCTCGCAATGCGAGGGCGGGACGACACCGACCAGGCTGCCGTGGCCGCCGCAGTAAACCAATTGCTGACCCGGGCGGAAAGCGGGCCGGACCGCCGGATCGCAGCCCGCACCCGCGCCGCCCTGGAGCCCGCTCGGCCCGTCGCCGCGCTGCCGCAGGCACCTGCTCCGGACCACACCGAGGACGAGACCACCGTCCTGGAGCAGCCGTCGAACGTCATCCCCTTCGGCGTCTTCGACGCCTTCACTGACGGGAGCCGCCTGTGAGCCAAGCCCCGCCACAGGACATCGCCAATCCTCAGGCGTCGCTGACCACGAAGGAGGGCTGGCGGGCGTTCGTCGACGAGAACCCGGAGCCCCCGCCGTCCCTCCCGTCCGGCACCGTCCTGGACAACGACGAACTGGAGTCCTACAAGGAAGCACGAATCGACTACCACACACGATCCGTCATCGTGAACACCCCCACGATCCGCGGCGTCGTGACTACCGGCCGCAAACGCATCGTGCTCAACCGACACCAGGTCTCCGCCCGGCGCGGCCTGATCGTGTCTGGATCGGCTGGCACCGGCAAGACAACAGCGATCACCCAACTGGGCAAGAACGTCGAACAGATCACCCGGCGCCGCAACCCCGCTGCTGTCGGCGGACTGCCGGTCGTCTTCGTCACCGTTCCCCCGGCCGCCACCCCGAAGATGCTCGCAGGCGAGTTCGCCCGGTTCCTCGGCATCCCGCTGGAGCACCGCATGAGCCAGGTCCAGATCACCAACGCCGTCTGTGACCTGCTCGGCAAGCTCGGCACCACGCTCGTCCTGGTCGACGAGATCCACAACCTCGACCTGACGACCCGCAACGGAGCCGAGGCATCCGACCAGCTGAAGTACCTCTCAGAACGGATCGCGGCCACCTTCGTGCTCGCTGGTCTCGACGTCGAGACCAGCAGCCTGTTCCAGGGCACCCGCGGGCAGCAGATCGCCGGCCGCTACACGGTCATCCCCTCCCGGCCCTTCAGCCACAAGAACCGTGCGGACAAGGAGCACTGGCAGGCCCTGGTGGCGACCATGGAAGACTCCCTGCGACTGCACGCTCATCGTCCCGGCACCTTGGTCACCATGACCGGTTACCTCCACGAACGCACCGGCGGCCTGATCGGCAGCCTCTCCCAGCTCATCCGAGAAGCCGCGGTCGACGCCATCGACACCGGCGCAGAAAAGATCACCAAGCGCATGCTCGACGCGATCGAGCTCGACCACGCCGTCCAGCAGCCCCAACCTGAACACCGCCGCGCCAAGCGCGCCCGCAAACCGAACGCGGCCTGAGCGATGGAGCCCTGGGAAGCCCCGGCCAGGCTCCTGCCACTTCCTCTGCCACCGGTCCACGGGGAAGTCTTCGGCTGGTATCTGCACCGCCTCGCCGCCGCCAACTGAACCGCCCCGGGTCGAGTGGAGACTCAATTCCGTGAAAGGATTGAGTCATGGCACGCCCTTCCTCTTATCCCGTTGAGCTGCGCAAACGAGCGGTTCGTATGGTCGGCGAGGTCCGCGGTGACTACCCGAACGAGTCGGCTGCCGTGCGGGCGGTCGCCCAGAAGCTCGGTATCGGTTCGGCCGAGACCCTGCGGAACTGGGTCAGGCGGGACGAGATCGACTCCGGGCAGCGTCCGGGCACGACGTCGGAGGAGTCCGCGGCGATGAAGGCGTTGAAGAAGGAGAACGCCGAATTGCGCCGCGCGAACGACATCCTGAAGGCTGCGGCGTCTTTCTTCGCGGCCGAGCTCGACCGGCCACACACGCTCGTAGCGTTCATCGACGAGCACCGGGCCCGCTTCGGCGGTGTCGAGCCGATCTGCCGCGTACTCGCCGAGCACGACTGCAAGATCGCCCCCTCCACCTACTACGCGGCGAAGAAACGCGCCGCCGAACCTTCGGCCAGACAGGTGCGGGACGCCGTCCTCAAGGACGCGATCACCGAGGTCCACGAGGCCAACTACCGTGTCTACGGCGCCAGGAAAGTCTGGCGCGAGCTGCACCGACAGGGCCACACCGTGGCCCGGTGCACCGTCGAACGTCTCATGCGCGAGCTCGGCATCACCGGCGCCGTCCGCGGAAGGAAGGTCATCACCACGATCCAGGACAGCAGCGTCGAGCGGGCACCGGACCTGCTGGACCGCAAGTTCGTCGCGTCGGCCCCCAACCGCTACTGGGTCGCCGACTTCACCCACGTCAAGACCTGGTCGGGGGTCGTCTACGTCGCCTTCGTCGTCGACACCTTCTCCCGCCGGATCGTCGGCTGGTCCGCTGCCACATCGAAGGAGACCAAGCTCGTCCTGGACACTCTGGACATGGCCCTGTGGCAACGCGACCGCGATGAACACCCCCACCGGCGCGGCGAGTTGATACATCATTCCGATGCCGGGTCGCAGTACACGAGCTTCCGGCTCGCCGAGCACCTGGCAGCCGCCGGCATCGCCGCCTCGATCGGCTCGGTCGGCGACGCCTACGACAACGCCCTCATGGAGTCCGCGATCGGCCTGTTCAAGACCGAGCTGATCAAACCGGGGCGCCCCTGGAGGACTCTTTCCCAGGTCGAGCTCGCTACCGCGGAGTGGGTGGACTGGTACTGCCACCGCCGGCTCCACGGTGAAATAGGGCACATCCCACCCGTCGAATACGAGACCAACTACTACCGCGCGACCACGAAACCCCAGGTCACAACCGCAATATGAAGTCTCTACCGAACCCGGGGCGGTTCAACCTTCGACATCTGCGGCATGACCAGGACCTTTCACCAGGAGCACCTCGATGCTGCCCTGGCAAGTACCCCGGTGCTGTCGAAACTCGTGAACATCACCCGACCGTGGATCTGGGTGCCTCCCAAACCCGTGAACAACTGGCGGCACTACTCGTGAATAAAGCCACCAGCCGTAGGAGCGAGCGGCATGCACGTCGAGTCGCGCCGGATCCGCTCTCATGAACTCATCCGCGAGGCGGACGCCTACCGGCTCGCCCAACAAGTCAGGAAAGCCGGATCGGCTCCCCGATCCGTGCCTGTCGGCACAAGGCGCCCGACTCCACGTCGCCTGCTGACCCGGCTCCGCGGGTGAACCATCACGCTGCCCACGGTTGAGCGGGACACCGACCTCCGACCTCCCGCTCAACCGTAGGCCCCGCAGGTCAGAGCCTCCTCCTGCCGACCGACATCCGGGACGGGACAGGACACCGCCCGACTCTGCCCTGCCCTGCCCCCCTGCCCGAAGAGGACACGGAACGCCCTACGGGCGTCGCGCGACGAAGACGAACTCCCGGCCCGGCCGGTCGGGAGCGTCCCGCACGTCCTCAACCTCGTACCCGAGCACGGTCAGTTCGTCCTCGATCTCCTGTCGGCCACGGAAGCGCAAGGTGGAATCCGACGTCAGCACCTGCCCGTCCGCGCGGAACACGTACGTCCAGCGGAACGTCACCAGGGGCCCGCTCACCTCGACCAGCTCCACCCAGCTCTCGACCTCCCCGACACCCGGGACGACCGTCACCGCGTACGACGCCTCACGGTTCCACTCCTCCCAGGCGCGTACCGCCGGATCCCGGCTCTCGAAGACCAGATGCCAACCGGGCCGCAGCGCTTCGCGGGCCCCCTGCAGCGTCCTCCGCCACGTCTGCGGATCGGCGATGGCCTGGGCGACGTTCGCGGTCATCGTCGCCAGGTCGACCCGCAGCGGCGGGAGCGTGGTCGCGTCCCCGCAGATCCACCGCACCCGCTCCGCACCCGGCTTGCCCCGCGCCACGTCGACGGATGCGCGGGCGGGATCCACACCGACCACCTCGATCCCACGATCGGCCAGCAGAAGGGCGAACACCCCTGTACCGCAACCGATGTCGAGCACCCGACGGGCCCGGAACTTCTCCGCCATCCCGAGGTACGGATCGAGATCACCGCGGTCGGGGTCGAGTGGGTCGTAGAGCGCGGCAAGGCGAGGATGCACGAAGCATTCGTCAGTCATGCGGCCGAGCGTAGAGGCAACCGGGCTCGGGGTCCTGATCGATTTCCAGCTGTGGCGGCGTCCCTCCCGGGCACCGACCTCGCCCCAACTTCTCCTGAACGCACTGGCCTTGCCCACCAGTCCCGGACCTCGCATCATCTCCGGATGGACGACACACCGAGCCACCTCCCGGCCTCCCTGCCCGCATTGCGCCAAAGGGCGCGCGAGGCCGGCTTCATCATGTCGAGCGAGGACCGCACCGGAAGCCTTCTGGCCGCCCTCGCCGCGTCGCATCCGGGCGGGCGCATCCTCGAACTCGGCACCGGCCTCGGGGCGGGCACCGCCTGGCTCCTCGACGGCATGGACCGCGACGCCGCGCTGATCACCGTCGAACTCGACCCCGTCGTCCAGGCGGTCGGACGTGAACTGCTGGGCGCGGACAGGCGGGTGACGTTCGTGACCGAGGACGGCGGCGCGTGGCTGGAGCGGTACGACGGCGCACCCTTCGACCTCGTCTTCGCGGACACCTGGCCGGGCAAGTTCACCCACCTCGACGAGGCCCTCGCCCTCGTGGCTCCCGGCGGGATCTACCTGATCGACGACCTCCTCCCCCAGCCCGGCCGGCCCGAGGACCACGCCCGTTCCGTACGCCGCCTGCTGGCCGAGCTCGACCGGCGCGAGGACTTCCGGTGCGTCCGCCTGGACTGGTCGAGCGGGCTGCTGATGGCGGTACGCACGGGCTGACGGCGGGGCCCGCGACCGACGGCCCCGAGATCACTGTCCGCCCGCCCACGTACCGGGCCCGGAGCGACAGCCCGCCGCCGGCTCACGCGGGCCGGCACACTGACAGCCTCGTACGCACCACCAGGGGGTCGACCGTGAAGGCCGGACAGGCACGTTCCGCGGCGGCCGACTGGGTCCGCCGGTACGCCACCGCCCAACCGGGCTACCGGGGCGCCTACTTCAGCGGCTCCACCGTGGGGCTGCCGGACAACACCGAGCTGTCCCCCACCTCCGACGTGGACGTCCACATCGCCACCACCGCCGACGACCACCCCATCAAGGCGGGCAAACTCCGCCACCGGGGCGCCCTGTTGGAGGTCAGTTACGTGCCCTGGGCCGAACTGGCCTCCGCGGAGGCGGTCCTCGGGTCGTACCACCTGGCCGGCTGCTTCCGTACCGACACCGTCATCGACGACCCCACCGGCCGGCTGCGCGCGCTCGGAGCGGAGGTCGCGCCCCGGTACGCCGCCGTCCCCTGGGTACGACGCAGGTGCGAGGACGCCCGCCGGCGGGTGGAGACCCGGCTCGCCGCGATCGACGTCTCGGCGCCGTTCCACGAGCAGGTGCTCGGGTGGCTGTTCCCGACCGGCGTGACCTGCCACGTACTGCTCGCCGCCGCGCTGCGCAACCCCACCGTCCGGCTGCGCTACCCGGCCGCACGCGCGGTGCTCGCCGACTACGGCCACCGCGGCCTCTACCCCGAACTCCTCGGCCTCCTCGGCTGCGCGCGGCTGCCCGCCCACCGCGTCCAGCACCATCTGAACGCGCTCGCCGAGACCTTCGACGCCACCGTCGGGGTGGCCAGGACGCCGTTCTTCTTCAGCAGTGACCTCACACCCGAGGCCCGGCCGATCGCCGTCGACGGGAGCCAGGCCCTCATCGACGCGGGCGACCACCGGGAGGCGGTCTTCTGGATCATCGCGACCTTCGCCCGCTGCCACACCGTCCTGGCCGCCGACGCGCCCGCGCTCGCCGACCGCCACCTTCCGGCGTTCCGGGAGGCCGTCGCCGACCTCGGCATCGACTCCGGCGCCGACCTCCTCCGCCGGGCCGCCGAGACCACCCGATTCCTGCCGCGCCTCTGGCGCACCGCCGAGGCCGTCATGACCGCCAACCCGGAGATCACCGGCTGAGACCCGCGCAGGACGGGAAGGCCGGTGCGCCTCCACCCGTACGGCACCTGCCGCCCACGCAGCCCGTTCACACCACGGCGGCAGCCCCTCGCCCCGCAGCCGCACTCACCCCGCAGCGGTACCGAACCACCGGGTCAGCACCTCGGACAGCTCCCGCTGGCCGTCGCCGACCCAGACCACATGACCGTCCGGGCGCACCAGTACGGCGGGTACGTCCAGTTCGTCGCTGCCGTCGACGACATGGTCCACGCGGTCCGCCCAGCCGTCCGCGGAGAGCCTGCCGGTCCGGTCGAGCAGCAGGCCGCGCCCCGCGTGCATCAGGCCGTACAGGCGGCCCTGCTTCAGGCCCACGTCGCGGAGCCGCTTGCCGAGGAGGGGGTGGCCCTCGCCGACGTCGTAACGGACTCCGATCGCGGTGATCTTCTCGATCAGGCGGTGGTTCACCTCGTCGACGTCCATCAGCTCCGAGAGCAGCCGGCGCACCGCCACGGGCCCGGGTTCGGTGGACAACAGCACCATCTGCGCACGGGTGTTGTCGAGCACCTCGGCGGCGACCGGGTGGCGCTCGGAGTGGTAACTGTCCAACAGCCCTGTGGGTGCCCACCCGTCGACCTCGGCGGCGAGCTTCCAGCCGAGGTTGAAGGCGTCCTGGATGCCGAGGTTGAGTCCTTGTCCGCCGGTCGGCGGGTGGATGTGCGCCGCGTCGCCGGCCAGCAGCACCCGGCCGGTCCGGTAGCGCTCGGCCAGGCGGGTCGCGTCGCCGAATCGGGAAAGCCAACGCGGCGAGTGCGCACCGAAGTCGGTGCCGGCGAAGTGGCGCAACCGCTGCTTGAACTCCTCCAGGGTCGGTCCGGACGTACGGTCCTCCGCCACACCCTCGGCGGGCACGATGGCGCGGTACACCCCCTCCCTGAGGGGCATCAGCCCGAACCGCAGCTGTGTCTTGCGGACTTCGGCGACCACAGCGCCGACCTCCTCGGGCGAAGCCTCCAACTCCACCTCTCCCAGGAGCGTTTCGACCCGGGCCGGTTCCCCGGGGAAGCCGACGTCGAGCAGCTTCCGTACCACGCTGCGGCCACCGTCGCAGCCGACCAGCCACCGGGCGCGCAGCGGGGTGCCGTCCGCCAGTCCGGCGGTCACCCCCCGGTCGTCCTGGCTCAGCCCGACCACCTCTTGGCCCCGCCGGACATCCGCGCCCAGCTCGACGGCCCGCTCGGCCAGCAGACGCTCGGTGGTGGCCTGCGGAATGGCGAGTACGTACGAGTGCGCGGTGTCCAGGTGCTCGGGCCAGACTTTGCCGAGCCCGGCGAAGAACCCGCCGGAGGTGACCGGTTTACCGAGCTGGAGGAAGCGCTCCAGCAGCCCGCGCTGGTCCATCACCTCGATGCTGCGCGCGTGCAGGCCCTGCGAGCGGGACTGCTGGGTGGGCTCGGTCTCCTTCTCCAGCACCACCACCCCCACGCCGTGCAGCCGCAGCTCGGCGGCAAGCATCAGGCCTGTCGGACCGCCGCCGACCACGATCACGTCGGTCGTGAACGCCTCCGCCACCGACACGTCCGTCATGGGCACATCCGTCACCAGCACGTCCGTCATGGACACATCCGTCATGAACACCCCGCTGAACGAGAAGAGCGATGCCGGTTCCCCGGCCGGACCACCGTCGGCCGCGACGCGCGAACGTGCGCCCCGAGCGGTGGAAGTGGCGATTCTGCGGTACACCGGGGGCCTTGCCGCAAGCCCCCCGGTGCGCTATATCTTGAGAGTGGCAGGGAGAGTCTCTTCTTCCTGCCTTCGCTGTTTCCGCAGGCAGGACGCCACTTCCGGTACGTCCGACGGCACGGCGACAGGACGGCACGGGCTCACCCGGCGCTCACGGCTCGTCCGTCGCCGCCCCCGTGCACCCACTCCGTCAGTGCCGAGAAGTCCGCGTCCGTCAGGCCGAGTCGGGGATCCACGCGGTGGAGCAGCCGGCGCCCCTCGCAGTGACCTGCCACCCAGCGCCGGTCGATGTCGGTGATCTCGTCGTCCACCCAGACGAAGGACCGGCCGGCCGCCAGGTCCACGAGCGTGCGGGTCTTCCAGTGGAGACCGCCGCGCTCGTCCGCGTCGTCCACGTCCTCCGGCCAGTCCACCACGGGCAGTTGCGGCAGTCCGAGCCACGGAGCGACGACGAGGTTCGCGTCCGCCATCCAGGTCGTCGCCCAGACCAACTCGCAGCCCAGCGAGAGGAGTCGGGGCCCGTACGCGGGGTTGATCCGGGCCAGCAGCGGGTTCCCGGCATCCTCGGGACGCCCGGAGGCCGAGCGGTACACCGGGTAGCCGCCCGGAAGTTCCTGCGGCGTCGCCCCGAAGGGGATGAGGGGGCCGTCGACGTCGAGGAAGAGCAGCGGGCGGAGCTCCGGACCGGTCACGCCCGCACGATAGCCGCCCGGACCCACCGCCGCGCGGAGGCCGGAGCCACCCGACAGCCGGACCGCACCGCACCGCGAACGGAACCACCGAAACGAGCCCCCCGCCGGAGGCAGGCCCGCCGGACCGCACCGAAACGGGGCCCGCCGGAGCCCGACCCGTCGGACCTACGCCGCCTGGCGGGCGCGACGGGCGGGGCGGGGGCTCTCGACCGGCTCGGCCAGTTGCCCCTGGGCCAGCTGCTCCAGGGCCCGGACGAAGGCCGCCCGGTCGCCCTCGGCCACCCCGCCCAGCGCCTCCGCGTGCACCCGGTCGACGATCCGCCGGCTCCGGGTGGCCAGCTCCGCGCCCTTGTCCGTCACGAAGATGATCCGCGCACGCCGGTCCGCCGTCGATGGGCGCCGTTCCGCGAGGCCCGCACGCTCCAGGGCGTCGACGGTCACCACCATCGTGGTCTTGTCCATGTCTCCGATCTCCGCCAACTGCGCCTGGGTCCGCTCCTCATCCAAGGCGTGCTCCAGGACGCAGTGCATACGGGGGGTGAGGCCCACCTCGTCGAGGGCCGCCGCCATCCGGGTCCGCAGCACGTGACTCGTGTGGTTGAGCAGGTACGAGAGGTCGAAGCCGGTGGGGGCACTGGAGGCGTCGAGGGCGCTGGGGGCGGACGGCGTGGGGGTCATGCGATCCAGGCTAGCAACTCGGTCCGTCGCGGATGGTCCTGAAGCAGACGTTTCCCCCGTCGCGCCACCCCTGCTCGCACCATCACCCTCAAAGACCTCCCGAAACAAATAGTCCGCAACAAAACCTTCTGCTACGGTCGATCCTGTCGCAGCCACCGAGGCGCGTCCGCTCATCCGCGCACGTCGAGCCGGCCGCTTCCCACCGCAGGAGCACGCCCATGACCACCGCAGCCCGCCCCGCCTCCCCCGGCACCACGCCCGCCCCGGCGGCAGCCCCCGTACCCGCCGCACCCCCGCCCCTCTCCCCCCGGCAGAAGTGGGTCGCGCTCGGGGTGGTCGCCTCGGGAATGCTGATGATCATTCTCGACGGCTCGATCGTCACCGTGGCGATGCCCGCGATCCAGCGGGACCTGGGCTTCACCCCCGCCGGACTCAGCTGGGTCTTCAACGCCTACCTGATCGCGTTCGGCAGTCTGCTGCTGCTCGCCGGACGGCTCGGGGACCTCATCGGGCGCAAGCGGATGTTCGTCACCGGCACCGCCGTCTTCACCGGCGCCTCGCTCCTCGCCGGCGTGGCGACCTCGCCCGGGGTTCTCATCGCGGCGCGGGCCCTCCAGGGGGTCGGCAGCGCGACGGCGTCCGCGGTCGGGCTCGGCATCTTGGTCACCCTCTTCACCGAGCCGCGCGAACGGGCCCGCGCCATCGCTGTGTTCTCGTTCACCTCGGCGCTCGGCGCCTCGCTCGGCCAGGTGCTCGGCGGGGTGCTCACCGACGCGCTCGACTGGCACTGGATCTTCTTCATCAACCTGCCGATCGGCGCCGCCGCGCTCGTCCTCGCCGTCCGGGTCCTGCCCGGCGACCGGGGCCCCGGACTCGCTTCCGGCGCCGACTGGACCGGCGCGCTCCTCGTCACCGCCGCCCTGGTGGTGGGCATCTACACCGTCGTCCAGGTCGAGCGGTACGGCTGGCTGTCCGGGCACACCCTGGGCCTGGGCGCCGCCGCACTCGCCCTGCTCGCCGCCTTCGTCGTGCGCCAGGCCACCTCGAGCACCCCACTGATCCCGCCGCGCCTGCTGCGTTCCCGCACCACCGTCGGCGGCAACCTCGTGCAGATCCTCATGATGGGGGCGATGTTCACCTTCCAGATCCTCATCGCCCTGTACCTGCAGAAGGTGCTCGGCTACAACGCGCTGGGCACGGGACTCGCCCTGCTGCCGGCCGCCCTGGTCATCGGGAGCGTGTCGCTGTTCCTCTCGGCGCGTCTGAACGCCCGGTTCGGCGAGCGTGCCGTCCTGCTGACCGGAATCGCCCTGCTGGCCGCCCAGATGGTGCTGCTCGGCCGGCTCCCCGACCACGCCTCCTACGCCGTCGACCTGCTGCCGGTGATGCTGCTGACGGCCGGTTTCGGCCTGTCGCTCCCCGCGCTGACCACCCTGGGCATGTCCGGAGCCGCCGACGAGGACGCCGGACTCGCCTCCGGCCTCTTCAACACCACGCAGCAGGTCGGCATGGCCCTCGGCGTGGCCGTCCTCACCACTCTGGCCGCGGGCCGCACCGAGGGGCTGCTCGCCGCCGGGCACGACCCGGCGCACGCGCTGACGGAGGGGTACCGCCTGGCCTTCACGGTCGGCGCGGGCCTGGTCGGCGCCGCCTTCGTCGCCACCCTGCTCCTGCTCCCGGCCCGCCCGTCGGCCACCTCCGGCGGCCCCGTCACCGCCCCCGGACCGGGCGACGAATGAACAACCGGAGAACCTTGGGGAACGTCCGGGCGGGCGGCAAGGGAAACATGTCACCCCCAGCGATTTTGTTCCCATCTGTTCGATGAGGCGGTCGTAGCCTGAGCCGACCGGTGGCCGCCCCGCCCCGGAGTTCCCTGATGAGGATGGTCAGATACGCATGCGCGGCGCGGACGGCGGTTTGTCGATACCCCAGCGGCAGCGGGTCACGGACCGGTTGCAGGAGCCTCTGCCTCCGCTCGCCGGGGCCGAGGCGGTGTCCGCCACCGGTACCGGGCTTCCGCAGCAGTCCCCCTCGGCGGCGGGCGCCAAGCACGCGGCCACCCCGTCCCGGGCGGGCCGCCGTCTCTACGCCATCGACGGCATCCGCCTGGTCGCCGCGCTCATGGTGGCCGTCCACCACTACGCCGGCACCGCCAGGGCCGACCGGCCGGGGAACCTCATCTGGGGCCGTTCGGCGTCCGAGCTGATGCCGACGGTGTTCCGTATCGCCTCGTACGGCTGGATCGGCGTCGAGATCTTCTTCGTGATCAGCGGCTTCGTGATCTGCATGTCGTGCTGGGGCCGGACGCCCAAGGACTTCTTCATCTCGCGGGTGATCCGGCTCTACCCGGCGTACTGGATCGGCATCGTCCTCACGACCGGCTTCCTCGCCGCCGTACCGGGGGTCTGGGAACGGCTCCGGCTGCGTGAGGTGCTGATCAACTTCACCATGCTGCAGTCGGGTTCGGGGGTCCCGAACGTCGACGGCGTCTACTGGACCCTCTGGTCGGAGCTCCGGTTCTACCTGCTCTTCCTGATCGTCGTCGCCTCCGGCCTGACGTACCGCAAGGTCGTGGTGTTCTGCTGCATGTGGGGCGCGGTCGCCATGCTGGCGCCGGTCTCCCACTTCCCGCTGCTGGTCCTCGTCGCCCAGCCCGACGGCGCCTGGTACTTCATCGCCGGGCTCGCCCTCTACCTGATGCACCGGTTCGGCCAGGACCTGCTGCTCTGGGGCATCCTCGGAATGGCCTGGATGATGGGCCAACTGGAGCTGGGCCACCGCATCGACGTGGTCGAGCACGTCTCCAGCTGGCGCGGGAGCGTAGTCGTCTTCACCGTGTTCCTGCTGACCATGGTGGGCATCTCGCTCGGCCTGACCGACCGCATCCGCTGGAAGTGGCTGGTCACAGCCGGAACGATGACGTACCCGCTCTACCTGACGCACTACGCGATCGGCACCACGCTGATCAACCGGCTGCGGGACACCATGGACCCCCGGCTGCTGCTCGTCGCCGTCATCGCGGGCTTCATGCTCCTGGCCTACCTGATCCACCGCTTCGTGGAACGCCCGCTCGCACGCCTGCTGAAGCAGGGCCTGAACTCCGCCTTCGTCCGGCTGCGCACCGCCCAGAACTGAGCGGCGTCGGGCGGCCCGCTCAGAAGATGTCCGGACACCACGGCCGGCGGGCCGTCCGGAAGGTACGGTCCGCCAGCGCCGCCGCGCCCGGACGGTTCTCCTCGATCCGGCCCAGGGCCACCAGCCGCTCCACCGACTCGTCTCCGAGCTGTACGCAGGACAAGTCCCCTACGTCCAGGGTCAGATCGGCACTCCGGGTGTCCGGCACGCACTGGGCACCCTGCGGGGAGGCGTCCAGCCGGAAGACCCCGCCGGCGAACCCGCCGGGGTCGCGGACGTCGAGGACGAGCGTGGCCTCCTGCGCGTACGTACGCGCCGCGAGAAGGCGCGGGGTGTCGAGCACCCGTGTCCACAGCCAGTCCGCGTGCGTGACCACCCTGGCCGCTCGTGGGTCGGGCAGCAGCAGCGGGAACAGGTCGTCGGGGGCGCGGTAACCGGTACGGACCGTGGTGATCCAGTCGATCGAGCACACGAAACCCCAGAGGGCCCGCTCGGCCACCGGGCCGGCCGCGATCAGCTGACTCACCTTCGCGGTGTCGCGCGGCTGCTTGGTGTCGCTCCAGTCGTCTTCGACGCGGTAGGTGACCAGCCCCTCCGGCTCGCCCGAGGGGGAGCGGTACAGGGCGTAGAACGGCTCGGTCCACTTGTCCACCGGCGATACGCCGACACCGGTGTGCCGGTCCCACCAGGAGGGCGCGCGGTCGACCGCACCGTGCTGCCGGACGGCCAGCCGGGCATGGATCTCCGGGCCCAGCTTCCGTACGTCCTCGGCGTCCACCAGCTCGATCCGGCTGCCGTCCGGTGCGCCGGCGAGCGGGCCGTGGTGGTCCAGGCCGGAGCGGGTGAGGTCCACCTCCCACTCGGTGAACGAGGTGGCCCGGCCGAAGCCGAAGCGCCCGTAGATGCCGTACTCGGCCGCGATCAGGGTGGCGGCCACCTCACCGCGCTCCTTCGCCTCCGCGAGGTCCGTCGCCATCATCCGGCGCAGCAGGCCCTGTCTGCGGTGGGTCGGCGCGACGGTCACCGCGCTGATCGCGTCCACCGCGACCCGCGCGCCGCCGGGCACCGTCAGCTCCTGGGCGAACGAACGGAAGGTCGCCACGCACCGCCCGTCGTCGAAGGCGCCCCGCACCCGGGAGATGTCGGTGCGCGCCAGTCGCACCTCCGCGTCCTCCTGGAGGCCCTCCGTGGAGGTCTTCAGAAACCCCCGCCGAACCGCCTTCAGCCATGCGGGGAACTCGGTCTCGGTGATCACACGCACGTCCAGGCCCATACACCCACGCTAGGCGGCCCGGCCCGCGGTGTCGCCCGCTTTTCCCCGCCCCGGGGCCGGGCGTCAGAACGCCGCCCGGACCTCGCCGACCTCGGCCCCGCCGCCCATCAGCGGCGCCCGTCCGACCCGGGCGACGACCGGGGCGTCCACACCGAGGAGTTCCAGGGCGCGGGCCAGTACCGGGCCGAGCGCCCGGGTGCCACCGTCCTCGATCTTGAAGGCCAGCGCGCGGCCGTCGGCCAGCGCCAGCGCCTGCACGGCCTCGGCGCCCATCTTCGAAAGGGTCCCGGGCAGCTCCCGCATCAGCCAGGTGTCCGGGCGCCGGGTGCCCGCCACGTACTCCGGGTGGGCGCGCATCGCGTCCGCCACCCGCCGCTCTGCCGTACCGGGCTCCGCCAGGACGAAGGAGCGGAACGCCCGCGCCAGCCCGGTCAGCCCGATGGCCATCAGCGGAGCGCCGCAGCCGTCCGTACCCACCGAGGCGACCGGCTCGCCCGCGGCCTCCTCGATCACCTGGTGCACCAGGCGCTGGAGCGGGTGCGCCGGGTCGAGGTAAGTCGCGGTGTCCCAGCCGTTGAGGACGCACACGGCGAGCATCGCCGCGTGCTTGCCCGAGCAGTTCATGGTGATCCGCTCCCGGACCTGCCCGGACGCGAGGTACGCCTCCGCCTCCACCGGGTCCAGCGGCAGATCGGCCGGGGTCCGCAGGTCGGCGGGGCTCAGCCCGTGCTCGGCCAGCATCGTGGCGACGAGCGCGAGGTGGAAGTCCTCCCCGGAGTGGCTCGCCGCGGCGAGCGCGAGCCGCTCGCCGGACAGGTCGAGGCCGGCCCGCAGGATCGCGGCCGCCTGCATCGGCTTGTTGGACGAGCGGGGGAAGACGGGGGCCGCCGGATCGCCGAGCGCGAATTCCACGCTGCCGTCGGCCGCCAGCAGCACCAGCGAACCCCGGTGGCGGCCCTCCAGGAACCCGGACCGCACGACCTCCGCGAGGACCGGGGCGGCCTCCGGGGTACCGGGGCCGTAGGGGGAGGCGAGGGCGTCATTGCTGGTCATGAGGGCCTTCCGGGAGCTGGACCCGCTCCCGGAAGGGTCGCCTCAGGCGAGCAGATCGTCTACTTGTGCTTCTCCGTCACGGTACCTGCGGGCGATCTCCGCGCCGCACTCGTCCGCCGTGCGCTGGAGCTGGTGACGGCGGCGCGAGACCTGCTTCTCGTAGCCGACGAGCCTGCCCATCGCGGTGCGCAGCTCTTCGTCCGTACGGGCTTCGAGGTCGGAGAGCTCCACCTCGGCGAAGGTCTCCGCGGCCAGCCTCCGGTACTCGTCGCCGCGCGGGGTGCGGAGCGTGACGTGCCGGGCGGAGGTGCGGTGCCGCGACGGGGCGTCCGCGAGGATCTCCGGGAGCCGGTCCACCACCGGGGACTCCGGGGCCTGCCTGCGCGCCAGTTCCGCCCGCAGGATGTCGATGCGCCCCTGGACCAGCCGGCGTACGTAGCTGAGGTCGGCCTCGTCCCGCTGGGCGTCCCGGCGCAGGGTCCGCAGCGCGGGGAGCCGGAGCCCGCCGAACCCGGCCTGCGGGCGGACCGCGCCGAGCCCTTCGGAGTCCGGGTGCGCGGCGCCCTGTTCGGGTACGGAACCGGCCGTCGCGGCGGGAAGGGGTGCCCGTCCCGGAGCGACCGCGGCCCCTGCCCCGGGCCCGCCCTCCGGTCCCGGTACGCTCCGCTGCACGGGCGGTCTCATGGTGGCGGGCGTCGTCGGTACGGCACCGGGAGATTGTCCCGTTCCATAGGTACTCATACTGTTCCGTCCCCTCGGCCGGTGCGTCGGCACACCGACATCGTGCATCGTGCCACCCCGTCCGGGGCCGACGCAGGGGTTCTGTACCCGTTCAGCCCAAGATAGGTTGGTCTGTATGCGTGCAGTGGTACAGAGAGTGGATGGCGCGAGCGTCTCCGTGTCCGAGGGCACCGAAGCCGCCCCGGAGACCGGAGTCGTCGGCGAGATCATGGGCGAGGGCCTGTGCGTGCTGGTCGGAGTCACCCACGGGGACACCCCGGAGAAGGCGGCGCAGCTCGCCCGGAAACTCTGGTCGGTGCGCATCCTGGAGGGCGAGAAGTCCTGTTCCGACGTGAACGCACCGCTTCTGGTCATTTCGCAGTTCACCCTCTACGGGGACGCCCGCAAGGGCCGCCGCCCCACCTGGAACGCCGCGGCGCCCGGTGAGGTCGCCGAACCGCTGGTCGACGAGGTCGTGGCACAGCTGCGCGCGCTCGGGGCACGGGTGGAGACGGGCCGGTTCGGGGCGGACATGCGCGTCACGCTCACCAACCACGGCCCGTTCACCGTCCTCATCGAGGTCTGACGGGGATCCGCCGGACACCGCCTACGGCTCGACGATCGTCTCCTGCGCGGCGGCGGTGTCCCCGGCGAGCAGCTCCGCGTCGACCGCGACGTTCCGCTTGACCAGCGCGAGAGCGATCGGGCCGAGCTCGTGGTGCCGGGCCGAGGTGGTGATGAAGCCGAGCTGGCGGCCCTCCGCACCGTCCGAGGCGAGGCGGACCGGGGTGCCGTGGCCGGGCAGGTGCACCTCGCTGCCGTCCAGGTGGAGGAAGACGAGCCTGCGCGGCGGCTTCCCCAGGTTGTGGACGCGCGCGACGGTCTCCTGGCCCCGGTAGCAGCCCTTCTGCAGGTGGACCGCCGTGCCGATCCAGCCCAGCTCGTGCGGGATGGTCCGGTGGTCGGTCTCGAAGCCCAGGCGCGGGCGGTGCGCCTCCACGCGCAGCGCCTCGTACGCCAGGATGCCCGCGGCCGGACCCGCCTGGGCGGTGTACGCCTCCAGGTCGGCGCGCGGCAGGAACACGTCGCGGCCGTGCGGTTCCTCGCGCACCGCGAGGCCCTCGGGCACCTCGGTGATGGAACCGGCCGGGAGGTGCACCACGGCGAAGTCCTCGGTGCGGTCGGCGACTTCCACCCGGTAGAAGAACTTCATCGATTCCAGGTACGCCACCAGGTCCGCGCGGGTCCCCGGCTCGACGTGCATCCACACCGTGGAGCCGTCGTCCACGAGGTAGAGGGCGTGCTCGATGTGACCGTTGGCGGAGAGGATCAGCGCCTCGGTCGCCGTGTTCGGCGCGAGGTCGGTGACGTGCTGGGTGAGCAGCAGGTGGAGCCAGCTCAGCCGGTCGTCGCCGGTGACGGTGACGACGCCCCGGTGCGACAGGTCGACGAACCCGTCGCCGCCGGCGAGGGCGCGTTGCTCGCGGAACAGGTCGCCGTAGTGCGCGGCGACACCTTCGTCGCGGCCTTCGGCGGGGACGGCGCCGGGCAGGGACAGCAGGGGGCTCTTCATGCGACCAGCGTACGGCGCGCGCCTCCTGGCCGTGGGGCCGGGCGCCCGCGGCCGCGCGGGTCCGCTCCGGGGCCGCTCAGCTCCGCTCGGCGTCCGCGGGCTCCGCACCGCCGGCGCGGCAGTCGCGGCACCGGCCGAAGATCGCGAAGTGCTTCATGTCCGTCTCGAAGCCGAAGGTCTCGCGGAGCTTGGCGGTGAACTCGGCGGCCACCTCGGTGTCCGCCTCGATGACGTCCGAGCAGTCGCGGCAGACCAGGTGGATGTGGTGGTGCCGGTCGGCGAGGTGGTAGGTGGGGGCGCCGTGGCCGAGGTGGGCGTGGCTCACCAGCCCGAGCTCCTCCAGGAGCTCCAGGGTCCGGTAGACCGTGGAGATGTTGACCCCGGACGCGGTCCGGCGCACCTCGCAGAGGATGTCGTCGGGAGTCGCGTGCTCCAGCGCTTCGACCGCCTCCAGCACCAGCTGTCGCTGCGGCGTGAGCCGGTAACCGCGCTGCCGGAGGTCGGTCTTCCAGTCGGTGCTCACCACGGGCCCAGTGTACGGCGCTCCGCACGGCATCCTCCTGCGCTCAGAAGGATGCCGGTGGCCCGTATCGCGCGGGGAGCGGCCCGCTCGGAGAAGGCGGCCTACTTGAAGAAGGCGATGCCGTCGTCCGGGAGGTCGCCGAGGCTCTTCGCCATCTCCTGGACCTCCTCCGGGGTCACGACCTTCTTGAGGTGCGCCGACATGTACGGGCGCAGCTCGACGTCGGGGGTGGCCTTCTCGCCGACCCACATGAGGTCGCTGTTCACGTAGCCGTAGAGGCGCTTGCCGCCGCTGTACGGGCCGGAGGCCGCGGTGCGGGCGACCGCGTCGGTGACGACGTCGATCTGCGGCTTCTGGTCGGCCAGCTCGCCGTACCAGACCTCGACCACACCCTGGTCGCGGACCATGACGATCTCGACCTTGCGGTCCTTGTCGATGCGCCAGTAGCCGGACTCAGACTCCAGCGGACGGACCTTGTTGCCCTCGGCGTCGAGCACCCAGGAGTGCGAGACGTATTCGAGGAAGTCGCGGCCGTCGTGGCTGAAGGAGACCTCCTGGCCGAAGTTGCACTTCTCGTCGCCGGGGAAGTCGGCGACGCCCGCGCCGGCCCAGTTGCCCAGCAGGAACGCCAGCGGAACGAGGTCCCGGTGAAGGTCGGACGGAATCGAGATCATGAGCGGCTCAGGCGATCTGTGAGGGAATGGCGGAGGTGGACGAGGGTCAGCGCTGGCCCTGGTACAGCTTCTTCACGGTCACCGCGGCGAAGGCGAGGACGCCGACGCAGACCAGGACCAGCAGGGTGTCGAAGAATGCCTCAAGCACGAAGAGCTCCTCGTAACGAGCGAATGACGGCAATGGCGCCAATACAGGGCCGGGCCCCAGCCTAGTCGGTAGGGGCCCGGCCCTCTCGTTCAGGTCCGCGCGGTGCCGGGCGGTGCGGGCGCCGGGCGGGGCTCAGCCGAGCAGCTGGTCCTGGAGGATCACCGTCTGCTGGAAGGGCACCTTCGCCGCCTTCCCGCCGCCCCCTCGGGACTGCTCGATCATCGCGACGATGTCCCCCGCGATGACGTACGCGACCCGGACGTGCTCCTTGTCGTACGGCTTCTCCTCGTCGAAGACGTACGGCTGGACGTCGGCCGAGATCGTGTCGTCCGGCCAGGAGTCGTCCAGGACCAGACCCGCCACGCCTGCGGGCAGCGGCTGCTCACTGTTGCGCATGGCCAGCTCGTCGCCGAAGTCGGTGGCGAACGCGACCGAGTTGAACTGGAGCAGGTAGATCTTGGAGGAGGTGCCGTCCGGCATGGTCCAGCCGCGCGCCGCCGTGTGGCGCAGCGCGGAGTCCGTCAGGACCTGGCCCAGGTGGGACCGGTCGTCCTCGGCGAACTCCGAGAGGAACTGCGCCGAGGGGACCCAGTCGCCGGTGAGCTTCTTGTCCGGCACCGATCCGGCGGGGGCGGGCAGCAGCAGCTTCCGCACGTCGGCGTAGTGGATCTCCGCGTCGTTGGATGCGTCGAAGGGGCGGGCCTTGCCGGGGGGAAGCGCGGGCAGCGCGAGCTCGGGGTAGTCCCACCGGCCGTCGCCCACGGTGGAGAGACCGGGTACGTCGGTCCGCTCCATCGAGGTGATCCCGTAGGCGGTCCCGGCCGAGGCGGCACCGAAGACCAGTACGGCGGCGGTCCAGCGCGCGACGGCACGCAGGACGCGCCGCGGCTTCCGGGGCCCCGCGGGAGGCTCCTGCCCCTCCGGGCTCCCCGCCGGTACGAGCACGAACCCGGCGGGCGGGGCCGCCAGGGGCGCCGGCCCCCCGGGGAGGGGCGGCGGCGGTACGGTCGCCGGACCGGCCGGCGGCACCTGCGCCGGAGCGGGCACGGTCTCCGCCGGAGCGGGAACCGGGGCCGGAGCGGGAACCGGGGCCGGAGCGGGCGCGGTTTTTGCCGCCGCCGGGTCCGGAGCGGGCGCGGGCGTGTCGGCCTGCGGCTCCGGGGTCACCGTCTGCTCGGTCATATGTACTCCCCCGGGGACTTGATGTGGTCGAGCTCGTCCTTCACCAGGCCGGCGACGTCGGACATGCTCATCGGTTCCGTCCCCTCGGCCTCGACGGTGATGAGGAGTTCGTCCTCGTACGCCGTGCACATCACGCCGTCGAGCCCGTCCTCGTTCTTGGGGTAGCGGAAGCAGAGGGCCTTCTTGTAGCCCTTGATCTTCGGACCCTCACGGAAGATGTCGAGCCCGTCCATGAACTCGGTGTCGGCGGACCACAGGTCGTGGACCGCCTTGGTGTCCTTCATCCGCACGACGCCGATGACGGCCGTCATCTCGGACGACACGTAGGACCGCTGGGCCATGCCCTGGATCTTCATCCGGTCGACGCGCTTCTCGTACTCCCGGCGGGCCTTGCCCGCCAGGCCGTGGACCGACTGCTTGATGGCCGTCGCGGCCTCCTTGCCGGTGGTCACGCTGTCGTTGCTCAGCCCACCGTTGTCCATGCCGAGTTGCCAGTCGTCCGTCGCCGGGAGGAGCAACTTGCTGAGTTCGGAGTCGTACCGGCCCGCCAGGGCGGCTTTGCCGAGATCCTTCTCCTCGCCCTTCGCCGCCCGGGACTCCTTCGGCGCGCCCTTGGGCCAGAGGACGGTGGGCGAGGTGCGGTCCGCCGAGTCGACGGTGTTCTTGGTGTAGACGCCGGCGCCGGCGATCACACCGAGGACGACCACGGCCGGCACGACGTACCGCGCCATCCGCATCACCCGACCGGTACCGGCCTTCGCCGCCGGAGCGGGAGCCCCGGTCTCCGTGGAGGCGCCGGTCCCCTCGGAAGACCCCGCCTCCGGGAGGGGCACGGCGTCGGGCGTGGCCTCGGGCGTGGCGTCGGGCACGGCGTCGGGCGTGGCCTCGGGCGTGGCCTCGAAGGGCGCTCCGGGTGTGGCGTCCGGGGGCACGGCCTCGTTCTTCTCGTCGTTCACAGCCGCTCCAACTGGCGCTCCGCCAGGCTCCGGATGGTCTTCTTGCTGATCGGCTCGGAGTCGAAGACCGAGATGTCCATCACGATGTCCCCGCGCACCGCGATGGCCCTGGCCTCGTACATCGGCAGGTATCCGGCTTCGCGGTGGACGGGGTAGATGAAGTACCGGCCGTCGAGGCTGCCCTTGACGGGGTCGCCGTCGTTGTCCGCCCCGTCCTCGTACGGCAGGTAGTTCATCTGCGAGGCGAAGTGGTCCGCGGCTCCGAGGGAGTCGTCGGAGCGGTACTGCACGAGGTCGACCTTCGTCTCGCGGTTCTCGCCCTCGCTCCAGGACGCCTCCGCGATGCGCCGGATGCCGCTGCCCAGCAGGTCGTCGAACATGTAGTCGGGGCTCTCGTACTCCGAGGCGTAGTCGGACAGGGTCAGGAAGCCCCTGCCGAAGTCCTCGTCCACCTCGGCGCCCTTGGGCGCGGGCAGCAGCAGCTTGGTCAGGTCACCGTCCGTCTTCACCTGGCGGTCCTGGGCCACCGGCAGCGGGTCGGCGACTTTGCCCGGCTTCGTCGGGTAGGCGAGCCGCGCATGCGCGAGCGGGCCCAGCGGGGTCGGGTCGCGGTCGGCCTGTACGCCGTACCCCACGGCCCCGCCGATGGCCACGCCGAGCACCGCGGCGGCCAGCACGATGAGCGAGGTGCGTCCGCGCGGACGGCGGCGGACGGTGTCCGGGGCGGGCTCGGCAGCGCTCTCGGTCGCGCTCTCGGCTGCGATTTCCTGCTCGTCGGCCACCGGCGCGGGCGGCACATCCGCGGGTGCGGGCGGTACGGGCGCGGAAGGAGCGGCCGGGGTCAGGTTCTCACCGGGCTCCGCGGCCTGCGGCACGTCCGGCGACTGGACGACATCGCCGGAATCGGTGTCTTTCGGTTCCAAAAGGGTCCCCCCATAAGAGACCTGAGGCGCGGGTTCCATTACCTGCGCACACAACTGACCCACAGGTCGCAGAAGGGGTTGCGCGGCCGACGGTTACAGTTCGGCATATGCCGAAGAAGCTCGTGATCAAGGTGACCGCAGGGGCCGACTCCGCCGAGCGGTGCTCGCAGGCGTTCACGGTGGCGGCGGTCGCCGTCGCCAGTGGCGTGGAGGTCTCGCTCTGGCTGACCGGGGAGTCGGCCTGGTTCGCCCTGCCCGGCCGCGCCGCCGACTTCGAACTCCCGCACGCCGCACCGCTGCCCGACCTCATCGAGTCGATCATGGCGGGCGGCCGGATCACCCTCTGCACCCAGTGCGCGGCACGGCGGGACATCACGGAGCGGGACGTCCTGGAGGGCGTACGGATCGCGGGGGCGCAGGTCTTCGTCCAGGAGGCGATGGCCGACGACGCCCAGGCACTGGTCTACTGACGGACCGTCGGGCGCGGGGCGGCGTCAACGGTCGTATCCGCGGCGCTTCCTGTCGTCCAGCTCGTCCCACCACTCGTCGGACTTCGGATCGCCGGACGGATGCTCGTCCCACCAACGGTCCTCGGGGCCACGGCGGTTGGCGACCATCGCCGCGACCGGCGGGATGACCATGGCGACCACGCACATCCCCACGGCGACCGGCATCGACCAGAGGCGCACGACGGCCCAGGCGGACACGAAGAGGACGACGCATCCGCCCATCAGCAGGAAATAGCCGCGCCGGCGCCGGGCGTACATACCTCCAGCGTAAGGGCTGTCCCCCGGGCCCGGCGCGACCGATCGCCCCCGGGCAGCACGAAGGGCCGTACCCCTTCTGTCACAGGTGGCGTCCAACCCCCCTGGGGTACGGCCCTCCGGCCCTGCCTCACCGGTGCGGGCACCCCGCTCGCGCAGGGCCCCGCACCGATCAGCGGCTCACGTCGCTCAGACGGCGATGGCAACCTCGGAGAGGCCACCGGTCTGTGCGACGACGGTGCGGTCGGCGCTGCCGCCCGGAACCAGCGCGCGGACCGTCCAGGTCCCCTCGGCCGCGTAGAAACGGAACTGCCCGGTCGCCGAGGTCGGGACCTCGGCGGTGAACTCACCGGTCGAGTCCAGCAGACGGACGTAGCCGGTGACGGGCTCGCCGTCACGGGTCACGCTGCCCTGGATCGTCGTCTCGCCGGGCTTGATGGTCGAAGCGTCGGGGCCGCCGGCCTTTGCTCCACACATGGTGTTCAGTCCTTCTGGGTCGGGGGTCCTGCGAATTACTTGTTGGCGCCGAGCTCGATCGGCACGCCCACGAGGGAGCCGTACTCGGTCCACGAGCCGTCGTAGTTCTTGACGTTCTCCTGGCCGAGCAGCTCGTGCAGGACGAACCAGGTCAGCGCGGAGCGCTCGCCGATGCGGCAGTACGCGATGGTGTCCTTCGCCAGGTCGACCTGCTCGTCCTCGTAGAGGGCCTTGAGCTCGTCGTCCGACTTGAAGGTGCCGTCGTCGTTGGCGTTCTTCGACCACGGGATGTTGCGGGCGCCGGGCACGTGGCCGGGGCGCTGCGACTGCTCCTGCGGGAGGTGCGCCGGGGCGAGCAGCTTGCCGCTGAACTCGTCGGGGGAGCGCACGTCGACCAGGTTCAGCGTGCCGATGGCCGCCACGACGTCGT
Source organism: Streptomyces sp. NBC_00102 (assembly GCF_026343115.1). Taxonomy (GTDB): domain Bacteria; phylum Actinomycetota; class Actinomycetes; order Streptomycetales; family Streptomycetaceae; genus Streptomyces. The sequence continues at coordinate 3,026,032 of NZ_JAPEMC010000001.1, forward strand.
CGCGGTAGGCGCGGATCGACTCGTCCTGGGCCTTGGCCTTGTACTCGGTGGCCGGGCGCGCCGGGACGGCGTCGGTCAGGTCGCGGGAGTCGAGCTCCCACTTCTTGCGGCCACCGTCGAGGAGCTTGACGTTCTCGTGGCCGTAGAGCTTGAAGTACCAGTACGCGTAGGAGGCGAACCAGTTGTTGTTGCCGCCGTAGAGGACCACCAGCGTGTCGTTGGCGATGCCCTTCTCCGACAGGAGCTTCTCGAAGCCGGCCTGGTCGACGAAGTCACGGCGGACCGGGTCCTGGAGGTCCTTCGTCCAGTCGATCCGGATGGCGTTCTTGATGTGGTTCTTCTCGTACGCCGAGGTGTCCTCGTCGACCTCGACGATGGCGACCTGCGGGTCGTCGATGTGGGCCTCGACCCAGTCTGCATCGACCAGTACGTCGGTGCGGCTCATGCTGTTCTCCTCCGGGGCAGTCTGCGGCGGTGTCATGCGGAGTGAAAGTGCTGCGGCTGCACGCGGACGCCGGGCGTGGGCGTGCACCGGGGGCACGGGCCGGCCCCGACGGTTCAACGGTCGAGGGGCCGGAGGGAAGCGGGACGGGACGGAAACGTCCTGCTCAGAAGGTGCGACAGAGCATGGCGGCGACGCGGCACAGGTCTACTGCCCGCCGCTTCGTGAGGTCCGCCTGTCGTTTCATGTGTCCGATCGTAGGGAGCCGGAGGCGGGGATGTCACCGGCATGTCGGATGATGAGACAGTAACGTCCGCGATACGAGACTCAGTAGGGGAATCCACCTCCCCGGGAACCACCGGACCCGCCCGGACCGGGCTGCCATCTGCGGTACGGACGCCGGCGTCTCACCATCCGGTCCCCTGCCCCCGCGCGCCGCCGCCCAACCCCGTCGGCCCGGGGCGTCAGCCCACGAGGGCCATGTCGGTGGCCTCCACCGAGACCTCCAGGCCCTCCGGGCCTGCCTCGATCTTCTTCAGCACCACGCCGTCGGGCAGCCCGCCGAGGCTCCGCTCGAAGTCGGTACGGGTCCGCACCAGCTGCTCCAGGCCGGGGATGCCCTCGGCCGGCACCTCGTCCGCGCGGACCCTGACGGTACGGCCGTCGACCAGGGTCACCGAGGAGACCACGCTGCGGCTCACGTCGCCGAGGCCCGGCACGTTCACGGAGCCGGTGACCTTGACCTTGCCGTTGTCCGCGTACTGCACGGTGATGCCGTCCTCGGCGGCGGCGGACACGTCCGCGTAACTGACCACCGCGGTGCCCTTGACCAGACCGGCCCTGGCGCTGGAGTACCCCTCGCCGATGACGACCCGGTCGAGCTCGGCGCGCAGCTCGCTGATCCGGATGGTGTCCCCGGCGGCGCCGGCCTGGATGCCCTTGAGAACGACGTCGACCTGGTCGAGGTCCCGGCCCGCGATCTGGGTGAGGAAGGGGAAGCCGTGGATCGAGACCTCGGTGGAGGCGGCCGTGGCGCCGGTGAACTCGACCCGGTCCGCCGCCTCGTTCTCGGCGAAGTGGACCGCGATGCGGTCGACGGCCACGAACAGGCCCCCCAGAACCACCACGACGATCAGCAGTATTCGCAGTGCGCGCATGCCTGTTCTTCTCCCACTCTCGCCGACGGACTCCGGGCTTCCCAACGGCCTGACACGGCCGCGGAAAGCCCGGAGTGAGCGACGAAGCGGGGTACCCGGTCGGTTCCCGGAAGGATCGGCGGACCGTCAGCCGATCATCCGGCCCACCAGGTAGACGGCCGGGGCCGCGGCGGTGAGCGGCAGCGCCACACCGGCCGTCATGTGGACGAACCGGGACGGGTAGTCGTAACTGGCCGCCCGAAGTCCGACGAGGGCGCAGACACCCGCCGCGACACCCGACAGCACCGCACCCGCCAGACCGATCCCGGCCAGCGAGCCCGCCACCGCACCCAGTGCGGCGGCCGCGACCAGCGCCCCGGCCACGGAGGCCGGTCCGGGAAGCGGCAGCGCGCGGACGAGCGCGGCGGCGGCGACCGCGACCGAGCCCGCGACCACCACGTCCGGGTCCGCCGCGAGGTACCCGCCCGCCAGCACGGCCAAGGCCGCCGACACGACGGTGGCCATCAGCCCGTACATGCGCTCGTCGGCCCCCGCGTGGCTCCGCAGCTGGAGCACGAGGGTGAGCAGCACCCACACCCCGAGCGTGCCGAGCAGGGCGGCCGGGCCGTGCTCACGGCCGGCGGCGAGCAGCGCGATGTCCGCGACGAACCCGCCGAGGAAAGCCAGCGCGATGCCCTGCCTGGCCGGCCACATGCCGTTGAGCCGGAACCACCCGGCCGCCGTGACGGCCTGGAGCAGCACCAGCGGTACGGCCAGCGCGTACTGGCCGACCGAGGCACCGACCGCCAGCAGCAGCGCGAGGACGGCGGTCAGCGCGGCGGGCTGCGTGCCCGGCGCGATGATCGGCGACCGGCCCTCGGCGCGGGCGCGCTGGGCGTCGGTGATCCGGGTGTTCCCGACCGTGGTGGGAGCGCCGTACCCGTCCGTGCCGGGCTGTGCCGCAGCCGGAGCCGGCGCGGGCGCGGCGGATGCCGCCGGGGCTGCCGGTGCGTACGGGCCGGACGCGCCGAACCGCTCCGCGGCGGGAGCCGGGGACGCCGGGGCCCGGTGAGCCACCGGGACCTCGGGGGGCAGCGGGTACGAACCCGACACGGGAGCCTGCGCCCCGGTGACGGGCGGCAGAAAGGCCGTCTGCTCCGCGTCGGGCGCGGCCTGCTGCGGCTGCGGCCGGGGCTGCGAGGACGCCTGCTGCTGGGGCTGCCCCCATGCCCGCTGCGGTCCCTGCTGCGGGGCGTACGCCTGCTGCGGCGTGTACGCCTGCTGCGGCGTGTACGCCTGCTGCGGCTGCCCGTAAGGCGACGGGGCCTGCCCGTACGCCTGCGGGGCGGCCTGCCCGTACTGCTGCTGGGGCTGCGCGTGCCCGTAGGACTGCTCGGGCTGCGGCTGCCCGAAGGACTGCTGGGGCTGCTGGAACTGCTGTTGCGGCTGGACCGTGGGCTGGTACTGAGTGTCCCAGGTCTGGGCCTGCCAGGTCTGCGTGGACCCGATGTCCTCGGCGGCGTACGGCTGGTCCGGGTAGGCGTGCCCGGGGTACGCCTCGGCGCCGTCGCCGTACGGGTACGGCTCCTGGCCCTGCGGCCGGGCGCCGCTCTGGTCCCTGTTCTGTGCGCTGCTCATCGTCTCCGGTTCACCCTCCTGCGAACGGCGGGAGCACCTCGACCGTGCCGCCCTCGGCAAGGCGTACCGTCTCATGCCGCCGTGTCCCGACCGGATCGCCGTCGATCAGGAACGAGCACCTCGTGAGCACGCGCACCAGCTCTCCGGGGTGACGTCTCCGCGCGTCGTCCAGCGCCTCGGCCAGTGTCGTCGCCGCGTACGGCTCCTCGGCCGTGCCCGCGGCGGCCTTGGCCGCGGCCCAGTAGCGGATCGTGCCCGCCGCCATGGCGGCACCCCTCTCGTCGTCCGTCCGTCGTCTCGTCACACGCATCACACACGTCGCACACGCCACATGGGTCACGCGGAACTCCGCGCCCGGACGTGCCGCGCGCGCTGTCCATGATGGGTCACCCGCCGACCGCCCAATCCGCCATCCGGCCGAGCAGGGTCTCGTCCGCCGCGTTCTCGGCGTGTCCCATGCCCCGCTCCAGCCACAGCTCGGCGGCGCCCTCGGCCGCCGCGTCGGCCAGCATCCGGGGGTGGTCCAGCGGGAAGTACGGGTCCCGGTCGCCGTGCACCACCAGTAGCGGGGCGGGCGCGATCAGCGGGACCGCCTGCACCGGGGAGAGCGGCACCGGGTCCCAGTCCTCGTCGTGGATGCGGGTGCCCAGCCCGTACCGGCCGACCAGCCGTCCGGTGGGGCGGGTGACCAGCCAGTGCAGCCGGCGCATCGACGCGGTGCCCCGGTAGTACCAGCGGGCCGGGGAGCTGACCGAGATCACGGCGTCGACGTGGGCGAAGCCCGCGGCAGGACCCGCGGCAAGACCCGCGGCAGGGCCGGGAGCGAGGCCCTGGGCGAGACCCCCGGCAGGAACGGAGGATTTCACCACCCCCCGAACGGCCCCCTCTCCGTCTACGGATTCCTTCGTATACAGAGCGGCCTGCCGGAGAACCACGGAACCCCCCATGGAGAACCCGACCGTAACGATTCTGCGGTGTCCCAGAGATCTCGCCCAGGCCACCGCGGCGGCCAGATCGAGGACCTCGCGATCCCCCACGGTGGACTTTCCGCCGGACTTTCCGTGGCCCCGGAAGGAGAAGGTCACCACGGCCGCACGCTGCAGGAACACCCTCGCGGCACGCCGGACGGCGGGCCGGTCGAGGGCGCCGGTGAAACCGTGTGCGACCACGATCGCCGTCTGCTCCGCGACCCCTGTGGCACCCGGCACGGCACCTGCCGTACACGGCTCGTACACCGCCTCCACCGGGACCCCGTCATCGGTGAGCAATGTGGCGTACTGAGGGGTTCGCGTGATCAAGGGAACAGAAGAACTCACGAATCGACCCTCGGAGAGTGAACTCATGTGGGCTATTCTGCTGCGAAGAGGATCCGGGCAGAGCAGCCCCCGGATCCTTTTGTGCTTTCCGCGCGTTGTTACGGAGACGTTTCAACAAGCTCAGCGACCCCAGGGCGCGGGGCCGCAGCCGTAAAACCTGTATGACGAATACCGCAAGGTGTGGTCGTACAGCCGTGCAGTACGAAGTGATGCCGCATCTCCCCCGGGCACGACCCGGGAGTGCCCCTCTCAGAGGGAACGAGGAGGACCGACGTAATGGGCGAGCGAAACGTGCACCACGATCGACCGACGACCGAGGCAGGTGAGCGGCGATGAGCTCACTGCTGCTCCTGACGAATGCCCTTCAACCGTCGACGGAGGTGCTCCCCGCCCTCGGTCTTCTGCTCCACAGCGTGCGGGTGGCCCCCGCCGAGGGACCCGCTCTCGTCGACACCCCCAGTGCCGACGTCATCCTGGTCGACGGACGGCGGGACCTCCCGCAGGTCCGCTCCCTCTGCCAGCTGCTCCGCTCCACCGGACCCGGCTGTCCGCTGATCCTCGTCGTCACCGAGGGCGGTCTCGCGGCCGTCACCGCCGACTGGGGCATCGACGACGTGCTGCTGGACACAGCGGGTCCCGCCGAGGTCGAGGCCCGGCTCCGGCTCGCCACCGGACGGCAGCAGATCACCGCCGACGACTCCCCCATGGAGATCCGCAACGGTGACCTCTCCGTGGACGAGGCGACCTACAGCGCGAAGCTCAAGGGCCGGGTCCTGGACCTGACCTTCAAGGAGTTCGAGCTGCTCAAGTACCTCGCGCAGCACCCGGGCCGGGTCTTCACCCGCGCCCAGCTGCTCCAGGAGGTCTGGGGGTACGACTACTTCGGCGGTACGCGCACGGTCGACGTCCACGTACGGCGGCTGCGCGCCAAGCTCGGCCCCGAGCACGAGTCGCTCATCGGCACGGTCCGCAACGTCGGTTACCGCTTCGTCGCACCGGAGAAGGCCGACCGGAAGCAGCCGGCCCAGGAACCGGCCCAGCGGGGCGGCTCGCAGCCGGACCGGCCGTCGGAGAAACCCGAGTCGGCGGAGGTCGCCGAGGAACCCGTGGTCGAGCCTGTGAAGAGGTAGTTCCATCCGCGTAGACTGCCGCGCGTGGCCAAGGTGACGCGGGACGATGTGGCAAGACTGGCGGGTACGTCGACCGCGGTCGTCAGCTACGTCATCAACAACGGACCCAGGCCGGTCGCCCCGGCCACGCGCGAGCGGGTACTCGCCGCCATCAAGGAGCTGGGCTACCGGCCCGACCGGGTTGCCCAGGCGATGGCGTCGAGGCGGACCGACCTCATAGGAATGATCGTGCCGGACGCCCGGCAAGCGTTCTTCGCGGAGATGGCGCACGCCGTCGAACAGGCCGCCGCCGAGCGCGGGAAAATGGTCCTCGTCGGCAACTCCGACTACCGCGACGAGCGCGAGGTCCACTACCTCCGGGCGTTCCTCGGCATGCGGGTCTCCGGGCTGATCCTGGTCAGTCAGGGCCCCAGCGAACGGGCCGCCGCCGAGATAGAGGCGTGGGACGCCCGGGTGGTGCTGCTGCACGAGCGCCCCGAGGCGATCGACGACGTCGCGGTGGTCACCGACGACGTCGGCGGCGCCCAGCTCGCCACCCGCCACCTGCTGGAACACGGCTACGAGTACGTCGCCTGCCTCGGCGGCGTGGAGTCCACCCCGTCCGTCGGCGACCCGGTCGCCGACCACGTCGAGGGCTGGCGCCGGGCGATGCACGAGTCGGGCCGCTCCACCGAGGGCCGCCTCTTCCAGGCCCCGTACAACCGTTACGACGCCTACCAGGTGGCGCTCGGGCTGCTCGCCGGTCCGGACAGGCCGCCGGCCATCTTCTGCTCCACCGACGACCAGGCCATCGGCGTCCTGCGGGCCGCCCGCGAGCTGCGCATCGACGTGCCCGGCGAGCTGGCGGTGGCGGGCTTCGACGACGTCAAGGAAGCCGGGCTCACCGACCCGCCGCTGACCACGGTCTTCTCGGACCGCCCGGCGATGGCGCGGGCCGCCGTCGACCTGGTGCTCGACGACTCGCTGCGTGTCTCCGGCTCCCGCCGCGAGCGGCTGAAGCAGTTCCCCTCCGCGCTGGTGGTGCGGCGCTCCTGCGGCTGCGGCGAACCCTCGCCGCTCACGCCGTAACGAGCCCGCGCACGCCGTAACGAGCCCGCGCACGCGCTGAGCCCGCGCACTCCCTGAGCCCGCGCACCCCGTAAACCCGCGCACTCCGTGGGAAAGCCGCCTCCGGCCTCCGCTTATCCGGGCCCTACGAGGTTCTGCCCGGCTTCTCAGCGGGGGCTCAGGCTCCTCTCATGTTCCGCGGACACGCTTTCCTCATGACTGAGAGCCACCGCCCGAGCGGCGAGTACCCGACGTATCCCACGTACGGCAACGACTCGTACGGCACCGAGTCGCACCCCGCACCGGAGCCGGCCGCCGGCGGCGCGTACCCGCCGCCCCCGGCGTACGAGCCGGCCCAGCCGATCGCCGTGGACCCGCAGACCACCGTGTGGCCGGGCGGCGCGGCAGGCGGCGCGGGCGGCGGCGGGTTCTCGGACTTCCCCGAGTACGCGGGCTACCCCGCTCCCGCACCGCTCCCCCAGGAGCCCGCGCGGAAGGTGAAGCGGCCCTACGCGCTCCTCGCGGCGGTCGCCATCGCGGCGGCGGCGATCGGCGGCGGCACCGCCACCCTGGTCGGCGGCCTCGCGGACAACGGCTCCGGCTCCACCAGCGCGAGCAGCGTCGTCAGCGGCACCACCGTCTCGGCCGGCAGCGCGGGCACCGTCGCCGGGGTCGCTGCCGCCGTCTCCCCCGCGATCGTCGAGATCGGTGCCACCTCCACCGCGGGCGACTCCACCGGCTCCGGCGTGGTCGTCACCTCGGACGGCGAGATCGTCACCAACAACCACGTGATCACCGGCGCCTCCGAGATCAAGGTGACCCTCTCCACCGGCAAGAGCTACACCGCGAACGTGGTCGGCACCGACCCGGACAAGGACCTCGCCCTCATCAAGCTGGAGAACGCGAGCGGTCTGAAGACCGCCACCCTCGGCGACTCCTCCAACGTCGCGGTCGGCGACCAGGTCGTGGCGATCGGCTCCCCCGAGGGCCTGACCGGCACCGTCACCAGCGGCATCATCTCCGCGCTGGACCGGGACGTCACCGTCGCCAAGGAGGAGAGCGACTCCAGCTCCAGCGGCTCGGACAGCTCCGGAGGCTCCGGCGGCTCGGGCGGGTTCGGCGGCTTCGGCGGGAGCCAGGGCGGCAGCGGCAGCGAGCAGTGGCCCTTCGAGTTCGGCGGCCAGCAGTTCAACGGCGACACCGGCTCCTCCACCACCACCTACAAGGCGCTCCAGACCGACGCCTCGCTCAACCCGGGCAACTCCGGCGGCGCGCTGATCAACATGAACGGCCAGATCATCGGCATCAACTCCGCGATGTACAGCCCCAGCTCGTCCAGCAGCACCAGCGGCTCCAGCGCCGGCAGCGTCGGCCTCGGCTTCGCCATCCCCGTCGACACGGTCAAGGCCGACCTGGAGAACCTGCGTTCCGGCGACGCCTCCTGATCACCGCCGAACCCCTGGTCCCACCGCCCGGCGTGCGAGGCTGAGACCACCCACAGCTGCTCCGCGCAGCCGAGCCGAGAAGAGGACGCCGAGCGATGAGCCCCGCCGAAGACGATCCGCAGCGCATCCTGATCGTCGACGACGAACCCGCCGTACGCGAGGCGCTCCAGCGCAGCCTCGCGTTCGAGGGGTACGCCACCGAGGTCGCGGTCGACGGCTACGACGCCCTCACCAAGGCCGAGGCGTACCACCCCGACCTCATCGTGCTGGACATCCAGATGCCCCGGATGGACGGCCTCACCGCCGCACGCCGCATCCGGGCCACCGGGACCACCACCCCCATCCTCATGCTCACCGCCCGCGACACCGTGGGCGACCGGGTCACCGGTCTCGACGCGGGCGCCGACGACTACCTCGTCAAGCCCTTCGAGCTGGACGAGCTCTTCGCCCGTATCCGTGCCCTGCTGCGCCGCAGCTCCTACGCGGCGGCGCAGCAGGGCGCGGACATCTCCGACGACGACGTGCTCTCCTTCGCCGACCTGCGCATGGACCTCGCCACCCGCGAGGTCACCCGGGGCAACCGCCCCGTCGAGCTGACCCGTACCGAGTTCACCCTGCTGGAGATGTTCCTCGCGCACCCGCGCCAGGTCCTCACCCGCGAACAGATCCTCAAGGCCGTCTGGGGCTTCGACTTCGAGCCCAGTTCCAACTCCCTGGACGTGTACGTGATGTACCTGCGCCGCAAGACCGAGGCCGGCGGCGAACCCCGCCTCGTGCACACCGTGCGCGGCGTGGGGTACGCCCTGCGTGCCGGAGGTGAGGGGTGAGGCGCCTGGTCCGCAGGCTCCGCACCCTGCCGCTCCGCTCCCGCCTCGCCCTGCTCGTCGCCCTCGCGGTGGCCGTCGCGGTGGCGGCGGTCGCGGTGGCCTGCTGGTTCGTGACCAAGCAGCAGCTGGAAGAGCGCATGGACGAGTCGCTGCGCAGCTCGCGGGTGGACGACGTGACCGGTCTGCTCGCCTCCTGCGACAGCGGTAACCAGCAGCAGATGCCCCCCTTCGTGGGCGGCGTCTCCGTCCAGGTCATCAATTCGAGAGGCACCGTCTGCGCCGGCGACGAGGACGCCCAACTCCCGGTGACCGAAGCCGACATCGCGGTGGCCGAAGGCCGGGAGCCCTACACCCTGCATACCGAGACCGCCGAGAACGGCGTACGGATGCGGGTCTACACCTACCACCTGATCACCCGGCCCCCCACCGACTACGCGGTCACCATCGGCCGCCCGATGAGCGAGATCGACGACCCGCTCTCCGCGCTCGCCTGGCTGCTCCTCGTCGTCTCCGGGATCGGCGTCGTCGCCGCCGGGGCGGCGGGCATGTGGATCGCCCGCTCCGGGCTGCGCCCGGTGGACGAACTGACCCTGGCGGTCGAGCACGTGGCCCGCACCGAGGACCTGACCGTCCGCATCCCGGTGGAGGGCGAGGACGAGATCGCCCGGCTGTCGCGTTCCTTCAACTCGATGACCGCCTCGCTCGCGACCTCCCGCGACCGCCAGTCGCAGCTGATCGCCGACGCGGGCCACGAACTGCGCACCCCGCTGACCTCGCTCCGTACCAACATCGAGCTGCTGGCCCGCAGCGAGGAGACCGGCCGGGCCATCCCGCCCGACGACCGCAAGGCCCTGATGGCCTCGGTCACCGCCCAGATGACGGAGCTGGCCGCGCTCATCGGCGACCTCCAGGAGCTGGCCCGCCCGGACGCCGCCCAGCCCGGCCCGCTGGAGGTCGTGGGCCTGCACGACATCACCCGTACCGCCCTGCAACGCGCCCGGCTGCGCGGCCCCGAGCTGACCATCACCGCCGAGCTGGCCCCCTGGTACGTACGCGGCGAACCGGCCGCCCTCCAGCGGGCGATCGTCAACATCCTCGACAACGCGGTGAAGTTCAGCCCGCCCCGGGGATCCATCGAAGTGACTTTGAACCGAGGCGAGTTGAAGGTCCGCGACCACGGTCCCGGCATCCCCGCCGACGACCTCCCGCACGTCTTCGAACGCTTCTGGCGCTCCCCCTCCGCCCGCCAACTACCCGGCTCCGGACTCGGGTTGTCGATCGTCGCCCGCTCGGTCCAGCAGTCCGGCGGCGAGGTCTCCCTGCGCCCGGCAGGCGACGGCGACGGCACAGAGGCGGTCATCCGGCTGCCGGGTGCTCCTACGCCGCCGCCGGAGATCGGCTGAGGGACGGGGCGAGGACGGGCGTCAGGTGAGGCCGAGACCGGGCTCCCCGAAGTCCGGCATGGGAAGGCGCGGAGCCACGGAGGGGCGCGGGGGCGTGACGGGGTCGTCGGGAGATGAGCCTCTTCTCCGGCGCGGCTGGTTCTGCCCCGAATGCAAGGAGACGGCGGAAGACATACCGACCGATTCCTCCGCCCTGAACCGCTCCAGTTTCACGGCGTCCTCCACGACGATGTGCGTGGCGGTGACGATGATTCCGATGTAGGACAGACCCTGCACCGCGGCGCCCACCGCGGAGGCGATGGTCTTCTTGTCCGGTTCGAGGACTTGGCTGACGCCGTACGTGACCGCTCCGGCCAGGTTCATGGCGCCGAACAGGATGCGACACGCGCTGGGCAGGTCCATCCCTTGCCGGAGCCTGTGGCACCCCCGGATGATCTCGCCCAGCCCCACGGCGCCGTTCAGCGCGACCCCGCTCGCATAGACCTTGGTGCCCTTCTCCCCCATCGCGTTACCGATCGCCTGCACGATGAGCGGAACGGACTCGGGAATCACGTTGGCGGCCAGCTTGAGCAAGCGTTTCGTCGACTCGTTCTCGCCCGCTTGAGTTCCCCCGCCTTCTTCGTCGCGCGCGGGTGCTCGCTGAACCGACGGTCCGGCGTGCACGGGCGCGGGCACCGCCCGCTCGCCGCCGACGCGCTCACCGGCGCCCGACGGCCGCGCAGGCACCTTCGCCAGGAGGTGGGCGTACGACTCCGCCTCGTTCTCGTGGCGGTCGCCCGGCGAGGAGACGCGCAGACCGGTGCCGTTGTCGGTGCCCGCGACCCGGCCGCACTGCTGCTGCCAGGTGTGGGTCAGTTCGTGCAGCAGGGTGTGTTCGTCCATGCCCTGCTCACCGGCGACGATGTGCCGGCCGGAGGTGTAGGCGCGGGCCCCGAGTTCGGTCGCCGAGCGAGGCGCCTCGGGGCCGCTGTGCACCCGTACGTCGCTGAGGTCCGTACCCAGGCCCTGTTCGGCCTTGGCGCGGATGCGCGGGTCCACGGGGGAGCCGGGTGTCCGCAGCACGTCGAGGACCGACGACCGCTGCACCGGGATGCCGTGGTGGCATCCGACGCCGTGCTCGTGCTCCCCTGCCAGCGCCCGGGTCACCGCGGCATTGCCCGCCAGGCGCTGGAGGTTGAGCAGCGACGCGGCGGTCGTGGCGGTCGTGGCGGTGAGTACGGTACCCGGCCCGGCGCGGTGGAGCTGCGGGCGCGGCGATGGGGTCCGAGCGGACTTCTCGGACGGTGTCTCGTACGAATGCACCAGGGTCCCTGACTCTCGTCTGGTCGCGGGCGACGGCACGTTCGGCCGTCGCTGTCCCGGGAGGGGAGGCGACGGCCGCGCGCCGGCACCGACCGGACCGTACGGACGAGCCGGGCGACCGCGCGGCACCACGCGTCCTGGGTCTCGCGCACCACCCCGCCCCGTGGAGAGCCACGCCGTGGCCACGTCGGCTCCGTGCCACCGGTTCGCTTCCGGTTCTCCACGGGTCGACGTTAGGGACGCCTGACGCCCCTGACGTGCGGCCTTTCATGCACCCCTGACGGGTCGGGCCGTTACGTTGACGCGCCCCTGACTCGCCCCCGACTCACCCCTGGGCGGTGAACCACGGCCCGGAGATTCGCAGCTCGGAGAATCAAAGCTGGTCGGGCAGGCCGAAGTCGTCGGGCATCCGGAGGAACAACTCCGCGCCCTCACAACGCGATCCGCGACCCTCGGCCCGCTCGGCGAACACATCCCCCTCGCCCCGGGGGCGTAAGTTCCACTCGCTCCAGAAGTCACCGTGCCGGAGGGTGAACCCGCACGCCTCGCCCCGGTGGAGCGCGGCAAGCGACCCGATGCAGCCGCCACCCTCGTCCCAGCGCCGGGCCTGCACCGCTTCACCGGGCGGGAGTTGCGCGACGAAGTCACGCACCTGCCTCTGGACCCAACGGATCGCTTCCAGAGGAGTGTCGGTGGTGTAGTGCGCCGCGTCCACGATCTGGTCGGCTTCGACCGTGCTGTAGGTGACCCGTTCGCAGCGGAAGAGATGCGGTGGGATCACGGACGGCGGGAGCGAGTCGTGCACGGGGTGGCCTCCAGTCGCGCGCAAAAGAGGTCGGCTCACACCTCACCCGGCCCGCTGAGCGCGGCAAGGGCAGCCTGACACCTTCCCCTCAACTGACGGTTCACGTCGAGGAGAAGAGCAGCCGATGGCCGCACTCCGAGAAGCTAGCGCGCGGAGTGTCTGCACTTCAAGCAAATGACGTCTAAAGGGTGAGGTTGACTCACCCCCGGACGTGGCGGCAACGAAAAGGGCGGCTTCCACCTACTTGGGTAGAAACCGCCCCTGATCTGCGGATACTCAGGTCAAGTCGTCGAACTCTCCATCCTTCACGCCCCCGAGGAACGCGCGAAGCTTGGCGGGCGTCGTCCGGACCACGACTTCCGGACTGTCACTCTCTCGCAGCCAGATCTCGCCCTGCACCCGGGCGAGTTCAAGGCAATCGGCACCCTCCGCGTTCGAGGATTTGGAGGATTTGCGCCATCGAATTTCCATCACACTCACGCCTTCACACTTGATCTGCGATCTTGCGAATGAAGTCCCTCGAACTCTCCGGATCGAGCGCCTTCTCCTCGGTCCGATCGAGTGCAACTCGCCAGTTCTCGAGGTTCGCCTCAGCGTCGTCAAAGCCCGATCCCATCACCGTGTCCGTCTGGACCGTATCGAGCTGCCGGACTGACCCGTGAACGTAGTATGCCGAACTGCTGGCATGCGGAAAGCCGCCCGCCGCGAAGGGGATGGCGCGGACGATGACGTTGTCGCGATCCGACGCCTTCAGCAGGTAGTCGATCTGCCCGCGTGCCACGGACGAGCCGCCGTAAGTCATCCGCAGAGCAGCCTCGTGAACGAGAAACGTACACATGGGCGGGTCGTCCCGGTCGAGGACATCCCGACGCCGAAGTCGGAACGACACCTGCCGCCGCTGTCGCGCCGGGCTCGGCGCCGGCACTGTCTCCGCAAACACCGCGCGCGCATAGTCCTCGGTCTGCAGCAGACCGGGCATATACATGATCTGGACCGACCGGATAGCCACCGCATGGTGCTCAAGCTCGGCAAGGTCAAGGGCCGCAGCCGCCATGTTGCTCCGGTAGTCCTCCCACCATCCGTGTGTGCGCTCGGCCGCCATGCCTGCCAGCGCCTCGATGTACGCAGGATCCGGGCAGCGGTAGGTGCCGACCCAGGTCCGCACACGCTCGGCACTCACCCCGAAACGGCCGGACTCGACGTTGCTGATGGTGGTTCGATCCGTACCCAGCAGTTCCGCCGCTGCGGTGAGCGACATCCCGGTGCGCTCCCGAATGCGCCGCAGCTCCGTACCCAGCCGTCGCTGCCGGGACGTGGGCGCCTTCCTTGATGGCATCGGTTCCCCTTCTGTTGGATCCCAGTCTGGACCGTCAACGCGACAGGACCCAACACGTCAACACAGTTACGTTTCACCGTACAACGCGTTAGACATGCGCTACGGTTCGATCGCTGACACGCCAAGCGTTCATTTCCGAAGTGCAGCCGCATCACAATGGGTTGAAATCCCAGGCGGCCCAGGCCACGGCTCAGCAGCGCCGCGTAGACGCAGTCCACCGATCCGCGACGGGAGTACGCACATGACCACCGCCACCCCGATCCCCGCACCGCCCGACCCGCTCGGCGGAGAGCGTTACCGGCTCACACTGCCGAACACCGCCTCGGCAGCACGTATCGCGAGGGAGTTCGTCGCGTCGCTGCTGGGGCGGGAGCAGCGCGGCGAACTCGTGGACGACGCGAGGCTCTGCGTCACGGAGTTGGTCACCAACGCGTACCGGCACACCAGTTCGTCACTGGTTCGAGTGCATGTGGCGGTGAACCGGAAGCGGGTCACCATCTCCGTCGCGGACTACGACCCACTCACCGTCCAGGCCCTCGCCGCCCGGCACCCCGGACTCGACCAACCCGGCGGACGCGGCCTGTTGATCGTGGAGAGCCTGGCCCTGGCCTGGGGCACCACGTCGCTGGACGACCGGTTGCCCGGCCACAAGGCGGTGTGGTTCACCCTCGGGCGGTCCGAGCGGGCGCGCGTACCGGAACCGGCCGCGCCGGCGTGATTCCCGGGCGCTCGAAGGCGTAACGAGGACCGGCGGACGGGCCCGTGCCACTGCCCGCGTTCAGTCGCCCGGGCCGCCGCTTCCGGAGCGCCCCTTCGTGGCGTTGAGCAACCCCACCAGGCCGCCCACGGCGGGGCCGACGCACCCCGCGACCACGAACGGCACGGGAACATCCAGATCCGCTCCCAGGCACACGGCGAGCAACCCACCCACCGCCACCATCTGGGCGACCACGTAGACCGTCACCTTGCGCCGCACACTCCACGCGCGTGCACCTGCCATACCTGACGTACCTGCCCGCACCGCAGCCCCCTCCGCCGCCGACCGCAGCCGTGCTCGGCACCGTACTCCCGCCCAGGACGGCGCGGGCACCGGCCCGGGGCGTCACATCCCCGGCCCGTCACCCGGGTTCGCCGGATGCTCGGGCGTCCACCACTCCAGGAGCCCTCCGATCCCGAGCCCGAGGGCGGTCACCGCGACGAGGACGGGGGCCCAGGGCCGGTGCGTACACCGCCGGGTCAGCGCCCAGGCCAGAGCGGGCACGAGCGCACCGCCGAGCACGATGAGCGGGAGGTCGACGTAGAGCACGCTCATGTCGCGCGCATGGCCCTCCAGCCCGCCGTCGACGCTGATGGCCGCCTTCGGCGCCCACGCGAGCGGCGCGACCGCGGCGCCGAGGCCGGCGAGCAGACAGCCGAGGCCCCCCGTGCCCCGCGGCTCGGCGGGTTCGCGGGTGTCCGGCTCGCGGGTGTCCGCCGGTTGCTCCTCGTGTTCCATGTGCATCAAGGACGCGAACCGTGTGACCTGCGGTTCCTGCGGCGTCGCGTCGGGCGTGAGCCGACACCCCCGCCCAGCGGCCTCGACCGGTGATCGCTTTCCGCCCCTTGGAATCGCCTGCCGCCTCTCACACAATGATCCGATGACGCACACCGAGGACGCCGCGACCACATACGCCTGGACCGCCCTGGGAGGCCGGAGCGATCTGCTGGAAGGGGTGTCCTACGTCGGGGCCGGTGCCGTCCTGCCGTCCCGGCTGCCGGTACGGGAGCTCGCCCGCGCCAGTGTGGGAGCCGCCTCGCTCGCGGCGGCGGAACTCCTCGCGCTCCGCAACGGGGTTCCGGTCCCGGCGGTACGGGTGGACGAGGGCGCGGTGGCCACCGCGTTCATCAGCGAACGCCACCTCACGGTCGACGGCGAGACGCCCACCTCCTTCGCCCCGTTGTCCCGGTTCTGGCCGACGGCCGACGGATGGATACGCACCCACGCCAACTACCCGCACCACCGCACCCGTCTGCTCCACGCACTCGGTCTCCCGGACAGCGGGAACGACGAGAACCTCGTGGAGCCGGTCGCGAAGGAACTGGCCTCGCGCACGGCGGTGGAGATCCAGGAGACCGTCTACGCGGCGGGCGGCCTCGCCGTGGCCGTGGCCTCCGAACCCGCCCCGGCCGGGCTGCCGTTGACCGAGTCGGCGCGCATCGGCGAGGCCGGCCCCCGGCCCCTGGCGCCCGCGTCCCTCCCGGCCGAGGGGGTACGGGTGCTGGACCTCACCCGCACCATCTCCGGCCCCGTCGCCACCCGCACCCTGGCCCTGCTCGGCGCCGACGTGCTGCGGGTGGACGCCCCCTGGCTCCGGGAGGACCCGGACGCGCACGCCGACACCGGTCCGGGCAAGCGCTCCACGCTGCTGGACCTCGCGGCCCCCGCCGACGCGCGGGCCTTCGAGGAGCTCCTCGCCGGGGCGGACGTCGTGGTCACCGGCTACCGTCCCGGCTCGCTGGACCGGCTCGGCCTCGGCCCCGACGCGCTCCTCGCCCGGCGCCCCGGCCTGATCGTCGCCCAGCTGTGCGCCTGGGGCTGGTCCGGTCCCTGGGCGGAGCGGCGCGGCTTCGACAGCCTGGTCCAGGCCGGTACGGGTATCGCCGCCATCGAGGCGGCGGACGACGGCCGGCCCGGCGTGCTCCCCGCACAGGCGCTGGACCACGCCACCGGCTACCTGCTCGCCGCCGCCGTCCTGCGCGCGCTGGGCGAGCGCCGGACCGAGGGCGGCGGACGCCATCTCCGCTTCTCCCTGGCGGGCACGGCGTCCTGGCTGCTGCACGGCATCGACGCCGTCCCCGCCGAAGGCCACGGCTACGACCCCGCCCCCTGGCTCACCGAGACCCCGTCCTCCTACGGACTGCTCTCCCACGCCCTGCCCCCGATCCACTACGAGGGCGCCCCGGGGAACTGGAAGCAGGCTCCGACCGCCTGGGGTTCCGACCTGCCGAAGTGGGCCTGACGGCGACCGGACCGGACCGACGAGCCGGGTCCGGGGGACCGGTACCGGTTCCGCACGACGAAGGGGCGGCGGGCCACCTCTCGGCCCACCGCCCCCTCACCGTCCGCGAGGACTACTGCACGATCGTGATGCGGTCCGTGGCCGGCGGGGCCAGCGGGGCGGTGGCCGAGGAGTGGGCCGCCAGATAGGCGTTGAACAGGTCCAGGTCGGAGGGGCCGACCAGCTTGTTGGCGCCGAGGGCGAGGGCCGGGAAGCCGTCGCCGCCGCCCGCGAGGAACTCGTTCATCGCGACGCGGTAGGTCTTCGCCGGGTCGATCGCCTCACCGTTCAGCTTGATGCTGTCCGCGGAGACGCGGGCGGCGCCGGTCTTCGTCAGGTCGAGGGTGTAGGTGAGGCCCTTCGAGACCTGGAGGATCTTCGGGCTGGCCTCATTGAGGCCGCTGACCTGCTGCTGGAGCGCGGCGATCAGGTTGGCGCCGGACAGGTCGACCACGTTCATCATGTTGGTGAACGGCTGCACGGTGAAGGACTCGCCGTACGTCACCACTCCGTCGCCCTCGCCGCCGGAGTTGGCGTAGACGAGGTCGGCGCGGATGCCGCCCGGGTTCATGAAGGCGACCTGCGCGCCTCCCTGGGCGGCGGGGGCCAGGCCTTCGAGCTGCGCGTCGGCGATCAGGTTGCCGAGCGGCTTCTCCAGGGCCGTGGAGCCGCGTCCGTTGACGTCGGCGGAGATGTAACCCTGCGGACGGCTCGCGATCGGGGCGGCCAGCGCGTTCCAGCGGGCGATGAGCGCGGTCATGTCCGAGGCCTTGGCCTGGTCACGGCTGACGACGTGGTTCGCCGACTTCACCGACGTACGCACGATGTCGTTGGTACGGCGGTCGTAGGTGAGGGTCGTGTCCGTGTAGAGCTTGCCGAAGGACGCGGCCGAGGTGACCATGCGCGGCTTGCCCGCCGGGTCGGGGACGGTGCAGACGTACGCGTTGTGGGTGTGGCCGGTGACCAGGGCGTCGACCTTCGGGGAGATGCCCTTGGCGATGTCCACGATCGGGCCGGAGATGCCCGCGCCGTCGCCCCCGCTGTCGCAGTCGTAGTTGTACGCGCCGGAGGCCGGGGCCCCGCCCTCGTGGATCAGCGCCACGATCGACTTGACGCCCTGGCGGTCCAGCTCCTTGGCGTACTTGTTGACCGTCTCGATCTCGTCGTGGAACTGGAGTCCCTTGACTCCGTTGGCCGTGACGATGTTCGGCGTGCCCTCCAGGGTCACCCCGATGAAGCCGATCTTGACGCCGTTCTTCTTCCACACGAAGTACGGCTTGAGCACCGGCTTGCCGGTCTTCTCACTGGTGACGTTGGCCGCGAGGTAGGGGAAGTCCGCGCCCTGGAACTTCTTGCCCTTCTCGTAGCAGCCGTCGGTCGGGTGGCAGCCGCCGTTCTGGAGGCGGGTCAGCTCGTCGATGCCCTCGTCGAACTCGTGGTTGCCGACCGCCGTGACGTCCAGGTCCAGGTTGTTGAGCGCCTCGATCGTGGGCTCGTCGTGGAAGAGCCCGGAGAGCAGCGGGCTCGCGCCCACCATGTCGCCGCCCGCCGCGGTGACGGAGTACGGGTGCCCCTGGCGCGCGGTGCGCAGCGAGGAGGCGAGGTACTCGACGCCACCGGCGCTCACCGACTTCGTGGTGCCGTCGGCCTGGACCTCGGAGACCGTGCCGGACGAGCCGCTCGGCGGCTCCAGGTTCCCGTGCAGGTCGTTGAAGGAGAGCAGCTGCACGTCGACCGTGCTGGGCTGCGGCCGGCCGTGGCCGGAGCCGTGGCCGTGGCTGTCACCGCGGCCGTGGGCGCCGGCCGGCAGCACGGCGAGCGCGCTCACCGTGGCCACCCCGGCCGCCAGGGCGAGCAGGCGCCGGGTGGCGCGGTTCTTCTTCGGAGTCGCTGACATCGGTCCCCTTGTGAGTGTTCAGCGTGAGGTACGTGGTGTTGACATGTCTGTGTCTTTCGTGCCGCAGCCTAAGGTCAACGCGCGTAGCGCGACAGGCTTTCGGAGTTACGAGCTGGTTGCTTTCCCGTCAGAACCCCGACAGACGGGCCACATCGCCCATCCCCGGCGCCGGGATGTGCCGGGAACGGGCCGCCGCCTCCCGCCCAGGGCCCACCGCGCGCCCGTACCGCCGCGACCCGGCCGTACCGCCGCCCGGCGGGCCGCCCGCCGTACGCTCGTCCGTATGACGACTGACGTACCCCTCCCCGCGCCCGGCCGCGAGATCCAGACGCTGGACGTGCTCGCACCCGTCCAGGCCGACGCCGTACTCGACCTGCTCGCCGAGGCCGCCCGGGCGGACGGCCGGCAGGCGGTCTCCGAACAGGGACGGCTCTACCTCCGGGGCGGCCACCGCACCGGCGTACGCCACCTGCTGCTGACCAGCGGAGGCGTGCTGGCCGGGTACGCGCAGCTGGAGGACACCGACCCCGTGGAAGCCCCGGCGGCCGAGCTCGTCGTCCTCCCCGAGCAGCGCGGCCACGGCCACGGGCGGGCGCTGGGCGCCGCCCTGCTCGCGGCCAGCGGCAAGCGGCTGCGGGTGTGGGCGCACGGCGGCGGCCCGGCCGCCCGCCACCTCTCGCAGGTGCTCGGGCTCAGCCTCTTCCGCGAGCTGCGCCAGCTCCGCCGCCCGCTGGCCCCGCTCGACATCCCGGAACCGGTGCTGCCGGAGGGCGTCACCGTACGCACCTTCGTCCCCGGCCAGGACGACTCCGCCTGGCTCGCCGTGAACAGCGCCGCGTTCGCCCACCACCCGGAGCAGGGCGCGCTCACCCAGCGGGACCTGGACGACCGCAAGGCCGAGCCCTGGTTCGACCCGAAGGGCTTCTTCCTGGCCGAGCGGGACGGCGAACTCGTCGGCTTCCACTGGACGAAGGTGCACGCCGAGGAGCACCTCGGCGAGGTGTACGTGGTCGGCATCCGGCCCGACGCGCAGGGCGGCGGGCTCGGCAAGGCGCTCACCGCCATCGGCCTGCGCCACCTGGCCGCCGAGGGCCTGCCCGCGGCGATGCTCTACGTGGACGCGGACAACGTGGCGGCCGTGACGGTGTACGAGCGGATGGGCTTCACCACGCACGAGGTGGACCTGATGTACCGCACGGAGTCCTGACCTCCGCGTTTTACCCGAGCGCCCCTCATGTCCGGTGCTCCGCACGTACCTTCATCACCTCGCACCTGAACATCCCTGGGGGCGGCGTCACTTGACGCCGCCCCTTTCTTGCTCCACCCTTTCACTACTCAACTAGTGAAAGGGTGTTGACCGCATGGCAGAGTCCGCAGCGGTCGAATTCCGCATCGACCGGCGCAGCGGCGTCGCCACCTACCTGCAGATCGTCCAGCAGACGAAACAGGCCCTGCGCCTGGGAGTTCTGCGGCCCGGCGACCGGCTGCCCACCGCGCGCGAGGTCGTCGAGGCCACCGCCATCAACCCGAACACGGTGCTCAAGGCCTACCGCGAGCTGGAGCGCGAGGGGCTGACCGAAGGCCGTCGCGGCCTCGGCACCTTCATCCGGCGCACCCTCGGCGGAGCGGCCCACGAGGACCCCGGCTCGCCGCTCCGCGGTGAACTCGCCGACTGGGTGGGCCGTGCGCGCGCGGCGGGTCTGGAACGGGACGACATGACCGCACTCTTCGGCACTCTTCTGGACAGCGCATTCGAGGGGGAAACGAAAGCATGACAGTCGCCGCGATCGAGGCCGACGGCCTCGGCACGACGTACCGGCGCGGGAAGGACACGTGGGCCCTGCGCCACTGCTCCTTCCGGCTGCCCGCCGGGCGGATAGCCGCCCTCGTCGGCCCCAACGGAGCCGGCAAGTCCACCCTGCTCGCCCTCGCCGCCGGGGTGCTCCGCCCCACCGAGGGCAGCCTGCGGGTGCTCGGCACCTCACCCGCCGAGGCGCGCGCCCGCATCGGGTTCGTGGCCCAGGAGAAGCCGCTCTACGGGCAGTTGACCGTGGCCGAGACGCTTCTGACGGGCGCCGACCTCAACCCCGGAAGCTGGGACACGGAGACCGCCGAGCGGTTCGCCGGGGACCTGCCGCGCCGGGCCCGGGTCCGTACCCTCTCCGGCGGCTCGCGCACCCGGCTCGCCCTCGCGCTCGCCCTCGGCAAGCGGCCCGAACTGCTGCTGCTGGACGAGCCGATGGCCGACCTCGACCCGCTCGTACGCCACCGGCTGATGGGCCTGCTGATGGCGGAGGCCGCCGACCACGGCACCACCATCGTCATGTCCTCGCACATCCTCAGCGAGCTGGAGGGCGCCTGCGACCACCTTCTCCTCGTCGACGGCGGCCGGGTCCGGCTCGCCGGGGACACCGAGGAGATCCTCGCCGCGCACGCCGTCCTCACCGGACAGGCCGCCGACCTCGCCCCGCACACCGTCGTCGAGACCCGCACCACGGGCCGCCAGCTCACCGCGCTGGTACGCCCCGAAGGCCCGGTGGACCGGGACGCCTGGCTGGTCACCGCGCCCTCCCTGGAGGACCTGCTGCTCGCCCACCTCCGGTCCCCCGACGCCCCGCCGCTGACCGTCGGCGGCTCCGGCCGCGACGGCGCGGACCACGAAGACGCCCGGACGGTGACCGCGTCATGACCACCCTCGCCCCGCCCCGCCCGGCCACCTGCGCGACCCGCACCACCGCCGGTCTGCGCGGCCCCGCCCGGCTCGTCGTCCGCCAGCACCGGCGCGCGTTCCAGCTGCTGATCCTCGTCACCCTGCTCACCGTCGCCGGGCTGGTGGCCGTCGCGCTGTGGGTCGGCCACGACGCCGACGTCTTCGCCCGCACCGGCTGCCTGGTGGGCGACGACTCCCCGACCCACGCCTGCGCGCAGTCCGTCCGCGAGTACTTCGACAGCCAGATGCGCCTCAGCAGGGCCCGGAGCGAGGCCGGACTGCTGGCGATCCTCCTGCCCGCCGTGTACGGCGCGTTCATGGCGGGCCCCGCGATCGGACGCGAGCTGGAGAACGGAACCCACCGTCTCGCCTGGACCCAGTCCGTATCGCCGGCCCGCTGGCTCACCGCGAAACTGGCCGTCCCCGCGACGGCGGTCGTGGCAGCGACCCTCGTACTGACGGCCGCCCGCGCCTGGGCCTCGGGACGGGCCGAGGAGTACACCGACGAGTGGTTCATGGACGGGCTGCGCTCCGCGAGCGGGGTGCTCCCCCTCGCGTACGCGCTCTTCGCCCTGGCCGTCGGCACCCTCGCCGGCCTGCTGCTCCGGAGCACCCTGCGGTCCATGGCCGTGGCCCTGGTGGTCCAGGGCCTCGCGGTCTACGGGTTCGACCAGGTGCGGGTCCACCTGTGGCCGGCCGTGACGGCCACCTACCACTCGTCCCGCATCGGCGACTTCCGCCCGGACTGGTGGATCGTCGACTCCGGCTACCTCACCAGCACCGGCGAGCGCCTGCCCTACATGACCTGTGCCGACACCACCGAGGCCGGAGACGCGTGCGAGAACGCGCTCGGCATCACCGGCCGCTACGTGGACTACCACCCCGAGTCCCACCACTGGCCGCTCCAGCTCGTCGAGACCGGCATCCTGCTCGCGGCCGCGGCCCTGGCCGTCTACGCCTCCTACCGGCTGCTGCGCCGCCTGCACGCCTGATCCGGGGTTCGCCCCGCACACCACCGCGCCGTGCGGACTCCACGAGGGGGGAGCCCGCACGGCGCGGTCGTACACCTTCCGCCCCGGCCCCGCACCCGCACCTGCCCCCCGCACCCGGACAACGCGGTCGATACAGCTCATCGGACCCCGCAGGGGGCGCGTACGGGCAGGTGAGCGCCCCCTCGGGCCACCACCCCGCGTCCACACCGCTTCCTGCATGTCATGTCACCGTTACCGTCCATTCAGACTCGCTTGCGACGCTCACGGAATGCAGCCAGCTGTACCCGCCCCCCGCAACGGAAAGCCCCAGAGCCCTCCCGGACCTTCCGCGATCTTTCCCCGCTCCGACGCGCCCACTGGGCCATTCAGCGGGAAGAATGGGTCCATGAGCCAGCAGCCCAGCGCCGACGTCCCGGTCCAGCCCGCCTCGTCGACCCCTCCGGCACAGCCGTCGGTCGGGTCGCTCGCCGCTCATCGCCCGCCGGCAGTGGCCAAAGCTTCGCTGGGCTCGTCGGGGTTCACCACCACCGCCGGCCTGGACCCCGATCTCGACGCCGACGCCGACTCCTACGAGCCGCGCCGCGACGGCGGCAGCCTGCCCCCGGACCGCTTCCTCGACCGGGAACGCAGCTGGCTCGCATTCAACGAACGCGTCCTCGAACTGGCGGAGGACCCGACGACCCCGCTCCTCGAACGGGCTAACTTCCTCGCCATCTTCGCGTCGAACCTGGACGAGTTCTTCATGGTCCGGGTCGCCGGACTCAAGCGCCGCATCGCGACGGGCGTCGCCACCCGCTCCGCGTCCGGGCTCCAGCCCCGCGAGGTCCTCGAACAGATCTGGACCCGCTCCCGCGAGCTCATGGCCCGGCACGCCGCCTGCTACCAGCAGGACATCGCCCCGGCCCTCTCCGACGAAGGCATCCAGCTGATCCGCTGGCCCGACCTGACGGAGAAGGAACAGGCCCGCCTCTTCACCTTCTTCCGCCAGCGCGTCTTCCCCGTCCTCACCCCGCTCGCGGTGGACCCGGCGCACCCCTTCCCGTACATCTCCGGCCTCTCGCTCAACCTCGCCGTCGTCGTACGCAACCCGGTCAGCGGCCACCGCCACTTCGCCCGGGTCAAGGTGCCGCCGCTGCTCACCCGCTTCCTGGAGGCGTCCCCGCAGCGGTACGTCCCCATCGAGGACATCATCGCCGCCCACCTCGAAGAGCTCTTCCCCGGCATGGAGGTGCTCGCCCACCACATGTTCCGGGTCACCCGGAACGAGGACCTGGAGGTCGAGGAGGACGACGCCGAGAACCTCCTCCAGGCCCTGGAGAAGGAGCTCATGCGGCGCCGCTTCGGCCCGCCGGTCCGCCTGGAGGTCGAGGAGTCCATCGACCCTTACGTCCTCGACCTGCTGGTCCGCGAGCTGAAGGTCACCGACGCCGAGGTCTACCCGCTCCCCGGCCCGCTCGACCTCACCGGACTCTTCGGCATAGCGTCGCTGGACCGCCAGGAGCTGAAGTACCCCAAGTTCATCGCCGGCACCCACCGCGACCTCGCCGAGGTCGAGTCCTCGTCCGCGCCGGACGTCTTCGCCGCGCTCCGCGAACGCGACGTGCTGCTCCACCACCCGTACGACTCCTTCTCCACCTCCGTCCAGGCCTTCCTGGAGCAGGCGGCGAGCGACCCGGACGTGCTGGCCATCAAGCAGACGCTCTACCGCACCTCCGGCGACTCCCCGATAGTGGACGCCCTGATCGACGCCGCCGAGTCCGGCAAGCAGGTCCTCGTCCTCGTCGAGATCAAGGCCCGCTTCGACGAACAGGCCAACATCAAGTGGGCCCGCAAGCTCGAAGAGGCCGGCTGCCACGTCGTCTACGGCCTCGTCGGGCTGAAGACCCACTGCAAGCTGTCGCTCGTCGTCCGTCAGGAGGGCGACACCCTGCGCCGCTACTCCCACGTCGGGACCGGCAACTACCACCCCAAGACGGCCCGGCTCTACGAGGACATCGGCCTGCTCACCGCCGACCCCCAGGTCGGCGCGGACCTCTCCGACCTCTTCAACCGGCTCTCCGGCTACTCCCGCCGCGAGACCTACCGCCGGCTGCTGGTCGCCCCCAAGTCGCTCCGCGACGGGCTCGTCGCCCGCATCAACAAGGAGATCGCCCACCACCGCGCCGGGCGCCCCTCCTACGTCCGCTTCAAGGTCAACTCCATGGTGGACGAGGCGATCATCGACGCCTGCTACCGGGCCTCGCAGGCGGGCGTCCCCGTCGACATCTGGGTACGCGGAATCTGCGCGATCCGCCCCGGCGTCGCCGGCCTCTCGGAGAACGTCCGGGTCCGCTCGATACTCGGCCGCTTCCTCGAACACTCCCGGCTCTTCTCCTTCGGCAACGGAGGCGAACCCGAGGTCTGGTTCGGCAGCGCCGACATGATGCACCGCAACCTCGACCGCCGGATCGAAGCACTGGTCCGGGTCACCGACCCCGCTCACCGCGCCGCACTCAGCCGGCTCCTGGAGACCGGCATGGCCGACACCACCTCGTCCTGGCACCTGGGTCCCGACGGCGAATGGACCCGCCACTCCACGGACGCGGACGGCCAGCCCCTGCGGCACGTACAGGAAATGCTCATCGACGCACGGAGGCGCAGGCGTGCGACGCCCTGACCAGCAGACGCCCGGTACCGCCACGGCACTGACCACCGAGGCGGTACTGGCGCCCTACCTCCGCGCCCAGGCGGCCGACTTCCTTCGGAGTCTGCGCCTGCACCGCGAGCAGAGCGCCCCCACGGACTCCGCCGGCCGGGGCGCCGAGGAGGCCGCCACCGCGCTGCGCCGCTCGGCCCGCCGCATCAGCGGGACCCTGCACACCTTCAAGGGGCTGCTCGACCCCGGCTGGGCCGACCAGCTCCGCGCCGAGCTGGCCTGGCTCTCCGGCACCCTCGCCCGCGAGCACGACTGCTCCACCCGGCTGCTGCGGCTCCTCGAAGCGCTCCACCGCCTGTCCGGCGCCCACCTCCCGGCCGCCCGCGACGGCAAGGCCGGCGGCGCCACCGGTGGCTCCGGCACCGGTACGGACCGGGCAACGCTCGACGTCGGCGCCGCCCGCGCCGGAGCCCTGCTGGAACGCCAGCTCACCCTGGCCCGCACCCGCGCCCACTCCGCGGCCCTCCAGGCGCTCGGCTCCTCCCGCTTCCACGCGGTCGCCGACTCCGTCGCGCTGCTCGCCTCGGAGGTGCCGCTGACCACCGGAGCCGGCGCCCCCGCCGCCGAAACCCTCCTCGGACCCGCCGGCCACGCCCGCCAACGGCTGCTCGGCGCCGTCGCCGCCCTGCCCCCCGGCGACACGGCGGACGTCTACAACGAGGCGCACGACGCGCACTGGCAGCAGATCCGGCTGCTGCTCCGCCTGCACCGGTACGCCCACGAAGTCGTGGAAGGCTCACCCGACCCGGTCCTCGCCGGTCCGGAACGCGCCCTCGACCTGCACCGTGAGGCATCCGAGGCCGCCTCGGCCGCCTCGGCGGCGGCCCGCACCCCGCGCATCGCCCCGGCGACCGCGTACGCCCTCGGCGTGCTCCACGCCGACCAGCGCCACGAGGTCGACGCCGCCCGCTGCGTGTTCCGCGAGACCTGGCCGTACGCGGCGGCCGTGGCTGCCCCATGAGCGCGCCGGTCCCGGTGCTCGCCGCCGGCTGTGTGCTCTGGCGCCGCTCTCCGTACGACGGCGCCCTGGAGGTCTGCCTCGTCCACCGGCCGCGGTACGACGACTGGTCGCACCCCAAGGGGAAGCTGAAGCGCGGCGAGAGCGCACGGGACGCCGCGGTGCGCGAGGTGCTGGAGGAGACCGGCCACCACTGCGAGCCCGGCACCGCCCTGCCGACGCTGCGGTACGAGGCGAACGGGCACCCCAAGGAGGTCCTCTACTGGGAGGCCCCCGCCACCGGCGGAGCCTTCGTACCCAACGACGAGGTGGACCGGGTCGCCTGGCTGCCGCCCGCCGCCGCCCGCGCCCGGCTGACCCGCCCCGCCGACCGGATACCGCTCGACGCGATGCTCGCCGCCCGGACGGGCGCCTGACTTCCGGACACCACCGGCCGGGTTCCGCCTGTGACACCCCGTACGCGCGTCCACGCGTACGGGGTGTCACACGTGCACCGCCGCGTCACCGGCCGCAGGCGCCGGGCGCCCGACCGGGGCCGGGTGAGGCCGGGGCGCATCCAGAAGCACCCCTCGGACCCACAACCCCGCACCGTCCCGCACGGTTCACCTTCCGTTCACTCGCCCCCGTAGGCCGCTTCACCTGTTCTGCCTAATTTCGGACGTACCCGGTGCGAGGCGCTCAGCCAACACACCACTCCTCATCGCACGCCGTCGTAGAACGTATCGACCACGGCGGCTCCTGGAAGGAAACACCCGAAAGTGAAGCTTCAGCGCAAGAACCGGCTTCGTGCCACCGCCCTCGGTGCCCTCGCCGTCTCCGGCGCCCTGGTCCTCACGGCGTGCGGTTCGGACGACAACACCAGCAGCGACGCGACGAGCGGTGGCACCAGCCAGTCCGCGTCCGCCGCCGCCTCCGACATCTCCTGCGACGGCGCGACGGGCCAGCTGCTCGCCTCCGGTTCCAGCGCGCAGAAGAACGCCGTGGACCTCTGGGTCAAGAACTACATGGCCGCCTGTTCCGGCGTCGAGGTCAACTACAAGTCCTCCTCCTCCGGTGAGGGCATCATCGCCTTCAACCAGGGCACCGTCGGCTTCGCCGGCTCCGACTCCGCGCTGAAGCCGGAAGAGGTCGCCGACTCGAAGAAGATCTGCAAGACCGGCCAGGGCATCAACCTCCCGATGGTCGGCGGCCCGATCGCGATCGGCTTCCACCTCGAAGGCGTCGACTCCCTGACGCTGGACGCCCCCACCCTCGCGAAGATCTTCGACACGAAGATCAAGAAGTGGAACGACGAGGCCATCGCCAAGCTCAACCCGGGCGTCAAGCTGCCGGACAAGGCGATCCAGCCCTTCCACCGCTCCGAGGACTCCGGCACCACCCAGAACCTCGGCAAGTACCTCGCCGCCACCGCGGGTGACAACTGGAAGTACGAGCCCGAGAAGAAGTGGCCGGCCCCCGGTGGCCAGGCCGCGACCGGCTCGGCCGGCGTCGCCGCCCAGGTGAAGCAGGTCGACGGCGCGATCGGTTACTTCGAGCTCTCCTACGCCTCCTCGCAGTCGATCTCCACCGTCGACATCAACACCGGTGCCGCCGCCCCGGTCAAGGCCTCCCCGGAGAACGCCTCCGCCGCCATCGCCGCCGCCAAGATCAAGGGCACCGGCAAGGACCTGGCGCTCGACCTCGACTACACCACCAAGGCCGAGGGTGCCTACCCGATCGTCCTGGTCACCTACGAGGTCGTCTGCGACACCGGCAACAAGGCCGAGACCCTTCCGACGGTCAAGTCCTTCCTGACCTACACCGCCTCCGACGCGGGCCAGAAGGTCCTCACCGAGGCCGGCTACGCGCCGATCCCGACCGAGATCAACGCGAAGGTCCGCGAGACCATCGCCGCCCTCTCCTAGTCACACCGCAACACCCCGCGACACCCCGCAACATCTTCGCCTCCGGCGGAACCCCGTGCGGCCCGGCCCTCACCCGGACCGGGGGCCGCACGGACCCGAACCACCGGCGACCGGCCGGACCCCAGCCCCGAAAGGGACTCAGCCACCGGCCGGCCGCCGCGCTTTCCCATCCGGTGCACCGCCGCCAGGGGAGCCCAGCTCCCTCACACAGACCGGAAAGACCATGGCTTCCACCACACCGATAGACATCCCACCGGCACCGCCGGCCCGCCAGAGCCGCCCCGCCAAGACCAGCGGGCGCGCCGGCGACAAGATCTTCCTGGGCCTCTCGCGGGGTTCGGGCATCCTGCTGCTCGTGATCATGGCGTCCATCGCCGTGTTCCTCACCTACCGCGCCGTACTCGCCGTCTCGAAGGACGAGGGCAACTTCCTCACCACCTTCGACTGGAACCCGGCGGGCGACCCGCCGGTCTTCGGCATCGCGGTCCTGCTCTTCGGCACCGTCGTCAGCTCGATCGTCGCGATGGTCATCGCGGTCCCGGTCGCCGTCGGCATCGCCCTCTTCATCTCGCACTACGCGCCGCGCAAGCTGGCAGCCCCCCTCTCGTACGTGGTCGACCTGCTCGCCGCGGTCCCCTCGATCGTCTACGGCATCTGGGGCGCCCTCGTCCTGGTCCCGCACCTGGAGGGCCTCAACCTCTGGCTCGACCAGTTCTTCGGCTGGACGTACATCTTCGAGAAGACCGAGGTAGGCGTCGCCCGCTCGCTCTTCACCGTCGGCATCCTGCTCGCGATCATGATCCTGCCGATCGTGACCAGCGTCAGCCGCGAGGTCTTCCTCCAGGTCCCCCGGATGAACGAGGAAGCCGCCCTGGCGCTGGGCGCCACCCGCTGGGAGGTCATCCGCCTCTCGGTGCTGCCCTTCGGCCGCTCCGGCGTCATCTCCGCCTCGATGCTCGGCCTGGGGCGCGCCCTCGGCGAGACGATGGCCGTCGCCACGGTCCTCTCGCCCAGCTTCCTCATCTCGTTCCACCTGCTCAACCCGGGCGGCGGCACCTTCGCCCAGAACATCGCCGCGAAGTTCGACGAGGCCACCCAGCTCGGGCGTGACGCCCTGATCGCCTCCGGTCTCGTGCTCTTCGTGCTCACCCTGCTGGTCAACGGCGCGGCCCGGCTCATCATCGCCCGCCGCAAGGAGTACTCGGGGGCCAACGCATGAGCCACGCACCGACCGGCGTCCAGGACCGCCGGACCCCGTCCCCAGGCGCCCTCAGCAGCCGCGCCCTCCCGCGCTGGGCCCCCCTCGGATTCGCCGTCGCCGCGATCGTCCTCGGAGTCGGCATCGGCGCCGCGGCCGGCCTGGACAGCAAGATCCAGTGGGGCCTGATCGCCGCCCTGCTCTTCCTGGCGCTCTCCTACGTGACCACCACCGTGGTCGAGAACCAGCGCCAGGCGAAGGACCGCCTCGCGACCAGCGTCGTCTGGGTCTGCTTCATCCTCGCGATCGTCCCGCTCGCCTCCCTCGTCTGGACGACGGTGAGCCGCGGCGCGAAGGTCCTCGACGGCTACTTCCTCACCCACTCGATGGCCGGCGTGCTCTCCACCGAGCCCGGCGGCGGCGTCTACCACGCGCTGATCGGCACCCTGGAGCAGGTCGGCATCGCCACCGTCATCTCCGCGCCGATCGGCCTGCTGACCGCCGTCTACCTCGTCGAGTACGGCAGGGGCGCCCTCGCCAAGGCCGTCACCTTCTTCGTCGACGTGATGACCGGCATCCCCTCCATCGTCGCCGGCCTCTTCATCCTCTCGATCATGCTCATTGCCGACCTGGGGCCCTCCGGTCTCATGGGCTCGCTCGCCCTGTCGATCCTGATGATCCCGGTCGTGGTCCGCTCCACCGAGGAGATGCTCAAGCTCGTCCCGAACGAGCTGCGCGAGGCGTCGTTCGCCCTCGGCATCCCGAAGTGGCGCACCATCCTGAAGGTGGTCCTGCCGACCGCGATCGGCGGCATCGCCACGGGTGTCATGCTCGCCATCGCCCGCGTCGCCGGTGAGACCGCGCCGATCATCCTGCTCGTCTTCGGCAGCCAGCTGATCAACACCAATCCCTTCAGCGACCCGCAGTCCTCGCTCCCGTACTACATCTGGGAGCAGTACAAGGTCGGTTCCGAGGCGTCGTACGACCGCGCCTGGGGTGCGGCACTGGTGCTGATCGCCTTCGTCATGATCCTCAATCTGGTGGCCCGCGGCATCGCCCGCTGGAAGGCCCCGAAGACCAGCCGCTGACCGCGGCCACGAAAGAAGCAGTGATTCAGATGGCGAAGCGCATCGACGTCAGCGGCCTCACCGCCTACTACGGCACCCACAAGGCCATCGAGGACATCTCGATGACCGTCGAACCCCGCTCCGTGACGGCCTTCATCGGCCCCTCCGGCTGCGGAAAGTCCACCTTCCTGCGCACCCTGAACCGGATGCACGAGGTCACCCCCGGTGGCCGCGTCGAAGGCAAGGTCCTCCTCGACGACGAGAACCTGTACGGATCGAGCGTCGACCCGGTCACCGTGCGCCGCACGGTCGGCATGGTCTTCCAGCGCCCCAACCCCTTCCCGACCATGTCGATCTTCGACAACGTGGCGGCGGGCCTGAAGCTGAACGGCAAGTACCGCAAGAACGAGCTGAACGACGTCGTCGAGAAGTCCCTCCAGGGCGCCAACCTCTGGAACGAGGTCAAGGACCGCCTGAACAAGCCGGGCTCCGGCCTCTCCGGCGGTCAGCAGCAGCGGCTCTGCATCGCCCGCGCCATCGCGGTCGAGCCCGAGGTCCTGCTGATGGACGAGCCCTGCTCCGCGCTCGACCCGATCTCGACCCTCGCGGTCGAGGACCTGATCGGCGAGTTGAAGGAACGCTTCACGATCGTCATCGTGACGCACAACATGCAGCAGGCGGCGCGCGTCTCCGACCGCACGGCCTTCTTCAACCTCGCCGGTGTCGGCAAGCCGGGCCGTCTCATCGAGATAGACGAGACGGAGCGGATCTTCGCCAACCCGTCGGTCCAGGCCACCGAGGACTACATCTCGGGCCGCTTCGGCTGATCGCCCGTCCCACCGTCCCCGCCGCCCGGACACTCTCCGGGCGGCGGGCACCGAACTGCCTCGCGGTGCTGCATGGCGGTGCCACCGCAAGGCGAAAGGGACCGCCCCCGTTCTCACTCGAGAGAACGGGGGCGGCCCCACATCCGGACACCGTCCGGTTCACGCGCTCGGAACGCTTCGGCGTTCGGGCCCTTCCGGGCCTCAGCCGAACAGCAGGTACACGATGCCGTAGCTTCCCGCGGCGACGAGCCCCGCCGCGGGCATGGTGATGAACCAGCCCAGGATGATGTTCTTGGCGACACCCCAGCGGACCGCGTTGACCCGCTTGGTCGCACCGACACCCATGATCGCGGAGGTGATGACGTGGGTGGTGGAGATCGGGGCGTGGAAGAGGAACGACGAACCGAACATGATCGACGCGCCGGTCATCTCGGCCGCGAAGCCCTGCGGCGGGTCCAGCTCGATGATCTTCCGGCCGAGCGTCCGCATGATGCGCCAGCCGCCCGCGTACGTACCGAGCGAGAGCATCAGCGCACAGACGATCTTGACCCAGACCGGGATCTCGTCGTTCGGACCCTCGACATCCGCGATGACCAGGGCCATCACGACGATACCCATCGTCTTCTGGGCGTCCTGGAGACCGTGACCGAGCGCCATGGCTGCGGCCGAGACCGTCTGCGCGATCCGGAAACCGCGCTTGGCCTTGTGCGGATTGGACTTCCGGAACATCCACATGATCGCGACCATGAAGAGATAGCCGACGACCAGGCCGATGACCGGGGAGAGGAACATCGGGATGACGATCTTCTCCAGCACCCCGTCCCAGTGCACCAGCGTCCCGCCGGCCAGCGCCGCGCCGACCATGCCGCCGAACAGGGCGTGCGAGGAGGAGGACGGCAGGCCGAAGTACCAGGTGACGAGGTTCCAGACGACCGCGCCGACCAGCGCCGCGAAGAGGATGCCCATCCCCTTCGAGCCCTCGGGGGTGGCGATGAGTCCCTCGCTGACCGTCTTGGCGACGCCCTGTCCCAGGAACGCGCCGGCCAGGTTCATCACCGCGGCCATCGCCAGAGCCGCCCGCGGGGTCAGCGCCCGCGTGGAGACCGAGGTGGCGATGGCGTTCGCGGAGTCGTGGAAGCCGTTCGTATAGGTGAAGCCGAGCGCGACGCCAATGGTCACGATCAGCGCAAAGGTGTCCACTGGAGTCAGGACTCCTTGACCGCGATGGTCTCCACCGTGTTGGCGACGTGTTCGAACGCGTCGGCCGCCTCTTCCAGCACGTCGACGATCTGCTTCAGCTTCAGCACCTCGATGGCGTCGTACTTGCCGTTGAAGAGGTGGGCGAGCAGCTTGCGGTGGATCTGGTCCGCCTGGTTCTCCAGCCGGTTGACCTCGATCCAGTACTCGGTGAGGTTGTCCATGGTCCGCAGCCCCGGCATGGCCTCGGCGGTCAGCTCCGCCGCCCTGGCCAGCACCTCGATCTGCTGCTCGACACCCTTCGGAAGCTCCTCGACCTGGTACAGAACCACCAGGTCGACGGCCTCCTCCATGAAGTCCATGATGTCGTCGAGCGACGACGCGAGGTTGTAGATGTCCTCACGGTCGAACGGCGTGATGAAGGAGGAGTTCAGCTGGTGGAAGATCGCGTGGGTGGCATCGTCCCCCGCGTGCTCCGCCGCCCGCATGCGCTCCGCGATCTCGGCTCGGGAGGAAGAATCCGCTCCGAGCAGTTCCATAAGGAGTTTCGAGCCCGTGACGATGTTGTCCGCTGATGCGGAGAACATGTCGTAGAAGCTCGTCTCCCTGGGGGTCAGACGAAAGCGCACGTGGGGTCCTCGGGATGCTTTGGATTCGGTCAGGCTGATGCTAGGCGCATCATCCGGCCACGGCTAACCGGCATTCTTCAGTGTCGCCCATCGATCAGCGTGATCAGCACGGCCCCCGGGTCACGTTTCGGCTCGATTCGTTACCATATACCCACCCGGGGTATACAGCGGGGGAAGAGCCCTGGCGGTATCCGGCGACGGGCGGCCGCGGCCGGCCGCGCCCACCGGAACACCCACCGGCAGGCCCGCCACGGCTGCCGGCACGGCGGGTACAAAACAACGGGAGGACCCATGACCACCACCGAGGCCAACGCGCAGCGCGGCCCCACTCCCCCGGACCCCGCCGGCCGGCCGGCCGGGATCGCCACCGACCACGACCGGGGCATCCACGGCTACCACCACCAGAAGGACGAGCACCTCAAGCGGCTGCGCCGGATCGAGGGCCAGATCCGCGGCCTCCAGCGCATGGTGGACGAGGACACCTACTGCATCGACATACTCACCCAGGTCTCGGCGTCCACCAAGGCGCTGCAGTCCTTCGCGCTCCAGCTGCTGGAGGAGCACCTCCGCCACTGCGTCGCCGACGCCGCCGTCAAGGGCGGGGACGAGATCGACGCGAAGGTCGACGAGGCCACCAAGGCCATCGCCCGCCTGCTTCGCACCTGATGCCGTTCCGGGCGGGCGGACACCGTCCGCCGTGACACGTTCCACAGGGTCCCGGTCGGCCCGGTGCGGGTCGGCCCGGTGTCCGGCCGGGTGTTCGTCCCGGTGTCCGGCCCGGTCCGTCGCGGTCGGTGCCGGTCAGGGCCTTCGTTCGGACTGGCGGGGGATGTTGGACGCTCCGGCGGCCTCGCCCGCGTTGAGCACCTCGTCGATGCGGTCCGGACTGAGCCGGTCCTCGGGGCTGGAGGATGCGGCGATCATCAGCTCGCCGCAGAGCTCGATCTCGGCGAGAGCCACATACTCCTGCGCGTTCGGAGCACTGAGCGTCACCACCTGCGTCACCTCTCTCTGCCGTCGCCGGCCCTTGGCGCACAGGCTCCAAGCGTAGGGATCGTCAAGCGCCGCGCGCATGACACGGACGGGCCATTTCGGCCCCTCCCAAGAGGACTGCCCTCCCCCGCCGAACACCCGTGCATCCCTCCGGCGCTTCCGGCCGACGCCCCGCTCGCACCGGCGCAACCATCGAAATCCAGCCACCGGCACCGGGCCCGGCCGCGCCCCGCCGTCACGGGCGCCGCCGTCCGCACAGGTACCGCCATCTCCACCGCCATCGCCTCAGCTCTGCCGGATCTCGCCCGTGTAGAGGTCTGCCCCGTCCGGCAGCTCCACGGTGACCGGCACTCCGAACCCGTACAGCAGCATGGTCGAGACCACCGTCACCGCGGGACCGTCGGCCGCGAAGGTGAAGCGGTGGCGGACCTTCCGCAGCCTGCCCTCGTCGTCCAGGTACGCGTCGAAGGGCACCGCGTGCGTACGGAACCCGCCCGCCGCGGCCGTCAGTGCCGCACGCGACAGGGGCGAAGCCGCCCCCGCCGCACTGCCGATGTCCGCGGTCCCCCGGTAATGGCGCACCCCGATGCCCGCCAGCTCGGTCCGTCCCACGAACGTCACGCCCCGGGCCTCGCGCAACAGCTCGGCCGCGGCCATGGGATCGGTGACCCCGCCGGTGACGAGGTTGCCGTCCGCCAGCACCGTGGTGTCGATCCGCACCCACTTGTCCTCGGGGACCCCGGCCCCCCGGTTCTTCATGTAGAGCGCGCCGGGCGTGAGCAGCTCGGTGATCGGCCGGTGCTCCTCCGACCCGGCCGCGTCCTTCGGCAGCACCACCTTGATGCGGCCGCGCTGCCTGCGGAAGTCGTACGCCCCCTGGCCCCGGATCGTCACACGGGTGCCGCCGGCCGAGGTCTCCATCGAGGTGTTGGTCTCCGCACCGCCCGACTCGGCGAGCACGTCCGCCGCCCGGTCGAGCACCAGCCCGGGAGGCTCGTCCGCCGGAGCACCCGCGACGGTCCCGCTCCCCACGACGGAACACCCCGCCAGCACCGCGAGCACGCCCGCCACGGCCAGCGCGCGGACAGCCAGTGCCGCGCCTTCGCACCTGTGCTGCCGCACCACCATCGCCTGCCAACCCCCAACGAAGTCACGCCGGATCCGGGCCCTCGCCCGTACCGCATAACGACGGCCGCCGTCCCCCGTCACGCCGTGCCACCCCGATCGGCGGCGGGCACCGGGTAGCCCCTCCCGTCCGGGCCGCCCCGCCAGTAACGTGGACGCGTGCATCAGGAAGCTGTTCACCCTGCCCGGCGCACCCCGGCGTCCGCCGTCCCGCCCTCGGGCACCGCCGCCCCGTCCGAACCCGTTCCCGCAGCTCAGGACCACACCACGAGCACCGTCGAACGCGGCTCGTTCTGTATCGCCCGCTGCTCCTGCGGCTGGTCCGGACCCGCCCGCCGCTCCCGCGACCTGGCCCGCGACGACGCCCGGCGCCACGAGACGTCGGCCTGACTCTCCGCCTGCCGGCCTCCGTCAACCCGCCCCTCCGTCGCTCCCTCTTCGGCGGTGCGAGACCCTGACGACGTCCGACGTCCGACGTCCGGACCGTCCTTCGCTCCGCCCCACCGCACCGCACCGCACCCCACCGCCCCACCGCACCGCACCCCACCGCACCACCGCACCACCGCACCGAGCGCCCGGCTTCCCGCCCGGTCGTGGTCACCGACGCACCGGCCCCCGGAGGACCGATGAACCAGCCGCATCCCACCGGCCCGGCGGTCCCCCCGGCCAGGCGCGGGAGCCCCGCGACCACCCCGGCGCCGCCGCTCGCCCGGCGTACCGTCCTGGTCGCCGGGGCACTCACCGCGCTCTCCGCCTGTTCCGCCCCCGACACCCCGTCCACCGGTTCCGCGGGCTCCTCCGGTGCCACCGGTTCCGCCGCCGGTCCCTCCGGGGCTTCGGCCCCGGCCGTGCCGCGCCCCGCCTCCCCGTCCCCCGGTCCGGCGGACTGGCCCGCGCTCGGCCGCAGCCTCGATGGCACCCTCGTACGGCCCGAGGACTCCGCGTACGACACCGCCCGCCGGCTCTACAACACCCGCTTCGACACCCAACGGCCCGCGGCCGTCGCCTACGTACGGCACGAGGACGACATACGCGAGTGCCTCGCCTTCGCCCGGACGACCGGCACCCCCGTGGCTATCCGCAGCGGCGGCCACTCCTACGCGGGCCTGTCCGGCGGCACCGGGCGCCTGGTCGTCGACGTCTCGGCGCTCGCAGGCGTCGACCGGGACGGCACGATCGGCGCGGGCGCCCGGCTCGGCGACATCTACCGCAGCCTCGGCTCCCACGGCCTCACCATCCCCGGCGGCTCCTGTGCCACGGTCGGCATATCCGGCCTCACCCTCGGCGGAGGCCACGGCGTGGCCTCTCGCGCGTACGGCCTGACCTGCGACAACCTCACCTCCGCCACCCTGGTCACCGCTGACGGACAGACCCTGACCGCCGACGCCACCCGCAACCAGGACCTCTTCTGGGCGCTGCGCGGCGGGGGAAACGGCTCCTTCGGGGTCGTCACCAGCCTCCGCTTCCGCACCTCACCCGCCCCGCAGGCCGTCGTCTGCACCCTCGGCTGGCCGTGGTCCCGGGCCGGTGCGGTGCTCGCCGCCTGGCAGGAGTGGGGGCCCGGCCAGCCCGACGAGATCTGGTCCTCCCTCCACCTGTCGGCGGGACCGGGCGGCGGCGACCCGACCGTGACGGTCTCGGCGTTCAGCCTCGGCACCTACGGCGACCTCCAGGACGCGGTGGACCGGCTCGCCGACCGTGCCGGAGCCCCCGCCTCGACCGTGTCCCTGCGGCGGCGCGGCTACGAGGAGGCGATGCTGCTCTACGCCGGCTGCGCGGGCCTCACGGCCGAGCAGTGCCATCTGCCCGGTACGACTCCGGGGCGTACCGCCGGGGGCGTCCTCGGACGCGAGACGTACGCGGCGGCCTCCGACTTCTTCGCCCGCTCGCTGCCGCCCGAAGGGCTGCGCGCCCTCACCGGGGGCGTCGAGGCGTTCACCCGGCAGTCCCCCGGCGAGGGCGGCAAGGGGTCGGTCATCCTCACCGCGCTCGGCGGGGCGGTCAACCGGGTCGCCCGGGACGCGACCGCCTTCGTGCACCGCGACTCCCGGGTGCTCGCCCAATACATCGCCGCCTGGTCGCCGGAGAGCTCCGGAGGGTCAGCGTCCGGGGCGCAGGGGTGGCTGAAAGACATCCACGCGGCGATGGGTCCGTACGCCTCCGGCGAGGCTTACCAGAACTACGCCGACCCCACGCTCTCCGAATGGCGCCGCGCCTACTTCGGGTCCTCGGCCGACCGTCTCGGGCAGCTCCGCGACCGGTACGACCCCACAGGGCTCTTCGCCGGACCACAGACGCCGTGAACCTGCCGCTCCGTCAGCCCGGTTTGCCCGTGGACGGGTTTCCCGTACGGGTACGGAACAGGGCGCCGGCCCCCACCGGGGAACCGACGCCCTGCCGTGCGTGCCCGAGGTGTGCTCAGGCCGCGAGATCCTGTCCGCCCGAACCACCGCGGCCCGATCTCGGCTCGGGCACTTCGAGCGTGCCGCCGAGACCGCCGGCCGGGAGGCCCGCACGCCGCGACCGCACGAGGAAGCCCACCCGGGGAGACCGGGAGACGGCCGCCACCAGCGGGGTGAGCAGGGCCATGGCCAACGGGGCGAGAAGGAGCGTGACGGCCGTGCCCAGGGCGAGGCCACCGATCACGTCGGTCGGATAGTGCACGCCCATCCAGACGCGGCAGAACCCCTCGGCGAACGCGAGGCCCAGCGCGACGAACCCGAACTTCCGGCCGGCCACGAAGATCCCGACCGCCAGCGCCATCGCCATCGTGGCGTGGTCGCTGACGAAGGAGAAGTCGTTCTTGCCGTCGACGAGGACGTCGAGCCCCTCGTGGTCCTTGAAGGGACGCGGGCGCTCCACGAACCCCCGGATGGGAATGTTGACGAGAAGGGCGATGCCCATGGCGAGCGGCGCCCAGACGAGTGCGGCGACCGCCGACACGGAGTCCTCGGCCGTGCCGCGCCGGCGGATGCTCCACCAGCACCACAGGGCCACCAGGACCATGCCGAGCATGATCCCGTACTCCCCCACGAACTCCACGACGCTGTCGAGCCACGCGGGAGAGGACTTGGCCAGCCCGTTGATGTCGTAAAGCAGGCTGACGTCGGGGTTCGACCCATCGCGTGCGAGTCCAGCCATCTGCTGCGGCCCCTTGCCTTGTCTGCTGCCGCGACGCGCTTCCATGCGCGCCGCACGTGATCGAACCCCCGCATTCGGTGCGATCCGGTACCGGGTACCCGCCGACGCGTCCTGCGACACGACGACGATGGTCGGGCGATCACGCGTGGTCAGTGCGTGGGCCGTCCCACCCCCAGGGAACGGCCTTCCGGTAGCGACGGTTCCGCCCTCCACCGAATGATCACCATGACGTTATCGAAGAGTGACTCATGGTCGCTGCTCAGGGCCCACGCTTCACAGAGAGTTCCTATCGCCGCAGTCGCCTCGGCCCCCGAACACCTCCTCGGCGCCCGCTCACCTCTCGGGCGCCCCGCTCGCCCTCGGGCGCGCGCGCCCGCTCGCCCTCGGGCCGCTCACGAGCCTGGGGGGGCGCTCATGCCTGCGAGGCGGTGGTGGGGAGCGCCGCCGCACCGTCCTTGGTGACCCGCGTCGCACCGAAGTAGTCGGGGCTGTCGATCTTGTCGAAGCGGATCACCGCCCCGGTGTACGGAGCGTTGATCATGTACCCGCCTCCGACGTAGATCCCCACGTGGTGGATGGCCCGCGAATCCGTCAGATCGTCGGAGAAGAACACCAGGTCGCCGGGGAGCAGCTCGTCCCGGGACGGATGCGCCCCGGCGTTGTACTGGTCGTTGGCGACCCGGGGAAGCTCGATGTCCACACTCCGGTACGCGGCCTGCGTCAGCCCGGAACAGTCGAACCGGCCGTTCTGCTCGGCCGTACCGTTGCCGCCCCAGAGATACGGGGTGCCCAGCTTCTGCTGCGCGTAGTAGATCGCCCCGGCCGCCTGCTGAGAGGGCGCCACCCTGCCGACCGGCTGGGCGAAGCTCTTCTCCAGCGAACGGATGATCTTGACGTAGTTCTGCGTCTCCGCGATCGCCGGCACCCCGCCGGCCCGGATGACCCGATAGGCACCCGCGTTGTACGAGGCGAGCATGTTGTCGGTCGGGTCGCCCGGCACGTCCTTCACGTACCCGGCCAGCTCGCAGTCGTACGAGGCGGCCGAGGGAATGGCGTCGGCCGGGTCCCACACGTCCCGGTCGCCGTCACCGTCACCGTCCACCCCGTGGGTGGCCCAGGTGCCCGGGATGAACTGCGCGATGCCCTGGGCCGCCGCCGCGCTCTGCGCCCGCGGGTTCCAGCCGCTCTCCTGGTAGAGCTGGGCGGCGAGCAGCGCCGGGTTGATCGCGGCGCAGAGCGTGCCCCACTTCTCCACAAGCGGCTGATAGCGCGCGGGCACCGCCCCCTTGGCCAGCCCGACCGACCCGCTCGCCCCGGCGATGCCCGCGGCGGCGGAGTACGTACCGACGACGAGCAGCCCCACGAAGCAGAGGCACAGCCCGACCCCACCGCCGACGAACACCCAGTATTTCCGCACCCCTCAACCATCCCCTACCGAGCCGCGGTTCAAGGGTCGTTTCGAGGGTGTGTACGAATCGATCGAAGCATTCGCTCCACCGAAACCGTCACTGACGCCCCCTCAGGAACTCCCCTCCGACCAGTAAGGGGACTTTACGTCGGGCCTCGGCAGGGGGTAGACGCCCTCGTACGAAGGGCCGTTCGGCTTCGACACGGAGTCCGCCACCTCCGACTTCCGCACGCACGGGCTGTCCACCTCGAAGAACACCTGCCCCTCGCCCCGGACGCTCACGCTGATCCCGAACCCCTCCGCCTGCGCGTACACCGCGGGGAAGTCCTTGTCCTTGTTCACCGCCTTGATCCGGTACTCGCTGTCGCGCCAGAACCCCGTCACCCGGTCCAGGAACTCCTGACGCCGCCCAGGTGCGACGACCGTCATCACCGTCCGCCTGCGCGTCACGTCGCAACTGCCCGTCGTGGTCGGCCCGTGGGCCCACCGCACCGCCGGCTCGATCGCCTTCAGCGTCAGGTCGAGCATCGAGTCGGCACGCTCGGCGGCCCCCTGCATGTCCATCGCGTCCATCGGACTCCCGGTGCTCCCTGTACTCCCGCTCGTGCTCGTGGTCCCGGTGGTGCTCGTGCTCGCGGTCGAGCCCGCCGACGTACCCGTGGCCGGGCCGTCCGAGCCCGCCTGCTGCCGGCCGCATCCGGCCAGCGCGAGACCGAGCGCCGCCATGGCGACCGCCGTCCTGAGCCTGCGCCTCATCGCTGTTCCTCAATCTTCAGACTGCTGGAGTGTCCCGACACGATCAGCGCGATGGCGTCCGCCGACATGGCGTCCCGCACCGGGTCGAAGTACTGGGAGTGCGCCTCACCGCTGATGCCGTGCCCGCTGATCACCGGCGGCCCGGGGTCGACCGGGAAGCGGACGGCACCGAACGCCTTGCTCGCAGGGTCCTTCCCGAACCAGAGGTCGTCGTCACCCGGGTCCGCGAGATCACCCGCCACGTAGGCGCCGGCCGGACCGAGGGCCAGCATCCCCAGAGAACCGACGATCGCCTGCGTCTTGGAGGGCAGCTTGGTCACCGGGTCGTTCGCGGCGGCCCCGACGAACACGTGCCGGGCGCCGACCCCGAGGTCCACCGCCTGATCCACCCCCACCCCCGGACTGCCGACCAGGATGATGTCGTCCACCCCGGGAATCCCGCCCTCCCGTTGCGTGGCGGCCCCCACCGTGCGCGAACCGTAGGAGTGCCCTATCGCCGTGAAGTGCGGATCCCTGTTGGTGTTGGTCGCCGTCAGGCCACCCCAGAAGTCGCTGTAGGCCGCCCCGCCCTTCTCCGCCCGAGCGGTGCCCATGATGGCGAAGTACCCGGCCACCCCGTCGCTGTCCGGCAGTTGCGGGGCGTCGTACCCGAGCCAGACGATCGCGGCGCTCGACCGCTCGTACCCCTGCGCGCCGATCGCGGTGTCCCGCGCCCGCTTCAGGTCGTTCCGCGCGAACTCCTCGTCCAGCGAAGTGTTCAGCCCCGGCACGTACGCCGACACGTGCTGCGCCAGATCCGGGTTCCCGTACGACACGATCGCCCGGCCGTTGCCCTCGGAGCCGATCCCCAGCAGGAACATCGGCGGCTGCGACTTCTCCTTCAGCTGCCGGTCGATCTCCTTCAAGCCCTCCAGCATCCTCTTCGACTTCTTGTCGTCCTTTCCCTCCAGCGCGGTGATCAGGCTCTGGATGTTCTTCCTGTTCGCCTGGTCCCGTACGGCGGCCGGTATCCCGTCC
The DNA here is from genome assembly GCF_026343115.1 of Streptomyces sp. NBC_00102. Classification (GTDB taxonomy): domain Bacteria; phylum Actinomycetota; class Actinomycetes; order Streptomycetales; family Streptomycetaceae; genus Streptomyces. The sequence goes on from NZ_JAPEMC010000001.1 coordinate 3,067,411, forward strand.
AGATTCCCGATCCGGTCCGGGAACAGCTCCAGGTACCGCCCGCGCTCGGCCGTACTCAGACCGTCCCACCACGCCTTACGGCCTGCCGCCGAGGCGGTCACCGGTATCCGGTCGCCCAGGTACTGCCGCTCGTCCTCGCGGACGGCCGCCGCCACCCGGGACCCGGAACCGGGTAACCCCATGCCCCCGACCCCCACGCCCCCGGCCGCGTCGACCCACGCCCCGAGCGCCGCAACGCCCTTCGCGGCACCGCTCTTGGCGTCACCGCTCTTGGTGTCACTCGCGTGGGACCAGTGGTCGACGAGGCCGCCGACGCTGTCCAGCGGATTCAGCACGGTCCTGGCCGCGCCCCGGAGGTCGCCGCCCAGGCCGTCCACCACCAGCCCCTCGAAGAACCCGCCGTCGGGGTTGCCGCCGGACTCGCCGGCGCCGCTACCAGGGGCCCCCTCCGGGCGCCCGTTCGGGCGGGCGGCCTGGGCCCGCTGGGGCGCGGTCCCTTCGGAGCCACCGGTGGCGGCGGTACTGGTCGCGCTTCCGGAGCTGTCCGTACCTCCACTTCCGACGGCGCTTCCGGAGCTGCTGTCCGTACCCCCGCTTCCGGCGGCGCTTTCCGTACCGGCAGTACCCCCGGCCGAGTCCGAGCCGCCTCCGGAGACGGCCCCCGTGCCTCCCCCGGTCACGGCGTCCGCGCCGCTCCCGGTAGTGCCTTGCGTACCCCCGCCCACGGACGTCCCGCCCGAAGCGCCCGACTCGTCCTGGCCCTTCCCGCCCTCTCCCCCGGCGACCACCTCGCCGCCGGCCGGCGTGCACGCGCCGCCCGTCAACTGGCAGATGGCGTTGCGTATCTCCCCGGTGAGCTGAGTCCCGACCGTCGTCGCCATGATCGCCCCGACCAGGGCAGCAACGATCAGTACGAGGCCGAGGTACTCCATCGCGCTCTGCCCGCCGTCCCGGCGAGCCAAGACCAACCGGACCACACTGAAACGCGGCTCGACATCCCGCTCCGCGCGAGGCACCCGGAACCATCCCCGCACCGCGGGCCGGAGAAGCAGCACCACGACGGCCACAGGCATCACGAGTTGGGGGAGCCCGGAAAACCCGGCGTCCCCGTGGCCCCCGACACCCTCAGAGCTCCCGGTACCCGCAGAACTCCAGGTCGCCAACGACCCGAGCACAAGCCAGACATGCACGACCAGCAGCCCGGCCCACACTCCGCGCCCGCAGATACGCGCGTAGAACGACAGCACAAACCCGACGGTCCCCGGCAGAGCCGCATACAGCAGCATCCCCAGCAACTGCCCGTCCACCGCGTCGACCGAGGACGCCAGCGCGAGCACATTGATCACGCCCACGACCGTGGCGACGAAGAGCAAGCGCACTAGAACAAGGGCCGCCTGTAACGCCCGTGGCACACATCCCCCGCCAAGCACTGTACGGGCAGGGCTCCTTGCACCACCTCCCGGAACCGCAAGCTCTCGTATGCCAGACACGTGGGGGACCCCCAACTCGTACGTGGGCGCGGGCGGCAGGCCAGCCACCGCACGTAGAGGACCACACCCACCCCACCCCCGGCATGGGCCCCAGGACCCAAACCAGGTCTCAAACAGTCCTGCGGAACCGGCAGTTGACGCACCGACTCGGGCGGGGAGCCTTCCCCACGATCAATCGCTCACAAGGCTGAGGCGCCCGGGGAGTCCGTGGCCGACCAGAAGTCAGAGTGGATGTTGGGACGCGGAATGTTCTCCATGCCCTCGTAGCTGGGGGTGTTGGGCTTCGTAGTGGGATCAGCCACCTCAGATTCCTCCACGCAAGGAGTGTCCGCTTCGAAGAAAACCTGCCCCTCCCCACCGACAATCAACGAGACTCCGAAGCCGTCAATAGTCCGGGCATAAACCGCCGGAACCTCCGAATCATTTCGCGTCGAAATGATCTCGTATCCTTCATTCCTCCAAAAACGATCGACAACACCCAAGAGGCTCCCTCGACGGACGTCGGAAATTACCGTCATAACGGTCCGCCGCCTGGTCACATCACAGCTACCCGAGGTCGAAGGACCGTGCGTCCAGCGAACTTCTGGATTGATGGCTTCGATCGTGGAATCCAGAATGCTATCCGCACGGTCCGCCGCTTCCTGCATATTCATTTCACTCCTCGCACCGCCATACAACGGCGCCGAAACGCCCGCACAGCCGCTTAGCAGCAACAGAGCGACGGACACATAATAGGGATGATAGGACTTTTGCTTCACCTGTACCCCTGGCTTCGAATTTTCTCGGATCGCCCAGCCACAATGAGCGCAATATTTCCTGCCGAAACAGCGTCCCGCTCTGGACTGAAATAATTCGAATGAGCAGCAGCGAACCCCTGGGAGCTAATCAACTCAGGACCTTCGTCAACTTGAAACCTGCGCGCCCCAAATTCTGCACTCGCCGGATCTCTACCGAACCATAATTCGTTTCTCATAAATTGAAATCCCGCTACCCCAGAAATCATTCGCCCCTTCGATGGCAACTTTGTAACCGGGTCATTTTCAGCAGCACCAACAAAAACATGCTCCCTGCCTAGGCCCAGCTCTTCAGCTCGCTCAACACCAACGCCGGGACTTCCCACCAAAACAATATCGCTAACCCCAGGAATTCCTCCCGTTTCACGCGCCGCTGATCCCACTGTTCGCGAGCCGTAGGAATGCCCGATTGCAGTCAGATGGGGGTCACCGTCCTGATTGGTCGTTGAAATTCCATCCATGAAGTGACTGAAAACGTCACCCCCTTTATCGGCTCGATCGGAACCAGCAACTGCCAAGCTCGACCAGCCGTCATAACTCTGCGGAGCGTCGTACCCTAGCCATGCGATAGCGGCACTGGACGGATTGTGGTAGCGGGCCCCAATAGCCGTATCTCGCGCCCGCTTCAGATCATTAGTCGCGAATTTTGCATCTAGTCCCGTATCCAAGCCCGGCACGTAAGCCGCAACATTCTTCGAAGCATCCGGGTTCCCGTACGCAACAATCGCCCGCCCATTCCCCTCGTCGCCGATCCCGAGGAGGTACATCGGCGGGTCGCCGGGCTTGAGCGGCGCGTGGAGTTGCTGGTCGATCAGCCGAAGGGCTTCGAGTTTCTCCGCAGCCTCGCCGCCCTCCGCGCCCGCCAACTTGCCGATCAGCAACTGGAGGCTGTCCCGGTTGGCGGCGTCGCGTACCAGTGCGGGGATGCCGTCGAGGTTCCCGATGATGTCCGGGTAGGTCGCGAGGTACTCGTCGCGCAGTTCCGGAGGGAGGTTGGACCACCATTCCTTGCGCTCTGCGGCCGAGGCCCGGTACGGAATGTGGTCGTTCAGATAGGCCCGGGCGGCATCGCGCACGGAGGCCATGTCGGCCGCCGCATCGGTCCACGTGGAGTCCGGGACGTCGAGGCTGTCCTCGGCCTTCAACTCGCGGAGAATGCTGGCGTACCTCATGTCCGCGTCAGCGGCCAGGGCCACCGCCCTGGCGATACGGTCGGCGATGTCCTGAGCGGTGGCCGCGTGAGGATTGGGAGCCGTGAGAGTCGCCGACGAGGCCATCAAGTCGGGGAACCCTCTTCCGACAGGGGTCTTCCCTCCCGGAAGAGGTTTGCCGGCCACCAGCCCCTCCTTCTCCGGGTAGGACACGGACCCGTCGGGGTGCACCGTGAACCTCAGGCTCTCGGCCTCCTCCAATGCCTCACGAACCGACTTCTGGTGCGTGCGCACTTCGTGGGCGAGGCTGTTGAGTGCCGTACGTACGAGTCCCGTTTCCGTGTAGGAGTACTGCAGGTTCCGGGCCAGCCGTCTCAACCGGTCGAGGGCCGCGTCCGCCGCCTCACCTTCCTGCGTTTCACGCAGTCCGGTGAGAATCTGCTGGTCGATCCGGTCCCGTGCCGCATCGGCCCGGTTACTGAGGCGGCCCCACCCGTCTGCGGCACAGTCCAACTCCCCGCACGCCACCGAGAGAAGGGCGGACCACGTCAGCGTGCCCTTCACCGGTCACTTCCGCCGAGGAGATAGAGCGAGGACAGCGACGAGGACGGTTGCGCCAGGACGGATGAGGGTGGAAGCGGCTGCATCGGGACATCCACCAGCGAGCCGAAACCGTCACGTACCCGTTCGTCCGTCGTCCTCTGCTCCGTGGCGACCGCCCGCAGCTTGCCGGCCAGGCTTCCGCATTCGCGCTGTGCCGTCGACACACGGCGCAGCCACGACGCGCGGACCTCCGCGAGCTCACCCAGGACCGCGAAGTCACCCGCGCTCTCGCTCGTCAGCAATCCCTCGTGCGCCTTCTCCAGTTCGGCCCGCGCCGTTCCGAGATGGGTGTGCAACGCCTCGGCACCGCCTGCGGCCCTCACCCAAGGCCCGTCGCCGTGAACGAGCCGGGCATGACCGAAAGCCGGGTCCACCGCCCCCTTCTCGGCGCGGTTCCTCAGCCCTTCCCCCGGACCGTCGACATCCTGGCCATGGAATACCTGCTCCGGCCGGTCACCCGACGTCTGCCACCCTTGCGGCTGTCCGACCACGGACATACCACCACCCCGTTCCTTGATCCTCGATCCTCGATCGTGGAGCGGCAGAACTGTGCCCGATCCGGGAAGGGCGACGCGCCGCCCTTCCACGGCTTCCGGTGGCACGAGCCCGGAATCTCCGGGGCTTTCAGGGGTACGCCCGGCTGCGGTTTCACCCGAACGATGGGCGCCCGGTCAGCGGGTACCTCCCGAGGGATGACAGTGGGACTCGTTCACTCCGGCTTCTCCGCGCACACCACCCACAGCAGCTTGCCGCCGTCGCCGGCCGGGCCCGCGGGCAGGACTCGACCGCCCCAGCTCTCCGCACACATCTGTACGAGAGTCAGTCCCCGCCCGCTCTCCGAGAGAGCCGTCTGCTGGGCAGGTAGGTACACCCCACAGCTCCCCCCTTCCCGAGCTCCCCGGAAGGGGGGCGGAATCTCGGGATTGCTGTCCCAGACGCTGAGCCTGATGCGTCGAGGGCCGGCGCCGCACATCCGGAGCGAGTACTCCCCCCAGGAGTGCTGATACGCGTTGGTGGTCAGCTCACTCACCAGCAGCTCGGCGTTGTCGCCCAGTTCGGTCATGCCGTGGGCGCGCAGCACCCCCCGCAGGACCGAGCGGGCCACACCTGGTGAGCGCGGATCGTGCGGCAGTTGAAGGGTGTACGCCCACGGCGGCGATACGGTGGGTGCGTGCATGGAAGTCCCCGTTCGGATGGTGTGGTTGGCGGGCACCTGTCCCACGATCACGGTAGAGGCGCCATGTAATACATTCCCCGCACTTGGGGTAATGCATGCCCCAAGACACCCGTACGAGTGACTGGGCGAAGGGAGGCCGATGGCGACCAACTCGACCCCGACTGCCCGTCGGCGGCGACTCGGCGCGGAACTGCGCAAGCTCCGCGAACGCGCCGGCATCACCGCCACGGAGGCCGCGGTTCTGCTCGGTGGCAACCAGGCGCGCATCAGCAACATCGAGGCCGGACGGTACGGCGTGAGCGCCGACCGGGTCCGCGCCCTCTCCCGCCACTACGCCTGCACCGACCGCGGGCTCGTGGAAGCACTGGCCGCGATGACCGGCGAACGTCGCAGCGGCTGGTGGGAGGAGTACCGGGACGGCCTTCCGAACAACCTTCTTGATCTGGCCGAGCTCGAACACCACGGCACCGCGCTCCGGGCCACCACCACCTGCACCGTCCCCGATCTCCTTCAGACCGTGGACCACGCCCGCGAGGCCCTCACCCGCGCCGCACCCGAACTGTCGCCTCCCGAGGTCGAACAACGACTCTCCTTCCGCATCAGGCGCCAGGAGGTCGTCTTCCGCGCCGAGGCAGTCCCGTACCGGGCCGTCGTCCACGAAGCCGCCCTGCACATGGGCATCGGCCGTTCCCGGGTCGCCGGCCCCCAGCTGCGCCACCTCCTGGCGATGAGCGAACGGGAGACCGTCACCCTCCGCGTCATCCCCTTCGCCTCGGGCGGCCTCCCTGGGACCGGGCAGCCCCTCACCTACGTACAGGGATCGGTCGCACAACTGGACACCGTGCACCTGGAACAGGCACACGGCCTCGCCCAGCTGGACGCCGAGCCAATACTCCAGACATATCGTCAGCTACTCGACCGTCTCGAATCGATGGCCCTCGATGCGCGGGCGAGCCGCGCGCTGCTGCACAAACTCGCATCGGCGCACATCTGAACCCGGGGGGACATGACGGCGCGTCCGGTGCGGGCCGACAGCGCACGACCGGCTCTCGAATGGCGCATACGAACACGGGCGCTCCGGTCAACGCTCCGATCGCGCCGAAAACCCACGGGCTCCATCATTGCTCCTCGTCACAGAGCGTGATACACAGAGTAACCGGCCAGTGGCCCAGCCTCCCCCGGCCGCATCGCAGGTCAGGGCGGCCGCCCCGGTCATCTGTGCGAGATCCGGGTAAAGAGACCCGGGAAGGCGTCGTGCTGGCGCGGTTTCATCAGCGAAGATAGAAGGCACGACCCGCACCGGACGGCGCGGGCGGCGAACTGAGCAACAGGGGCGGTGACTTACATGATCCTGGCAGCTGAGAAGGGCGATATCACCACCATCATCGGCGGAATCGCCCCGAACTGGGGCCCGTTCGGGACGCTGGGCAACGAGGCACGCATCATGGTCGAGGTGGTGATGGCGGTAGCCATCCTGCTCTGCCTCGGCATCGCGATCTGGGGCGCGGCCAAGCAGCGCATCGGCGCGACAGCCCTGCGCGACACCTTCAGCGCGGAACAGGGCAAGGGCCTGATCGTCGCGGGACTGACCGGAGTCTTCATCATCGGGTCTCTCGGCACCCTGTTCACCATCGTGTACGGCATGGCTGTCTGACGCTGCATCAGCGACTCGTATCGCTGTCGCGCTCCGTCTCCCCACCACCATCCGTCCATCGCGCCACCGGCTGAAGTCGAGTCATCCCATGTCGAGTCACCACACCGCACCCGCGCGGCGCCCAGCAGAGCTACCGTCATATGACGGAGGACCGCACACGGCTGAGGGGACGTACGCGGCATGAGTTACGACGACGAGCAGGGCTACGGAAGCAGGGATTCCGGGGGCCGGGGCGACGACGCGTACAGCACGATGGGCGGAACCCGCCAGACGCGCACCCGTCTCCCCGAGGGCTACCCCGGCACACCCCACGGCCGCCGGCCCGCCCGCAACAGCCGTTCCCTGGTCATGGCCGCCGGCGTCGTGGTGCTGCTGATCGCCGCCATCGCGTTCGCGAACCTCGGCGGCGGAGACAGCGACGACAGCGCGGCCCCGTCCACCCCCGGCACCAGCCGATCGGACAGCACCGGAGGCACCGCCCCGACCGCCCCCACCGGCACCCAGCCCGTCACGGGCAAGACCGACGGCATCGCCTCCGGCTTCGCCCATGACCAGCAGGGCGCCCAGAGCGCGGCGGCAAACTACGCGGTGGCGCTGGGTTCTGCGGGCATGTTTGACGCTCAGACACGCCACTCCATCCTCCAAGCCACTCACAACCCAGCTGTGGTGGACGGTCTCCAAACCGACACTGACACCGCCTACTCACCCGCCTTCCTCAAAGCTGTCGGACTCAACGAGGACGGCAGCACACCTGAAGGCCTGTCCTTCGTCTCTCGGACCGTCCCGGTCGGCACCAAAACGACGGCATTTGCCGGTGAAAGCGCCACGGTAGAGGTCTGGTGCACGGGGCTGGTGGGACTCGCCGGGCAGGGGTCGACCAAGCCCGTCACCGAAACCTGGTTCACCATCACCGAGAAGCTCGTCTGGGTCGAAGATGACTGGAAGATCAACTCATCTTCACAGGTCGAGGGCCCCACCCCGGTCAGCGGAGACAACCGCGCGTCAACCGCGGACGAAATCTCAGGAGCCGTCGAAGGATACGGAGGCTTCACTTATGCCCGGTAGCCACCGCCTTCGCGCGCTCGCAATGACGACGCTACTCAGTGGCTTTGTCTCTACTCTGGGATCCCCCACCGCTTACGCCGCGCCCTCCCCTTCGCCCACTCCATCACCCAGCAGTACAGACAATCCTTGTGACCTCATCGTGGGTCTGGCCAAGGACTACTGCGAAGGCGACGCCGGCGCCAGCACCGCGCCCCCCGCCACCGACGACCCCCTGGACCCCCTCACCTCCCTGGCGCACGGTTGCACCGACGCCGCGTCGTATCTCATCGGCCAGCTCAGCAAGGCCGTCGAGGGCACCGCCAACGTCGACTTCACCAACGAGTCCTTCCGCAAGCAGTACGCGATCGTCTTCGCGGCCTCGACGATCCTGACCCTCGTCCTCTGGCTGTTCGCCGTGGCCAAGAGAGCGATCCGGGGCGTCCCGTTCACCACCGCGATCTCCGAGGCTGTCGGGTACCTCTGGCTCACGGTGCTGGCGTCGGCGTTCACGCCGCTCATCCTGTACGTCGTGGTCTCCGCCACCGACGGGGTCACCGAGGTCATCTCCTCGGCCACCGGCGGCCAGTCCGACGTCTTCTTCGGCTCGTTCGCCGAAGCGCTCAAGAAGGGCGACGACATCGGAGGGGGACCGATCATGCTGATCGTCGTCTCCCTGGTCTCGATGCTCGCCGCGGGCATCCTCTGGCTCGAGCTGGTCATCCGGGCCGCGCTGCTCTACGTCGGCGCGCTGCTGGGTGTGGTGGTGTACGCCGGGCTCGTCGACAAGAACATGTGGGGCCACGTGCGCCGTTGGGCGGGCATCATGGTCGCGGTGATCATGGTCAAGCCGGTGATCGTGATCGTCCTCGGCCTCGCGGGAGCACTCTCCTCGGACGACGGCCCGGACGCGCTCTCCGCCGTCGTCTCGGGGCTCTCGATCATCCTGCTCGCCATCTTCGCGTCGGCGATGATCTACCGCTTCGTTCCCGGGTTCGGCGACGAGATCCAGGGTGCCCGTACCAACCGCAAGCAGGCCACCGACGGTTCCCAGGCCGCCGCCCTGGTCAGTTCGCCCGCCGCTCTCGTCTCGCAGGGCATCAAGACGCACAGCGGCCGCAACGACCAGAACGGCGGAGGCGGCGGTGGCGGCGGCGGCCGCCCGGCTAACCCTCTCAGCGGCGGTGTCGCGGCACACGGCTCCCGGGGCGGAGGCGGGGGAGCACCCGCGCCCCGCAGCGGTTCCGGTCCCACTTCCGGGACCCCTCACAGCAGCCGCTCCCCGCGGGGCGGTTCCGGCAGCACAGGTAATCCGAGCACAGGAGGTGGAGGGCGGTGACGATCCAGTCCCACCCGATCACGCCCCGCCGTACGTATCTCATCGGCCGTGCCCGGCCGAACGCGATCGTCGGCAAGAACCGCGAGACCGGCGAGATCGCCCTCATCATCGTCGGCGCGTTCCTCGGCATGATGAGCGGGCTCCTCGTCCCGGTCCTCTCCCTGCGCATCGTGCTGCTCACCGGGTTCCCGGTGCTGGCCCTGGCCGTCGTGTACGTCCCGTACAAGCACCGGACCTTCTACAAGTGGTTCGAGATCAACCGCAGTTTCAAGCGCTCCCTGCGCCGCGGCACCGCCTACCGCTCCTCCGCGATGGAGGCCGGGACGCGTGGTGACGGCCGCGAGGTCGAGGTCGGGCCGCCGCCCGGCATCGGCCGGATCAGCTGGCTCTCCGCCCCCTTCGGGCCGGACGAGATGGCGGTGCTGCTGCACGCCGACCGGCGTACGGTGACCGCCGCCATCGAGATCGAGGGCCCTGGCGTCGGGCTGCGCGACAGTGAGGACCAGGAAGCGCTGGTCGACCGGTTCGGCACCCTGCTCAAGCACGTGGCGAACGGCGACGGCTTCGTCACCCGCATCCAGATGCTGGCCCGTACCCTCCCCGCCGACCCCGACGCGCACGCGAAGGACGTCGCCCAGCGGGGTGACAACCACGCGCCGCGCTGGCTGCAGGATTCGTACGACCAGCTGCAGTCCATGGTGTCGACCTCCAGCGAGCAGCACCGCGCGTACCTCGTCGCCTGTATGCACCACAGCCGCGAGCTCGGGGCCGAGGCCAGCGCGATGGCGCGGGCGGCACGCTCGCCCGGTGGCCGCAAGCTGGACCGCGACTCCGGGCTGGCGGTCGTGATGGCCCGCGAGCTGACGGACATCTGCGCCCGTCTCGCGGAGGCCGACATCCGCGTGCGTCAGCCGCTGGGGCAGAGCCGGCTCGCCTCGCTGGTGCACTCGATGTACGACCCGGACCACCCGATCGACCACATCCAGGCGATGACCAAGCGGAACGCCTGGCCGGCCGAGCTGGACGCGATGGAGCCGACGTATCTGCAGGCCAAGACCCGGGAGTCGACGACCCGCGCGCCCTGGTGCCACGCCACGGCCTGGGTGAAGGAGTGGCCGATGACACCCGTCGGCGTCAACTTCCTGGCCCCGTTGCTGGTCCACACTCCCGACGTCATCCGTACGGTCGCCGTCACGATGGATCTCGAACCCACCGAGGTGGCCATCGAGCGGATGCTGACCGAGAAGACGAACGACGACGCCGAGGCCAGCCGCCAGGCCAAGATGAACCGCACCGTCGACCCCCGCGACATCGCCGCCCACGGCCGTCTCGACCAGCGCGGCGAGGACCTCGCGAGCGGTGCGGCTGGGGTGAACCTGGTTGGCTACATCACCGTCTCCTCGCGTTCCCCCGAGGCGCTCGCCCGCGACAAGCGGACGATCCGCGCCTCGGCCGGCAAGTCGTACCTGAAGCTGGAGTGGTGCGACCGCGAGCATCACCGCGCCTTCGTGAACACCCTCCCGTTCGCGACCGGCATCCGCCGCTAGCGGGCACGGTCCGCGATAGCGGGCGAGCACCCGCACCACAAGCACCACCCCCACCTCCGGGCGACCGGAAGCAGCCGAGAGAGAGGGCAACCACTCGTGCGAGACCCACTGTCCGCGATGTCGGAAGCCTTCACCGCGTTCCTCTTCGGCAAGGTGGAGACGACCCGCCTGCCCGTGCGTACGTCCACGGGCCAGGCGCAGGCCGTCTACCTGCCCACCGCGGCGCCCGGTCTCGGCGACTCCGGGGTGATCATCGGGCGCGAGGTGTACTCCGGCAAGGGCTACATCTACGACCCCTTCCAGCTGTACGGGCAGCAGCTGCCCGCACCGCACTGGCTGGTGCTCGGCGAGTCCGGCAACGGCAAGTCCGCGCTGGAGAAGACGTACGTGCTCCGCCAGCTCCGCTTCCGCGACCGCCAGGTCGTGGTGCTGGACGCCCAGGGCGAGGACGGGCACGGCGAGTGGAACCTCATCGCCGAGCAGCTGGGGATCACCCCCATCCGGCTCGACCCGACCGCCGCCCTGAACGGCGGTATCCGCCTCAACCCGCTCGACCCCGCGATCACGACGACCGGCCAGCTCGCCCTGCTCCGTACGATCATCGAGGTCGCCATGGGCCACGGTCTCGACGAGCGTTCCGGCTTCGCGCTGAAGGTCGCCCACGCGTACGTCAATCTGACGATCACCGACCGGCAGCCGGTTCTGATGGACATCGTCGAGCAGCTGCGTCACCCGGAGCCCGAGTCGGCCGAGGCGATGAATGTCGACATAGACGATGTACGGGCCTGGGGCCTCGACGTCGCCCTCGTCCTGGACCGCCTGGTCGACGGTGACCTGCGCGGCATGTTCGACGGTCCCACGACCGACGGCATCGATCTGGACTCCCCGCTGATCGTCTTCGACCTCTCGCACATCGACCGCAACTCGATCGCCATGCCGATCCTGATGGCGATCGTCGGTGTCTGGCTGGAGCACACCTGGATCAGGCCCGACCGGAAGAAACGCATCTTCCTGGTCGAGGAGGCCTGGCACATCATCAACTCGCCCTTCGTGGCGCAGCTCTTCCAGCGGCTGCTGAAGTTCGGCCGCCGGCTCGGGCTCTCGTTCGTCGCGGTCGTGCACCACCTCAGCGACGTCGTGGACGGCGCCGCCGCACGCGAGGCGGCGGCGATCCTCAAAATGGCCTCCACCCGGACGATCTACGCCCAGAAGGCCGACGAGGCCCGGGCGACGGGCCGGGTGATCGGGTTGCCGCGCTGGGCCGTCGAGATCATCCCGACGCTGACGCCGGGCATCGCGGTGTGGGACGTCAACGGCAACGTCCAGGTCGTGAAGCACCTGATCACGGAGGCGGAACGCCCGCTCGTCTTCACCGACCGCGCGATGACGGAGTCGTCCACCAACACCGCGGACGACCTGGACGATCTGCTCCCCGAGTACGCGCGCGAGGCAGAGCGGGAGACGGAAGCGCGGGCAGCCCGTATCGAGCGGCAGCAACGGCTCGACGAGTCGTCCGAGTCCACGGTGGCCTGAGGTGGCGCGCACCTCTACGGGTTCCGGCCCCGGCCATCCCCCGGTCCACCGGGAGGAGCGGAGCGGTGGAGTCCCGGACGGGCTGCTGATCGGAGGGATCGCCTTCCTCCTCGGGGTGGCGTTCCTGACGTGGACGGCCACGGGACTCGCGGGTCTGTTCACCCACGGGTCCTGGCCCCACGGGGTGTCCCTGCCCCGCACCCCCTCGGCCCTGCGCGAACTCGCGGGCTCACCCCAGGACCTCGCCGGGGCCTGGCCGGACACCCCGCCCGCCGAGCTCTCCGGCTACGGCCTCTTCTGGGGCCTGCTCATCAGCGAACTGCTGGTGCTGGTGGTGCTCGGCGTGTTCGTCCTCGGTGTCGTCACGCGAGGCCGCGCGGTGCGCCGTCGTGCCCGCGAGGAACGCCAGGCACTTCAGGCGCTCCAGGCACCGGGGAACCAGGGAGACCCCCGGGCCGCCCGGCCCACGGCGCCCCCGGCCTCAGCGCCTACGCCTACGCCTACACCTGCGCCCGCTCCCGCTCCCGTACCGGCTCCGAATCCTGTCCCGGTCCCTGCGGGGGAACCCGAGCGGCTCGTACCCGCTCCCAGGGCTGCTGGCACGCCCGTTCTCCTCTACGCGACGGCGGCCGAGCGGCGGCCCACCGCCGTCCAGGCCGTGCTGGACGCCCCCGGTGCGGTGCTGGTGGTCACCTCGGACCCCACGGTCTGGGCAGAGACGAAGGACGCCCGCGCCAAGCTCGGGCCCGTCCTCGTCCACGACCCCGGCCATCTCTGCGACACCCCGGCCCGCCTCCACTGGTCGCCGACCGCCGGCTGCGAGCAGCCCGAGGTGGCCGCCGCCCGGGCCGCGGCGTTCCTCGCACCGGTACGCCCGCAGGCCCGCATCGACGAGGCCACCACCGACACCGCGCAGACCCTGCTGCAGTGCTGGCTGCACGCCGCGGCAACCGACGGCCGCCCCTTCCGCCAGGTCCACCGCTGGGCGATGGGCGGCGGCGCCCAGGAGGCGGTACGCCTCCTGCGCACCCACCCGAAAGCGGCCTCCGGGCTCGCCGGGCTGCTGGAGTCCGCCCTCACCGCACACCCCGAACGTCGCCGGGCGGCCCAGGAACTGACGGCACGGGCGCTGAGCGCACTGACCACGGTCCATGTCCGCGAGGCCTGCACACCGAATCGAGCCGATACCGCCGCGCTGGGTTCCTTCGCGTCCGAAGGGGGAACCCTGTATGTGGTCGGCGAGTCCATCGAGGATCCTCGTCACCAGCCGGGCGCGATGCCTCTGCTCACCGCGCTCGCCTCGCACGTGGTCGAGCACGGCCGCCGCCTGGCCGCACGGTCAACCGACGGTCGGCTCGACCCACCACTCACGCTGGTCCTCGACGACGTCGCGGCCGTGGCGCCGCTGCCCTGCCTCCCCGAGCTGCTGACGACCGGTGAGCGTCAGGGCCTGGTCACGCTGGCGATGCTCCGCTCCCCCGAACAGGCCCGCGCCCGCTGGCGTACCCCGCTGACGCCACCGGCCGTGTGACCCACGGCCCCACAAGGTCGCACGACTCAGCCACGCTCCCGTACGTGCTCCACCTCGCGCTCTCCCGAATTGCCCGGGACCGGGACGGTGTTACCGGTGGGGACGAAGCCGTACCGCCGGTAGAAGGCGGCCGCTCGCGGGTTGTTCTCGTGGACGAAGAGCCGCAGGCGTGCGAGGTACGGATCCTCGAGCCCGAAGGCCCACTCCTCTGCGGCCCGGAAGAGCGCGTCGGCCACCCCGGTCCCTCTGACTTCCGGACGTACGAAGACGCCGACCAGGTGCCCCTGGGTCGCCTCCACCGTGCCCCCGAAGACGGCCTCCCGATCGGGACGCTCGACGAGAACGGTGACCGACCCCATCCAGCGCCCGTCGGCGGCCTCGGCGACGAACTGGGCCACGTCGCTGCCCTCGGCCCCGCGGGCGGTCCGCTGCTGCCAGAACGAATCCGGCTCCTCGACCGCACTCTCGTACGTTTCCAGAAACGCCACCGGCGCCGCCGGGTCCTGGAGGGCAAGCAGCCGGAGTTCCTTGACCGCCGGCCACTCGTCGGCCCGCACGCGTCGCATCACATGATCGGTACTCATGCGGTCATGCTGTCGCCGTGCTCGGAGACCGGTCAATCGGTTTCTGTCATGACGATGGCAACAAACCCGGCAACAGAGGCGATGAAAAAAGTCCGTGAACGCAGAAAACCCCCGTGCCCAAAGGCACGGGGGTCTCCCGGAAAAATTGTTCGGCGGCGTCCTACTCTCCCACAGGGTCCCCCCTGCAGTACCATCGGCGCTGAAAGGCTTAGCTTCCGGGTTCGGAATGTAACCGGGCGTTTCCCTAACGCAATGACCACCGAAACACTATGAAATTAACCAACCGGAAAAACACGGCGGTTGTTATTTCAGAACCAACACAGTGGACGCGAGCAACTGAGGACAAGCCCTCGGCCTATTAGTACCAGTCAGCTCCACCCGTTACCGGGCTTCCACATCTGGCCTATCAACCCAGTCGTCTACTGGGAGCCTTAACCCCTCAAAGGGGGTGGGAATACTCATCTTGAAGCAGGCTTCCCGCTTAGATGCTTTCAGCGGTTATCCTTTCCGAACGTAGCCAACCAGCCATGCCCTTGGCAGGACAACTGGCACACCAGAGGTTCGTCCGTCCCGGTCCTCTCGTACTAGGGACAGCCCTTCTCAATATTCCTACGCGCACAGCGGATAGGGACCGAACTGTCTCACGACGTTCTAAACCCAGCTCGCGTACCGCTTTAATGGGCGAACAGCCCAACCCTTGGGACCGACTCCAGCCCCAGGATGCGACGAGCCGACATCGAGGTGCCAAACCATCCCGTCGATATGGACTCTTGGGGAAGATCAGCCTGTTATCCCCGGGGTACCTTTTATCCGTTGAGCGACAGCGCTTCCACAAGCCACTGCCGGATCACTAGTCCCGACTTTCGTCCCTGCTCGACCCGTCGGTCTCACAGTCAAGCTCCCTTGTGCACTTACACTCAACACCTGATTGCCAACCAGGCTGAGGGAACCTTTGGGCGCCTCCGTTACTCTTTAGGAGGCAACCGCCCCAGTTAAACTACCCATCAGACACTGTCCCTGATCCGGATCACGGACCGAGGTTAGACATCCAGCACGACCAGAGTGGTATTTCAACGGCGACTCCACAACCACTGGCGTGGCCGCTTCAAAGTCTCCCACCTATCCTACACAAGCCGAACCGAACACCAATATCAAACTGTAGTAAAGGTCCCGGGGTCTTTCCGTCCTGCTGCGCGAAACGAGCATCTTTACTCGTAATGCAATTTCACCGGGCCTATGGTTGAGACAGTCGAGAAGTCGTTACGCCATTCGTGCAGGTCGGAACTTACCCGACAAGGAATTTCGCTACCTTAGGATGGTTATAGTTACCACCGCCGTTTACTGGCGCTTAAGTTCTCAGCTTCGCCGACCCGAAAGTCAGCTAACCGGTCCCCTTAACGTTCCAGCACCGGGCAGGCGTCAGTCCGTATACATCGCCTTACGGCTTCGCACGGACCTGTGTTTTTAGTAAACAGTCGCTTCTCGCTGGTCTCTGCGGCCACCCCCAGCTCATGGAGTAAATCCAATCACCAGTGATGGCCCCCCTTCTCCCGAAGTTACGGGGGCATTTTGCCGAGTTCCTTAACCATAGTTCACCCGAACGCCTCGGTATTCTCTACCTGACTACCTGAGTCGGTTTAGGGTACGGGCCGCCATGAAACTCGCTAGAGGCTTTTCTCGACAGCATAGGATCATCCACTTCGCCACAATCGGCTCGGCATCAGGTCTCAGCCTTAACGTGTGACGGATTTGCCTACCACACGGCCTACACCCTTACCCCGGGACAACCACCGCCCGGGCTGGACTACCTTCCTGCGTCACCCCATCGCTTACCTACTACAAGTCTGGTTCATCGGCTCCACCACTACCCTCAACTCCGAAGAGATCGGGCCGGCTTCACGGACTTAGCATCGCCTGATTCAGTACTGGGCGTTTCAAAGCGGGTACCGGAATATCAACCGGTTGTCCATCGACTACGCCTGTCGGCCTCGCCTTAGGTCCCGACTTACCCTGGGCAGATCAGCTTGACCCAGGAACCCTTAGTCAATCGGCGCACACGTTTCTCACGTGTGTATCGCTACTCATGCCTGCATTCTCACTCGTGAACCGTCCACAACTCGCTTCCGCGGCTGCTTCACCCGGCACACGACGCTCCCCTACCCATCCCAGCCCCCGTTGGGGGTATGTGCTGGAATGACACGACTTCGGCGGTACGCTTGAGCCCCGCTACATTGTCGGCGCGGAATCACTTGACCAGTGAGCTATTACGCACTCTTTCAAGGGTGGCTGCTTCTAAGCCAACCTCCTGGTTGTCTCTGCGACTCCACATCCTTTCCCACTTAGCGTACGCTTAGGGGCCTTAGTCGATGCTCTGGGCTGTTTCCCTCTCGACCATGGAGCTTATCCCCCACAGTCTCACTGCCGCGCTCTCACTTACCGGCATTCGGAGTTTGGCTAAGGTCAGTAACCCGTTGGGGCCCATCGCCTATCCAGTGCTCTACCTCCGGCAAGAAACACACGACGCTGCACCTAAATGCATTTCGGGGAGAACCAGCTATCACGGAGTTTGATTGGCCTTTCACCCCTAACCACAGGTCATCCCCCAGGTTTTCAACCCTGGTGGGTTCGGTCCTCCACGAAGTCTTACCTCCGCTTCAACCTGCCCATGGCTAGATCACTCCGCTTCGGGTCTAGAGCGTGCAACTCAATCGCCCTATTCGGACTCGCTTTCGCTACGGCTTCCCCACACGGGTTAACCTCGCTACACACCGCTAACTCGCAGGCTCATTCTTCAAAAGGCACGCAGTCACGACGCACCAAGCAAGCTTGATGCGCGACGCTCCCACGGCTTGTAGGCACACGGTTTCAGGTACTATTTCACTCCGCTCCCGCGGTACTTTTCACCATTCCCTCACGGTACTATCCGCTATCGGTCACCAGGGAATATTTAGGCTTAGCGGGTGGTCCCGCCAGATTCACACGGGATTTCTCGGGCCCCGTGCTACTTGGGTGTCTCTCAAACGAGCCGTTAATGTTTCAGCTACGGGGGTCTTACCCTCTACGCCGGACCTTTCGCATGTCCTTCGCCTACATCAACGGTTTCTGACTCGTCTCACAGCCGGCAGACTGTGAAAGAGAGATCCCACAACCCCGCATGCGCAACCCCTGCCGGGTATCACACACATACGGTTTGGCCTGATCCAGTTTCGCTCGCCACTACTCCCGGAATCACGGTTGTTTTCTCTTCCTGAGGGTACTGAGATGTTTCACTTCCCCTCGTTCCCTCCACACTGCCTATGTGTTCAGCAGCGGGTGACAGCCCATGACGACTGCCGGGTTTCCCCATTCGGAAACCCCCGGATCAAAGCTAGGTTGACAGCTCCCCGGGGACTATCGTGGCCTCCCACGTCCTTCATCGGTTCCTGGTGCCAAGGCATCCACCGTGCGCCCTTAAAAACTTGGCCACAGATGCTCGCGTCCACTGTGCAGTTCTCAAACAACAACCAGCCACCCATCACCCCAAACCTTACGGCTGAGTTCACTGGGACCGGACTGAAGGCAGCCTCTCGGCCGTACCCTCAGATACCCAACAACGTGCCCGACACGACCGATCCATCATTACTTTCCACGCCGAAGCAGTACTCGCAACAACCAACCAACCGTGCCGAATAGTCAACGTTCCACCCATGAGCAAACCACCGTCGAACATTTGCCGACGAAGTGGCCCTCGACCCCATTACAGGGCCTAGATGCTCCTTAGAAAGGAGGTGATCCAGCCGCACCTTCCGGTACGGCTACCTTGTTACGACTTCGTCCCAATCGCCAGTCCCACCTTCGACAGCTCCCTCCCACAAGGGGTTGGGCCACCGGCTTCGGGTGTTACCGACTTTCGTGACGTGACGGGCGGTGTGTACAAGGCCCGGGAACGTATTCACCGCAGCAATGCTGATCTGCGATTACTAGCAACTCCGACTTCATGGGGTCGAGTTGCAGACCCCAATCCGAACT
This sequence comes from Streptomyces sp. NBC_00102, assembly GCF_026343115.1. Taxonomy (GTDB): domain Bacteria; phylum Actinomycetota; class Actinomycetes; order Streptomycetales; family Streptomycetaceae; genus Streptomyces. The sequence continues at coordinate 3,085,863 of NZ_JAPEMC010000001.1, forward strand.
GAGACCGGCTTTTTGAGATTCGCTCCGCCTCACGGCATCGCAGCTCATTGTACCGGCCATTGTAGCACGTGTGCAGCCCAAGACATAAGGGGCATGATGACTTGACGTCGTCCCCACCTTCCTCCGAGTTGACCCCGGCAGTCTCCTGTGAGTCCCCATCACCCCGAAGGGCATGCTGGCAACACAGAACAAGGGTTGCGCTCGTTGCGGGACTTAACCCAACATCTCACGACACGAGCTGACGACAGCCATGCACCACCTGTATACCGACCACAAGGGGGGCACCATCTCTGGCGCTTTCCGGTATATGTCAAGCCTTGGTAAGGTTCTTCGCGTTGCGTCGAATTAAGCCACATGCTCCGCTGCTTGTGCGGGCCCCCGTCAATTCCTTTGAGTTTTAGCCTTGCGGCCGTACTCCCCAGGCGGGGAACTTAATGCGTTAGCTGCGGCACCGACGACGTGGAATGTCGCCAACACCTAGTTCCCAACGTTTACGGCGTGGACTACCAGGGTATCTAATCCTGTTCGCTCCCCACGCTTTCGCTCCTCAGCGTCAGTAATGGCCCAGAGATCCGCCTTCGCCACCGGTGTTCCTCCTGATATCTGCGCATTTCACCGCTACACCAGGAATTCCGATCTCCCCTACCACACTCTAGCTAGCCCGTATCGAATGCAGACCCGGGGTTAAGCCCCGGGCTTTCACATCCGACGTGACAAGCCGCCTACGAGCTCTTTACGCCCAATAATTCCGGACAACGCTTGCGCCCTACGTATTACCGCGGCTGCTGGCACGTAGTTAGCCGGCGCTTCTTCTGCAGGTACCGTCACTTTCGCTTCTTCCCTGCTGAAAGAGGTTTACAACCCGAAGGCCGTCATCCCTCACGCGGCGTCGCTGCATCAGGCTTTCGCCCATTGTGCAATATTCCCCACTGCTGCCTCCCGTAGGAGTCTGGGCCGTGTCTCAGTCCCAGTGTGGCCGGTCGCCCTCTCAGGCCGGCTACCCGTCGTCGCCTTGGTAGGCCATTACCCCACCAACAAGCTGATAGGCCGCGGGCTCATCCTTCACCGCCGGAGCTTTTAACCCCGTCCCATGCGGGACAGAGTGTTATCCGGTATTAGACCCCGTTTCCAGGGCTTGTCCCAGAGTGAAGGGCAGATTGCCCACGTGTTACTCACCCGTTCGCCACTAATCCACCCCGAAAGGCTTCATCGTTCGACTTGCATGTGTTAAGCACGCCGCCAGCGTTCGTCCTGAGCCAGGATCAAACTCTCCGTGAATGTTTTCCCGTAATCGGGATCACAACACGAGAGCGGAACGACCAGGTCGGAATATGACCGGTCGTTCACAGCGTCCTCGCTGTTGTTGCCCACCGGACCGTTGAGGCCGGTAGGACTTTTCAAAGGAACCACCAACCTGCCGAAGCAGGCCGGGGTATCAACATATCTGGCGTTGACTTTTGGCACGCTGTTGAGTTCTCAAGGAACGGACGCTTCCTTCGGTCCCGTTTCACCGGGGCCCTCCGGGCGCTTCCCTTCGTTCTTGCGTTTCCGACTCTATCAGACTCTTTCGTGTCCGATTCCCGGTCGAAGCGGGTCAAGCGATTTTCGCTTTCCAGTTCTTCGCTTTCGCGTTTCCCTTTCCGGCGAGTCCGACTCTATCAGATCCTTTCGGGCCTGATTCCCAGTCAGTGGGGCTTGTCTTCCCGGCCGTTGGGCCGTTCCGACGTCTCAAACTCTAGCGGCTCTTCCCCGCAACTCATAATCGAGTCTTCGAAATGAATTCCGGCATGCCGAAATTATCCCGAGTGTGGGTTCGTGCAGAGTTTGTTTGCCGCTGTCCGCGGCGGGATCGGCTGCCCCGGAACCATCCGGCTCCGTGACAACTCGGAGAACTTTACTGATCGCGGGGTGCCGTGTCAACCCTGACCGACGACACCCGCGGCGCTCGGTGAAGAGCGCCTTCAGGAGAGATCGGTGAGCCGGCCGCCCGCGTCCGGCTGGGCTTCCTCCACCCGGCGCAGCAGCCGGAACAGCAGCTCGCTGAGGACTCCGCGTTCGTCGCCGGAGAGGTCCTGGAGGACGTCCTCCTCGAAGACGGTCGCCATGCGCATCGCTTCCAGCCACTTCGCGCGGCCTTCGTCGGTGACCTCCACGATGACGCGTACCCGGTTGCTCTCGTCCCGGTCGCGGGTGACGAGGCCCTCGGCCGCCATGCGGTCGATGCGGTGCGTCATGGCCGCGGGGGTGAGCCCGAGGCGCTTCGCCAGTTCGCCGGGGCCCAGGCGGTAGGGGCTGCCTACGAGGACGAGGGTCTTCAGGACCTCCCACTCGGCGTTGCTGATGCCCAGGGCCGCGAGCTGTCTTCCGTAGGCGACGTTCATCCGACGGTTGAGCCGCCCCAGGGCCGATACGACCTGCTCGACCTGCGGGTCCAGGTCGCTGTATTCGCGCTGGTAGGCCGCGATCTGCTCGTCGAGGCTCGGCTCGTCGGGGCCCAGCTCGGTGGTTTCGGACATGGCGGGCAGTATCGCATGCGACTCCACACCCTTCGAAGTCCTTCAATGTTCATTGTTGAAGTTCTAACTTTAGTGCTAAAGTCTTCGGGTCTGTGTAGTTCGGGGGCGCAATGAGCTGCCCCGTGATCGTGGGGTAGGTGAGTGTGACCAGGGAGATGGGCGCAGCGCTGCGGCGGATTCAGCTGGGGAGCGCGCTGTCCGCGTTCGGTACCGGGTTCACCGTTCCGTATCTGTACGTCTACGTGGCGCAGGTACGCGGTCTCGGCGCCGGTACGGCGGGAGTCGTGCTGGCGGTTTTCGCGATGGCAGCACTGGTCGTCCTTCCGTTCACCGGGCGGGTCATCGACCGGCGCGGTCCGTTGCCGGTGCTGATGGGCGCCTCGGTCGTGGCGTCGGCCGGCGTCGCGTCGCTCGGCTTCGCGGGCGGGGTGACGACGGCGGTGCTGTCGGCCGCCGTGCTCGGCGCGGGTGCCGCGGTCATGCAGCCGGCGCTCGCCACCCTGCTCGTCCGTTCTTCCACCGCCACGACCCGTACCCGCGCCTTCGCCATGCAGTTCTTCCTGCAGAACCTGGGCATGGGCATCGGCGGGCTGGTCGGCGGGCAGATCGTCGACACGGACCGGCCGGGGTCGTTCACCCTGCTCTTCGTGGTCGAGGCCGTGATGTTCCTGGTGCTCGGCGCCGTCGTGAGCACCGTGCGGCTGCCCCACGCGCCCGTCGTGCCGCGCTCCGCCGACGGGGCCGGTACCGCGACGGACGGCCGGGGCGGGCTGCGGGCGATGCTGTCGCACCGGGCCATGGTCCAGCTCTGTGTGCTGGGCTTCGTGGTGTTCTTCGCCTGCTACGGCCAGTTCGAGTCCGGGCTCGCGGCGTACGGCACCGAGGCCGCCGGCATCGAACCGTCCGCACTGGGCCTGGCGCTGGCCGCCAACACGGCCGCGATCGTCCTCGCCCAGTTCGTGGTGCTGCGGCTGGTGGAGCGGCGCAAGCGCAGCCGGGTGATCGCCGGAGTCGGCCTGATCTGGGCCTTCGCCTGGGTGGTGGCCGGTTACGCGGGCCTCGGGCACGGCAGCCAGACCATGGCAACGGCCGCGATGATCTCGACGTACGCCCTCTTCGGGCTCGGCGAGTCGATGCTGTCTCCCACCGTCGCCCCGCTCGTCGCCGATCTGGCGCCCGAGTCGATGGTCGGGCAGTACAACTCGGTGTTCGCCCTGTGCAAGCAGCTCGCGCTGGCGCTCGGACCCGCGGTCGGGGGTCCGATGGGGGCCTCGCTGCACGCCCCGTACATCCTGACGTTCGTCCTGGTGTCGCTGGGGATCACGGTGCTGGCGCTGCGGCTGGGACGACGGCTCACCCCGGTGCAGGACCAGCCCTCGCTCGCCGCCCTGCCGTCACGGGTGGTCGCGGTGTCCCTGCCCGAGCCGACGGGACCCGTCCCGGCGCACGCGCCGACCGTCTGAGCCTGTCGGGTACGCGCCCCGGGACGGCGGCGTCACCGGGGCAGCGCGAACTCGCACCACACCGCCTTGCCCCCGCCCGGGGTGCGGCGGCTCCCCCAGGACGTGGCGACCGCGGCGACGATCGCGATGCCGCGCCCCGACTCGTCTCCCGGCTCCGCCCTCCGGCGGCGCGGCAGGTGGTCGTCCCCGTCCGTCACCTCGATGATCAGCCGCCGGTCGGTGCGCCGGAGCCCCAGACGGGTGGGCGGGGTGCCGTGCTGGAGCGAGTTGGCGACCAACTCGCTCGCGGCCAGCACACCGCGGTCGCGCAGCTCGTCCGGGAAGCGCCAGGAGGTCAGCACCCCGGTGGCGAAGGCCCGGGCGCGCGGCGCCGCCTCCACTCCGCCGAGGAGATCGAGCGAGGCGTTGTGGAAGAGTTCCGCGTCCGCGCCCTTGCGCGCGGGGTGCTGGACCACCAGGACCGCCACGTCGTCGTCGTGCTCGGCGGTCACTCCCAGGGAACGGATCAGCCGGTCGCAGACGACCTGCGGAGAGCCCTTCGCGCCGGAGAGCGCCCGGCCGAGCGCGGCCACGCCCTCGTCGATGTCCTCGCTGCGGCGCTCCACCAGACCGTCCGTATAAAGGACGGCGGTCGAACCGGGCGGCAGCGCGATCGTGCCGGAGGTGTGGATCCAGCCGCCCGTACCCAGCGGCGGGCCGGTCGGGTCCTCGGCGACGTGCACCGTCCCGTCCTCGTCGCACACCAGGATCGGCAGGTGTCCGGCCGAGGCGAAGACGAGGTGGCCCTCGTTGGGGTCGTGCACCGCGTAGACGCAGGTGGCGATCTGGGTGGCGTCGATCTCGGCCGCCAGGCCGTCGAGCAGCTGGAGCACCTCGTGCGGGGGCAGGTCGAGGCGGGCGTACGCGCGCACCGCCGTGCGCAGCTGGCCCATGACGGCCGCGGCCCGGACCCCGCGGCCCATCACGTCGCCGATGACGAGGGCGGTGCGGCCGGCGCCCAGGGTGATGACGTCGTACCAGTCGCCTCCGACCGCCGCGTCCGTGCCGCCGGGCTGGTAGGTCGCGGCGATCCGCAGGTCGTCCGGCTGCTCCAGCTCCTGCGGGAGCAGTGAGCGCTGGAGGGTGACGGCCATCTCGCGGTGGCGGCGTTCGCTGGTGCGGAGCCGTTCGGCCGCTTCGGCGTGGTCGGTGACGTCGGCCGCGTGCACCAGTACGCCGCCCTCGCGCAGCGTCCCCTCGGCCGGCGAGCCGCCCTCGGTGTCCCAGGGGGTGACGGGTGTGCAGGTCACGGTGTACGAGCTGCCGCCGAGGGTCCGGCGGGACTTGACCGTGCGCGGGGTGCCGCTGCGCAGGACCTGGTCCATCAGGGGCAGCACGCTGAGCTCGGCGAGTTCCGGCATGGTCTCGGCGGCGGGCGCGCCGCAGGGGCGGGGGCCGAAGGCCGTCTCGTATGCGGCGTTGACGTACGCGACCCGGTGGTCGGGGCCGTGGAACAGCGCCACGGGTGCGGGGAGCCGGCCGAGGATCTCGCGGGCCGGCAGGTCGTCGAGGACCGGCACCGTGCCGGCGCCGCCGGACTTCTGCGGGGCACCGGCGGGCGGCTCGTCGGGAGTCGGCGGGACGGCCGTGCCGGCCTGCGGGGCGGGGGATTCCGACTGTGCGTACTCGGCCCGGGCAGCGGGGACGGAACCGCGGTCGTCCCGGGCGGCGGCGCGACGCTGCGTTCCGGGAAGACGGGCGCTCCAGCGCGTGAAGTTCACGTATTTCTGCCTCGTGTGTCGGTCTGGTCCGCTCGGGCTGGCTGCTTCTGCTGCATCTGCTGCGTCGTGGCACCGCGTCCGCCCCGTCGTCCGCTCACCGTGCGGCGCTCGGCCGGCGGCTTCCGCGTCCTCGGCCGGGGTCAGGGGCGGGGCGCGGCCCGGGAAAGGTACGGCAGGGCCTTGTCGTGCTGTCCGTGCGATGTCGCTGTTCACCGGTGGCAGCGCCGGTGACCGCCGGGGGTCGGGCCGGCGTTCACCTCTGGTCGCGGTCGACCGGGTCACTCTGTGCAGATGCGGACGTACCTATGGTCACACGTCCAGTGTGACGGAGCGTACTGACAGTCGTCATTCGGCCGCCGGTACGGGTCCGCCGCACGTCCGGCCGACCGGGGCCTTTGGACAGGGTGGCGCACCTGCCCTCCCCGGGACGTGCGCGACCGGGCCGAGCGGTCGGGACCGGCCTCGTGCGACGGCGGTACGGCACCGGTCCTCCATCGGTACGACCATCGGTACGACGGGATCTCATGCCTCTCCGGGAGCGGTTCGGAAGCGATTCGGAAGCGATTCGGAAGCGGGACCTGGACGGCGGGCGACCCGTACGGCGCGGGGCGGTCAGCCCGGCGGTTCCTTCGGCTCCGGGGGCTCGTCGCCGGTGCCGGGGTGGCGGCGCGGAGGCGGGGCCCGGTGGGGTCCTGCGCCCCCGGCCGCCAGTTCGAACTCGGCGCGGGGGTGCTCCAGGGAGCCGAGGGAGACGATCTCGCGGGTGAAGAGTCCGGACAGTGTCCATTCGGCGAGTACGCGCGCCTTCCGGTTGAACGTCGGTACGCGGCTGAGGTGGTACGCCCGGTGCATGAACCAGGCGGGGTAGCCCTTCAGCCGCCGCCCGAAGACGTGGGCGACGCCCTTGTGCAGGCCGAGGGAGGCCACCGAGCCCGCGTGCGCGTGCCGGTATGCGGTGAGCGGACGCCCGTCGAGAGCGGCGACGACATTGCCCGCCAGGACCTTCGCCTGGCGGACGGCGTGCTGGGCGTTGGGCGCGGTCGTGGCGCCCGGTTCCGGAGCGGTCAGATCGGGGACGGCCGCCGCGTCGCCCGCCGCCCAGGCGTGCTGGGTACCGGCGACCCTGAGGTCGGCGGTGCAGCGCAGTCTGCCCCGCCCGGTGACCGGGAAACCGGATTCGGCGATGAGCGGAGCGGGCCTCACCCCTGCCGTCCAGACGAGCGTGCGGGTCGGGAAACGGGAGCCGTCGCTCAGTACGGCGACCCGGTCCTCGCAGGAATCCAGCCGGGTGTCCAGGCGGACGTCGACATTGCGTCCGCGCAACTCCCGCACGGCGTACGTCCCCATGGCCTCACCGACTTCCGGGAGAATCCGCCCGGTCGCCTCGACGAGAATCCATCTCAGGTCGTCGGAGCGGATGTTGTGGTAGTACCGCGCGGCGTAGCGGGCCATGTCCTCCAGTTCGGCGAGTGCCTCCACACCGGCGTACCCCCCGCCGACGAAGACGAAGGTGAGAGCCGCGTCGCGGAGGGCCGGATCGCGGGTGGCCGAGGCGATGTCCATCTGCTCGATGACGTGGTTGCGCAGCTTGATCGCCTCCTCCACCGTCCGGAAACCGATCCCGGACTCGGCGAGTCCGGGGACCGGGAGCGTGCGCGCGACGGAACCGGGGGCGAGGACCAGTTCGTCGTACGGCATCTCCACCGCCCCGTCGCCGGGCCCGCCGGTGGCAAGGGTGCTCACGGTGGCGGTCCGGTTCACGTGGTCGATGCGGTGGACCTCGCCGACGACGATGCGACACCGGCGGAGTACCCGGCGGAGCGGGACGACGACGTGCCGGGGCGAGATCGATCCGGCCGCCGCTTCGGGAAGGAACGGCTGATACGTCATATAGGGGTCGGGCGTGACGACCAGGATCTCGATCTCGCCGCTCCTCAGCCTGCTCTTCAGCTTCCTCTGGAGGCGCAGCGCCGTATACATCCCGACGTAGCCTCCGCCGACGACGAGAATGCGCGCACTTGGCCTGCTGCCGGGGGCCGTTCCCCGGGATTCTGGAGCCATCACCACCCCATGACGCAACGGAGTCGCAGGTTTGTCCACAGGCCCTGCAAATTGTGTGACCGGGAAGCTCCGGCGCGCGGGCTCACTACCCGTCAGGAAAGTCCGGGTAGTCCCGCAGGTCAGGCAGGTGGAAAGGGGGCGCGCGCATGGGCGGAAACAGTAATCAACGGGTCCTTGCTCCGATCGAGGGGCGCTCCGTGCGGAACTGCCCCTTCTGAATTGCCCCCCGCTCAACTATGTTCGTAGCCGATCGGGGTGGGGGATGGGGCAGTTCGGCACTCCTCCCTCCGGTTCACATGGTGGGGAAGTCTCCGGGGGGAGACGTCATAACCGGGGGAAGTCATGCACATTCAGGATTCGCATGGGCAGGTTGCCGTCCCGGCCTCGACCGAGGCCGTCGCACGGCTGAGCACACCGGGAGCGCTCGCCGTCGTCGAGTCGTCCCGCCCGGCCGGCGGGGCGGGTTCGGGCTTGGGCAGGGCGCTGGGGGCCGTCGCGCCAAACGCCCCGGCCGCTCCGGCGGTCGGTTCCGCCGCAGGTCCCGCCGCTGGTTCCACGGCCGTTTCCTCGACCGGAGCCGCGGTTCGTTCCGCGCCGCTGCGCGTGGACGCGCAGCGCAACCTGGAGCACGTCCTGCGCGCCGCGCGGGAGGTCTTCGGTGAGCTGGGGTACGGCGCCCCGATGGAGGACGTGGCCCGGCGCGCCCGGGTCGGAGTGGGCACCGTCTACCGCCGGTTCCCCAGCAAGGACGTCCTGGTGCGTCGAATAGCCGAGGCCGAGACCGCTCGGCTGACGGAGCAGGCCCGCGCGGCGCTCGGGCAGGAGGACGAGGCGTGGTCCGCGCTCTCCCGTTTCCTCCGGACGTCGGTGGCGTCCGGTGCGGGCAGGCTGCTGCCGCCGCAGGTGCTGCGCGTGGAGACCTCGCCGAGGGGCGAGGACACCGTCCGCACCGCTGGGGACGGCGCGGACGGGACGCGCGTACCGCAGCAGCGGCAGAACGCGGCTGCGACTGACCTCCGCCAGACGCCGCAGCGGCCGGCCGGACAGGAGGACGAGGAGAGCTCGGGCACGGGTGAATTGCTGGAGGTGGTGGGCCGACTCGTCGAACGGGCGCGGGAATCGGGCGAGCTGCGCACCGATGTGACCGTTGCCGACGTGCTGTTGGTGATCGCGACCTCGGCACCCTCGCTGCCAGACCCGGCCCAGCAGGCCGCCGCGTCCGCACGGCTGCTGGACATCCTGCTGGAGGGACTGCGTTCGCGCCCCGCGTGAGCGCGTGAGGGGCTGTCCGCGCTCCGGGGGGCCGCCGGCCGTTGACCGGCGGCCGGCCGGCGGCGCGCCCTTCCCGTTCGGATGACCTCTCGCGCTCCCATTCGGTCGGCCACCCCGGACGAGTGGAAGGTGGGGCTGAACCGGCGCGCGGCGCAAGGGCCTTGTGGCAGTGTGGCCCGGAATCGGGTTCACGGCAGGTACGGGGGCTCCGCGATGAGCGGTGACGGCACACGGGAAGAGCCGCTCGACGGCGTCTCGACCGAGGGCGGCACCCAAGGCCGGGAGGGCCCCGAGGCCCCCGAAGGCACGGTCCCCGCACCGCGCCGCGCGCAGATGCACCCGCGGGGCGGCGAGGAGAGGCTCCCCGGCACCGCGAGGCCCGTCGTCCGACCGGCCGACGGCGGATCGGCCGACGGCGGATCGGGCAGCACCGACGGGCGGGAAGTCCCGGGAGCGCCGACGGGGCGCGACGTCCCGGCGGCAGGACAGGTACGAGCATCGCGGGGCGTCCCGAACCCGCAGCACCCCGCCCGGTTCGCTGCGGAGGCTCCGGCAGGGAGCGGCGACACGGTGCTGCCGGGCCCCTGGTCGGTGCCTCCGCAGCGCACCGGGCGGGGTTCCGCGACCGGCCTCACCGTGTCGGACGCCGAGCTGATCAGGGGTATGCGGTCCGGTGACGACCGGGCGTACGAGGAACTGTTCCGGCGCCACTCCGGCGCCGTCCGACGCTACGCGCGCACCTGCTGCCGGGACGCGCACACCGCGGACGACCTGACGGCCGAGGTCTTCACCCGGACCCTTCAGGCGGTACGCGGGGGAAAGGGGCCCGAAGAGGCCGTCCGTGCCTATCTGATGACCGCGGTCCGGCATGTCGCCGCCGCCTGGACGAAGAGCGCGAAACGCGAGCACCTGGTCGACGATTTCGCGGTGTTCGCCGCCGGGGCGGCCCGCACCTCGGAGCTCTCCGACGACGACACCCTGGACCTGGGCGCCGACGTCCGCGCGATGCACGAGGCCGAACAGTCCATGGCCCTGCAGGCGTTCCGCAGTCTGCCGGAACGCTGGCAGGCCGTGCTCTGGCACACCACCGTGGAGGAGGAGTCGCCGAGCGAGGTCGCCCCGCTCTTCGGGCTGTCGGCCAACGCCACGGCGGTGCTCGCGGGACGGGCCCGTGAGGGGCTGAAGCAGGCCTACCTCCAGGCGCACGTCAGCCAGGCCCTGGTGGCGGGCGGTGACTGCGCGCGGTACGCCGACCGGCTCGGCGCGTACGCGCGGGGCGGCCTACGGACGCGGGCGGAGCGCGGACTCCGCAAGCATCTGGACGAGTGCGCCAAGTGCCGTCTGGCGGCCGGCGAGTTGAAGCAGGTCAACGCGGGGATTCCCGCGCTGCTGCCGGTCGCGGTCATCGGCTGGTTCGCCGCCGCGTACTCGCTCAAGGCTGCGGGAGCCGTCGCCGGCGGCACGCTCGGCGTGGCCGGGGCCGGGGCCGCAGCCGCCGCGACCGGGTCCGGCACCGGAACGGGTGCGGCCGCGGGTACGGCCTCGGCGGGCGGCGCCGCGGCGGGCGGGTCCGGCGGCGGATCGGCAGCCGGTGGCGCGGCGGCGGAGGGCCTGGGCGCCCCGGTCAAGGTGGGGATCGCGGCCGCGGTGGCCGTCGCGGCGGCTGCCGGACTGGTGTGGGCGCTGGCCGGCGACGACCGGCCCGAGCCGGTGGCCAAGCCCCCGGTGGCGGCGGCCTCGGTCCCGTCCGCCGCGCCCTCGCCCGAGCCACCCGTACCGGTACCGCCCCGCGCACCGGAGCCGTCCCCGCCGACACCCTCCCCGGCCGCGCCGAAGCCGGCCGTACCGGAGCCGTCCCCACCGGAGGCCGTGCCGGAGCCGTCGGCGCCGGTGACGCCCACGCCGGAGCCCTCGGCCGCACCCGAGGTGCCCGCTCCCTCTCCGCCGGCCGCCGAGGAGCCGCCCGCCCCGGCGCCCACTCCTCCCGCCGACGAGCCCGCGCCGAAGACCCCGGCGAGCTCGGCCCACTGGTTCAGCGAGCTGCGTTACGACCTCCTGGACGACGGGCCCGGGCCGAAGGTGGAGCTCGCCGGGAGCAGCCCGATCTGGCAGCGCCGGAGCCTGTCGATCGCCTCCACCGCGTACGCGCACGGTGTGACGGTGGCGGGCCGTTCGTCGGTGTCCGTACGGCTGGACGGGCGCTGCACGCGTTACGAGGCGATGGCCGGCATCGACGATCTGGCCCTCGGCCTGGGCGCGGTGCGCTTCTCGGTGATCGGGGCCGGGGGCGAAGTGCTGTGGGCATCCGGGGTCGTGCGGGCCGGCTCCCCCGCCGTACCGGTGAGCGTCTCCCTGGACGGGCTGGAGACGGTGCGCCTGGTCGTCGAGTCCGCGCGGCCGCTCGGCGGGGCGACGATGGCCGACTGGGCCGACTCCCGGTTCACCTGCGGGTAAGCCGCGCGGCATGCAGCGGTCCGGCGGGTAAGCCGCGCGGCGGGCTGCTGCCCGCCGGCAGCAGTCCCGCCGGCAGCAGTCCCGCGGGCAGCGGCCCGGCCGAGCGGCCTGCCCGCCACCCCCTGCGGGAACGGCGGCGTCACGCCTGCAGCGAGCGGCGGGCGGCCGGGAGGACGCCCCCGGCGACGGCCCGGCTGCGCGGTGCCGCGGTGCCGGTCCAGCAGGTGCCCCGGCGGCCCATCAGGCGGCGGAGCCAGAGTTCGGTGGAGGCCAGGTCCGCGAGCCCGTCGAGCGGCAGTGGTTCCCCGTCGGCCGCCGCGCGCAGCGCCTTGCGGACCACCCGCGCCTCGATGAGGCCGGCGTCGGCGAGCAGCGGCGCGTCGAACAGGTCGATCAACTCGGGCAGTGCCAGGCGGAGTCCGGTGCGGGTCGCCTGCGTCGACCGGGCGAGCGAGGGGGCGCCCCAGCCGGAGGGCAGTTCGTGGATGCCCGCGCCCGACAGGACCCGGCGCAGGATCGCCGCGCGCGCCCCCGGCTGGACCCGGAGCGACTCGGGCAGGGCGCGGGCCGCCCGTACGACCTGGTTGTCGAGGAATGGCGCGTGCAGCCGCTGGCTGCGGATGTCGGCGGCCTGCTCCAGGATGCGGTGGTCGGCGGCGGCCCGGGCGAGGGCGGCCCCCGCCCTGGCCTGGCCCGGGCGTTGCGCCGTGGCGGGGCGGATCGCCGCCTCCTGGAGCCGGACCGCCACCTGGGCGAGCGCCTCCCCGGTGAGCCAGCGCGCGGCGGGTCCGGGCCGGGACCAGGTGAGGGCGGCGAGCGAGGCGTCGGCGGCGGTGTTGTCGCCCACGGGGCCGTCGAGGCCGTCGGTGGGGTACCGGTTGGCCTCGGGCAGCAGCCCGGCAGCGGTCTCCAGGCCGGTGCGGTAGGAGGTCCGGGCCAGCCGTCGGGCGGCCCGGTAGACGGCGAGCGGGACGAACATCGAGTGCGCCAAGGCGCCTTCGGCGCGGGTGAGCGCCGCGACGGGTCTCAGCAGGTCGCGCCTGCGGCGGTCCATGAGGAGGTCGGCCAGCCGGGCCGGGTGGGCGTCGAGCACCTGCCGGGCGCCGTACCCGACCAGGTGGTCCGCGCTGCCGGCGGCGAGGCGGCGGCGGTGGCGTTCGGCGATGACGAGGGAGGGCGCCGGCTCGTCGGTGATCACCCCGTTCTCCACCGAGAGGTCCGCGTAGGGGAGTGCCTCCTCGCCCGCGGGGACCACCACGTGGTGGAGGCGCGGGTTGGCGGCGATGGCCCGGGCGCGGGCGAGCTCGTCCTCGTCGCCGCGGGTGGTGAGGTCGTTGAAGGTGACGGCGAGGAGCCGCTCCCCCGCGCCGGTGCCGTGGCCGAGGACCGTACCGGGGAGGCCGGGCAGACCGGCGGCGAGCAGGGCCAGGGTGGCGGAGGCGCTGCCGCCGGAGAGGTCGGCCCCGATCCCGGGGACGGGCCCCCGGCCACGGGCCGCGCGGCGGTCGGCGGGTCCCATGCCGGGTACGGGCCCGGGGTCCTGCGGCCCGGTCTCCGGGGCGTGGCGAGGTGCGGTGAGCCGGGCCCGTACGGCTTCGACGAGGGCGTCGCGTACGCCCTCCACCGCGTGCACGGGGTCGGCCTGCGGGGCGGCGACGGCGAGGGAGGCGACGGGTTCGTAGCCGGTGATCTCACGGGAGCCCTCGCGGAGGATGAGCGCGTGGCCGGGCGGGATGCGCTTCACACCGGCGTACGGGGTGCCGTCGCCCAGGGCCTCGGGGGTGTCCGGGCAGGCCAGCAGGGCGGCCAGGTGACCGATGTCGAGCTGGGCCTCGATCAGGTCGGCGAGCGGCAGTGCGGCGGTGGCGTACGCGGTGCCGCCGGCCCAGGGGGTGTGGAAGACGGGGCGTGCTCCGGCCAGGTCTCCGGCGACGGTGACGCGCCGTCCTGTCTGCACGACGACCGTGTAACTGCCCGGCCAGGCGGTGAGGTGGCGCAGGGCGCCGCCGCGCGCGGAGAGGAGTCCGACGCGGAGTTGTTCGTCGGTCGCCCCGCAGCAGCCGAGCACGGCGAGTCGGGTGGCGGGGGCGCCGACCGTGGTCGCGGCGTCGACGAGCCGGATCTCGTCGGGGCGCCAGTCGCCGACCGCCCAGAGCGGATCGGGCCCGCCCCACAGGAGTTGGGAGCCCACCGGCTGGACCGTGCGCCCCTCGCCGCCCGCGTCGGCCGCACCCACCGTGCCGAAGCTCGCGGCGACAGTGCTCCACCCCACCAACCAACGCATCGCCGCCTCCACAGGCTGTGGACTGACGGCGCACATGGTCCGTTGGAGCGCCGCTGCGGGACATGCTGCCACGACTGCGGCGGCCGGGAGGGGGTACGCGCGGCGCACGCCGGAAGAGCATGCGCCCCTGGCATGAGCCGGAAGGTACGCGCGGAGCCGTCGCACCCAACGGAACTGCACCTTCCGCTTGTTGGCGCCTTCCGGCCCCTCCGGCGCCCGGCGGTGTGCCCGCACCACCGTCGCGCCCCCGCACGGCCGCGCCGCGCCCTTCCGGCGGGGCCCTTCACGCCCCGCGCGCGGATCCGCCGCCGGGACGCCGGGGCGGCCCGAGCAGGTGCGAGCCGACGCACCATCAGATGTATTCAAGCCATCGAAGGAGCGCTCTCGCGGCGGTTTGCGGCGGATCAGCGATCGTCGATATTCAGCCATTCTTCATCGGTTCGGCGTCGGCGCACCGACGGCGTCCCTCCGAGTCCGTGCCCTCGCCCCGGCGCCGTACGGCCCGGTCCGGCGCGCGAGCCGGGCGCACGCCCCCGGGCGCTCCGCACGCGCACCACGCCCCGTCCGGCGCCCCGCAGGGTCCCGCCGGGCGCTCGGCCCGGGAGGTGGCGCGCACCTCCCGGGCCGGTCCGCCGCCCGCGGGGAATGGGGCGGCAGTGTCCCCCAGCCCGCCGAGTCCAGTGCGACGGGCCGACCCACGCAGACTCCATGGAAGCGCTTCGACTCCGGCCCGACGAGAGCGCACGGCCGGGCGCACGGCCACACGGCCGGGGCACGTCGGACATCTTTCGGCGCCCCCGCCGGCCCTCCGGACGATCCCGGCACGACGTCCGGCGCGGGCCACAATCCCGCCATCCGAACCCATGCCCCTTAACGGTAGGGATGCGGAGAACTACGCTGGGTTTACCGATGGTCTCAGCACGGCGGCATATTCCTCGGGGTTCGGCCACATGCGTGTGCGCCTGGCCACGAGCGCCCGCCAGGAGGAGAACACGGTACGAATGCCGCGCGCCGCCCCCGGTGACGCGGCGGCTGTCTGTGTGTCGAGGGGTGGCGCATGTCCAGGGAGCAACGCGGGCCGAACGAGAAGCTCGGCACGGTTCTCGCCCTCGCGGGAATCAGCAACGCCGGGCTCGCCCGGCGGGTCAACGACCTCGGAGCACAGCGCGGGCTGACACTTCGCTACGACAAGACCTCGGTGGCCCGTTGGGTCGCCAAGGGCATGGTGCCGCAGGGCGCGGCGCCGCATCTGATCGCCGCCGCGATCGGGGCCAAGCTGGGCCGGCCGGTCCCGCTGCACGAGATCGGTCTCGCCGACGCCGACCCGGCGCCCGAGGTCGGTCTCGCCTTCCCGCGCGACGTGGCGGAGGCGGTGCGCTCGGCCACGGAGCTGTACCGCCTGGACCTCGCGGGCCGCCGTGGAGGCAACGGCATCTGGCAGTCGCTGGCGGGATCGTTCTCGGTCAGCGCCTACGCCACGCCCGCCTCGCGCTGGCTGATAACCCCTGCCGACCCCTCGGTCGCCCGGGACTCCGCGGCCGCGCGGACCGCGCTTCTCGGCCCGGGGGAGGGACGCCCGGTGCCCGCGGGTCCGGCGCGGAACGGTCTCGTGCTGCCCGCCGGTCACGGCACGGTCCCCGTGCAGCCCGGGCCCGATTCGGTGGCCGACGCCTCGCCGCTCAGGGTCGGGCACAGCGATGTCGCCAAACTCCGCGAGGCCGCCCAGGACGCGCGCCGCTGGGACTCCAAGTACGGCGGCGGGGACTGGCGTTCCTCGATGGTCCCGGAGTGCTTACGCGTGGACGCCGCGCCCCTGCTGCTCGGTTCGTACAGCGACGAGGTGGGCCGCGCGCTGTTCGGCGCCTCGGCCGAACTGACCCGGCTGGCCGGGTGGATGGCCTTCGACACCGGTCAGCAGGAGGCCGCCCAGCGCTACTACATCCAGGCACTGCGGCTCGCCCGCGCCGCCGCCGACGTCCCGCTCGGCGGGTACGTCCTGGCCTCGATGTCGCTCCAGGCGACCTACCGGGGCTTCGCCGACGAGGGGGTCGACCTCGCGCAGGCGGCGGTCGAGCGGAACCGGGGCCTCGCGACGGCCCGGACGATGAGTTTCTTCCGTCTGGTGGAGGCGCGCGCACACGCGAAGGCCGGCGACGCCCCGGCGGCCGGGGCCGCGCTGCGGGGTGCCGAGAGCTGGCTGGAGCGGTCGCGGCCGGGGGACTCCGATCCCTCGTGGCTCGGCTTCTACTCGTACGACCGGTTCGCCGCCGACGCCGCGGAGTGCTACCGCGACCTCAAGGCGCCCCGCCAGGTGCGCCGGTTCACCGAGCTCGCGCTGTCGAAGCCGACGGAGGAGTTCGTCCGCTCGCACGGTCTGCGGCTGGTCGTCTCCGCGGTGGCCGAGCTGGAGTCGGGCAACCTCGACGCCGCCTGCGCCGCCGGTACCCGCGCGGTGGAGGTCGCGGGGCGGATCTCCTCCGCCCGGACCACCGAGTACGTCCGCGATCTGCTGCACCGCCTCGAACCGTACGGCGACGAGCCGCGCGTCGCCGAGCTGCGCGAGCGGGCCCGGCCGCTGCTGGTGGCTCCGGCCTGACGGCCCCGTCGCGGCCCGCCCGCCGGAACTCGCGCCACGTCCCCGCCCCGTCCGGGGTTTGATCCGGTTGTCAGCGGGTCAGTGCACTATCGGGGTGGGAGGTGGCGTGATGAGGACGCACGCGGACTACGACTGCGACGTGCTGGTGATCGGCGGCGGGATCGTCGGTCTGTCGACGGCGTACGCGCTCACGCGCGCGGCGCCGGGCACCCGGGTCACGGTCCTGGAGGAGGCGCACAACCCCGCCGGCCTCCTCGCGGGACCGGCCGGCGGGCTGATCCACAGCGGTGTCCACCACCGCCGGAGCTCCCTCACCGCCCGGTTCGCCGCACGCGGCGGCGGCGAGATGACCGACTTCTGCGCACGCCACGGCATCGCCCACACCGTCGCGGGCAAGCTGATCGTGGCGACGGACCGCTCCGAACTCCCCCGGCTGCACGCCCTGGCACAGCGCGGCCGGGAGCACGGCCTGCCGGTCCGCGAGCTGGGCCCGGCGCAGATCGCGGAGTACGAACCCCGAGTGCGCGGGCAGGCCGCGATCAGGGTCTCCACCACCGGGGTGTGCGACGCGGCCGGGGTCCTCGCGGCGCTCGCGCGCGAGGTCGCCGCCGCAGGCTCGGTCGTACGGTGCGCGGCGCGGGTGACCGCCGTGGACCGGCGGCCCTGGGGCGTCGCGGCGCGTACGGCGGACGGGACGGTGGTCCGCGCCCGGGCCCTGGTCAACGCCGCGGGCCCGCAGAGCGACCGGGTGGCGCGGCTCGCGGGCGACGAGCCCGGGGTACGCGTCGTACCCGTCCGGGACACGTACTACGAGCTGTGCGGGGCGGAGCTGGTGCGCGGGGTGGTGCACCCGGTGCCGGCCGCCGGGCACCCGTTCCTCGGGGCGCAGCTGATCCGGGGCCTGGTCCGGTCCGTCGACGGCACGGTCCACGTGGGGCCGGTCGGCGCGGCGGCATCCGGGCGGGCCGCACCGCCGGTCCACCCCGGCGGTCTGCTCTCCGCGCTGACCCGGCCCGCCTCCTGGCGGACCGCGCGCCGGACCGAGGGGTACGTACGGGACCGGGCGCGCCTCGTCGGGGCGGCGGCGGCCCTGCCGCCGGTCCCGGCCGGGGCGTACGGGCGGGCCGCGCCGGACGGGCGGGCCGGGCGCCCTGAGCGGGCCGGGCGGACGGCGGCGACGGGGCAGGCGACGGACCGGGCGACGGCGGCGACGGTCGCGGCCGCCCTCCGGCGGCTGCTGCCCGACGTGACCGAGCACGATCTGCGCCCGGCGCACTCCGGTGTGCGGGCCCAGGCGGTGCACGACGACGGCACACCGGCCGACGATTTCCTGATCCGTGAGGCCCCGCACACCGTGCACGTGCTGCACACCCCCGCCGACGCCGCGCTCGCCACGGCACTGCCGGTGGGCCGGGAGATCGCCCGGCGGGTGCTGGCCCTGGCGCAGGGGGCGGGGTGGAGGCCGCCCGCCGTAGAATCGGGGCATTGTGTCTGAGCAGCCCCTGAACCCCAGCACGGAGCCCGGCGCGCACGCCGGGACCGCCGAGGCCCCCGCCAAGAACGCCGCCGCGAGCGACAGCGCCCCGGACGCGCCCGCACCCGCGCGGGAAGCGGACGCCGTGGACGCGGAAGCCGCCGACGCGGAGGCCACGGCCCCGGACGCCGCCGACGCGGAGGCCACGGCCCCGGACGCCGCCGACGCGGAAGCCGCCGACGCCGCAGCGCGCCGGGCCGCCTCCTTCGACAGGCAGCGCCGGTTGCGCCAGGAGCCGCGGTTCCCGGGCGGTCCCGCCGCGGATCCGGCCGGCTCGCACCACGAGCGCCGCATCCGCAGTTTCCAGCCGCGCCGCAGCCGGGTCACCATCGGCCAGCAGGACGCGCTCGAACGTCTCTGGCCGCAGTGGGGCTTCGACATCGACGGCCTGCGCGTGCTCGACCTCGACCAGATGTTCGGCGGGCTGCCGGTCGTGCTCGAGATCGGTTTCGGCATGGGCGAGGCCACCGCGCAGATGGCGGCGGACGACCCGGCCACCGGCATCCTCGCCGTCGACGTGCACACCCCGGGCCAGGGCAATCTGCTCCGCCTCGCCGACCAGGCGGGCTCGGCCAACGTGCGGGTCGCCAACGGCGACGCGATCATCCTGCTCCGCGAGATGCTGAAGCCGGAGTCCCTGGACGGGCTGCGGGTGTACTTCCCCGACCCCTGGCCGAAGAGCCGCCACCACAAGCGCCGGCTGATCCAGCCGGACTTCCTGGACCTGGTGTCGGGCCGCATGAAGCCGGGTGCGGTGATCCACTGCGCGACCGACTGGGAGCCGTACGCGGAGCAGATGCTGGAGGTGCTCACCGCGCACCCCCGGTTCGAGAACACGCAGGCGGACGGCGGTTACGCCCCGCGCCCCGCGTTCCGGCCGCTGACCCGCTTCGAGGGCCAGGGCCTGGACAAGGGGCACGTCGTCCACGACCTGCTCTTCACCAGGATCTGAGACCGGGGCCGCCCGAGGGCGCGCCCGCCGCACCACCACACCCCGACGGCCCCGGCCCGGCATGCCC
This sequence comes from Streptomyces sp. NBC_00102, assembly GCF_026343115.1. Classification (GTDB taxonomy): domain Bacteria; phylum Actinomycetota; class Actinomycetes; order Streptomycetales; family Streptomycetaceae; genus Streptomyces. Next base: position 3,104,822 of record NZ_JAPEMC010000001.1, read on the forward strand.
TCGACGGCCCGGGGCGCGCACGCATCGGCCCGGGAACCGCCTGGTCAGTTGTCGGTCCCCCTCGTTAGGGTCGGAGCATGTCCGCCGGGCCCGAGCAGAACCCGCATCCCCAGCCCGCCGTCCCCGTGCTCGAGGAGCAGCGGCTCGGCGAGATCCTGGGCGCCGTTCCGGAACGCGCCCACTGGCGCTACCGCCCGCGCCGGGTGGGGCTGTTGTGGCGCAGCAAGGCGTTCCGCGCGGGTGCGGTGATCGTCACGCTGGCCATCTGCGGGCTGCTCATCCTGGCGCTCGTGCGCGAGGAGACCGGCACCGAGGGGTTCCTCGTCGGTCTCGGGCTCGCGGTGCTGCCGGTGCCGCTCCTGATGACCGCGTTCCGCTGGCTGGACCGGGTCGAACCGGCGCCCTGGCGAAATCTGCTGTTCGCCTTCGCCTGGGGTTCGTGCGCGGCCGCGCTGGTCGCGATCGTCGCGAACTCCTTCGCGACGTACTGGATCGCGAACCTCTCGGCGGACCCCGCCGGCGCCGACACCCTGGGGGCCACGGTCGTCGCGCCGATAGTCGAGGAGAGCGCCAAGGGCGCCGCCGTGCTGATGCTCTTCCTTTTCCGCAGGCGGGAGTTCAACGGGGTCGTCGACGGGATCGTGGCGGCGGGCTTCACCGCGACCGGCTTCGCGTTCAGCGAGAACATCCTCTATCTCGGCAGTGCCTTCGGCGAGGACCGGCAGTTGGGCACGGTGGGAATCGCTTCCCTGACGGTCGGCACCTTCTTCGTGCGGATCGTCCTGTCGCCCTTCGCGCACCCGGTGTTCACCACGCTCACGGGCATCGGGTTCGGTCTCGCCGCGGCCGGCCGGGGGCGTGGCCGACGGCGGGTCCGGCGGATCGCGCTTCCGCTGCTGGGGCTGCTCCTCGCGATGGGCATGCACGCCCTGTGGAACGGTTCGGCGACCTTCGGCCCGTACGGCTTCTATCTGGTCTACGGCGTCGCGATGATGCCCGTCTTCGGGCTGCTGATCTGGCTGGCGATCTGGTCGCGCGGACGGGAACTGCGGACGCTGGCAGCCGAGTTCCCGGCGTACGCGATGGCCGGCTGGCTCACCCCCGCCGAACCGCTCGCGCTCGGCTCGATGCGCGCCCGGGGCATGGCCCGGGACCTGGCGCGGCACTGGCACGGCGCGTCGGACCGGGCCAGGGGCCGGGCGGCGGCCCGGGCCGTCGCGGAGTACGAGTCGTTCGCGACCTCGCTGGCGGCGCTGCGCCGGGATGCCCGGCGTGGCACGGTGGGCGGCGACTTCGCGGCGCGCGAGCAGGAGTTGCTGCACCACCTCTGGGAGCGCAGGGCCGTCGCTGCGCCCGCGTTGAGCCACGCCGCCCGCAGCGTGTTCCGCCCGGTCGTCCGCCGCCCGGCGCCCTACCCGTACGCCCCCGGGCCCCACCCGCACGCGGCGCACGGCGCCCACGCCCGGGGCTGGCCGCCCCCGCGGGGATACCCCCGCCAGGCCTGGCCCGGGGGGCAGGGCGCACAGGGCGGCCCGGCACCGGCCCCGTACGGCACCGGTCCGGCGACCCCGTACGGAGACGCGTGGCAGGCGCCGTACGGCACCGGGCAGCAGGCCCCCGCACCCCGGCCGCAACAGCCGCCTCCGCACCAGCAGTACGACGGACACAACCCGTATCTGCACCCGCCGGGGTGACGCCGCCGCTCAGGCGGAGGCCGCGGTGAGCCGGTCCAGCTCCTCGTCGGTCAGGGTCAGGTCGGCGACCGCGAGCAGCGCGGGGAGCTGTTCCGGCGTACGGGCCGAGGCGATCGGCGCCGCGACCGTGGGGCGGGACGCGAGCCAGGCCAGGGCGACGGTGGCGATCTCGGCCTCCCGCTCCCGCGCGACGGCGTCGAGCGCGACGAGCACCTTCTGGCCCCGCTCGGACTCCAGGTGCGCGCCGGCCGTGTCGGCACGGCGGCTCTCCACCCGCGTACCGGGCCGGTACTTGCCGGTGAGGAAGCCCGCGGCCAGCGCGTAGTACGGGACCGCGCTCAGCCCGGCCTCCGCGACGAGGTCCTGCGCGGGGCCCTCGTAGGTGTCGCGGGAGACCAGGTTGTAGTGCGGCTGGAGGGCGACGTACCGGGCCAGCCCCTCGCGCTCGGAGAATTCGAGCGAGGCGCGCAGCCGTTCGGGGCGGATGTTGGAGGCGCCGATCTCGCGGATCTTGCCCTCCTTCACCAGCTGGTCGAGGGCGGTGACGATCTCCTCCACCGGGACGGTCTCGTCGTCGAAGTGCGTGTAGTAGAGGTCGATGTAGTCGGTGTCGAGCCGCCGCAGGGACTCCTCCACCGCGCCCTTGACGTTCCCGGCGGCAAGCCCCCGGTACTCGGGGTGGGCGCCGACCTTGGTGGCGACGACGACGTCCGCACGGTTGCCGCGGGACATGAGCCACTTGCCGATCAGCGTCTCCGACTCGCCGCCCCGGTTGCCCGGTACCCAGGCCGAGTACGAGTCGGCGGTGTCGACGAAGTTGCCGCCCGCGGCGGCGTAGGCGTCGAGCACCGCGAAGGACTGCGCCTCGTCGGCGGTCCAGCCGAAGACGTTGCCGCCGAGGGCGAGCGGGAAGACATCGAGGGCGGACGATCCGAGCGTGCGAAGAGAAGAGTTCATGGGGGAACAACGAAACGAACCGGAGACCGTATTCCGTTATTCCGTCACTCCGGTCTTCCGGTCTTCCGGCACGCCGCTCACGAGTACCCCGCGAGCAGGCCGGCAGCCCTGACGTCGGGGGGAGAGCGTCAGGGCTGCCGGGGTCGGGGAGCTGCCGGGGCGGTGTACGGGGACCTCGTGGGCCCCCGCACGGCGTGCCCGGGTGCTGGTGCTGCTGTCAGACGGTGAGGCCCTTGTCGGTCAGCCAGGTCATCGGGTCGATGCCGGTGCCGTCCGCGGTGTGGACTTCGAGGTGGAGGTGCGGGCCGGTGACGTTGCCGGTGGCACCGACGCGGCCGATGGTGTCGCCCGTGTCGACGTGCTGGCCGGCGACCACGTCCATGGAGGACTGGTGGCAGTACCAGATCTCCGTACCGTCGTCGAGCACCAGGACCGTGCGGTACCCGTACGAACCGGACCAGCCGGCCGACTTGACCGTTCCGCCGTGCACGGCCTTGACCGGGGTGCCGGTCGGGGCGGCGAAGTCGAGACCGGTGTGGTGCCCGGAGGCCCACATGGTGCCGGCCTCGCCGAAGGTGGAGGTGATCGTGTACGCGGAGGTGGGGAGCGAGTACGCGGCGGCGAGCTTGGCGAGCCTCTCGGCCTCGGCCTTCTCCGCCGCGGCCTCCTCGGCCGCCTTCTTCTCCGCCGCCGCCTTCGCCGCGGCCGTTTCCTGCTGCTTCTGCGCCTCGGCCGCCGCCTTGGCCGCGGCCGCGGACTCCTGCGCGGCCTTCGCCTCGGCGTCGGCGGCGGACTGCTGCTGCTCGGCCTGCTGGAGGATGCGGGCGCGCAGCGCCTCACCCGCGTCGGTGGTGCCCTTCTCCGTCTCCGCGGTCGTCAGACCGGCCGAGGTGAACGGCGCGGCCGCGGCGACCGGTGCGGGGGTGTCGTCGGACTCCACCGCGGTGATCAGGGCGCCCAGCCCGGGAACGGACTTGGCGTCGGGAAGGTTGTCCGTGAGCGAATCGGGAAGGGAAATGGAGACCGGCGGCTTGCTCTGCGCGGTGGCCATGCCGCCCGCACCGACGGCCGCGATGACGCCGACACCGAGGACGGTGGAACTACGCGCGAGACCGCGCTGTTTGGCCACGCGGTGCCGGCCGCGCACGGGGCGGAGGGAATCCTCGGTGGGGTTCCATTCCTCCCAGGACGTGTCGGCGTCACCGGGGGATCCGAAACCCTCACGGGTGGCAAACGGTGAAGGGGCTCCGGGGGCAGGCTGGTTGGACGCCACGTGGGCGCACTCCTTTCCTTCCTTCTCGCCTACCGGGTTAGCTGACGGGTTCGGAGCAGGAAGGTCTCCTACGGGCGCCTGGCGTCTCTCCCGAGACGCAGGTGTCCGATTCACCCCAAGAAGGTGGTTCCCCGGTTCCCTTGCGGAATTCGGCGCTCGCGCACGGCGCCGTCTCCGACGACGGCTGGGACGACCGCGCTGCGTTATCGAACGTTAATAGACAGACGGCTCCGATTCCAAGCTGTTCCCCTTGATCATTCCCACTTCGGGCCGGAATTTACCGGGGCTTTTCGGCACTTATCAGGGCGACTTGCGGGCGGGTGCCTCACTCCGGCTTTTCTGATGGTGTGTCATATGTTATCGAGCGGCACCGCGCCGCTACGGACCGTCGCCCCGACATCGCCGCACTGTCGCCGTACCGGGGTGCGGTTCTCGCGGGCCGCCCGAAGGGGCATCACGAAGGGGCATCAGGAAGGGGCATCACGAAGGCGCCGCGGGAACGCCCCCGGGCCGGCCGGAACCGCGTCAGCCTCCCCCGCGGCCCACGATCGGCACGGTGGTCCGGCGTTCCGGCTGGTCCTCCGCCGGCCGGGCGACCGCGAGCAGCGCCAGATCGTCGGTCGAACGGCCACCGGTGTGCAGCCGGACGTCGTCGGTGAGCGCCGTGAGCAGCTCGTCGGGACCGGGGAAGATCCGGCCGCGCAGCCGCTCCGCCGGGTCGTAGAACACACCCGCGGAGTCGCGCGCCTCGGAGAGCCCGTCCGTATAGGTCAACAGGGTCGCGCCCGGCGGGAGAACCCACTCGTCCGCCCGGTCCGGCCAGGTACCCAGCGCCATGCCGAGCGGCAGCGCGGGCGTACTGGGCCGCAGCACGTCCAGCGCCCCTCCGGCATGCAGCAGCAGGGGTTCCGGGTGGCCCCTGTTGACGATCCGCACCGTCTCGGAGCCCTGCGGGATCTCGGCGAGCACCGCGGTGACGAACCCCTCCACCGGGTCCAGTCCCCCGCGCCGTGCCGCATCCCTGAGCAACGCCCGCTCCAGCCGCTGCGCCACGCCCTCCAGTGACTCCTCCTGCTCGGCGGCCTCCCGGAACGCGCCGATGATCACCGCCACCGCCTCGACCGCGTCGAGCCCCTTCCCGCGTACGTCACCGAGTACGAGGCGCACGCCGTACGGGGTGTCCGCGACGGCGAACAGGTCGCCGCCGACGTACTCGTCCGCCTGCGCCGCCTCGTACCGTGCGGCGACATGGAGTCCGCCCACCCGGTCGGCCGGGACGGGGAGCACCGCGCGCATCGCGGTCTCCGCGATGATCCGGGCGGAGGCGAGCTGCTCGTTGCCGCGCCGTACGACTCCGTTGATGACGAGTGCCAGTACGGCTGTGGTGGCCACGGTGAGCGTCTCGATGATCGGCACGATCTGCCCGATGGTGCCCACGTACACCCGCATCGCGATGACCGCGGCCAGCGAGGCGACGCCGATCCGGACGGTGCCGGCCCGGGAGGCGAAGGGCGCGGCGATCAGGGGAGCGGCGACGAACAGGGGCACCGCCGTGAAGCGGGGCGGTGACGCGATGTCGAAGACGAGCCCGCCGAGAATGAGCAGGGCAGGCAGAACCCGCACGAATCGCCGGGCACTCGCTCCCCCGGACGTCCAGCCGTCCCCGTACAGCCGTTTCCCCACCTCTGCGCTTCTCCTGCCCTGTCCCGCCACGGCTGCGGAACCTACCGCTCCCCGCCCGGGCCTGCCCGAGCCGCGCCGCGCGGCGACTCCCCGTCGTCCATAGGGGGGAGCGCACGACTCCCCTTCGAGCGCCCCCCATCGCCGGCGTACGCCGGGCGTTCCGGCCCGGCGGAGCGGGGGTTCCGCACCGTTCGCGCGGTCGCTCCGGGTACCGGACGCCCGTCAACGCGTTCGACCGGACGAAACCGACCGTGCAGACGTGCGAGGTGTTTCCTGGATGGACCAGTTCATGCCCATTACGGCAGATCTTTACTCCGCCGGATCGGATGTGCGGACCGGCGTCCGGGCCGGCCGGTGAACCAGCCGTTGGACCGGGCTCGCGGACAGGGCGGCCGACACGTACGCGCGTACGAACACACGGAAACGACTCGGGCCCGGCACGCTGTGCGTGCCGGGCCCGGGCCTTCAGTAGCGGGGACAGGATTTGAACCTGCGACCTCTGGGTTATGAGCCCAGCGAGCTACCGAGCTGCTCCACCCCGCGTCGGTAAACACAACTCTACGGCATCCTGAGCGCGCTGGTGACCACCCGGTCGCACGCCCCCCGGGGACCAAGCCCGAACCGCCGGCACCGGCCCGCCCTCCCGGCATCGGCCCGCACCGCGGGATTCCCCGAAAGGGACCGGGCAGACGGCGTACGAAGGACTCGGCGGAGACGGCCGAAAGCCGACAACGATGCGCGCTCCGGGCCGATTTCATCCACGACCGACGCTTGAAGCCGCCACCTCGGTTTCACAGCAGCACAGTTGGCATTAATTCCGCGCACTCCATGCCTCAATGGTCTTTATGCATGAGGCAGTTGCCACGCGTGCTCTTCTGGCCAAGGATATGGATGCATCCCCCAGAACCGGCGGGCTGCCCGTGAGGACACGTGCCCCCGAGGCGGCGGAATTCGGCCTGCCCCGGCGACGGCCACGCGCTCGCGGTCCCGCAACGCAGCCTGCCACTGGAGGATTCACCATGACCACGCCCCTCACTTCCGCCCCTTCAGCCCCTGCGGACACCTCCCTGGGCACCCGCGTGCGCACCTCGGCGGCGAGCGCGATCATCGGCGGCCTCGCCGGGGCGGTCATGAGCGCGGTGGTGGTCTACTTCATCATCGGGATGCCGGACGGCGAGGGCACCAATGCTCTGAACAACGCGATATCCGGCCTGATCAGCGGCTTCCTGGCCGGCTTCATCGGCCTGATGATCCACCAGAGCAAGGCCGCCGCGACGGCCCGCGCGGCAGCGGCCGCGACCACCGTCACCGCCGCGCCCGCCGAGCCGGCGAGACCGGCGGCCGCCGAGGCCGAGGCACCCGCCGAAGCCGGAGCGGCCACCACCAGCGAGGCGACCACGGCGGAGGCGACCGACGAAGAGACGGCCGAGGCAGTCGAGGCGAAGGCCCCGACCGGCGTCTGAGCCGCACGGCGGCCCAAGGGCCCGCCCGGGCCCGTACGCACGAAACCGCCCCCGTCCGGCCGGAAGGCCCTGCGGGGGCGGCGTCACGTCCGGCCCGGCGCCACATCCAGGCGGACGCCACAACCACCTGGGCGCCACATCCAGGCGGACGCCACAACCACCCGGGCGTCGCATCCAGGCGGACGTCACGCCCACCCGGGCGTCACTCGTGCCGTTCGACGGAGATCTCGTACGCGATCTCCCACCGCACGTCCGGCACCACGATGTCCGAGGTCTCGACCGGTCGGCCGTCGGTGTCGTAGAAGGTGCGTTCCAGCTCGGTGATCAGGCCGCCGATGCTGATACCGAGAAGGTTCGCCTGCTCCTGGTCGGCGCGGGCCGGGCGCGGGATCTCGACGGCGCGCACGATGTCGACGCCGATCGACCGCATCCGTTCGACCACGCCGATCCCCGCGTGCGGGCCCATCTCGGGGAGTACGACCGGGGTGTGCCCGGTGATCGCCATCGGCTCCCAGCTCCTGGAGAGCTGGACGGGCAGCCCGTCGACGAGGAACTCGTAGTCGGTGACGACGCAGAAGTCGCCCGGCTCGATGGCCAGCCGTTCCGCGATGCGCTCGGGCGCCGGAGTCCGCGCGGCCGAGCGCGACTCCCATTTCCCCTCGTGTTCCTGGTAGTTGAGGGCGGTGCGGTAGTACGAGGCGGTGCGGCCCTCGGGGCGCCTGGTACGGATCATGCGCCGGCGCTCACGCGGCCTGCGGACGTAAGTGCCGGAACCCGCACGGCCTTCGAGGATGCCCTCGATGGTGAGCCGCTCCATGGCACGCTGCGCGACCGAGGCGCCGACCCCGTACTCCTCGGCGATCCGGGCGCGGCTGGGCAGTTTGTCGCCCACGGCCCACTCGCCCGCCCGAATACGGTCGCGGAGAGCGTCGGCCACCTGAAGGTAAGGGGTGTCGCGAGGCATATGCACAGCTCCCAGCAGTGGAAGTCGGACATTGACAAAGCTAACCCATCAGGTTGAAGCTGAATATTCAGCATTACGAAACGTGATGCAATCCTCCAGGGGAGAGCCATGCCCTCCGTGCCGCCGCGCGTCGCCGCCCTCGCGGGCATGCTCGCCGCCGCGACCGGCACCGAGCCACTGGTCCTCGAAACACCCGGCGCTTTCCGGGTGTTGGCGTCTCTCCCCTCGCCTCTGAGCAACGCCATCCACAGCACCATCCTCATGACGCTGGCGCACGGCGACCGCTTCGGCCACGACATGGGTGCCGACGGCATCGCACGGGTCTGGGCCGAGATCGACCACGTCACCCCGAGACGAAGGAACACCGACATGGCAGACCCGGCCGCCGGCACGGCCCCCGGAGACGCGGAGTACCGCACCCTGATCGCCCACACCGCGGAATGCGCGGCCTGCCGTTCGGACCGGGCCGAGTGCGAAATCGCGGAACGGCTCAGCCGCGCATGGCGGGCGGCCCGCCAGTGATCCCCCTCATCTGCGTCGACTGCGACCGGACCATCACCGGCCCGGCCGTGATCACGGCGGAGGGCCACTCGGCCTCGGGCGCCCGCCCCGACGCCTACGCCCACCCGTCGGACTCCCCGGACTGCCGGCCCCCGGCGCGCAGCCGCGGCCACCGCATCAGGAAGGCGCTCGCGGAGAGCCAGGTCCAGCGCTGAGCACGGGACGGATCCCCCACGGAAGGCCGGATCCGGCCCCATCCCCCCACGGGCCGAACCCCGTTCACCCACAGCGCACACACAGGTACACAGGCTGGCCGGAGCGGTAGGCGTGCCGCATTCGGTCGCACACCACCGCTCCCAGCCAACAGGAGTCAGCCTTGCTTCGCCGCACTCTTCTCCTCACGTTCGCCTGCACCGCTCTGCTCGCGGGGGGTTGCAGCACGTCCGCCCCGGCAGACGGGACGAGCGCGGACGGGACGAGCGCAGATGGGACGAGCCCGGCGGAGAGCCGGTCGCCCTCGCCGAGCCCGAGCGCCGACCCGACACGGACCGTCCTGGCCGCCGTCGAGTCGACCGGCCGTACGACGGCACGCACCACGCACCGCACGGAGACGGGCGCGGGCGAGGGCACGACGTACCTCATCTCCGGGGGTGGCGCGTACGACTTCACCCGCCACCGGGGCACCACGACGGTCAGCGTGGCGTCAGCGGCCCGGTTCGAAGAGGTCTTCACCGACGGGAAGCTCTACATGCGGGGCACGGCAGGGGCCGAGACGATGGAGTGGACGGCCATCGACCGGCCCGGCATCGAGGCCCAGCACGTGTTGAGGGCCCCCGCGAACGACCCGGAGTACACGCTGGAGCAGGCCGCCATGGCCACCGACTTCACCAGAACGGGCCCGGAGCGGGTGGGCTCCGTCCAGGCCACCCACTACCGCGACCAACTCCCCTATGAGGCCATCACGTTGAAGCTGGCGAAGAAGCCGCTGGAGACCGTGGGGAAGCTGCGCGAGATGATGGGCGGCGAGATCTTCGTACCCGTCGACGTATGGGTGGACGGGCAGGGGCGGGCGGTCCGGATACGGATGACCCTGCAGATGGGGACCGCCGGGTCGTCCGTCAGCACATTGACCTTCACCGATCTGGGACGTCCCGTCGAGGTCACGGTCCCGCACGCCGAAGTGGAAGTCGGGAGCGACGAGATGGGCATGCTCGCCTGACCGCTGGGCGCCCGGCCGGCCCAAGAGCGGTGGCGCGGCGCGGAGCGATCGGCGCACGACCTCGCGCAGCCCTCGTAGGGCCCTCGCGCAGCCCTCGTAGGGCCCTCGCTCTGCCCTCGTACGGCTCCGGAGGGAGCGCCCTGCCTGAATTCCCTTGAGCGGTACGGGAGAAGAAAGGATCATGGCCGCTCGTCGCAGCCATGGACCGGGGAGGAGCGGGTCGCCGTGCTCACGCCCCGACGTCCCACGAGTGAAGGACGCCCACTTCATGCACATCGCTCTGGCCACTCTGCCCAGCAGGCCCGAACGTCCGAACGAGGACTTCGTCGCGGTCACGGACGACCTCGTGGTCGTCCTCGACGGCGCCACCGTCCCGGGCGGCCTGGACACGGGATGCAGCCACGGGACCCGGTGGTTCACCCGGAAGCTGGGCGGCCGGCTCCTCTCCCTGCTCGCGCCGGAACCCGGTCTGCCACTGGCCGACGCGCTGGCCGAGGCCATATCCACCACGGCCGACGAACACGGCCGCAGCTGCGACATCGCCCATCCCGGCCACCCGTCCGCGACGGTCGCCCTCCTGCGGGAGAACGAGGACGCGTACGAGTACCTGGTGCTGGGCGACTCCTCGGTCGTGCTCGACCTGCCCGAGGGCGTACGGGTCGTCACCGACAACCGGTTCGACGACGTGGCCGTCGCCGAGCACCGGGCGCTCGCCGCCGTTCCACTGGGCACCGACGAGCACGCCGAGGCGCTCCGCGCGCTCGCCCTCGAACTGCGGGTCCACTGCAACGTGCCGGGCGGGTACTGGGTGGCTGCCGCCGCACCGCAGGCCGCCCACGAGGCGCTGACCGGGAGCGCCCCGCGGTCCTCCGTGGCCCGGGCGGCGGTACTCACGGACGGGGCCTCGATCATCGCGGACACCTTCGGAGAGCTGAAGTGGCCCGAGCTGCTGGACGTACTGGCCGGGGCGGACGGACCGGCTGAGCTGATCCGCCGCGTACGCACCGCCGAACTCGCCGATCCCCAGGGACTCCGGCAGCCGAGGAACAAGGTGCACGACGACGCCACCGCGGTCTTCTGCCGGCCTCGCACCTGGTGATCACGCGCGTACGCGGCACCCGAGGACGACGGAGGAAATGACGGAGCGCCCCGACCGGCCGGAGCCTGTCGGGGCGCTTCGCCGCAGGTCGGAGGAGATCTCTCCCCACCCTGCGATCGGTAGGCCGTGTGGGACTCGAACCCACAACCAACGGATTAAAAGTCCGCTGCTCTGACCAATTGAGCTAACGGCCCCTACCGGATCACCCACGAGCATAGCCCGCCCGGACCCGCGAGCCGATCCGGTATCCCGTGATGGGCCGCTGCGCCGGGAGAACGGGCCTCCCGAGCGCCGCGGGACGGGCGGATCGTGACCTTGTGAACGGCGTTACGGGGTACGGTCCCGCGCACCGCAAGCCCGAGCCGCAACCCGGCCTCGCAGCGCGCCCGCAGCCACGCAGCGCCCGCGGCCTCACAGCCCGCGCAATCCTCGCAGCCCCCGTACCCCGCGCAGCCCGCAGCCGTCCCCGTACACGCGTCAGGGCCCGTACACCACCTCGCGGTGTGTACGGGCCCTGGCGTCGGATCGGACGGCTCACGCGGCCGTCAGGTCGCGGGTCCGCCGGTCGGCGGTCCGGACGGACGGTCAGCCGTTGCGCTTCCAGCGGGGCTTGTCGTCGCGGCGGCCGAAGCTGCCGGTGTTCGTGCCGGTGTTGCCGCGGTGGTCGTCACGACGGCCCTGCGGGCGGTCGCCGGCGCCGCCGGAGCGGAAGCCACCGGACGGACGGTCGTCACGACGGTCGCGGTTGAACGGGCGGTCGCCGCCACCGGTACGGAAGCCACCGGAGGGGCGGTCGTCACGACGGTCGCCACCGGAACGGAAGCCACCCGACGGACGGTCGTCGCGGCGCTCGAACGAACGGCCACCACGGTCGTCGCGGCGGTCGCCGGCGCCACCGGAACGGAAGCCACCGGACGGACGGTCGTCACGACGGTCGCGGTTGAACGACGGACGGTCGTCACGACGCTCGAAGGAACGGCCACCACGGTCGCCACCACGGTCGCCACCACGGTCGTCGCGGCGGTCGCCACCGGAACGGAAGCCACCCGAGGGACGGTCGTCACGGCGGTCGCGGTTGAACGACGGACGGTCGTCACGACGCTCGAAGGAACGGCCACCACGGTCGCCACCACGGTCGTCGCGGCGGTCGCCACCGGAACGGAAGCCACCCGAGGGACGGTCGTCACGACGGTCGTTGCCGCCGCGGTAGCCGCCACGGTCGCCACCGCGGTTGTCGCGGCGCTCGTAGTTGCCCCGCTCGTCACGGCGCTGCTCCTCGCGGACCGGCTGCTCCGGCACGGCGACGGCTGCCTCGACGGCGGCCTCCGCCTCGGCGACGGCCTCGGCCACCGCCTGCTCCGGGTCGTCGCCCCGCTCGCGCGCGGCACGGGCCACCAGACGGTCGGCCTCCTCGCGGAGCTCACCGGCGCGGCGCTGCACGTGCTCCAGCTGCTTGGTGAGCTCGGCGACCTCGCGCTCGGCCTGCTTGGCGGCGTTGTTCGCGGAGTCGGCCTGGACCTCGGTGAGCGAACGCGCACCGGTGATCTCGGCGACCTCGGGCTCGAACACGCCCGCGCCCTGGACGATGTGGCGCGAGGCGTCGACGCCCGCGTCCTCCATCAGGCGGAAGATCTGACGGCGCTGGTGCGGGAGCGCCAGCGAGACGACGACACCGGACTTGCCGGCACGGGCGGTACGGCCCGAGCGGTGCAGGTAGTCCTTGTGGTCGCCGGCCGGGTCCACGTTGAGCACCAGGTCGATGCCGTCGACGTGGATGCCTCGGGCGGCGACGTCGGTGGCGACCAGGGCGTTGACGTAGCCCTTCTTGAAGTCTTCGAGGACGCGGGTACGGGCGCCCTGCGTCATGCCGCCGTGCAGCGCGTCGGCCTTCACGCCGGACTCGATGAGCTGCTCGGCGATGCGGTCGGCGCCCAGCTGGGTGCGGACGAAGATGATCGTGCGGCCCTTGCGGGCGGCGATGGCGGCCGTGACCGGCGCCTTGTCCTTCGGCTTCACGACGAGGACGTGGTGCGACATGGTCGAGACGTTGCCCTGGGCGCTGTCGACCTCGTGCGTGACCGGGTTGGTCAGGTAGCGCTTGACCAGGGTGCCGATCTCGTTCTCCATGGTGGCGGAGAAGAGCATGCGCTGGCCGCCGCCGGGGATCTGGTCGAGCAGCTCGGTGACCTCGGGCAGGAAGCCCAGGTCGGACATCTGGTCGGCCTCGTCGAGGACGGCGACCTGGACCTCCGCGAGCGAGCAGGCGCCGCGGTTGATGATGTCGCGCAGACGGCCCGGGGTGGCGACGAGGACGTCGACACCGCGCTCCAGGGCGTAGATCTGGTTGCCCATGGAGGTACCGCCGCAGACGACCTTCATCTTGAGGCCGAGCACGTCGCCGTAGGGCTGGAGCGCGTCCGCGACCTGCATCGCGAGCTCACGGGTCGGCGTCAGGATGATCGCGCGGGGCTTCTTCTTCTCGGTGTGACCACCGGCCAGGGCGGCCAGGGTCGGCAGACCGAAGGAGAGCGTCTTGCCGGAGCCGGTACGGCCACGGCCCAGGATGTCCTTGCCGGCCAGGGCGTCCGGGATGGTCGCGGCCTGGATCGGGAAGGGGGTGGTCACGCCGTTCTGCGCCAGCTTGCGGACGATGCCCTCGGGCAGGCCCAGCGAGGCGAAGGTGAGGGTCGGCTCGGCGTCCTCGTCGGACGCGGCGGCGTCCTCCTCGGCCCCGGAGACGGCGGTCTCGGCGGGAGCGGTGGCCTCGGCGGCCTGCTCGTCCGTCGCCTCGGCGACGACGGGAGCTGCCTCGGCCACGACGGCCTCGGCGGCGAGCTCGGCGGTCTGCGCGAGCTCGGTGTTGTCGATGTCTTCGGACACGACGGCGTGGTCAGAACTGGAAATTGACATGCGAAATGCGAAACCTTCCGGAGTCTCGGCACGCGCCCGTAACTCCGTGTTTTCGCAATTTCGACCGCCTCAATGCGGTCCAGCCACGGCAAGGGAGAGTACGCGCCACACGGCGCTCTTCTGTGTCGGCGCCGGGCAATGGGATCAAACGATCTACTACCATACGCACCCTCCCCCACATTGCGCAAACCGCCCTTCTTCGGCACCCCAGCGAACCCACTCCGACCTGCGGTGATACCTCACGTGTGGCGACACGGTCACTCCGCCGGGGACGCTGCCGGCTGGGTCGGCTCCTCCGGTGCGGGGGGCGTCTCGGCAGGCTGTCCCTGACCGCCCGCGTCGCCTCCCGGGGCAGGGTCGGTGACCACCGGCGGCGAGGGGTCGGGCGTGACGGGGGCGAGCGTGATGACGGGGTCCCCGGCGCCCGCCGTCGCGCCCGGCACCACCACCGGGGGCACCCCGCTCCCGCTGGGCGTCGGCAGACCGGGCCCCCGGTCCGCCGCCGTGGGGCTGGGCGAGGCGGGGTCGCCGGACCGCTTCGGGTCCGCCTTCCCGTCCTCGGCCCGGTCCGCGTGGTGACGGCCCGCACCGCCGGAGCCGTAGTGGCCGGAGGGGCCGGACACCCCGCTGTCCTCCTCCGCCCCGGCGCCCGCCGCCCCGGCGGACCGGGAGGGACGGGGCCCGGTCTTCTCGGCGTCCACGCTCACGCACCCGATGGTGGCGCCCAGCATCAGCGCGGTGAGGACCGCCCAGCGGACGGGAAGGGTGATCGGGCGCACGGGGCACCTCCGGGACGGGAACGCGGGAACGGGTGCGTGGTACCCAACTCCCGGAACCCCGCCGGGGACACGCCCGCCGGCCGACCTGTACGCGTCAGCCGCCGAACCCGGCCCCGCCCGCCACCTCCGCGCCGAGGAACACCGCGCCCAGCCCCATCAGCAGGGAGGCCACCACGTTGGCGCCCGCGAGGAAGGTCCGCCCGGACTCGGCCATCCGCAACGTCTCGTACGAGAACGTCGAGTACGTCGTCAGCGCCCCGCACAGACCGGTGCCCAACAGGGCGTACACGGGCGCGGAGACGGCCGCGCCGGTCAGCACCCCGAGCAGCAGGCTGCCCGCCGCGTTGGCCGCGAAGGTGCCCCAGGGGAAGACGTACGGAAGTCCGGCGCCGTGGTATCGGCGTACGAGACGGTCCGTCAGACAGCGCAGTGGCGCGCCCACCGCGCCGCCGACGACGACCAGCAGCCAGTTCACCGGGCACCGCCTTCCGTGCCCCGCATCCGGGTCCCGCGTGCCCGGGCCACCGCCTTGCGGGTCACCACCGCCGACGCCCACACCGAGCCGAGCGCCGCCACCAGCGTGAGGAAGGTGTACGCCATGGCGGTCAGCGCCTCCTGCCGCTGGAGCAGCTTGGAGACGTCGGCCGCGTACGTGGAGAAGGTGGTGAAACCGCCGAGCACGCCGACGCCGAGGAACGGGCGCACCAGCGGGCGGGTGACCACGGAGAGTTCGGCGGTCAGCACCATCAGCACACCGATCAGGGCGCAGCCGGCGACGTTGACGACGAAGACCGTCCACGGGAAGGCGGCCGCGTCGGTGGGCCAGGCCAGGGTGGCGGCGTAGCGCGCGGTGGCGCCGAGCGCGCCGCCGACCGCCACGACACCGAGCACCGACGCCTCGCGCGGCCCCGGCCGGGCGGGCGGCTCGGGCAGCACGGGCTCGCCCCCCGGGGGAGCGCCTGCCCCCTTCACGCGTAGCCGAGCGCGTGCAGCCGGGCGTCGTCGATGCCGAAGTGATGGGCGATCTCGTGGACCACGGTGATCTCCGTCTCCGCGACGACGTCTTCGCGGGTCTCGCACATCCGCAGCGTCGGCCCCCGGTAGACGGTGATCCGGTCCGGCAGGACGCCCGCGTACCACTCGCCGCGGTCGGTGAGCGGGGTTCCCTCGTAGAGGCCGAGCAACTCGGGTTCGCCGGGGTCCGGTTCGTCCTCGACGAACACCGCGACGTTGTCCATCAGCCGCGTCAGTTCCGGCGGAATCCGGTCGAGCGCCTCGCTCACCAGCTCTTCGAACTGCTCGCGCGTCATCTCCAGCACCCCGCCATTGTCACGTACCCCCGCCCCGGCGCACCCGCCCGGCCGGTAACCGCCCCTTACGCCCCCGTAAGCCCCGGAGCGTCCTCGTCCGCCCCTGCCCGCGTCCCCGTACGCGGGCTTGGCCGCATGTCCGGAGCGCGGACCGGGCATACGGGTCCAATGGTGCGCGTCCCGTTCCGTCCGTTCCGTTCCGCCTCCGCCCGTGTCCGTCAGAGCCGAAGCCGAAGCCGAGGCGGAAGCCGAAGCCACAACCGAAGCCACAGCACCCGGACCGCCCCGATGCCGGTGCCCGTGCTCGCCGGGGCCCGGCCCCGTCCGGTCGTGCGGGTGCTCGTGATGCTCGCGGTGGTGGTGCTGGGCGGCTGGCTGGGGCTGCTGGTCGTGGGGGACGTGAAGACGCCCGTCGGCCCGATGGACACCACGATGGCGCTGCGCCCCTCGTTCACCGGGGGCACCCGGGTGGACGTCTCCCCGCTCGGCGCGCTGGAACTGGACTCGCACGTCGCCCCCCTCCGCCTCGACGTGGACGTGGACCGCCTCGACCCCGAGCGCTCCCAGCGGCTGGTGGAGCGGCCCGAACGGTTCTCCGGGCTCCAGGACGAGGTCACCCGGGACATCGCGGACGGCGCCCGGGAGCTGGCGCTGCGGTCGGTGGTGGCCGTGCTGACCGGGGCGACCGCGCTCGGGCTGGTCGTCTACCGGCGTCCCCGCCCGGCGCTGGTCGCCGGCGGCCTCGCCCTGGTGCTGCTGGCCGGATCGGGCGCCGGCGCGTACGCCACCTGGAACCCGAAGTCGGTGCTGGAGCCGAAGTTCTCGGGGCTGCTCTCCAGCGCCCCCTCGGTGGTCGGCGACGCCCGCTCGATCGTCACCGAGTTCGACGTCTACCAGCAGGAGCTGGCCCGGCTGGTCACCAACGTCTCCCGGCTGTACGACGCCACCTCCACGCTCCCCGTCTACCAGCCGGACCCGGGCACCCTGCGGGTCCTGCACGTCTCGGACATCCACCTCAACCCGGCGTCCTGGCACATCGTCGCCTCGCTCGTGGAGCAGTACGAGATCGACGTGATCATCGACTCCGGCGACACCATGGACCACGGCACCACCACCGAGAACGGCTTCCTCGACCCGATCCGCGACCTCGGCGCCCCGTACGTCTGGGTGCGCGGCAACCACGACTCGCAGGAGACGCAGAAGTACCTGCGGGGCTTCAAGAACGTGCACGTCCTGGACGAGGGGAGCGCGGTGACCGTCGCCGGGCTGCGCATCGCGGGCACCGGCGACCCGCAGTTCACCCCCGACCGGACGCTGGCCCGGGGCGGCGAGGCGGCGGAGCGGATGGCGGGTCTGCGGCTGGCCTCCGCCCTGCGCGACCAGACCCGGGCGGGCACCCCGGTGGACATCGCGGTGGCCCACGATCCGCAGCTCGCCCGCGAGACGGACGGCGCGGTCCCGCTCGTCCTCTCCGGCCACGTCCACCACCGGGTCAACGAGGTCCTCCCGCTCGGCACCCGGCTGAAGGTGGAGGGCTCCACCGGCGGCGGCGGGCTGCGCGCGGTGCAGAACGAGAAACCGGAGAAGGTGCGCGCCTCGGTGCTCTACCTGGACCGCGCGACCCGGCGGCTCCAGGCCTGGGACGAGATCACGCTGGGCGGACTCGGCCTGACGACCGCCGAGGTGAGCCGCCATCTGCCGGAGGAGAACAGCCCCGCCGCGACCCCGTCGCCGACCTCGCCGACCTCGTCCACCCCGCCGACCGGCCCTCCGGACAGCCCGCCGCCGACCCCGGTGGACGCTCTGCCGAACACCTCGCCCGGCACCTCTCCGCGCACCTCGCCCGACGGGTCGCCCGGCACGGCCGGCCCGTCGCCGTGACCCGGCCGGGAAACCGTTTTGGCGTTAGCTCCGCCATCACATATGCTTCTGACGTCCCCGACGCGCTGGAAAGCGAACCGGCGGGCCTTTAGCCCTCATCGTCTAGTGGCCCAGGACGCCGCCCTTTCAAGGCGGTAGCACGGGTTCGAATCCCGTTGGGGGCACGCATTACCGTGTGCGAGACTTGTCTCGCACATTGCTTGGTCCTGTGGAGCAGTTTGGAGTGCTCGCCACCCTGTCAAGGTGGAGGCCGCGGGTTCAAATCCCGTCAGGACCGCTGCAGTTCTCAGGAGCTGCGTGGCTGGGTAGCTCAGTTGGTACGAGCGATCGCCTGAAAAGCGATAGGTCGCCGGTTCGATCCCGGCCCCAGCCACCACATCGAAAGCCTCCTGGCGACTTGTCGCCAGGAGGCTTTTGCGTGAGTGAGGCCGCTCCTTGCGCCGCTCCCTGCGCCGCTCCTCGTCGGCGAACGGTCACCGACCTGCATGTCCGCCGGATCGAGGACCCTTTCACGCGGCTTTCCGTACCGCCGTGTCAGCACGGCGGCGCCGACACCGGCCACCGTCGCCCCCGCGATTTCAGAGCGCGAGCCCTGCGGTCCCCCATGGGACTCACGCGCCGGCGCACGCACAGCGGCGGGTCGCCCCCATGAGCTGGAAGCTGACGCCGCGGATCGACGCCTGCCCGACGGCCGGAACGGCGTGACGCGTGGTGACACGGGCACGGGCACCGGTATCGACCGGACAGCCTCGAAACCTCACCTCTGTACGTTATCGTGTACGTCATGAAGACCATGAGCGTCACCGAACTGCGCGCCGGAATCGCCGACGCCCTCGATGCGGTCGAGGACGACGCCGAGGAACTGGTCATCACCCGCGCCGGGCACGAGCCGATGGTCATCGTCTCGCTGGCCGAGTACGAGGCGCTGAAGGAGACCGACTACCTGCTGCGGTCACCGGCCATGGCCGAGCGCCTGCGCAGGTCCATCGAGCAGGACCGGGCGGGCAGGGGCACGATCCGCGAGCTGGTGGACCCCGACGACGAGAGCGGGCAGGGCGCCGCGTGAAGGTCTTCTTCCTCGACGACGGCTGGGACGACTACCTGTGGTGGCAGGCGAACGACCGCAAGCTGCTGAAACGGCTGAACCAGCTGATCGCCGACGTCGACCGCAACGGCCACGAGGGGATCGGCAAACCCGAACCGCTGCGCAACGACCTTTCCGGCTACTGGTCGCGGCGCGTCAACTCCGAGCACCGGCTGGTCTACCGCATCGACGAGGACGGGACCATCCACATCGTGGCCTGCCGCTTCCACTACGAACGCCGCTGAGGGCGCGCCCGCCCGTGGGCAGACGTCCGGCACCCGTCCCACAGGGACGTCGGCCTTCCTCAGGGAGGGGCGCCCGGTCTTCGCCACCTTCTTCGAAACCTTGGCCTTCCCGGGGAGCGGAATTTTGGGGAGTACGGCATGAGCGAATACCAGTCCTACCAATTCCTCGCAGTCGACCGGCCGTTGAGCGAACGGCAGCAGGAAGAGCTGCGGGCGCTGTCCACGCGCGCCCAGATCACCGCGAACCGGATGATCAACCACTACGAGTGGGGCGACTTCAAGGGCGATCCGATCTCACTGATCGAGCGGTACTTCGACGCACACCTCTACTTCGCCAACTGGGGAGATCGCCGACTGGTGCTGCGCGTACCGGCCTCCCGTGTCCCCCTGGACACGGTCGCGCCCTACTGCCGCGAAGACGCTCTGACCGCACACCGCCGCGGCGAGCACGTCATCATCGACATGACCAGCCAGGACGACGGGTTCGACGAGGACTGGTGGGTGCGCGAGCCCGAATGGGACGACGACGAGGACCACGGCGCCCTGGGCGAACTGATCGGCATCCGCGACGAGCTGGTCCGGGGCGACCTCCGCTCCCTCGGTATCGCGCGCCTGGCCGGCGGTCCGGAGCCAGGCCGCCCTCACGATGAGGTGGACGGCATCCCTGGCGGTCTGTCCGCTGCCCAGCAGGCGCTGGCCGCCTTCCTCCGCGTCCCTGTGTGAACGCCCCCGCGCAGCCGTCGACCGGGCCCCTCGAATCGATCGTCCAGGGCAACGCCGACGAGGGCGTACCACCAGGGGCACGACCCCCGAATCACGCCGGATCCCCGTCCGACGCCCGGCGTCACCCGGCTCGGATCACCCGGCGGGGTTCGCCACCGGGGTGACGCTCTCGGTCGGGGCCGCGCTCCCGGTACGGGCCACCTCGGCGGCCTCCTCGATGGCCGAGGTGAAGGTCGCGTCGGGCTGGGCACCCGCCAGCGGCCGGCCGTTGACGAGGAAGGACGGGGTGGACGAGGCCCCGAGTCCGTACGCCTCGGCCTGGTCCCTGCCGACCGCCTCCGCGGCCGCGGCGCTGTCGAGGTCGCGGGCGAACCGGTTCAGGTCCTTCACGCCCGCCTCCTTCGCGAGCGCGGTGAGCCGTTCGGGGCCGAACCCCTTCTCCTGGGCGCCCTCGGCGTACGCGGCCCGGTGGAACTCCCAGAAGCGCTTCTGGCGGCCCGCGGCCCAGGCGGCGCGGGCGGCGGCCTCGGACTCCTCGCCGAAGATCGGGAAGTTGCGCCACTCGATGCGCAGGGTGCCGTCGGCCACGTAGGCGTCGACCAGGTCGGGTTCGGTGTCCCGGGCGAACTTTCCGCAGTAGCCGCACTGGAAGTCGCCGTACTCGACGAGGACGACGAGCGCGTCGGTACGGCCGAGGGCCAGCGGGTCGCCGGGTTCGCGGCGGGCGAGCTTCGCCGCCTCGGAGTACTCCCCCGCGTCGGGCCGGGCCGACTCGCCGACCGACGCGGGGGGCGGGCCGGGGGCGGTTGCCCGGTAGGAGGCGTAACCGAGCAGGGCGGCGGCGAGGGCCACGGCGGAGCCGTACAGCAGGGGCTTCTTCGACCGGCTCTTCTGGGGCAGGGGCATGCGGCACTCCGGGAGCGTCGTACGGATGCGGGGCATACGGATGCGGGGCGGCGGAGAACGGGTGGCGGGGCCCGGGAGGCACGGTACGGCTCAGCGGACGCGGCCACCCGCGGGTATCCGGCCGGCGGGGCGCGGCGGCGCGGGCCCCGGGCGGGGTCCGGGCGGGGTCCGGCAGATGGCGGCCGGGGTCACCGGGGTCACCGGGGTCACCGGGGTCACCGGGCACGTCGTACGGGACACGGTGCGGGCCCCTTCCCGGATGGCCTCAAATCGGGCGACTTGCCGGAAATGGTACGTGTCGAAGCCCGCCCGGACGGGCGTACGGCACCCCCGGGGTGCGGCCCGTACGGGTACGACGGCACGGCGAGCCCGGCCTGCCGTGCGAAATCGGTTCGCCACTCCTCGGGCGCGAGTGAGATCCTGGGGTCCGTATGTCTACTTCCTTCGCTGATCTCCAGTCCCAGCTCGGACAGCTCTCGCTCCGTGACGCGCACCGGCTCGGCCGGCGTCTCGAGGGGGCGCGCCGCATCCGCAAGCCCGAGGCCCGTCAGTCCGTCGTGGACGAGATCGCGGCCGAAGCGGGCAAGGCCGCCGAACGGCTCGCCGCGCGCGCCTCCCGGCTGCCCACCGTGTCGTACCCGGACCAGCTTCCGGTCAGCCAGAAGAAGGACGTGATCCTGGAGGCGATACGCGACCACCAGGTCGTGATCGTCGCGGGCGAGACCGGCTCCGGCAAGACCACCCAGATCCCGAAGATCTGCATGGAGCTGGGGCGCGGGGTGCGCGGCATGATCGGGCACACCCAGCCCCGCCGGATCGCGGCCCGCACGGTCGCGGAGCGCGTCGCGGAGGAGCTCGACACCCCGCTCGGCGAGACCGTCGGCTGGAAGGTCCGCTTCACCGACCAGGTGAACCCCGATTCGACCTTCGTGAAGCTGATGACGGACGGCATCCTGCTGGCCGAGATCCAGACGGACCGCGAGCTGCTCGCGTACGACACGATCATCATCGACGAGGCGCACGAGCGGTCGCTCAACATCGACTTCCTGCTCGGTTACCTGGCCCGGCTGCTGCCGAAGCGCCCGGACCTGAAGGTCGTCATCACGTCGGCGACCATCGACCCGGAGCGGTTCGCCCGGCACTTCGGCAACGCCCCGATCGTCGAGGTCAGCGGCCGCACCTATCCGGTGGAGGTCCGCTACCGCCCGCTCCTCGAAGAGGGCGGCGAGGACGCCGACCGCGACCAGATCACCGCGATCTGCGATGCGGTGGACGAGCTCCAGTCCGCCGGCCCCGGGGACGTGCTGGTCTTCCTCTCCGGCGAGCGGGAGATCCGCGACACCGCCGACGCGCTCGGCAAGCGCAACCTCCGCCACACCGAGGTGCTCCCCCTCTACGCCCGCCTCTCGCACGCCGAGCAGCACCGGGTGTTCCAGCGCCACACGGGACGCCGCATCGTGCTGGCGACCAACGTCGCCGAGACCTCGCTGACCGTCCCCGGCATCAAGTACGTGATCGACCCGGGCAACGCCCGCATCTCCCGCTACAGCCACCGCACCAAGGTGCAGCGGCTGCCGATCGAGCGGATCTCGCAGGCCAGCGCCAACCAGCGCAAGGGCCGCTGCGGCCGTACCTCGGACGGCATCTGCATCCGGCTCTACTCCGAGGACGACTTCCTCACCCGGCCGGAATTCACCGACGCCGAGATCCTGCGGACCAACCTCGCCTCCGTCATCCTCCAGATGACCGCGGCCGGGCTCGGCGACATCGAGAAGTTCCCCTTCATCGACCCGCCGGACCACCGCAACATCCGCGACGGCGTGCAGCTGCTCCAGGAGCTGGGCGCGCTGGACCCGGAGGAGAAGGACGCGCGCAAGCGGCTGACCCCGCTCGGCCGCAAGCTCTCGCAGCTCCCGGTGGACCCGCGGCTCGCCCGTATGGTCATCGAGGCCGACCGCAACGGCTGCGCCCGCGAGGTCATGGTCATCGCCGCCGCGCTCTCCATCCAGGACCCGCGCGAGCGGCCCTCGGACAAACAGACGCAGGCCGACCAGCAGCACGCCCGGTTCAAGGACGAGACCTCGGACTTCCTGGCGTACCTGAAGCTCTGGGACTACGTCCGCGAGCAGCAGCGCGAGCGCGGTTCCGCCAGCTTCCGCCGGATGTGCAAGCAGGAGTACCTGAACTTCCTGCGTATCCGTGAGTGGCAGGACATCTACTCCCAGCTGCGCACGGTCGCGCGGCAGATGGACATCAAGATCGAGGAGCCCACCGCGGAGACGGGCATCCCCGAACAGGCGGTGCACACCTCGCTGCTGGCCGGTCTGCTCTCCCACATCGGCCTCAAGGACACCGAGAAGAACGAGTACCTGGGCGCCCGCAGCGCCAAGTTCGCGATCTTCCCGGGCTCCTCGCTCTTCAAGAAGCAGCCCCGGTTCGTGATGTCGGCCGAGCTGGTGGAGACCTCCCGGCTCTGGGCCCGCGTCAACGCGAAGATCGAGCCGGAGTGGATCGAGCCGGTCGCCCAGCACCTGCTGAAGCGCACCTACAGCGAGCCGCACTGGGAGAAGGACCAGGCGGCGGTGATGGCGTACGAGCGGGTCACCCTCTACGGGGTGCCGATCATCGCCCAGCGCAAGATCAATTTCGGCCGAATCGACCAGGAGGCGTCCCGGGATCTCTTCATCCGGAACGCCCTGGTGGAGGGCGACTGGCGGACGCACCACCAGTTCTTCCACGACAACCGCAAACTCCTCGGCGAGGTCGAGGAGTTGGAGCACCGTGCCCGGCGCCGCGACATCCTCGTGGACGACGAGACGCTCTTCGATTTCTACGACAAGCGCATCCCCGAACACGTCGTCTCGGGCGCCCACTTCGACTCCTGGTGGAAGCACAAGCGCCGCGACGAGCCGGACGCGCTGGACTTCGAGCGCTCCATGCTCATCAACGAGAAGGCCGGGGCCGTCACCAAGGACGACTATCCGGACTCCTGGCGGCAGGGGAAGCTCAAGTTCAAGGTGACGTACCAGTTCGAGCCCGGCGCGGACGCGGACGGCGTGACCGTCCACATCCCGCTCCAGGTGCTCAACCAGGTCACCTCCGAGGGGTTCGACTGGCAGATCCCGGGCCTGCGCGACGAGGTCGTCATGGAGCTGATCCGTTCGCTGCCCAAGGCGATCCGCCGCCACTACGTGCCGGCCCCGAACTACGCCGACAAGTTCCTGGAGCGGGCCGTTCCGCTCCAGGAGCCGCTGCCCGCCACCCTCGCCCGCGAACTCCAGCGGATGGTCGGGGTTCCGGTCTCCGCGGACGACTTCGACCTGGGGCACGTACCGGAACACCTGAAGATCACCTTCCGGATCGTCGACGAGCGCCGCCGCAAGGTGGCCGAGGACAAGGACCTGGAGGCGCTCAAGCTCCGGCTGCGCCCCAAGGCCCGCCAGGCGCTCTCCCAGGCCGCCGCGGCCACCGCGGGGCCCTCGGGCGTCTCCATCGAGCGTTCGGGGCTCACCGGCTGGACCATCGGCACCCTGGAGCGCGTCTTCGAGACCCGGCGGGCCGGACAGCCGGTCAAGGCGTACCCGGCGCTGGTGGACCAGGGCGACACGGTGGCCGTACGGCTCTTCGACACCGAGGCCGAGCAGCAGCAGGCGATGTGGCGGGGCACCCGGAAGCTGATTCTGCTGAACATCCCGGTGAACCCGGCGAAGTTCGCCTCGGACAAGCTCACCAACCAGCAGAAGCTGGCGCTCTCGCGCAATCCGCACGGCTCGGTGCAGGCGCTCTTCGACGACTGCGCCACCGCGGCCGCCGACCGCCTGATCGCCGCCCACGGCGGCCCCGCCTGGGACGAGGCGGCCTTCAAGACCCTGTACGACAAGGTCCGCGCCGACCTGGTGGACCTCACGGTCCGCACGGTCGGCCAGGTCCAGCAGATCCTGGCCGCCTGGCAGGCCTGCGAGCGCCGCCTGAAGGCCACCGGCAGCCTGACGCTGGTGAACAACGTCGCGGACGTGAAGGAGCAGCTGGCGCGCCTCGTGCCGGCCGGGTTCGTCACCGCGACCGGACTGCGCCGGCTGCCCGACCTGATGCGCTACCTCGTCGCGGCGGACCGCCGGCTCCAGCAGATGCCGACCTCCGTCCAGCGCGACACCACGCGCATGGAGAAGGTGCACGAGATGCAGGACGAGTACGCCTGGCTGCTGGAACAGCTGCCGCGGGGGCGACCGGTGCCGCAGGAGGTCCTGGACATCCGCTGGATGATCGAGGAGCTTCGGGTCAGCTACTTCGCGCACGCGCTGGGGACGGCCTTCCCGGTGTCGGACAAGCGGATCGTGAAGGCGATCGACGCCGCCGCTCCGTAGTGCTTCTCCGGGGGAATCCGGCCTGCTCACACCCCTCGCCGGGGCGTGAGCAGGCCATCACCCCGAGTGAATTCGACCTGGCCCGCCAACCTCCTGTACAGTCCTGTTTCGCAGCCGGACGAGAGTACGGAAGCGGAGAACAACAGCAAGGTCCTGTGGAGCAGTTTGGAGTGCTCGCCACCCTGTCAAGGTGGAGGCCGCGGGTTCAAATCCCGTCAGGACCGCAGTAATCGAAGACCCGGATCGAATCGATCCGGGTCTTCGCGCGTTCGGGTGCCTTGACGGCGACGGCGGACGGGGCGTACCTGTGGGACCGCACGCGCCGGGGAACGAACGGGCCATGCCGTTCCCTTTGCCCGGCGGGCGGGATTCCGGGAGGCGACCGTGCGCACACCAGTGGCGAGACACGACGTCAGGGCCCTGCTGCGCGCCCATGCGGCAGCGGTCGGCGGCCGGGCCCATCTCGCCCGGCACTGCGCCGCCTGCCACCGCCTGCTGCGGCTCGCGATGACCCCGGCACCGGCTCCCGCACCACCGGCGGCCGACGGCCCCGCGAACGCCGCCGCGACTGCCCCGTCCCATGCCGCGTCGCACGCCCCGGCGGTCGCCGCGGCAGCCGCCCCCGTGCCCACGTCCGGCTCCTGGGGCCCCGACGGCCCACGCGGCGGTTCCGGGGCCTGAGCATCCCGTCCCGGGCGGCCACAGAGGGCCGGACGAGCACTCCTCGGGGGCCCGCCGGGGCACCCGGCCCGCCCTCCACGCTCCGCGGAGCGTGCTGGCGGCCTTCCCGGGGTCCCGCGAACGGCCGGAGGGCGGCCCGAGGGCTGCGGTGCGCGACCCGGGAGCGGCCCGAGGGCGACCGGAGGCCGTGCGGACGACGCGCGAAGGCCCCCGCGCCCCGTGACCGACGGCGAAGCTTTCCGCCTTCCCGTGGGGGCAGGCCGGCCGAGGGCAAGGGGCGTGCGGTGTGACGGGAGTCACCGAACCAGTTTTTGGACAGGGTGACTTTACCCTCCCCATACAACTGCCGAATTTAATATGTGCAATTGCACCCCTCTTCGAGGGCTCGACGGAATCCATCCCTCCGGTTTCTCCCGGCCCGTACGGGTAGCTCCCCCGCCTCCGGACAGAGTCCTTCACCGAGTCGCACACAGAACCCCACACCCACCCACACCCCGCGCGCACCCGCCGGAAAGCGACGCGGCGGGCGGTACGGGGGAAGCGCGTCAGGCGCCGGCGGGCGCCGTAAATGACACCGGCGCACCCCGGAGCGCAAGGGCGGCCCCGGGCGCTCGGCGCGGGGCGCGCGCCGGTCGGCCACACCGGCCCACGGCCCGGACCGCCGGGCCCCCGGGGCCCTTCCGGGCACGTCCCGGCACTTTCGGGCACCCTCGGGCACAAAAAAAGATCGCGCTGGACCCGGCGGAGTCCAGCGCGATCTTGACGACGTACCCGCATCGCACAGGTATGACGCCCGTTGGGGCGGGCGCCCGTCGTATGGAGCTATGGGTGAGCGGCTGCGGTTGGGGGGCCGTCAGCTGCCCGGTCGTGATGCGGCGACAGGGGTGTTTCAGGCCTCGCTGCGCTGCTGCGGAATACCCGCAAGCAGTGCGCGGACCTCTGCCTCGCGGTATCGGCGATGTCCACCGAGCGTGCGGATGGACGTGAGCTTGCCAGCCTTGGCCCAACGGGTGACCGTCTTCGGGTCCACGCGGAACATCGTGGCAACCTCAGCCGGGGTCAGCAGCGGCTCGGCATCAGGGGTGCGAGCGGTCATGAGCGGCCTCCTCGGGAGAACCGAACCATCTCGGTTCTTTCCTCTAAATTCTGCACCTTGGCCCACGTTGCCCGAAATGGCGAACGGGGGCCGAGTCGGTTATAGGACGAACGGCTTGTCCTCGGCACTACAACTACACCATCCGTCCAGCCGCGTCGGCCAAACCGATGGAATTGCCCTCCCAGGTGTTCATCAGCGACGGATGCCGATGGACCATGCTATAGCGGACAGTCACGCGTCAGTAACGATCAGTCACAGAGCGATCAGGAGTCACTAGACCCCCCATAGCGTGCAATGCAGAGCAATCCGCCCATAGTTGGACGGACAGAGTCCTCCCCGGACTCCTTGTCCTATTTTGGCACGAGGGGTAGGGATGGGCGCAAGGGCGGCCTTAGTGCCGTCCGTCACGCTTGCGACCATTGGGCGGGTTCAGGACGTTGGACCTAGGACGCTCGGCGTAGCTCCCGCCACACCGGGCTCTCCCGCCCCAGGGGACCCGCCCGACGGGCCGTCAGCCGGCCACCGGAGCCGCCCCCGCTCCACGGGCGCCCGGCGCACCCCCGCCGGATCACGTCCCCGCCCGGCACCTCTCGGCGTCCCCCGTGGGTTCGCGTGCGTGCTCGCGCGTCTCGTCGGCGGTCATCGGCTTCCTCAACTCCCTCCCGGTCGCGGCCCGCCGCGCGGACCGGTCTTCCTGGCGAAGGAGGCGGTTGGTGTGCCTTGATCCGATTCCATCCGGTTCGGCCGCTTGCGACCGCCTCGGCATGAGGTTGCCCCGGTTGGAACCTTTCATGCCACCGTGTTCCGATTCGCCTCTATTGGTGGTGCGGTGTGCCGACACATGTTGACGCCGGAGAGCCCTTTCCCCGTTCACTTCGCGAAGCCGGGCCCCCCTCAACGGGCTGATCGGAAGGGGCCGGTCGGAACGGGCCCTCGGAACGGGCCGGCCGGTCGGAACGGACTGGCCGGAACGGACTGGCCGGAACGGGGGCCCTCCGCAACGGGCCGTCGGAACGGGCCGGCCGCCGCGCACGCCGGTGGGACCCGCGGCAGCAGCCGGACGGACCGCCCCGGCCCCCGTCCGGCGCCACCCGCCCCCGACTCGCCGGTCAGTTGGCGGACCGGAGGTCCCGCACCGCGCGCCAGCGTTCCGCGAGCCGGCCGTACGCCACCGCCGCCCGGTCGTTGTCGCCCTCGCGCAGCGCCCCGATGCCCTCGGCCACGTCCGCCGCCGACCGGTCCTCGGCCAGCCGGGCGGCCGGCACCGCGTGCACCAGGCCCCCGTAGTCCAGCTCGACCAGCGACCGGGGGTGGAACTCCTCGAGCCAGCGGCCCACATCGACCAGGCCCTCCGCCAACGGCCCGTCGTCCACGGTCTCGCGCAGGGTCCGCAGCCCGCGCGCCAGCCTGCGCCGCGCCTCCACCATGGGCGTCCGGTACCGCAGCGAAGCCGGCCCGCCCTCCCCGTCCGGCGCCCCGTACTCGCGTTCCCCGTCGGCGAAGAGCACGAACCAGCGGACCGGCACGTGCCACACCGCCGTCCTGATCCAGGGCCGCGCGTCCGGGTTCCGGCGCTGCCACCGCTCGTGGTCGGCGGCCTGCTGCTCCCGGACCACCGGAGGCAGCACCGCGTCCAGCACATTGGCCGGAAACAGACCCCCGAGTTCCTCCAGGGCCAGCCATCCGCGCAGCCGGGTCCGCCACGGGCAGACGCAGACCACCCCGTCGATCTCCGCGACGAAGGCGTCCGCGCTCTCGTGCGGACTCACCCCGACCGGCGGAGTGGGCACCAAGTCCGCGAGGGAGCGGCGGAGTTCGTCCTGTGCGGTGGGGAAGTCGCCGCGCTGCGCGTAGCGCGTCCAGTGCGCGCGCTCGGCCTCCGGGAAGGCGGCGAGGGGCTCGTACACCCGCAGATAGGACGTGTAAGGGACGAGCACTGAGGACACCACCGACATGAAGCTGATCGTGTCACGTCGGTACTCCCTCGGGGGGTGATCCCCGGCAGAGAGGCGATCCGCGCGGGAGCAGGATCTACGCTCGGAACGCACGGGCCGGCCCCGCCGGTCCGCCGGGGGTCTTCCCATCCTCAGAAGTCCCCGACGCTCCAACTTCCGCCGCTTCGTACTTGGGAGTCACCACCGTGACCGTTGTGACCGGCGTACCCGACGCAGCCTCCGCGTCCGCGGACGTGCTGCGCACCCTGTTCCACTCGGACCAGGGAGGACATGAGCAGGTCGTCATCTGCCAGGACCGGGCGAGCGGCCTCAAGGCCGTCATCGCCCTCCACTCCACCGCCCTGGGCCCCGCCCTCGGCGGCACCCGTTTCCACCCGTACGCCACAGAGGCGGACGCCGTCGCCGACGCGTTGAACCTCGCGCGCGGGATGTCGTACAAGAACGCCATGGCCGGGCTCGACCACGGCGGCGGGAAGGCCGTGGTCATCGGCGACCCGGACCTCGTGAAGACCGAGGAACTCCTGCTCGCCTACGGCCGGTTCGTGGCCTCGCTCGGCGGACGGTACGTCACGGCCTGCGACGTCGGTACGTACGTCGAGGACATGGACGTCGTCGCCCGAGAATGCCGCTGGACCACCGGGCGTTCCCCCGAGAACGGCGGCGCCGGCGACTCGTCGGTGCTCACCGCGTTCGGCGTCTTCCAGGGGATGCGCGCCTCGGCCCAGCACCTGTGGGGCGATCCGACCCTGCGCGGCCGGAAGATCGGCATCGCGGGGGTCGGGAAGGTCGGCCGGCATCTGGTCGCGCACCTGCTCCAGGACGGGGCCGAGGTCGTGATCACGGACGTGCGCGAGGAGTCGGTGCGCCGGATCACCGACGCCCACCCCGAGGTCACCGTCGCGGCGGACACCGACGCGCTGATCCGCACCGAGGGGCTCGACGTCTACGCCCCGTGCGCGCTCGGCGGCGCGCTGGACGACTCCACCGTGCCGGTGCTGACGGCGAAGGTGGTGTGCGGTGCGGCCAACAACCAGCTCGCGCACCCGGGGGTGGAGAAGGACCTCGCGGACCGCGCGATCCTCTACGCACCGGACTACGTGGTGAACGCCGGCGGCGTGATCCAGGTCGCCGAGGAACTTCACGGTTTCGACTTCGAGCGGGCCAGGGTGAAGACGGCGAAGATCTTCGACACCACCCTGGAACTGTTCGCACGTGCGAAGGAGGACGGGATTCCGCCGGCCGCGGCCGCGGACCGGATCGCCGAGCTGAGGATGGCCGGGGCCGGCCGCGCGCTTCTCGCCTGACCGCTCCCCGCCGGCCGGAGCCGACCGGGGCACGCGCCTCCTCCGGTCGGCGGGGCCCACGGGTCCGGCCGAGAGAAGACTCACGCCGGTCGGCGGGTCGAACGCCAGGAAGAGGTTAAAATCGCAGTTGACCAGCGAGGACGGAGCTCCTCATTGGTCCTGTACCGAGGCGCAAGACGCGGGCGGCGTACCGTATGGCCACGGAAGCAGGTACCGTTGAAGCTCTACGGGCACGGACTCTCATCCGAGAGGCCGTCCCGAAACATGAACGCGTGTCAAGACTCTGGGGCCGTCGAGCCCCGTCACCGAGGGGGTCGAGCCATGGGGCGCGGCCGGGCAAAGGCCAAGCAGACAAAGGTCGCCCGCCAGCTGAAGTACAGCAGCGGCGGAACCGACCTGACACGTCTGGCCAATGAGCTGGGCGCATCACCTTCGAGTCAGCCACCGAACGCAGAGCCGTTCGAGGACGACGACGAGGACGATGACCCGTACGCACAGTACGCGGATCTTTACAACGACGACGAGGACGAGGACGAAGAGTCCGGTCCCTCGTCCCAGCGCCGCGGCGCTTGACCTCGCGCTGACACAACAACCCGGTCCGGGCCAGTCCCGGACCGGGTTCTGTGCTGTCCGGTCACGGTCGGCCGAGGTGTCCGCCTCCATGTGCGGGGTCCCGTGCCCGACGTCCTGCGGGGGCGGGTGCCACGGCACCTCCAGGTGTCCGCCGGGTGACCGCGGGATGTCCCTGGGGAATCCACGGCCGTACGGCCCTGCCGGGGCCGCTGCCGGGCCGGGCGGGCGAGCCGTGTCGCCTGCCCCGCCCCGTACAGCGTCGTGCCAGGTGTGATCAGCGGGCGTAGTCGCCGGTCAGCTCGGCGCCCGTGGTGTGGTCGCCGCGCTCGGTGATCTCACCGGCGACCCAGGAGTCGACCCCTCGGTCGGCCAGCGTCGTCAGGGCCACGTCCACGGAGTCCGCCGGGACGATCGCGATCATGCCGACGCCCATGTTCAGCGTCTTCTCCAGCTCCAGCCGCTCGACGTTGCCGGCCTTGCCGACCAGGTCGAACACCGCGCCCGGGGTCCAGGTGGACCGGTCGACCGTGGCGTGCAGCCCGTCCGGGACGACCCGGGCCAGGTTGTTGGCGAGGCCGCCGCCGGTGACGTGGCTGAAGCCGTGCACCTCGGTCGTACGGGTGAGGGCGAGGCAGTCCAGCGAGTAGATCCGGGTGGGCTCCAGGAGCTCCTCGCCGAGGGTCCGGCCGAACTCCTCCACCTGGCGGTCCAGGGTCCAGCCGGCCCGGTCGAACACCACGTGGCGCACGAGCGAGTACCCGTTGGAGTGAAGACCGGACGAGGCCATGGCGATGACCGCGTCACCCTTGCGGATGCGCTCGGGACCGAGCAGGCGGTCGGCCTCGACCACGCCCGTACCCGCGCCGGCGACGTCGAAGTCGTCCGGGCCGAGGAGTCCGGGGTGCTCGGCCGTCTCGCCGCCGACGAGGGAGCAGCCGGCGAGGACACAGCCCTCGGCAATGCCCTTCACGATCGCCGCGACACGCTCGGGATGCACCTTGCCGACGCAGATGTAGTCGGTCATGAAGAGCGGTTCGGCACCGCAGACGACGAGGTCGTCGACGACCATGCCCACCAGGTCGTGGCCGATGGTGTCGTAGACGCCCATCTGCCGCGCCAGGTCGACCTTCGTGCCGACGCCGTCGGTGGCGGAGGCCAGCAGCGGGCGCTCGTAGCGCTTGAGGGCGGAGGCGTCGAAGAGTCCGGCGAATCCGCCGAGCCCACCGAGACCCTCGGTCTCGGGGCGCTTCGTCTTCTTCACCCACTGCTTCATCAGCTCGACCGCGCGGTCGCCGGCCTCGATGTCGACGCCGGCCGCAGCGTAGGAAGCACCTGTTGTCTCAGACATTGCCCGGGATCTTTCGTGTGGGAATACGGGGCTGGAGGAAACGCCGGTCGGTCCGGGTCACGGACGACGCAGCGCGTCGGCCGCCGCGGTGGCGGCGGGGCCGGCGGCCAGCTCGGTCTCCAGCAGCTGCTTGCCGAGCAGCTCCGGGTCCGGGAGCTCCATCGGGTATTCACCGTCGAAGCAGGCGCGGCAGAGATTGGGCTTCTGGATCGTCGTCGCCTCGATCATCCCGTCGAGCGAGATGTAGGAGAGCGAGTCGGCGCCCATGGACGTGGCGATCTCGTCGACCGTCATGCCGTTGGCGATGAGCTCGGCGCGGGTCGCGAAGTCGATGCCGAAGAAGCAGGGCCACTTGACCGGCGGGGACGAGATCCGGATGTGGATCTCGGCGGCACCGGCCTCGCGGAGCATCCGGACCAGCGCGCGCTGAGTGTTGCCGCGGACGATCGAGTCGTCCACGACCACCAGGCGCTTGCCCTTGATGACTTCCTTGAGCGGGTTCAGCTTCAGTCGGATGCCCAGCTGACGGATGGTCTGCGACGGCTGGATGAAGGTCCGCCCGACGTAGGCGTTCTTGACCAGACCCGCGCCGAACGGGATTCCGCTGGCCTCGGCGTAACCGATCGCGGCGGGGGTGCCGGACTCCGG
Organism: Streptomyces sp. NBC_00102; assembly: GCF_026343115.1. Classification (GTDB taxonomy): domain Bacteria; phylum Actinomycetota; class Actinomycetes; order Streptomycetales; family Streptomycetaceae; genus Streptomyces. The sequence continues at coordinate 3,137,482 of NZ_JAPEMC010000001.1, forward strand.
TGTCGCTATGACCAGATCCGCCTCGACGGGGGCCTCGGCGGCGAGGCGCCGGCCCATCTCGACGCGGGAGAGGTAGACGTTCCGCCCGGCGATGTCGGTGTCGGGGCGGGCCAGGTAAACGTACTCGAAGACGCAGCCCTTGGGCTTCGCTTCCGCGAAGCGGGAAGAGCGCAGACCGTTCTGGTCGATGGCGACGAGCTCGCCCGGCTCGATCTCGCGGACGTAGCTGGCGCCGCAGATGTCGAGGGCGGCGGACTCCGACGCGACGACCCAGCCGCGCTCCAGGCGTCCGAGGACGAGCGGGCGGATGCCCTGCGGGTCCCTGGCCGCGTAGAGGGTGTGCTCGTCCATGAAGACCAGCGAGAAGGCACCGCGGACCTGGGGAAGCACCTTGGTGGCGGCTTCCTCGATGGTGAGCGGCTTGCCCTCGTCGTCGGTCTGCTCGGCGAGAAGCGCGGTCACGAGATCGGTGTCGTTGGTCGCGGCGACCTGGGTGGAGCGACCGTTCTTGCGCGGCAGGTCGGCGACCATCTCCGCGAGACGGGCCGTGTTGACCAGGTTGCCGTTGTGGCCGAGGGCGATCGAGCCGTGCGCGGTGGCACGGAACGTCGGCTGCGCGTTCTCCCACACCGAGGCGCCGGTGGTGGAGTAGCGGGCATGACCGACCGCGATATGGCCCTGGAGCGACCCCAGAGACGTTTCGTCGAAGACTTGCGAGACCAGTCCCATGTCCTTGAAGACCAGGATCTGGGACCCGTTGCTCACTGCGATGCCCGCGGACTCCTGTCCACGGTGCTGCAGGGCATACAGTCCGAAATAGGTGAGCTTGGCGACCTCTTCGCCGGGAGCCCAGACACCGAAGACGCCGCAAGCGTCCTGGGGGCCCTTCTCGCCGGGGAGCAGGTCGTGGTTGAGTCGTCCATCACCACGAGGCACGCCACCGAGTGTAGGCGAGGTCGACCACTGGTCCGAATTGGGTACGGGCCCCGCACCGATGACCGGAGCCGCCCGGACGTGCGCGGACGCCGGGAGGGAAGTCCATTTCCGGGGATCCCACCGATCACCGGCAGTGATCATCGTTACGCCCCGAACGGTGATCCCCGGAGTGCGCAACCGCCGGATCCCAGCGCTGCGGCCCATCCCGGCCGGTGGCGGGGCCGGTGGGGGCGTCGGGGGCCGACTCCCTCCGTTGCTCTGGGTGAAGCGGGGCCGGGCGCGTCGGGAGAGTCCGCCGGGCCGTCCGTTCCGTGGCGAGCCTCACACTGCGCGGCCCGCGCGACGGACCCCGCAGGCGGCCCCGGCGCTCCGAACGGCACATTCCGTCCGCATACCGGTACGCAAGTCCGTACAGCGAGACGCTCGTTGACACGACCACGACCAGGCGGCAGGCTCCAGGGCCATGCAGCCCCTCGGTGATCCCTCGGTCACGCTCGTGGAGCGCCGCCACGTCGATCTGGGACGCCTGGCGAGCGCCATCTGTCGCTGCTCCTGAGCCCCTGAGCTCCTGATCCACCGGCCCGCCGCGAGCCTGCCGCGGTCCGCGCCGCGTCGCGGGTCCCCCGGCCACGCCGCGCCCCGGCCACCCGCCTTTTCCGTGAGCCGTGCAGCCGGACGTCCGTGCCTCCGCGCGCAGTGGTCCGGCTGCTCCACGGTCCGCTTCCCGTCTGCTTCCCGCCCGTTCCCGCCCGGATACGGGTGCGCTTCGGCGCATCCGGCCGCCCTGCGGGGACCCCGTGCCCGGAGTCACCATGTCTTCCGCCCAGAACCCCCGGCCCGCTTCCGCCACCCCCGGACCGACCGAGCCCGCCGCCGGGCCCGCAGCCGCCGGACCGTCCGGCCCCCTCTCGCGCCGCGCCTTCGGCACCGCGGTCGGCGCGACCGCCGCCACCGCGGCAGTGGGCCTTTCGGCCGCACCCGCGTCCGCCGCGCCGTCCGCCGCCCAGCAGAAGCCCGACGCGCGGGAGAAGCCCTTCCGGGCCGCGCGCGGCAAGCACTCCCGCCGCCCCAACATCCTGTTCATCCTCGGCGACGACCTCGGCTGGGCGGACCTCTCCTCGTACGGCGCCCCGCACATCAAGACGCCCCACCTGGACCGCCTCGGCCGTCAGGGCGTGCGGTTCACCGACGCGTACGCGGGCTCCGCCACCTGCTCGCCCACCCGCTTCAGCCTCTACACCGGCCGCTACCCGGGGCGCACCGCGGGCGGACTGGCGGAGCCGATCGCCGACCGGTCGGTGGGCCTGGAGCCGACCCACCCGACGCTCGCCTCGCTGCTGCGCGGCTCCGGGTACGCCACCGCGCTGATCGGCAAGTGGCACTGCGGCTACCTTCCGGACTACAGCCCCACCAAGTCGGGCTGGGACGAGTTCTTCGGCAACTTCGGCGGGGCGCTGGAGTACTACTCCAAGCTCGGTCTCGGCGGCGAGTACGACCTCTTCGAGGGCGACGCCGAGTACAAGGACCTGCGCTACTACACGCGCATCCTCACCGAGCGGGCGAGCGAGTACGTCCAGCGCGACCACGACAAGCCGTGGCTGCTGAACCTCAACTTCACCACCCCGCACTGGCCGTGGATCGCGGACGGCGACACGGAGGAGAGCGCGGAGGTCGTCCGGAAGATCAAGGCGGGCAATCCCGCTGCCCTCTTCCACAACGACGGCGGATCGGTGGAGAAGTACAAGGAGATGGTCGAGGACCTCGACCGTTCGGTCGGAAAGGTGCTCGACGCGCTGAAGAAGTCCGGGCAGGAGGAGGACACCCTGGTCTTCTTCGCCAGTGACAACGGCGGCGAGCGCTTCTCCTACCAGTGGCCGCTCTCCGGCAACAAGAGCTCGCTCCAGGAGGGCGGCATCCGGGTTCCGGCCGTACTGCGCTGGCCGGCCCGGATCGACCCGGGCCAGGTCAGTGACCTGCCGGTCTTCTCGCCGGACTGGACCGCGACCCTGCTGGAGATCGCGGGCGCCCGACCGGCCCCCGCGTACCCGCTGGACGGCACCAGCCTCGGCGGCTACCTGCTGCGGGACGAGAAGGTGCCGGAGCGCGAACTGTTCTGGCGGGTGCGCGGCGAGCGCGCGGTGCGCCGGGGCGACTGGAAGTACTACCGGGGCAAGACCGGCGCCGACCAGCTCTTCAACCTGCGCGAGGACCAGCGGGAGCAGGCGAACCGGGCCGCCGAGGAGCCGGAGTTGCTGGCGGAGCTGCGGGCGTTCTGGGAGCGGACCGACGCGGAGCTGCTGCCGTACCCGGCGAGCACGGGCACCTCACCGTTCTGAGCCGTGACCCCGGCGCGGGGCCCCGGCCCGCCGCACCCCACAGGGCCCGTCCCGCCGCCCGTACCTGACACCGGGCGGCGGGACGTCCTCCCCGCTCAGCCCCGCTGCTCAGCCCATCAGCGGCAGCAGCCCCGAGAGATCGGCCCGTTCCCCGCTCGCGGAGATCCGCGCCGCCTCCCGCTCGTCGGCCCAGCCGGCCCGTCCGGTGGCGAGCCGGATCCAGGTGAGCGGGTCGGTCTCCACGACGTTGGGGGGCGTACCGCGGGTGTGCTGGGGCCCGCCGATGCACTGGACCACCGCGAACGGCGGTACGCGTACCTCCACCGAGCCGCCGGCCGCCCGTTCGGCGAGGGCGTCCGCGAGCAGCCGGGTGGCGGCGGCCAGGGCCTGCCGGTCGTACGGGATGTCCAGGCCGGTCGCCGCGTTGAGGTCGTCCGTGTGCGCGACCAGCTCGACGGTCCGGGTGACCAGGTAGTCTCCGAGCCGCATCGAGCCGGTGCGGGTCGACAGCAGCCGCTCGGGGCCGGCCGGGACCACCACCGCCTCGAAACGGGCCGCGACCTCCTCGTACAGGGCAGGCAGGTCGGGGTGGGCGGCGGCGAGGGCGTGGGTGTCCTCGTCGATCTGCCCGGCCCGCACCGCCATCGAGAACGGCCACTGGACCGGGGTCAGTTCCGGCTTCGCGCCGCGCGGCTCCGGCAGCTCCAGGTTCCGGGAGACGGCCGAGAGCGCTGCCGTGATGTGAACGGCCAGCTCCCGCACGGTCCAGTCGCCGAGCCGGGTGGGCAGCGCCAGCTGATCGGCGGTCAGCCCCGCCACCGCCCGCCCGACCTGCGCGAATTGGGCCAGCACGGCGGTCCTGGTGCGGTCGGGGTCGTAGCGGCGGGCACGCTTGCGGGTCGTCGGCGGCATGACGACGAGCGTACGGCTCCGAGGGGCGTCGGACACCGGATACCCCGGGGCCCGCACCGGCCGGTTCCGGCAGTCCCCGGGTACGCCCGCCAGAGCCCGTGGGGGGGGGAGACGGCCCGACCGCCCCGGAACAGCGCGATGCCCCCGCCCGGACCGGACGGGGGCATCGGCGTACGTACTGCCGAGGGGGAAGATCAGGCGAGGAGCGCCGGGATCGTTCCCTCGTGGGCGGTCCGCAGCTCGCTCAGCGGGATGCTGAACTCACCCTGGACCTCGACCTCGTCGCCGTCCACGACACCGATGCGGGTGACGGGCAGACCGCGCGCCCCGCACATGTCGTTGAAGCGGAGCTCCTCGCTGCGCGGCACGGAGACGATCGCGCGCCCGGCCGACTCGGAGAAGAGGAAGGTGAACGCGTCCAGACCGTCCGGGACGACCAGCCGGGCACCCTGACCGCCGCGCAGGCAGGACTCGGTGACCGCCTGGACGAGACCGCCGTCGGACAGGTCGTGCGCGGCGTCGATCATGCCGTCGCGCGAGGCGGAGATCAGGATCTCGGCCAGCAGCTTCTCGCGGCCCAGGTCGACCTTGGGCGGCATGCCGCCGAGGTGCTGGTGGACGACCTCGGACCAGGCCGAGCCGCCGAACTCCTCGTGCGTGTCGCCGAGCAGGTAGAGCAGCTGCCCCTCCTGCGCGAACGCGACCGGGGTACGCCGGGTGACGTCGTCGATCACACCGAGCACGGCCACGACCGGCGTCGGGTGGATCGCGGTGTCACCGGTCTGGTTGTACAGCGAGACGTTGCCGCCGGTGACCGGGGTGCCCAGCTCCAGGCAGCCGTCCGCGAGACCGCGGGTGGCCTCGGCGAACTGCCACATGACGTCCGGGTCCTCGGGCGAACCGAAGTTCAGGCAGTCCGAGATCGCGAGCGGCTTGGCACCCGAGGCGGCGACATTGCGGTACGACTCCGCCAGCGCGAGCTGCGCACCGGTGTAGGGGTCGAGCTTCGCGTAGCGGCCGTTGCCGTCGGTCGCCATGGCCACGCCGAGGTTGGTCTCCTCGTCGATGCGGACCATGCCGGCGTCCTCGGGCATCGCGAGCACGGTGTTGCCCTGCACGAACCGGTCGTACTGGTCCGTGATCCACGACTTCGACGCCTGGTTCGGCGAGGAGACGAGCTGGAGCACCTGCGCGCGCAGTTCGTCGCCGTTCGCCGGGCGGGCCAGCTTGCCGGCGTCGTCGGCCTGGAGCGCGTCCTGCCACTCCGGGCGGGCGAACGGGCGGTGGTAGGTCGGGCCCTCGTGGGCGACGGACCGCGGCGGAACGTCCACGATCTGCTCGCCGTGCCAGAAGATCTCCAGCTGGGAACCCTCGGTCACCTCACCGATGACGGTGGCGATGACGTCCCACTTCTCGCAGATCTCCAGGAAGCGGTCCACGTGCTGCGGCTCGACGATCGCGCACATGCGCTCCTGCGACTCGCTCATGAGGATTTCCTCGGGCGAGAGGGAGGAGTCGCGCAGCGGCACGGTGTCCAGCTCGACGCGCATGCCGCCGGAACCGGCGGAGGCGAGCTCGGACGTGGCGCAGGAGAGCCCAGCGCCGCCGAGGTCCTGGATGCCCGCGACGAGCTTCTCCTTGAAGATCTCCAGGGTGCACTCGATGAGGAGCTTCTCCTGGAACGGGTCGCCGACCTGCACCGCGGGGCGCTTGGCGGGGCCGGTCGACTCGAAGGTCTCGGACGCGAGGACCGAGACGCCGCCGATGCCGTCGCCGCCGGTGCGGGCACCGTAGAGGATGACCTTGTTGCCGGGGCCGGAGGCCTGGGCGAGGTGGATGTCCTCGTGCTTCATCACGCCGATGCAGCCGGCGTTGACGAGCGGGTTGCCCTGGTAGCAGGCGTCGAAGACGACCTCGCCGCCGATGTTCGGCAGGCCGAGGCAGTTGCCGTAGCCGCCGATGCCCGCGACGACGCCCGGCAGGACGCGCTTGGTGTCGGGGTGGTCGGCCGCGCCGAAGCGCAGCGGGTCGACGACCGCGATCGGGCGGGCACCCATGGCGAGGATGTCGCGGACGATACCGCCGACGCCGGTCGCCGCGCCCTGGTAGGGCTCGATGTACGACGGGTGGTTGTGCGACTCGACCTTGAAGGTGACCGCGTAACCCTGGCCGACGTCGACCACACCGGCGTTCTCGCCGATGCCGACGAGCATCGCGTCGTTGGCGGGGACCTTCTCGCCGAACTGCTTGAGGTGGACCTTGCTGCTCTTGTAGGAGCAGTGCTCGGACCACATCACGGAGTACATGGCGAGCTCGGCACCGGTGGGACGGCGGCCCAGGATCTCGCGGATGCGGGCGTACTCGTCCTCCTTGAGGCCGAGTTCCTTCCAGGGCTGTCCGGCGTCCGGGGTCTCGGCCGCGTGCTTGACCGTATCCAGGCTCATGCGTTGACCAGCTTCTTGATGATCGAGGTGAAGAAACCGAGACCGTCCGTGCCGCCGGTGCCGATCAGCGGCTCGACCGCGTGCTCGGGGTGCGGCATGAGGCCGACGACGTTGCCGGCGGCGTTGGAGATGCCGGCGATGTCACGGAGCGAACCGTTGGGGTTCACGTCGACGTAGCGGAACGCGACGCGGCCCTCGGCCTCCAGCTCGTCGAGCGTGCGCTCGTCGGCGGTGTACCGGCCGTCCATGTTCTTCAGCGGTACGGAGATCTCCTGGCCGTCCGCGTAGTCCGCGGTCCAGGCGGTCCCCGTGTTCTCCACCCGCAGCTTCTGGTCGCGGCAGATGAAGTGGAGGTGGTTGTTGCGCAGCATCGCGCCGGGCAGCAGGTGCGCCTCGGTCAGGATCTGGAAGCCGTTGCAGATGCCGAGGACCGGCATGCCCGCCTTCGCCTGCTCGATGATGGTCTCCATCACCGGCGAGAAGCGGGAGATGGCTCCGGCCCGCAGGTAGTCGCCGTAGGAGAAGCCGCCCGCGAGGACGACCGCGTCGACCTGGTGCAGGTCCTTGTCGCGGTGCCAGAGCGATACGGGCTCCGCCCCCGCCACCCGGACCGCGCGCAGCGCGTCCTGGTCGTCGAGGGTGCCGGGGAAAGTGACGACGCCGATACGAGCGGTCACTTCGCGGCCTCCTCGGACTCCACCTTCACGACGAAGTCCTCGATGACGGTGTTCGCGAGGAAGGTCTCGGCGAGTTCGTTGATCCGGGCGAGGGCGGCGTCGTCGACGGGCCCTTCGACCTGAAGCTCGAAACGCTTCCCCTGACGTACGTCGGCGATTCCCTCGAAGCCGAGACGGGGCAGTGCGCGCTGCACCGCCTGTCCCTGCGGGTCGAGGATCTCCGGCTTGAGCATGACGTCGACTACGACGCGTGCCACTGGCACTCCCAATGGTGTGGTGCGGCTGGGTCTCCGGGGGGTTCCCCAGACCCCCGCGGGTCCTGTCAGCGTACCTGGCGGAAATTTCTACGCGGGTAGACAAGGTTCCGCAGATCACGCGGGGATATCGATTGGCGCCGCACCGGGCAAAAGTCCGGGGAAAAAATCCTGATCGATTGCGGACGGACACGCGAAACAATTGAGCGGGCTTCACAATGCCGTACGGCCGCTGTACAAATGATTACCAGGGAAAGCATCACGACTCATGGAACACCGGAACACCGATGCCCGGGGACCTGTATTGACGGGCCCCGGGGATCAGGCCCGGGCCCGCGAGTCCGGCCTGATCCGACCGTAAAGACCCCAGGCAGCCGGAAGCCCGGCGTCCGCGCACGTCAGAAGCGCGGGGCCGCAGGAAAGGACCGATATCCGTGGCGCAGCAGGTAGTGGTCACGCTCTCCGACGACATCGACGGGGGGCAGGCGGCAGAAACGGTCACTTTCGCCATCGACGGGAAGTCGTACGAGATCGATCTCAATCCCGTCAACGCGAAAAAGCTGCGGAAGACCCTGGCTCCGTACATGGCGGCCGGTCGAAAGCAGACAAATGCTGGAAAGCACGGCAAGACGCCCGTTTCCTACCGTCACACCTCCCTGGCCCCCGATCCGGCGGCCGTCCGCGCATGGGCGCGGTCGCACCAGATGGAGGTGCCGGCCCGGGGACGCATCCCCAAGAGGGTCTACGAGGCGTTCGAACAAGCGAGTTGACGGCGGGGCGGGTCCCGCGACGGATCCCCGGAGGCCGGAACCGGCCTCCGGGACGGCCCGCGCGAACACCTCGCCGCGACATCCGCAGGGGAGCCGACTTGCGCTGCACCCCCGCAGGTCGGATAGAGTCTGGATCACGCCAAGGGGCAAGGCCGAAAGGCCCCAACCACAGCAGCGTGCGGGTGTAGTTCAGTAGTAGAACACCCCCCTTCCAGGGGGGAGGCGCAGTGTGCGATTCCTGTCACCCGCTCTACATCGCTTTCCGACCACTCCGGTGGATCGGGTAGAGTGGTGCTCGCGCCGCCCGGTGAAAGCCGAGCGGAGGCAATGCGGACGTAGCTCAGTTGGTAGAGCGCAACCTTGCCAAGGTTGAGGTCGCCAGTTCGAACCTGGTCGTCCGCTCCAAAAGAAAGACCCCGGTCGATTCTCGACCGGGGTCTTTCTCGTATGTCCTTACCCGCGTGCGCGGGCCGCCGTTCCTCGGTCGCCGATCTTTTCCTTTCCCGGAAGCACCGATGCCGCTCCGGTATCCGTCCCGCTCCGACCGCGGCCCCTTCATGACGGATGTCATGGGCGGTGATGACGGCTCGCACTGCCGTCGGGTCTCCGCCCCGGCCAGTCTGGAACGCATGACCAGAGACGAATCCGACAGACCGGCAGCCCCGTCCGCTACGCCGGTGATCGAGGCCGACGCGCTGCGACGGCGGTACTCGGGCGGCTTCGAGGCCGTCCGCGGGATCTCCTTCTCGGAAGGTGACGGCGCTGGTCGGGCTGTCCGGCCGGGCCGGGGTCCGCGTCGAACAGCTCTCCGGCGGTGAACGGCGCCGCCTCGATCTGGGACTGGCCCTCGTCGCCCGCCCGGAGGTCCTCTTCCTGGACGAGCCGACGACCGGACTCGACGCGGAGGGCCGGCGCGACACCTGGGAGCTCGTCAGGAACCTGCGGGAGGGAGGCACCACGGTGCTGCTGACCACGCATCACCTGGAGGAGGCCGAGGCGCTCGCGGACCGGCTGGCGATCATGCACCGGGGCCGGATCGTGGCTTCCGGGACGACGGCGGAAGTGACGGCCGACCAGCCGGCCCGCATCCGCTGCCGGCTACCGGAGGGGGGCACCCTCGAACGGCTGCCGGTGGACGCGCGCGGCTGGGACGTCACGGCCGGTGGCGGCATGGGGAGACCGGGGGCGGCAGGTGGAGATCCGTACCCACGCCTTCCAGGAGCCGCTGCACGCGCTGCTCGGCTGGGCGGCCGGGGAGGGCGTGACCCTCGACGGGCTGGACGCACGGGCCGGGTCGCTGGAAGAGGCGTTCCTGGAGATCGCCCGGACCGGCGGGGAGGAGGACGCCTGGGCCAGGAAGGGCCGAACCGGCCGAGAATGGGCTCCTCGATCTCCAGATGCCGGGCGCCGACGGTGTGAGCGTGGCCACATCCCTGCGGGCCGGACTCCCCGGCTGCCGCACCATGATCGTGACGGGGCACGGCCGCCCCGGCCATCTGCGGCGGGCCCTTGCGGCAGGGGTGCGCGGGTTCGTCCCCAAGACGCTCAGCGCTCGCCGACTGGCCGAGATCATCCGGGTCGTGCACGGCGGAAACCGTTACGTGGACCCGGAGTTGGCGGCAGACGCGATCTCCGCCGGGGACTCGCCACTCACTCCCCGGGAGGCCGAGGTGCTGGAACTCGTGGCGGACGGAGCCCCCGTCGCGGAGATCGCCGTGCGCGCCTCGCTCTCCCCCGGGAGGGTCCGCAACTACCTCTCCTCGGCGGTCTCCAAACTGGGTGTGGAGAACCGTCACGCGGCAGTGCGTTTCGCTCGGGCTCAAGGATGGGTATAGTTGGCATCGCGCTGAGGCGCAATGCGAACGTAGCTCAGCTGGTAGAGCGCAACCTTGCCAAGGTTGAGGTCGCGAGTTCGAACCTCGTCGTTCGCTCCACGTGAGAAGGCCCCGGTCCCCAGGACCGGGGCCTTCTGCGTACCTGGCCGCCCCTCGGAGCCGTACTTCCTCCGCTTGTCCTGCTTGTCCTGCTTGTTCTGCTTGGCCCGCTTGCCCTGCTTGTTCGGTGCCGGGATGCGCGATGCCGCCGCCCCTCGTGTCGGGGCCGGCGGCATCGCGCATCCCGGCGGAATTGCGGGCCGGGCTGTTTTCGGCTGTGGTCCGGGCCGGGGGCTGGGTTACTTCCAGCTGAGGCCGGTCAGCTGCTCGTACGCGTCGATGTACTTGGCGCGGGTCGCGTCCACGACATCCTGGGGCAGCGGGGGCGGCGGGGTCTCGCTCTTACGGTCCCAGCCGGAGGCCGGCGAGGTCAGCCAGTCACGGACGAACTGCTTGTCGTACGAGGGCTGGGCGTGACCCGGCTCCCACGCGGCCACCGGCCAGAAGCGGGAGGAGTCCGGGGTCAGCACCTCGTCGCCGAGGACCAGTTCCTCGGTGCCGTCCTCGTTGGCCGCGAAGCCGAACTCGAACTTGGTGTCGGCCAGGATGATCCCGCGCCCGTGCGCGATGTCCCGGGCGTGCCGGTAGACGTCCAGCGTCAACTGCCGCAGCCGGGTGGCCGTCTCCGTGCCGACGGTGTGCGCGACCGCCTCGTAGCTGACGTTCTCGTCGTGGTCGCCCACGGCGGCCTTCGTCGCCGGGGTGAAGATCGGGCCCGGCAGTTCGGAGCCGTCGACGAGGCCCTCGGGCAGACCGATGCCGCAGACCGTGCGGGAGGCGTCGTACTCGACGAGACCGGAGCCGGTCAGGTAGCCGCGGGCCACGCACTCGACGGGGACCATCCGCAGCGAGCGGCAGATCGTCGTGCGGCCCTCCCAGTCGGCGGGGGCGCCGGCCGGCACCTCGGTCGAGATGACATGGTTGGGCACCAGGTCGCCGAGCTGGTCGAACCACCAGAGCGACAGCGCGGTCAGCACCCGGCCCTTGTCCGGGATCTCGGTCGGCAGCACCCAGTCGTACGCGGAGATGCGGTCGCTGGCGACCATGACGAGATCGCCCGCCTCGTTCCGGTACAGCTCACGCACCTTGCCGGTGTGCAGGTGGGTGAGGCCCGGCACCTGAACGGGCTCGGGCTTTTCTACGAAACCGGACACGCTGCCTCCGCGTAGGTTGATCCAAGGGTCGCGGGTCCGATTGTCCCGTATGCCGGTGCCGACTCGCCGCGTGGGGCGGTCCGGCCGGGCACGGGCGGCCGTGGGGACGGGCAGGCACCTGGCCGTGGGGACGGGCAGGCGCCCCGTCTACGACTCCGGTCGCGGCTTCGGTCGCACCTTCATCGCACCTTCGTCGCGGCTTCAGTCCCGCTTGCAGATCCGGTCCAGCAGATTGGCCGTGGCCCGCTGGATGCGTGCGTCGGTGTGTCCCGGCCGGTCCAGCGCCGGCGACCAGGCGAAGGTGCCGGAGGCGAAGACGAGGGCCCCGGACGGCGCCTGGTAGAGCGAGGTCTCCTGGTAACGCCGGGCGCCCTCGGAGTCCTCGTACGGCGAATGCGCCAGCAGGATGCGGCTCTCGTGCTCCGGCAGCGCCGTGCGCGGGTAGTACCGGTCGGCCTCGCCCGCCACCAGGCCGGCGATCTCCTCGCCCTCCCCCGCCCCGGTTCCCCGCCAGAGCCAGTGGTCGGCGTTGCGCACGATCAGCGGCGAGGGCTCGGGCACCCGGCCCGCGTACTGGATGCCGAGCAGCAGCTGCTCCGGCCGGTCGATCTCCCGCCAGAGCGCGGCCTTCCCCGGCCCCTGCCGTTTGCGGCAGGTCAGGAGGCGGTCGGGCACCCCGGACGCGGACGCGGAGAGCGACACCTGCCAGTACATGGTGTTGGCCGAGAGGAAGACCAGCGAGGTCCCGGTGTCCCGCGCCAGCTCCGCCGTGCGCCGCATCGGGACGGACCAGTACTCGTCGTGACCGGGAAAGACCAGGCCCCGGTAGCGCCCCGGGTCGACGCGGCCGGCGTGCAGGTCGCGGGCGTCCGCGTAGGCGAGGCTGTAGTCGTACCGCTCGGCCCAGCGGATGAAGTCGTAGGCGTGGCCGACGTGCAGCGGCAGCCCGGCGCCCGCGTACGGGCGGTCGAAGGAGACCGTGACCGCCGCCTCCTCCTCACCCAGCAGCCCGCCCTTCTCGTCCCACGCGTGGTAGAGGCTGGCGCCCGTCCGGCCGTCCTCCGGGTAGAGGTTGTACGCCTGCCAGGTGATGTCCGGGAGCAGCAGCAGCAGATCGGCCGGGTGGTCGTCCCGGACCGTGAACGGGATGTGCGAGCGGTGGTTGTCATCGGTGGTCAGTACGGCGACATAGGCGCCCACGGACCACTGGGCGGGGATCTGGAGCCGCCAGGAGCGCCACCAATGGTGGCAGGAAACCGTCTTGTCGGCGGTGAGCGGAGGAGGCTGCACGATGCCCGACTGGCGGGGAACGGTGGTGATCTTCCGGGCGCCGTCGCCGCCGTAGTGGCCGATGCGGTAGATGTCGACGTAGAACGGCTGGGGCGGGTCGACCGTGATGTGGAAGTCGATGGCCTCCCCGGGCGCCGCCGCCCCGGGCGAGGCGAAACCCTTCACCTGTCGGTGCACGTCATCGGCGGTGCGCGGACCGCCGCCGCTGCGCCCCAGGTCGGGATCGGCGTACCAGGGGACGACCTGTCCCGTGTCGTTCAAGTAGTTCTCGCTGTCGCGCAGCCAGGGCAACGGACCCTGCCCGAACGGATCGCTCACGGCGTGCGCGAGGGCACCGGACTCCCACCGGCTACTGTGCTCCGCCCCCATGATCGGCCCCTCCCTCACGTCCCCCGTACCACTCTGGTGCGCCCTGTGTCAGGGCTGATCCCAGCACATCACATAACGCATGCGCCTCGTCACCGTTCGTCGTGAATTGACGTGAACGGAACCTAGCCTTCCGGGTATTGGGCCCGTAGCGGAGTCCGCACCGGCGTGCGCACGGCGGTGCGCGCCGTGCGAGGGCGCGTGCGCGGGGCGCGGGACAGGGCCCTTTCGGCACCGCGTGCGCGGACCGATTGCGTACACGGTGCCATATTTCCGTATACGGAGGGCCTGTTGCGGCGGACTGGGACACATTTCCGTATCCGGGGGGCGTGTTGAGTCCACACGGGGCGCGCACAGGGCCTCGCACGCCGGGTTGCACGGCTGGCGCCGGGTCGCCGAGTGGGAGGGCCGGGTTGCACGGCGGGCCGGGTTGCGCGGCGGGCCGGGTTGCGCGGCGGGCCGGGGGCCGGAGGTACGTACGCTGCCGGGCGCGGGCCGGCGGTCGACCGGGGCCGGACGAGGAAGGGCTGCGGCGGGCCGGGGTCAGACGAGGCGGACCGGCTTGTCCTCCCGGATGCCCAGCTCGGAGAGCCAGGTGCGCAGCGGCTCCGCGTCGCCGTCCTCCACCAGGCTGAGCACCGGGGTGCCCAGATCCGTCCGACGCGCCCCGTCGACCAGCAGGGCGGGCCCGTCCAGCCAGTCGAGGCCCGGCGCGGCGCCGGCCGTGTCCACGGCAGCGCAGCAGACCATGGCCGTGACGTGGTCGGCGAGCAGCTCCGCACCCGTACGGGGCGGCTGGAGCGGGAAGAGCGGGAGCGGGCCAGGACCCCAGAGGTCGAGCGGGTCCACCACCGGACCGTTCCCGCCGGCCGCTCCGGTCGCGGTTCCGGCGGCGGTACCGGTCGCGGTGCCCGCTGCCGCCGGCGTACCGGTGCCGTGCGTACCGGTACCGGGGTTCCCGGCCCGTGCGGTGGCCTCGGCGGCCTCCTCGCGGGCGACGGCGGCCCCCACGGCGGCCGCGAGCTCCTCGCCGCCGCCCCGGGCCGCGAGGTGGTCGATGACCCGGGCCAGCGTGGGCGCCCCGGCGTCGGCCGTTCGGACCGCCGGAGGACTTGCCTCCGGGGGCGAGGCGTGGGGACCGGTGCGGGGGCCGCTGCGGGCGGGATCCGGGACCTCTTCCGGGACCCCCGCCGGGGAGGAGGAACCGGGGGCCCGGCCGGGTGCCGCCGTGCCGAGGGAGTCCATGACGCCGTGCAGCCGGGCCGCCTCCGCGCGCCACTTCCGGTCGACGACCTCCTCCGGGTACTGCTGCCAGTCGACGGGCGACCATTCCCCGCCCCGGGCCGGACCGCCGTGGAAGAGCCGGGCGGCGAGCAGGGACGCCGCCTCGTCGGCGAGACCGGGCTCTTCGAGGAGATCGCAGGCCGGGCGCTCTCCCAGGCGCGCGGCGAAGCCCTCCGCGAGTCGGTCGCGCCGGGACAGCTCGGTGAGCGCGGAGACCACGCCCGCGTCCAGCCGCGCCGGCCACCGGCCCATCCGCCAGGCGGGCAGCGCGACGCGGGTCAGCAGCCGGTCCCAGCCCGCGTAGACGAGGCCCACCTGCTCCTGGGCGACGGCGCGCACGCCGTAGTCCACGCCCTGGGCGCGCAGGGAGGCGGAGAGCGCGACGCACCGCTCCATCTCGGCGGCGTGCCCGCGACAGCTGCGGAGCAGCAGCCGGGCAGCCCAGCCGGTGAAGGCGCGCGAGGGACGGCCGAACAGACCGGGCAGCGAAACGTTTGACCGCGCGGGCCCGGGGGCTCCGGCGTCCGCGACGACACCGTCCAGGCCCCGGACGAACCTCCGGGCGGCGGCTATGTCGGGATGCGCCGCCAGGCGGGTACCGGCGACGACGGGGGCGAGTACCGCGCGCAGCTCGCCGACGCGCATCCACCAGAGGAACGGCGACCCGATGACCAGCACCGGCGCCGCCCGCTCGCGGTCGCGCCGCTCGTCGGCACGCTCCTTGGCCGCGGCGGCGGGCCCGGTGCGCGCGGTCGGGTGGGTGCGGTCCTCCAGCCAGCTGTCGCAGTCCGGGGTGAGCGCTATCGCCGAGGGCGCGGGCACGCCCATGCGGTCGGCCAGCTCGCGCACGAGCCGGTAGAGATCGGGGGCCGACTTCTCGTCCACCGCCACGGTCGGGCTGAGCGCGGGCCGGGCCCGCGCGACAGTGACGGCGACCCCCGCGGCCAGCAGCAGGAAGACGACGGCCGTCAGGCCCACCACCCAGCGGGCGGTGTTCCAGCCGACGCCGGACAAACGTCCCTGCGCGGTGGCGGCGATCATGACCACGGCCACCGCCGCGGGCAGGATCGCCAGCGCCACCGCGCGGCTGCGGATGCGCAGCAGCGCGAGGGCCCTCGCCCGGACGGCCCGCATGCCCAGGTCCTCACCAGTCTCCGTACCGGACACGACCCGAAGTCACCCCCTCTGCCCCCGCGACGGTGTTGTTCACTCCCCCACTGTGGCACCGCCCTCGGACATCGCAATGTCAGTGGGCCAAGTGCCGGAATCCTTGCGCCGCACCCTAGTTGGGGGTTTCTCGGGCGTCATCCGGATGGCTCAGCCGTCACCCGATGGAATGGCTTTGGGCAAAGCTGCTGACTAATCGCCGGGGATGGGCAAGCCGCTCTCCCCGCGCACGCAGCGCACACGCGGGGGCGTGCTCCGGCGCACGAAGGCGCAACCCGAAGCGCGTCCGGAGCTGTCCCGAGCGCATCCGGAGCTGTCCCGAAGCGCGTCCGGAGCTGTCCCGAGCGCGTCCGGAGGTGTCCCGAGCGCCTCCCGTGCCGTCACGCACACCTCTCGTCGCACCCGGTGGCGGCGCGCCGCCTGCGGACATGCCGGTGGCGGCCGAGGTGTCACTCGGCCGCCACGGGGTCGGACGGTCGGGCCGGGGGAGGGACGGGGCGATCAGGCCCCGGCGTCCTGCGCGGCCTTCAGCGCGATGTCCGTACGGTGCTGGGAACCGTCGAGCCGGATGCGGCCGAGGGCCGCGTAGGCGCGCTCGCGGGCCTTGCCGAGGTCCGGGCCGGTAGCGGTCACCGAGAGAACCCGGCCGCCCGCGCTCAGCACCGTACGGCCGTCGGCCTTCGTCCCGGCGTGCAGGACGTACGCGTGCGGGGCATCCTGGTCCGCCACGTCGGCCAAACCCTCGATCGGGTCGCCGGTGCGGGGGGTGTCCGGGTAGTTGTACGAGGCGATGACCACCGTGACGGCCGCGTCCTCGCGCCAGTTCAGCGGCGGTACCTCGTCCAGCGTGCCGTTCGCCGAGGCGAGCAGCAGACCGGCGAGCGGGGTCTTCAGACGGGCCAGGACCACCTGGGTCTCGGGGTCGCCGAAGCGGGCGTTGAACTCGATGACGCGCACGCCGCGCGAGGTCAGCGCGAGGCCCGCGTAGAGGAGGCCGGAGAACGGCGTACCGCGTCGGCGCAGCTCGTCGACGGTGGGCTGGAGAACCGTCTCCAGGACCTCGTCGACCAGCTTCGGGTCCGCCCACGGCAGCGGGGAGTAGGCACCCATGCCGCCGGTGTTCGGGCCCTCGTCGCCGTCGAGGGCGCGCTTGAAGTCCTGGGCGGGCTGCAACGGCACCACGGTGGTGCCGTCGGTGATCGCGAAAAGGCTCACCTCGGGGCCGTCGAGGAACTCCTCGATGACCACCCGGTCGCAGGCGAGCGCGTGGTCACGGGCCGCCTGGAGGTCGTCGGTCACGACGACGCCCTTGCCTGCGGCGAGCCCGTCGTCCTTGACGACGTACGGGGCACCGAAGGCGTCGAGCGCGTGGTCGATCTCGTCGGCGGTGGTGCAGACGTAGCTCCGGGCGGTCGGGACACCGGCCCCGGCCATGACGTCCTTGGCGAACGCCTTGGAGCCTTCGAGCCGCGCCGCCTCACCGGACGGGCCGAAGCAGGGGATGCCGGCCGCGCGCACGGCGTCGGCGACCCCGGCGACAAGCGGCGCCTCCGGGCCGACGACCACCAGCCCGGCACCCAGTTCGGTGGCGAGGCGCGCGACGGCATCACCGTCGAGCGCGTCCACCGGGCGCAGTTCGGCCACCTCCGCGATACCGGCGTTGCCGGGAGCGCAGTACAGAGCGGTGACCTCGGGGTCGAGGGAAAGAGAGCGGCACAGGGCGTGTTCGCGGGCGCCGCCGCCGATGACGAGGACCTTCACGGGATGCAGCCTAACCGCCGGGGGCGCGGGGCCTCGACGGCCGCCGGTCCGTGGACGGGAGCCTCCGGCGGCCGGGGGCGCGCGGCGGGCGGGCCAGGGACTGTCTCCCGGAGAGCGGGACGCCCGGCCCCGCTACTCGTTGGTGAACTCCTCCACGACCGTGGCACCGAGCTCGCGGACGATCAACTCGTGCCCGGAGAGCGCCGAGTCGACGAGGTCCGGGTCGTCGGCCTCCGGGGTGTCGTCCTCAGGCGCGACCGTGTGCACCGGCTCGGGCGCGGACCGCTCGTACGCCGCCGGCGCCGGCCCGGAACCGCCCGATCCCTGCCCGCCCCCCTGGGACTGCTGGGGCTGCTGCGCCTGCGGAGGCTGGTAGGGCTGCTGCGGTGCGGCCGCGGGCGCGGGACGCTGTTCGTACGACTGCTGGGGTGCGGCCTGGTACGCCGGGGCCTGGTACGCGGGGGCGCTGCCACCGGGACGGCCACCGCCGCCCTGCACCGGCTGGCCACCGCCGCCGGAGGGATCGACGATGGCTTCTACGCGCCACTGGGCGTTGAACCGCTCGGCCAGCGCCTGCCGCAGCACCTCTTCGCTGCCGCTGCTCGCGAAGTTGTCACGGGCTCCCGCGTTGGCGAAACCGATCTGGAGCGTGGTGCCGTCGAACCCGGTGACCTGGGCGTTCTGGCTGAGCAGGATCCAGGTGAAGCGGCGGCGGTTCTTCACCGCCTCCAGGATGTCCGGCCAGATGCTCCGCACCTGTCCGGCACCCTGCGCCATGTCCTGCCCCCCGGCCGGAGCGGCGGGCACCGGCGCACCGGTGGACGGCGCGGGCGCCGGGGTGACCGGGCGGGGCGCGACGGCACCCGGGGTCGAGGCGGTCGGCCAGCCGCCGGGGCGGCGCGCCGGCTCCCCGCCACCGGCGGCCGCCGGGGTGGGCCAGGCGCCGGGCCGCTGCGCCACGGACGGCTGCGGCGCCGCGGGGGCCGGGGGCTGCTGCGCGTACTCGGCGGCCGGCGCCGGTGCGGGTGCCTGCGCGGGTGCCTGCGGCGCGGGGGCTTCGTACGGGGCGGCAGCGGGCGCGGCCGGCATGGCCGGGTGCGCCTCGGGCCCGGGCACGTACCCCATCGCGGGCGGGGCGGCCTGCATCGGGGGTGCCTGCATCGGGGCGGCCTGCATCGGGGGTGCCTGCATCGGCGCGGGGGCCGTTCCCAGGCCCGTTCCGGCTCCCAGGCCCGCTCCCGCCGCCGCCGCGAAGGCGCCGCCGCGCTCCAGGCGGTCGAGGCGCGCCTGGAACGAACGCTCGTCGTCGAAGGCGGCGGGCAGCAGCACCCGGGCGCAGATCAGCTCCACCTGGAGGCGCGGCGAGGTCGCGCCGCGCATCTCCGTCAGCCCCTGGTTGACGAGGTCGGCGGCACGGCTCAGCTCGGCGGCTCCGAAGACGGACGCCTGGTCCGACATCCGCTGCACCACGTCGGCGGGGGCGTCGATGAGCCCCTTCTCCCCGGCGTCCGGTACCGCCGCCAGGATCACCAGGTCACGCAGGCGCTCCAGCAGGTCGGCGACGAACCGGCGCGGGTCGTTGCCGCCCTCGATCACCCGGTCCACGACCTCGAAGGCCGCGGCACCGTCGCCGGCCGCGAAGGCGTCCACCATCGAGTCGAGCAGCGACCCGTCCGTGTAACCGAGCAGCGAGGTGGCCATGGCGTACGTCACGCCGTCGTCGCCCGCACCGGCCAGCAGCTGGTCCATCACGGACATCGAGTCACGGACGGACCCGGCCCCGGCCCGTACGACGAGCGGCAGCACCCCGTCCTCGACCGCGCTGTTCTCCTTGCCGCAGACCTCCGCGAGGTACGACCGCAGGGTGCCGGGCGGGACGAGCCGGAAGGGGTAGTGGTGCGTACGCGACCGGATGGTGCCGATGACCTTCTCGGGCTCGGTCGTCGCGAAGATGAACTTGAGGTGCTCCGGCGGCTCCTCGACCACCTTCAGCAGGGCGTTGAACCCTGCCGGGGTGACCATGTGCGCCTCGTCGATGATGTAGATCTTGTAGCGGCTGGAGGCCGGGCCGAAGAACGCCTTCTCGCGCAGGTCACGGGCGTCGTCCACACCACCGTGCGAAGCCGCGTCGATCTCGATGACGTCGATGGAACCCGGGCCGTTGCGTGCCAGGTCCTGGCAGGACTGGCACGTCCCGCACGGCGTCGGCGTCGGCCCCTGCTCGCAGTTCAGGCAGCGGGCGAGGATGCGCGCGCTGGTCGTCTTTCCACAACCACGCGGCCCGCTGAACAGGTACGCGTGATTGACCCGGTTGTTCCGCAGGGCCTGCTGGAGCGGGTCAGTGACATGCTCCTGACCGATGACCTCGGCGAACGACTCGGGGCGGTAGCGGCGGTACAGCGCAAGGGACGACACAGTTACGAGGTTATCGGGACGGGCCGACAACCGGCTCCGCATCGGGCCCCCGCGACCGGGGACCCTGGTCACACCGAGACGCGGGCCGGGCGACGAGATGTAGATCACACTCTCGACGGGGGCGGGCGGGCTTCCCGTTCACCATCGGGACCGAGCGCCAGGGAGACCCCACCCGACGCGAGCCCCCGCAAGGCCCCGGAAAACACAAGGGCCCCCCACGCACCCGCCAGAGCCAACCTACCCTTGCTGCCTTCCGGCCCTGGGGGAGTTCAGTCAGATAGCGCCACGTGAGGGGCTGACGCCCACCTTAGCCGATTCCCACCCCTCCAGGTCCACCCGCCCGGCCCCGAGGCCCCCGGATCCACCCACGCGACCTCGCCCCGACGATCTCCCGGGGAACGTGTTCGCGAGCACCCCTCAACGTCTTGTATTGTTTGCGGCGGAGGATTCGCCTAGTGGCCTAGGGCGCACGCTTGGAAAGCGTGTTGGGGGCAACCCCTCACGAGTTCGAATCTCGTATCCTCCGCCATTGCTCTCACCGGGCAATACGTCGAAGGGCCCCGCAGCTTGCTGCGGGGCCCTTCGACGTTGCTGGTCTCAGTTCTGGTCTCATTTATTTCCGACATAAGAGACATTCCATTCCGCCGACTTGCCGTCGACGGGTCGAGTCACAGGACATCGCCTTCACTCAGAAGCGGGTTTCTGCCGACTCAGGACGCAGGCGTCCCCCGCGATCCGCCATTCTGGGCCTGTGCAGGACCGATTCCGGTCGGAGACCACCGGCACTCGTCTTTGTGAGATGTCCCCATCGGCAAGCCCAGCGGATCAACTCTGGCCACGTGGCTGAGCGATCTGGAAGTCGACCGGCTTGAGCGGGTCCTGGCAGCTCGCCCGGATGCCGGGTCCCCGCCGGAACCACGATCGTTCGGCGAACTCGCGGACCGCCTTCAGCGCCCGGCGTCGGTGGCCACCGGTGCTGCCCGGACTCGCGCTGCCACACCTGCAGGTAGCCGAGGCACTGGCGGCATCGGGACCCGTTTCATGTGCCGCGCGCTCCGGGCCGCCGACTACGCCCCCGTCGCCGAGAGGGCCGACGGAACCGTACGCGTCGAGAAGCCCCCGGCGCCGACGTGCCACCGCCCCGGTCCCGGTCCCCCCTCCCAGGCCAGCGGCAGCGGTCCGTGCCGACGGTAACTCAGATGACTCCGGTGACCGTCGACCTGAGCACGCTGGCCGCCAGGCTGCGGGCCGCCCCGCCGACACTCCCGGCTCCCGACCCGTTCGGCACCGGGGTCCCCTACGGCACGGACACCGAGGAGATCGTCGCCGCGTACGCGAAGAACCTGGCGTACAGCGATGTCCGCCAGCTCGCCCATGCCGTCGACGTCGGCACAGCCATCACGGTCGAGTACGTCGCCGCCGGGCAACCGGACCGTACGTATCCTTAGCGAGCTCGTGCTCGACCCGCCCTACTTGTACGCCTGGTGCCACCTGCGCGACGACGAACGGGTCTTCACCCTCTCCCGCATCCACGGCATCATGCCCGGGTAGCCGGGATCCGCGTCGTGGCTCGGTGTTCGGCCGGTCACTGCGGCCATGCCCCGACACCACGCACTGCGACGAGCCGCCATTACGATCGCCGACCATGGACTGGGTCGAGCGCACCGCGCAGTTGAGGCAGTGGACCAGGAGCGGGGCGCGTGCTCCGCACAAGCCGTTGCTGTTCCTGTACGCGCTCAGCCGGTTCCAGCAGGACGCCGACGACGAGCTGCGGTACAGCACGGTGGAGCAGGACCTGCGGCGACTGCTCGCCGAGTACGGTCCTGGGAACCGGACGACGCCCGCCTATCCCTTCCATCATCTGGTGAGTGACGGCGTGTGGGAGGTGCGAACCGAGCGCGGTCCGGGCAGCCCCGGGACCGGGGTCAGGGAGTTGCGCGCAACCGGCGCCACTGGGCGGCTGACGCCGGAGCTACGGGCGGCACTAAGGCGGGAGCCGTCCCTGCTCGGCCGGATGACACGGGTGCTGCTCGATCTGAACTTCCCGCCCTCCCTCCACAGCGAGCTGTGCGAAGCCGTCGGCCTGGAACTGGAGGAGGCCGAGACCGGACTGGTCTCGGCCAAGCGCAGGCAGCGGGACCGGCGCATGCGGGAGATGGTCCTGACGGCGTACGAGTACCAGTGCGCCTTCTGCGGGTACGACGGCAGGATCGGCACGGTGCCGGTCGGGCTTGAGGCCGCCCATGTCCGCTGGTGGGCGTTCGACGGACCGGACGACCTCGAAAACGGGCTGTGCCTGTGCTCGCTGCACCACAAGCTGTTCGACAAAGGCGTACTCGGTCTCGGCGAGGGCCGTGGCGAGGGCCACCGCATCCTGGTCTCACAGAGCTTCGTCGGCCGCAGCACCGCCGCCCGCGAGCACGTCATCACGCTCGCCGGCCGTCCGGTCATCGGCCCCCAGTCGGGCCTCCGCCCCATCGCCGCCGCCCATCGTTCCTGGCACACCAGCCAGGTCTTCCAAGGCAGCCCACGTCCCGCCATGACCGCCTGAACGCCGACCTGGTGGTCACGCGAACGCACTGGTACGGGGTGTGATACCAAGAGTATGGTCTCTTGTATGGCCACGAAGAAGGTAACTGTGACGATTCCCGAGGATCTCCTGGACGAGATCCGCGCGGAGGCGGCAGAACGGGGAATGTCGGCGTACGTCGCCGAGGCGCTGCGCTTCAAGCGCGACCGGGACCGGCTGCGGGAACTGTCCGACTGGCTGCAGGAGGAACACGGCCCCCTCACTGAGGAGGAGCGCACAGCAGCGTTCGAGGAACTGGAGGACCTCGACGCCGAACACGAGCGCCGCCGCGCCGCTGGAAAGCACAACGCCGGAGAGGCCGCGTGAAGAAGCGTGCCGCTGAGCACAAGCAGCGGCCATTGCGCGTCTTCGTGCTCGACTGCGAAGCCCTGTCCCTGGCTGTGCGCGGCGACCGGAAGATGATCGCCTGGCTCGACCTCGCGGCCCGGGGTGAAGCCGAGGTGGTGACGTCTCCACTGACGCTGGTCGAGGCGTACGACGGCAGAACCACCGAGCAGCGCTGGGACTGGGTGCTCTCCCGGCTCAAGGTCGCCGACATCGGAAAGGACGAGGCCCGCCAGGCTCGCCGACTCCTGGCCGACGCCAAGCTGCACGGCCACAAGTACGCGATCGACGCGGTGCTCGCCGTCATCGCGCGACAGCAGAAGGGTCAGGTCACCGTCTTCACCTCGGACGTGGACGACCTGGAGAAGCTGGTCCCGGAGTCGATCATCGTCAAAAAGGTTTGACCCGGCTCTCTGGTCTCAGTCTTGGTCTCATTCACCCTCGTCCAGCGCCGTCCATCACCCACCCGACGCCTCGATCCGCCGCAGGTCAGAACGCTCCTGATCACTTCCAGACCCCCAGGCGAACATTTGGAAAGCGTGTTGGGGGCACCCCCTCACGAGTTCGAATCTCGTATCCTCCGCCATTGCTCTCACCGGGCAATACGTCGAAGGGCCCCGCAGCTTGCGGTGGGGCCCTTCGACGTTGGTGGTCTGCGCACTCGAATCCGTCACCCCCCGAAGTTGAAGCCGCCGGGATCCGGCGAGATCGGACTGCCGTCAGGCACCGAGCACCAGCGGTGCGTGACCGGAGGCGAGACCCTGCAGGAGAGTGCCCACGCCATGAGGGCCGAGAGCCGCCAGTGCTCTGACCGGGAAGGTTCGCCGGACGAGTGGTCACGGCGGTTGGATGTGCGGTGGTGTCCGTCCGATCGTCGGGTTGTGATGGCTGGGCCTGTCCGTACACACGCAGGCTGACCGATCAGGAGGGGCAGAAACCGCAGCAGATTCGTGCGCCGGGGCAGCACCGGTTCGGTGCGCTACCGGCACGCCATGATGCTGCGGGCCTCAGCCGGCAGGAATCGGGTCCAGCGATCGCAAGGCTGGTGCAGGCCGACGAGGACACCGTCCGCGACATATCCACCGGTTCGACGACATCGGCCTGGCCTGCCTGGACCCTCGCTGGGCAGGAGGCCGTCCCCGTCTTCTAAGTCCTGACGACGAGGACTTCGTCGTCGCGACGGCCACCACCCGCCCGACCAAGCTCGGTCAGCCCTTCACCCGCTGGTCCATCCGCAAGCTCGCCGCCTGCCTGCGGACAGTCCACGGTCACGTGATCCGGATCGGCCGGGAGGCGACACGGTGCCTGCTCGCCCGCCGCGGCATCACCTTCCGGCGCACCAAATCCTGGAAGGAGTCCCCGGCCCCCGACCGGGACGCCAAGCTCGACCGCATTGAGCGTCCTGGAGGCTTCCCCGACCAGGTGTTCGCCCGGGCCGCCCGGACCCAGAGGGCCCCGCAGCAGGTTTGCTG
This sequence comes from Streptomyces sp. NBC_00102, assembly GCF_026343115.1. Classification (GTDB taxonomy): domain Bacteria; phylum Actinomycetota; class Actinomycetes; order Streptomycetales; family Streptomycetaceae; genus Streptomyces. Next base: position 3,161,568 of record NZ_JAPEMC010000001.1, read on the forward strand.
CGAGGCCCCTCGCTGTTGTCCCACCTCTCGTCGTCCGTCCGGCCAGGGCCGCCCCCGGCCCCCCTCAGGCCACTGCCGTCAGCCGGCGGGTGGCGTCGTGGGCCGGGAAGGTGACGGTGTGGGCGCAGTCCCGCAGGAGCGGGGGGATCGTGAGGTGGGCGGGGCTCGGTTCGTCGGCGAGGTTGTGGTCGAGGAGGGTGTCGAAGAGGCTCTCGACGGCGAAGGGGGCGAGACCGGTGGCCGCGCAGGCTTGCGGAATGTCGTGGACGGTGGCGGGGTGCAGAGCGAGCGCGCGAGTGAACTCCTGCGCCTCGTGCGAGAGTTGCCCGTAGGAGAGTGCCAGGACGGACATCAGGTCACGGTCCGCCGTGCGCAGGAACGCGGTGCGGCCCGCGCTCGTGCGCAGCCGGGCCGTCACGTCCGGCACGGTCCACGAAGGGCGGTCGCGCAGGCGGGTCGCCGCGATGCGCAGGGCGAGCGGGTGGTGCCCGCACAGGGCGACCGTCCGGTCGAGGGAGGATCCGGCGCAGGCCTCGCCCGCGATCCGGCGGAACAAGGTCTCCGCGTCCGCCGGGGCGAGCGCGCCCAAGGGCAGCGAGAGGGCGCCGTCGGTCGCCGTCAGCTTGCGGCGGGTGGTGATCAGGGTGAGGGTGTCGCCCGTGCCGGGCAGCAGCGGGTCCACCTGGGCCGCGTCGGCCGCGTTGTCGAGGACGAGCAGGGCGCTGCGGCCCGCGAGGCGGGAGCGCCACATGGCGCTGCGCTCGGCCAGGCCGGCCGGGAGGGCGTCGGGCGCGGCGCCGTCGGAGCGCAGCAGCACGCCCAGTGCCTCCTCGGGGGTGAGCGGTGCACGCGCCGGGCTGAAGCCGTGCAGGTCGACGTAGTACTGGCCGTCCGGGTGGTCCGCGGTGCGGCGGTGCGCGAAGTGGACGGCGAGAGCCGTCTTGCCGATCCCGCCCATGCCGTCGATCACGACCGTGCGGGGAGCACCGGCGCTCTGGCCGTCGACGGCCCGGTCGAGCAGCGCCAGCTCGGTGGTACGGCCGGTGAAGTCGGGCAGGGTACGCGGCAGGTAGTTGTCCCGGCCGGGGCGGTCGGTGGCGGGGCGGTCGGCGGCGGGGCGGTCGGCGGCGGGGCGGACGGTGGCGGGGCGGTCATCGGCGGGGCGGTCAGTAGCCGTGTGGTCGGCGGCGGGCCTGTCGGTGACGAACGGGTCCCCGGGGCGGTCGGTGGCGGGCAGGTCGGTGGCGGGCCGGCCGGTGGCGAGGAGGTCGATCACGGGCCGGCCGGTGGCGAGCCGGTCGGTGACGGGCGTCCGGGGCTGCACCCGCGGGGCGTCCGCGAGGATCTCGGTCTGCAGACGGCGCAGCTGCGGGCCTGGTTCCAGGCCCAGTTCGTCGGCGAGCAGCCGGCGGCCCTCGTCGTAGACGGCGAGCGCGTCCGCCTGCCGCCCGCCCCGGTACAGCGCGAGCATCAGGCTGCCGCGCAGGGCGTCGCGCAGGGGGTGCCTGGCGGTCAGCGCGAACAGTTCGGCGACCAGCGAACCGGTCTCACCGGACGCGAGGCGCAGCTCCATCAACTCCTCCACCGCGGTGAGTCGTTGCTCGTCGAGTCCGGCCGCGACGGCGGCCACCGCCGGGCAGTCGATTCCGGCGAAGGCGTCGCCGCGCCACAGGTCGACCGCCGCCTGCAGCAGCCGCATCGCCTCGACGTCGCGGCCCTCCCGCCGGGCGGCACGGGCGGCACGGACCCCGTCGGTGAAGCGGTGCGCGTCGACCGCGTCGGCGGGCACGTCCAGGCGGTAGCCGACGTCCACCGTGATCAGTCCGGCGCCTTCGGAGCCGGCCAGGGCGGCGCGCAGATCACGGATCGCGTTGTGCACCTGGTGGCGGGCGGAAGCGGGCGGGTCCTGCCACAGCTCGTCCACCAGGGCGTCCATGGAGACCGCGTAACGCGCGTTCAGCAGCAGAAGCGCCAGAAGCCGGCGGCGACGCATCCCGCGGAGCCGGACCGGCATCCCCGACTCGCGCACTTCCACCGGTCCCAGAACCAGGAAATCCATTTCCCGCACCCCCGAAGTTCCGCATCGTGCAGCGTGATTGCGACACTGAGGACGCTAGGCGCGCGGGCTCTTCGTATTCAACGCGAGTACTCCCCAAGACACACGCCGTACCTCGGAAGACACACGACGGAACCAGGAATTCCCGCTTTAGGTTCCCCCCATGACACAGGCCCTTACGCCTCGCCTCGCCCCCTCGTCCCCCTCCGTCTTCACGGTGTTCGACGCCCCGTGGTCCTCCCTCCTCTCGACGGCCCGCACCGTGCGGCTGTGCCTGCGGGAGGCCCGTCCGCTGGTACAGGTGATGTTCGTGCTGCGGTTCGTCACGGGTGCGCTGCTGACCTCGTCCGCCGCGCACCACCGGCCCGACGCCCCGCACCTGTTGATCGGCGCCGCGGCCTGGTGGGCGGCGACGGTGAGCGTCTACGTCTTCAACGGGGTGAGCGACCTGTGCGAGGACCGGGCCAACCGGTCCCAAAGACCCTTGGCCAGCGGGCGGTTGAGCGAAGCGGCGGCACGGCGGGCCGTGGTGCTGACCGCGCTGGCCGGATTGCTGCTCGGCTGCGCGGCGGGGTGGGGGGTGTTCGAGGCCACCACCGTCTTCCTCGCCCTGGGATACGCCTACTCCGCACCGAGGATCGCGGCCAAATGCCGCTCCTGGTCGGCCTCCGCGGTCACCTGCGCCGCCGCCGGGACCACCTATCTCGCCGGGGTCGCTTCCTCCGGCAGCCGGCTCACCGTCGAGGCAGCCGTCTTCGCCCTGGTGCTCTCGCTCGGCGTGGGGCTGATCGCTGCCGTGGCCAAGGACTTGGGCAGCACCCGGGGAGACGCGCTCGCGGGCCGTCGCACCCTGGCCGTCATCCGCGGCGAGCGCAGCGCCCGGCGCTTCTGCGCCGCCTCCGGCGGGGCGTTGACCCTGGTCCTCACGGTCGGAGCCGTGTGGGTGCGCGAGCTTCCGCTCGACGCGGCGGCCGTCGCGTTCGCCGTGGGCGCCCTGTGCGTGGCAGGACACTGCCGGCCGTCCCGCATGCGGGACGGAGAAACGAAGCCCGTCAACTTTCGTGGTCCGTACCGGAGTTGGATGGCGACTCAGTACGCCGCCCATCTGACCGCGCTGGGCGCGCTCCTCCTGGTCTGAGGTTCTGCCCTTTCTTCACAAGCTCGCCATCTGATCACCGGCCCCTTAGTATGATCGCGCCGGACGGGTGATTGTGGGGAGTCGTACCGTCCTGGCCCTGCCGACTCCTCATATCGAGGGGGCGCACCGTGGAACTTTCCGCCGACCAGGCAACCGACCGGCCCTGTCTGATCGATTCCTCCGTGGTCCGCTACGCCGACGGCCTGCGCAGGGCCGCCAATCCGCTGGTCCTCCGTCCGGAGCTGTGGATCTCCTGCGAGAAGCAGGCCCGCCAGATCCTCGGTGAGTGCATCGCCACGCTGCACGGCACGCCCGTACAGGTCGCCGCGGAGGCCGAACTCACCTCCATGGCACTCGGTGTGCAGCGCTCCTTCGAGAAGGTCTCGCCGATCGACTCGGTGCACGCGGCCCGCGTGCTCTTCGACGTGGCGGTCGAGACGATGACCGAGGCCGCCGCCCAGCTTCCCGCCGAGGTCGCGCTCTCCCGGTTCCTGACCGCCGTACGGATGCTGCACAAGGGCATCTTCGCGCGGGTCAGCGCCGCCGCCATCGGCTACGAGTCGACGACCCTGCACAACGTCGGCCAGGCCAGCACCGCCCGCCGCCACCAGCTCGCCCGCGATCTGCACGACCACATCGGCAGCAGCATCGGCCTGGCGCTGCGCTGCCTCGACCTGTACACCATGGAGCGGGCGAAGGGGGTCACCTCCGCCCGCGACAGACTCCAGGACGCCCGGCAGGCGCTGCGCGACGTGTTCAGCTTCACCCGCACGATGGTCAGCGGGCTGCGCGTCGACGAGCTGCACGACGGTCTGAAGGAAGAGATCGACGCCTACAGCGCCGCCGCCTCCGACCGGCCGGCCGAAGTCTCCTCCCGTATCGACGGCGACGAGTCCTGGATGCCCGAACAGACCCGCCAGGAACTGTTCCTCGTGGTGCGCGAAGCCCTGCGCAACGCCTTCGCGCACGCCAGGGCCGGCCACATCGACGTCCTCGTCAGCGTCTTCCCCGACGCCGCGCACGCCACCGTCACCGACGACGGCGTCGGGCTGCCCTACCCGCGCGACGGTGACGGCACCGGCCTGACCGCCATGCGGCAACGGGTGGCCGCCCTCGGCGGGACCCTGGAGCTGATCAGCCAGCCCGGCCAGGGAACACGCGTCCAGCTCCGCATCCCGCTGGACGGCACCGGGGAAGGCGCCCGATGAGCGAGGGAGCGGCCGCCTCCGGCGACATCCGGGTGCTGGCCGTGGACGACCACCGGCTGCTGCGCGAGGCACTCTGCGACCTCCTGGAGATGTACGAGGGACTGACGGTGGTCGCTCAGGCCGACGACGGGCCGAGCGGCGTCCGGATGGCGGGCCTGCACCGGCCGGACCTCGTGCTGCTCGACGTCGAGATGCCGGGGCCCGGCCCGCTCGCCAACCTGCGGGGGATCCGCCAGGCGGCCCCCGAGGCGCGGATCATCATGCTGACGATGCACGACGACCGCCGGCTCATCGACTCGCTGCTGTCCGCGGGGGCCGTGGGCTACCTCCACAAGGAGGCCGACCGGAACGTCCTGGTCGCCGCGATCCGCAGCGCGATGGCGGGCGGCAGGACCATGTTCCTGCCCCGTACGGCGAACGGTTCGAGGCCGGAACGGGAGCCGGCGCCCGCCGACACGCTCACCCTCCGCGAGCGGGAGCTGATGGAGCTGGTCGCACAGGGACTGAGCAACCGGCAGATCGGCACCCGCCTGGGGATCACGGAGGGCACGGTCAAGCGCCATCTGCGGAACATCTTCGACAAGCTCGGCGCCACCTCCCGGCTGGACGCGGTCAACCGGGTCCAGCCGCTGCGCCGCTACTGAGCCGCGGCGGCCCGTGCCGCCTTCTCCCGGCGATCGGCGATCAGCAGGGCGACGGCCGGGGCGAGGGTGAGCGCGTACACGGCGAGCAGCAGGCCGAAGGAGTCGGCGAACGCGGCCGGTACGAGCCCGTGATGGGACCGCGCGGCCCGGTCCAGGACGACCGTGACCACGGCGAGGGCGAACGTGCCGCCGATCCGCTGGACCAGGTTGAGCTGCGTGGAGGCGTCCGGGATGGAGCGCGGCTCGACCGACTCGAAGGCGCGGGTCATGGCCGGCACGATGGTCAGGCCCGTGCCCAGACCCCGTACCGCGATCGCGGCGCACAGCAGTACGTACGACGTGCTGGACGACAGGGCCGTCAGCGGAACGGTGGCCAGCATGGTGAGGACGATCCCGATCACCACGGTGGTGCCGCCGCCGATCTTCTTCATGATCGGGCGGCAGGCGAGACCCGCGACGACGACTCCGGTACCGCCCGCCGACATCAGCAGACCCGTGGTGACGGCGCTCTCGCCGCGCGCCGACTCGAAGTACAGCGGGATCAGCATCATCGGGGAGAAGAGGACGAAGCCGAGGCAGAAGATGTTGATCGCGGCCGTGCGGTAGACGCGGTGCGTGAACAGCCGCAGGTTCAGCAGCGGTGCCTCGGTGCGCAGTTGGTGGCGTACGAAGACGGCACCGCTGACCACGGCCACCACCAGGGGGACCAGGGAGGCGGGGCGGGCGGACAGGCCCGTCTGCGAGAAGGCGTGCACGGCGAGGACGACACCGACCGTGCAGGCGGCGGCGGTCAGCAGGCCCAGCACGTCGAGCGGGCGGCGGCCCTCGCCCCGGGCGGGCGGCGCGTCCTTGCGGACACGGCGCAGTGCCACCACCAACAGCACCGAGCACAGCGGGATGTTGACGGCGTAGACCGCCCACCAGTCCCAGGCGTTGACCAGGAGGCCGCCGACGGTGGGGCCGAGCAGCGGGCTGATCAGCATGACGCTGCCGTTCAGCGCCTGGACCTGGCCGAGGCGTTCGCGCGGCATTCCGCTGGTGAGCAGGATGGTGGCGACCGGTACGAGCACACCCGCGGCGGCACCGGACAGGGCGCGCGCGGCGATCAGTTCGGGAAGTGTCGTGCTGAAGGCGCAGGCCGCCGAGCCGATCCCGAACACGGCGACGGAGGCGACGAAGGTGCGGCGGGTGCCGAAGCGGGAGGCCAGCCAGCCCGCGGCCGGCATCAGGGCGACCAGGGCCAGCAGGTAGGCCGTGACGACCCATTGGACCTGGGTGATGGCACCGAACCGGGCGGAGGTGTCGGCCAGCGAGACGTTGACGATGGTGGTGTCGAGCTGGGCGACGAAGGCTCCGCCCACGGCCACGGCGATGGTGAAGAGCGCGGTGCGGGTGGCAGCCGCTGCCGCCGGGTCACGGCCCGCCGCCGGACCTCCGTCCGCGGCGGGAGCCGCCTCGGCCCCGGCGGTTTCCTCGGCACCGCGGGCCGGCTCGGCCCCGGCGGTTTCCTCGGCACCGCGGGCCGGCTCCGCCGGACGCGCGTCCGCCGCCGGGGAAGGTTCCGCCGCGGGTGCGGGGTCCGCCACGGGGGTCGGGTCCGCCGCCGGCGCCGGGGGCTCGGTTCTCTGGTCCAGGGACATACGGGGTCGTCCTTCGGGTGAGTGGTGGACCGGACCTGGGGCCCGGTCGGGGAAGGGCTTTCGTGGTCGGGCGTGAGGGCTTTCGTGGTCGGGCGGTGTCGCCGTGGCTGAGGACGGGCCGCCGTGCGTGGGGACGGACCGCCGTGCGTGGGGGGCCGTGGTGGGGACGGGCCTTCGTGCGGAACACGGCGCGAGGACGGAACACGGCGCGGGGACTGAACACGGCGCGAGGGACGGAACACGGCGCGTGCGACGGGCCGCGGGCCGCCCGCCGGGATCCCCCCGGCTCAGCCGGAGTTCAGCGCCTCGGCGATGTCGTCCAGGATCGCGCCGGCCTTCTCCCGGGCACCCGCGCGGTCACGGCAGGCCAGGGTCAGCTCGGTGCTGTCGCCGACGCGGCAGGCGCTCAGGAACATCTCGGCGTACGGGACCAGCATCGGCAGGGTGAGGAAGGAGCAGGCGCGGAAGGCGGGCGTCGAGAAGGCCCGCGGGTCGACCTCGCCGTGGTCGGAGATGATCGCCGTGCAGGGGAAGCGGGTGCCGTCGAACGCACGGGCCTCGCTCAGGTTGTTGGCGAACGGGTTGTCGCGCAGGAAGTCCCGGTCGAGTACGGCGACCTCGGTCTTGGCGATCAGGGCGCGCATCAGCGTGGAGTGGACGCGTTTCCAGGTGTCGTCGCGGCGCAGGTCGAGGACGAGCTGCGAGGTCAGGTTCGCGGTGGAGCGCGTCGTGGTGTCGTGGCGGCGCAGGTCCACCGGGACGATCAGGCGGCCGGTGTCCGTGGTGAGGTGGCGGGAGAGCGCGGCTGCGGCGCGCGCGGTGACCCCGGACGGGGTGGCGGGCACCCGGCGGCTCAGCCACAGGGGCTGCCCGCCCGCGGGCCCGTCGCCGATGAACGCGGGCAGTCCCGTGAGACGGGTGGCCGCGGGGGCCGGGCGGACGTCGCCCGCCGCCGTACGGAAGTGCGCGTCGTCCACCGTGTCCGGACAACCGGCCGGCTCCTCGCCGCGCAGGGCCCGGAAGAGATCCGCGATCCACTGCCGCAGACCGCGCCCGTCGGTGACGATGTGGCTGGCCCGGACGACCAGCCGGGTGGTCCCGGCGCCCCGGATCAGGCCCAGTTCGCAGACGGGTCCGGTGACCACCGACAGGTCGCGGTGGAAGAACGGGTGGTCGAGACCGGTGCCGTCGGGCAGCTCCACGACCTCGGGGACGGTGCCGTCGGCGCGCCACAGCGCGCCCCGGCGGCGCACCGCGAGGCCGGGACTCGCCTCGGTCGCCGCGCGCGCGGCCCGGCGCAGCGCGTCCGTGTCGAGAGCGCCTTCCCCCTCGATCACCATCTGGATGAGCTGCGGGGTGCCGGTCGCGGCGGCGTTGAGGTAGCCCCGTTCGATCGGGGAGATGCGGCGGGTGTAGGGCCGCACGGCGGTGAGGGTCATTCCTCCTCCAGGTGGTGGAAGCGCACCGGTGCGGGTGCGTCGCAGGCGAGGGCGAGGTGCAGGGGCGGTTCGCCCTCGGGCCGCAGGACGACGGAACGCACCTCGTAGGTCGGGGTGTTCGTGGGCCGCCAGCCCGGCCGCCACTCGGGCAGCCGGGTTCCGGCGAAGGTCTCCTTCGTCAGGTGCGAGGCCTTGATGAGCGCCTCGCACTCGGCGAAGTCCCTGATGGTGGCCGGCTGTTCACGTCCGAGCAGGTCGCCGAGCCAGCGCAGGGCGTACGGCCGGTCACGCTCGTCCTGGAGGTCCACTCCGACCGTGCGGCCGGCGGGCGCGAAGGCCACGGCGCTGTACGTGCCGACGTGCGCCACCGAGACGGACAGGCCCAGGGCGGGCACCGACCAGCGCTTGTGACCGTCCCGCGCCAGGTCTTTGGCGGTGATCCGGATTCCGTACGTCGTACCGAGCGCCCCGACGATCAGGGAGCGGCCCGAGGCGGACAGCCGGTGCCCCATCCGGTCGCGGGGGAGCCCGCGGTGGCGGGAGACCAGGACGTTCACCGTCTCCCCCACCTCCTCCACCGCCGCCGGCCCGTCGGGCGCCAGCGTGTATCCGGTCAGTCCCGCGTCGAGGAGCAGGCCCATCAGGGCGCCCATCACGCCTCCGGGTCGAGGACGGCCGCCGCGTAGCTGCCGCCGTACGCGAAACTCGACAGCAGTACCGGGCCGGGGGTGCCGGCACCGGTGAGGGCGGCGACCAGGCCGAGGGCTCCCGCGCTGCCGTAGGTCTCGCCGAGCAGGGCCTTGGGGGCGAAGACCGGCCGGCCTTCGAGGCCGGTGTGGCGCAGGGCCGCCCGCTGTGCCAGGTCGACCAGCGGGTGGCCGGACGCGGCGGAGACGACCGTGCCGATCCCCTCCGGGCCGAGGTCCGCTTCGGCGAGCGCGGAGCGCAGGGAGCGTCCCCATGCCTCGCCGTCCCTGGCGATGCGGCCGATGCCGGCCGGTTCGCCACTGGCGCCGAAGCCGCGGACCCGCGCCAGGACGTCGGCGCCCCGGTCCCGGGCCGCGTCCCGGCTCTCCAGCAGGATCGCGGCGGCCCCCTCGCTGAGGACGGTACCGGTACGCCCGCCGGGTACGACGTGCGCGGACCGGGCGTAGCCGGGCAGCGCCGCCTGGGTGGCGAGGGCCTGCTCGGGGAACTCGTCGGCGACCACCACCATGATCCGTTCCGCGGCGCCGCGGGCGATGACCCGGGCGGCGAGCTGGAGCGCGAGCACGGAGCTGGTGCCGCCGTTGGCGATGGTCGCGGTGTAGCCGCGGAAGCGGTGCAGCATCGCGACGTGGCCGGCGGCGGCGTTGACGACGGTGTTGGCGAAGAGGGACGGGTTGGCACCGGTGATGCCCGAGCGCACCACGCCCTCGTGGAACCGCAGGACCGAGGTCACCGGGCCGTACCCGGTGGCGAAGACGACACCGGTCGACTCCGCCACGTCCCGCGACGGTTTGCCGTGGCGGGCGTACAGGTCGTTCACGGCGGACGCGGCGAGCAGGCTCAGCGGGTCCATGCGACGGGCCCGGCTGGGGTTCGTACCGCGTGAGGCGGCCTTGATGTCGACCCGGCCGACGGGCACCCGGCCGACGCCGGGAACCTCCTCGAAGGTCTCGAAGCAGGGCCGCCCCTCGGCGAAGGCCGCGGCGATCGCCTCGGTACCGCCGGCCGATCCGGCCAGGCCGGCGACTCCGGTGACGACCACCTCCTGGACGGCCTCACGGCGTGGCGGCCTGGAGCCGGCACGGCCGGGCCGGTTGATGACGACGGAGGCGTTGTTGCCGCCGAAGGCGAAGGAGTTCGACACCACGACCTCGGGTCGCGCGTCGCGTCCGGTGTCCGGGATGACGTCCAGGCCGTACGGCGAGGCGACGCCCCGGGTGTTGATGGTCGGCGGCAGCGTGCCCCGGTCGACGGCCAGGGTGCTGACCACGGCCTCGACCGCGCCGGCCGCACCGAGGGTGTGGCCGAGGATCGACTTGGTGGAGCTGGCCGCCGGTATCTCCATGCCGAACAGGAGCTTCAGCGCCTTGGGTTCGGAGGCGTCGTTGGCGGGGGTGCCGGTGCCGTGCAGGTTGAGGTAGTCCACGTCGGCGGGGGTGAGGCCCGCCGTGTCGAGGGCCTGTGCCATGGCGGCGCAGGCGCCCTTGCCGCTGGGGTCGGGCGCGGTCTGGTGGTAGCCGTCGCAGGACAGGCCGTATCCGCCGAGCTCCGCGAGGACACGGGCGCCGCGCGCCTCGGCCCGCTCCACCGACTCCAGGACCATGAATCCGGCGCCCTCGCCGAGGGTGAGTCCGGTGGAGGCGGAGAGCGGTGAGCACGGCTCGGCGTCCAGCGCGCCGAGCGCGCTGAACCCGTAGGCGGACAGCTCCGCCAGCGGGTCGACACCACCGCACACGACGTAGTCGACGTCGCCCTTCCACAGCAGCTCGGCGGCGTAGCCGAGGGCGACGGCGCTGGCGGCGCAGGCGTTGGAGAGGACCACGCGCGGGCCGCGCAGATCGAACTCCGCCGCGATGTAGTCGCCGACGCAGGGCAGTTGGGAGGCCACGGCCTGCGCGACGTCCAGCCTGCCCTCCAGGACGAAGGTGCGGTGGGTGGCCTCCAGCGTCGGCATGGCGCCGAGGCTGGAGCCCACGACGACGGCCACCCGGTCGCGGTCCACGGCCGAGAGGTCGAGGCCGCTGCCGTGCAGGGCCTCGCGGATCGCGGTGGCCGCGAGCGCGTAGCAGCGGTCCAGGTCGGCGGGCTGCTCGGCGGTGACCATGCCCGCCCAGTCGGTGAGCAGCTCGGAGGTGTCGAAGAGGGTGTTGGTGCGGATGCCGGTGGTGCCGGCCGCGATCGACGACCAGCTCTTCTCCACGTCGTCACCGGCTCCGGTGATCAGTCCCAGGCCGGTCAGGGCGATGTTCGCAGGTGTCATGACCCGGCCCTTCAGGCGATCTTGACGGTGAGGGAGCGGGCGATGACCCGGGGCAGGGTCGCGGTGCGCACCGGGCGCTCGTCCCCCGCCTCGTCCGTGGCGGTCAGCTCCAGTCCCGGCACCCAGAAGGGGTTGTCGAGCAGGGCCAGGACCAGCTCCTCCTCCGGGTTGGCGGCCGGCGCCTGGTGCAGGACGGTGCCGACCTCCTGACCGGCCGCGGTGACCGGCGTACCGGCCGCGAAGCGGCTGCCGACCGGGGCGACGAGCGCGGTGAGCCGGGCCTCGGAGCCGGTCGGTGCGGTCAGCTCGTCGGAGCCGTGGAACTCGCCGATCCGGCTCCAGTCGATCATCCAGGCCAGGTCGGCCTCGCCGACGCTCAGTTCGCCGAACCCGGTGCTGTACACGCCCATCCCGGCCTCGGCCTGCACCCGGGTGAGGCCCTCCTCGCCGATCTCGGCGCCGCCCTGGCCGGCGAGGGCCGCGAGCACCGCGTCGTGCGCGGCCTGCGGGGCGTCGGACAGCAGCAGGTAGCCGTACTCCCCGGTGGTACCGACGCGGGCCAGGTGGGCGGTGGCGCCGGGAACGTCGAGGGTGGACTCGGTGACGGCGTGCAGGGTCAGGCCGGAGATGTCGAAGTCCACGAAGCCGGCCGCGACCGACCAGGCCACGGGGCCCTCGAAGGCGGTGGCGCCCCAGCCGTCGGGGGAGATCTCGACGGTGACGCCGGCGGAGGTGTCGAACCCGCCGAGGTAGGAGCCGAGTTCGTCGGCCGTGACGGCGGTGCGCGGCAGCAGCCACGACTCCTCGCCGATCTCGAAGTGCAGCAGGATCGCGAACGGCGTGCCGTCGGCGTTCAGCGCCAGCACCTCACGGACGGAGTCGGGCTCCACGTAGTCCGCGGACTTGGCGAGGAAGCCGTCCAGGAAGGTCAGCCGGTCGTCGCCGGTCAGCCGGACCAGCGGGGCGGTGACGCGGTAGGCGCCGACGGCGGTGCGCAGGGTGGCGTAGTCCTCGGTGGCGGTGCGGACGGCCGGGGCGATGGTGGTGGCGGTCATGATCTGTCGTTGCCTTTCGGGTCGGTGGTTCAGAAGGAAAGGGGTATGTCGTGTACGGAGAGCAGCCAGGAGCTCTCCCGTGCGGCGGACACTCCGCCGACGAGCAGGCCCGACGGCGAGGCGCGCAGGACGAGTTCGTCGTGCGGGCCGGCGGCGGGAGCGCAGTGCAGCCACCGCCCGTCGGAGAGCCGGACGGATGCCCTGCGGGCCCACACCTGGCGGAAGTCACCGGAGTTCAGCTCCCAGCGCGCGCCGTCCGAGTCGAGGACGACGGCCGTCTTGAGGGGCGTCTGCGGGGTGAGCCAGACGACGGTCTCGCGGTCCGTCCCGCTCGGGTCCGTCCCGCTCGCCCGGACGTCGACGCGGAGCCCGTCGCCGGCGGCAGCGATCTCCCAGTCGAGGCCGGATTCCGGGGCGTGGAGGCCGAGCGGGTGCTTCTCCTCCCAGGTGCCGCATGGCACCCCCCAGCCGAGCCCCGAGGCCCGGTCGTGGCGGCTGTTCTCCTGGGTCACCCACAGGCCCGCGGACCAGTGGGGGTTGTAGGCGTAGGAACGGGTGCGGGGGTAGGGGCTGCGCAGCACCTTGGTGGTGCCCTCCCGCCAGACGGTGACGCCTCCCGCGGCGGCGTGCGTCTCCAGGCGGCGCGTGGTGTCCGCGCCGCTCGGGCGGATGACGGTGCGCATCCGGGCCACGCCGTCCGCGCCGGGTTCCGGGCGGCGCTCCAGGAGCGTGCTGTGGACCAGCCGCAGGGGCCCGTCCACCGGCAGCGAGACGCGTACGTCCCGCCCTTGCCAGGTCAGCTCCGCGCCTTCGGGGACGGTCCGGGAGGCGGCGACGATCTCGGAGGCGTCGCGCACCCCCTGGCCCAGCCCGATCGGGTGGGTCTGCCCTTCCGCGTCGGTGAAGACGCCCTGGCGCAGGCCCACGGTCTGGAAGATCCGGCCGCTCGCGGAGCCGGTGCGGGTGAACTCCTGGAGCAGACCGGTGCCGTCCAGGGTGAAGGTGCCGGTGACCGTGGCGTCGCCGTCCCGCTCGGTGACCCGTACCCCGCCCTCGACGGGCTCCAGGGTGAGGTCGCGGGGCTCGCCCTCGCGCCAGCCGGCCGGGCGGTCGGCCCGGCAGCTCGGCCAGGTGGAGACGAGTACCGGGCCGCGGTGCCCGGCCACGAGGACGCTCAGCGTGCCGTCCTCCCCGTCGACCTCGCAGGTGAGGCCGGACTCGGTGAACCGGTACGGCGCCACCCCGCGCGGGGCCCTCACCTCGTACGGGGGCCGGGTGATGCGCAGCGCCCGCTCCGTGCCGTCGGCCTCGATGAGGCGGGCCTCGCGCACGGCGCCCCGGTCCACGTCCACGGACGCGTCGATCCGGAACTCGCCGAGCGCCAGGCTGTAGTCGACGGTGCGCACCCCGTCCACCACCCGCACGTCCGAGCGCAGCTCGTCGTCGCGGGACTCCGTGACGGAGGCGAAGCTGGTCAGGCTGCCGAGGGCCGCCATGGCCCGCTCGCCCAGGTCGGCGAGGACGCCGCGTACGACGAGCGGGATGTAGTTGTGCAGCTCCACGTTGCCGTCCTCACCGGGGACCGCCCGGCCCACCGACACGCAGCCGACGCGCCGGTAGAGCCGGAAGGCCACGGTGTTGGCCGGGTTGACGGTCAGCCGCAGCACCAGGCAGCCGGTGCGCATCATCCACTCGACGGCCTCGGTGAACAGCCTTCCGGTGACCAGGCCGCCCCGGTGGGCGGGATGGACGAAGAACATGTCCGCGATGAGTTCGCCCGCCCGGCCGGAGCGCCGGCCGGTGTTGTGGAAGAGGCCGAACGTTCCCACGAGCCGGCCGTCGTCCTCGGCCACCAGGAACGTCGCCGTCTCCCGCTCGGCCAGCTCGTGGGCGAGTTCCGTACCGCTGACCCCCCCGGCGACCGGGTTGGGGTTGTCGCGGTGCCGGTTGTAGAGCTCCGCGATGGCGTGCGCGTCGCCCTCCTGGTACGGGCGGATCGTGAGGGCCATGACCACACCTCCTTCTGTCGGTCCAGTGGTTCCGGTTGTGTGCGTTTGCGCGTGTGTGCGCTTGCGCGTGTCTGCGTTTGCGCTTCCGCGCTTCCGCGTTCGCGCTCTCCGGGGGAGGTCAGCCCTTGCGGCCGGTGGTGACGACGAGCGTCCCGGCGGCGGCGAGCTCGGTTCCGACGGTCGCCCGCACCTTCACCTGGCGCAGGCCGCCGAGGCGCTGCCCGAGCTTGGCCTCCAGCGTGAGCTGGTCCCCGGGGACGACGAGCCGGGAGAACTTCATGGTGCTGATGGAGCCGAGGTAGCCGACGCTCTGCGAGGCGTCGTCACCTCCGGTGCCCTCGGCGCTTTCGAGGATCTCCGCGACGTAGACGACGGCGACGAGCTGGGCCATCGACTCGACGATCATCACGCCCGGCATGATCGAGTGGTCCGGGTAGTGCCCGGCGAAGAACGGCTCGTTGACGGAGACGCTCTTGACGCCTCGGCCCGAGACGCCCGGGACGACGTCGTAGGCCCGGTCGATCATCAGCATCGGCCAGCGGTGCGGCAGCATCCGCTTGATGTCGTCGGACGAGTAGCTCAGGGCCTTGCGCGCGGGCGCGGGGGCCTGCGCTTCGAGGAGTGTGGTCGCGGGGCTCACGCGGCGGTCTCCCGGTCCTCGATGAAGTCGACCAGGGCGTTGATGGAGCCGAAGGCCTCGAAGTCGTCGTCGCTGATCAGCACGTCGAACTCGTTGTTGACCATGACGACGATCTCCAGCGTGTCCAGCGAGTCCATCTCCAGGCCCCGGCCGAACAGCGGCTGGTTGTCGGAGACGAAGGCCGGCTCGACCTCGAGACCGAGCCGGTCGATGATCATCGACTTGACCTTCATGTTCTTGCCGAGACGGGCCTCGGCCTGGGTGCGGATGTCCTCGAAGGTGGCGGTGGACATGGTGGTTACCTCCTGTGAATCGGTGGGTGGTGCGGTCAGTTGGGGATCATTCCGCCGTCGACGGTCAGCACCTTTCCGGTGATGTACGAAGCGGCGGACGAGGCCATGAAGACAGCGGCCTGGGCGACCTCGGCAGGGGTGCCGGTGCGGCCGAGCGGAATCACCTGGAGGGCCTCCTTCAGGTGCGCCGGGGGGACCTTCTTGACCATGTCGGTGTCGATGAACCCCGGGGCGACGACGTTGACGCGGATGCCGCGCGGCGCCACCTCGTACGAGAGGCTCTTGGCCAGGGAGATCACCCCGCCCTTGCTGGCGGCGTAGTTGGCCTGGCCGGCCCGGCCGGCGATTCCGCTGGTGGAGGCGATCAGGACGAGGGAGCCGCCACTCGCGTACATCTGCTTGGTGGCCTCGCGGGCGGTGAGGAAGGTGCCGGTGAGGTTGGTACCGATGACTTCCTGCCACTTCGCGCTGCTCATGGCCGCGAAGTGGCCGTCCGCGGTCACACCGGAGTTGAGGACGGCGACCTGGACCGGCCCCCACTCGGTGCGGATCCGCTTGAACATCGCGGTGACCTGAGCCTCGTCACCGACATCGGCCTGGACGAGGAGGGCCTGGCGGCCCAGGGCACGGATCTGCTCGGCGACCGTCTCCGCCTTGGCGGCGCTGGAGTGGTAGTTGAGGACGACGTCGCAGCCGTGCTCCGCGAGCGCCAGCGCGGTGGCCGCGCCGATGCCGCGCGAGGCGCCGGTGACCAGGGCACGGGTGCCCTCGGGGAAGAGGAAGCTCATGCCACGCCTCCCGCCATGGCCGCGGTGACCCGGTGCAGGCCGGGGTCGAAGCCCTCGGCCTCGCTGCCGAGGCCGTTGCGGGTGGCCGCCCCGAGGATCACCCGGGCGACGGCGAGGTCGAGGATGCCGAGGCCGAAGGGGGAGAAGACGATGGTCCCCTCGGTCTCCAGCCCCTCGCTCAGGCCGAGCACGGTCGCGATCTCGGCGCCCACGAAGCGGCGGTGGCCCACCTCCTGCTCGGCGCGGTGCAGCGAGGTCCCCTCCCGCATCACGTGCTCCGTGTCGTCGACCACGTTGTAGGCGTTCAGGACGGAGTCCGTGCTCAGGTCGCGCAGCGACAGGTGCAGGATCACCTGACGGGCGGGGCGGTCGGGGTGGGCGGCGAGGTCGAGCCAGTAGGTGGAGTCGGTGGTGGCGACGGAGACCGTGCCGGCGCGCAGCGCGTCGTCGACGTCACCGGCCACGAAGCTGATCTCCGGGCGCTCGGCGGCAAGTTGGGCGGCGAAGGTGGCCGCTCGGCCGGGCACCGCGTCCTGCACGGTGACCGTGCGCAGTTCGGGGTGGACCAGGACCAGGAAGTCCAGGACGCGCCGGTTGATGGTGCCGCAGCCGATCAGACCGGCCGTGTGCACGGGGCGGTCGCCGTGCAGCGTACGGCTCGCGAGGGCGGCCGACGCCGCGGTGCGGGACGCCGATATCTGGCTGGCCTCCAGGACGGCGGTCGGGTAGCCGGTGCGCAGGTCGTTGAGGATCTGCACCGACGAGGCGCGCTGCAGGCCCCGCTCGACGTTGGCCGGGAAGGAGGAGATCCACTTCAGGCCCATGACGGGATCGGGTCCGCCCAGGTAGGCGGGGAGCGAGATGACGCGGGAGCCGTCGTCGCCGGGCGGGCGCAGGAACCCGGAGAACGGCACCTCCGAGCGGCCCTGGCCGTGCAGCACGTACGCGGCGCGCACCGCGTCGAGCACGGCGGGGTCGAGGCCGCTGAGCGCGGCGGCGACGTCCTCGCGACCGAGGATTCTCATGACTGGTCAATTCCTCTGCGTGGAAGGTGGGTGGGGAAGTGGGGTGGGCGGGCTTCAGCCGAAACGGGACTCCACCCAGGAGTCGCTGTAGATCGTGTCGAGGTAGCGGTCGCCCCCGTCGGGGAGGATCGCGACGCAGGTGGCACCCGGCGTGATCCAGGAGGAGGCGTCCAGCAGGGCGGCCACGACGGCTCCGGACGAACCGCCCGCGAGGATCGACTCCTTGCCCAGCAGGGCCCGGCAGCCGCGCACGCAGTCCAGGTCGGTCATCTTCACCACCCGGTCCGCGAGACCGGGTCGCAGCAGCGCCGGGACCACCGCCGCGCCGTGCCCGGGGATGGTCCGGCGGTGCCGGCGCTCCCAGGACTCGGGCGGGCCGAAGATCACGCTGCCCACCGCGTCCACCGCCACCACCTGGGTGGGCAGGCCCTCGGCGGCGATGTACTCGGCGCAGCCGCGCAGCGTGCCGGTGGTGCCGGCGGCCAGGAAGAGGTAGTCGGGAGCCTGCGGAAGCGCTTCGTGGATCTCGCGCATGGTGTGCTGGTGGGCGAGGGCGTTGTACTCGTTGCCGTACTGGTTGGGCCAGTAGGCGTCGGGCACGGTGCGCAGGAGTTCCCGCACCCGCCTGATCCGGGACGGCAGGTACTCGCCGGTCTCCGCGTCGCGGTCCACGACCTCGACCGTCGCCCCGTACGCCCGCATGATCGCGGTGTTCTGGGCGGTGGTGCGCGGGTCGACGACGCAGATCAGGTCGAGCCGGTAGAAGTTGCAGAGCTGGGCCAGGGCGATGCCCAGGTTGCCGGAAGAGGACTCCACGACCGTGGAGATGCCCGGCATCAGCACCCCGGTGGACAGGGCGTGTTCGATCATGGAGCGGGCCGCGCGGTCCTTGATGGAGCCGCCCGGGTTGAACCGCTCGCACTTGCCGTAGACCTGGAAGAGCGTGGGCGGGAAGAGTCGGTCGAGGGCGACCAGTGGGGTGGAGCCGATCGTTGCGATGATGTCCGGATCGCGGGGACGGGCCGCCGTTGCGGCGCGGGTCGCCGCGGCGGAGGGGGCCACGGTCATTCCGGTACCTTTCTGCTGATCTGGAGCCGGAGTTCACTGACGTAGCGCTCGCCGTCGGCCCCCGTGAGCCAGGAGTCCCGGGGGTGCGGCAGCGGCTCGCTGAGGATCACGGTCGCGTCCGCGTCGAGGCGCCGGGTGCGGCGGACGAGGTTGGCGAAGGAGAGCACGAGGGTGGGACTGGTGAAGTCGACCAGGGACGGCTTCGTCTCCTGCGGGAACTTCACGAAGGCCTGGTCGGGCAGCCCGCTCGCGCGCAGCCACCGCCGTACGGCCAGGTAGTCGCCCGCTCTGTCGGGCTTGACGGCGAGCGGGATCTCCCCGGCCGGCACCCGCCAGGTCTCCCGGAACAGGACGAGCCCGTCGAGGCTGACGCGGGGGGCGTGCGGCCGGTCGAGCCCGATCTTGAAGGCGTCCGCGGCGATGATGGACACCGGGACGGCGAGCAGTTCGGCCATGCTCCACCCGCGGCCGTCGGGGGTGGTGGCGGTGACCGTGCCGTCCCGCTCGGACAGGGTGATCGCGGTGGCCGGGTCGATCCGGGACCGGTCGTCGAACGGCGCCCGGGTGAACCCGATGAGTCGGTCGCCCGCGCCGATGGGGGCGGGCACCATGCGGCCGCTGTTGCGCTTCCAGTCGACCGGGAGCAGCGGTACCAGGCGGGGCGCGCCGATCGCCGCGTTCACCTTGTCGCGCAGGGAGCCGGCGTCGCTGGTCCAGTCGAGGAACGGCAGGTCGCAGGTGGCGAGGCAGGCGTGCAGCTCGCCGAGGACGACGGTCGGGTCCCCGTCCGCCTCCTGGACCACCTGGAGGTCGGGGCTGTGCAGGGCGAGATGGGGCGAGCGGACCGGACCGGTGGCGAAGACGGCGCGCGCCCGCCGCTCGATGTCGTCCACCCGCAGCGCGACCGGCTGGACGCCGGCCGGATCGAGATCGAGGACCTCGCGCCACTTGCGGGCGAGTTCCCTCGTCGCGGTGTGCACGGGCCGGGCGCCTTCGCCGCCCCAGAACAGGCCGAGCACCTGTGTCCACACGTCGGCGAGGGTGACGGGCGACCTCCGCGGCGCGGCGGCCCGGACGAAACCGGCCACCTCCGCCTCGACGAGCTCCACCAGTCGGTTGCCGAACCAGTCCGCCGCGTCGGCCACCAGGGCGAGCGGGCGGGCGATCCCGTCGAGGAAGCCGGTGCCGACCTCGACCTGGCAGTCCCGCACCGCGTCCTGGTAGCAGAGAGTGCGGCCCGCGTACGCCTTGCCCTCGTCGCGGGAGGCGTCGAGGCCGGTGATCTTGACGAAGTACGCGTCCAACTCGTCCAGCCGGGCAGCGAGCTGATCGGGATCGGTGGCGGCGTCGATGGCGTCGCGGTGCCGGTCGAGTCCGGTGAGGACCGTCTCGAAGCGGACGAACAGCTCGGGGTCGGCGACGGCGGCGACCCGCCGTCGCAGGACCCGCTCGGCCCGCACGTCGACCGGGATGTTGGCGTCCCAGGTCAGCACGCGCTGCTTGAGGAGCCGGGTGAGGATCTTCTCGACGCGTGGCCGTGCGCCCTCGGTGTCCCAGCCGTCCTCCCGTACGAGGGCCTCGACGATCGCGGCACCGTTGCGCTCCCCGTCCGCGTGGCCGAGGACCTGCCGGTCCTCCGGGCGCAGCCGCGTCACGCGTCCGCCCGGCAGCAGCAGCCGGTCACCGTCGAGGTGGACGTCGGGGCGGGGCAGCGGCGGGAACCACCAGCGTGCACCGGGCTGGGCGGTCATCCAGTCCGCGACGGCGGCCAGCGCCCAGCGTTCGAAGTACGTACGGCTGCGCGCCACCAGCCGCTCGCCGTGGTCCACCGCGAGGCCCCCGGGCGCCCGCCCGACGGACATCCAGGCGGCCGGACCGAAGAAGCCGATGGTCTCGGCCTTGGCGCAGTAGCGCAGCCAGTACATGGCGAGGGTGCGCTCCCGCTGCTTGCGCTTGGACTCCTTGCCCGTGCCGGCGGCGAGCGCGTCGAGCACGCGGTAGACGGTGCGGTTCTGCCAGGCGATGGCCGTGCGGACCTTCTCGTCACCGGCGAGTGCGGCCAGGCGGTGCGTTTCGGCCGCGCTGTCGGCGAGGTAGGCGACGGTGAAGGCGTCCTGGTCCCCGCGGTCGGCCGCGGCGGCCGCCGCCGGCCCGCCGAGCAGGTCGAGTCCGGAGGCGGGGAAGCCTGCACTGCGCAGCAGCCCGACGCCCCACATGTGCCACTCGCTGTCGCCGAGGCGCCGGGTGGGCCGGAAGTCGGCCCAGTCGTGCTCGCGCAGCGCTTCACGGGTGCTGGTCACGCGGCCCGCCTCCCGAGGTCCACGTCGGCGTCCGCGTCGGAGTGCCCGTCGGTGCCGGTGCCGGCGTCCGCGCCTCTCAGCGCGGCCGCGAGCCGGGCGACCCCCTCGGGGATGCGCTTGCGCGGGACGTTGCTGAAGCAGAGCCGCAGCGCGTCGCCGCACTCCCCGTCGAGCCCGAAGTGGCTGCCGGGGACGTAGGAGACGCCCTGTTCGGCCGCGGCGCGCGCGAAGCGGCCGGTGTCGGCGCCGCCCTCGTGCCGCAGCCACAGGTAGAAGCCGCCGTCCGGCCGCTGCCACCGCCAGGGGCCGTCGGTCCCCAGCTGCTCGTCCAGCGCGTCGGCCATCAGGCCGCACCGCTCCCGGTAGCGCTCGCGGTAGGCGTCGATCAGGCTGTCCCAGCCACCGCGGGCGTGGAACGCGGCGAGCGCGGCCTGGGCGAACGCCGACGGCGACAGGGCCATCACCTCGGTCGTACGGCGCAGCCGCTCCGCGACCTGCTCGGGGGCGGCGATCCAGCCGCAGCGCAGTCCCGGCGCGAAGACCTTGGAGAAGGTGCCGAGGTAGACGACGTTCGAAGGGTCGATGCCCTGGAGGGTCTGGACCGTGCCGCCGTCGAAGCCGAGCAGCCCGTAGGGGTTGTCCTCGACGATCAGCAGGTCCAGTTCCCGTGCGGCGTCCACCAGTTGGTGGCGTCGCTCGACGGACAGGGTGGCGCCGGTGGGGTTCTGGAAGGTCGGGTTGCAGTACAGCATCCGTACCCGCTGCCCGTCGGCCCGCAGCCGGGCCACGGTCGCCCGCAGCGCCAGCGGGTCGAGCCCTTCGGCGTCCTCGGGGGCCCCGTGCAGGCGCAGTCCCGCCGTACGGAAGGCGGTGGCCGCTCCCGGGTAGGCGGGGGTCTGGCACAGTACGGTCTCCCCCGGTGCGGCGAGGCCGAGGCCGAGGGCCAGCAGTCCCATCTGGGATCCGGCGGTCGGCACCAGGTTCGCGGCGTCGGTGCTGCCGCCCTCGCGGGCCATCAGGTCGGTGATGGCGGGGACGAGGGCCTTGGCCACGTGCGGGGTGCTGTACTGGAGCGCGATCCGGCCGCCGATCCGGGTCAGCCGGGCGAACTGCTCGGAGAGTTCCTTCAGGGGCAGCAGGTCGAGGTCCGGCAGGCCGCCGGCGAACGAGATCAGATCACCGCCCCGTTCGAAGAGCTGCGGCATCTCGGCCGCGGGTCTTATGTCGGTCCACATGACGGTCAGCTCCCCGACAGCGCGTGCGCGCCGCTCGCCAGCTGCTCGTGCACGAGCCTCAGCAGGCCGGCCGACGAGGTGAGCGAGAGGTCGGCGAGCGCGTCGGGGTCCAGCTCGATGCCGAACCTGTCCTCGACGGCCATGATCAGGGCGACGGTGTGGAGCGAGTCCACGCCGAGGTCCACGAGCGGCACTTCGGAGCTGGTGACCTGCACGGCGCATATCTCCTCTACGAGCTGGTCAAACTGCGACTGGTCCATGGGAGCTCCCTGTGAGTGCGGCGGGGACGGGGGTGACGGCCGTGGCGACGGCCTCGGCGGGGGCGGCGGCGCCGGCCCGGAGCAACTGGGCGACGGCCACGCGGTCGGGTTTGCCGTTGGCGGTCAGCGGCACGGTGTCGAGCGGGACGATCCCGTCGGGAAGGCGGGCGTGGTCCAGAAGGCGGGTGAGAGCGGCGCGGACCTCCTGCAGGGTGAGATCCGTCTGCACGGCGAGCAGGAACGGAGCGTCCTCGTCGGCGGGGCGCGGGGCGACGGCGGCGTACACGCCGGGTACGCGCTCGGCGGCGAGTTCGATCTCCGACAGGCCCATCCGCACGCCGCGCCGTTTGATCACGTCGTCGTCGCGGCCGACGAAGTACAGCAGGCCGTCGGCGTCGATCCGGCCCTGGTCACCGGTGTGGAGCTCCAGGGAGCCGTCGGCCAGGCGCACGTACCGGCTCTGCCGCTCCAGCGGGACTCCCCAGTACCCGGCCATGACGGTCTCGCCCCGGACGACGATCTCGCCCACCTCGCCCGGCGGCAGGGTCCGCCCGTCCGGCCCGACCGTCCGTACCCGGAGACCGGGGATGGCTCGGCCCACCGAGTCGGGATGACGCTCGTAGAGCGCCGGGTCCAGGACCGAGATGCGCTTGCACTCGGTCATCCCGTACATCGAGGCGAAGACGGAGCCCGGGAAGGCGTCGAGCAGTTCGCGCATCACGGTCGGGCTGGGCCGGGCACCGGTGTTGGTGAACAGCCGGACCTTGGTGGCGCGGCGCAGCTTCTTCTGGAGCAGCCCGAGGATCTGCGCGAGGGAGGGCACCAGCGGGACGACGGTGACCCCGTGGCGCTCGATCACCCGGATCAGTCCGAGGTCGCCCCCGCGGTCGGTGAGCACCAGGGTCGAACCGGTCAGCGTGCACAGCAGGGCCTGGTACAGGCCGTAGTCGAAGGAGAGCGGCAGTCTGCACAGCACCACGTCGTCGGCGCGGTAGCCGAGGGCGGCGTCGACGGCGCGGACCGCGGCGAGGATCTGCCGGTGCGGGCAGACGACGCCCTTGGGACGGCCGGTGGTGCCGGAGGTGTAGATCAGCAGGGCGACCGCGTCGTCCGCGACCTCGGCAGTGGTGTGGTCGGCGGGCGTGTGCCCGATCTCCCGTACGGCCCGCTCCACCTCCACGGTCGACCGGGCGGCGGCACCCGCGGTGGGCGGGCAGACGGCGAGAGCGGCCGTGCAGTCCCGCACGATGTGGTCGATCTGGTGGTCCGTGAGGTCGGGGTGGACCGGCACGAACACCGCTCCGATACGGAACGAGGCCCACAGGAGGGCGAGGAAGGTGCGGTCGCCGCCGCCGGCGTAGACCACGCGGTCCCCCGCGCCCACTCCCTGGCCGCGCAGCCAGCCGGCCGCCCGGTCGGTCTCGGTGCCCAGCTCCGCGTAGGTCAGCGGTCCTGCGGCGTCGACGAGGGCGAGGTGCCCGGGGCGCTCGGCGCGGGCGTGTGCGAACAGCTCAGACACCGGCATGGACGAGGTCCTCCTTCCAGGCACCCGCGGCACCGATCCGGGCCCGCACCTTGTCGAGGTCCCGGGGGGCGGTGACGCAGACGACGGCCAGCTCGGGCAGCTGGCGCTTGAGGATGCCCGCGAGGGTGCGGGCGGGCGGCAGACAGACCGTCACCTCGGGTGCGATCCGGCCGAGCGACTCCAGGCAGAGGTCCCAGCGCACCGGCTTGACCACCTGCTCGACCAGGCGGCGGCGGATGTCGTCCGGTTCACGGACGACCGAACCGTCGGCGTTCGACAGGAGGGACCCGGTCGGCCGCCGGAACGGTGTCCGTTCCGCCGCCGCGGCGACGGCCCGGCGCGCGGACTCCATGTACGGGGTGTGGAAGGCGCCGGCGACCTGGAGCAGCTTGACCGTGGCGGAGGGCGGCGGGGCGGCGACGAGCCGTTCGAGGCCGTCCGTGGGTCCCGCCGCGACGATCTGGCCGGGGCCGTTGAACGTGGCCGCGTACAGGCCCAGTTCGCGGATGCGGCCGAGCACGTCGGCCTCCTCGCCGCCGACCACGGCCGCCATCGAGGTGGGCACCTCCGCACAGGCCGCGGCCATCGCCCGGCCACGCACCGCGGCCAGCCGCACGGCGTCGGCGGGGGCGAGCGCTCCGGCGTACACCGCCGCGGTCAGCTCCCCGACCGAGTGCCCGGCAGCCACCAGGGGCCCGTCCGGCTCGGCCGTGGCGAGCGCCTCGTGGGCGAGGAGCCCGGCGGCGACCAGCAGCGGCTGGGTGTTCTCGGTACGGGCGATCTCCGCGG
Source organism: Streptomyces sp. NBC_00102 (assembly GCF_026343115.1). Classification (GTDB taxonomy): domain Bacteria; phylum Actinomycetota; class Actinomycetes; order Streptomycetales; family Streptomycetaceae; genus Streptomyces. Next base: position 3,185,648 of record NZ_JAPEMC010000001.1, read on the forward strand.
CCGGCGCCTTGCCGCCGAGGTGCACGAGGTCCACATCGGCGGCCTCGGACCAGTCGCGCAGGCGCTCGGCGTGCACCGGGTCGCGCAGCCAGCCGGCCAGCATGCCCGGGGTCTGGGAGCCCTGTCCCGGCACAACGAATGCGTACATGAGTTCGAATCTCCTTTCGTAGGGGTGTCGATGACCGGAGCGGGGCCCGGCGTCGGAGGCGGAAAGGGGCGTGAAAGGCGCAAAAGGGCGTGAAAGGCTCGTGAAGGGGCTTGTGGAGGAGAGGAACGAGCGGTGCGGGGCGGCGCCGGCCTCAGTTGCGGCCGGTGCTCTTGCGGAAGCGGCGGATACCCATGAAGGCGAAGGCCGCGAACCAGGCGACGGTGTTGACCACAGCCATCGCGAGGCTGGAGTGCTCACCGCTGAAGGAGTAGCCCTCGGTCAGGCTGTAGCGGGCGAGTGTGGAGACGCCGAACATCGGCGAGTAGCGGGAGATCTCCAGCATGGTGCCGGAGAGCGGGATGAAGAGATTGCCGAGGAAGGCGAGCGCGGTCATGGTCAGACCCGGCATGTGCATCACGGTGTCGGGCTTGAGAGCGAGCCCCAGCGTGATGCCGAGGGCGGCGAAGACGGCCGCGCCGAGCCACGCCACCAGCAGGGACGTCACCCACACCGTGGCCGTGGCCTCCACCCCGGTGAACACACCGAGCACACCCACGACGGCCACCGGCACCGCCGCCATGATCACGGAGGACAGCACCTTGACGAAGAGGTAACCGGGAGGGGCGAGCGGGCTGAGCGCCATGGTGCGCATCCAGCCGGACGCCTTCTCCACGGAGATGGTGGCCGCCGAGCTGACCGCCGCGGTCGCCGCTCCGTACACGGCGATGCCGGTCATCATCCAGGCCGCGAAATTGCCGTGCGGGAGGGTGGCGCCGTCGGGTTCGGTACGGAAGAGCGCCAGGTAGAGGACGGCCGGCAGGAGCAGCGTGAAGATCGTGGTCTGCCGGTTGAAGCGGCGGCGCAGTTCGTAGCCGATGAAGACGGAGTTGACTCCGCTGAACGGCGAGGTCCGCACCTCGTGGGTGGCTGACGCGGCGCTCATCGGGTGCCCCCTTCGGTACGGCTGTGGTGGGTGAGGGTCATGAATGCCTCTTCGAGGCTGCGCGGGGTGACCTCGATGTCGGTGGCGGACGTCCGCCCGATCAGCAGGCGCAGCAGCGCGTCGGAGTCGGTGGTGTCGAAGTGGTACCGCCCGCCGCGCGGGGTGCTCGATCGGACGAGGGGGGACTGCGCGAGAACGGCCGCCTCCTGCTCGCCGATCCGCGCCGACACGGTGCGCCCGCTGAGAGCGGACCGCACGTCGGACACCGAACCGTCGACGACCACACGGCCCCGGTCGATCATCACCACCCGGTCGGCGAACCGGTCCGCTTCCTCCATGTAGTGGGTGGCGAACATGACCGTCATGCCGCGCTCCGTGTCCTCACGGACCGTCGCCCAGAACTCCCGGCGGGCGACGACGTCCATCCCGGCCGTCGGCTCGTCGAGGACCAGCAACTCGGGCCCGGAGAGCAGGGCGAGAGCGAACCGCAGCCGCTGCTGTTCACCGCCGGAGCACTCCGCGACGCGTCGGCCGCGCAGCTGGTCGAGTCCGGCCCGGGCCAGCACCGAGTCGATGTCGGCACCGGGGTGCAGCGAACCGAGCATCCGCACGGTGGCCTCGACACTCAGGTCGGGCAGCAGCCCGCCCGACTGGAGCACCGCGGCGACCTGTCCGGAGCGCACCGCCTGCCGCGGCTCACCTCCGAACAGCCGCACCGACCCCTCGTCGGGCCGCGTCAGCCCGAGCAGCATGTCGATGGTGGTCGTCTTGCCGGCGCCGTTCGGTCCGAGGAAGGCGACGATCTCGCCCTGCCGGATGCGCAGGTCGATGCCGTCGACGGCGGTGAACCGCTCTCCCTTGGCATCGGTGAACCGCTTCACGACAGAGTCGAGCCTGACGGCTTCCGAGGACGTCACCCCCTCGGACACCTGGCGCGGTCGGGTTTCGATCATCTTCGAGTCCTCACGATCGGGGCGGGGGTGGCCTGGCAGGAGCCACTCTCCCGGGACCGCCTATCCGCCCCTGCCCGCCGGTCTATCCGGTCGCTATCGGGACGGACGGACCGGGAACGACGGGCCGCCCGGGAACGCGTACGGCCCGGGAACGCGGGAGGGCCCGGGAACCCAGGAGGGCCCCGCAGCACGCTGCGGGGCCCTCCTGCCTGCGTAGTCCCGGTCCCATGACGGGAGTGCGGTGCTATCCCAGGGCGAACTTCTGGGCCGCGGAACTGTTGCAGTCCCAGATCTGGAGCCGGGTGCCGTTGGCGGTGGCTCCGTCGGGCGAGTCGATGCACCGGCCGCTGGTCGGGTTGGACATCGAGCCGTTGGAGTTCGCGACCCAGTTCTGGTAGCCGCCGCCGTTGCAGGTGGCGAGCTGGAGCTTCGTACCCGCGGCGCTGTTGCCGCCGGCGATGTCGAGGCACTTGCCCAGCGTCTGGAGGGTCTGGCCGCTCCAGGTCCACTGCTGGTCCTTGGCGGTGGACTGGCAGTCCCACAGCTGGACGGCGGTGCCGTCGCCGCCGTTGTCGTCACCGGCCACGTCCACGCACTTGCCGCCCGGGCCCTTGATGGAGCTGCCGATGGAGAACTTCTGGGCGGCGGAGGTGTTGCAGTCCCAGATCTGGAGCCGGGTGCCGTTGGCGGTGGCGCCGTTCGGGGAGTCGATGCACCGGCCGCTGGTCGGGTTCTTCAGGGTGCCGTCGGACTGCTTCACCCAGGACTGGTAACCGCCGGTGTTGCAGGTGGCGAGCTGGAGCTGGGTGCCGGCGGCGCTGTTGCCGCCCGCGATGTCGAGGCACTTGCCCAGCGTCTGCAGGCTCTGGCCGCTCCAGGTCCAGTGCTGGTCCTTGGCGGTGGACTGGCAGTCCCAGAGCTGGACGGCGGTGCCGTCGCCGCCGTTGTCGTCACCCGCGACGTCCACGCACTTGCCGCCCGGGCCGACGATCGTCTGGCCGGTCACCGAACCGCCGGTGCTGCCGCCGCCGGTGGAGCCCGGGGCCTTGTTGTAGACGGCGACCGAGTCGATGATCAGCTTGCCGCCGGAGACCGTGGCCGCGTTCGGTCCCCCGCCGAAGGCGTCCGGGAAGCCGCCGCCGATCGCCAGGTCGTAGATGATGTAGAAGGGGTGGTCGATCGCGTCGGCCCAGGTCGTCGCATCCACCTGGTTCGCGTAGATCGTGTAGTAGTTGTTGCCGTCGAGGTAGAACCGGACCTGCTCCGGAGACACCGAACGGTCGATCTCCACGGCGTAGTCGTGGAATCCGGTCTGGCAGCCCGAACAGGCGCGTTCGCCCGAGGTGATGCCGGTCCCCTCGTTGCACGGGCCGCCCGGGCTGACACCACAGTGGACGGCGCCGAAGACGGAGCTGCGGCCGTTGATGTCCTCCATGATGTCGATCTCGCCGGACTTCGGCCAGGTGACGCCGGAGCGCAGCGGTGCGCCGAGCATCCAGAACGCCGGCCAGTAGCCGGCCCCGTTGGCGGTGGTGACGTTGGGCTGCTGGAGGACGGACTCCATGCGGACGACTCCGCCCGCCGGGGCGCCGAAGGTGGCGGCCTGGGTCTCCACCCGGCCGGAGGTCCATCCGGCCCTCGGGTCGGAGCCGGAGTGCAGGGCCTGGAGCACCAGGTGGCTCTGGCCGTCGTAGTAGACGTTGGACGTGCTGTTGGTCATGGTCTCGATCTCACCGGTGCCGAAGTTGCTGCCCGGTCCGGTGTCGTACTTCCACAGGCTCTGGTCGATGCCGGTGCCGGACGCGCCGTTGAAGTCGTCACTCCAGGTGAGGGTGAAGCCCGAGGGCGGCGCGGGCACCGACGCCTCGGCGTTCATCGTCCCGCCGACGGAGACCGCCGCCACGGTGACCGCGGCGACGGATAGCAGCCTCAGCGCTTTCGTCCAACCACGCTGCGGTCTTGCAGATTTCAGGCGCATATGTCCGACCCTCCGGGGGAAAGGCGTGCCCTCGCGTGTCCGTACGGGCACCTCTGACGGAACATCACCAGGTATAGACCTGAGATGTCATGGACACAGCTTGTCGATGGGTTCTGCATTCGACAAGATGCCTGACACGTCTGCCTCGCGCGCGTTCTCCTTCAAGAGTTGAAGGCATTTTGCGGGACAGTCCCAAGGCTCCCCGGTACGCCGACGGCCCCTCCGGGCGGACCACGAGGGTTCACCCGGAGGGGCCGTACGCACGGTGGGCAGCGCCCCGCCGGGGTGCCGGCGGGGACGCGGCTCGCGGTTACCGCAGGCCGGTCAGGCGCAGCGGCCGGGACCAGTCCGTGGACGGCGACCAGCCGCCGTCCGAAGAGCCGTTGCCGGAGTGGTTCCAGCCGCCGTGCGAGCCGAAGGCGCCCTCGTCGCGGTCGGTGGACCGCAGCCCGACCGTGTAGGTGCGGGTGACCGCGCCGTCGGCCGACGTCACCCTGATGGTCCGGGTGGTGAACTTCGAGCCGGAGCCGGAGGACGACAGGATGCTGCTGCCCTCGGTGACCTTCACCTTCGCACCGGGCTGGGCAGGTACGGCGGTGACGGCCGGGGTCTTCCCGTTCTTGGGCACGTCCACCACGTACGTGGAGACCTCCGGGTCGAACCCGTCGATCGCCACGCCGCCGACCGTGATCGCGCTCGCGTCGGCGACCGCGGCAGCGGTGGCGTCGGCGAAGTTGGTCACGGTGACCGAGCCGTCCGCGCCGACGACCACCTGCGCGGCCATGGCGGCGGCGAGGTTGACTCGCTCCCAGCTCTCCCCGCCGTCACCGGTGAGGTCGAGCGGGTAGCCGGAGTCGGTGGCGGTCTGCTCGATGATCTGCGTGCGCTGCTCGGGGGTGAGGTCCGGGAAGGCCGTGATCAGCAGGGCCGCCGCGTCGGCCGGCGCCTGGAGCGCCTGACCCGACTGCCCCACCCGGGAGAACCCGTAGCTCAGCCGGCGCGTGTACACGTCGATCTGCTGCTCGGTGGAGAGACCGGCGTACGCGTCGCCGGAGCAGGCCGCGAGGGTGGTGCCGTACCCCTCCTTCTCGCAGCTCGCGAGCAGCACGTTCTCGATCTCGGTGTGGGCCTCGGCCAGCAGCTTCTCGAACTCGGGGTCCGCCCAGCGGTGGGCCACGGTGGCCTGCGCGCTCATCCGGCCGCCCATGACGTCCAGCGGGTAGTGGAACCCGAGGATGACGCGGTTGTTGCCGTATTCCGAAGTGCGGGCGAGGATCGACGGCGCCAGCTCCGGGAGGAGGGTGGCGAGGACGGTACCGGCCTCGTATCCGCCGTAGGTGTGACCGCTCGGGTAGGAGCCGCTGGTGGTGAGGCTGCCGTACGAGCCGTCCTGCGACTCGTAGATGTCGCCGCCGTCGCCGACGAAGCCGAGCCGGACGTACGGGCGCTGGTAGGCGTAGAGGTTCTTCACCGCGTCGACCTCGTCGAGGCCGGACGAGACGCGGCCGAAGAGGGCGCTGGTCTTGGGCAGTCGGCCGCCGTTCAGGGCGTCGGTGTAGAGCGTGCCGAGCCGGGAGCCGAGGCCGTCGGCCATGGTGACGGTGGCGCTGTGGGTCGCGTCGATCTCGGCCCGGTCCACCTCCTTCTGGGTCGCCGCGTTGTTGATGGCGACGGAGATCTTGTCGTTCTCGGCGGTCGGCGCGGTGCCGGCGGGCACCTTGGCGTTGGCGCCGCGGGTGCCGGTGCCGAGGTCGTCGAAGCCGGCGAGCAGGTCGTGGAACCAGTCGCTGCCGTCGCCGGTCTCCGGCCACTCGTCGGACGGGTAGCTCGCGTCGAGGGTGTCGGCCGGGAAGGCCGACGGCTCGTACGCGGTGTCCGTGCCGGAGCCGGCGACGGCGGCGGCCACCGGTTCCTCGGAGGTTCCGGCCAGGGTCACGGCGGTCACCGTGGCGGTGTTCGCCTTCGCCGTGCCGGTGGTGGTGAGCAGCGCGGTGTCCGCCGTGGCGGAGACGTGCGCGGTCGTTCCGTCGCCGAGGGCGACGGTGTAGCCGACGATCGGGAACCCGCCGTCGAAGGCGGAGTGCCAGGTCACCCGGACGTGCTTGCCATGGGTGACCACCCCGGTCACCACCGGCTTCTGCGGCTTGCCGCCCGCGGTCACCACGGGGGCCGTGGCGGCGCTCGGGCGGGAGGTGCCGTAGGTGTTCACGGCGCTGACCCGCGCCGTGTACGAACGGCCGGACCGCAGGCCGGTGAAGGTGGTGGAGCGGCTGTCCTGGTCCGCGATCCGGACCTGGTGACCGTCGTCGAGCGTGACGGTCCAGCCGGTGACGGGCGAACCGCCGTTGTCCGCGGGGGCGGACCAGGCGACCGTCACGCTGCTGCCCGAGGAGGTCGCCGACACCGCTTCGGGTGCGGCGGGGGCCGACTTGGGCTTGACGGTGAGTGCCGCGACGGCGTGCTGGAGCGCGTCGTACTTGGCGGTGAGCGCCGCGTCCGTGGCCGTGGTGTCGGCCACGGCGGTCTTCGCCGCGGCGAGTGCCGTGGTGAAGGCCGTCCAGGTGGCGTCCGTGTAGCGGGTGTTCTCCAGGGCCGAGGCGGTCCGGAGCAGGTACTCCAGCGTGAGCCGCGGCAGCGGGACCAGCTGACCGACGGCGAGGGTGAGGCTACGGGTGCGGGTGTCGACTTCGAGCTGGGTCGCGTCCTCGGCGTCGACCAGGGCGCGGGCGGCGTCGAGTTCACGCCGGAACACCCCGAAGTCGATCCCGTCGTAGCGGTCGGCCTCGCCGGTGAGTCCCTCGTACCGCTCGATCGCCTTGCGGAGCGCGGACGGATCCGTGGCCGCGGGGGCGTCGACGTGGTCGAAGGTGATCCGGCCGATGTTCGCCACGTACGGGTGCGCGGAGTCCGCGGTGGTGACCAGGCGCAGGTGGAGGCCGTGGGTACCGGTGATGCCCTGCGGAAGCGTCAGGCTCGTCGTGCCGCCGGACGACCAGGCGCTGCCGGTGACGGGCAGCGGGACGGTCGCGTACGGCGTCCCGGGGCCGGCGGCGTCGAAGGAGTCCAGGTAGAGCTGGACCGCCGAACCGGTGCCGCAGCGGGCTGAGTTGTTGGCGTAGGTGATCGTGACGGTGTTCTTCGCGGCGGCACCGAATTCGATGTCCCCGTAGTCGAGCCAGGCTCCGTCGTAGGTGCCGCCGAGGTCCGTGGCGGACCCCGCGCCGCTCCAGCCGGCCGGCTCGCTCTTGAGGCCGCCGCCGCTGTTCGAGCGGAAGGCGGTGGCGTCGATCGCGACGGGGGCGGAGGTGTCCTGCGTCAGGGTCAGCGCGTAGACGTTGGCCACGTAGGGCAGGGCGGAGGTCTGCGTGCTGGAGGCGAAGACCGCGTACACGTCCTTGGCGCCCTTGAGGACGGCCGGGTCGAGGCGGACGGTCGTGGTGCCGATGGTGCCCCAGCCCGAACCGGTGGAGGCGAGGGGGACGTCGACGGCCGTCGGACCGTCCTTCGAGCCGAGGCGCAGCTCGATGTGCGAGTCCGGGGCGGAGCGCGTCTGCGGCTTGTCGTAGCTGACGGTGAGGGTGTCGGCCCCGTCGTGGAGGTCGGTGTCCTTCCACTCGGCCCAGGCGCCGTCCGTCACGTTCTCGAAGATGCCGGACGAGGTCTTGAGCGGGAGCGAACCGCCGCCGGTGGAGGTGGCGTTCACCGCGGTCAGCGTGGCGAGCGTCGTCGAGGAGGACGCGGAGACCGCGTACGGGGAGAACTGGTACCAGTCGAAGTTCGACACCCACTGCTGTCCGGCGGGGGCGTGGAACACGAAGGTCGCGCTCTTCGCGGTCAGCAGGGCGTCCGGGTCGGTGACGGTCGCCTGGACGGTGTTCCAGTACTGCCAGCCGCCCGTTCCGGGGAGCTGGGCGGTGGCGACGACGGGGCCGTCGGCGCCGCCCGCGTGGATGTCGACGCTGCTCGGCTTGGCGTTGGTCGCCTGCGAGTTGGCGTAACGCACCGAGACGCTGCGCGGGGCGACACCACCGAAGTCCAGCTTGGTGTACCGCTCCCACGAGCCCTCGGAGACGCCGCCGAGGTTGCCGTCCGAGTTGTTGCGCTCGCTGACGAGGCTCGCACCCTCCTTCTCGTCGGGGGACTCGGCCTGGAGGACCGCGTAACCGCCCTCGTCGATGGTGAGGGCGGAGGCGGCGGACCGCAGCGCGTCCTCGGCGGCCATGATCGTGCCGGTCGTGGCGGCGGGGTCCGCGAGGACGGTCCGGCCACGCTCCAGGGCCGACTGGAAGAGGTTCCAGGAGCCGTCCGAGTAGTTGCCCGCGCGCACCGGGGACGCCTGGTCGACCAGTGCGCCCAGGGTCGTACGGTGCACCGCGGCGGCTGAGACGATGAGCGGGGCGGTCGGGGAGATCCCGGTGCCGCGCACCGTGGACGCCTTCCCGCCGTGGGCGAACGCGGCGTCCTGGAAGGTGATGCCGAGGCGCGCGTCGGTCTCGGTGGTGCCCTTGAGGGAGAGCGTCGCGGTGTGCGCGTCGGCGACCCGGAGGTCGGCGGTGACGCCGCCCGGCAGGCCGGTGACGGTGGCCGCCCCGGACGCGGTCAGGCTGGTCCCCTTGCGGGCGGCGAAGGTGGCCGGTCCGGAGAGGGTGAGCCGCACGTCGCCGCCGACGGTGCCGTCGGCCTTGGTGGCGAGGGTGGCGGGGGCGGCGGAAACGGTGGTGTCGCCCTTGCCCGGGGCCGTACCGGCACCGGTGTCACCGTCGTCGGTGTTCAGCGAGTACGCGGGCTCGGTGGCGGCGCCCCACTTCGAGGGCTTGGCGCCCATCGTGAAGTCGAGGGTGCCGCCCGCGATGATCTGCGCGTAGTCCAGCCAGGTGTTGTCGAACTTCTTGCCGTTGAGCTTGGCGCTCTGCACGTAGTAGTTGCTCGGCGAGACGCCGTCGGCCTTCACGGTGAACGTGGCGCCGTTGGCGTAGGTGATCGTCGTGGAGTCGAAGAACGGGCTGCCGATCTGGAACTGGCTGGACCCGGCGGTGACCGGGAACAGGCCGAGCGCGGCGCCGACGAACATGGTCGACATGGTGCCCGCGTCGTTGTCCATGGTCGGCAGGAAGCCGTGCGGGGAGAGCTTGTAGACCTGGGTCTTCACCGGCGGGGTGAACTGACCGCCGCCGCTCGGGGCTTCGTTGGTGGAGCCGGTCGCGATGTACCGGTTCCAGGTGGTGCCGGTGTAGATGGAGCGCACCCACTTCTGCGTCAGGCTCGGCTCGCCGACGTAGTTGAAGAGGTACGGGGCCTGCAGATCGATCTCGTTCGCGTTGGAGTGCAGCATGGTCGAGCCGTCGTCGACGCTGGAGTCCTCGCCGAACATGTGCTCCACCGCGGCCTTGCCGGCCTTGTCGCCGCCCATGGCGTCGATGAGACCGCCCATGTCGTAGGCGTCGTACCAGTGGTACTGCCAGAGCGTGCCCTGGTAGAGACCGGCCTCCTCGAACTTCTCGTAGTCGGCCGCCTGCCAGTCACCGCTCGCGGCGCGCGGGGTGAGCAGACCGACCTCGGTGCCGTCCGGGGCCTTCCAGGCACCGGACTTCACGAGGTTGTCGATCGCCATGGTCGACTGCTCGCGCAGCTTCACCGCGTCGTCCGTCTTACCGAGCGCGCCGGCGATGACGGAGAGCGCCCACTGGTCGTAGCCGCGCTGGACGGTCGTACCGGGGTCACCGGTGACGTACCCCTGCCGCAGCTGCGCGCCGGTGTAGTAGCCGGCGTACGACATCAGCGCCGGGTACGCCTCGTCGAGCCGGTCGAAGTTCTTGAACCCCTTCGACAGCGCGTCGGCGACCAGCACCGCGGAGCGCTCCCAGCGCACGGTCGGAACCGAGTGGGTGAGACTGCCGAGGCTCTTGCCGGTGGCGCGGGTGTCGGCGAAGAGCTCGATGAGCGACTGCACCATGTCCCGGTAGGTGGCCGGGTCGATGTACGCCTCGACGGAGTACTTGCGGAAGTCGTCCCAGGTGGACCAGCCGTCGTAGTACGTGAAGCCGTTGGCCTTGTGCACCGCGCCGTCGGCGCCGCGGTACGTGCCGCTGGTGCTGGTGGCGTTCACCGGGGCCGCGTACATGCGGTACAGGTGGGTGTAGAACTCCTTGGTCAGCGTCGATCCGGGGTCGGACTTCTCCGTGGCCTTGACGGCGACCGCGCCGAGGGCGCTGTTCCACTCCGCCTTCGTCCGGTCGCGCGCCTGCTCGAAGGTGAGCCCGCCGACCTCGTTCGCCTGGTCGGTCGCGGCCTGTTCGGCGCTGATCGGCGAAAGGGTGACACGCAGCTCGATGTCGTCCCCGTCGGACGCGTCGAACCCGAGGACGGCGCCGGTGTCGACCCCGTCCCGCGCGGTCGCGTCGCTCAGCTTGCCGTCGCCGCCCCAGCTCTTCAGCGAGGTGACCGGGACGTTCGTGGTGGCGTTGTAGAACATCTGGTACGAGGCGCCGTTGAACGATCCCGCGATGAGCCCGGAGACCGAGGTGGTCCCGTCCGGGAGCGTCGTAGCTTTCAGGGTCGAACGGGTACGGCTGGTGAAGTTGTTCGCCAGGTCGAGGACCAGCTCGGGCTGCGAACCGGCGGGGAAGCGGTACCGCTCCAGCGCCGTACGGGTCGTCGCGGCCATCTCGGCCTCGATGGTCCCCGAGCCCTCCGTGACGGCCGACCCGGTACCGGAGAGGGCGCCGAGACCCACCTTGTACGAGCCGGGGCTCGCCGACTCGTCGTCGTGGCTGTACGCATGGGCGTAGGTGCTGGTGGCGGGGCGGCTGTCGTACCGCACCGAGGTCGGGACGACGAGCAGGTCGCCACCGCCTCCGGAGCCGCCGACCCCGTCGAGGTTGGTCGCCGTGAACCCGGCGATGTGGTCCTCGTCGTAGTCGTACCCGGGGTGGTTGCGGTTCGGCGTCGTCAGCGGGTTGACCTTGGCCAGACCGTGGGGCGCCTGCGCGCCCGGCAGGTCGTTGCCGTCGTCACCGGCGGTCGACACGAACGGGTCGACCAGCGCGGTGTAGTCCGTCGTGGAGGTGCCGGACGCGCTCGCGCCGGGCGCCGCCACGGCCACGCCGCCACCCGCCAGTGCGGCGGCGCCGAGCGCCCCGGTGAGCAGGACGGCGACCGCGGCGCGCCGGGGGCGGCGGCCGGCGGGGGCCGCTCCCGCGCGTATCGCGGGAGGCAAGGGGGGATGGGATCTGATGGACACGGGACCTCTCAGGCGTCGCACTGCGTCGCACGGTTCGGCCTCACCAGAAGACAACGTTGTCAGCCCACGACACCGGGCGTGCAACCCAGAAACAGCAGGACGGAAGTGAACACCGCGATCATCCCTGCCGCGTTCACGACCGTCCACCATCAGACACGGAGAAAACGTACGAGGGGCAAACAATTCCCGCCGGGGAGGTGGCCGGGCCCGGAGCGCGCACGGAGGGCCCGGTCCGCGCGGGGACGGGGTAGGACGGCGCCCGGTCCGAGCACGGCGGGAATTCATGGCATGCACGCGATCAGCTGTGTACGGTGAGCCTCTTCGGACGCGGACGCGGAAGTGAATACGGGGGACTTGGCGTCATGACGCACGAGACGGGCGGGTCGAGCCCGCACCCGCCGATGCCCGCACAGCCACCGAGGCCCGCGCCGCAGGATCCTCCACGGCCGGCACCGCCGGAGTCGCCGAGGCCCGCACCGCCGGAGCCCCCGCGGCCCGATCACGGTCCGCCGAAGTGGTCCTGGTGGGTCGTCGGCATCCTGGTACCCGTCCTCGGCCTGATCGTCACGCTGATCGTCCAGACGGGGAACAGCACGTCCCGTGACCCGCTCGCGCCGCCGTCGGCTGCCGCCCAGGACTCGGCCGAGCCCGAAACCCCGGCCGCCACCGGGACGTCGGGGACCGCCGACCCGGACGCGACGCCCGCCGACGACATCACCTCGACGTCCCCTTCGCCGTCGCCATCGGAGCCGTCGCCCTCGGAGCCGTCGCCATCGGAGCCGTCGACGAAGATCCTCAGGACGGGGGACTTCACCCTCGCCGAAGGGAACAGTGCCGACCTCGAACACGGCACGGTCGGAGCGTCGGTGGAGAGCCCCGACATGGCGTGGAGCGGCGGCGGCTCGTTCTCGGTCATGAACGGCCGCGTGGCCGAACCCTCCGAGGGCGCCACGCCGAAGGTGTGCGCCCATGTGCTCCTCGCCTTCCCGCAGGCCACCGGGAACATGAACTCCGGCCTGGAGGGGACGTGGTTCTGCATGCCGACCAGCGCGAACCACCTGGCAGCCGTCACCTGGCTGGGCCAGGGGCACGACGGGATGCGGTTCCACTACATCGTCTGGGACACCCCCGCGCCCTCCGACGACGAATAGGCCGGCACCCGGCGACTGGTCACTCCCCCGCGGCCAGGTCCTCCACCGCCGCAAGGACCAGGTCCGCGTGGCGCTCCGGGTCCGCCACCGGGTGCAGCAGCGCACGCACCCGGCCGGTCCGGTCGAGGACGACTCCGGCGCGCGCGAACAGGGTGCGCTCCCCCACCCGTACCTCGGGTACGCCCAGGGACCGGCCGAGCGTCAGCCCGGGGTCACCGACGAGCGGGTATCCCAGCTCGCGCTCGGCCGCGAACTCGGCCAGATGGCCCGGGGCGTGGGCGCTGACGCCGAGGACCCGGACCTCGGCTCGCGCGAACCGGGCGGCCTTGTCACGTACCGAGCAGAGGCCGGTGGTGCAGCCGGCCAGCTCGGGGAGCACCTCGCCGATACCGGGCTCGGTGATGAAGAACAGGGCGGTCCAGCGGTGCTCGCCGGACGGGACGGCGACGGGGCCCTCGGTGGTCTCGACGGTGCTCTGCATGGGAGTCCTCACTGAGGGGATTCGGCGCATCGGCGTGTTCCGATCATCGCACCAGCCCTGCGAAGCATCAGCCGACGGCGTCCTCCGCACGGGTGTGGGCGACCAGTGCGTTGGCGTGGCCGTGGCCAAGGCCGTGGGTGGTCTTGAGCCAGGCGACCAGCTCCATGTGCTTGGTCAGGGGAGACGCGCGGATCAGTTTCTTCCATTCCGTCACGGGGCGGCCGTACGTCTTCTCGATCGAGGGGAAGTAACTCGCGGGACCCTTGGAGGAGTTCGTCATGCCGGGATAGACCCCTCGGCCGCCCGGAAATCATCGGTCGACGAAGGTGGCCGGACCCGAGAGGGTGTGCGGTAGGGGGCGAGCCCCCCGTACCGCACACCCGTGCAGGCGCTTTTCCTTACTGCCCAGCCGCGTTGAGCAGATCGAGAACGCTCTGCTGGCAGCCGTAGTCGCTGGTGCCGGCGCCTCCGTTCCAGTGCGGGCCGTACTGGTCGAGGGCGTTGCGGTCCTTGGCGTAGGCCGCGTCGGCCCAGCGGTCCAGGGTCCCCGCGTACGGGTGGTCGGTCAGCTGGGTGTCGAGCCTGCCGAGGCCACGGACGTACGCGCCCTTGAAGGACGGGCCGTCGCCGGAGCACTGGTCGCCCTCACCGGGTTCCCGCAGCACCCCGTCGGTCTGGAGCCGGACGGTGGACGCGTCGGCGAGGGTGCGGGCGGTGGTCAGCAGGGCGGAGTCGCCGGTGGCCCGGTACAGCTCGGTGAGCCCGCCGAGGACCACGCCCTGGTTGTACGTCCAGGTGGGCTGGCCGTTGTTGGCACAGGCGTCGGTGAGCCCGTCGTTGATCAGGTGGTCGCCGTTGATCATTCCGCTCGCCCGGAACCAGGTCCACTCGGCCTTCGCCCGGCCGAGGTAGACGGTGTCACCCGCGATGCGGTTGTGCAGCGCCGCGTTGAGCTGGAGGAAGAGTTCGTTGGTGATGGCGTTCTTGTACGTCATCGTCCGGTTCCACAACACCCCGCCGCCGCAGGTGCCGTTCCAGGACGCCTGCATGTGATCGGCGTCGGCGCGGGCCGTGTTGAGGTACCGGCTGTCGCCCGTGGCGTCGTAGGCGGCCACCCAGGCCAGGCCCCACCAGCCGGTGTCGTCCAGGTAGTCGTTGCGGAAGCTGCCGCCCTGGGCGTTGATGTTCTTGTCGTAGGTGGAGGCGATGGCGTACCGGTAGCTCGGCATGCCGCTGAGGCGGGCGTTGTCGAGCACGGCGGTCAGCGCGTTGGCGGCGGTCCACCAGCCGTTGCCGCCGAAGAGCCCGGTGCCACGGTCGTACGACATCATCAGCGCGGTCGCGGCGGCGGTGGAGCGGCTCCAGGCGTTCCAGTTCACCCGCGCCCAGCCGGTGCAGGTGATCTCGGGCCGGTCCCCGGCCTTGCCGCAGGCCCGCAGGGCGCCGACCCCGGCGGTGTTCCAGTCGTCGACGTTGTACATCTGGGTGCGCCAGCCGCTCGAACCGGAGGGCACGGCCGTGGCGCCCAGCCGGCTCCCGGACGCCCAGGTCCGGCCGCCGTCGAAGGAGCGGTCGATCCAGACCTCGTCCCCGGCCGATCCGCCCTCGATCGAGGCCCAGCCCATGACATCGTTGTCGGAGAGGTGCAGCCGGACGGTACGGCCGTAGAGCACGCTGCTCACGGGCACCCGGTCCGAGGTCGCGGAGGCGGGATCGCGGGCATCGCACTGCTTGTTGCAGATGGCAGCGTCGGCGGCTTCGACGCCGGCCTGCGGAGCGGGAGTGGCGGCCCGCGCGGTGGCCGCCGGGAGGGCGGTGATCAGCAGGCTCGCGAAGAGGGCGAGAACGGCCGGGCGCCGGCCTCTACGGATGAAGGGCATGCGGCAACTCCTTGCGGGTGGGGGGAACATGCCGACCCGCCAAGCCGAACCGATCCATCAGGTGCATGTCAATACGTCGTTCCTCGGCTTCTCCCACGACCCTGCACACCTGGACTGCTCCGGAACCCGAGCGCCGACCGGTCCGGGTCGCGCCGTGTCCCCTCCCACCTGGTGATGTCCACGGTCCGGGCGTCCGCCGGCGGAAAGGGACCGAAAACTCCTGGACCGCACCCGACGACGCCGGCCTCTCACCACGAGCTCTGCCGTCGACCGACGGCCCTCCAGCCGCGGGCCTTCAGACCCGGGGCAGCAGGACCTCGATGACCTCGGCGATGCCGACGGCGGATCGGGCCTCGTGCATGGTGATCACGTCACCGGGCTTCAGGTGCCGCCACCGCTCGGGCCGCAGGGGAGCCAGGCGGACATCGGCGGTCTCCCCAGGGGCGAGTTCCGGCGCGAACTCCACCCAGACCCGCGCGATGTTCAGATCTTGCCGTCCCTCCGCGGAGCGGTCGCCGATGTCCCACGGAGGCCTGAGCCGGCCATCCCCGTCGAAGGCATTCCGGCGTCCGCCCTCGTCCGCTCCCAGCAGAGTCAGCGTCGCGCGGACGGTTCCGTGCTCGGCCTCCCAACTCCGCCACAGACACCAACGGTGGTTGTGGTCCAGCGCCATCTGTCGAGCGGCCTCGGCGAGCATCTCCCAGAAGGTCCCGGACACCGGCTGGACATCCGCGATCTCGATGAGCACGTCGAGCGCCAGCTCCCACTCCTGGAGCTCGATGTCTCCGCGAACGTCTTCGACCGTCTGCCCGTTCTCTGCCACGGCCCCCTCGGGCAGCAGGTCGACAGCCCGCCGAATCAGTGTGGAAGCGTCATCCATGCGCTGGATTGTCGCCCGATACCGAGCGCGGTGTCACGGACGGCCACGTGCGGACACCTCGGGTGCTTCGGCAACGCCGCGAGGCGCCGTGCCGGGCCCCCGTGCCCCCGGGCCCCCAGTGGCCCAGTGGCCCCGTGCCCCCGTGCCCCCGTGCCCCTGTGCCCGCGTGCCCCCGTGCCCCCGTGCCCCTGTGCCCGCGTGCCCGCGTGCCCGCGTGCCCGCGTGCCCGCGTGCCCGCGGCAAGATCTACCGGACCCCGCCCAGGTGCCCCAGCACCGTGCGTACCGCCTCGCGGACCGCCCGGCGGGCCGGGTCGGTGTGGTCGACCGCCTCGAAGCCGTGCCGCGCGCCCGGAACGGGGATCACCTCCAGTCGGAGATCCGTCCCCTTGGCCGCGAGCAGGAACTCCTCGACGGTGGCGTCGATCTCCGGCCGCTCCTTCTCCACCCGGCTCAGCACGAAGGGCAGCGGGCCCGCGGTCCCGACGGCCTCCGCAGGCCTGAACCGCCCTTCGGTCTGCGGCCAGTTGGCGAGCGGGGCCAGCATCGGATAGGTCGCCGCGACACAACGCAGGAACGAAGGAGGATCCGCCAGCAGATCGGCGCAGAGCAGCGATCCGGCGGAGAAGAACCAGACGGCGACCCGGTCCCCGTCGACCCGCGGATCGGCGCGGACCCGCTCGACCGCCTCCGCGAGGTCCTCGGCCGCCGCCGGATAGGCCCCGAGGCCGAACAGGCGGTGGTCAAGGACGGCCCCGACCGCGCCCAGGCTCGCCACGTACCTGCCGTACCCGACGAAGGTCGGCCAGTCGCGGGGCGTCGGGCTCGCGTCACGGTCCACCGGGCCGCCGTGGACGAACAGGACGGCGGGGCGCGGGGTTTCGGCGTCGGGGTAGTAGAGGTCGACCAGCCCGTGCCGCTCCCGTTCGCGCTCGGGCACGTCCAGCAGGAACGGCCCCAGCTGCTGGGGCGATCCGGCCCGCGCGGCAACCCGGTGCCCCTCGCCGGCCACCGCCCGCCGCAGCAGGTCCGCGACGTCGGCGGGGGCGGAGAGCATCGGCCAGTGCCCGGTGGGGATTTCGAAGAGGGTGACCTCGGGGCGGGTGAGCGTCTGCACACGCGGTTCGCCCATGCCGACGAGGGACTCGATCAGATCCAGGGTCGAACCGTTCCCCGAGGCGAGGACCCCGGTGTACGGAACACCCACGGCGGCCCCGGTGGGCGGCAGCGGTTCCACCAGCGTGCCCGCCGGGTGCGGGACCGCCCGCCGCGCCAGCAGTTCCACGTCCTCGGCGGACAGGTCGGCCGACCCGGCCCGCCGGCGCCACTCCTCGGCGGAGGGCGGCGGGATCAGGCGCGCCCCCTCGGGCGAACCACCGCCCCCGGCACGGCCCTCGGCCAGGCCGGTGCCGCCCGCCAGAAGCGCGAGGGCCCGCTCGCGCACCTTCGGATCGGGCTCGATGGCGAGGGCGGGCTCACCGTCCTGGGGGAGCCCCGCGTCCAGGTTGACGATCCGCGAGACCCGCTCCGGGCGCAGCGCGGCCGCGCCGAGGACGGGGAGGATGCCGTAGTCGTGGGCCACCAGGACCACATCGCCATCCGCCGGGTCCACTCCGTCGACGGCCCGCACCACGTCCTCGATGTGGGTGGTGAGGCCGGTGTCCGGACCGGCGGGGGCCGCCCCGTCCCCGAGGCCGGTGAGAGTGAGGGTGAGGGCCGTCGCCCCCGACTGTTCCAGGAGCCCCGCCACCCGGTCCCAGATCCAGCCTCCGGTGAACGTGCCGGGCACCAACAGGAAAACTGTCACGGGCTGCCTCCGCCTCTTCGTGGAAAACGACGCGGCCACGTCACGAGCGCGCCCGCATCCCTTCAACTCCTGTGGCGGCGGGCCGAGTTCCCACTCCCGGGCAGTCACACCCATTCGGGTGGATCACACCGGGCACGCGGGTCCGGCGTGATCCACCCGAAAGGGTCTGGACCCCGTGGGTCAGCCGATCCTGGACCGTACGTGCTCGATCACCCGGGTGAACTCGTCGGTGGGGGTGAAGTCGACGTACTGGCAGTCCTCCAGGGCCTCGGGCGCGTGTCCGGGTGCCCAGTAGAACGCCTGCCCCGCCTCGTACGTCTCGTCCCCGTCCTTCGTGTGGAGCCTGAGCCTGCCCTTGAGCATGTACCCCCAGTGCGGGCACGAGCAGAGGTCACCGGGAAGGCCGACGAGCGCCGGGCCCATGTCGGTGCCCCGGGGGAAGTTCACGAAGGACACGCTCATCTCGCCGCCCGCGACCCGCGAACGCAGTTCGGCGTCGCCGTTGCTGAAGGCGACCGGGGTGTCGTCACGTGTCGTCGCCGTCATGGCCTGACTCCCTACCGGTCGTTGCGGTGGAGCCCACCGCCGGGCCCCGGCGCGCGCGCCGGGCGCGGCGGGGGCTCCCTCGCCTTCCAGCGTGCGCCGGGACGGCGGCCCGCGCACCGGGCCGTCGTACTGCGGACCGCCGTTCGCGCGGCCCGGCGTGCGACGCCACCGCACCTACCGGGCCGGGTGGCTTTCGGTGATCCGGCCGACCGCGTCGGCCAGCAGATACGCGCTCCTGCCGTGCCCGGAGACCGTCACCCGGACGACCGGCGCCGGGCTGCCGCTCCCGGGCGCGATGTCGATCCGCCAGGACTCGGGGGAGTCGATGCCGAGCCCGGTGCGCGCGGTGTCCACGAGTCCGGGGAGCAGTTCGTACGGAACGGCGCGCAGGAGCATCGGGAACTCGCCGCCGGTGGACGGGCCCTCGGAGCCCACCGCCGACATCACCTTCTCCTCGATGGTGATCCGGGTGCCCGTCTCCGTACCCATGCCGGTGACCAGGACGTTCGCGAGACGGCGCATCTCGCCGGCACGCAGGGTGGAAGCGGAGGTGGTGGAGCCCTCCACCGTGGTGACCGTGGTGGAGGATCCGGTGCGCGGCCCGGGGACCGCCGCGCCGGTCGCGGACGGGGCGGGCGGGGCGGGCGTGCCGTCGCCGTAGCGGTCGTCCAGACCGTCCCGGTGGGTAAGGAGGACCAGGGCCACCCCGGCGAGCAGACCCAGCAGCATCACCGAACACCGGCCCCAGCAGGCATCGCCGCTCTTCACCCGGGTGTGCTCGGGCGCGGTGGCGAGGTGCGCACCGGCCGCCCTGCGCGCCCACTCCTCCGTCGGCCGCCGGTCCAGTTCCACCCGCTCGCGTCGGGCCGCGTCGTACGTCACCACGAGGATCCGGCCCTCGGGGTAGTCCGCCAGGTCCACCAGGTTGACCTGCTCGTGGACGGTCACCCGGTACGCCGGGGCGTCGTCGGGGACCACCGTGAGGTCGAACCGCACCGGTACGTCGGAGAACTCGCCGTTCGTCGCCTGCCGGCTCTCGATCCGGGCGAGCGCGACCCGGGGCGCCTGCGCGCCCTGCCGGCGGCTCCGCACCTCCCTGGGCACCTCCAGCAGCAACACGGCCACCAGCAGCCCGCCGAGACCGCACCAGAACAGCACCACGTCCCTGAGCATCACCCCCACGACGATCGCGGTCGGCGCGCCGCCGAACAGCACGCTCACCACCAGCCCGGCCAGCAGGGAAAGCACCTGCCGTGCCACCGGCCGGACCGGCTGTGCGGACGTCTCCCCCGTCGTCACCATGGCCACGATTGTCCACGGCACGGGTGACCGCGAGAAGGCGAACGGTGGAACGCCGGCCGCGGGAGAGCGGCGGGCCGGTGGACGCGCCCGCGTTGCGGCGTCCGGGTGAAACCGGCTGACCCCCGGCGCCCGCACCCGGGCCGGGCGGGGCCGGGTCGGCATCGTGGCCCGGGTCCCGAGGGCCGTTCGTCCGGCTCCCGGCCCACCGCTCGGGCCCGCCACGCGAGCAGCCCTCGCGCCGACGAACCGACCCAGCACCCCCGTCCCCAGGAGGACTCCATGCTCGGCACCGACTTCCGTACCGGATCACCCAACTGGCTCGACCTCGGCAGCCCCGACACCCGGGCCGCCGCCGCCTTCTACCGGGCCGTCTTCGGCTGGGAGTTCGTCTCCGCCGGGCCCGAGACCGGCGGGTACGGGTTCTTCCGGACCGACGGGAAGACCGCCGCGGCCCTCGGCCCGCTCACCGAGCAGGGCGCCTCGTCCGCCTGGACGGTCCACTTCAAGACCGACGACATCGGGGCCACCGTCCAGGCCGTCAGGGACGGCGGCGGGACGGTCCGGGCCGAACCCATGGACGTCATGGGCGAGGGGACGCTCGCGCAGGTCACCGACGCGCAGGGCGCCGACTTCGCGCTCTGGCAGCCCGGCAGGACGGCCGGGCTGGAGATCGCCTCCGCGCCGAACAGTCTCATCTGGGTGGAGCTGCACGTGCCCGACCCGGTCGCCGACATCGCTTTCTACCAGGGCCTGTTCGGCTGGCGGACCCAGGACATGCCGGTGCCCGGGATGACGTACCGGGTGCTGAGCACCGAGGACGGCGACCTGCAGGACTCCACCTTCGGCGGGGCGGCTCCGGCCGACGACGCGAGCGGCGGCGAGCAGTCCCGCTGGGTGCCCTACTTCCACGTGACGGACGTCGACGCGACCGTGGCGGCGACCACCGACCACGGCGGGACGGTGCTGATGCCGGCCGCCGACATGTCCGACGTCGGCCGGATGGCCTGGCTCGCGGACCCCTTCGGCGCGGTCTTCGCGCTGCTGAGGCCCGACCCCCGGATGTAGGGACCCGGCGGGGTCTCAGTCGTCCCCGCCCTCCAGCTCGCCCTCGGTCTCCAGGAAGACCTGGCGCAGCGCTTCGAGGACGGCCGGGTCGGGCTTCGCCCACATCCCGCGCGACTCGGCCTCCAGGAGGCGTTCGGCGATCCCGTGCAGCGCCCAGGGGTTGGCCTGCTGGAGGAACTCCCGGTTCTCCGGGTCGAGTACGTACGTCTGGGTGAGCTTGTCGTACATCCAGTCGGCCACGACGCCGGTCGTGGCGTCGTAGCCGAACAAGTAGTCCACGGTGGCGGCGAGTTCGAAGGCGCCCTTGTAGCCGTGGCGGCGCATCGCCTCGATCCAGCGGGGGTTGACCACGCGGGCGCGGAAGACCCGCGAGGTCTCCTCGACCAGGGTGCGGGTGCGGACGGTCTCGGGGCGGGTGGAGTCGCCGATGTACGCCTCGGGGGCGGTGCCCTTCAGCGCGCGCACGGCCGCCACCATGCCGCCGTGGTACTGGAAGTAGTCGTCCGAGTCCGCGATGTCGTGCTCGCGGGTGTCGGTGTTCTTCGCGGCGACCTCGATGCGCTTGTACGCGGTCTCCATCTCCTCGCGCGCCGGGCGCCCGTCGAGCTCACGCCCGTAGGCGTAGCCGCCCCACACCGTGTAGACCTCGGCGAGGTCGGCGTCGGTGCGCCAGTCGCGGGAGTCGATGAGCTGGAGGAGCCCGGCACCGTACGTTCCCGGGCGCGAGCCGAAGATCCGGGTGGTGGCCCGGCGTTCGTCACCGTGCTCGGCGAGGTCGGCCTGGGTGTGGGCGCGTACGAAGTTCCGCTCGGCCGGTTCGTCGAGCGAGGCGGCGAGCCGTACGGCGTCGTCCAGCAGGCCCACCGTGTGCGGGAAGGCATCCCGGAAGAAGCCGGAGATGCGCAGCGTCACGTCGATGCGGGGGCGGCCCAACTCCTCGTAGGGGATGGGCTCCAGGCCGGTGACGCGGCGCGAGGCGTCGTCCCAGACGGGGCGGATGCCGAGCAGCGCGAACGCCTCGGCGATGTCGTCGCCCGCCGTGCGCATCGCGCTGGTGCCCCAGAGCGAGAGGCCGACGGAGGAGGGCCAGTCGCCGTTGTCGGTGCGGTAGCGCTCCAGCAGCGAGTCGGCGAGCGCCTGACCGGTCTCCCAGGCGAGCTTGGAGGGGACGGCCTTCGGGTCGACGGAGTAGAAGTTGCGGCCGGTCGGCAGCACGTTGACGAGCCCGCGCAGCGGTGAGCCGGAGGGCCCGGCGGGCACGAAGCCGCCGTTCAACGCGTGGACGGCGTGGGTGAGTTCGTCGGTGGTGGCGGCGAGGCGCGGCACCACCTCGGTGGCGGCGAAGGTGAGGATGTCGGCGACGGCGGGCGGCAGGCCGGCGGCCACGCCCGCGACGGCGGCCGGGTCCCAGCCGGCGTCCTCCATCGCCTGGACCAGGGCACGGGCCTGCTCCTCGATTTCGTCGGCGGCGGTGCGGGTGGCAGCCGACTCGTCCAGGCCGAGCGCCTCGCGCAGCCCGGGGAGCGAGGCCGTACCGCCCCAGATCTGGCGGGCGCGGAGCACCGCGAGGACCAGGTTGACCCGGTCGCCGCCCGCCGGGGGGTTGCCCAGCACGTGCAGGCCGTCGCGGATCTGGACGTCCTTGATCTCACAGAGCCAGCCGTCGAGATGCATGATGAACTCGTCGAAGCCCTCGTCCTGGGGCCGGTCTTCGAGCCCGAGGTCGTGGTCGAGCTTCGCGGCCTGGATGAGGGTCCAGATCTGGGCGCGGATCGCGGGCAGCTTCGCCGGGTCCATCGCGGCGATCTGGGCGTGCTCGTCGAGGAGTTGCTCCAGGCGCGCGATGTCGCCGTAGCTGTCGGCGCGGGCCATCGGCGGCACCAGGTGGTCGACCAGCGTGGCGTGCGCCCGGCGCTTGGCCTGGGTGCCCTCGCCCGGGTCGTTGACGAGGAACGGGTAGACCAGCGGCAGGTCGCCGAGGGCCGCGTCCGGGCCGCAGGCCGCGGAGAGCCCGGCGTTCTTGCCGGGCAGCCACTCCAGGTTGCCGTGCTTGCCGAGGTGGATCATCGCGTCGGCGCCGAACCCGCCGTCCTCGGCGCGGGCGGCGATCCAGCGGTAGGCAGCCAGATAGTGGTGCGAGGGCGGCAGATCGGGGTCGTGGTAGATCGCGATCGGGTTCTCGCCGAAGCCGCGGGGCGGCTGGATGAGGATCAGCAGATTGCCGCGCCGCAGCGCCGCGAGGACGATGTCGCCCTCCGGGTTCGCCGAACGGTCCACGAACATCTCGCCCGGCGCCGGGCCCCAGTGCTCCTCCACCGCAGCGCGCAGTTCGGCGGGGAGACCGGCGAACCAGCGGCGGTAGTCGGCCGCCGGGATACGGACCGGGTTCGCGGCCAACTGCTCCTCGGTCAGCCACTCCTGGTCGTGGCCGCCCGCCTCGATCAGCGCGTGGATCAGCTCGTCGCCGTCGCCGGAGACCAGGCCCGGGATCTCGCCCTCTGGCCCGAAGTCGTACCCCTCGGCGCGCAGCCGGCGCAGCAGGGCGACGGCGCTCGCGGGGGTGTCCAGGCCGACCGCGTTGCCGATGCGGGAGTGCTTGGTCGGGTACGCGGAGAGCACGAGGGCGATCCGCTTCTCCGCGTTCGGGATGTGCCGCAGGCGGGCGTGCCGGACGGCGATCCCGGCGACCCGGGCAGCGCGTTCAGGGTCGGGGACGTACGCGGGCAGGCCGTCCGCGTCGATCTCCTTGAAGGAGAACGGCACCGTGATCAGGCGCCCGTCGAACTCCGGCACCGCGATCTGGGTGGCCGCGTCCAGCGGGGAGACGCCCTCGTCGTTCTCCTCCCAGGCGCTGCGCGAGCCGGTCAGGCAGAGCGCCTGGAGGATCGGTACGTCGAGCCCGGTCAGGGCGCCCGCGTCCCAGGACTCGTCGTCGCCGCCGGCCGAGGCTTCGGCGGGGCGGGTGCCGCCGGCCGCGAGGACGGTGGTCACGATCGCGTCGGCCGCGCGCAGGGCGTCGATCAGTCCGGACTCGGGGGTACGGAGCGAGGCCACGTAGAGCGGCAGGGCTCGGGCCCCGGCGTCCTCCACGGCACGGCAGAGCGCCTCCACGAACCCGGTGTTGCCGCTCATGTGGTGGGCGCGGTAGTAGAGCACCGCCACCGTGGGCGCGCCGTCCGGGAGTGCGGGGGCGGGGAGTTCGCGGGCGGTCCGCTCCAGCGGGCCCCAGGCGGGGGCCGGGGCGGGCGGCTCGAAGCCGTGGCCGGTGAGCAGCACGGTGTCGGAGAGGAACCGGGCCAGCTGGTCGAGGTTGTCCGGGCCGCCGTGCGCGAGGTAGGCGTGGGCCTCGGCGGCGATGCCGATCGGGACGGTGGACGCGGCCATCAGCTGGGCGTCGGGGGCCTGTTCACCGGTGAGGACGACGACCGGGAGCCCGGCGGCCCGCACCTGGTCGAGCCCCTCCTCCCAGGCGCGCACCCCGCCGAGGAGGCGGACCACGACGAGTTCGGCCCCGTCGAGCAGCGCCGGGAGGCCGTCGAGCGGGAGGCGGGAGGGGTTGGCCCAGCGGTAGCGGACCGGGCCCTCGCAGGCACGGGCGCTCAGCAGGTCGGTGTCGGAGGTCGACAGGAGCAGGATCATGCCGAGTCAGCCCTTCCCCGGGGTGTCCACGCCCCGGGCGGTGTCGGACGGCGGGAGTTCCTGACTCGTACGGCCGCGTCAGCGGGACGTACTCACAGTGGCGGGACCGCGCCGGAATCTCACCGGGCTTCCTCCCATGGCGCCGTCTGGCGTCGGCGGACCGAATGGTCCACCGCGAGCATCCTAAGGGCCCGGCCCCCGTCGCGGCAGGGGGCCTCCGGTGGGCGGCACAGGTCACATGTGCGCGCCGGTGACCTTCATGGGGCTGTCGTGCGGAGCATGCTGGGCTCGCGCGGCCCTGTGCCGCGCCTCGCGGCGTAGTCGTCGGTCGCCGACGCTCCGCGTCGCCTCCCTCCTCCGCCTTGCGACGCACGGCACAGGACCCCGCTCCCTGATCCAGCCTGCTCCGGACGACAGCCCCTGGGACGTGGGTATGCTCGCCGCCATGTCCGCAACCGCCGATTCGCCCGGTTCCCCGGCAGCCGTCGCCGTAGCCCGGAACGGCGGCGACGCCTGTCCGGGCACTTTGCGGCTGCACACGGCGGACGACGGTGCGCTGGCTCGCGTACGGATACCCGGCGGGGTGCTGACCGCCGCCCGGGCCCGCACCCTGCTGGACGCCGCCGAACGGCTCGGCGACGGTGAACTCCACCTCACCTCGCGCGGAAACGTACAACTCCGGGGCCTCGGCCAGGATTGCGGTGGCGAACTCGCCGAACTCCTGCGCGAGGCGGGCCTGCTGCCGTCCGACCGGCACGAACGCGCACGGAATGTCGTCGCCTCCCCGCTCTCCGGTCTCGACACCGCCGGCCGCTCCGACATCCGGCCCTGGCTGGACGAGTTGGACGCCCTGCTCTGCGCGAGCGAGCGCGCCACCGCGCTCTCCGGACGCTTCCTCTTCGCGCTGGACGACGGCCGCGGGGACGTGGACGCCCTGGGCGCCGACCTCACCCTGATCGCGCTCGACGACGGGCAGGCGCTGCTGCGGATCGGCCCCGGCGACACCGGAGCCCTCCTCCCCGTCGCTTTCGCGAACGCCCCGCGCGCCGCGCTGCTGGCCGCCGAGGCATTCCTCGACCTGGCGGCCGGACCGGACGTCTGGCGGATCTCCGGCCTCCCCGGTGCCGCCCGCGCCGTCCTCCCCGCCGAGGCCGCCCGCCGCGCGGGGCTCGCACCCCCGCCGGAACCACTCGCCCACCGGGCCGCCGCCGCGGCCCCCGGGCCGGGCGCGGTGACCGGGCCGGGCGGACGGACGGCGCTGCACGTCGGGGTACCGATGGGGCGGCTCACCGGGGTGCGGTGGCGGGCGCTCGTGGAGACCGCCGAACGCCTCGGCTCCGGCGAACTGCGCTGCACCCCGTGGCGCGGGGTCGTGGTGCCCGGCCTGGCCGCCGCCACCGCCCGGGAGGCCCTGGACGCGCTGGCCGGCGCCGGTCTGGTGACCGGGCCCGGCTCCCCCTGGGCGGGGGTCGGCGCCTGCGTCGGGCGTCCCGGCTGCGCGAAGTCGCTCGCCGACGTACGGGCCGAGGCGGAGGCGGCACTGGGTCCGGCCGGGCGGCTGCCCGTGTACTGGTCCGGGTGCGAACGCCGCTGCGGCCACCCCCGGGGCGAGTGGATCGACGTCCTCGCCACCCCGGACGGGCACCGGATCACCCACGTACGGGGGGAGTCGCGGGGCGCCCCGACCGCCGTCCCGGACGATCCGGCCGCGCTCGCCGCCGCGGTGGCCGCGGCCCGTGACGCCCGTACCTGACCACGTGAACACCTGAACACCCGAACCGACCATGCCCCGGCACACGACCGCCCGTGCCCCGGCCCTCCCCGGCCGCCCGGCGAAAAGACCGCCCCGGCCCGACCGAAGAAAGCGACAGCACTGTGCATCAGTACGAGAAGGACGGACCGGCGATCTACCGCCAGTCCTTCGCCACCATCCGCGCGGAGGCGGATCTCGCCGGTCTGCCCGCCGACGTCAGCCAGGTCGCGGTCCGGATGATCCACGCGTGCGGCATGGTCGACCTCGTACGCGACCTCGCCTTCTCCCCGACCGCCGTGGCCGACGCCCGCGCCGCGCTCCGGGGCGGCGCCCCGATCCTCTGCGACGTGGCGATGGTCGCCAGCGGGGTCACCCGCAAGCGGCTGCCCGCGGAGAACGAGGTCGTCTGCACCCTCTCCGACCCCTCGGTCCCGGAGCTCGCCCGAAAGATGGGCACCACCCGGAGCGCCGCCGCGCTGGAGCTGTGGCGGGACCGGCTGGAGGGCTCGGTCGTCGCCATCGGCAACGCGCCCACCGCACTCTTCCGGCTGCTGGAGATGATCGAGGAGGGCGCCCCGCTGCCCGCCGCCGTGATCGGCGTCCCGGTCGGCTTCATCGGCGCGGCCGAGTCCAAGGAGGCTCTCGCGGCGCACGGCTCGGGGGTCCAGCACCTGGTGGTGCGCGGCCGCCGCGGCGGCAGCGCCCTGGCGGCGGCAGCCGTCAACGCCCTCGCGAGCGAGGAGGAGTGACCGGCACCGTCGCGGCGAACGAGAACGCCGCACACGCGTCCGCCCCCGCACGCGCCGAGGCGGCGACCGGCGGCACCGGCCGGCTCTACGGGGTCGGCCTCGGCCCCGGCGACCCGGAGTTGATGACGCTCCGGGCGGTGCGGGCCATCGCCGAGGCCGACGTGATCGCCTTCCACAGCGCCCGGCACGGCCGCTCGATCGCCCGGTCCATCGCCGCCGCCCACATCCGCCCCGACCACGTCGAGGAACCGCTGGTCTACCCCGTCACGACGGAGACCACCGACCACCCGGGCGGCTACCGGGGCGCGCTGGAGGACTTCTACGCCGAGGCGGCGGCCCGGCTCGCCGTACACCTGGACGCGGGCCGCACGGTCGCCGTCCTCGCCGAGGGCGACCCGCTCTTCTACGGCTCGTACATGCACATGCACAAGCGGCTGGCGGACCGTTACCCCGCCGAGGTCATCCCCGGGGTCACCTCGGTCAGCGCCGCCGCCGCACGGCTCGGCACCCCGCTCGTCGAGGGCGAGGAGATCCTCACCATCCTCCCCGGCACCCTCCCCGAGGAGGAGCTGACGGCCCGTCTGGCGTCCACCGACTCGGCCGTGGTGATGAAGCTCGGCCGGACCTTCCCGGCGGTGCGCCGCGCGTTCGAGGCGTCCGGCCGGCTGCCCGAGGCCCGGTACGTCGAACGCGCCACGATGGCCGGGGAGCGCACCGGCCGGCTCGCGGAGGTGGAGGCCGGATCGGTGCCGTACTTCGCGGTCGCCGTGGTCCCCAGCCGGATCGACGCCCCCCGCCCCGAGCCGGAGCCCGGCTCCGGCGAGGTCGTGGTGGTCGGCACCGGACCGGCCGGCCCCCTCTGGCTGACGCCCGAGACGCGCGGGGCGCTGGCAGCGGCCGACGCGGTGGTCGGCTACACCACGTACCTGGACCGGGTACCGGTCCGGCCCGGCCAGGCCCGCCACGGCTCGGACAACAAGGTGGAGGCGGAGCGCGCCGAGTTCGCGCTCGACCTCGCCCGGCGCGGCCATCGGGTGGCCGTGGTCTCGGGCGGCGACCCTGGCGTCTTCGCCATGGCGACGGCCGTCCTGGAGGCCGCCTCGCAGCCGGAGTTCGCGGACGTCCCGGTACGCGTGCTCCCCGGGGTCACCGCCGCGAACGCCGCGGCCGCCCGCGCGGGCGCCCCGCTCGGCCACGACTACGCGACGATCTCCCTCTCCGACCGGCTCAAGCCCTGGGAGGTCATCGCCGGACGGCTGCGCGCCGCGGCGACGGCCGACCTGGTCATCGCGCTCTACAACCCGGGCTCGAAGAGCCGAACCTGGCAGGTCGGCAAGGCCCGCGACCTGCTCCTCGAACACCGCTCCCCCGACACCCCGGTCGTGCTCGGCCGGGACGTCGGCGGCCCCACCGAGAGCGTGCGCACGGTCCGCCTCGCCGATCTCGACCCGGCCGAGGTGGACATGCGCACCCTCCTGATCATCGGGTCCTCGCAGACCCGCCGGGTGGACCGCCCCGACGGCGGCCGGCTCGTCTGGACCCCGCGCCGCTACCCGGAGGCGTGACGGGTCGGTACGGCTGAGGGTCAGCCGCTCAGGCGGGCGTCGAGCCAGGCCAGGGCCTCGGCCGGGGTCGAGGCCACCGGTACCCCCTCCGGGACCGGTGGCCTCTGGACGACCACCACCGGAATCCCGGCCTCCCGGGCCGCCGCCAGCTTCGGCGCGGTGGCCGCGCCGCCGCTGTCCTTGGTGACCAGTACGTCGACGCGGTGCCGGCGGAGCAGCTCCCGTTCGCCCTCGAACGTGAACGGCCCCCGGTCGAGCAGCACCTCCATCCGCGACGGGTGCGGCTGCTCCGGCGCGTCCACCGACCGCATCAGGAACCAGAGTCCGTCCAGCCCCGCGAAGGCCGCGAGACCCGTCCGCCCGGTGGTGAGGAAGACCCGCTCGCCCAGCGGGGGCAGCAGGGCGGCGGCCTCCTCCAGGGAGCCGGCCGGGTGCCAGTCGTCGCCCGGGCCGGACACCCAGCCGGGACGGCGGAGCGCCAGCAGGGGAACATGGGCCTCGGCGGCGGCGCGGGCCGCGTGGAAACTGATCGTTCCGGCGAAAGGATGGGTGGCGTCGATGAGAGCGTCCACCCGGTGCTCCCGCAGCCACGCGGCGAGCCCCTCCGTACCGCCGAAGCCGCCGACGTGGACCTCGCCCGGCGGCAGCACCGGCTGGGCGACCCGTCCGGCGAGCGAACTCGTCACCCGCGGAGGTCTCCGCCCGCCGGCCGGAACCTCGGCGTCCAGGGCCTCCGCGAGCCGGCGGGCCTCGGTCGTCCCACCGAGCACGAGGAC
Source organism: Streptomyces sp. NBC_00102 (assembly GCF_026343115.1). Classification (GTDB taxonomy): domain Bacteria; phylum Actinomycetota; class Actinomycetes; order Streptomycetales; family Streptomycetaceae; genus Streptomyces. The sequence continues at coordinate 3,214,503 of NZ_JAPEMC010000001.1, forward strand.
GTGTGCCGGGGACACGGGCTCGTACGGCATGTCGGGCAGTGATATCGGCACCATCGAGGGGACCTTCCGTGAGCGGTGAGGCGAAGGGCGGGCGCGAAGCCCAACTCAAACACACCGGCCTGCGCCCCGGTTGGACGACCGGCGCCTGTGCGACGGCGGCGACCACCGCCGCGTACACCGCGTTGCTGACCGGGGAGTTCCCCGACCCGGTGACGATCACCCTGCCGAAGGGGCAGACCCCCGCGTTCGCGCTCGCCGTGGAGTCGCCGGGAGACGGCACCGCGACCGCAGGAGTGGTCAAGGACGCCGGCGACGATCCGGACGTGACCCACGGGGCACTGGTCAGGTCGACGGTACGGGCGCTGCCGCCGGGCTCCGGGGTGGTCTTCCGGGCGGGTCCGGGCGTCGGCACGGTGACCCTGCCCGGCCTGCCGCTCGACGTCGGCGAACCGGCCATCAACCCGGTGCCCCGGCAGCTGATGCGCGAGCACGTGGCGCGGGTCGCGGCGGAACACGGCGCCGCCGGTGACGTGGAGATCACGATCTCCGTGGACGACGGCGAGGAGATCGCGCGTTCCACGTGGAACGGTCGCCTCGGCATCCTCGGCGGGCTCTCCATCCTCGGCACCACCGGGGTCGTCGTGCCGTACTCCTGCTCGGCCTGGATCGACTCCATCCGGCGCGGGGTCGACGTGGCGCTGGCCGCAGGGGAGACCCATGTGGCCGGGTGCACCGGCTCGACCTCGGAGAAGACGGTGGTCGCGGAGTACGGCCTGCCGGAGATCGCCCTGCTGGACATGGGCGACTTCGCGGGTGCCGTGCTCAAGTACGTACGCCGCCATCCGGTCCCCCGGCTCACCGTCTGCGGCGGCTTCGCCAAGCTCTCCAAGCTCGCCGCCGGCCATATGGACCTGCACTCGGCACGGTCCCAGGTGGACAAGGGGTTCCTCGCCCGGCTGGCCCGGGAAGGCGGCGCGGACGAGGAGCTGGCCGAGGCGGTGGCGCACGCCAACACCGGTCTCGCCGCACTCCAGTCGTGCGCGGCGGCCGGGGTCCCGCTGGGCGACCTGGTGGCGGTGGCCGCCCGCGACCAGGCGCTGGAGGTGCTGCGCGGGGCGCCGGTCGCGGTGGACGTGATCTGTATCGACCGGGCCGGCACGGTGGTCGGGCGCAGCGCGGTCCGCTGAGCCCGCGGACCGACCGCCGACGGGGCGTCAGCAGGTGTGGCGGTCGCGGTGCGGCGAGTAGAGGTGACTGTCGCGGAACTGCTCCGCGCCCAGGGTGCGCCCGACCAGGATGACCGCCGTACGGATCACCCCGGCCTCCTCCACCTGTCCGGCGATGGTCTCCAGCGTGCCGCGCAGCACGATCTCGTCCGGCCGGGAGGCCATCGCCACCACGGCGGCCGGGCAGTCGGGCCCGTAGTGCGGCAGCAACTCCTCCACCACCCGGTCCGCGTACCTGGCGGCCAGGTGGAGCACCAGCAGGGCGCCGCTGCGGCCGAGGGTCGCCAGGTCCTCGCCCTGGGGCATGGCGGTGGCCCGCTGGGCGATCCGGGTCAGGATGACCGTCTGACCGACCGTCGGCACGGTCAGCTCCCGCTTCAGCGCCGCGGCGGCGGCGGCGAACGCCGGTACCCCGGGCACCACTTCGTACGGCACCGCGGCGTCGTCGAGCCGCTTCATCTGCTCGTTGACCGCGCTGAAGACGGACGGGTCGCCGGAGTGCAGCCGGGCGACGTCGTGGCCCTCGGCATGGGCGCGGACCAGTTCGGCGGTGATCTGCTCGATGTCCAGGCCCTGGGTGTCGGTCAGCCGGGCGTCCGGCGGGCAGTCGGCGAGCAGTTCGCGCGGCACCAGGCTGCCCGCGTAGAGGCAGACCGGACTGGCGGCGAGGAGCCGGGCACCGCGCACCGTGATCAGGTCGGCCGCGCCGGGTCCTGCGCCGATGAAGTACACGGTCATGGGGTCTCTCCCGGGGAGTCGTGGGGCTTGCGTACGGACCACTGGGTGACGGGCATCGCCTGGCGCCAGCCGGTGAAGCCGCCGACCGGGACGGCGTGGGACACCGCGAGCCGGACGAGTTCGCCGCCGTGGCGCCGGTAGCGGTCGGCGAGCAGCGCCTCCGACTCCAGCGTGACGGTGTTGGCGACCAGCCGTCCCCCGGTGGGCAGCGCCTCCCAGCAGGCGTCGAGCAGCCCCGGGGCGGTGAGCCCGCCGCCGACGAAGACGGCGTCCGGCGCCGGCAGCCCGGCGAGCGCCTGCGGGGCGCGGCCGGAGACCACCCGCAGTCCGGGCACCCCGAGCCGGTCGGCGTTGCGGCCGATCCGGGCGGCGCGCGCTTCGTCGCGTTCGACGGTGACCGCGCGGCAGGACGGATGGGCGCGCATCCACTCGACGGCGATCGAGCCGGAGCCACCGCCGACGTCCCAGAGCAGTTCGCCGGGCGCGGGTGCCAGCGCGGCGAGGGTGGCGGCCCGGACATGGCGCTTGGTGAGCTGCCCGTCGTGCTCGTACGCGGTGTCGGGCAGCCCGGGGACGAGGCCGAGGCGGAGCGCCTCGGGGGCGGCGCGGCACTCCACGGCGACGAGGTTCAGCGGGTCGCCCGCCGGGCGGTCCCAGCCCTCGGCGGTTCCCTCGTGGCGGGCCTCGGCGGCCGAGCCGAGCTGTTCGAGGACGGTCAGCCGGCTCGGGCCGAAGCCGTGCTCGGTGAGCAGGGCGGCCACGGTCGCGGGGGTGGCCGCGTCCGCGCTCAGCACCAGCAGCCGGCGGCCGTCGTGCAGGGCGGCGAGCAGCCGGGCGGCGGGGCGGCCCACCAGCGTGACGGTCTCGGTGTCCTCGGCGGGCCAGCCGAGCCGGGCGCAGGCGTACGCCACCGAGGACGGGTGCGGCAGCACGCGCAGTGCTCCGGCGCCCAGCTCCTCGGTGAGCGCGCGGCCGATCCCGTAGAACATCGGGTCTCCGCTGGCCAGCACCGCGATCCGGCTCCCCCGGTGGGCGGCGAGCAGGCCCGCGACGGCGGGGCGCAGCGGCGAGGGCCAGGCGACCCGCAGGCCCCCGCACACGACGGGCAGCAGTCCGAGCTGGCGCCCGGCGCCGATCAGGACCTCGGCCTCCAGCAGCGCGGTGCGGGCCGGTCCCGCCAGGCCCGCCCAGCCGTCCGCGCCGATGCCGACGACATCCACCGGGGCCGGCGGGGGTGCGGATGATGCGGGCGGGGTGGTGGGCACGGCCGGACCTCGGTGTTCGGGGCGTTCGGAGCGATCGGGGCGTTCGGGGCGTTCAAGGGGGTCTCGGGCGGGCGGAGACGCTGCCGCACTCTACTGTCCGCCACCCGGGCGACGACCGGCCGGGCCCGCCGGGACCGCTCGCGCGGGTGGCCCGTGCGGTGTCCGATGGAGTGAGGACAGGGGGGCCGACGACGGAGGTGCAGGCGTATGAAGTACCTGGTGATGGTGCAGGGCTCGCAGGCCGATTACGACGCGATGTCCGGCCACGGGTCCGCCGAGGGCGGCCCGGCGTGGGGCGATCAGGACCGGAAGGCGATGTTCGCGCACATGGAAGCCCTCAACAAGGAGCTGGAGGCGTCCGGCGAGATGCTCTACTGCGACGGCCTCACCGCCCCGGACGAGACCCGGTTCGTCACGGCGGGCGCGGACGGCGGGCCCCCGGTGGTCGCCGATGCCCCGTACGACCGGGCGCAGGTACTGATCGCCGGGTACTGGGTGCTGGAGTGCACGGGCCTGGAGCGGGTCACGGAGATCGCCGCCCGGGTCGTCGCCTGCCCGCAGCCCGAGGGCGCCCCGGACCGGCCGGTGGCGATCCGCCCGATCGGGGAGGCCCCCGAAGGGGAGTAGCCCGGGTGAGCCCGCCCGGCGGCGGCAGGAGTCGCCGATGCCGGCGTCCGCCGCCACCATCGGCAGTATGACCACGAGCAGGAAGAGCGCCGGGGAGTCCGCGGCGGACGGAGTACCCACCCTTCGGATCGCGCAGCAGCCTCAGGCGGACGAGCTGCTGGCCCGCAGCCCGCTGGCCGCCCTGGTCGGCATGCTGCTCGACCAGCAGGTCCCCATGGAGTGGGCCTTCACCGGCCCGCACTCGCTGGCCCTGCGGATGGGGGCGGAGGACTTGGACGCCCGGGAGATCGCCGCGTACTCCCCCGAGGCGTTCGCCGCGCTCTTCACCGACAAGCCGGCCCTGCACCGCTACCCCGGTTCCATGGCGAAGCGGGTGCAGCAGCTGTGCCGGTTCCTCGTCGCGGAGTACGACGGCGACGCGGCCGCGGTGTGGGCCGACGCCGCCACCGGCGAGGAACTGCTGGACCGGCTGAACGCGCTCCCCGGCTTCGGCGCCCAGAAGGCGCAGATCTTCCTGGCCCTGCTGGGCAAGCAGTTCGGCGTCCGGCCGCCCGGCTGGCGGGAGGCGGCGGGGGCGTACGGGGAACGGGGCGGGCACCGCTCGGTCGCCGACATCACTGGCCCCGAGTCGCTCGCCGAGGTCCGCGCGTTCAAGCAGCGGGCGAAGGCGGAAGCGAAGGCTGCGGCCACCGCGAAGAAGAAGGCGCCGGCGAAGAAGAAGGCGCCGGCGAAGAAGACCGGCACCACCCCCCGGACCGCGAAGTGAGGGCCCGCGCCCGCCGCCGGACACCGGCGCTCGTCGCCGCCGCCGTGCTGCTCCCGCCGCTGCTGCTGGGCGCGGCGGCCCAGCCGTCCGCCGCCGGACCGGACCCGGCCCGGGAGGCAGCCCGGCTCTCCCGGGAGCTGGTCGAGGCCGCGTCCGCCACCGGCGCCTACCGCCACCTGCGCCGTTTCCAGCAGGCGGCCGACGCGGCGGGCGGAAACCGGGCCGCCGGTACGGCGGGCCACGACGCCTCGGCCGCGTACGTCCTCCAGCAGCTTCGCCGGGCAGGCTACGACGCCCGGTACGAGTCCTTCCCCTTCACCTACACCGAGACGCTCGCCGAGAAGCTGGCCGTGGTCACCCCGGAGCCCCGGGACGCCGAGGTCGAGGCGATGACGTACACCGCGTCCACGGACGAGGGCGGGCTCACCGCCGAGCTGGTCCGGGTGCCGGTGGACGGCACGACCGGCTGCGAGGCAGCCGACTACGCGAAGACCGAGGTCACCGGGCGCATCGCGCTGATCGAGCGGGGCGGCTGCTCCTTCCTTCAGAAGCAGTCGGCCGCTGCCGGGGCTGGCGCGGCCGGGGCGCTGATCTCCAACAACCTGGACGGCAGGCTCACCGGCACCCTCGGCGACCCCGAGGCCGTCCGCATCCCCACCGGCGGTGTCAGCCGCGCCGAGGGCGAGGCGCTCGCCGCCGCGCTGGACGCCTCCGGCGAGGACGGGGAGAAGGTCACCGTGCACCTCGAACTCCGCGAGCGCCAGGAAGCCCGCACCACCCGCAACGTCGTCGCCCGGACCCCGGGCGGCGACCCCGCGCACACCGTGATGCTCGGCGCGCACCTGGACTCCGTCTCCGAGGGTCCCGGCATCAACGACAACGGCTCCGGCTCCGCCGGGCTCCTCGAAGTCGCCCTCCGCCTCGCGGCGACGCACCGCACCCCGGCGAACGCCGTCCGGTTCGCCTGGTGGTCGGCCGAGGAGAACGGGCTGGTCGGCTCGGAGGCGTACGTCGCCGGGCTGACCGCGGCCCAGCGCCAACAGATCGCCCTCTACCTCAATTTCGACATGATCGCCTCTCCCAACGGTGTCCAGTTCGTCTTCGACGGCGACGACTCGCAAGCCTCCGGCTCTGGCCCGGGCCCGGCCGGTTCCGCCCAACTGGAGCGCGGGATCACGGATTTCCTGGACCGCCGCAAGACCCCGTACGAGAGCTCCGACTTCACCGGGCGGTCCGACTACGGCCCGTTCATCGAGGCCGGCATCCCGGCGGGCGGCACGGACACCGGCGCCGAGGGCATCAAGTCGGCCGCCCAGGCAGGGAAGTTCGGCGGCAAGGAGGGGATCGCACACGACCCCTGCTACCACGCGGCCTGCGACACCCTCGACAACATCGACCGGGCGGCCTTCGAGACCAACATCGACGTGATCGCGGACGCGGTCGGCACCTGGTCCCAGGACCTGCGCCCGCTCACCGGCGCGGTCCCGGCGGCGGCCGGCACGGACCGCCACGGAAACGGACGCCTGCGCACCGGCCACGCCCGCGACACGGCGTGAGACACCCGCGCCACGGCGTGAGAAATACCCCCCGCGGCACGGCGTGACACACCCGCCGCACGGCGCGAAGCCCCCGTGGACGCCACGTGGGAAGCCCCGCGGAGAAGGGTCCGCGGGGCCAGGGTGCGCACCTCGCCGACGGGGGCGCACACCGCGCTCCCGCGCTTCCGCCCGCTCCGGGGGGTCACGGACCGCTCCCGTTCACCACGACACCACCCACCCGGCCCTCCCCGGTCACCGAGAACGGGTGAACTCCCCCTCCCGGGCCGGGTGTCGGCGTGATGTACACCCCCTCGGAGACGGCTCCAGAGGGGATCACCCTTCCGTTTTCAGGGGGTTCACTCGCTTTCGACCGGCATCATGCCCCCGTTCCCCGGCTGCGCACGGTGGTTGTTCCCCGGTAGGCTTTCCGTGTGATCTTCAAGCGCATCGGAAATGGGCGGCCATACCCCGACCACGGCCGGGAAAGCACCCGCCAGTGGGCCGACGTCGCGCCGCGCCCGGTTCGCCTCGACCAGCTCGTGACCACGAAGGGCGAGCTGGACCTCGAAACGCTCCTCGCCGAGGACTCCACCTTCTACGGCGACCTCTTCGCGCACGTCGTGAAGTGGCAGGGCGACCTCTACCTGGAGGACGGGCTGCACCGCGCCGTCCGCGCCGCGCTCCAGCAGCGCCAGGTGCTCCACGCCCGCGTACTCGAACTCGGCTGACGACACCCTCCCCGGGCGCCGGCCCGGCCGACGTCTCTACCACAACGCGCCCCGGAAGCCGCGCTGTCGGGCCTTTCGGGTGTTTTCAGGCGCATGCGGGTGCCATCGGTTGATCATTTAGTACGCATCATCAGCGACCCGCACTACGCTGCGCACATGAGCATGCTCACTCCCCCCGGCATGGGCGGAAAGTACCGCATCACGGGCAACGCCTATCCGCGGATGCGCCGCCCCCGTCGCCGCCGCAGGCTCGCCCTCGCCGCCGTCGCCACCCTCGTGACACTCGGGCTGGCCGGCTGGGGCACGCTGCAGCTCATCGACGTCTACTCGGGCGGTGACACGAAGGCGCAGGCGGCCGACCACAAACGGAAGTGCACCACCGCGGTCACGCGACAGGCGGCCGCCGTGAAGGCGCTGCCCGCGCCGGACCGGATCACGGTGAACGTCTACAACGCGACCCCGCGCAGCGGCCTCGCCAAGTCCGCCGCCGACGAGCTGAAGAAGCGCGGTTTCAAGATCGGTGAGGTGGGCAACGCCCCCGCCGCGTACGACAAGAAGGTTCCCGGCACCGGTCTGCTGCTCGGCCCGCCGACCGCCGCCGACAGCGCGTTCCCGGTCCTGGAGACCCAGCTTCCGGGCACCGTCCGCAAGACCGAGGCGCGCAAGAACGCCGAGGTCGATCTGATCCTGGGCACGCGGTTCCAGGCGTTCAGCACCCCGCAGGCGGCAGCCGCCGCGCTGACGGCACTGACGAAGCCGGCGCCCGCCCCCTCCGGCTGCTGAACCCGGGCGGCTGCCGAACCCGGGGCGACGCCCCCCGCGCGGACACGACGACGGCCGGTCACCCCACCTGTGACCGGCCGTCGTCGTGTCCGTCCGGCCCCAAGGGCCGGACACGCCCTAGTCGGCGGTGCCGTACATCCGGTCACCGGCGTCGCCGAGGCCCGGCACGATGTAGCCGTTCTCGTTGAGCCGCTCGTCGACCGAGGCGGTGACCACGGTGACGGGGGCGTCCGCGAGCTCGCGCTCCATGATCTCGACACCCTCCGGCGCCGCGAGCAGCACGACGGCGGTGACGTCGTCGGCCCCCCGCTTGATGAGCTCGCGGATCGCGGCGACGAGCGTGCCGCCGGTCGCCAGCATCGGGTCGAGGACGTAGACCTGCCGGCCGGAGAGGTCCTCCGGCATCCGGGTCGCGTACGTCTCCGCCTGCAGCGTCTCCTCGTTGCGGATCATGCCGAGGAAACCGACCTCCGCCGTCGGCAGCAGCCGCACCATGCCGTCCAGCATGCCGAGACCGGCGCGCAGGATCGGTACGACGAGGGGGCGGGGGTACGAGAGCTTCACGCCCGCCGTACGCGAGACCGGGGTCTCGATGTCGACCAGCTCGGTCCGCACGTCCCGCGTCGCCTCGTAGGCGAGCAGGGTGACCAGCTCGTCGGCGAGCCGGCGGAAGGTCGGGGAGTCGGTGCGCTTGTCGCGCAGGGTGGTGAGTTTGTGCGCCACCAGTGGGTGGTCGACGACGTGGATCCGCATGCCGTCAACACTAACGGCCTCCCGCGCGCCACGGGCTTCCTCCCCGGCGACGACCGGGGCCGCCCGCATCCGTCCGTACGCCAGCACTGGCATCATCCACTCGTTCGGGGGGAAGGTGAGGCATACGGACCAGCCTTGGGGTGGTGTGCGGATGCCTGACCGGGAGCGGAAGCGGGACGAACCCGCGACGCGGGGACGAACCGAAGCGCGCGACGTGCTCGACGAGCGCGACGCGCCGACCAGTACGGAGCACACGCAGGAGAGTGACGCGTCCCGCCGCCGGCGCCGGGCGCAGTTCCTCCGCGAGCTGCACGAGGCGAAGCAGCTGCGGGACCGCGTGCAGCCCCGCCGGGCCCGCGCGGCCCGTATGCGCCAACAGATGCGGATGCGTACCTTCCGCTGGTGACGGGGGCTCCGCCGGGCGCGTTCTCCCCTCCCCGGACGCTCCGGAGCGGCTTCCGCCGACCGGGCCCTCGCGGAACTGATGGCCGACGCAACGTCCGAAGAGGTCTCGCTCGGCCGATGTTTCTGCCACGATGCCGATTGGGCGGGGCTCAGCGCAGTCGACAATCGTCTGCCCTCCCGTCGGACCGATTCACCTCTGACCAGTGGGAGTGTCACGGTGTACTTCGCCGCACTGCTCGCGCGCACCGAAGACGGGTGGGAAGCGAGCGATACGGAGCTCGACGATGTGGAGGCCCTGTCCGACCTGACGGACCTGGCCCGGGACGCCTCGGTGGACGAGGACACGGTCCTCGTCTACATCGAGCAGGAGGACGCGTGGTTCGGCGTCGTCCGCGTGGACGGTGAGGAGGACCCGCGGATCTACGTCTCGGACGCCGCCGCCGCCGCCCGTTCCTCGTACGGGGAGATCCTGCTCACCGACGAACTGCTCGGCCGCGAACCCGGGGCCGAGGACGAGATCGCCGCTCTGGAAGAACTCGTCGGCCTCGACGGCGACGAGGACGACGATCCGGAATTCGGCCGCGAGGACGAACCCGGCGGGGACGACGCCGCCGCTCCGTCCGCCGGGGCCGCCGACGCGGACCACGACCCCGATGCCGTGCCGGCGGGACCGATCGGGGACGCCTCGATCCTCGCCGACCTCGGTCTCTCCGAGCGGGCGCTGCTGACCCTGCGGACCGACGCGCTGGCGGAGATCGCCGACGCGCTGGGAGCGGACGAGGTACTGGAGAGCGTCCGCTAAGGTCCGCGGGTGACCGCGCGCCCCCCCGAAGAACCACCGCCCCCGTTTTCCCCCACTCCCCTTCTCGCGTCCTTCGCCACCGATCCCGTACGGGATCCGTGGCGGGCCCCGATGCGCCATGCCCTGGACGAGGCGGCGCAGGCGGCGCTGGCCGGCGATGTTCCGGTCGGTGCCGTCGTCCTGGGACCGGACGGATCGACGATCGCCACGGGCCACAACGAGCGCGAGGCGACCGGCGATCCGACCGCGCACGCCGAGATCCTCGCCGTCCGTGGAGCCGCCGCCGCCCTCGGGCAGTGGCGGCTCACCGGTTGCACCCTCGTGGTCACCCTGGAGCCCTGCACGATGTGCGCGGGAGCGCTGGTGCAGTCGCGCGTGGACCGGGTCGTCTACGGCGCGCGTGACGAAAAGGCCGGGGCAGCCGGTTCGCTCTGGGACGTGGTGCGCGACCGGCGGCTCAATCACCGGCCCGAGGTGATCCTCGGCGTCCTGGAGGAGGAGTGCTCGGCGCAGCTCACGGCCTTTTTCCGGGCTCTGTGACAACTGATTTCTGATCCCGGGCCGTCATGGTCTAAGCTCTCTCTCGGTAGCGTGTCCGAGCGGCCGAAGGAGCTCGCCTCGAAAGCGAGTGTGGGGAAACTCACCGAGGGTTCAAATCCCTCCGCTACCGCTCTTACGAAGGGCCCGACGCATCGCGTCGGGCCCTTCGAGCATGTCCGGCGGGTGCGTCGTCGCGTCGTGCGGTCCGGCCCCCGGCACTGCGACGGCCCCGGCCCTCACGGAAGAGGTGGCCGGGGCCGGAGCCAAGGCCGCCGGACAGCCTTGCGGCGGGGGCCTTGGGGCGGGGGAGGCCGGCATCGGGGGGACAAAGCCGCCTCCCCCGCGAGGACAGTCCCTACTGGTCCTGCCGCGGTCGGGGGGAGAGAGCCGCGGCCGGACCCCACAGAGAGGGTCCTGTCCCGTGCCCTGCGGATTCCTGCCTGGTCCGCCGGGCCGTGCTTCCATCGTGCCCGCCGGCGCCGCCCGTGCGGGCCGGTGAAAGGCCCCTGTCGCAGGGCCGTTGGTCCCGAGAGGACCGGGCACCGAGTGCCGGACCTCCCACGGCGTTCGAACAACGATCGCCTGCGGGCCCCGAATCCGACCAGGTGTACGGATAGAATCTGCCGACCGCGCGGGGGACCGAGGGGGAGGCAGGGCTGTGGCGCAAGCGAGGAAGATCGCGCTCTACATCGTGGTGGTCTTCGTGCTCTACACGATCATCACGTCGCCCGCGAGGGCCGCCGACCTCGTCCAGGTAGGGTTCGAAGGCATCTCCAGCGCCGCCCAGGGCGTCGGGGACTTCATGTCCGAGCTGGTGAAGTAGGAGCGACCGCCGATGATCCGCCACCTGGTCCTGTTCAAGCTGAACGACGGCGTCGAGCGGGACGATCCGCGGGTCGTGGCCGGCGAGAAGGCCTTCCGCGAACTGGACGGCCTCATCCCCGAGCTGGAGTTCTGGGAGTGCGCCTGGAACATCACCGACCGGCCCATCGCGTACGACTTCGCCATCAACTCCGCCGTCAGTGACGCGGACGCGCTCGTGCGGTACATCGAGCACCCGGCGCACCAGGCGGCGGCCGGGCAGTGGCGCGAGTTCGCCACCTGGGTCATCGCCGACTACCCCTTCTGAGCCGTACGCGCCCCGGCGCGCGGTCCGTTCACGGGTCCCGCGCGCGGGGCGCACGGGACTCACGCCCTGCTCGCACCTCGCCTTCGCGCGGGTGTGCGCCGCCTTCGCACCCCTCTTCGCGCACGTGCGCGCCGCCTTCGTGGGGACGTCCCGCACGGTGCGGTCACGGTCCGCCGGTCGCAGGTCACAGCCCTTCACCTCTCAGGTGGAGGGCTTTTGCTGGTTTTTAAACCCGTTTGACTCCAACACGGCTATATACGGTGCTTGCACAGAGTGGACATGTCTTGTGATGCTATGACCGCTTTTGATGGATGAATTGACCGCAGTTGTCCGTCACGTTGACTGTCGGCCGACCCTGCCCGTCGACCGCGCGGTTCGACCGCGCACATCGACCGTGCAGCTCGGCCAGGACGCGTGACCGTGAAGTCGACCGTGAAGGGGTGGCGTCACCGTGCCGGCCAGTGCAGCGCCTCAAGTGCCTCCCCAGACGGTCCAGAAGGACCGCACCGAGCTGTCCGAAGACGTCCGGACCGAGACGCCCGACCCCTCCGCGCCACCCGCCAGAACCCGGGGTGCCGACACGAGAGCGCTCACCCAGCTGCTCTTCGGCCAGCTCAAGGAGCTCGATCCCGGTACGGCCGAACACCGCAGGGTGCGGGCCGCACTGATCGAGGCGAACCTGCCGCTGGTGCGGTACGCGGCCGCACGCTTCCGCAGCCGCAACGAGCCGATGGAGGACGTCGTCCAGGTCGGCACCATCGGCCTGATCAACGCGATCGACCGCTTCGACCCCGAACGCGGCGTCCAGTTCCCCACGTTCGCGATGCCGACCGTGGTGGGCGAGATCAAGCGCTACTTCCGGGACAACGTCCGCACCGTCCACGTGCCCCGCCGGCTGCACGAACTCTGGGTGCAGGTCACCGGGGCGACGGAGGACCTGACGACCGCTCACGGACGTTCCCCCACCACCGCCGAGATCGCCGAGCGGCTGCGGATCTCCGAGGACGAGGTGCTGGCCTGCATCGAGGCCGGCCGGTCCTACCACGCGACCTCGCTGGAAGCGGCCCAGGAGGGCGACGGCCTGCCCGGTCTGCTCGACCGCCTCGGGTACGAGGACCCGGCGCTCGCCGGCGTCGAGCACCGCGATCTCGTCAGGCACTTGCTCGTGCAGCTGCCCGAGCGCGAGCAGAGGATTCTGCTGCTGCGCTACTACAGCAACCTGACACAGTCCCAGATCAGTGCCGAACTGGGCGTCTCCCAGATGCACGTGTCAAGACTTTTGGCCAGAAGTTTCGCCCGACTGCGATCCGCAAACAGGATCGAGGCATAACCAGAACGGGTAGACCGTCTCCAAGCGGTTTTCCGGCACCCCCCGCACGCCACACCCCTTGCTTCCTGCGGATACGCGGCGCTGACTTATCGACATGTCACTACAGCGTGTTGCCGACATGTGACATTCTGCTGGAACCGCGTTTGCCGCAGCCTCCCCTCCGGTATTCAGGTGGAGGCTGCGTTCCTCCGATGGTCGCGGCCACCGCGACCGTCCGCGACCTCAAGGGGGTGGCATGTCCGTAGACCAGGGCAGCTCGAAGGTGCTCACGCTCACGAAGAGCGCGCCCGCGCCTGCCGTGCTCACCAGCTCGTCGGAAGCCATCGACACCCGTACGCTGTCCCGCTCCCTGTTCCTGCGGCTCGCCGCACTCGGTCCCGAGGGAACGGACAGCCCGGAGCGGGCCTACGTACGCGACACACTCATCGAACTCAACCTCCCGCTGGTGCGGTACGCGGCAGCGCGCTTCCGCAGCCGCAACGAACCGATGGAAGACATCGTCCAGGTCGGCACCATCGGCCTGATCAAGGCGATCGACCGGTTCGACTGCGAGCGGGGCGTGGAGTTCCCGACGTTCGCCATGCCTACGGTCGTGGGCGAGATCAAGCGGTTCTTCCGCGACACCTCGTGGTCCGTGCGGGTCCCCCGCCGGCTCCAGGAGCTCCGCCTCGCGCTCACCAAGACCAGCGACGAACTGGCGCAGCGGCTCGACCGCTCGCCGACCGTCCCGGAGCTGGCCAAGGCGCTCGGCGTCTCCGAGGAGGACGTCGTCGACGGGCTCGCCGTCGGCAACGCCTACACCGCCTCCTCGCTCGACTCCCCGTCCCCCGAGGACGACGGCGGCGAGGGCTCCCTGGCGGACCGCCTGGGGTACGAGGACACCGCGCTGGAGGGGGTCGAGTACCGCGAGTCCCTGAAGCCGCTGCTGGCCAAGCTCGCGCCCCGCGAGCGGCAGATCATCATGCTGCGGTTCTTCGCCAACATGACCCAGTCGCAGATCGGCGAGGAGGTCGGCATCTCGCAGATGCACGTCTCGCGCCTGCTGACCCGTACGCTCGCGCAGCTGCGCGAGGGGCTCATCACCGACTGAGGTTCCCGGCCGCCGGGGGCACGCGCTCGCGCGTCCCGGCGGCACCCCCCATGCCCGGGCCGCGCCCGGACGTCCCCGGGTCGCGCCCCGGAACGTCCGGCCGGTCCGGTTCCCGAGCGGCGCCGCTCGTCGGCTCCGGCCGCCGCTCGCCGTGCGCGCGCCGTTCGTCCGTGCGCACGGCACGCGCCGCGCGCCCGTCGTACGCGCGCCCGTCGTACGCGCGCCCGTCGTACGCGTGCCCGCGACAGCGACAGCGACAGCGACAGCGACAGCGACAGCGACAGCGACAGCGACAGCGACCACGAACGCGGCGGCGGCCTCCGTGATCACGGAGGCCGCCGCCGCACGGTCGGACGGTGCGGGTCAGCCGAGCGCGAGCCAGGCGACCGCGGCGAGGACGACGACGACCGCGACGACGGCCACGATCACCCCGGTCTTCGGACCGCCGGACGGGGCGGCCTGCTGGGGCCGGCGCTGCGGCTCTCCGTCGTCGACGAAGGCGCGGAACATCTGCGTGCTGCCTGCCGGGTCGTCATTGCCCGCGGGGCCCTGCTGAGGGGCGTGGGGGTTGTGTGCCATGGGCCAGGACCCTAGCGAACTCGGGCCTTCCGCCCAACCCCCGGGGGACGTACGGGCGACGGTTCGTACGGACATTCCCCTCATCTCCACAACACCGCACGCTGTCAACATGAGCACATATAAGGACTCACCCTGTGGTGTGAGACACACAGGTGACTCACCGGGGCCACACGCTGCGGCTTTGACCGTGAGCCTACGGAGCCTTTTGGGTTCCTTTACTTATGCAAGCCCCATTTCGTTTGCCTGCAGCAACCAACGGCTTCTATGGTTGCCCTAAGCAACAAGATATTGAGCAGAAGTCTGGGGGTGCCCCGTGGCCGCACGGAGTCAGTACGAGGAACTGGCCCGGCACCTCAGCGCCGTAGGAGTCGTGAAGCGCGGACTCTCCCGCGCTCTGCCGACGGACTGCCCCGGTGGCTCGGCCGCGGTGCTCGCGCTCCTCGGCCAGCACGGCGAGATGCGCATCAGCCGACTCGCCGAACTGCTCTCCGTGGACATGTCCGTGACCAGTCGGCACGTCGCCCACGTGGCGGAACGCGGCTGGATAGAGCGGTTTCCCGACCCTGCGGACAAGCGCTCGCGCATCTTGCGGCTGACCTCCTCGGGACATGACGTGCTGGTCGACCTCAGTCGCCGGAGCACCGAAGTCTTCGCGCACAACCTCGCGGACTGGTCCGACGACGAAGTCGGACAACTCGTCACACTGCTGGCACGGCTCTGCGGCAGCTTCGCTGCCCGCACGCCCAGCGCGTGCACCCCCGGACGGCACAGCGACGACTGTCGCGCGCGGCTCGACGGACCCGCCGACCCGAAGGGGTCCGCCCCGGACCAGAAGCCCGCGGAAGGGCTCGTTCCGGCCACGGACGCCTGACAGGTACCCGTACACCTCTGTAACAGAAGCAAAGCAAAGGACATTCATGGCTACGACCACACCGACCGGTGTGCGGGGCGGCCACGCCAAGCACGGGGGCTCCGAAGCCTCCGCGGGCGCGCCGATGACACACCGGGAGATCATGGAGGCGCTGACCGGGCTGCTGCTCGGCATGTTCGTCGCGATCCTGTCGTCGACGGTCGTCTCCAACGCTCTCCCCCACATCATCTCCGACCTCGGCGGCGGCCAGAGCGCCTACACCTGGGTGGTCACGGCCTCCCTGCTGGCGATGACCGCGACCACCCCGATCTGGGGCAAGCTCTCGGACCTCTTCAGCAAGAAGCTGCTCGTCCAGATAGCCCTGGTCATCTACGTGCTGGGCTCCTGCGCGGCCGGTCTCTCGACCAGCTCCGGCATGCTCATCGTCTTCCGCGTGGTCCAGGGCATCGGCGTCGGCGGTCTCTCCGCCCTCGCCCAGGTCGTGCTCGCCGCGATGATCTCCCCGCGTGAGCGCGGCCGGTACAGCGGTTACCTCGGCGCGGTCTTCGCCGTCGCCACCGTGGGCGGTCCGCTGCTCGGCGGTGTCATCACCGACACCAGCTGGATGGGCTGGCGCTGGTGCTTCTACGTGGGTGTGCCGTTCGCGATCATCGCCCTCTTCGTGCTCCAGAAGACCCTGAAGCTCCCGGTCGTCAAGCGTGACGTCAAGGTCGACTGGACCGGCGCGTTCTTCATCAGCGCGGGCGTCTCGCTGCTGCTGCTCTGGGTGACCTTCGCCGGCGACAAGTACGCCTGGGGTTCCTGGCAGACCGTCGTGATGCTGGTGGGCGTCGTCGCCCTCATCGGCGCGTTCGTCTTCACGGAGTCGAAGGCCCGCGAGCCGATCATCCCGCTGCGGCTCTTCCGCAACCGGACGATCACCCTGGCCTCGGTCGCCTCGCTCTTCGTCGGTGTCGCGATGTTCGCGGGCACCGTCTTCTTCAGCCAGTACTTCCAGCTGGCGCGCGGCAAGTCGCCGACGATGTCCGGCGTCATGACGATCCCGATGATCGCGGGTCTCTTCCTCTCCTCGACCATCTCCGGTCAGGTCATCACCAAGACCGGACGCTGGAAGGCCTGGCTGGTCTCCGGTGGCGTCCTGGTCACCGCGGGTCTCGGCCTGCTGGGCACGATCCGGTACGACACGACGTACTGGCACGTCGCGATCTTCATGTTCCTCGTCGGTGCCGGTGTCGGCATGATGATGCAGAACCTGGTCCTCGCCGCGCAGAACCAGGTCGCTCCCCAGGACCTCGGTGCGGCCAGCTCCGTGGTCACGTTCTTCCGTTCGCTCGGTGGCGCCATCGGCGTCTCGGCGCTCGGTGCCGTCATGGCCAACCGCGTCACCCACTACGTGACGGACGGCCTCTCGGACCTCGGTGTCAAGAGCACCGGCGGCACCGGCGGCGGCATCCCGGACCTGGCGACGCTGCCCGCCCCGATGCGTGCGGTCGTCGAGGCCGCGTACGGACACGGCGTCGGTGACGTCTTCCTCTTCGCCGCCCCCTGCGCACTGCTCGCCTTCCTCTTCGCGATCTTCATCAAGGAGGTCGCGCTCCGGACGAACACCGGCAGCGAGGCCGCCGCGGCTCCGGCCGCCACCGAAGAGGTCGCGACGGAGGTCGCGGAAGCGGTCACCGCCGCCCCTGTCGCCGCGGCCACCGCGACGGCCACCCTGGAGGCTCCGGCCGCGACCGACACCCTCGTCATCGAGGGCACCCCGGTGCGCGGTGTGGTGCGCGGCGCGGACGGCGCTCCCGTCGCCCAGGCCGCCGTCACGCTGATCTCGCTCGGCGGACGCCAGCTGGGCCGCTCGGTGGCCCAGGCGGACGGCTCGTACGTCCTCGACGCCCCGGGCAACGGCAGCTACGTGCTGATCGCCTCCGCCGACGGCTGCCAGCCGCAGGCGTCCACGGTGGTCGTCGGTGACGAGCCGCTGGCCTACGACATCCTGCTCTCGGGCACGAGCGGACTGGCCGGTACGGTCCGGGCCGCCGAGGCCGGTACTCCGGTCCAGGGCGCCATGGTGATCGTGACCGACGTGCGCGGTGACGTACTCGCCACCGGCACCTCCGGCGAGAGCGGCGACTTCGCCTTCGGCGAGCTGGTCCCCGGCACGGTCACCCTCGCGGTGAACGCGGACGGCTACCGCCCGCTGGCCCTCCCGGTGGAGATCGCCGGCACGGGTGTCACCCGGGTCGAGGCCGCCCTCCAGGCCGGTGCCCTCGTCCAGGGCGTGGTGCGCGCCGGTGCCGCCGGTACCGCGCTCACGGACGCCCGCGTCACCCTGATCGACGCCGCCGGCAATGTCGTCGCCACCTCCACGACCGGTGCGGACGGCGCGTACGCCTTCACCGATCTGGACGCCGGCGAGTACTCCGTCGTCGCGACCGGCTACCCGCCGGTGGCGAGCACCGTGACCGTCGCCGGTCACGGGATCGACGGACACGACATCGAACTCGTCCACCCCGGCGAGTGACCGAGCGGTAAAGACCCCTGGCGGGACGGCACTTTCAGCGGAGAGTCTGTCCCGGCCGGTGGAAATGGGCCCCGGTGGAGCGTGCGGCAGGCAGGGGACGGCCTGCCGCACCGCCCGCCGGGGCCCGACTCGTTCCACGAGACGGCGAGTCAGCGAGCCAGTGAACAAGGAGAGAGAACGGTATGGGACTTCGCGCACAGGTACGGACGCGGGACGGCTGGGCGGTCCAGCACGCGATCGTCACGGTCACCGACATGACCGGCAACCAGATACTGCGCGCCACCGCCGACGAAGACGGTGCGACCCGCACGGAAGAGCCGCTGCCCGCCGGCGCGTACACGGTGATCGTGACCGCCATCGGTTACGCCCCCGCAGCCTCCACCGCCCTCGTGACGGCCAGCGGCCGGATCGAGGCCGGCACCGTGGTCCTGGCCCGGCAGGGCGGCGTGGAACTCCCGCCGCCCGGCGACTGGTCGCTCGACCCCGCGCACTGCTCGGTGGCCGCCTCCGCCCAGCACCTGGGCATCTCCAGCGTGCGCGGCCGGTTCACCGAGTTCAGCGGCCGGATCGTGATCGACGAGGACATCGCCCGGTCCCGGGTGGACGCCGTCATCGACGCGGCGAGCATCGACACCGGCAACGGCCTGCGCGACAAGCACCTGCGGTCCGCCGACTTCCTCGACGTGGACCGGTTCCCCGAACTCTCGTACACCTCCCACGCGCTGGTCCCGGCCGGTCCGGACCGCTGGACGGTCGAGGGCGAGCTGACCATGCGGGGCATCGCCCGCCCCGTCGACCTCGACCTCACCTACCTCGGCACCGGCCCCGACCCGTGGGGCGGGGTCCGGGCGGCGTTCCGCGCGACGGCCGAGCTGCGCCGTGACGACTTCGCCATGAACTACAACCAGGTCGTGAAGGCGGGCATCTCCGCCATCGGCACGACGCTCCGCGTGGAGCTGGACGTCCAGGCGGTCCAGGGCTCTTCCCTGCCCTCCTGAGCCGTACGCGACGGGCCGGCCGCCGCGGAGGGTACGCCCTCCGCCGGTGACCGGCCCGCCGTGCGTCCGGGGGCCGGTGGCAGGCCCTCCGGACGTCCCGGGCGGGCTGTGCGGACACCGCCTAAGCTGGGCACATGGCTCCCCACATCGCGACCAACACCACCGCCGACCGTGACGAGTTGCTGGAGTTCGTGAGGCCCCGGCACCGGGCGCTGCTGATCACCGCGCGGTCCGACGGCCGCCCCCAGGCATCCCCGCTGACCTGCGGGGTGGACGACTCCGGGCGGATCGTGGTCTCCACCTACCCGGAGCGTGCCAAGACCCGCAACGCCAAGCGGGACGACAAGGTCAGCGTGGTCGTCCTCTCCGACGACTGGAACGGCCCCTGGGTGCAGATCGACGGCTCCGCCGAGGTCATCGACGCGCCGGACTCGGTCGAGCCGCTCGTGGAGTACTTCCGCAACATCTCCGGCGAGCACCCGGACTGGGACGAGTACCGGGCCGCCATGATCAAGCAGGGCAAGTCGATCATCCGGATCACCCCGGAGCGCTGGGGACCCATCGCCACCGGCGGTTTCCCCGCCCGGCTCGTCACGGGCACGGACGCCTGAGGACCGCCCCGATTGACTTCCGCGACCACGGTCCCGCCCGGCCCCGGCCTCCTCACCCGGGCCCGGCTGCTCACCGCCCCCGAGGTCTCCCCGGCCGTCCGCCTGGGGCTGGCGGCGACCACCGGGCGCCCGTGGGCCGCGTACCCGGCGGACGGGCCACCGGGCGGTACGGGACCGGTCGTCTACGTCGGGGCCACCCGCCCGGCGGGTCTGCCCGAGGATGAACTGATCTGGTTCCACAGCGTCAACGCCGGTACGGACGCGCTGCTCGCGCCCGGCACCTGGCCCGCCGGGGCGCTGCTGACCCGGACGGTCGGCCGGATGGGCGAGCGGATCGCGCAGTACGTGCTGGCCTGGGTGCTGGCCGAGTGCCAGTCGGTACCGGAGTTCGCGGCGCGGCACGCGCGCGAGGAGTGGCGGCGCGAACCGTCCGAACTCGCCGCCGGGCAGACCGCGCTGATCCACGGCACCGGCCGGATCGGCTCGGCGGTGGCCTCCCTGCTGCGGGCCTGCGGGCTCCGCACGGTCGGGGTGGCCCGGACCGCGCCCGCCGTCCCGCCGGCCGGCTTCGACCGGGTGGTGGCGGCCGGCGGGGACGCCGAGCGGGAGGCGCTGGGCGAGGCGCGCTGGGTGGTCGCGGCGCTGCCGCTCACCGCCGCCACGGAGGGCTACTTCGGGGCGGAGCGCTTCGGGTGCGTGCAGGGGGCGTCGTTCGTCAACGTGGGGCGCGGGGCGACGGTGGACCTGCCGGCGCTGGAGACGGCGCTGCGGGCCGGGGCGGTACGGCGAGCGGTGCTGGACGTGCTCCCGTCCGAGCCGGCCGCCCCCGGTGATCCGTGCTGGCGGCTGCCGCGCACGGTCGTCACCTCCCATTCGGCGGGCATCACGGAGGACGGGGACATCGTCGCCGACTTCGCCGCCTGCTGGGCGGAGTCGGTCGCGGGACGGCGGCCGGAGCTGGCCGTGGACGTGCGCCGCGGCTACTGACGGGCCGCCCGGCCGGGCTTTTCCGTCCGGATCGGGCCGCGGCAGGGGGCCGGGTCTCAGCAGGCCAGCATCTTCTGGACGGCCTGGCGGCTCACGCCCAGTTCGCGGGCGATGTCCGCCTGGGACACGCCCTGGCCGATGAGGCCCTGCATCAGGTCCCGGCGTTCGACGGCGGACTCCCGGGCCAGCCGGGTGTGGTGGACGGCCCGGTCCCGGGCCTCCCTGATGCGGTCGAAGGTCTGCTCGTGCGCGGTGAGGTCCGTCGTTTCTGCCATGGCCCCAGGATGACAACCCCTCGTTGTCACGTCAACCCCTCGTTGTCGCCGAGGTCGCCGGGGTGCCGGGGGCGCCGGTCCGTTCGCGACGCGTCGTACCGCTCGTCTCAGCGGTCCCGGATCGTCTCGATGCCCGCGATCAGCAGGTCCAGCGCGAAGGCGAAGTCCCGTTCACGCATCTCCTCGACCGTGTCGCCGCCGCGCGCGTCCATCAGGCCCTGCGAGACGTCGACGACCGGCTTGAGGCTCGGCTCGGAGCGGTACGCGGTCATCGCCTGCTGGAAGTACTCGTCCTGGCTGACCCCGGCGGCGGCCGAGCGGCGGCGGAGGTCGCCCTCGATGGTGCCGAACCCGTACACGAACTGGAAGACCGCGGAGAGCGCCCCGGTCTGCCGGTGCAGGGGGAGACCGGTCGCCCGGATCACGTCCTGCACGGCGCGGGTGAAGAGCAGGGAGTGCGGTCCGATGTTGAGGAAGCTCCCGACGAGCGAGGACGCCCACACGTGGCGTACCAGCAACGCCCGGTACGCGGCCGCTAGTTCGCGCAGGCGGTCGGGCCAGGCGGCGTCCTCGCGGGGAGCCGCGATCTCGCCGTGGACCGAGTCGAGGGCCAGCTCCAGCAGGTCGTCCTTGGTGTCGACGTACCAGTAGAGGGACATCGCGGTGACGTCCAGTTCGGCGGCCAGGCGGCGCATGGAGAACTTCGCCAGGCCCTCCGCGTCCAGCAGCCGGACCGTCGCGGCGGTGATCCGGTCCCGGTCGAGGCCGGCGGGCGAACCCTCCGACCTGCGGGTACGCGAGGCCGGGCGCTCGGTGAGCCACACGCTGGTCCGCATGGCCGATGGGGCCGGAGCCGTTCTCGGCGCGGGCTCCTCCGCCCGGTCTGCCGCGGACACCATGGCGCACTCTCCTCGTCTGCCCGGGGGACGGACCGGGCGGGACACCGTCACGGATGCCCCGGATGTCCCGTCCGATGCTATGCCGCCGAACCGGTCGGCTCCCCCGGCGTGTTCGGGCTTTCCTCCGCACCGGGAGTTCCGCCGGCCCGCTCCGCCCTGCGCAGCAGCGACGCGGCGGCCAGCCCGCCGACCAGGACCGCCGCCGCGCCCACCAGTTGGCCTCGCTCCAGCCCGGACGCGAAGGCGTGCGTGACGGCGGTGCGCTCCGGGCCGTCCCCGGCCGCCGCCAGTGCGGCGGGCAGGGAGGCCGCACCGGCGGCGGCGAGGGGCAGCAACGCGGCGAAGCGGGAGGTGAGGACCGCGCCGAGGACGGCGACCCCGAGGCCGTTACCGAACTCGGCGAGGGTGCCGTTGACGCCCGCACCCACCCCGGCGCGCTCCGGCGGGATGGCGCCCATGATCGCGGCGGCCATCGGGGGGCCCGAGAGGGCGATCCCCACCCCCATCACGACCAGGCCGAGCAGCATGCCCGCGTACCCGTGCGGGGCGAGCAGCGCCACCGCGGCAAGACCGGCCGCCAGCAGCGACATCCCGGTCGCGATCGTGGCGGGGGTACCCATCCGGGGCACCAGCCGGGCGCCGAGACCGGTGAGGTTGAGGGCGACCACGGTGAGCGCGAGCGGGGCGATGCGCAGCCCCGCCTCCAACGGCTCGTAGCCGAGCACGAACTGGAGGTGCTGGGTGAGCAGGAAGAGCGAGCCGCCCATCCCGAACGTGACCAGCACCGAGCCCGTCACCGCGCCGACGAAGGACCGGTTCCGGAAGAAGCGCATGTCGAGCATCGGGTACGGCACGCGCAGCTCCCAGAGCGCGAACCCGGCCAGTACGGCCGCCCCGGCGAGCGCGGGCAGCAGCACCCGGAAGGAGGCCCAGCCGTGTTCCGGCCCGGAGATGATCGCGTACACCACGGCACCCATGCCGATCGTCGAGAGCAACGCACCGAGCAGGTCCGGGCGTTCGCCGTCCCGGTTCTTGAACTCCGGTACGAGGCGGGCCACGGCGACCAGCCCGAGGGCGGCGACGGGGAGGTTGACGAGGAAGATCGAGCCCCACCAGAAGTGGCCGAGCAGCACCCCGCCGAGCAGCGGCCCGGCCGCGAAGCCGAGGGAACTGACCGTGGCCCAGAGCCCGATGGCGCGGACCCGCTCGGTCTCGTCGAAGACCTGGACCACGACGGCGAGCGTACTGGTGAGCAGCAGCGCCCCGCCGACCCCCATCCCGGCACGGGCCGCGACGAGTTGGCCGGGGCTCTGGGCGAACGCCGCCACCAGCGAGCCGACTCCGAAGACCGCGAGCCCGGCGAGCAAGGCTTTCTTACGGCCGTAGCGGTCCGAGGCACTGCCCGCGGTGAGCAGCAGGCCCGACTGGACGAGCGAGTAGGCGTTGATCATCCACTGCACCTGGGCCCCGGACGCACCCAACTCCCCGGTGAGGGAGGGGATCGCGACGTTGAGGACGGTGTTGTCGAGCAGCACGGTGAGCTGGGCGAGGCAGATCACGCCGAGAATCAGCCAGCGCCGGGGGTGCGGAGGCGGGCGGAGGGCGGGTTCGGGGCCGGGGCCGGGTTCGGGGCCGGCACAAGGGGTTGAGGCGTTCGCCGTCATGCGGTCTCCTACGGGACAGCCTGCTGCGCGGCGGCCGGCGGTGGCCGGGGCGGGACTGGCGTTGCGGGACTGGCGGTACGGAGCGATCGCCATACACCGTAAGGGAGCTCTTCTACGGCGTACAAGTGAATGTCCGGCACTCACCCGAACGGGCGAACAGGTGCCCGGGCCGGGTTTGCCACCGGTCGGCACGGCACGCGCGGTCGGCGGCCCGGTCGGCGCGGGAGTCCTCCTTCCGGCGGGAGGACCGCGAAGGTGGGTCCCATGACGACGGACTTGCGCGCATTCCTGGAACCCCACGTCGAACGGGGCGCCGCCCCGGGTGCCGTGGCTCTCGTGGCCCGTGGCGACCGCGTGGACGTGACCGCGTCCGGCTCGGCGGACACCGACGGGTCCGCACCGATGGCCCGCGACACCATCTTCCGGATCGCCTCCCTGACCAAGCCGATCGTCGCCGCCGCCACGATGGTGCTGGTCGACGAGGGGCGGCTGACCCCGGGCCAGCCCGTCGGGACCTGGCTGCCGGAACTGGGCGCTCCCAAGGTCGTCACGACGCCGGACGGCCCGATCGACGACGTCGTACCGGCCAGGCGGCCGATCACCGTGTTCGACCTGCTCACCTTCCGTGCCGGGTACGGCTTCCCCTCCGACTTCGCGCTGCCGGCCGTCGCGCCGCTCTTCTCCGAGCTGAACCAGGGCCCGCCGCAGCCTCAGGCGGTGGCGGAGCCGGACACCTGGATGCGGACCCTGGCGCGCATCCCGCTGCTTCGGCAGCCCGGCGAGGCGTGGCTCTACAACACCTGCTCGGACATCCTCGGGGTGCTGATCGCCCGGGTCTCGGGGCGGTCGCTGCCGGAGTTCCTGGCGGAGCGGCTGTTCGAACCGCTCGGCATGAAGGACACCGGGTTCGCCGTCCCGGCGGCGGACCTCGGCCGGTTCACCGGTTACTACCGGGCGCACCAGGACGGCGGGTTCGACCTGGTCGACGCGGCGGACGGGCAGTGGAGCAGCATGCCGGCGTTCCCCTCGGGGGCGGGCGGTCTGGTCTCCACCGCCGACGACTGGTTCGCCTTCGCCCGGATGCTCCTCGCGGGCGGCCTGGCCGGCGACGGGACGCGGCTGCTGTCGGCCGCTTCGGTGCGGCAGATGCTGACCGACCACCTCACCCCGGCCCAGCGGAGGGCGAGCGGCCTCTTCACGGAGGGGCAGGGCTGGGGGTTCGGCGGGTCGGTCGACGTGGAGATCCAGGACCCGTGGAACGTACGCGGGCGGTACGGCTGGATCGGCGGCACCGGCACCGCCGGGCACATCGTCCCGTCCACCGGGCTGGCCACCCTGCTGCTGACCCAGGTCGAACTGGGCGGGCCGAAGCCGCCGGAGCTGATGCGGGAGTTCTGGACGTACGCGGCACGGGTCGCGGAGGCGGACTGAGCGCGGGGCCCGGCCCAGCGTTCCCGGCCCGCATTCCGTCCCCCGACCGAGTCGGGCCCGGTCAACAGCCATGGGGCTGCTGCCGGGCCCTCCTCACCCGTGGGGACGGGTGGTCTTCATGAGGTGCCGCCGTGGACCGTGTCAGCTCTTGGGCTGCGTCAGGTCGTAGAAGGTGGCACTCCCGACGGTCACCTCCTTGAAGGTGTCCTCGACCCAGGCCGAGATCTTCGAGGACGTGCCGCTGTCTCCGCCGCCCATGCCCATGCCGCCGCCGATGAAGTAGTGGATCTTCCCGGCGGACACCTGGCTCTTGAACTGCGCCAGCGTCGGGGAGGGGTCGCTGCCGTTGAAGCCGCCGATGGCCATCACCGGATCCCCGGTGGCGAGTTGGTAGCTGGCCGAGTTCTGCGAACCGATCGCCGCCGCGACCCAGGTGTAGTCGTCGGCGTTCTTCTCCAGGAGCTTCTGCGCCTCGGCCGAGACCGTGGCGCCGTTGAGCAGGCCACCCATGCCGCCTCCACCGCCACCGCCCGGGCCGCCTTCGCCCATGCCGCCCGGCATCCCGCCGGCGTTCGTGCCGTTCTGGCCGCCCGTGCCCTGGCCGGGCATCTGCCCCGCCGTGCCGTTCGGAGCCGTACCGGTGGGAGGCGTACCGCCGCCGGGGAACTGGCCGTTCGGGCCACCCGCCTGGCCGTTGCCCTGGCCGCCGTTGCCCTGGCCGTTGCCCTGGGCGGTCATGCCGCCGGGGGGCTGCATGCCGCCGCCTCCGCCGCCGGGGCCGCCGCCACCCCCCATCACGCTGGCGCCGGAGGGGCCGGCCGTGACGATGGAGCCCTGGTGTCCGGTGTTCAGCGTGGACACCGTGTACGCGGCCGGGCCGGCCAGTGACGCGGCGGTCGCGACCGCCGCGACCACGAGCCCGAGCGGCCGTCCCACCCGTCCCGCGAACACCAGCCATACGGCGCTGATCAGGCCGAAGAGCAGGACCGTCCAGCGCAGCCACGGCAGGTAGTCCGGGGTCCGGCCGAGGAGGACGTACGCCCAGACCGCGGTGGCGGCGACGGTCGCGCCCAGCACCGAACTCGCCCACCAATCGGCCCGCTCCTCCCACAGCGCGACGGCACCGATGCCGACGAGCGCCGCGAGGTAGGGGGCGAGGGCCACCGTGTAGTACTGGTGGAAGATGCCGGCCATGAAGCTGAAGACCAGCGCGGTCATCAGCAGCGACCCGCCCCAGGCGAGGAACGCGGCCCGGCGCGCGTCGGTG
Source organism: Streptomyces sp. NBC_00102 (assembly GCF_026343115.1). GTDB lineage: Bacteria > Actinomycetota > Actinomycetes > Streptomycetales > Streptomycetaceae > Streptomyces. The sequence continues at coordinate 3,240,323 of NZ_JAPEMC010000001.1, forward strand.
CGCGATGCCTTCCGGGTGAGCCAGAGCCCGGCCACCAGGAGGATCAGCGCGGCGGGCAGCAGCCAGCTGATCTGGCTGCCGATCTCGGAGTTGAACATACGGCCGATGCCGGTCTCGCCCCAGCCGCCGCCCTGACCGCCACCACCACCGCCGCCGACGCTGCCGGTCTCGTCGCCGCTGATGCGGCCGAGTCCGTTGTAGCCGAAGGTCAGTTCCAGGAAGGAGTTGTTCTGCGAGCCGCCGATGTACGGGCGGGAGGAGGCGGGCCACAGCTCGACGATCGCCACCCACCAGCCGCCCGCGACGACCATCGTCAGGGCCGAGAGGGCCAGTTGGCCGAACCTCTTGCGGACGGGGACGGGCGCGACGACCGCGTACAGCACGGCCAGCGGCGGCAGGATCAGGAACGCCTGGAGGGTCTTCGCCAGGAAGGCGATCCCGACCGCGACACCTGCCCAGACCAGCCACTTGGTACGGCCGTTCTCCACCGCGCGGAGCACGCAGTAGACGGTGACGGTCATCAGCAGCGCGAGGAGCGCGTCGGGGTTGTTGAAGCGGAACATCAGCGCGGCGACCGGGGTCAGCGCGAACGCGCCCACCGTGAGGAGGCCCGCCGCGGCGCTGAAGCGGCGGCGCACGGCCGCGTAGAGCACCCCGGCGGTGGCGACGCCCATCAGCACCTCGGGCAGCAGGATCGCCCAGGAGCCGAGGCCGAAGATCCGCACCGAGAGCGCCATCGGCCAGAGGGCGGCCGGAGGCTTGTCCACGGTGATCGCGTTGGCCGCGTCGGAGGAGCCGAAGAAGAACGCCTTCCAGCTCTCGCTGCCGGCCTGGACGGCCGCGGAGTAGAAGGAGTTGGCGTACCCGGAGGCGCTGAGGTTCCAGACGTAGGCGAGCGCGACCACCAGCAGCAGGCCGAGGAAGGCCGGGCGCGCCCAGGCCGGGTCCTCGGGCCTGCCGCGCCAGAGCCGTCCCGCCCGGCCGGTCCCGTCGGCGGGAGCCGCCCGGTGGGAGGCCTGGGGCGCGGCGGGCGGCACCGGGGGCGGCGGTGGCGCGGGGTACGCGTCGGGGTGGAGGGAGGCGGTCATCGGGCGTTCCTCAGTTCGTCGTCGGCGTACGGGACGGTGCCGGGGGCCGTGATCGGAGCCGTACGGGCGACTCCGGCCGGGGTGGTCTTCGGGGCGGTACCGAAGGCGTCGAAGGGGGCCGGGTGTTCGGCGGGGCGCGCGCCGGGCCTGCTGTCGGCGGGCGGCACCGGGGCGGCAGCCGCCGGAGCGGGCCTCTCGTCGCGGCGCTCCGGGAAGACCCAGGCGCGCAGCAGCAGGAAGCGCAGCACGGTCGCCGCCAGGTTGGCCGCGATCAGCACGGCGACCTCAGTGGAGTGCGAGGTGGAGGGGGCCGTGGTGGACAGCGCGGCGAGCGAACCGCTGGTGAGCGCGAGGCCGATGGCGAAGACCACGAGGCCCTGCGCCTGGTGGCGGACCGCCCCGCCCCGGCCCCGTACCCCGAAGGTGAGGCGGCGGTTGGCGGCCGTGTTGGCGACGGCGGACACCAGCAGGGCCGCCGCGTTGGCCGGCTGCGGGCCGACGCCCAGCCGGAAGAGGGAGTAGAGCGCCAGGTAGACGGCGGTGGAGAGCACCCCGACCACGCAGAACCCGACCAGTTGCCGGGCCAGCCCGCGCGGTACGCCGGGCACCGTACGGTCCCGGGGGTCGTCGCCGAACGGCCTGGCCAGCCGGTCGAGCGGCAGCGCGCCGACGGCCAGGGCCCGGCCCACCCGCCAGACACCCTTCAGGTCCTCGGTGGCGGTCTTCACGATGTGCACCGTGGAGTCGGGGTCGTCGATCCAGTCGACCGGCACCTCGTGGATGCGCAGCCCGGCCCGCTCGGCGAGCACCAGCATCTCGGTGTCGAAGAACCAGCCGGTGTCCTCGACCATCGGCAGCAGCCGTTCGGCCACCTCGCGCCGGATCGCCTTGAACCCGCACTGGGCGTCGCTGAACCGGGCGGAGAGCGAGGAGCGCAGGATCAGGTTGTAGGAGCGGGAGACGAACTCGCGCTTCGACCCGCGCACCACCCGCGCGCTGCGCGCCAGCCGCGAGCCGATCGCCAGGTCCGAGTGGCCGGAGATCAGCGGCGCGACCAGCGGCAGCAGCGCGTTCAGATCGGTCGAGAGGTCGACGTCCATGTACGCGAGTACCGGTGCGCCGGAGCGCGACCACACGGTACGCAGGGCGCGTCCGCGCCCTTTCTGCTCCAGCCGGTACGAGACCACCTCCGGCAGCAGCGCTTCGAGCCGGGACGCCACCCGCGGGGTGGTGTCGGTGCTCGCGTTGTCCGCGATCGTGATGCGGAAGCGGTAGGGGAAGGTCCGGGTCAGGTGCTCGTGCAGCCGTCGCACACAGGTTTCAAGGTCCTTCTCCTCGTTGTACACGGGTACGACCACGTCGAGTACGAGTACGGGCGCTCCGTGCGCGTCCACCGTCCCGGCCGGAAGATGCTGCCGGGCCGGCAGGGCACTGGTGCCGGCGCTCCAGGGGTTGTCGGTTCGCATGGTCCGACACTCGCGGGCCGCCCTGTCACACCGTTGTGCTGAGGCTGTGGTCGGGCTGTGAGTTCCCAGGCCGACCTGACAGTTCCTCACATAGCGTTATTCGTAAGGGAGTTGATGTGAACTGTGGGTGTCCGGTGGCTCTCCGCGCCGGGGTCCGCGCAGGCCGGCAGCCGGACGGAGAACACTGTGTCCCCCGGCACCGAGCGCACCTGGACCTCCCCGCCGTGCGCGGCCGTGACGGCCTGCACGATGGCGAGCCCCAGGCCGGTGGAGCCCGCGTGGCGCGAGCGCGAGGCGTCCCCCCGGGCGAACCGTTCGAAGACGTGCGGCAGCAGCGCGGCCGGGATCCCCGGCCCGTCGTCGCGCACCTCCAGCGTCACCCAGCCGGACCCGGGCTCCGTGCGCACGCACGCGGTGACGGTGGTGCCGGGAGGGGTGTGGCTGCGCGCGTTGCCCAGCAGATTGACCAGCACCTGATGGATACGGGTCGCGTCGGCCCGTACCGTCGCGGGCAGGTCCGGCAGCTCCAGCCGCCAGAGGTGCCCGCCCTCGGCCGACCGGGCGCGGTCCGCCGCACGGGCGTCGCTCACCGCGTCCACGACGAGGGGCGAGAGGTCGGTGGGGCGGTGGTCGAGGGGCCGGCCCGCGTCGAGCCGGGCCAGCAGCAGCAGGTCCTCCACCATCCCGGTCATCCGCTCGGCCTCGGACTCGATGCGCCCCAGCGCGTGCCGGGTGTCGGGCCCGATGGACTCGCGCCCGCGCCGGGTCAGTTCGGCGTAGCCGCGGATCGAGGCGAGCGGGGTGCGCAGTTCGTGGCTGGCGTCCGCGACGAACTGCCGGACCCGCGTCTCGCTCTCCTGCCGGACGGCCAGGGCCGAACCGACGTGTCCCAGCATCCTGTTGAGCGCGGCACCGACCTGCCCGACCTCGGTGCGCGGATCGGCCTCCGCCTCGGGTACGCGCACGAGCGGGGCCACCTCGCCGCTGTGCAGCGGGAGTTCGGAGACACGTGTCGCGGTGGCGGCGACCCGGCGCAGCGGGCGCAGCGCTACGCCGACCATCGTGGCGCCGGCGATCCCGGCCGCGATGAGTCCCGCCCCGGTGACGCAGACCTCCACCAGGATGAGCGTGGCGATGTCCCCGCTCACCTCCTCGCTCGGTATGCCGACGAGGAACGTGACCCCGCCCTTCGCGGAGGCCGACTCGACGCGATAGGAGCCGAGTCCGGGCAGGTCGACGTCGTGCGTGGCCGAGTCGCCGGACGCGCCGGAGGCCTCCAGAGCCTTGGTCTGGGCGCCGGACAGCGGGGTGGAGCTGGGCATGGTGTCCTCGCCCTGGTCGGCGAAGACCTTCGAGTCGAGGACCGTGCCGTCCCCGGCGACGACCGCGCCGACCGTACCGATGGGCTGGCCGCCGTTGCCGATGAAGTCGAGCAGACCGCTGCCGCCCGGACCACCACCGGGCCCCGGCTCACCGGCCCCCGGGCCGAGCCCGGCCCGGATCGCGATGGAGTCCAGCTGGTCGTCCAGCTTCCCGTACATGTAACTGTGGAAGGCGATCGCGGTCACCGAGCCGATCACGGCCGCGACGACGGCGATCAGCGAGACGGCGGAGACCACCAGCCGGGTCCGCAGCGTCCAGGGCCGGCCGCCCTTCCCCCGGCCGCCGGCCCCACCACGGGCGCCCGCCCCACCGATGGTCCGGCCGCTCCCGGTCCGCCCGCGCATCCCCGCTACTCGCCGGGCTTGATGAGGTAGCCCGCGCCGCGGCGGGTGTGGATCATCGGCGTGCGGCCGGCGTCGATCTTCTTGCGCAGGTAGGAGATGTACAGCTCGACCACGTTCGCCTGGCCGCCGAAGTCGTAGTTCCACACCCGGTCCAGGATCTGTGCCTTGCTCAGCACCCGGCGGGGGTTGCGCATGAGGAAGCGCAACAGCTCGAACTCGGTGGCGGTGAGGTGGATCGAGGTGTCGCCGCGGCTGACCTCGTGGCTGTCCTCGTCGAGCACCAGGTCGCCGACGACGAGTGTGGACTCGCTGCGGGCCGAGGTGGACGTGCCGGAGCGGCGGATCAGTCCGCGCAGCCGCGCCACGACCTCCTCCAGGCTGAACGGCTTGGTGACGTAGTCGTCGCCGCCCGCCGTGAGCCCCGCGATCCGGTCCTCCACCGCGTCCCGGGCGGTCAGGAAGAGCACCGGCACGTCGGCGTGGTCGCGGCGCAGCTTGCTGAGCACCGCCAGCCCGTCCATGTCCGGCAGCATCACGTCGAGCACCACCGCGTCGGGGCGGAAATCCCGGGCGGTCCGCAGCGCACCGGCACCGTCCCCGGCGCTGCGCACGTCCCATCCCTCGTATCTCAGGGCCATCGAGAGCAGCTCGGCGAGCGGCGGCTCGTCGTCCACCACGAGCACGCGGACGGGGTTGGCGGAGTTGCGGTCGGCCCGGAGAAGTTCGGTACGCCCCTGGGGCGAGGTCGTCGTCATCCCTCCACCCTGTGAGACCGCTCTGAGAGGGAGCTTGCCCGTTTCTGTGAAAAGCCTGAGAAACGAGTCAGGCTCTGGTCATGAGGAGACCAAGGCTCTGGTCATGAGGAGACCAAGAACGAACCGAATCAAAAAGGAACCGGTCAGAAGAGCCCGTCCTGCACCGCGCCGGGCCCCAGTTCCTCGACCGGAACGGTCACCCCCGGCCCCCAGCCGCCGGCCTTCCTCGCGCTCCCCGCGCTCCCCGCGTTTCCCGCGCTCTCGGTGCTCCCGGTGCTCCCGGTGCTCCCGGTGCTCCCGCCGGGGAGCTCACCGCCCGCCGTCGGCGCCCCGGCGGCCCGTACGAGCTCCCAGCCGGTCATCAGCCGGGTGTCGACCACCACCACCGCGCCACCACCACCGTCGCCGCCGCCCGTCGCCAGGTGCAGATCCGGTCCGGCGGCGGCCACCAGCCGCCCGGCCACCCCGCCGCCCGCGACCAGCTCCCGTACCGCCCCGGCGCCCGCAGCAGGCTCCAGCTCCAGATGTGCCAGCCCGAAGATCCCCGCGTGGTCCACGGCCTCGTACGGCAGCCGCTCCAGCGACTCCGGCCAGCCCCGCCCTTCGAGCGCCGCCGCACGCCCGTACAGCTCCGCCACCTCGGCGGAGCGCTCCCGCGCACCCGGCAGCACCCCGCGCACCGCGCGCTTGCGGGCGTACGGAATCCGGTCCGGCACGCCCAGCGCGGCGCGCAGCACCTCCTCGGTCCGCCGGGCCGCCATGAGCGGCCCCCGGCCCAGCCAGCTGAAGACCACGGCCCCCTGCTCCCGCAGCCGAGCGGCACCACGCTCCTCGGCGGTGATCCCGACCTTCACCATCCCGGGCCCGAACCAGGCGAGGTAGACCCGGTAGGTGCGCGGGTCGTCCGCGATCGTGTCCGCAGCCACCGAGTGCGCCCGGTCCAGCCGCGCGCACTCCGCGCACCGGGCCCCCGTGGACCGGCCCGGCACCGGTGCCGCGAGCGGGCAGGCGTTCCCCCGCGCGCCGACGCAGACCCGCTCCCCGAGGGCCCGGAAGCCGAGCTCGCTCCCGTAGGCGAGCACGCTCCCCCGCCGGGCCCGCCCGTTCCGCCACTCCAGCTCGGGGGCGTCCCCAGGCCACCGCACTCCGGTGCACTGCCAACCCATGCCGAGAACCTCCCGGGCCCGAGACCGCCACGAACAACGAGGGATCAACCCTAGGGCGTGTCCGGCGGCGCCCGGACGGTCACGGCCTCCCAGCGCGCCCGTGGGTGCCGGGGCTTGCGGTGCTAACCCCTCGCTCCCCGAGTGTGGCCTCGCCGCGGTGATCCGTCGTCGACGCCGTCGCCGGAGCTCTCACCACCGGAGTCACCGACCCCACCGGCAGGCGGCGCACGAGCCGCAGCACCCCCACACCCCGTCCCACATGCCCGTTGTCCGGAGGGGACACCTTTTTCGCACCACCGACGACCGCACCCGCACTCCCACCCAACCTGAACCGGAGACACGCATGAACTTCACGGACATCGCCGCGCTCGCCTTCCTGCCACTCGCCCTCGCCATCGGCCTCGGGTGCGTCACCCTCATCTGCCTCGTGGCGCTCCTGCGGGCCCGCCGCGACGACGTGGTGCCCGTGCTCGGGGCCCTGCCCGCCGTCATCTCGGCGGTCCTCCGCCGTAAGCGGTGACGCGACGGTCCGCCGGCCCGTCCGGCGTGGTGGGCCCGCGGCGCCGCGGCGGGGGTGGGGGAGACCGATCCCCCTCCCCGCCCCACCTCCCGCCAACTTCCCTCCGCACGGGCCGAACCCGCAGAGGGGCACTACAATCCCGGGCCATGGCACTGACCATGGACGACGTGGACCGCTTCGAGGCCTCCCGACCGCGCCTGGAAGCCATCGCCTACCGCCTGCTCGGCTCCGCGAGCGACGCCGAGGACGCCGTGCAGGACACCTTCCTGCGCTGGCAGGCCGCCGACATCGGACGCATCGAGGTCCCCGAAGCCTGGCTGACGAAGGTCCTCACCCATCTCTGCCTCAACCAGCTGACCTCGGCCCGCGCCCGGCGCGAGACGTACGTCGGCCAGTGGCTGCCCGAGCCGCTGCTCGCCGGAGACCCGATGCTCGGCCCCGCCGACACCGTCGAGCAGCGCGAGTCCGTCTCGTACGCGGTCCTCGCCCTCATGGAACGCCTCTCCCCCAACGAGCGCGTGGTGTACGTACTGCGGGAGGCGTTCGGCTACCCGCACCGGCGGATCGCGGAGATCCTCGACCTCACCGAGGCCGCCTGCCAGCAGATCCACCACCGCGCCAAGAAGCACGTCGCGGAGGGCAAGGCCCGTACCGAGATCGACGAGGCCGCCGCCCGGCGGATCGTCCACGAGTTCCTCGCCGCCGCCACCAGCGGCCGTACCGAACCGCTCGTGCGCCTTCTGACCGGCGACGCGATCGCCGTCGGCGACGGTGGCGGCAAGGTCCCGGCCCGTGCCTCGGCGTTCGAGGGAGCCCTCGCGGTCGCGAAGTTCATGCGGGGCCTCTTCAAGCCCAGCCAGGCCAAGCGCAACCTCGCCGGCGGCTCCCCCGGGGTCTGGGCCTCGACCGCCAACAACAGGCCCGCCCTGGTGGTGGTCCTCGACGGCCGGGTCATCGGGGTCGTCTGCATGGAGATCACCGCCGAGGGCATCGCCGCGTTCCGCAGCCAGGTCAACCCGGACAAGCTGGTCCGCGCGACCGAGCGGTGGGCGGCGGCGGGGGACCACGGCGAACCCCTGGTCCGCCCGTTCTGACCACACCCCGACCGATGTGAGCTGCTTCACATCGCACACCTGTCAGGAATCGTCCGGCTGTCCGGTTCAAGAGGCGAACCACGCGGAACGCGACGCGAGACAGGGAGCAGGGAAATGAAGGCCCACACCGTCCAGAAGCACCGCATCATCGTCCTCGGAGCCGGATACACCGGTGCCATCGCCGCCGGCCGCCTCGCCAAGCGGCTGCGCCGCGAGGACGTCGACATCACCCTCGTCAACGCCGAACCCGACTTCGTCGAGCGGGTCAGACTGCACCAGCTGGCGGTCGGCCAGGAGCTCAGGCCCCGCCCTTTCGCCGAGATGTTCGCGGGTACGGGCGTCGAGCTCCGGCTCGCCAAGGTCACCGCCGTGGACGCCGACCGCAGGACCGTCACGGTCTCCGCCCCGAACGCCGCCGAGACCGAGGAACTCCCGTACGACACCCTCGTGTACGCCCTCGGCAGCGGCTGGAACACCCACGGTGTCCCCGGCACCGCGGAGCACGCCCACGACATCACCGGCCGCCCCGGCGCCCTCCGGCTCCGCGACCGCCTGGCCGGACTCGGCGCCGGACAGGCCGTGGTGGTCGTCGGCGCCGGCCTCACCGGCGTGGAGGCGGCCACCGAGATCGCCGAGGCCCGCCCCGACCTCGACGTCACCCTCGCCGCCCGCGGCGAACTCGGCGACTGGCTCTCCCCCAAGGGCCGCGCCCACCTGCGGAAGGTGGCCGGCAAGCTCGGCATCACCGTTCGCGAGCACACCGCCGTCGGCGCGGTGGAGGCCGGCCACGTCGTCACCGCCGACGGCACCGCGCTCCCCGCAGCCGTCACGGTGTGGACCGCCGGCTTCGCGGTCCACCCGATCGCGAAGGCCAGCACCCTGGAGGTCACCGGCACCGGCCAGATCGTCGTCGACAGGAGCCTGCGCTCCGTCTCGCACCCGGACGTGTACGCCATCGGCGACGCCGCCCACGCCATCGGCCCGGGCGACAAGCCCCTGCGGATGTCCTGCGCCTCGGGCGTCCCCGTCGCCTGGCAGGCCGCCGACACCATCGCGGCCCGCCTGACCGGGAACAAGCTCCCCGAGCCCTCGGCCCGCTACTTCAACCAGTGCGTCTCACTGGGCCGCAAGGAGGGCCTCATCCAGTACGTCACCGCCGACGACCGCGCGGTCGGCGCGGCCCTGACCGGACGGCTCGCCGCCTTCTACAAGGAAATCGTCTGCAAGGGCGCCGCCTGGGGCGTCGCCAACCCCACCCTCGGCGTGCCGTCGCGGCGCCGGCCGGTCGTGGCCCGGGAGACGGCCGCCCCGGCCCCGGCGGCTGCCCCGACGCCGGAGACGGCATCCTGACCGGCCCGGCAGGGTCCCTGCGGTCCGTGGACGGACGCGGCTCCGTCCACGGACCGTAAATCCGCTACGGAACTGTCAGTTGGCGCTGTTAGCCTCCCAACGATCCGTGCGACCTGCACGGATGTCTTTCCCTGGGGGGACGAGCAGCTTGCCGGACAGAAGACGACGAACCACCGGAATCCTGGCGATGGGGTGCGCCGTCGCGGTGGTCCTCACGACCGGGACCGGCGCCGCGTACGCGGCGGACAACGTGCCGCCCGAACAGGCGCGCATCAGCGATCTGCTGACCGGGACGGGTGCGTGCGCAACCGGTGAGGCGGAGACGTACTTCTCCGAGCCTCCGGTGCTCTCCGCGGTCCTCCACGACTCCGAGGCGGACAACCAGCCGTCCGAAGACAACCTGGTGCAGGCCGAGTTCGAGGCCTGGTGGACGGATCCCAGCGGCACCGAACAGCGCCTGACCTACACCCCGTTCACCACCGGGATGTCAGGATTCCGGCAGGTCTGGCGCATGCCGGACGAGGTGCCGGCCAACACGGTCGTCTCCTGGCACGTCCGGGCGGACGACGGTAGCGCCACCTCCGCCTGGAGCTCCGAAAACGGCGGTGCGGCCTGCCGTTTCGTGTACGACGACACTCCGCCCGAGCCCGCTGTCATCACGTCGCCGGACTACTCCGAGGAGGGGTGGCAGGACGGCGTCGGTGTCTACGGCACCTTCGTTCTGGACTCCCCGTCGGCCGACGTCGTGTCGTACCGGTACCAGTTCACCGGCGAGAGCCCGCAGTACGTGAGCCCGGCCGAAACGGGCGGCCCCGCGACTGTCCGCCGTCTCCCGACGAAGGCCGGTCCGACGACCCTGTCGGTCTCCGCGGTGGACCGGGCCGGCCACGGCAGCCGGGAAACGTCCTACACCATCGCGGTGCAGGCCGGCCGCGCTCCCACCGCCCGCTGGACCCTCGCCGACCCGGCCGGGTCCGGGTCCGCCGCCGCCGTCTCGGGCGCCGATGCCCGCGTCGGCGCCGGAGTGACCTTCGGCGGCCCGGCGCCCACCCTCACCTCCCTCACGTCCACGGCCCACCTGGACGGCGGCGGGCACGGCTTCTTGACCCCGGACGCTCCGGTCGTGGATGACGGCGGCACCTTCGCCGTCAGCGGCTGGGCACGTCCGGGACGGACCGACCGCGCCATGACGATCGTCAGCCAGGACGCGGGGACCCGGGCCGCGTTCGCTCTCGGCCTGAACGGCGGGGATTCCGCCCCGACGTGGTCGTTCACCGTGGGCGGCGCCCACGTCACCGGAGGCGCGCCGGAAACGGGCGAGTGGGCCCACCTGCTGGGCGTCTACGACGCCGAGACCGGCCTGGCCCACCTCTACGTCAACGGGACCGAGACCGGCACCCCCGTCACGGCGACCCCCGCGGAGGGGACCGGCTCCTTCCAGATCGGCCGCGCCAAGGGCCCGGTCGGCTATCGGAACCGCTGGGACGGCGACCTCGGCGAAATCCAGGTCCACGACCGGGTGGTGGTGCCGGCAGAGGCGACAGCCCTCGCCCACCGGACACCGCAGCCGCGCGGGTACTGGGCGCTGGAGACCGCGGCGGACGGCGCGAGCCCCGGGCAGAACGGCGGCGCACCACTGCGGCTGAGCCCGACAGGAGCTGAGCTGTACACGACCCCCGCCGACGACCCGTGCGGATTGGACCCGGACTGCGTTCCGGTCGAGCCCGCTCTGATCGGGCACGGCCACCTGCACCTGGACGGTGAGACCGGCTGGGCCGCCACCGACGTACCGGTCGTGGACACCGGGGACAGCTTCACCGTGAGCACCGTCGTCCGGCTGGCGGATGCCGTCCCCGCCCACCCCATGACCGTCCTCTCCCTGGCGGGAGAGGGGGCCGACGCCCTCCAGCTCCGCTACGATCCGGCACCGCACGCCTGGCAGCTGGTCGTACCGGGGAGCGGGGCCGGCGAGAGCACGGTCATGGCCTCGTACCGGGCCATGCCCGACAACCCGACCCGGCTGGCGGTCGTCTACGACGACCAGGCCGACACGATCACCCTCTACGTCGACGGCACCGCCGCCGGGGCCCCGGCGCACTCGGCCGACGGTCTGCACGGCGAGGGCCCGTTGCAGGTGGGCCGGTCCCGGACCGCCGAGAGCTGGGGCGACTATCTGCACGGGGACATCGACGAGATCGAGGTCTATGCCGGGGCGCTGCCCGGGAGCCTGACCGCCCTGCTGGGCCACGGCAACGGCCCCCTCGCCTGAGTCACCGGCACCCCCTGGCCCGGTCAACCGGTACCGGACAGCACACCCACGGCACCGTCCGTCCCCGCGCTTTCTTCCGCGGGGACGGACGGTGCCCGCGACCACACGTCCTACGCACAACGACAGAGGCCCTCAGGATTTCTCCTGAGGGCCTCTGGCCTGTTGTGCACTCGGCAGGATTCGAACCTGCAACCTTCTGATCCGTAGCTCTAGCCGGATCGGTCAGGGACGGTCATACCGGCCGCTACAGGGCCCCGGAGAGGTGGTGGCGGACGGGGGTGGTCGCTGAGGTTGCGGTACTCCGTAGCTGTATCAGTGCTTGGCGAGGACGTACCTACTGCTTCGTCCCGAAGCAACTCGTGGGAGTGCTCGGCCTCGGGACGGGTGCCCTCGGACCTCGAACAACCGTCCTTCGGTGTCCACGGTCGTCCGACATCATCTAACTGCATTGTCACGCAGTTAGACACTCATCAGGACGCAGCTGGGCCGACCCATTTCCCAGAGGGATGCTCGCGCTCATCTAACGATTGATAGTCGAGGTCTTGAGGAGACAATTGGAGCCTCATTCGAACCGGATCCCGCCCGCAACGTAACTACGAGTCCGAAAATCCAACTGCTGAGCTCTTGGGCGCTAACGTCGAGATCATCCGCTACCTGGCGTATGGAGATACCCCTTCCGTGCGCCATACTGAAGACCTTTTCCAAGAGTTGCGACTTTTCACGCGCGGGCATGCCTCGATGCTCGGTGGATCGATATCCACTTTTACTTAGCTCAATGCAAGCCTTGCGGTAATGCCAATCCGATAGCATGCCAAGATCGTGAAGCCTGTAAGTGAGCGCCATCGCTGCCACTTTCCAGATGCCCTTTGCTGCCACGATTTGAGATGGCAGGGGGGAATTTTGAATCGAGCCCCTTACGCTATCCTGAGGCATCAGGAAAGCGCTGGCAAAGGAGTTGGCCTCCTTCTCGGCCGGAGGGCCGTGGAGCACTCGTTCCTCACCGTGGAGGACAAGGTGGCCTAGCTCGTGGGCCACGTCGAAGCGTCCGCGCTCTGGGCTTTTCAGCGTACTGAGAAAGATAAATGGCGTACCATTTCTCCAGAAGGAGAAAGCGTCTACGTCAGAAAATTCAGGCGGTAGAGAGAATACGCGCACGCCACGCGACTCCACCAAGTGAACCATGTTCGAGACTGGCGCTTCACCTAGCCCCCAACGAGTTCTTAGTACATCCGCCGCAGATTCAGGATCCAGACGACCCAGCGTAGGGAGCTGAGCCGTAGGAAGTTTGTAGCGGAGTTCGATCCACTCGTTAAGCTCAAGCGCCAATGTGCTGGCGGCCAGCGCTGCATCTCGGGGGCCCGCAGCCAGCTTACTCCGGGCGCGAAATGACACGGCATCTAGGGGCAGTATTTCGACTTCAGGTTTCCGAAAAAATGATTCCGGAAATCCCAATCCTGCCGAGATGCTGGAGAGTGTGTCTTCGGTGGGTTCGGTGCGCCCGGTCTCATAGTTGGACAGGCTCTGAAGGCTCACCCCGGCACGCTCGCTGAGTTCAGCAAGGGTGAGCCCTCGGCGCTTGCGGGCGATGGCGATGCGCGAGGAAGAGATCATCTGCTACCACCACCCTCACATATGACCGGAATGCCCCTATCTCACCACTCTTCAACGGGTACGTCGAAGCCAGTGTCACCCGTAGGGTAATCGAACGTCTTTTTGAATCGCAGGGCGGGGAGGAGGATCCTCCGGTCCCAGCTATCGATCTTGCCCTTGGGGCCAACCCTACTGGGCAGGGACAGCTCGCTGCGCACCTCAACGAAGCCCTGCTGCCGCGCTACGTACCGGTAGGTCAACAAATACCACGTGGCCAGACGTGCATACTCGTCGTCCGTGAGCTCGCCGTCGGGCCCATCCTGCTCCGGTACCGGGAAAAGGCCTGGGGGGAGGTCCTGGTTGCGAGCCACCATCGACTCTTTGGCGACACCTGCCGGTCTGTGACTGCGCGGCTGGGGTTTGCCAGGCAAGCCGGTGCGCGCGTCACCCAGCAGAACGCCGATGGCCATCGTCTTGGCTGGGTTGACCGTGAGAGGGGACTGCTTGGGGTCGTAGCGCTTCCAACTCTCTTCGGTGCGGAGCAGGTAGCGCAGGGTGCGCACTCGCGCGAGGTAGTCAAGGGTGCCGGCGGCGTTGGTCGCGTCATCCTTCGTCGCCCCAGCCCGGGCCTCCTCACCTTCGCTGATCAAGCGCTCGAAGTACACGTACCGCAGGCCCAGTTGGTCGAGCTGCACTTCATAGTCGCCGCGTTCATCGGGCCTGGCCCAGGCGTTCTCGATCACGCACCCCTCCCATGGGGTTATAAGAACGCCCCCTCGGTTGAGGGGCGATTTTTATAAGCGTAACGGGCTCCGCCGACATTCGTGTGCCTCCGATGCAAGGAACAGTGCGTTTCTGCACGTCAGTTGAGCTATGACGAGCCTCGGGATCCAAGATCAACCACTACTCAACCCCGGCTCCCATCCCGTCCGCCTTCGACCCACACACCGTGGAGCGGTCGTGGTTCAGGGCGTCAAGGTGGAGCGCGCCACTGTACGAACGACCTTGACGCCCTGGGCCGCGACTGCTCGGCTCTGCCTGGGTCGGAGGTGGTCGGGATGGGAGCCACCACGACGCTCACCACGCACCGGCCGGCACCCGCGAACGGCGCCCCTCCCCCCGGTGCCGGAGCGCCCCCGCCGGAGGCATGTCTTGAAGCCGCGGGCTCTGGTCTCGGCTCATCCCTTCCCGGCCTTGCACAGTGGGCGCGCGTCGGCGGCGGCGCGCCGAGCGGGCCGGAGGCAGGAGCGCGGGCGCGGCCAGAGCCGGGAGCGCGCCCGGCGGAGCGGAGCGCAGCCGGGGGCCTTGATGAGGTAGAGAAACCTGTAACAGCTCAGGTCAGTCGGCGGGGGCAACGTAGCAAACGGCCGGGATGGTCTCGCTGGCGCCGAAGTGGTGAATGGTCTCGCCGATCTTGTGCCAGCCGAGACGTTCGTACAGGCGGATGGCGGCCACATCCTTCGCCATGACGTCGAGCACAAGGCGGAGCTGTTGCGCGCGCGCAAAGGTCACAGCCGTGTTCACGAGCTGCTCGCCAACGGCTTGCTTTCTCGCCGCCTTCACCACGAAAAGCCTTGCAAGAACCCCCACATGGGAGCCGTCGTCACCGCTCTGCCTCATCCACATCTCGGCGGCCTCGCCCTGAGGCTTCATCACCGCCACATGGCCCACGATCGCGCTTCCGCTCTGCGCGACCCATGCAGTCAAGACGTCCTTCGACGCGATCCAAGCCTCCGGGTCCCCTACCCCCTCCACCGGGTACCCGTCCGTGTCGTGAACCTCGACCAACGCGGCTGCGGCGCCGGCAAGATCTTCGGCCGTGAACGAGCGGATGGCTACCGTCGCCATGGTCATACCTCCTGCTCGACGGGGAGTTCGTAGAGCAAGCCGGTTTGGTCGGCGCGGTGGACGTATCGCGAGACCTCAAACGGGGTTCCGGCTTGATCCAGGCTGGTGTGCAGCACTTCCAAGACCGGTACGCCGGGCAACAGCTCCAGGATCGTGGCCTCCTCCGGAGTCGGCATCCGCGCACTGATCTCGTCGCGCACTCGGGTCATGACGTGCCCTAGGTCCTCCAGACGCCCGTAGATCCCGTCCTTACCAGTCTTGGCCTGCATGAGCAGCGTGCCTTGCGCTTCGTCCCACCGAAGAAACGTGGAGACGATCTGCACAGGCTCGTCATCTGCGAAGTAGTGGTTCTCGCGGTGAACGACGCTCTCTTCGTCCGCGGGCACGCGTAGGCGTTCGGCCACGTCTGCCGGCGGCCTCTCTCTGGCAATCGACGGAACCTCGATCCTCGCCACCTTGCCTTGGCGCTTCGCTTCCAGGCGGAACGGGGTCAGTCCCGTCTCACGGTTCTTCAGCGAGTAGCGATCGCTGCCGAACCGAAAGAGCCGCTGGGGTTTCCGGACGAACACGCCGCTGCCGTGCCTGGCCGTGACCAGCCCCTGCTCTGCGAGCAGCCGAATCGCCTCACGCGCGGTGTTGCGCGCTGCTCCGTGCTGCTCGGCAAGCGCTCTTTCTGAGGGCAGTTTGGCGCCGCTTGGAAGTTCTCCGGATTCGATCTGGCGGCGTAGGAAGTCGGCGATGCGCCTGCTGGGCGGCTGTTGAGCCGGGGCGCCGGACGGGGTCATGCAACCACCTTAGCAACTGGCTCAAGCCAGATGGTTGACCTGGAGCGGGCAGGCATGCTCAACTGGCTTAAGCCAGTAAGTGGCTCAAGCCAGTTGGGCGCGCTTCCTTCTGCGCCCTCGTCTGAGGAGAACCTCATGCCGTCGTTCAAGATCGATGTTTCGACCGCTGTCGTGTTCGTGGCGACGCCCCCGACGCCGAAGCTCGTGTCCAAGCAGACCGGTGAGATCGCGATGGACCGGGAGACCGGTGCTCCGCTCGCGACGGTGGGCCTGCTGATCTCGGACGAGGGGGAGGGCAACCTGTACCAGGTGACCGTCCCGAATACGGGGGTCCCGGAGAACCTGACCCCGGGCACGATGGTCACGGTCATCGGCCTCAAGGCCCGGGACTGGGAGAACACGTTCAACGGCCAGACCCGCCACGGCATCAGCTTCCGCGCGGTCGCCATCACGGCCGGGGTCTGACCATGACGGACGTGTCCACGGTGATCGAAGCGGCCGGAGCCTTATCCGCCGCCGGCGGTCTCGGCTACGCGAAGGTCCGCGCTCCGCGCGTGTATTGGTCGCTGGTCGGTCTGCCGGTCGCCCGGGTCCGGTTCGCTGCTACGTATCACTCGACGATGGACGTGTGCGGGCTGACGGTTCAGCCGTCCCGCCTGCGGGCGTTCATGGTCCGCAACGTGGCCCGCCGCCCGGATGTGCAGCCGGTCCCGCCGAAGGTGCGCAAGGTCCGCGCCTCGTCCACCGGCATGCGCGCCACTCTCCGTCTGCCCGCCGGACTGGAACCCGCCGACGTCGCCGCCGCCTCGGAACGGCTGCGCCACGCCTGGGGCGTTCACTCCGTGCACGTGGTGGAGACCAAGCCGGGGTTCGTGGAACTGCGGATGACCGGCTATGACGTGCTGTGGCGGGTGAAGTTGCCCCGCCGGCTGCCCCGTTCGCTGTCGGGTCCGCTGGTCGTGCCGGTCGCGGTCCGGGAGGACGGAACCCCGTTCGTACGCGACTACAAGAAGGTCCCGCACAGTCTGACGCTGGGCGCGAACCAGTCGGGCAAGTCGATGTTCCAGCGCAACCTGATCACCGGTCTTGCCAAGCTCCCTGTGGGGCTGGTCGGGATCGACTGCAAGCGGGGCGTCGAACAGCGCGGCTACGCACCCCGCCTCTCCGCCCTCGCGGTGACCCCGGACGAAGCTGCCGAGCTGCTGGAAGCCCTGGTCCGGGAGATGGAAGAGCGCTTCGACGTCCTGAGTGCGCACGGGGTCTCCGATCTGTGGGACCTGCCCGTCAAGGTCCGGCCGGTGCCGCTGGTCGTCCTCGTGGACGAGGTCGCCGAACTCTTCCTCACCGCCGCGAAGAAGGACGAAGAGCGCCGGGACCGGATGGTGATGCATCTGGTGCGGCTCGCGCAGATGGCCCGTGCGGTCGGCATCTACCTGGAAATCTGCGGGCAGCGCTTCGGATCCGAGCTCGGCAAGGGCGCCACGATGCTCCGCGCCCAGCTCACCGGCCGCGTGGTCCACCGGGTCAACGACAAGCAGACCGCCGACATGGGCCTTGGCGACATCGCCCCGGACGCGGTGGCCGCGGTGACGACCATCCCGCCGGACCGCCCCGGGGTAGCCGTTGCCGGCGACGCCTCCGGCGGCTGGTCCCGCATCCGCACCCCCGCCATGACCCCCGCCGAAGCGGTTGCCACCTGCCGCGAGTACGCGCACCTCACCCCGCTCATCCCCGCGCTCGCCCCGTTCCGCCCGGTCGTCCCCACCACCCCCGGTGCCGCGGTACCGCTGGTGGCCCCGGTGCCGGTCACCGAGTAGCGCCCCTTCCCCTCTGCCTCGCCGGTTGGCGTGACCGTCTTCGCGCCAGGTCCCTACCCCGCCCATGCCTGAACCCGAAAGGTCACGCGTCATGGCCAACCGGACCACCACCCCGCCCAAGACCACCCCCGCCCCGTGCCAGCCCTGCGGCGGCACCGGCAACGTGCCCATCACGGTGCGCGTCGGCCGCAAACACCGCCCGGTCGGCCAGCAGGACGGGCTCTGCCTCAACTGCTTCGGCACCGGCACCGACCCCAACGCCTGACCACCCCCGCTCCGGGTGCCGGGCGGTGACCACCACATCCCGCCCGGCCCCGGCCCAACCCCGAAAGGAGGTGAACCGATGCCCCGCAAAATCCGCCCCGACGCCGTACTGATCCAGGCGTTCATCGCCGGTGCCTTGTCCTTCTCCCACCTGCACGACCTTGCCTCCGCGGCCGGACAGGACGGCTGGAAAGCCTGGGCCTACCCGATCAGCGTGGATCTGCTCCTCGTCGCCGCCTGGCGCCGCATGCGGACCACCAGCAACAACCGGCCGGCGTGGGTCTGGTTCGTCATCGCCCTGACCGCGTCCCTCGGCGCGAACATCGCCACCGCCGGCCTCCTGAACCTCGGGCAGGTCCCGGCCTGGCTCCGCATCCTCGTCGCCGGCTGGCCCGCCCTCGCCTTCCTCGGCGGAACTCTCCTAGCCCACACCCCCACCGAACCGGCACCCACGGCCACCACCGCACCCCTGGACACCCCGGAACCCACCCCGGCCCCGGACACCCACAAGGTGACGGTGCGAGTCCCGGAGCCGGCTCCGGAACTCCCTCCGGCTCCCGTCCCGGCTCCTGCTGCGGCCCCGGTGGCCGTGCCTGCGGTGTCTGTTCCGCCGGCACTGCTCGACCACGCCAAGAAGGTCGCCGACAACCACCGCGCCTCGACCGGTAACCGGATCGACCTGGCCACGCTCCGCCTGCGCCTCGGCGTCCCCGCACCGCTCGCCGACGCCATTAACGCCCAACTCGCCTGACCAGAAAGGGACAAAACCCATGGCAATGCTCAACTTCAACCGCCCCGCGGACTACCTCGACGCCGCCCGCGAGATGGCCAAGACCGGCCGCCCCACACTCGCCCGGCTCCTCGCCGAGGAAGCCGCGGACCGCACCGCCGACACGACCGAGGCGGACCGCATCCGCGCCGAGTTCAACGCCAACAGCCTCCGCCAGGAGGACTGACCCATGCCGCGTCCGAACCGCTTCACCGACGTGATCCGCATCGGCCCCGTCCGGGTCGGCACGCACTACGACGGCCGGGGCCGCACCAAGCACACCGCCGCCTGCACCGCCCCCGCCTGCAACTTCTCCGCCGACTACACCAGCCGGGCCGCCGCCGAACTCGCCGCCCGCACCCACCGCTGCACCATCTGAGAGGAGAGAACCCCATGTTCACCCCGAAGTACCCGACTCCCGACACCGCGCCGACCCCGGACACCACCCTCGTCCGCCCGCTCACCGGCCTCGTCCACCCCCCGGCCCCGGTCTGCGACTGCCACCACACCCCCGACACCCCGGCCCCGGCCCCGGTCGGCCGCCCCGGCGTGCAGCTCACCCCCGGCGCTCTCGTCGTCGCCGTTGCCGGTGGCACGGCCGCGGTCCTCGTCGTCGGCGCGGTCCTCGTCTCGATGCTCCTCGCGGTCGCCATCACCGCCGGGTCCCTCGCGCTCCTCGCGGTCGTCCTGCGCATCATGCTCAACGACTCCCGCAAGGGCCAGTGAGTGACATGGACCTGATCAACATGGCGGCGGCGTTACCCGCCTTCGGCTGGGCCTTCCACAGCAGCGTCCTGACCCGCCGGTTGTCCGCCGCCCGGCGCGACCCGCTGACCGGCCTCCACACCCGGGCCGGGTTCACCGCCCGCGCCGAACGCATCGTCGCCCGATCCCCCCGGGCCATGGCCTTCCTGGTGGACCTGAACGACTTCAAGGCCATCAACGACACCCACGGCCACCTCGCCGGCGACGCAGTCATAGCGGCCACCGCCAAACGCCTCGCCCACTGGGCTGAGGGAAACGGCATCACGGCCCGGCTCGGAGGCGACGAATTCGCCGCCCTCGTCCCGGACTCCACCAACCGCCCCGGCGCCGCCGCACTGGACCACGCGCTCCGACAGCCGGTCATCTACCGCGATCAGGTCATCCCTGTGTCCGCCTCGGTCGGCTTCTGCTCCGTCGCCGATCTGCCCGTACGGACCCTGACCGACGCGCTCGCCGCCGCCGACACCGCGATGTACGCGGCCAAGGGCCACGGCCGGCGCAACAACACCCCGCGCCCTTAACAGCCCCCGGGGCGGCCTCGGTCGCCAAACTTCCGCCGCCCCGGGCGCCTCAACACCCTCCAGATCACGCAGACCCGAAAGGGAAGACCCATCATGCCCGAGAACACCCGGCCCCGGCCCATCTGCGCCCACTGCGACGGCTTCCCGACCGTCGCGGTCACCACCGGCCAGACCACCCCGGACGGACACCGGCAGACCATCACCGCCGACTGCCCCGCCTGCCACGGCACCGGGCACACCGCCCCCGCCCGCGCCTACACCCGCGTCGGGGCGTGAGCCCCATGGCCCTCCTGAACTGGTCCGACAGGAAGCACTTCGACTCCACGGGCGACAAGCCGTGCGTGCTGTGCGAGAAGCCCACCCCGCTGCGCTCCGACCGGGGCAAGCCGGTCCACAAGGTGTGCGCCGAGGAGTGGATCGACAACCACACCCCGAAGGAGAACGGCCGGTGACCACCCTCCTGAACACCCGGCTGCGGGTCCTGGACCTCTTCTGCTGCCAGGGCGGCGCCGCCATGGGCTACCACCTCGCCGGCCTCAACGTCACCGGCATCGACACCACCCCCCAGCCCCGCTACCCCTTCCGCTTCATCCAGGGCGACGCGATCGACTACGTGCGGGCCCACGGCGCGGAGTTCGACTTCATCCACGCCTCCCCGCCCTGCCAGCGCTACAGCCGCGCCCAGAAGATCCAGCACCGCGAACACCCCGACCTGATCGCCCCCACCCGGGCCGCCCTCGAAACCACCGGACGGCCGTGGGTCATCGAGAACGTCGAAGAAGCCGCCCGGGAACTCCGCGACCCGGTGACGCTGTGCGCTGCCGCGTTCGGGATGCGGACCTACCGCCACCGCCTCTTCGAGACCGGCGGCCAGTTCACCTTCACCCCGCCCCTGCACCGCGCCCACTGGGCGCCGCTCACCAAGATGGGCCGCCCCCGCGCGGACGGGCACTTCGCCCACTACGTCGGCAACTTCTCCGGCGTCGCCGAAGCCCGCACCGACATGGGCGTCGGCTGGATGAACCGCGACGGCATCCGCGAATGCATCCCCCCGGCCTACACCCGCCACATCGCCGCCGCTTTCCTCGCCTCCCGACTGGAGGTGGCCGCGTGACCCACACCGCCACCGTGGCGGGCCTGGACCCGGCCACCCTCGCCGACGTGCTGAGGGTGGCCGGTTCCACCGGCTTCGACCGCTGGAACGAACAGATCCGCCGCACCGGAGGATGCGCCCAGCCCATCCACCTCACCGGCGCCACCAAGACCATCGACCGCGCCACCGGCACCCTGCTCCACCACTACACGACCGACAACGAACCCGGCGGACGGCTCCGGATCGCCTGCGGCAACCGCCGCGCCTCCCGCTGCCCCGCCTGCGCCTGGACCTACGCCGGCGACACCTACCACCTCATCCGCGCCGGCCTCACCGGCGACCCCACCAAGGGGACCCCTCACACGGTCCGCGAACACCCCCGCGTCTTCGCCACCCTCACCGCCCCCTCGTTCGGCCCCGTGCACAACCGCCCCGGAAACCGGCCCTGCCGCTGCGGCACCCGCCACACCGACGACGCCGAGGAACTCGGTACGCCGCTCGACCCTGCTTCGTACGACTACGCGGGCGCGGTGCTGTGGAACAACCACGCCTCCGACCTCTGGCGCTACTTCACGATCTACCTCCGCCGCGAAATCGCCCGCCGCGCCGGCCTCACCCAGAAAGCCGCCCGCGAACAGTCCCGGCTCTCCTTCGGGAAGGTCGCCGAGTACCAGAAGCGGGGAGCGGTCCACTTCCACGCCGTGATCCGCTTCGACGGACCCGACGGCCCTGACACGCCCCCGCCCGCCTGGGCCACCCACGACCTTCTCGACGACGCGATCCGCGCTGCCGCCGACCGGGTCGAACTCACCGTCCCCGCCTACGAGGAAGCCGGCTTCCCCGGCTGGGTCCTGCGCTGGGGCACACAACTCGACGTCCAGCCCATCGCCGCCTTCGGCAACGGCGAAGACCTCACCGAACAAGCCGTCGCCTCCTACGTCGCCAAGTACGCCACCAAAGCAGCCGAGACGACCGGGACCGTCGATCACCGCATCGGCAACAAGGAAGCGCTCGTCCTCCTCGACGTCCCCGAGCACCCGCGCCGACTGATCGAAGCGTGCCTCGACCTCCACCACGCCTACCCGGACCGCAAGCTCCGCGACTGGGCCCACATGCTCGGCTTCCGCGGCCACTTCTCCACCAAATCCCGCGCGTACTCCACCACCCTCGGAGCCCTCCGACAGGTCCGCGCCGACTATCGCGCCGCCCAGCAACGCGAAGCCCTCGGCCTTCCGAACCCTGACGACCACCCGGAAGCCACCACGCTCACCCTCGCCCACTGGGCCTACGCCGGCCACGGCCACACCCCCGGCGAATCCTGGCTCGCCGCCAACATCCACCGCGACATCCAACACAACCGCGACACCGCCCGCGAACACCGCGCCGAACTCGAAGCCCTGGAAGGGGAGGAACACTGATGACCACCGTCGTGATCCAGCGGAAGTGGCACACCACCGCCGAGGTGGCCGAGATGCTCGGCTTCGGCATTTCCAAGACGAAGATGCTGGTACTCACCGGGGAGATCCGCTCCGTGAAGATCGGTCGTAACCGTCGCATCCTCCCGGCCTGGGTGGACGAGTACGTCCAGCGCGTCACCGCCGACGCCGAGGGGTGGGCGGCATGACCGGCAAGCGTGGCAACGGGGAAGGTTCCATCTACCCGTACAAGAACGGCTTCGCGGCATACGTCTGGGTCACCAAGCCGGACGGGAAGCGGGCCCGGAAGTACGCCTACGGCAAGACCCGCGACGAGGTCCACGACAAGTGGCTGAACCTCCACGCGGAGGCGAAGAAGGGACCGGTGGCCACCCGGCACCGCACCCTCGCGGCCTTCCTCGCGTACTGGCTCGACTCGATCGTGAAGCCCAACCTGGCCCCGCTGACATACGTCTCGTACGAGGGGTACGTGCGGCTCTACATCACCCCGCAGCTCGGCGCGAAGCGGCTGGACAAACTGACCGTTCGGGACGTGCGCGAATGGCTCACCAAGCTGGCGACGCTCTGCCAGTGCTGTGCCCAGGGCAAGGACGCAAAGCGAGACCTGGCTCGTCGTAAGTGCTGCGCGGTCGGGGACTGCTGCGAGTCCTACCCGTCCCGCCGGGTGGTCCAGGGGTCCCGGGATGCCCTGCGGGCAGCGCTGAGCCACGCGGTCATGGAAGAGGAGATCAGCAAGAACGTGGCCTCGCTCGTGAAGGTGCCGAAGCCTCGCCGCCGGCGGATCAAGCCGTGGTCCGCCGCCGAGGCCAGTCTCTTCCTGGCTGATGCTGCGGCGCGGGATGACCACCTCTTCGCGGCGTGGGTACTCGTGCTGACGCTCGGGCTGCGGCGCGGGGAGGTGTTGGGGCTGACGTGGAAGTCGATCGACTTCGAGGCCGGCGAGCTGTACGTGGACCACCAGATCCAGCGGGCCGGGCGCCAGATCCTTCACCGCGAGACCAAAACCGAGGACTCCGACGACTTCCTGCCCCTGCCGGCCGTCTGCCTCAAGGCCCTGCGGATGCGCCGCGCTCAGCAGCTTGGCGACCGGAAAGCCGCAGGGGAGCTGTGGCAGGGCTCTCACGACCTCGTCTTCACAACGAAGTACGGCACCCCGATCGAGCCGGGGAACCTCACCCGGATGTTCGCTCTGCGATCCCGTCGCGCGGGCCTGCGGGTCATCCCGCTCCGGAACACCCGGCACACCACCGGCTCGCTCCTGGTCGTCCTCAAGGTGCACCCGAAGATCGCTCAGCGCATCCTGCGGCACTCGCAGATCGCCATGACGATGGATGTCTATGCGGATGCGGGCGAGGAAGAGGTGCGCGAGGCGATCGGCAAGCTGTCCGACGCGATGGGCGGTACCGGCTGACGCGGTTGCTGTACTTCGCTGCTGTACGGACAACGCGAGAGGCCCTCAGGATTTCTCCTGAGGGCCTCTGGCCTGTTGTGCACTCGGCAGGATTCGAACCTGCAACCTTCTGATCCGTAGTCAGATGCTCTATCCGTTAAGCTACGAGTGCTTGGCGTTCCGGTTTTTTTCTTCCCGGTCGGCGTTGCGAGAACAACATTACATGAACCGCGCCGGGACGCGAAATCCATTGCCCTCACCCTCTCTGACCTGCGGAAACGCCCCCAGAGGGTGAATCTCGACCAAGCAGGGGCGCGCTGCCGCCCTCACCCTTCCGGCGCTTCGGTGCGCGAAAACCGTCCGAACGGGCCCCCGCGGCGGGGGACCGGCGCATCCCGGACCCGGCCGGGCACGATCACGACCGGGAACGACCGGAGCCCTGGCCCGGCACACGGCGACCGGGAACGGGCGCGGCCACGATCCGCACCGCCCCGCCCGCGTCGGCCCGCCGGAACCCGCCGGCCCACCGACCGACCCCGGGAACGGCCGAAGCCCCGTGCCAGGGGCACGGGGCTTCGGATGGGGCGGAGGCGGAGGGATTTGAACCCTCGATGGGTTTTAAAACCCAAACCGCATTAGCAGTGCGGCGCCATAGACCGGACTAGGCGACGCCTCCAGCACACCTCGCGCAAGCGCGAGTGGTGCGTGCAGATGATGACACAGACGGGTGCGGTGTCACCAATCGCGGCCCACGGTACTAGGCAGGTGGGCGCCAGGGCAAAGGACATTCGCCCTCGATTCGGGGAAGATCCGGCGCGCCCGCGCCCTGGGGCCGGACCTCTCCGCCGGCCGGACCCGTCCGTACGCCCGACGTGCGTTTCGGCTTGCTCCGTGCGGCCCCTTCGGATCGCGCATCGTCGGGGCGGGAGGGACGTTAGGGACACCAGGATGGGCCGACGTGATCCAGGGACACGAGATGGGTCAGCCGCTGCCCGCCGTCGAAACCGTGCCCGTGCCCCAGGACCAGGAGTCCCGCAATGCTGCGCCGTCTCGCCCTCACCGCCCTCGTCTCGATCGCCGCGCTGTCCACCGCCGCCCCCCTCGCCTCGGCCGTGGGGCCGCTGCCCGTGCCCATCGAGGGGACGGGGCCCCTCCCGGTGTCCGAGCAGTCCGGGCCCGTCGTCTCCTCCGGGCCCGCGGGCTCCCCGTACAGCGGGATGCTCCGCCCCGCGCGCAAGGGCGCCGGTCCGGCCGAGGCTCGTGGCCCCCGTGACACGAACGCCCCCGCCCTCCCGGGCCGCAGCAACGCCGACGGACCGGGGGACACCACCGGCTTCACCACGCTCCCGGCGCCCGTCACCCTTCCCGCACCCACCACCGGCGCCGAGGCCGACACGACCACGCGGCTGACGGTGACCGTGCAGGGCTCCGGGAACACGGACTCCGGCACGTCCGCCGCCCCCGCCTCCGGCAAGACCGCCGCCGACTCCGCCTCTGGCAACCCCGGCTCCGCGAACGCCGTGGGTGACGGTTCGTACGAACTGACCTGCGCACCGGCCGACGGCACCCGGTCGGGCACCCGGGCCGGGGGCGACCACCCGGACGCGCAGCGCGCCTGCGACCGGCTCGCGCAGGCGGAGGCGACCGGGGAGGACCTGTTCCGGCCCGTCGACAAGAACGCGATGTGCACGCAGATGTACGGCGGTCCGGCCACCGCGCGGATCACCGGGACCTGGCGCGGCCGGCCGGTCGACACGACGGTGAACCGCAAGAACGGCTGCGAGATCGCCCGCTGGAACGCCCTGAGCCCGCTGCTCCCTGCCACCGGCGCGTAAACCCGAAAGGAACCGGGGCAAATGACCCGAGAAGGGATCCGGCAGGAGCCGGAGCGGTCCCCAGCACCCGGCCAGTAGGCCGAATGGGGCTTTTCCCGGGCCCTCTCCCGGGCCCCCGGCGTACGGCTCCGTCCAGACCCCCGGAGCCGTACGTACGGGGCGCGTTGGGGCGTTTGAGGGCCTTGGCCGCGCACCGGTTGTACAGAAGCTCGACGAGAGCTCCCCCTCATCCACCGTTCCTGCCCGCTCCGCTGCCCGTAGACTCCTCCCGTGACAGCCTGTGGCCCGAGGGGCAAGATGGGGACCCGGGCCGGCAAGGTGCGGTAAACAGGGAGGAAGCGCGTCGTGAGCAGCAGGCCATCCCGAGGCACTGCTCGCCTCGCAGCCATACTCGACGCCCTCCCTGACGGGCTGCTGCTCGTCAATGCCAACGGCACGGTCGTCAACGCCAACACCATCGCGCTCGAGATGTTCGAGGCGCCCGGTACCGGCCTCGTGGGACGCGGACTCCTCGATCTGCTCGCCGAGTTCGACTCGCGGCTGATCCCCGGGTCGATGCGCCGGCCGGACTCGGCCGACTCCCGGGGCAGGACCAAGCCGACGCGCATGATCGCGCGCCGGACGGACGGCCACGAGTTCCCCGTCGAGGTCACCAGCGCGAGCCTGGACAGCGGACAGGCCGCCTACAACGACTTCCCGACCTCGTCCTTCACCGGTGACGAGCTGCTGATGCTCGTCGTGCGGGACCTCTCCGGCACTGTCGACACCGAGGCCGAGCTGGCCCGTTCGCAGCGGCAGACCGAGATGATCCTGCGGGCCGCCTCCGAGGGCGTGGTCGGTACGGACACGGACGGCAGGGTCGTCCTGGTCAACCCGGCCGCCGCGCAGATCCTGGGCTTCCGCGCCAGCGACCTGGGCGGCAAGGAGCTGCACCCGCTGATCCTGCACTCACGCGCGGAGGGCGAGCCGTTCCCGTACGAGGAGTCGCCGCTCGCCGACACCCTGCGCTCCGGGCGCAAGCACCGGGTGCGCGGGCAGGTGCTCTGGTCCAAGAGCGGTGTGCGGGTCCCGGTGGACCTGACGACCGCTCCGGTCCGGGACGGCGACCAGCTGGTCGGCGCGGTGATGACCTTCACCGACCGCAGGCCGTACGAGGAGCAGACCGAACAGCACACGACCGAGGTCGCCGAGCTGACGGAGAAGCACGCCGCCGAGATCGCCGCGTTGACGGAGAAGCACACCGCACAGATCGCGGAGCTGACCGAGAGCCACACCGCGGAGGTCACCGAACTCACCGAGAGCCACGCCACCGAGGTCACCGGCCTCACCGAAGGCCACGCCTCCGAGATCGCCGACCGCACCGAGCGGTACGCCTCCGAGCTGGAGGAGCAGGCCGACCACATCGCCCTGCTCGGGGCGCAGCACGCGCAGCTGACGGCCGTTCTCGGCGAGTCGCTGCGCGGGCCGCTGGAGGAGCTGCGGGGCGAACTCGCCACCCTCGCCTCCGACCCGGCCGGCCAGCTCTGGCCCGAGGCGAACCAGATCCTGCACCACCTGGCCGCCGGGTACGCCCGGATGACCACGCTGGTCGACAACGTCCTCGGCTACCAGCGCCTGGACTTCGGCACGGAGGCGCTCGACAAGGCTCCGGCGCCGATCGACGCCGTCGTGACGGCGGGCATCGACGGTGCGGTCGAGCTGATCGGCCCGGGGCGCGCGCAGTTCGCGGTGCACGCTCCGCCGATCGAGGCCGAGGTCGACGCCCGCAGGCTGGCGACCGCGCTGGCCCACCTGGTCGCGGACGTGGCCGGGATCGACTCCACCGGCAAGACCCGGATCGCTTCCGGCGGCGGCTACCTCGACTCGACCGTCGTGGTGGCCGCGGCGCAGCGCGGGGACGTCGTACGGATCGAGGTGCGCGGCCCGTTCGCCGGTGGCGACCCGGTGCACACGCCTATCGTGCGCGGGATCGTGCGGGCGCACGGCGGGGTGCTCCAGACCCATGAGATGCCCGGCATGGCGGGCAGCGCGTACGTGCTCGAGGTACCGCTGGGCGCGGGCTCCGGCACGATCCAGCAGCAGCCCCAGCAGCAGGTCCGGGCCGCCGTACCGGAGCAGGCCGCGCAGCCGCAGCAGGAGGTCGCGGCCTTCGAGGCCGTCGGCGCCCCCGCCGTGGTCAGCGGTGGCCGGCGCAGGGCCCGCAGGTCGTCGACGGACGCGTTCCTCGAGAGCGCGACGAGCCCGGAGGGACCGGAGAGCCTCGCGGGTGCCGAGGGCGCGGTGCCGGCGGGGACGTCCGGCGCGGGCGTCCCGGTGGACCCGTCCGACGGGGCCGGCGCGACCGGACGGCGTCGGGCGCGGCGCGGGCCGGCGGCGGTGGAGGAGGAGCAGGTGCCCGAGGCGCGGGCGCCGCAGGCGAGCGAGGGTTCCGGCCGCAGGCGCGGCCGTCCCAGCCCGGCGGAGACCGCTCCGGTCCCGGCGCAGGCAGGTCCGGCTCAGCAGCCCGTACCCGCATCGCAGCCCGTACCGGCTCCGCAGTCCGTACCCGTCCCCGCGCAGGGCGGTCCTCAGCAGCTCCCGGCCGCGCAGGCGCGTCCGCGCGGTGCCGGGCAGGCTCTGGCGCTCCCGGCGGCCGGTCACGCCGCCTCGGAGGGTTCCGTCGTGACGGCGGCCGAGGGTGCCCTGGGCGCGGGCCGTCCGCAGCGCGGGCAGACCGTGCCCCCGCAGGGCGTTCCGGCGGGCCCGCAGCAACCGGGCGCACAGGCGACGGGCCCGCAGGTTCCGGGGCAGCAGGTTCCGGGGCAGCAGGGGCAGCCGGTGCGGCCGGAGGGCGCGGGCCGTCCGGCGCTGCCGGTGCGGTCGCCCGTGGTGCACGACGAGGGCGCTCCGCAGCCCGAGGCGCTCGCGCCGGAACTCCAGCCCGCGGGCCGTCGCGCCCGGCGTGCGCTGGCCGCCGCGCAGGAGCGGCTGGCCGCGGAGAACGCGGGCCCGCGCACCCCGTTCGCGCTGGGGCCCGCCGACGCGGACCGGCCCGAGCCCGAGCCCGGGGCCGTGGCGGACCGGCACGACGCCACCGCCATGGGTCCGGACGAGGACCACACGCCTCCGCAGCCGCACCCCGTGTCCGCCGCCCCGTCCGGCCGCCGCCGGGCCCGTCCCGCCGAGGCGGCGGGTTCGCCGGAGAGCTGGTCGCGGGTCGACTCGACCGGCCGCGCCGGGGCCCCCGGCGCCGAGGACGACGAGGACCTCGCGGACGAGGCGCCGCAGCCCGCGCTCGCGTACGCCGCGCGTGTCCGGGACGGAGCCGGTGCGAGTGACGGCCCCGCGCACCCGGCCGGGGCTCCCGCGGTGCCGCTGCCGCCCGCCGCCGTAGCGCCCGTACCGCCCGCGGCACCGCAGGCAGCCGCGCGGCCCGCCGGGCCCGGGGCGGTGGCCGGCGACGCCGGGCCCACCGCACACGCGACCGGCAGCACCCCGGTGCCGCCCGCCGCGGTGCCCGCGGCCCGCAGGCAGCCGCTGCCCGCCGAGCTGCCGATGCCCGGTGGCTCGGACACCCAGGGGCGGGCCTTCAGCGTGCGGACGCTCGGTCAGGGCGTACCGCTCGTGCAGCACCTGGGCCACCAGCAGAACCAGACGCTCGGCGCGGCCGGCCGGCGCCGCAAGCTGTCCGCGCCCCCCGGGGCCGAGGCTCCGGCGCCCGCCGCCGCCCCGCAGGGCCTTCCGCAGGCTCCGGCCGCGCAGCCCGTTCGGCCCGGCCCCGGTGCGACGGCCTCGGCCACCGGGCAGCTCATGGCGCCGGTCCCCGAAGGGCGTTCGTACGCCATAGGAGCACCCGACGAGGGTGCCGAGGGTCCCGAGCCGCTGGACGGTCCGGGCGGTGCGGTCGAGATCGCCAACCGTCCGCAGCCGGTGCCGGTCGACGACGAGCTGCCCCCGGAGCCGCTGGACAACCCGCGGCGGCTGCTGGTCTGGCCCGCGCCCGACGTGTCGACGCAGGCGGCGCTCAGCGACCGGGGTTACCGGCCGGTGATCGTGCACTCCCGCGAGGAGGTGGACGCGCAGATCGCCGCGTTCCCCGCCGCGCTCTTCGTGGACCCGCTGACCGGGCCCATCACGCGTACCGCCCTCCAGTCGCTGCGTCAGGCGGCGGTGGCGGCCGAGGTGCCGGTGCTGGTCACGGCGGGTCTGGGGCAGGCGAGCCGGGACACCGCGTACGGCGCCGACCCGGCTGTCCTCCTCAAGGCACTCGCCCCGCGCGACAGCGAGCAGCACCCGCCCCGGGTCCTCGTCATCGAGGAGCGCGAGGAGATCGCGACGGCGCTCGCGCAGACCCTGGAGCGGCGGGGGATGCAGACCCTCCGGGCGTCCACCGACAGCGAGGCGGTCGACCTGGCCGCGCGGATGCGGCCGAACCTGGTGGTGATGGACCTGATGCAGGTACGTCGCCGGCGGGCCGGGATCATCGACTGGCTGCGGGCCAACGGGCGCCTGAACCGCACCCCGCTGGTCGTCTACACCTCGGCCGGACTGGACGGGCCCGAGCTGGAGCTGCTGGGCTCCGGCGAGACCGCGCTCTTCCTGGCCGAACGCTCCACCAGCGACGAGGTGCAGTCCCGGATCGTCGATCTGCTGGCGAAGATAGGGACCAACTGAGTCCGGGCACGGAGTGAAGGGCGGTACGGATCTCCGTACCGCCCTTCATCGTGAGCCCCGCAGGCGGCGCACGTCGGGTCAGAGGACCGTGACGTCCAGTTCGCCGTCCGCGTGCTGCTTACGGATCACCTTCTTGTCGAACTTCCCGACGCTCGTCTTCGGTACCGCCGTGATGGCCGTCCACCGTTCCGGGAGCTGCCACTTGGCGACGCCGGATTCGGCGAGGAACGCCTTGAGGCTCTCGAAGCCGACGGTGGCGCCGTCCTTGAGGACGACCGTGGCCAGCGGGCGCTCGCCCCACCGGTCGTCGGGCACGGCGACGACGGCGGCCTCGGCCACGTCCGGGTGGGCCATGATCGCGTTCTCCAGTTCCACGCTGGAGATCCACTCGCCGCCGGACTTGATGACGTCCTTGGCGCGGTCGGTGAGGGTGAGGAAGCCGTCCGCGCTGATCACACCGACGTCGCCGGTCTTCAGCCAGCCGTCCTCGCTGAACTTGTCCTCGGGGCGCAGATGTTCGCCGTCCGCACCGCCGTAGTAGGCGCCGGCGATCCAGGGGCCGCGTACCTCCAGCTCACCGGCCGACTCGTTGTCCCAGGGCAGGTGTTCGCCGCCCGGGCCGACCAGCCGTCCCTCGACACCGGCCGGGAAGCGGCCCTGGGTGACGCGGTACGGCCACTCCTCCTCGGCGCTCAGCCCGGCGGGCGGGTGGGCCATGGTGCCGAGCGGTGAGGTCTCCGTCATGCCCCAGGCGTGGCAGAGCCGGACGCCCAGCTTGTCGTACGCCTCCATCAGCGAGGGCGGACAGGCGGCACCGCCGATGGTCACCCGGGCCATCGAGGTGAGGTCGCGCGGCCGCGCGGTGACCTCCGCGAGCAGGCCCTGCCAGATGGTGGGGACGGCCGCCGCGTGGGTCGGGCGCACCTGCTCGATCATGTCGGCGAGCGGTGCGGGCTGGAGGAAGCGGTCCGGCATCAGCATGTTCACACCGGACATGAAGGCCGCATGGGGCAAACCCCACGAGTTCACATGGAATTGGGGCACCACGACCAGAGTGGTGTCGGCGTCCGTCAGCCCCATCGACTCGGTCGCGTTGACCTGCATCGAGTGCAGGTAGATCGAGCGGTGCGAGTACACGACACCCTTGGGCTCACCGGTGGTGCCGGAGGTGTAGCACATGGCGGCGGCCTGGCGTTCGTCGATCTCGGGCCAGTCGAAGGTGGCCGGACGGCCGGCGATGAGCTCCTCGTAGTCGTGCACGCGCGGTGCGGCCCCGTCGAGCAGGGACAGGTCGCCGGGCCCGGCGACGACCACGTGTTCCACGGACGGCAGCCGGGGCAGCAGCGGCGCGAGGAGCGGCAGCACCGAGCCGTTGACGATCACCACCTTGTCGTCCGCGTGGTTGACGACCCAGACGAGCTGGTCGGCGGGGAGCCGCAGATTGAGGGTGTGGAGCACGGCACCCATGGCCGGAATGGCCAGGTATGCCTCGATGTGCTCGGAGTTGTTCCACATGAGGGTGGCCACGCGCTGGTCGCCGTCGATGCCCAGCTCGTCACGGAGGGCGTTGGCCAGGCCGATCGCGCGGGCGCCGATCTCCGCGAAACTGCGGCGGTGCGGCTCGGGTTCGCCGGTCCAGGTCGTGACCTGAGACTTCCCGTGGATCGTCATCCCATGGGTCAGGATGCGGGTGACAGTCAGCGGTACGTCCTGCATGGTGCTCAGCACGGCGTCCTCCCGGAGGCGCTACGCGGCAGTAGGGTTCCGCTGATTCTGCGCACATACCGCGCGGTATGTCACTACTCCCGGCCCTCCCAATCGGAACGCGCCACCGGCGGACCGCCGGTGGCGGGAGCGCACCACCGGTGCCGTGATCAGTGCGCGGGAGTCAGCTCCGGGTCCTCACGGAGCTTGCGCAGCGCCCGGGAGACGGCGCTCTTCACCGTGCCGACGGACACCCCGAGCACCTCGGCGGTCTGCACCTCGCTGAGGTCCTCGTAGTACCGCAGCACGACCATGGCCCGCTGGCGGTCGGGCAGTCTGAGGACGGCCCGCCACATCGCGTCGTGGAGCGACTGGTGTTCGGCGGGATCGGGGGCCGGAGCGGTCTCCGGCTCGGGCAGGTCGTCACAGGCGTACTCGTCGACCTTGCGTTTGCGCCACTGCGAGGTACGCGTGTTCACCAGGGCGCGACGGACGTACCCGTCCAGGGCCCCGTGGTCCTCGATCCGTTCCCAGGCCGCATAGGTCTTGGTCAGGGCGGTCTGGAGCAGGTCCTCGGCATCGCTCGGGTTCGCGGTGAGCGAGCGCGCGGTGCGCAGCAGCACGGGCCCGCGCGCCCGGACGTACGAGGAGAACGACGGGTAGGGCGGGGTGTGCCCGGCGGCGGCAGCGGGGTGCCTGAGGGCGCCCGTACAGACTGGCGTGGTCATCTCTCCAACCTAGGAGCGCGGGCCGGACGACGGATCGGCCCCAGGTCCCGATGGCGCGTCCGCCTCAGGGTGTAGGCGCCGGGAGGCGTCCACCTCCTGGGGGTGGAGGACGCGGCGGGCCGGGGTCGGGGTCCGCTTCACCGGACGGGCGGGCCCGGAGGCACCGAGAACGCGAACGGCCCGCGCGGGGCACCGGAGTGCTCGCGCGGGCCGGCCCGATCCAGACGAAAGGCCCCGGGAGACCCCTCACGGGTGGCGGGGCCGCCCCTCGGGCCTGGGATCCGAAGTCCTCGGCCCCGGCGTCCTCAGCCGAGCCGCAGGCTCTCCGGCGGGCCGAGGTAGACCGGCCGCAGGCCGCCGGTGTCGACCACCAGCTTCTGGAGCACCACCGTCGGGTCGATCATCCAGAACTTCAGCGTGTGCTGCCCCTGCCGGGTGATGACGTGGCGGGTGGCGGTGCGGTTGACGTTGTCGGAAGTGCCGCGCGCCCACTGCGGGTTCATGGTGCCGTCGTCGCCGCCGGTGACCGCCGTGACGTTCACCGTGGTCGGTACTTCCTCGTCGAAGGAGACCGCGTACTTCAGGCCGTCGCCCGAGAGCGGGTTGTTCCTCGGGGAGAGGTAGGCCCAGACCGTGACCGGTCCGGTGGTGAAGAGGCTCAGCGTGTACTCCAGCCGGGGCCCG
Organism: Streptomyces sp. NBC_00102; assembly: GCF_026343115.1. Classification (GTDB taxonomy): domain Bacteria; phylum Actinomycetota; class Actinomycetes; order Streptomycetales; family Streptomycetaceae; genus Streptomyces. The sequence continues at coordinate 3,273,640 of NZ_JAPEMC010000001.1, forward strand.
CGGCCCGCCGACTGCCGGGCCGCCGTCACCGGGAAGGGCTCCATGCCGCCCGCCGTGCGGCCCACGTCGGGCAGGTGGCGCCAGTCCACCGAACCGCTGCCGAGCGCGCGGCTGTAGTGCTCGGCCTCCATCGACACGTATCCGCCGGCCTCCACGAACCCCTTGAGGCCCGACTTCGGCGTCTTGGGACGGTCGACCACGGCGGTCACGACGACGCTCGCCCCGCCGGGGCCGCTCACCGTCACCGGTATCCGGCTGACGCCCTGCGGCGCCCGCTTCCAGTCGACCCGCAGGGTGACCCGGGTCTGAGTGGTGACCCGCCCGCGCGGCCGGTCCACCACCAGCCAGGACTCACCCGTGGTGATCCGGTATTCGAAGGACTCCTGACCCCGGTTGAACACGTCGAGGTACGGGTCGGGGCCGTTGGCGTACGGGGAGAACACGGGCAGCTCCGCCCCGCCCGCGCCGCCGCCCGGCCACCAGTCCTCGCTGCCCTCGACGGCCACGCCCATCTCGGCCGCCCGGGGCAGCTCGATGCGCTTGAGCGCCGGGTAGATCTCGTCGGTGAGCGCCACGTTGTTCAGCTCGGGCTGCTGCCAGGGGGCGTTGGGGCCGTACCGGTCGACGTCTCCGTATCCGATGTGCGGCTGGTTCTGGAAACCCTCCCACTTGCCTTCCGCCACCTGGGTGTTGAACCTCTTCGACAGGGCGAAGTCGTCCGCCAGGTGGGCCTCGGCCCTGGTGGCCAGCTCGTTGGTCAGGGCTCGGCCCTGGTCCGCGTAGAAGAGGTTGGTGAACTGCGCCTCACGCAGCTCGTAGACGTTCGCGGTGGCCTCGACCTCGTACCCGACGAGCTCGAACCAGGCGTCCTGCGAGGAGGTGGGCAGGCGCTCGCCGACCTCGCGGGACTTCGCCGCGAGGGCCCGCCAGCGGTCGGTGACCCACTCCAGCTCGCGGTGGTCGACCAGGCTGAACGGGGTCGCCCGGTCGTCGTAGACGATCGCCGAGGAGTCGGTGGCCGGGTTCTTGGCGGGGTCGAGGGTGATGCGGCGGTTCAGCAGTTCCGGCTTGCGGATCTGCTGGAGGTGCGCGTACTCGGAGAGGACCTCGGCGATCCGCTCGGCCTGCTTCTCGCCGAAGTGGAGCCGTGCGTAGGCGCGTTCCCATTCGGGGATGTCGCCGAGGTCCCAGCGCGCCGGGCTCCAGGCGTACTCCAGGAAGAACTGTGTGGCGAGCTCGTTGCCCTTGAGGTCACCGACGTTGGTGACCCAGAGGTCGTGGTTCCCGTACGTGTAGGACTGGTTGAGCTGGTCCCACATGTTCGGCAGCGACGTGGTGTCCACCCACTTGTAGTTGCGGCCGACGCCCACGTAGTCGAAGTGGTAGTAGAGGCCGTAGCCGCCGGTGCGGTCGTCGGTGGCGAGCTGGGGAAGCTTGCGGACGTTGCCCCAGTTGTCGTCGGTGAGCACCACCGTGACGTCGTCGGGGACGCGCAGCCCCCGGTCCCAGTAGCGCTGCACCTCCTTGTAGAGGGTCCACACCTGCGGGACGGACTTCTCGTCGCCGGTGATGTCGGCGATGATGGCGCGCTGGCTCGCGATGATCTCGCTCATCAGCTCGATCGCGTCGCCGTCGGGCAGGCTGGTGTCGCCGTTGCCGCGCATGCCGAGGGTGACCACGCCCTCGAAGTCCTGCTCCTTCATGCGGCGGATTCCGTCGGCCCAGTACGCCTTGAGCGCTTCGGAGTTGCGCCGGAAGGACCACTCGCCGGTACCGCCGTAGGGGTCGTGGCCGGGTGTGGTGATGTTGCCCGCGGCGTCGCGTACGGCGGCCACCGCGTGCCGGTTCCACTCCTCGATGCCGCGCATCATGGGGGCCTCGTGCGAGGTGCCCATGACGATCCCGTACGCCGTCGCGGTGGCGTGGTTCAGCGGGTCGTCCTCGGCGAAGGCCCGGCCCCAGACCGCCGGCCAGAGGTAGTTGGCCTTGAGGCGGAGCAGCACCTCGAAGATCCGGGCCCAGAAGTCCGCGTTGAGCCCGCCCTCGTAGCCGGGCGCCTTGCCGGGGCCGAAGAACTTGGGCGCCCAGGTGCCGAGCGAGGGGTTCTCGTCGTTGATGAAGATGCCGCGGTACTTCACCGCGGGGGTGCCCTGGGTGTGGCGGCCGGGCCGGACGTGGATCTGGTCGCGGTGGACCGGCACCACGTCGTCCCACCAGTACCAGGGGGAGACCCCGATGCCCCGGGAGACGTCGTACGCGCCGAAGATCGTGCCGCGCTGGTCGCTGCCGGCGATCACGAACGCCCGGTCCACGCCGGGCATCGGGCGCTCGACGATCGTCTGCAGGGACGTCTCCCACTTGCCCGCGATCCCGCTCACGTCGAGCTTGCCCGCGTCCACCAGCGCGTCGATCAGCGGGCTGCGGCCGATGGTGCCGACGATCGCGATCTCCCGCTGCCCGGCACCCGCCTTCCGCACCACGGCCGGGCGCACCCCGGTGACCCGCTCGATGTCGGACTGCAGATCGCCGACGGCACGGATGACACCCGCGTGGTCCGCGCCGCTGACGACGAGGGGAACGGCGCGGCCCGCCTTCACCAGGGTGAACCCGCCGGACACCGCGCCGAACGAGATGTACGCCCCGGAGTCGGTGGCCCGGCCCGCGGCACCCCGCGCACCGCCGGAGCCCTGCGTACCGCCGGAGGCGAGCGGGGCGGCCACGGCGGGCGCCGCACCACCGAGGGAGAGGAGCGGGGAGGCGAGGGCGCTCAGGCCCAGGCCGAGCGCGAGTACGGACCGACGGCTGGCAGGGCCCGACGCGGACACGTCCGAATCGCCGGACAGACGGGGACCCTCCTGCGAGTCCGGAATCTGTGGGCCCGGAATCTGTGATTCCACGAATGACCTCCGATAAAAGTTTCGAGAAAAGAGTCGCGAAAGGAGTCGCCACCACGGACACGAGGAAGAGTGCGCAGGTCACCGCACCGGACAGCGCGAAACAGCGCACTCCGCACCGGGATTCCGCAGCTCACCGATCTCTCCCTTATCGAGCCAAGGCGCTCGAATGCGAGGAATTCCGACATCGAGCCGCCCGCCAGCCCCTGCGCCGGATCGAAACATTTCGAATATGTCCCCGCAATTTTCTGGAAACCTAAAGCCCGCTTTTTCCAGGGTCAATCCCCTTGCACCTACCGATTGCGCGAGGGATGCGCGAGGGCGGCCCCCTCGACGACCGGACGGAGCGGGGCGTGCCCTGGGTCACCTCGTATTCCGTTGCCTTCTTCGAACGCTTGTACGAACATGACTTCATGGCCCCCACCGACCGGCAGCTCGCCACCCTGGCCCTGGCCCACGCGCTGAACGCCGCGGAGCGGGGGCTCCCCGTCATCCCGCTCAACTCCGCCCGGCTCCCCGCGCTGCGTTCACCGCACCCCGGCGGCGCGGCGCGCACCGCCTGCACCGGCCACTGCGGGCTGCCCGGACACGGAGTACGCGACGCGACCACCGACCCGGCGGCCGTCCGCGCGCTCTTCGCCGCGGCCCCGGACGTCACGGGGTACGGCATCGCCTGCGGCCAGGGCCCGCACCGCCTGATCGGCATCGACCTGGACGCGGCCACCACCGGCCCGTCCCCGACCAGGGGCCCTGCTCCTGCGGCCGGCGCCGAAGCGCACGCGGACGCCGCGCTCCGTCAGCTCGCCCTCCAGCACCTCTTCACGATCCCGCCGACCCTCACCGTGCTCACCCCGGCCGGCGGCCGGCACCTCTGGCTGTCCGTGCCCGCGGAGGTCGTCGTGGCCGGCTCGGCGAGCCGCCTGGCACCCGGCGTGGACGTCCGGGGCACCGGCGGCTACCTCATCGGCCCGGGCTCGCTCACCCCCCAGGGCACGTACCGCCTCGCACCGGGCACCGCGCACCTCCCGCCCGCGCCGTGCCCGCGCACCCTGCTGCGGCTGCTCGCTCCCCCGGTCCGCCCGGCGCGCCGGAGCGGCGGAGCCCGTGCCCCGCGCGGCCCGGAGGACGACGAGGGGCTGGTCCACTTCGTGCGCGCCGCCCGCGCTGGAGAGCGCAACACCCGGCTGTTCTGGGCCGCCTGCCGTGCGTACGAACACGGCTTCGGCGACGCCCTCGCCGCCGCCCTCACCGAGGCGGCCGTACGCTCCGGCCTCCCCGTCCACGAGGCCCGCGCCACCCTCGCCTCCGCCGCCCGGCTGACGGCGGGCCGCTCCGAGGCCGCCTGAGAGCACCGGGGCGGCTGCCGCGGGACCCCGAGGCGGCGACACGGCCGAGGAGTAGGGTTCTCTCCGGTCTCCGCAGCCCGCAGGACCGGTGCGCGCGAACCCCGTCACGCACACCCCGTCCGGAGAGATCGGCCCGTTCATGCCCGCCGCAGCGCCCACCACCCGGGAGCACGGCGGCGACGGCACGGCCGCGAACCCCACCGGGAGCCCGCCCCCCGCCCGTTTCCACGGCGGCCGGTCCGCGCTCCTCGCGGTCGCCCTCTTCCTCTGCGTGCGGGTGCTCTCCCTCGCCGCGCTGGCCGTCCGCGCCGACGCGACCGGCAAGAGCCCGCGCGTGCTCCTGTCCGAGCGCTGGGACTCCCTCTGGTACACCCGGGTCGCCGAACACGGCTACGCCTTCACCCTGAACGCACCCGACGGCCGCTCCCTGTCGAGCATGGCCTTCTTCCCCCTGCTCCCCTGGCTGGAGCGGGGCACCCGTGCGGTGACGGGCCTGAGCCTGCCCGCCGCCGGGCTCCTGGTCACCGCCCTCGCCTCGGTCCTCGCGGCCTGGGGCGTCCACCTCGTGGTGCGGCACTCGTACGGCGACCGGGCCGGAGTCCTCTGCGTGGTGCTGTGGGCGGCCGTACCGGTCGGGATCGTCCAGTCGATGGCGTACAGCGAGGCCCTCTTCACCGCCCTCGCCGCGTGGGGGCTGCTCTGCGTGCTGCGCGAGCGTTGGGTGACCGCAGGCGTCCTGGCGAGCCTCGCGGGCCTGACCCGCCCGGTCGGACTGGCCGTCACCGCCGCCCTGTTCCTCGCGGTCTGGCTCCGCCACCGCCCCGGGACCGGCACGGCCGCCGCGGACCGTACGCGCGCCGTGCTCGGCTGCCTGGTCGCACCGCTCGGGGCCGCCGCGTACATCCTCTGGGTGGGCTCCCGGCGCGGACACCTGCTGGGCTACCTCGACGTCCAGGACGAGTGGGGCAACGGCTTCGACGGCGGCTGGGCCTTCGCCCGCTTCCTGACCGGCGGCTCCACCGCGCTCGCCGTACTCGCCCTCGCCGCCCTGCTGCTCCTCGCCTACTGGCCCCACCACGTCGGCGCCAAGCAGCTCCAACCCCCGCCGCTGATCGCCTACTCGGCCCTCGTCACGCTGCTCGCCATCGGCGCCTCGGGCTACTTCGGTTCCAAACCCCGCCTGCTCCTCCCGGCGTTCCCGCTCCTGATCCCCCTCGCGGTGGTCCTCGCCAGGCGCCGACCCGCCCTCACCTGGACCGCCCTCACCGCCCTGACCACCGCCTCGGCGGTGTACGGCGCGTACTGGCTCACGGGTTCGGGCCCGCCGTGAACGGTGGTGGCCGGAGCTGTACGTACGGGACCGGAGAGGCGGAGCCGGCCGGATTCGAACCGGCGTCCTCACGGTTTTGGAGACCGCGCGCGACGACCTCTGCGCTACGGCTCCGCCGACAGGGAGCCTAGAGCTCGGCAGCCGGAGCCGGTAGGGCCAAGCTCAGAAGTCCCTCAAGGCTTTCCGCTTCGGCTCTCCCGGACACGGGCGGGATGCGACGTTCGTCTTCCCACGCCGTACGGCACACGGTCGCACGGCGGACGACTGCCCACCGGCAGCAGAGGAGACCGACATGCTGGCAACGCTGCGCCCCGGCGAAGTGATCGTCATCGTCATCACCTTCGTCGTTCTCGCGGGTCTCGGCGCACTCACCCTCCGGCGGCTCGGGAGCCGCAACAGGTAGCCGCCTCAGGGCTCCCGGCGGGCGCACCGGACGGGCGGCACGGGCTGACCGGCCCCACGACGGTGGACTTGGCACGCAAGACGCGTGCCCCGGAGCTCCATATGGGCTTCGAGGAGCCTGACCGCCAGGTCGTGGCCGGACTGGAAAGCCAGGTGGTACGGGGTCAGGCCCTCCCGGGAAGGCTTCGCGGGGTCTGCTCCGTAGGCCGGCAGTACCGCGGTGCAGGCGGCGTCCAGAGGATCACCGGTCTGGCGCGCCCCGTCCGACTCGCCGTCGATGGCCCGGATCAGAGGGGTCCAGCCGTCCTGGCCGACGTAGTGGTCCGGGTCGTGACCCGCGTGCAGGAGCCGGGTCAGCTCCGCCAAGTCGTCCTGGATCACCGCGAGGTGGACGGGCGACATCTCGTACGGGTCCGCATCGTCGGTCACGGCACGATCCAACCAGGCCGGGTTCATGCCCTCGCGCGCGGGCCGGTGGGACCTTGGGGGACCCGAGGACCGCGGGGAACGGCGGTCGCCGGCCGACACCGGCCATGCGGAAGGCCCCCGACCGATGTACCTGGTCAGGGGCCTTCAACCTGCGCGGTGGGTGTGGGATTTGAACCCACGGTCACATCGCTGCGACGACGGTTTTCAAGACCGTTCCCTTAGGCCGCTCGGGCAACCCACCCCGATCCCCGGAGCAACGGGGCCGCCGCCGGGGAACGGCCTACAGCCTAGCCGGTCAGCTGTCGCCCTTGCGCTCGCCCAGGGTGAGTTCGACGGTGGACTCCTTGCCGTCGCGCTCGTAGGTCAACGTGACCCGGTCGCCCGGCTTGTGGGTCCAGATCTCGCCGATGAGGGTCGGGCCGCTGTCGACCGGGGTGTCGTTGAACTTGGTGATGACGTCGCCCGCCTTCAGGCCCGCCTTGGCGGCCGGACCGTCCGCGGCGACTGCGGAGGTGCCGGAGGAGCCCTGGTCGGAGATGACCGCGCCCTCGCCGTTCTCCGACATGGTGACCGTGGCGCCGATGACCGGGTAGACGGGCTGGCCGGTCTTGATGAGCTGCTCGGCCACGTTCTTCGCCTGGTTGATCGGGATGGCGAAGCCGAGGCCGATGGAACCGGCCTGGGTCTGGGCGCTGCTGCCGGTCGACTGGATGGCGGAGTTGATGCCGATGACCGCGCCGGTGGCGTCGAGCAGCGGGCCGCCGGAGTTGCCCGGGTTGATCGAGGCGTCCGTCTGCAGGGCGCTCATGTAGGAGCTGCTGCTGGAGGAGGAACCGTCGCTGGAGGCGACCGGGCGGTTCTTCGCGCTGATGATGCCGGTGGTGACCGTGTTGGACAGGCCGAACGGGGCGCCGATCGCGATGGTCGAGTCGCCGACCGCCACGTTGTCGGAGTTGCCGAGCGCCAGCGGGTTCAGCCCGGACGGCGCGTTCTTGAGCTTGATGACGGCGACGTCGTAGCCCTCGGCGCGGCCGACCACCTCGGCCTCGTACTTCTTGCCGTCGGAGAAGGTCGCGGTCAGTTTGCCGCTCTCCGCGGCGGAGGCCACCACGTGGTTGTTGGTGAGGATGTGGCCTTCCTTGTCGTACACGAAGCCGGTGCCCGTGCCGCCCTCGCCGTCACCGTTCTCGGCGTCGATCGTGACCACGCTGGGGAGGGACTTGGCGGCCACTCCGGCCACGGTGCCGTCGGCGCGCTTGAGGGCCTTGGGGCTGTCGGAGGCACTGATCGTCGTGGACCCGCCGGAGCCGCCGTCGTTGCTGTCGGCGGCCCAGAAGCCCAGTGCGCCACCGATGCCGCCCGCGACGAGCGCCGTCGCCGCGACCAGTGCCACGAGCCCGCTCGCCCGGCGCTTGCCGGGACCCTTGGGGGCCTGCTCGGCGGAGGCGCCCCAGACCTCGCCGCCGTTGCCGTCGCCTCCACCGGCGTACGCCGGTACGGCCGGCGGGGCCGGGGGCGGCCACGAACCGGCGGGCGCGGCGGTGTGCGGCGCCGGGTAGTCCGGAGCGGCCTGCGGGGCCGGGTAGGCGGGGGCGGGCGTGTGCGGGGCGGGGTAGTCCGGGGAGTGCGGCGGGAGGGGCTGCGTCGCGTCGGCCGCCGGGGCGTGCGCGGGCGGCTGCGGCTGCTCCTGCGCCGGTGCCTGCGTGGGCTCGACGACCGGCTGCACGGCCGTCGGCTGCTCCTCGGCCGGAGCAGCCGGAGCGGCCGGAGCGGGGTTGGTGCCGTACGGTCCGGCGGGCTCGGCCGACGGGGAGGTGTCGTCGGCCCGGCCGTCCGCGTACGGCGGTTCCTGGGGCTGCTCGGCGTGCGCGGCGGGCCCGGTGGAGCCCTGCGCGGCCCGAGCCGTGTCGTCGTGAGCCGCCGTCGCCGGCGCCTCGGACGTCGGGGGCGCCTCCCGGCGGGGGTCCTCAGGAGCGGCGGCCGGCACAGGAGGTACTGACGGAGCGGGCGGTACGGCGGGGACCGCGGCGCCCTCGTGGCCCTCGTTCTCGGTGCTCACAGCTCTTTACTCCTCGGTTCCACTCGGCATTCGGCAAGAGATCCGCTCTGCAGTGTCTGGCCCAAGCTTTGCCCAGAACACGTCAGGCCACTGTAAGCAGGACCTGTGCATCCGCACACCAATCTTTACATCAGACAAAACGGCACTCCCGGTACCAGGAACCCACGACCGCCGCGTCGCGGTGACACCATGACGCGGTGACCGACGCGCGACAGCCCTCCAGCACGCCTCCCATCCAGGTCGTGGCCCATCGCGGAGCCTCCGACGACGCCCCCGAGCACACTCTGGCCGCGTACCGGAAAGCCATCGAGGACGGCGCCGACGCGCTGGAGTGCGATGTCCGGCTCACCGCCGACGGACAGCTCGTCTGCGTGCACGACCGCCGGGTCAACCGCACCTCCAACGGGCGGGGCGCGGTCTCCGCGCTCGAACTCTCGGAACTCGCCGCGCTCGACTTCGGCTCGTGGAAGGACCGCGAGGAGTCCCCCGACTGGGACCCGGTGGCCGGCGAGCTCACCTCCGTACTCACCCTGGAACGCCTGCTGGAGCTCGTCACCGAGGTACGGGCGGCGGGCCGGCCGGTCCAACTCGCCATCGAGACCAAGCACCCCACCCGATGGGCCGGGCAGGTCGAGGAGCGGCTGCTGCGACTGCTCAACGAGTTCGGCCTCGACGCCCCGCCGGCCGAGGGGCCCTCGGCCGTCCGCGTCATGAGCTTCTCCGCCCGGTCCCTGCACCGGGTCCGCACGGCCGCCCCCACGCTGCCCACCGTCTACCTGATGCAGTTCCTCACGCCCCGGCTGCGGGACGGGCGGCTGCCCGCCGGCGCCCGGATCGCCGGGCCGGGCCTCCGGATCGTACGCAACCACCCCGACTACGTCCGCCGGCTGCACAAGGCCGGGCACCAGGTTCACGTCTGGACCGTGAACGAGCCGGAGGACGTGGCGCTCTGCGCAGAGCTGGGGATCGAGGCCATCATCACCAACCGCCCGAAACGGGTCCTTTCCCAACTCGGACGCCCGTAACGACCGCCTTGGGACCCGTCACGGGGAGTGCACCGGCGCATTCCGTACGTGTCGAGCCGTTACGAGTGCGTCACCAGAGATGCTTCGACCGGTTTCCGGCGCAGCTCAGAGGGGCATCCCCTTCGTGGCGTGGGGCAAAGGAGGTCTCGGGGGTGACGTTGGTGGTGGCACAAGAAGTGCCCACGTCGTCGAGCATGGCCGTTCCTCACGGCCCTGCGGGCGTGAGGCAGGCGCGGCACCGTATGCGCGCACAACTGCGGGACAACGGGGTCTCGGACACGGTCGTCGACGACGCGGTCCTGATCCTTTCCGAACTCCTCAGCAACGCCTGCCGGCACGGCAGACCGCTGGGGCAGCACGTGGACGTCGGTGACGGCGACGTCCGCGCCGCGTGGCACGTGGACCGCCGGGGCGGCCTCACCGTGGAGGTCACGGACGGCGGCGGGCCCACCCGGCCCGTTCCCTCCACCCCCTCGGTGACGGCTCGGGGCGGTCGCGGGCTGAACATCATCAGTGCCCTCTCCGAGAAGTGGGGCGTCAGGGACGACGCCCCGGGCGAGGTCACGGTCTGGGCGCTGGTGGCGGCGGAGGAGCGGTTCGACGGCCTGGAAGGGCTCGACGGCCTCGACGGCCTCACCCGGCTGAACTCCGGTGCCGGGCACCCGGGTCTCGAAGGGCTCCCCGGGTTCGGAGGGCTGCCGGGATTCGACGGCCTCCCCGGCTTCGACGAGCTGTCCGCCCTCGACGACGCGAGCTGAGAACGGCGCGCGCCGCAGCGGACGCGCCCACCGCGGCGCCGCGGCTCGACGGAGCCGCACGACACGACCGGGCACGATCCCGGTGGCAGAGCCGGACGACGGAGCCCGGCACCGAACCCACGTACCGGAACCACGCACCGGAACGGGCGCCCGAGGCGCCCCCCGAATGCGTGGGCGGCGGTCGGTTCCGGGGCGCGGGAGGCACTAGGCTCGCGCCTCAGAGCCTGTCGGGCGACCTCTGACCGGGTGGCCAGGGCCTGGCACGCACGCCTCCCGCGTTGCCGGAATGCCCCCGTAGCTCCGCTACGAGACCATCCCGGCGCCTTGGAATCGCACGCACCGGGCCCCGCCCTCCATCCGGTCGAAGATCACCCGACAGGCTCCCAGACCGCACCGTCGCAACCGGGAGAATGCCGACCATGGCCAAGAAGCGCCCTCAGACGACCAAGGCCGCCAAGCCGCAGGTGAGGGACGGGGAGATCCCCGTCGTCGGGGCCCGCGAGCCCTGCCCCTGCGGTTCGGGACGCCGGTACAAGGCGTGTCACGGCCGCACCGCCGCGCACGCGGTCACCGAGCTGGTCCAGCGCCCCTTCGAGGGGCTGCCCGGGGAGTGCGACTGGGTCGCGCTGCGCGAGCTGGTGCCCGCGGCGACCGTACCGCTGACGCTGAAGGACGGACTGCCCGAGGGCGTCCCCTCCGTCACCCTCGCGACCGTGCTGCCGATGGCGTGGCCGGCGCTCCGCCGCGACGACGGCTCCGTCCTGCTCGCCCTGCAGAACGACACCTCCTCCGGTGACCTCAGCCGTGGCCTGGCCGACGCCCTCCAGCAGGCGCTGGAGGCGGCGCCCGGTACGCCGATCGCCGCCCGCCGGGTCTCGGCCGAGGGTCCGCGCCTGCAGGACCTGCTCGCCGCGGACGCGCCGTTCGAGCCCGTCGTCCACTCGGGCTTCGAGTTCTGGGTGCCGGACGCGGAGAACGCCACGGCCGAGGTGACAGCTTCCCTGGAGCGCGCCAACGAGGCGGCGATCCCGACCGCGCTGCTCTCCTCCGTGGACGCGGCGTACTGGTGCGAGACCCCGGAGAAGAACCACCTCCGCTGGGTCATGCCGCACCCCGAGGAGAAGCTCCTCGACGCGCTCGCCCGGCTGCACGCGGCCGGCGAGACCTCGATCGGCGAGGGGACGCGGCTGGTCGGCTCGTTCCGCGCGCACGGTCTCGTCGTCCCGGTGTGGGACCTGCCGAGCGCCATGACCGCCGAGGAGTGCGAGAAGCCCGCGGCCGAGTTCGCCGAGCGGCTCGCCGGAGCGCTGGCCTCCGAGGCTCCGCTGACCGCCGAGGAGCGCCGGGCGCGCGGTGGGCTCACCAACCGCCAGGTGACGCTCAGCTGACAGTGACGAACCGCGGGTCCGTCCGGTGACTCGCGTCACAACAGGCCGTTCCGACGAGTAAATCCCCGCCCTCACAGGCGAGATCGAATTTGCGAACGGCAGATCTCTTGTTACGGTTCTGAAAGCCCGGTCGCTGGTGCATCCCCCGTCGCCAGCGATCGGGCGTCTCCATTTCCCGGGTACGGCCCGGCCCGCGGCGAAGCCGTGAGCGGCCCGCCGTCCCGCGTACGACAAGCCCCCGCATCCCCGCGCGAGGACCGCGCCCCGCGAGCCGTACGGCGGCGGGCCCAACCCGCCCCGCACGACGGTCGCTTGCCGCGACTCCCCCGGACTCCGCCCGTCCGCGCCACCGGCGGCCACATCCCGGGGCGCCCCCGCGGACCGGCCGCCCGGGGCGACAGTGCCTCACACGGCTTACAGGGCGGGACAGTTGTGCGTTCCCCGTGCGGCCGCTGTGCACCCGTCACACCGGGGCGCGCCCCCGGAAGGTCCCCACCGGAGGCGACTGCCCACGGAAGTCCGACTCCCCGCATTCCTTATTCGACAGATATTCAGGAACGGCGGAGGAAAGCATTCCAGAAAGTCGGTCAGGTTCGAAAAGCCGGTAAAGAATTCGCACGGCCCGCTCTCCTCCCCTCCATGAATCCTCCATGTTCGAAGCACCGCAGGAATGCACTGGGTGATGCTCTACGCATGAGCGAGCGGCACTCACCCGCCGGAGAAAGTCGCGAAATGGCCGGATCGCCCGGGAATCCGCACACCGCGCGTGACCCGGCTTCCGCCCCCGGCGCGCTGAGGACAGCCCTCAGTAGGCGAGCCGGCTCCCGCCGTCCGGTGCCCCCGTACTCGCCGCCACGAGCGCGTCCAGGACCGTCCCGACATCCGGCAGGAACGGCGCGGCGTGCCCCGCCGACGGAGGCCGCTCCCAGCACACCCGGCCGTCGCCCTTGCCCGCGGGAGGAACCACCAGGTAGCCGCCCTCCCCGTGGAAGCGCAGGGAACTGGGCACCCACTCCTGGGCGTGCAGCAGCTCGCCGAGACGCTCCAGGGTGTACGGGTGGACGAGCAGCGCCCAGCGGGTCGGTGTGGCGATCACCGGCCCGAGCCGCATGCCCCGCGCGTCCAGCACCGCGAGCGCCTGGGCGCCGCTCACCGCGGGCAGACTCACGGCGCACGGCGCGCGGCCGCCGGTGGCCAGCAGCACCGGGGCGGCGGGCCGTCCGGTCCACCACCACCGCACCATGCGTTCGTCCGTGGTGGCCGCGAGCAGTCCGGGATCGAAGGGGTGCGCGCCTGGTACCACGCACTCGGGGTCGGGGCAGGCGCAGCCGGTCCGGGCCGGGGACAGCCCCACGCCGGGGAGGACGGGCCACCGCCTGCCGAGGGCGCAGGTCAGCGCCGCGTCGAGCTGAGCGGTGCCGCCCCCACGCCGGAACAGGTTCCCGCGTCGCCTTCCGGGGATCTCGCGCATGAGCGCTCGTTCCTTTCCGTTGAACGCCGAGGTCCACGTCGCCGCCCGCACATCGCACTGCTTCGCGGCGGCGACTCTGACTGTGCGTAGATCGCTGGTTGATCACCCTGCGTGGAGCATCGTGCGTCCGTCACCGCGCGTTCGCGACGGCGCGTTCCTGACCGCGCGTGCGCACTCGTCAGCCACCGCACGGACGTGCGGACGGCACCGGACGGAGCCGGGCGGAGCGTTACGGAGCGGAGACGGGTCGAACCGGACCGAGCTTGAGTCGAACGGTCTTGCGGAGTCGAACTGTCGGGAGCCGGACCGCCTGGTGCGGTCCGGTCGCGGCGGGACGAGGAGAGCCATGCCACGCACGTGCCGCCCGGAGCGGGTCCCGCCGCTGCCGAAGGCCGGCGTCACGGACGAGGACGCCCGCTGCCGCCGCCGGGTTCCGGGGTGGCCCCAGCCGCCCCGCGCTCCCACGTTTACGTACCCAGCACGACCGGAATGACCCTCCACCCGGCACGCCGCCCCGGAGGGCACTGCCCGAAGAACTCGACCAGTCGACCGCGAATACCTGTCGTCTGCCGCATTTTTCGGCCAAGTTGAGTATCCCGTGGACACCAGGAGTCTCGCAAGGACAATGCTGGACATCGCCTTACTTGTACGTGTACATGTGGATGCCTTGATAGTGGCGCAGAATGACAGGGGGGTTTGCGATGCTATTCGACGGAACTCGCCGGTCGGAAAGCCGGAGGCCATGAGCGCCCGACACCTGCCAAATATGGCTGGAATCAATCCCACTGTTCCGGTTTCAACGCACACTGCGGAACCGCTGACCAGCGTGCCGCAAGCACCGGGCGCCTTCCTCCAGGACCGCCTGGCCGGATGGGTCTCCGACCTCACCACCCTCCACGAGTTCACCGAACGCCTGGCCGGGACCCACACCCTCGACAGCACGCTCCCCGAACTGCTGAGTGCCGGAGCGGCCCTCGTCGGCGCGCGCCGCGGACTCCTGGTCCTCGAACCCGACGACGGGCGGGGCCCGCGCACCACCGTCGGACTCGGCCTCTGCCACGCCGATCTCGGCGTCCTCGAGACCGTCCCGCGAGCCGCCACCCCGCACGGCCGGATCCTCGACGGTCCGCCGGGCGCCACCGGCCCGGTGAGCAACCCGGACCTGCTCGCCGAGACGGACCTCGACCCCCGCCACCGCGAGGTCGCCGGCCGGCTCGGATACGCCGCCAGCTACGCCCTGCCCCTCGTCGCCCGGTCCGGCACGCGGCTCGGCGCGGCCGTCTGGTTCTACGACGAACCGGCCGAGCCCCTGGAGCGGCAGCGGCACCTCGCCGGCCTGTACGGGCGGTACGCCGCCGAGCACCTGGCCCGCCTCCTCGAACTCGAACGCGCCAGGTCCGACCTGGCGGTCGTCGCCGAGGAGCTGCTGCCGAGCCGGCTGCCGCGCGTCCCCGGCGTGCGGCTGGCCGCCCGCCACCGCGCCGCGCCGGACGGTGGCGGCGACTGGTACGACGCCCTGCCGCTCCCGGACGGCGCGCTCGGCCTCTCGGTGGGCGCCGCCGGCGGCTCCGGCCCCGGCGCGAAGGCCGCGATGGGACGGCTCCGCGCGGGGCTGCGCGCATACGCCGTCATGGAGGGCGAGGACCCGGTGGCCGTCCTCTCGGACCTGGAACTGATGCTCCGGCTCACCGAACCGGCGCGCACCGCGACCGCGCTCTTCGCCTACTGCGAACCGGCGCTCCGCCGGATCGTGCTGGCGGGTGCCGGGCACGCCCCGCCGCTCGTGGTCGGCGACCGGCGCACCGAGTACGTCGAGACCACCGTCTCCGCCCCGCTCGGCATGCTCGCGTGCTGGGAGGCGCCCAGCGTGGAGTTCACCCCCGAATCGGGGGAAACCGTTCTCCTCTACACCGACGGGCTGCTGCGCCGCACCGGAGACTCGACGGACCGGGCGTTCGCGCGGCTGCACTCCGCCGCCGCCGGGGTGCCGCGAGCCGCCCGCCGCGACCCGGAGGCGGTGGCCGACCACGTACTGCGCGCCCTGCTGCCCGGGAACACCCCTGCCGACCGGACCGACGACGTGGTCCTCCTCGCGGTCCGTTTCGACTGACCGGCCTCTCCCCGGGGACCTGGGCGTCCCCTCCCGGAACATCTCCGTCCGTTTCTGGCGTCCGCGCAGATCAGGCACGCTCTCCGGCCTCCGCACCCTTCGGGTCCGTCCCCCTGCGGTAAGAGGCCCTTCGCCCCTGGGCCCCCTTCCGTACGCCCGTACGATGGTGGGGCCCAGTGTCGTAGCAAGGAGAGACAAATCGTGTCCGACGAGCTCACCCCGGAGACCCCGGCAATCGAAGCGACCGAAGAGACCGAGCCGATCAAGACCCGGAAGAACGGCCTGTACCCGGCCGTCTCCGACGAGCTCGCCGACAGCATGAAGTCGGGCTGGGCCGACACCGAGCTGCACGGCCTCGCGCCGCTGCCGCAGGCCGCGCACACCGCCGACCGCCGCGCCGCGCTCTCCGCGCGCTTCCCCGGCGAGCGCCTCGTCGTCCCCGCGGGCAACCTGAAGACCCGTGCCAACGACACGGAGTACGCGTTCCGCGCCTCCTCCGAGTACGCCTACCTCACCGGTGACCAGACGCACGACGGCGTCCTCGTCCTGGAGCCGAAGACCGACGGCGGCGGCCACGACGCGACCGTCTACCTGCTGCCGCGCTCGGACCGCGAGAACGGCGAGTTCTGGCTCGACGGCCAGGGCGAGCTGTGGGTCGGCCGCCGCCACTCCCTCACCGAGGCCGAGCAGGTGCTGGGCATCCCGGCGAAGGACGTCCGCGAGCTCACCGCCGCGCTGAAGGAGGCCACCGGCCCGGTCCGCGCCGTCCGGGGTTACGACGCCGGCGTCGAGGCGGCCCTGACCGACAAGGTCACCGCCGAGCGCGACGAGGAACTGCGGGTGTTCCTCTCCGAGGCGCGCCTGGTGAAGGACGCCTTCGAGATCGCCGAACTCCAGAAGGCGTGCGACATCACCGCGCGCGGCTTCGAGGACGTCGTGAAGGTGCTCGACAAGGCCGAGGCGACGAGCGAGCGCTTCATCGAGGGCACGTTCTTCCTGCGCGCCCGCGTCGAGGGCAACGACATCGGCTACGGCTCCATCTGCGCCGCCGGCCCGCACGCCACCACCCTGCACTGGGTCCGCAACGACGGCGCCGTCCGCGCCGGTGAGCTGCTGCTGCTCGACGCCGGCGTGGAGACCAACGACCTCTACACCGCCGACGTGACACGGGCCCTGCCGATCAACGGCACGTTCTCGCCGCTCCAGCGCAAGATCTACGACGCGGTGTACGCGGCGCAGGAGGCGGGCATCGCCGCCGTGAAGCCCGGCGCCGACTTCCGCGACTTCCACGACGCCGCGCAGCGCGTGCTCGCCGAGCACCTCGTCGCGTGGGGCCTGCTCGGCGACCTCACCGTCGAGAAGGTCCTGGAGCTGGGCCTCCAGCGCCGCTGGACCCTGCACGGCACCGGCCACATGCTCGGCATGGACGTCCACGACTGCGCCGCCGCGCGCACCGAGACGTACGTCAACGGCACGCTGGAGCCGGGCATGTGCCTGACGGTGGAGCCGGGTCTGTACTTCCAGGCCGACGACCTGACGGTCCCGGAGGAGTACCGCGGCATCGGCGTCCGGATCGAGGACGACATCCTCGTCACGGAGGACGGCAACCGGAACCTCTCCGACAAGCTGCCGCGCGAATCCGCCGAGATCGAGGCATGGATGGCCGGTCTCAAGGGCTGACACCCACCGCACGGGAACAGCGCCGGGGGCGCGCCGCTCAGGACACCATGAGCAGCGCGCCCTCGCGCCATTTCAGGGTCTTGTCGAAGCTCACCACGGTCCCGCGTCCCGGCCGGTTGCCGATGTGGACGTGGTCGGCGAGCTGTTCGATCAGTCCGAGGCCACGGCCGCTCTCGGCGATGTCCCACGGGTCGGCGGCGCAGTCCGGCTTGGTCTCCGGTGCGCCGCGGGTATCGGAAGGATGTGCTGCGGGGCGAAGGGTTCGCCGGCTGGGAAAGCCCGGTCCGGAGTCCGCTACCTCGATACGGCAGGTCTCGCCGTCCAGATACGCGGTGACCCGGTACTGACCGGAGGCGCCCGCGTGCCGGCCGGTGCCGGCGCGGCCGGGGGCGGTGCCCCCGGGGTCTCCCTGGTCGACGGCATGATCCCCGCCGTGTTCCACGGCGTTGGCACAGGCCTCGGTGAGCGCCACCGACAAGTCGTACGAGATGTCCGGATCGACTCCCGCCGTCTCCATGCTGCCGAGGAGAAATCGACGGGCGAGCGGAACGCTCGCGGCTTCGCGCCGCAAATGGAGTGACCACCACATGCTCATGCTCCAGCCTCCTGGCTGCGGCTCGACATACCGATACGTATTGCCGTGGAGGGCACCCCGTAAGCACGGTTCCGCCGTGATAGCCCTCATTCGGCGGACGCGAATATTCCGCTTGCCGGTGTATGTGCGGACCACGGATCGGCCGCCGGGCCCGGCACACCCTCACCACCAGCTACAACGACCGTCACACCCGTAGCGTTCTGCCTCCCCCGCAACAGTTCCGCTTCCCGCGCAACACACCCCGAACGGTACGGAAGATGATGTTCCGGACCTGCCGCCCCACGGGTGGGGGCGCAGTGCGATGATGGCCCGGCCATGTCTACGCCTGACGCACGGTCCGTCACACGCGCCGGAGCCGGTCTGCGGCTCCTGAGGGCCTCGGTGTTCGCCGCGGTCTGCGTCGTGCTGTCCGCAGCGGGACATGCCCTCGCTTCCGCCTCCACCGTGCCCTGGTGGGCGCTGCTCTGCGGGTTCCTCGTGGTACTCGCGGTGGTGGCGCCGCTCGCCGGGCGCGAGCGGTCGCTGCCGTCGATCGCGGCGGCCCTGGCCGTCGGGCAGCTCTCGCTGCACGCGCTCTTCGGACTCGCCCACCCCATGACGGCCGCCGCCATGGGAACGGCCGGCGCCGGCACCCCGGCGGCCGCCACTCCGGGGGACGCCTCGCTCGTACGGTTCGCCGCCTCGCTGGTCTGCGGCGACACCCCCGGTTCGATCAGCGTCGCCCAGGCCCACCGCATCGTCACGGACGCGGGCGTCGACCCGGCGACCATGACCGGCGCCCACGCCCACCTCGCGTCCGCCGCGGCCGCGGCCTCCACCACGGGCGCCCCGGCGGGTCTGCTGCCCGGCCTGCCCATGGTCCTCGGCCACCTGCTGGCCGCGCTCGTCACGGGCTGGCTGCTGCGCAGGGGCGAAGTGGCGCTCTTCGGACTGGCGCGGCTCTCCGCGCACGGCGGCCGTGAACTCGCCGCCGCCGCCCGGCTCCGCTCCCTGCGGGCCGCGCTCGCGCTCGTACGGATCCTGCGCGCCGGGTTCCCGGGCGCGCCGACGGCCGGGCCGCGCCAGGCCCGTACCTCCGTGGACGCCCCGGCTCCGGCCACCGGCGATCCGCTGCAGCATCTGGTGATCAGGCGCGGGCCTCCCGCCGCGTACGCCCTCGCAGCCTGACGCGACGACCTCCCCGTGCCCGAGCCGGCACGGTGGTGCGGAGGTGTCGTGATGCCGTCGCGCACCCGCGCGCCGGACCACCGTTTCCCGTGCTCAGTGGAGTGATCCCTGCCATGAACGTTTCCCGTATCGCCGTCGCGGGCGGCATCGCCGCGACCACCGTGCTGCTGCTCGCCGGTCCCGCCTCCGCCCATGTCGGCGTGCAGCCCGTGGGCGCGGCGGCCAAGGGCGGTTACGCCACGATCAACTTCAAGGTCCCCAACGAGCGTGACAACGCCTCGACGGTGAAGCTCGAAGTCAACTTCCCCACCGACCACCCGCTCTCCTCGGTCAGCCCGCAGGCCGTGCCGGGGTGGAAGATCGACGTCACCAAGGCCACGCTCGCCAAGCCGCTCGACGTCCACGGCAAGAAGGTCACCGAGGCCGTCTCCAAGGTCACCTGGACCGCCGACGCCTCGTCCGCCATCAAGCCCGGGTACTTCCAGCAGTTCCCGCTCTCGGTGGGCCAGCTCCCGGACGACACCGACCAGCTCGTCTTCAAGGCCCTCCAGACGTACAGCAACAAGGAAGTCGTCCGCTGGATCGAGGAGACCCCGGCGAGCGGCGAGGAGCCCGAGAACCCGGCGCCGGTGCTGACTCTGACCGACGCCGCCGCGGACGCCCACGGCACCGCCGCATCCGCCCCCGCCTCCACCGACGGCAAGAGCACCGACTCCGACGCGTCCGGTCACACCACCGAGGCCGCCTCTGACTCCGGCTCGGCGAGCGACAGCACCGCACGGGTCCTGGGCGTCGTCGGCATCGTCATCGGCGTCGCGGGCGTCGCGTTCGGCGTCCTCGCCCGCCGTCGTACCGTCTGATCCGTCCGGGCCCACGATTCCGTCCGGGCCCACAGTCCGGCCCCTACCGGGCCGGGTGCACACGCGCCCGGCCCGGTCCCCGGAACGCCCGGGGCCACCCACCGCACCACAGACCAGGAACACCAACCTCATGCGCACCAAGAAACTGGCATCGGCCGTGGCGTTCGCCGCGGCGGCGGCACTGGCACTGACCGCCTGCGGCTCGAACGACGACTCGGCCGCCAAGCCGGTGGCCGACGTCTCCACGTCCACCACCACCAAGGCCGCCACCGTCCTCGACCAGCCGTTCACCAAGCCGGACCTCGTCCTGACGGACACCCACGGCAAGACGTACGACCTCCGCAAGGAGACCAAGGGCAAGCCGACGCTCATCTACTACGGCTACACCAACTGCCCGGACGTCTGTCCCCTGACCATGAGCAACATCGCGCTCGCCAAGCGCGCGCTGCCCGCCGCCGAGCAGGACGAGCTGCGGGTCGTCTTCATCACCACCGACCCCGAGCGGGACACCCCGGCCTCGCTCGGCGCCTGGCTCAAGGCCCAGGACCCCGACTTCATCGGCCTCACCGGCGACTTCAAGACCATCCAGGCGGGCGCCCGTTCGATGGGCATCGGCATCGACCCGGCGACGACGGAGAAGGACGGCACCGTCGTCTCCATGCACGGCGCCCAGGTCATGGCGTTCTCCCCGAAGACCGACGCCGGATACGTCATCTACAGCGAGGACACCACCGCCGACGACTACACCGCGGACCTCCCCAAGCTCATCCAGGGGGCGAAGCCGTGACAGGCCGGGCTGCCCTCGCCGGCGGACTGGCCCTCGTCACGGGCCTGACCCTCGCGGGGTGCTCCTCCGGGAGCACCCCCGAGCTGAAGGTCGTCGGGGCCTTCATGCCGCAGCCGGTCAGCGACATCGCGGCGGCGTTCCTCGTGGTGGAGAACAAGGGCGGGGCCACCGACCGGCTGACCTCGGTGACCAGTTCGATCTCCGACCACGTCACGATCCACGAGACCACGGGCCAGGCCATGCGGATGGTCTCGTCATTCGAGGTGCCCGCGGGCGGCGAGCTGGATCTCGAACGCGGCGGCAGCCACATCATGTTCAGCGAACTCAAGCGGCAGCCCAAGCGGGGGCAGAGGATCTCCGTGGAGCTGCACTTCGAGAAGACCGGCCCCATCACGGTCGAACTTCCCGTCGAGGAGACGACCTACAACCCGGCGAAGCAGTGAGGGACTGAATCCACCATGACAGCCACCGCCCCGCGCGCGGCCCGTGTCCGGCCTTCCCCGATACGCCGGCCGATCACCGCGTCCGCGCTCCTCGCCACGCTGATCGGCCTGTTCCTCGGCCTGATGCTGGCGGGCGCTTCCCCCGCGTCCGCGCACGCCGCCCTCACGGGGAGCGACCCGCAGGACGGGGCGGTGGTCGACGCCGCACCCCAAAACGTCACCCTTTCCTTCTCCGAGTCCGTCTCGCTGAGCGACGACGCGATCCGGGTGCTCGACCCGTCCGGCAAGCGGGCCGACACCGGTGGTCCGCGCGCGGTGGGCGACGGCAAGGCCGCCCGGTACGCCGTCACGCTCCACTCCGGGCTTCCCGACGGCACCTACACCGTGGCCTGGCAGGCGGTCTCCGCCGACAGTCACCCGGTCTCGGGCGCCTTCACCTTCTCCATCGGCGCACCCTCCACCACCACCGTCGCCCTGCCCACCACGTCGGCGGGCGGCGGAGTGGTCGGGGTGCTCTACGGCGTCGCGCGGTACGCCGCGTACACCGGTTTCATCCTGCTCGCGGGCGGCTCCGCGTTCGTCCTCGCCTGCTGGCGGGGCGGCGCCTCGGCGCGCCCGCTGCAACGGCTGGTCCTCGGCGGCTGGATCACCCTCACCGCGTCCACCCTGGTGATGCTGGTGCTGCGCTACCCGTACACCGGCAGCGGGAAGCTCGCGGACGCCTTCGACCTCGCCGGGCTCCAGGCGTCCCTGGAGACCAAACCGGGCGCCGCGCTGGTCTCCCGGCTGCTGCTGCTGGGCGCCTCCGCGCTCTTCGTCGCCGTGCTGTTCGGCACGTACCCCAGGCGCGAGGACGAGAAGGAGCGGAAGGACCTCACCTTCGGGCTCTCGCTCGGCGGGGCGGTCGTCGCCACCGGCATCGCGGGCACCTGGTCGCTCGCCGAACACGCCTCCACCGGGCTCCAGCCGGGCATCGCCATGCCGGTCGACATGGCCCATCTGCTGGCCGTCGCGACCTGGCTGGGCGGTCTGGCCTCCCTGCTGACCGCGCTGTACCGGGTCCCCGAGCTGCCCGCGGGCGCCGTACGCCGCTTCTCGCGGCTGGCGTTCGGCAGTGTGGTGGTACTCGCCGGAACCGGGCTCTACCAGTCCTGGCGCCAGGTCGGCTCCTGGTCGGCGCTGACCGGCACCGCCTACGGCCGGCTGCTGCTGGTGAAGGTCGGACTGGTCGCGGTCCTGGTGGGCGTCGCCTGGATCTCCCGTCGCTGGACAGGACGGCTCACGGGCGGTTCTCCGTCCGGGACCGGCCCGGCGGCCGAGCAGAGGGCGGCCGGTGGCTCCGAGCCGGAGACGGCGGAAGTGACCGAGGTGGCGAAGACCGGGCTGGTCACGGTCGCGGTCGCCGAGTCGGGTGCCGGCACCGGAACCGGCACCGGAGATGTGACCACGGGCACGGACACCAGCACGGGTATCGACACGGGCGCGGGAGCAGGTGGCGCGGGCGCCGTGACGGACCCTGCGCGCGCCGCCCAACTCGCGCGCCAGCGGGCCGCCCTGACGGCGGCCAAGGAGAAGAAGGCCCGCGACGCGGACCCCGGCCGCTCCGGACTGCGCCGCTCGGTCCTCGTCGAGACCGGCATCGCCGTCGTCCTGCTGGCCGTCACCACCGTCCTCTCGTCGACCGAACCCGGCCGTACGGAGGAGGAGGCCGCGCGGACCAACACCGCCGCCGCTCCGGCCGTCGCCCAGCCGGTCACCGTGAGCCTGCCCTTCGACACCGGCGGCGTCAACGGCAAGGGGACCGTCCAGCTGGACCTCGACCCCGGCCGGACCGGCTCCAACGACCTGCACCTGTGGATCGAGGACGGCAAGGGCACCGCGATGGAGGTACCGGAGGTGCGGCTCGCGCTCACGCTGGAGGCGAAGGCCATCGGCCCCCTGCCGGTCGTCCCCGACCGCCTCGCCGAGGGCCACTGGGCCGCGAGCGGCGTACAGATCCCGATGGCGGGCGAGTGGAAACTCGCGGTCACCGTCCGCACCTCGGACATCGACCAGACCACCGTCACCAAGAACATCAAGATCGGCTGATCGGCAGTGAGCAAGAGGAACACGAACGTGCGGGCCCCCCGGGAGCGTGCCGGGGCGACGAGCGGGACGGCGTCGCCGGGCGCGAAGGGCACGACCGCCGGGGAGAGCGACGCGTCCGTTCCCGGCGGCGGTGTCTCCCGGCGGAAGCTGCTGGGCGGCGCCGGGGCGGCCGGTGCCGCCGGGCTGGTACTGGGCGCCGCGGGGGGTGCCACCGGGTACGCCGCGACGCGCCCCGAGGCGCCCGCCGAGCTCACCTCGATCGGATCCACCGAGGCGATGTTTCACGGGAAACATCAGCCGGGGATCACCACCCCGCTCCAGGCCTGCGGGCACCTCGTCGCCTTCGACCTCGCGGCGGGCGCCGGTCGCAAGGAGGCCGCCGCGCTGATGCGGCGCTGGTCGGCGCTGGCCGGGGAGCTGATGGCGGGCCGCTCCGCCGGCTCCGGCGGCTCCGGCGGGGACACCGGGATCGCTCTGGACGCCGGCCCGTCCTCCCTGACCCTCACCTTCGGTTTCGGCCGGACCTTCTTCGACCGGACCGGGCTGGAGGCGCGGAGGCCCGCGGGACTCGACCCGCTGCCCGCCTTCTCCTCCGACCACCTCGACTCCGGGCGGTCGAACGGTGACCTCTGGGTGCAGATCGGCGCCGACGACGCGCTCGTCGCCTTTCACGCCCTGCGCGCGGTACAGCGGGCCGCGGGTTCGGCGGCCCGGGTGCGCTGGCAGATGAACGGCTTCAACCGCACGCCGGGCGCGACCTCCCGCCCCATGACGGCCCGCAACCTGATGGGCCAGGTGGACGGGACCAACAACCCCAAGCCCGCCGACGGCGACTTCGACGCACGGATCTTCGTGCCCGCGCCCTCGGGCTCCACCGCCGACCCGACGCAGGACTGGCTCGCGGGCGGTTCCTACGCGGTCGTCCGCCGCATCCGGATGCTGCTGGACGACTGGGAGCAGCTCTCCGTCGCCCACCAGGAACGGGTCATCGGCCGCCGCAAGGACACCGGCGCCCCGCTCAGCGGCGGCGCCGAGAGCACCGCGATGGACCTGGACAAGCTCGGCGCGGACGGCAAGCCGATGATCCCGTCGAACGCCCACGCCCGGATCTCCTCGCCGGAGAAGAACGGCGGGGCGGCGATGCTGCGGCGCCCGTTCTCGTACCACGACGGCATCGACCCGGACGGGACGCCGGACGCGGGGCTGCTGTTCGTCTGCTGGCAGGCCGACCCGTTCCGGGGGTTCGTGCCGGTGCAGCGCAAACTCGACCGGGGGGACGCGCTCTCGCCGTTCATCCGGCACGAGTCGAGCGGTGTCTACGCGGTACCGGGAGGCGCCGCGGACGGGGAGTACGTGGGTCAGCGGCTGCTGGAGTCCTGAGCGTACGGCGGCCCGGCGGCAGAGGGCCCACACCCCGGCGGGCCGCCGCAGGAACGCCCCGGCCGGGCCTCCGCCGGAACACCCCGGAGGGCCTCCGCCGGAACGCCCCGGAGGCCTGGCCGGCAGCCCTTAGAGTGACCGCATGTCCGCCACGCGTTACGCCTATCTCGGCCCCGAAGGCACCTTCACCGAGGTGGCGCTCCGTACGCTCCCGGAAGCCGCCACCCGCGAACTCGTCCCCATGGTCTCCGTACCCGCGGCGCTGGACGCGGTACGGAACGGGGAGGCCGCCGCCGCCCTCGTACCGATCGAGAACTCGGTCGAGGGCGGGATCACCGCGACCCTCGACGAACTGGCGGCCGGCGCGCCGCTGATGATCTACCGCGAGGTGCTGCTCTCCATCTCGTTCGCGCTGCTGGTGCGGCCGGGGACCCGGCTGGAGGACATCAAGTCCGTCACCGCGCACCCGGCCGCGCAGCCGCAGGTCCGCAACTGGCTGGCCGCGCACCTCCCCCAGGCCGTGTGGGAGTCGGCCGCCTCCAACGCGGACGGGGCCCGGCTGGTCCAGGACGGGCGGTACGACGCCGCCTTCGCCGGGGAGTTCGCGGCGGCGACGTACGGGCTCGTACCACTCGCCACCGAGATCCACGACGCGGTGAACGCGCAGACCCGCTTCGTCCTCGTCGGCCGCCCGGCCCGGCCCTCCGCGCCGACCGGCGCCGACAAGACCTCGGTGGTCCTCTGGCTGGGCGAGGACCGCCCGGGCGCCCTGCTCGAACTGCTCCAGGAGTTCTCGGTACGCGGGGTGAACCTGATGCTGATTCAGTCCCGCCCGACCGGTAAGGGCATCGGGGACTACTGCTTCGCGGTGGACGCGGAGGGGCACATCGCGGACCGGCGAGTGGGCGAGGCGCTGATGGGGCTGAAGCGCATCTGCCCGAATCTCCGCTTCCTCGGCTCCTACCCCCGGGCCGGGGTGACGCCCGAGGAGGTGGCCCCGCTGCGCGTGGGCACCTCGGACACGGACTTCACCTCCGCCTCGGACTGGCTGGCCCGCAGCCAGGACGGGCGCGTCTGACGGGGCGGGGACGACAGTCCGGGGCGGGGACGACGGTCCGGGGCGCGAGGCGTCGACGGGGCGGGCGGTGGTCCGGGGCGCGTCTACCCGCGGTCCTCGGCGGCTGCCCGGACGGCTCTCGGACCCGTCTCCGACTGGTCTCGGACGGCTCTCGGGGAGTGGCTCCGGAGGAGTGGCGGGCGCACATCTGCGCGGCCGTATCCACCGATGGTCGTTTACCCACAGAGTTATCCACAGGGCACTGCCTCAACCTGGGGACAAGTCGACACCGCCACCCGACATCATCGACAAATCGCCGCAGGTGATCTCATGGAGTCGCGAAGCCCCCCAGGATCTCCCATGATCCACATCTGGCCCGTTCAGCTCAATTACCTTGATCACTGGCACAGAATGACGAATTACCGCTCGAATGGGTGAACGAAATGTGGTTTGAAGATTGATTCCATGCCTCCTGCACCCTCAGGAGCCCTACCCCGAAGGTCACCCCCAAGCATCCACAGGTTTTCCACACAGCCTGTGGATAACCAATTCAAGCGGACCCACCTTGTGGACAACCCTTCCGTAGATCATCCCCAACTCCCCGACAGGACAGGGCGGTAGGTCAAGGAAGTGGTGGCTTTCTGACCGATTCGAGGCATTGGAGCCGTCTCGATCGACATGGCCCCGCACCACCCGCTCCCCCTCCGCCCCGATCCCGCCCCTTCGAGTCCCTCGCGGATTGCCTCCACATCGGCACCCGTCCCCGCGAATGACCGCCACGGACGTTTCACCGGGCGGCGATTGCCGGAGAACGCACCCCCGAGCCGAACCCGGAGTCGGCTCCCCGTCGGCCTTCCGGTGCGAATCCGGGATTCCTCCGAGAGATATCATTCGCGGCAATTCGGGCATAGTGACACGCTTGTCACTATCGATTCGAGTAGCCGAAGTCCCACCGGTAGCCTGGAGGGGTGATTGACCTTCGCCTGCTCCGTGAGGACCCCGACCGTGTTCGCGCCTCCCAGCGCGCCCGTGGAGAGGACGTCGCGCTCGTCGACGCCCTGCTCTCCGCCGACGAGCTGCGCAGGTCGTCCGGCGTCCGCTTCGACGAACTCCGCTCCGAGCAGAAGTCGCTCGGCAAGCTCATCCCCAAGGCAACGCCCGAGGAGCGGACGGAGCTGCTGACCCGCGCCGACCAGCTCAAGGCCGATGTCCGCGCCGCGGACGCCGCCCAGAACGAGGCGGACGCCGAGGCCAAGCGCCTGCTGCTGCAGCTCGGCAACATCGTCCAGGAGGACGTGCCGGTCGGCGGCGAGGAGGACTTCGTCGTCCTGGAGACGCACGGCACCATCCGCGACTTCGGGGCGGAGGGCTTCGAGCCCAAGGACCACCTGGAGCTCGGCGAGGCGCTCGGCGCCATCGACATGGAGCGCGGCGCCAAGGTGTCCGGCTCGCGCTTCTACTACCTCACGGGCGTGGGCGCCCTGCTGGAGCTCGCCCTCGTCAACGCGGCCATCGCGCAGGCGACCGAGGCCGGCTTCATCCCGATGCTCACCCCCGCGCTGGTCCGCCCGCGCGCCATGGAGGGCACCGGCTTCCTCGGCCAGGCCGCCGAGAACGTCTACCACCTGGAGAAGGACGACTTCTACCTGGTCGGCACCTCCGAAGTCCCTCTCGCCGCTTACCACATGGACGAGATCATCGAGGCCGACAAGCTGCCCCTGCGGTACGCCGGCTTCTCGCCCTGCTTCCGCCGCGAGGCCGGTACGTACGGCAAGGACACCCGGGGCATCTTCCGGGTCCACCAGTTCGACAAGGTCGAGATGTTCTCGTACGTCGACCCCTCCGACGCCGAGGCCGAGCACCGCCGGCTGCTGGAGTGGGAGAAGCAGTGGCTGACCGCCCTGGAGCTTCCCTTCCAGGTGATCGACGTGGCCACCGGCGACCTCGGGGCCTCGGCCTCGCGGAAGTTCGACTGCGAGGCGTGGATTCCCACCCAGGGCAAGTACCGCGAGCTGACCTCCGCCTCCAACTGCGACAGCTTCCAGGCCCGCCGCCTGTCGGTCCGCATGCGGGACGGCAAGAAGGTCCAGCCGCTGGCCACGCTGAACGGCACGCTCTGCGCCGTACCGCGCACGATCGTGGCGATCCTGGAGAACCACCAGCTCGCGGACGGCTCCGTGCGGGTGCCCGAGATGCTCCGTCCGTACCTCGGCGGGCGTGAGGTCCTGGAGCCGGTCGCCAAGTGACCTTCCCCTTCAAGCTCGTCGCCACCGATCTGGACGGCACGCTGCTCCGCGACGACGACACGGTCTCCGTGCGGACGCGCGAGGCGCTGGCCGCCGCCACCGAGGCGGGTGCGGCGCACATCGTCGTCACCGGCCGCGCGGTCCCGTGGACCCGGCGGATACTGGACGATCTCGGCTACGACGGTCTCGCCGTCTGCGGCCAGGGCGCGCAGGTCTACCACGCGGGCGAGCACAAGCTGCTGACCTCGCTCACGCTGGACCGGCAGCTGGCCGGACTGGCGCTGTCCAAGATCGAGGCCGAGGTGGGCCCGCTGCTGCTCGCCGCGAGCCGCGACGGGCTGGACGGCGAGGTCCTGGTCGGACCCGGCTACCGGGCCCACGAGGGCGGGCTGCCGGTGGTCCACGTCGACGACGCGAACGAGATGTGGACCGCGCCGCTGAACAAGATCTACCTCCAGCACCCCGAGCTCGACGACGACCAGCTCACCGCCGCCGCCCGGGCGGTCGTGGGCAGCCTGGTCAACATCGTGATGGCGGGCCCCGGTGTCGTGGAGATCCTCCCGCTCGGCCTCAGCAAGGCGACGGGCCTCTCGCTCGCCGCCCGCCGGCTCGGAGTGAAAGCCGCGGACACGATCGCCTTCGGCGACATGCCCAACGACGTCCCGATGTTCGGCTGGGCGCGGCACGGAGTGGCGATGGCCAACGCGCACGACGAACTCAAGGCCGTGGCCCACGAGATCACCGCCTCCAACGACGACGACGGCATCGCCGTGGTCCTGGAGGAGCTCCTCGCCGGCGGAACGCGGTAGCCCTCCGGGGTTCCGCGGACGACGTCGAACAGGACGTACGACACGACGTACCGCACCGACTGCCCGCGGCCCGCGAAGGCCGCGGGCAGTCTCGTGTCCGGCCCCGCCGGGACGGACCGGGGATCTCACTCCTCGCGCGGTGCGGGCCGCAACTCCCGCAGCCGGTGCGCCACGTCGTCCAGCCGGGCGTCCACCCGCCGTACGTCGTGCGCGACATCGGCCAGCCGGGCGCTCATCGCGCCGACGACCTCATGGGTCACCCCCAGCTTCCGGTCCAGGCTGTCGAACCGCTCCGACATCCGGCGCAGGACCGGGCCCAGTTCCTGGAGGGCCGAGCCGACTCCGACGAGGCAGCTCTCGATGCGGGTGACGCGGAAATCGAGCGAGTCGTACCGTTCCCGGAGGTCCGCCTCGGCGTCGAGAAGGTACGTACGCACGCAGCGGGCGATGTCGCTGTCGCGAAGGAGCATCGCCACGTTGAGCACCGTGCGACGGGTGTAGAGGCTCAGCCTGGTGGCTGCCTGTGGATAACTTTCCTCCCCCTCACCTTCCCAAAGGGACAACATGTCCCTATGGAAGGACCGCAGGTCAGAGCCGCGCAACAGCAGCAGGCCGTTCTCCTCCATCTCGGCCCGATGGCGTTGGGTGACCTTCTTCACCGCCTCTGTGGATACTTCGAAGTAACGTGCCACGTCCTCTGTGCGCACGTGAATTCCGTCCGGGAGCATGACAAGGCTCTTCACCTTGTCGAGGATGTCGACGCGCACCATCCGCTCGGCGCGCAGCGCGCGGGATTCGAGCAGGGCGACTTCCGTGGGCATGGGCATGCCTTCCGTACGCGGGGAACTGTGGGGGAACGGCGAAGCACGGCCCTCACCCCGGGCGTCAGGGGCGGAGGTCGCTCACGGGTGCCACTCACTCGATGGCCGGCTCCGTCCGGGGCTCACGCACCCGGGGCCGGCATTCCCCTGCTTCACGAACGCTCGTCGTCACGGATTCCAGTTGCCTCCACGCATCCGGCCCAACGACCCGGCCGACCTCGCGTCACGCGCCGCGCCACGCGGAGGGCCTCCGCGTACGGGACTTCCCGCGGAAGCGGAGCCACCCGCGGGAACGGGACAACCCCCGTCCGATGGGCGGGGGTTGTCCCGTACGCGTACCTCCCGGCGTCCGGCGCCGGGTCTCACTCCTCGCCGGCCAGCTTGAGCGTCCGCAGCTTCCGGCCCGCGAACCAGGTGGCGCCGACGGTCACCACGACCAGCAGCACGGTGGCGAGGGGCAGGTGGACCTCGGCGGTGATCGCGCCCTCCGCTCCGGTCTTCTCGGCGACGGCGAGCGCCCACTGCTGGATGCTCAGCGTGCGTGCCCCCGGCACCTGGCTGCCGAAGAGGGCCTCCCACACCAGCGCGTACACCAGGCCGAACACGACAGCGTGGCGGCTGACCGTGCCGAGCAGGAGGAAGAGCGCGCTGTACGCGATCGAGGCGACGAGCGCCCCGACGGTGTAGGCCACCGCGATCTGCTGGCCGTTGCCGTTGAGGATGAGGCCCGCGATCAGGGTGGGCAGTGCGGAGAAGACCATGGTGACGGCGATGGCCACGATCAGCTTGGTGAAGATGATCGTGGGGCGCTTCACCGGCTTCGCCAGCAGATAGACGATCGAGCCGTCGTCGATCTCGGGGCCGATGGCTCCCGTGCCCGCGATGACACCGATCAGCGGAACCATCACGGCGAGCGCGAAGCCGCCGAGCACGTCCGAGGTGATCTGGTCGTCGACTCCGGCCAGGACCCTCACCGCCAGCGCGATCACGATCAGCAGGGCGGGCAGGACGAACAGGATGGCGGCCCGGCGCCGGCCGAGCAGGGCCCGGTAGGTGAGCCGGGCGACCGTGGGGTCGTACATGACGCTTCACAGCTCCTTCAGGCCACTGGTCAGGCCGATACGAGGTACGAGAAGACCGATTCGAGGGACTCGTCGGACGGCGAGACGGTCAGCAGCCGGATGCCCCGTTCCCGCGCCACCTGCGGCAGCAGTGCGGTGAAGCGGCCGAAATCGACCGCCTGGATCAGCAGCGCGCCCTCCCGGTGGTCGACCTCGATACCGGCGGTCGACGGGTCGGCGATCAGGGCAGCCGCCAGCCCGCGGTCGTCGCTGGAGCGCACGAGGTAGCGGTGCGGGCGGTCGGTCATCAGCCGGCGGATGCGGCGGAAGTCGCCGGAGGCCGCGTGGCGCCCGGCCACGATCACCTCGATGTGCGACGCGAGCTGCTCGACCTCCTCGAGGATGTGGGAGGAGAAGAGCACGGTGCGCCCCTCCTCGCCCATCCGCCGCAGCAGGCCCATGAGCTGCATCCGCTGACGGGGGTCCATGCCGTTGAACGGTTCGTCCAGCAGCAGGACCGCGGGGTCGTGGACGAGCGCGGACGCCATCTTCACGCGCTGGCGCATGCCCTTGCTGTACGTATGGATCTTGCGGTCCTGGGCGTACACCATCTCCACCGTGGCCAGCGCACGCGATGCCTGGGCCGAACCCAGGCCGTGCAGCTCGGCGTTGGCGAGGACGAACTCGCGGCCGGTCAGGAAGTCGTACATGCCCTCCCGTTCGGGCACGATGCCGATCTCCTCGTACACCGACTCGTTGCGCCAGATCGGCCGGCCGTCGAGGGTGACCGTCCCCGTGGAGGGGGCGAGGAATCCGGCCATCAAGTTGATCAGCGTGGACTTGCCCGCGCCGTTGGGGCCGAGCAACCCGGTGACGCCCGGGCCGATCGTCATACTCACGTCGTTGACGGCGACGACGTTCCCGTACCAGCGGGAGGCGTGGTCGATCTCGATGGTGGTCACAGCCCGACCCTCCGGTAGCGGCGCAGCAGAGCGGCGTACGAACCCGCGACGAGCGCGAGGACGACGAACAGGTAGACGACGCCCATCGCGGCTCCTGGGCCTTCCGCGCCGGGGAAGGCGGAGGAGGCACCGAGGAACGCGGTCTGCACCCCGTCGATCAGCGTGATCGGGGAGAACAGCCCGAACCAGGGAATCGCCCCTCCGCTCCCGGTCGAGTAAGCGATGGCCTGGACGGTGGAGACCGCTCCGTACGAGATGGTCAGCACGGCGATCACCGCGGCCACTCCGAACCCCCGGCGTGGGGTGATCGCGGCCACCACCAGGGCGAGTGCGGCGAAGAGCACGGACAGCAGAGCCACCGACACCAGTCCCTGGGCGAACCAGCCGGTCTGGTCGCCGAAGTCGAACTTCGCGAGCAGCGAGCCCACGTAGAGGATGAGCAGCGGCGCCCCGGTGAGGATGAAGAGGGCGGACGCCATGGCCGCGAGCTTCGCCACCACGTAGTCGGCGTGCGCGATCGGCCGCGAGAAGTAGAGCGGAACCGTCCGGAACCGCAGGTCGCGGGAGACGCTCTGGGGGGCCTGAGCGGCGACGAACAGCCCGATGACGGCCTGCAGGAAGATCGCGAAAGAGGTGTACTTCACGACCAGCTTCGTCGCGCCCGGCGCGGCCATCGAGACCGCCACCAGAATCGCCGCGACCAGGCACATCACGGCCAGCAGCAGCATCGGCAGCACCTTGGACTTGGCCGACCGGCCGAGCCCGAACGCGCCCTTGAGCGACTGCGTGTAGAGCGAGCGGCGGGCGTACGCGCGGCCCAGCCTCGGCCCGTCGTAGGAGCGGTAGCCGATGTCGTGGATGCGGGAGGCGCCGCCGAGCGGCGCGCCCTGGGCCCTGGTCTCAGTGCTCATCGGGACCGCTCCCCTTCTGCTGCACGGCTCCGGTCGCCGGAACCTGATGGACGGCCCCGGGTGCCGGGACCTGCGGTACGGCCGCGGGAGCGGCGGCCGGGGACTGCGGTACGGCTCCGAGGGCCGGGGCCCCCGGTACGGCTCCGGGCGCCTGGGCGGCGGCCGGCGCCGGCCGGGCGTCACCGGCGACCACCGCGGGGGCCGGCTGGGCGTTCGCGTCCGGCCGGAAGACCTCGGCGATGTGGTGGCGGCGCTGCTCCATGCGGACCAGCCCGAGCCCGAGCCCGGCCACGCTGTCGCGCACCAGGTCGTAGGTCTCCTCGCCGGCCGCCTCGACGAGCAGGATGTGCCCGGCTCCCGGCAGACCGCCGGTGTCGACCCCGTCGACGCCCAACAGCTTCACTCCGGCCCCGACGAGCTCGCGGCGCAGTGCGTCGGTGCCGTCCGGATGGGTGTCGCTGTCGGTGACCTCGACGGCGAGCGTGGTGGTGGTCCGGGTGAACTCGCTGGTGGAGCTGGACCGCAGGAGGGTGCCGCCGTCGATGACGACGACGTGGTCGCAGGTGCGTTCCAGCTCGCCCAGGAGGTGCGAGGTGACCAGGACCGAGATGCCGAAGTCGGAGTGCACCCGCCGGATCAGACCGAGCATCTCGTCGCGGCCGACCGGGTCGAGGCCGTTCGTCGGCTCGTCGAGCAGCACCAGCCGCGGGTCGTGGACCAGCGCCTGAGCCAGCTTGACGCGCTGCTTCATGCCGGTCGAATAGCCCCCGATGGGGCGGTAGCGCTCTTCGTAGAGGCCGACGTGGCGCAAAGTGTCGGCGGTGCGCTCGCGGGCCACCGTCGGCGGCAGGCCGGACATCCGCGCCATGTGGACGACGAACTCGGTCGCCGAGACGTCCGGCGGCAAGCAGTCGTGCTCCGGCATGTACCCGACCCGCTCCCGGATCTCGGCACCACGCGAGGCGACGTCCAGCCCGAGCACCGTGGCCGAACCCTCGGTGGCGGGGGACAGTCCCAGCAGGATCTTGATCAGTGTGGACTTGCCCGCCCCGTTGGCACCCACCAGGCCGGTCACGCCGGGTCCGATGTCCAAGGAGAGCCGGTCAAGAGCGGTCACCCGGGGGTACCGCTTGCTCAAGGCTTTCATCGCGATCACAGTCACGTGGACGACGGTAGTGGCGCGGGTGCCGCCGGTCGTCAGACCTGACGGTCGCATACACGTCAGACCTGAGTTGTAGCTGCCCGTAAGGGACAGCCCTTGAGGATGTCCGGCGGAGGAGGGAGCCGGGCGGGGGCACGATCCCGCCCGTTCACCCCAGGTGGTCGTCCACGGGCCGGCCCCCCTCTTGACCCTCGCCCGGCCCGGTCACATTCTTCAGTGTCAGGTTACTGGCGCGTACAGCTCGCCAAGTGCGCTGCCCGTAGGCGTGGTTCGGGCGGCCTGGGCCGAGGAAGACGGGTGCCGCAGGAGCGGCGGCCGACCGAGGAGAGGTGGCGGGATGCATCTGCCGGGAGCGCGGGAACGCTGGGTCCGTACGGGCGGCATCGAGCTCTGTGTGGCCGAGCTGGGGAATCCGGAACGGCCCACCGTGGTGCTGGTGCACGGCTATCCGGACAGCAAGGAGGTGTGGTCGCGGGTCGCGCCGGCGCTGGCCGAGGAGTGGCACGTCGTGCTCTACGACGTGCGCGGCCACGGCCGTTCGACCGCGCCGAAGCCGCTGCGCGGCGGATTCACACTGGAGAAGCTGACCGACGACTTCCTGGCCGTGCTGGACGAGGTGAGTCCCGGCCGGCCGGTGCATCTGGTGGGCCACGACTGGGGTTCGGTGCAATCCTGGGAGTTCGCCACGGTCGAGCGGACCAAGGGGAGGATCGCCTCCTTCACCTCCATGTCCGGTCCCTCACTGGACCACTTCGGGCACTGGATCCAGAGCCGGCTGTCCCGGCCCACCCCCCGGCGCGTGCTCCAGCTCACCGGCCAGGGCGCCAAGTCCTGGTACGTCTACCTGCTGCACACCCCCGTGCTGCCCGAACTCGCCTGGCGCGGACCGCTGGGACGCCGGTGGCCGGACATCCTGGAACGCCTGGAGAAGGTCCCGGCGGGCGAGTACCCCACCGCCTCGCTCCCCCGGGACGCGGCCCACGGCGCCTGGCTCTACCGGGACAACGTCCGTACCCGGCTGCGCAGGCCGCGCCCGGACGCGTACGCGCACGTACCGGTGCAGCTGATCACGCCGACCGGCGACGCCTTCCTGTCGGAGTCCCTCTACGACGGCCTGGAGCGGTGGGTCCCGTCGCTGGTCCGCCGCCGGCTGCCCGCCCAGCACTGGGTGCCGCGCACCCGGCCGGACCAACTCGTCGCCTGGATCTCCGGGTTCGCCGCCGCACAGGAGACCTCCGCGGCCGGACCGGCGACGACGAAGGACCCGTCGGCGGCCGGCGCGTACGCGGACCGGTTCGCCGGACAGCTCGTGCTGGTGACGGGCGCGGCCGACGGTGTCGGACGGGCCACCGCCCTGGCGTTCGCCGGTGCGGGGGCGCGCGTGGTGGCCGTCGACCGGGACGCGGCGGGCGCCGCCCGTACCGCGGAGACGGCGCGGCTGGTCGGGGCGACGGGCGCCTGGGCGGAGACCGCCGAACCCGGCGACGAGCAGGCGGTGGAGAAGCTCGGCGCGAAGATCGCGGCGGAGCACGGCACCGTCGACGTCCTGGTCAACCTGGTCGGTCCGGCGCCCTCCGGCTCCTTCCTGGAGACCACGGCCGAGGAGTGGCGGAGTCTCCTCGACACGGGGCTCCTGGGGGTCGTCCACGGCTGCCGGGTGTTCGGGGGGCGCATGGCCGAGCGGGGGCAGGGCGGCCACATCGTCAACGTCCTTCCGAGCGCTTCCGGTTCACCGTCCGCCGTTCCGGGGATCGCCGCGCACGGCACGGCGCAGACCGCCGTCCTCGCGCTCAGCCAGGGACTGCGGGCCGAGCTGGCGCCCCGCACGGTCTCGGTGAGCGCGGTGATTCCAGGAGTGGTGGACGCCGGAACCCCTCCGACGGACGGGAGTTCGGGCTCCGGCGCGGGCGCCGCGGCGAAGCGGCCTCGCGGCAGTACACCGGAGCGCGTCGCCGAGGCGGTGCTGGAGGCGGTGGCCCGCGACATGGCGCTCGTGGTGGTAGGGGGACGGCGGAACGGGCTCCTCGGGCTGTTGCGGGGCGGGCGCGCGGGCGCGTGACCACCACGGTCCTGCGCGGCACTTGGCGCCGGGGTGAACCATGTGGACGGCCCGGGAACCGAGTTCGGGCGGGCCGTCCGTTCCTCGGTACGGCCCGCTCTCCGACGGGCCGCACGTCGGCACTCGCTCCCTGGGCCACCCCACACGTCGGGAGCGGGCCGCACTTCCGGGTCGGCGGAGTCGGCTTTCCCCAGCCACGGAGGAGAGGCTGTGGACAGAACGACGTTCAGCCTATGAGCTGTTCACCGTGACAAGCGGACCTCGCGAGCCGCGCGTACGGTCGACGCGGGAGTCGCGCGACTGCGCGCGACTCTCAGAGGGAGCGTTTCTCCCCTTGCGCACAACCATGGTGCGTTGTCTGGGACATGGCGGGACAGCGGGAGACGCACACGCGCACGGGAGCGGGAACTCGACTCACAAGAGGGTTATTTAACACTAAGTGGGACATCTCGCCCAGTCAGCGCACAAGTTGATCAAATTGCCTATTTCGCAAGCTCGTTGTCCACAGGATCGCCAAATACCCTGTGGATAAGTCAAGTTGCTTGTGGATCAAACACAAAGGGACTCAGCAATTTCGGCAACGCCGGAAACAATCCGGATGCAGGGTCCGGAGAGGCCGGGCACTCTGGCCGGATGGACGACAGACGCACCGTGAAGGTGTCGAAGTACCTCTCCAAGCACCTGCGGCATCAGCCGGAACGCATCGGGCTGACACTCGACCCGAACGGGTGGGTGGACGTGGCCGCGTTGCTGGAAGCCGCCGCCCGCAACGACTTCCCCCTCACCCGGGCCGAACTCGAGCACGTGGTCGCCGTCAACGACAAGCAGCGGTTCACCCTGGAGGGGGATCGCCTGCGCGCCAACCAGGGCCACACCGTCGACGTCGACCTGGACCTGCCCCCGGCCGAACCGCCGGAGTTCCTGTACCACGGGACGGTGGCCCGGTCCCTGACCGGGATCCGGTCCGAAGGGCTGCGCCCCATGGCCCGCCACCACGTCCATCTCTCGCCCGACCGCGAGACCGCCACCAGGGTCGGGGCACGGCGGGGACGACCCGTGGTGCTCTCCGTGCACGCGGGAGCGATGCACCGCGCCGGTCACGTCTTCCGCGTCAGCGCCAACGGGGTGTGGCTGGCGGAGTCCGTACCCCCCGCATTCCTGCGCTTCCCGGGCTGAGACGGGCGCGTGCCGCGCCACCGGAGGGCCACGTCCCGCGGGGGAGCCTCCGTCGAGGGCGGGCCCGCGAGGCCGACGCGCGGCCCGGCGGGCGCCCGCCCCGCGGCCGCCCGCCCCCCAAAGCCTCCCCTCGGCCGGCCCTCCCGGTCAGCCTCCCGGTCGGCTCAGCTGGTCCAGCGCCTCGGTGGCGATCCGCTCGAAGACGGCCGGGTCGGTGTCGAAGTCCGAGTCCGGGACCGGCCAGTGGACGACCAGTTCGGTGAAGCCCAGCTCCTGGTGGCGGCCGGCGAAGTCCACGAACGCGTCGACCGACTCCAGCGGGCGGTTTCGGTCGGGGGTGAAGGCGGTGAGCAGGATCTTGTCCAGCTCTGCCACGTCCCGGCCCGCCGCCGCGCACGCCGTGCCGAGCTTGCCGATCTGGCCGCGCAAGGCCTCGACGGACTGCTCCGGCGTGCCCTCGTCGAACAGCTTCGGGTCCCCCGTGGTCACCCACGCCTGCCCGTACTTCGCTGCGAGCTTCAGCCCTCGCGGACCGGTCGCGGCGACGGCGAAGGGCAGCCGGGGCGACTGGACGCAGCCCGGGATGTTCCGGGCCTCCTCCGCCGTGTAGAACGCGCCCTCCTGCGAGACGGCTCCCTCGGTGAGCAGCCGGTCCAGCAGCGGTACGAACTCGCCGAAACGATCCGCCCGCTCGCGCGGGGTCCACGGCTCCTGGCCGAGCGCCGTGGCGTCGAACCCGCTGCCGCCCGCCCCGATGCCGAGGGTGACCCGGCCGCCGGAGATGTCGTCGAGCGAGATGAGTTCCTTGGCGAGCGTCACCGGATGCCGGAAGTTCGGCGAGGTCACGAGGGTGCCGAGGCGCAGGGTCTCAGTGATGCCGGCCGCCGCGGTCAGCGTCGGCAGCGCCCCGAACCAGGTCTTCTCGCGGAACGACCGCCACGACAGGTGGTCGTAC
The DNA here is from genome assembly GCF_026343115.1 of Streptomyces sp. NBC_00102. GTDB lineage: Bacteria > Actinomycetota > Actinomycetes > Streptomycetales > Streptomycetaceae > Streptomyces. The sequence goes on from NZ_JAPEMC010000001.1 coordinate 3,311,071, forward strand.
GTGTATGCGGCGTGGAAACCGAGTTCTTCGGCCCGCCGCCAGATCTTCTGTCCTTCGCCCCATCGATGGACAGGGAGGATCACGGTGCTCAGACGCATGCCTCCGACCATAACGCGGGTCCGCGGACGTCGACGCTCCGTGACCGGGACCGTTCCGCCCGAGGGGGCCGCACCGTCCGGGGTCCCGGTGCCCGGGCCCGCCCGCCACGACGTTCCGACGACCCCGTCCGAAATCGGCACCGCAGGCCGACCGGCCGACACCGGGCTCCCGAGCCACCGCTCGGGCCGCCGTCACCGCTCAAGATCCGCCGACTACGCACTGGCATATGCCAGAGTCCTATCCTCCTGTTCACGGGCGCGCGGCACTCATATGTGCGCCCTCCTGCACGCCCGTGCACCGAATGCGGGAGAATGGACCGGTGACCACGCCTACCGAAGCACCGCCCGCCGCCGTGCCCAGGCTGATAGCCACCGACCTGGACGGCACGCTCCTGCGCGACGACAAGACCCTGTCGGCCCGCACGATCGCCGCTCTCGTGGCCGCCGAACGCGCGGGCGTGCACGTACTCTTCGTCACCGGGCGCCCGCCCCGCTGGATGGACGCGGTGGCCTCCCATCTGCCCGCGCACGGGACGGCGATCTGTGCGAACGGCGCCGCGGTGGTCGACCTGGGCGCCGGTGGCCGGCTGATCAAGGTCCACCCGCTCGGCCGTGCCGAAGCCCTCGACGTCGTGCACCGGGTACGGGCGGTCGCCCCCGGCACCACGTTCGCGGTGGAGTTCACCACCGGCTTCCACTACGAACCGCTCTACCCGCCGTTCCACCAGGACCCCTGGGCGACCGTGGCCCCCGTCGAGAAGCTGCTCGACGAAGAGACACCGGGATCGGGTGCCCCTGTGCTGAAGCTCCTCGCCCGCCACACCGACATCGCCCCCGACACGTTCCTCGCCCTGGCCCGCGAGGCGGCCGGGGACCGGGTCGCCTTCACCCGGTCCAGCCCCTCGGCCCTGCTGGAGGCCGGTGGGGCGGGCGTCTCCAAGGCCCGTACGCTCGCCGAGTACTGCGCGGAGCGCGGGGTGGGCCCCGAGGAGGTCGTCGCCTTCGGGGACATGCCGAACGACGTCGAGATGCTGAACTGGGCCGGTACCTCGTACGCGATGGCCAACGCCCACCCGGCAGCCGTGTCGGCCGCTTCCGGACGGACGCTCACCAACGAGGAGGACGGGGTGGCGGTCGTCCTCGAACGCCTCCTCGCCGCCGCCCGCTGACCCCACCGCCCCGCCCGTAGGCCCTCACCCAGCGCTCCGTGCGCCGCGCTCCGTGCGCCGCGCTCCGTACGGCGCGCTCCGTACGCCGCGCTCCCTACGCCGCGCTCCGTACCCCGCGCTCCGTACGGCGCAGGGAGGGCCGGGGCTCAGAGCGGTGCCTCCCAGACCACCGAGGTACCGCCGCCGCCCTCACCCAGCCCCGGACCGAACCAGCTCGCCCCGCCCAGCGACTCCGCCCGGCGGGCCAGATTGCGCAGGCCGCTCCGCCGGCCGCCCTCGGGGATGCCGACCCCGTCGTCGGAGACCGTCAGCTGGACCGCGTCCCGCCCGTCCGGCAGGGTGGCCGTGGCGTCGACCTCCACGTCGATCCGCGAGGCGTGGGCGTGCCGGAAGGCGTTGGACAGGGCCTCGCGCAGGGCGGCGATGAGGTTCTTCCCGGTGAGCTCGCCCACCAGGGTGTCGATCGCCCCGAGAAAGCGGTGCGAGGGCGTGAAGCCGAGCGGCACCGACGCCATGTTGACCTCACGCAGCACCCGGACCCGCAGCCCGGACGGGGCCTCGGCCGGCTCCTGCTGGAGGGCGAAGATGGCGGTCCGGATCTCCTGGATGGTGATGTCCAGCTCGTCCACGGCCCGGCCGACGCCCTCCCGGACCTCCGGCACCACCGACCGGCGCTGGGCGCTCTCCAGCATCATCCCGGTGGCGAACAGCCGCTGGATCACCAGGTCGTGGAGGTCCCGGGCGATCCGGTCCCGGTCCTCGTACACCGCGAGCCGCTCCCGGTCGCGCTGCGCCTCCGCCATCATGAGCGCCAGCGCGGCCTGCGCGGCGAACTGCGCGGCGAGGGCCCGTTCCGCCGCGCTGAACGGCCGTCGGCCCTGCGCCCGGTGCATGGACAGGGCCCCGAGCATCCGTCCACCGCTGCGCATCGGCAGCAGCATGGTGGGGCCGTACCGTTCGGAAGCGCGGCTGATCAGCCGCGGGTCGGTCGCGGCGTCGTCGATGAACACCGGTTCCCCGGCCAGCAGCGCGGCCACCACCGGGCTGTCCGGACCGATGATCACCCCCAGCGAGGTGGAGGGATCGTCGGAGGCGACCGCGACGACCTCCAGCCCGTCCGCCCCGTCCTTCCCGACCGGCAGCAGCACGGCGCCGGCGGCCGAGTCGGCGAGCCGCCGGGCCTGCTCGGCGACGACGGTCAGGGCGTCGTCCGCGTCCCCGCCGGCGAGCAGCGCCGTGGTGACCGCGACCGATCCGTCGATCCACCGCTCACGCTGACGGGCCGCCTCGTAGAGCCGGGCGTTGCCGATGGCGATGCCGGCCTCCGTCGCGAGCACCCGGACCATGTGCAGGTCGTACTCGTTGAACTCGCCGCCGTGGTGCTTCTCGGCGAGGTACAGATTGCCGAAGATCTGCCCCTGGACGCTGATCGGGACGCCGAGGAAGGTCCGCATCGGGGGATGACCGGCCGGGAATCCCGCGTAGCGCGGGTCGGTGGTCAGGTCGGTCAGCATCACCGGGGCCGGGTCGTGGATGAGCGCCCCGAGGAGCCCCCGGTGGCCACTGGGAGGCCGCCCGATCGCGCGCGCGTCCTCGGCAGGCATGCCGTGGGTGACGAAGTCGAGAAGCCCTCCTTCGGCGGACTCGTCCACGACGCCGATCGCGGCGTACCGGGCATGGGCCAGCTCGGCGGCCGTCTCGCAGATGCGGTCGAGCGTGGAGTGGAGTTCCAGTCCCGTGCCGACCGAGCGCATGGCCTCCAGCAGCTGCGGCACCCGGGCGGTGAGCTCGGGGGAGAGCCCCTGGAGATCGCGCGCCGCCCGGGTGGCCGCTTCCAGCGACTCGTCGTCCCAGGCGTTCCGGCCGACCGCGTCGAGGCCCCCCGCACGGCCCGCCGCGCCCCGCTGGTGCCCCTGCCGCTCCGCCATGCGTCGAGCGTACGGAGGGACCCTGCGCACGGAAAGTCGGAATTATCCGAATCTCTGGAGGAAGCGGGAGCTACGGCCAAGGCTCAGGCGTGCGCCATCCGGGCCGGTTCGAGCGGGCGCACCGCCTGCGGGTCCGTCTCCCGTTCGCGCTCCACCATCCGGCGCAGCGGCCCGTCCACTGCGGCGAGCTCGGCGTAGGCGCCGCGCTGGACCACCCGGCCGCCGTCCAGCACCACGACCTCGTCCACCGCGTCGAGGCCCGCCAGGCGGTGGGTGATGAGCACGGTGGCGCGTCCCCGGGTGACGGCGAGGAGGTCCTCGGTCAGGGCGTCCGCGGTGGCGATGTCGAGGTGCTCGGCAGGCTCGTCGAGTACGAGCACGGGGAAGTCGGCGAGCAGGGCGCGGGCCAGGGCGAGGCGCTGCCGCTGGCCGCCGGAGAGACGGGCGCCGTGTTCGCCCACCAGGGTGTCGAGCCCGTCCGGCAGCGAGTCGGTCCAGTCGAGCAGCCGCGCACCGGCGAGCGCTTCCCGCAGCTCCGCCTCGGTGGCGTCGGTGCGGGCGAGCCGCAGGTTCTCCCGCACCGAGCTGTCGAAGACGTGCGCGTCCTGGGCGCAGAGCCCGACGTGGGTGCGGACCGTGTCGCCGTCGAGCGCGGAGGCGTCCGTGCCGCCGAGCCGGTAGGCGCCCCGCTCCGCGTCCAGGAAGCGGAGCAGGACGTGCGCGAGGGTGGTCTTGCCCGAGCCGGACGGGCCCACGACGGCGATCCGGCGCCCCTGCTCCAGGGTCAGGTCGACCGAGTCCAGGGCGGGCCGGTCCGTGCCCGGGTAGCGGGCCGTCAGACCGCGCACCTCCAGTGGGAAGGGCGAGGCGGGGACCGGAGCGGGGTCGGCGGGCTCACGCACCGGGACGGGGGCGTCGAGCACCTCGTACACCCGCTCCGCGCTCCGGCGGGCCCGTCGGCGGTGCCGCACGGCGAGCGGCATCCCGTTCACGGCCTCGAAGGCGGCGAGCGGGGTGAGCAGGACGACCGCGAGTTCCAGGCCGCCGAGCCGGCCGGCCTGTACCGCGGGGAGTGCCACCAGGGCGGCGGCGACCACGGTCAGCCCGCAGACGAGCGCGGAGAGACCGCCGCCGAGCGCGGTGGCGGAGGCGGCGCGGGCGGCGATCCGGGTGAGGACCCCGTCCGCCTCCCGCACCCGCGCGGTGCGCGAGGGCAGCGCACCGGCGACGGTCAGCTCGGCCGTGCCGCCGAGCAGGTCGGTGACCCGGACCGCGAGGTCGGCGCGGGCCGGGGCGAGACGGCTTTCGGCCCTCTCGGCGACCGTCCCGCTGACCAGCGGCACACCCACTCCGGCGAGCAGCAGCCCCACGGCGAGGACCACGCCCGCTTCGGGGAGGAGCATCCCGAGGAAGCCGGCGGAGGCCACGCCCACGACCACGGCAGTGCCGGCGGGCAGCAGCCAGCGGAGCCAGTAGTCCTGGAGTTCGTCCACGTCGGCGACCAGCCGGGAGAGCAGGTCGCCCCGGCGGGTGGTGCGCAGTCCGGCGGGCGTGACGCGCTCCAGCCCCCGGTAGACGGCGACGCGCAGTTCGGCGAGGAGTTGGAGCACGGTGTCGTGGGAGACGAGGCGTTCGGCGTAGCGGAAGAAGGCCCGGCCGAGCCCGAAGGCGCGGGTCGCGGTGACGGCGACCATGAGATAGAGGACCGGGGGCTGTTCGGAGGCGCGGGAGATCAGCCAGCCGGAGACCGCCATCAGCCCCACCGAGGAGCCCAGAGCGAGACTGCCGAGCAGCAGGGCGAAGGCCAGCCGCCGGCGCCGGGCGCCCGCCGCTTCGCGGATCCGGGAGAGCACCTTGCCGGTACCGGGCGTGGTCCCGCGCGGGAATTCGGGGTCGGCGGGGGCGATGGCCCCCCGCGCGGGAACTTCCGCGCGCGCGGCTGCTTCCGCGCGCACGGGGGCCGTGGCGGTGCGGTCCCCGGCCACCACGGGCGGCTCCAGGGTCACGACGCGGTCGGCCAGCGGCAGCAGAGCGGGGCGGTGGGCGACCAGCAGGACGGTGCGGCCTTCGGCCAGCCGCCTCACCGCGTCCACGATGCCCGCCTCCGTACCGCCGTCCAGGCTCGCGGTCGGCTCATCAAGGAGCAGAACCGGCCGGTCGGCGAGGAACGCGCGGGCCAGGGCGAGCCGCTGGCGCTGCCCGGCGGAGAGCCCGGCGCCGTCCTCGCCGAGGAGGGTCCGCTCCCCCTCGGGCAGCGCGGTGACGAAGTCGAGGGCGCCCGCGTCCAGCAGCGCGGCGGTCACGGCGGCTCCGTCGGCGTCCGGCCGGGCGAGGCGCACGTTCTCCGCGACGGTTCCGGCGAAGAGGACCGGTCGCTGCGGGACCCAGGCGATGTGCTGGTGCCAGCGTTCGGGGGAGAGGGTGGCGAGATCCACGCCGCCCACCCGTACGGTCCCCTCGTCCGGGGTCCGGAAGCCGAGGACGACGTCGAGCAGCGTGGACTTGCCGGCCCCGCTCGGGCCGACCAGCGCGACGGTCTCCCCCGGTTCGACCACCAGGGAGGCACCGGCGGGCGAGGCCGAGGTCCGGCCCGGGTGCCGGACCGTCACCCCGGCCAGCTCGATCCGGAGCGCCTCGGGCACGTCCGCCGTACCGCCCGCCGGGAGCTCGGTCTCCAGCACCGCGAAGATCTCCTCCGCGGCCGACAGCCCTTCCGCCGCCGCGTGGAACTGCGCGCCGACCTGGCGGATCGGCAGGTACGCCTCGGGGGCGAGGATCAGCACCAGCAGGCCGATGTACAGATCGAGTTCGCCGTGGACGAGCCGCATGCCGATGGTCACGGCGACGAGGGCCACCGAGAGGGTCGCCAGCAGCTCCAGCGCGAAGGAGGAGAGGAACGCGATCCGCAGGGTCCGTACGGTCGCGAGCCGGTACTCCGAGGTGATCTTCCGGATCGACTCGGCCTGGGCCTTCGCCCGGCCGAACACCTTGAGCGTGGGCAGCCCGGCGACCACGTCCAGGAAGTGGCCGGAAAGCCGGGAGAGCAGCTTCCACTGCCGGTCCATCCGGGACTGGGTGGCCCAGCCGATCAGCGCCATGAAGGCGGGGATGAGGGGCAACGTGACCACGATGATCGCGGCCGAGACCCAGTCCTCCGTGACGATGCGGGCGAGGACCGCGACCGGCACCACCACCGCGAGGCCGAGCTGCGGGAGGTAACGCGAGAAGTAGTCGTCGAGCGCGTCCACGCCCCGGGTGGCGAGGGCCACCAACGATCCGGTGCGCTGCCCGTCCAGCCACCCGGGCCCGAGCCGCGCGGCCCGTTCCAGGAGCCGGCCGCGCAGCTCGGACTTGACCGCCGCACTCGCCCGGTGGGCGGCCAGCTCGGTGAGCCAGGCGACCAGCGCCCGGCCCGCCGCGACCAGGGCCAGCAGGATCAGGGGCGTACGGAGACCGGAGACGCTCAGCCCATCCTCGAACCCGCCGACCACGATCTCGGCCACCAGCATCGCCTGGGCGATGACCAGCAGGGCACCCACCGCGCCCAGCGCCACCACGGCCACGAGGAAGAGGTGGGTGGCACGGGCGTACCGGAAGAGACGCGGATCGATCGGTTTCACGTGAAACATCCCCTGAGTTCGGTGCGGCCGGGACGGGCGGCTCGGCACGTGGTGCCCGGCGGCGGCAGGTCGGGCCGCCGCCGGGCCGGGCGCTCAGTGCGCGTCGGCGATGTGCTGGGTACCGATGCGCTTGCGGAACACCCAGTAGGTCCAGCCCTGGTAGAGCAGGACCAGGGGCGTGGCGATCCCCGCGCACCAGGTCATGATCGTGAGCGTGTAGGGCGTGGACGAGGCGTTGGTGACGGTGAGGCTCCACGCGCCGTTCAGCGAGGACGGCATGACGTTCGGGAAGAGCGCCAGGAAGAGCATCGCCACGGCGGCGGTGATGGTGAGGCCCGAGAGCGCGAAGGACCAGCCCTCCCGCCCGGCGGCGATGGCAGCGATGGCACCCGCCAGGGCCAGGACCGCGACCGCCATCGCGAGCAGCGACCAGCCGTCACCGGTGCGCGCCTGCGTCCAGATCAGGAAGCCCAGCGCCAGGACGGCGGTGAGGAATCCGAGCCGCAGCGCGAACCTCCGAGCCCGGACCCGGATCTCACCGACCGTCTTCAGCGCCGCGAACACGGCTCCGTGGAAGGTGAAGAGGGTGAGCGTCACCGCTCCGCCGAGGAGCGCGAAGGGGTTGAGGAGGTCCCAGAACCCGCCCACGTACTCCATGTGCGCGTCGATCTTGACGCCGCGCACGATGTTGCCGAAGGCCACGCCCCACAGGACCGCGGGGATCAGCGAGGTCCAGAAGATCGCGTGTTCCCAGTTGGTCTGCCAGCGCTCCTCCGGGCGCTTCGCCCGGTACTCGAAGGCGACGCCCCGCACGATCAGGCAGAGCAGGATGACCAGCAGCGGGAGGTAGAAGCCGGAGAAGAGGGTGGCGTACCAGTCGGGGAAGGCAGCGAAGGTGGCGCCTCCCGCGCTGAGCAGCCAGACCTCGTTGCCGTCCCAGACGGGTCCGATCGTGTTGATCAGGACCCGGCGTTCCTTGCGGTCGCGGGCCAGCGCCTTGGTCAGGACCCCGATGCCGAAGTCGAAGCCCTCCAGGAAGAAGTAACCGGTCCAGAGGACGGCTATGAGGACGAACCAGACGTCGTGGAGTTCCATCGTTCCGCTCCTTCCTCTCAGTACGAGAAGGCCATCGGCCGGTCGGCGTCGGCGGCGTCGTGGCCGCCGATCGTGGCGGGCGGGTTGAGGTCGTCCTCGGTGAGCTCCGGAGGTCCGGCCTTGATGTACTTCACGAGCAGCTTCACCTCGACCACGGCGAGGATCGCGTAGATCAGCGTGAAGGCGATCAGCGAGGCGATGACCTCACCCTGCGAGACCCCGGGGGAGACCGCGTCCTTGGTCTTGAGCACCCCGAAGACGACCCAGGGCTGACGCCCGGTCTCGGTGAAGATCCAGCCCCAGGAGTTGGCGATCAGCGGGAAGAGCAGGGTCCAGAGCGCCACCAGCCAGTACAGCTTGGTGAACCTCGGGCTGAGGGCCTTGTTCTTGAAGAGGACCAGATGCGGCACTTCGTCGTCGCCGGTCCGCATGGCCGCCGGCAGCATGAACTTCTTCCGGGTCAGCCAGAGTCCGAGGATGCCGAGCCCGAAGGAGGCCATCCCGAAGCCGATCATCCAGCGGAAGCCCCAGAAGGCGACGGGGATGTTGGGCCGGTAGTCCCCGGGGCCGTACTTCTCCCGCATCTGCTCGTTCAGCTCGTTGATGCCCGGGATGTACGAGGTGAAGGTGTCGTCGGCGAGGAAGGAGAGCACCCCGGGGACCGAGATCTCCACGTCGTTGCGGCCCTCGGAGACGTCGCCCACCGCGAAGATCGAGAAGGGCGCGCCCTGCTGGCCCTCCCAGAGCGCTTCGGCCGCCGCCATCTTCATCGGCTGCTGCTTGAACATCACCTTGCCGAGCAGGTCACCGCTGATGGAGGTGAGCAGGCCGGCGACGACGACGGTGACGAGCCCCAGCCGCAGCGAGGTCCGCATGACCGGGATGTGCTTCTTGCGCGCGAGGTGGAAGGCGGCGATCCCGACCATGAAGGCACCGCCCACGAGGAAGGCTGCCGTGATGGTGTGGAAGAACTGGGCGAGAGCCGTGTTCTGGGTCAGCACCTGCCAGAAGTCGGTGAGTTCGGCGCGTCCGCGCTTCTCGTTCATGCGGTAGCCGACCGGGTGCTGCATCCAGGAGTTGGCCGCCAGGATGAAGTACGCGGAGAGGATCGTGCCGAGCGAGACCATCCAGATGCAGGCCAGATGGATCTTCCTGGGCAGCTTGTCCCAGCCGAAGATCCAGAGCCCGATGAAGGTGGACTCGAAGAAGAAGGCGATCAGCGCCTCGAAGGCCAGCGGCGCACCGAAGACGTCACCGACGAATCGCGAGTAGTCGGACCAGTTCATGCCGAACTGGAACTCCTGGACGATGCCGGTGACGACACCCATGGCGATGTTGATCAGGAAGAGCTTGCCCCAGAACTTTGTGGCCTTGAGGTACTTCTCCTTGTTGGTCCGGACCCACGCCGTCTGCAGCCCCGCCGTCAGTGCGGCGAGGGAGATCGTCATGGGGACGAAGAGGAAGTGGTAGACGGTCGTAATGCCGAACTGCCAGCGCGCCATCGTCTCGGGCGCCAGAGCTAGTTCCACGTCGTCGTCTCCTTACGTCGCCGTAGTGACAGCCGCGGTTCATCCCGATTGGTCCCACGCAATACGGAACCAAACGGGTGCGCTTGTGAACGCGTTCACATTCACAAGCAAAAGTATGGCGCACGCTCTTCCGGATCTTCGAACGGGGGGTCCCCTTCCAGAACGAGGGGGTCCCTTCCTCGTACGTGCCCGCCCCGCGCCGGCCGGAACCGGCGGGCACCGTCGGTTTCAGGACAACGACAGCCACCGGGCGTACGGTGCACGCCGCCCCGCCCGGCCCCGTACGCACGAGTGGCCCCGCCCTCGGGAGAACCGAAGGAGGGGCCACCGGGAGAAGGGCCCGGGAGAACGCCCCGGGAGAAGGGCCCGGGAGAAGGCTCCGGACCGCGACGCTACAACTGCGCGCGGTACGCCTCGGCCGCCTTCAGGAAGAGGTCGTTGGCCTCGTCCTCGGCGATCGTGACCCGTACGCCCTCACCGGCGAACGGCCGCACGACCACCCCGGCCCGCTCGCAGAACGCGGCGAAGTCGCCGGTACGCTCGCCGAGCCGCAGCCAGACGAAGTTGGCCTGGCTCTCCGGCACCGTCCACCCCTGAGCCACCAGCCCCGCGTGCACCCGGTTCCGCTCGACGACCAGCGAGCCGACCCGCCCGAGCAGTTCGTCCTCGGCGCGCAGCGAGGCGATCGCCGCCTCCTGGGCGATCTGGCTCACACCGAAGGGGACGGCCGTCTTGCGCAGCGCCGCCGCCACCGGCTCGTGCGCCACCGCGAACCCGACGCGCAGTCCGGCCAGCCCGTACGCCTTCGAGAAGGTGCGCAGCACCGCGACGTTGGGCCGGTCCCGGTAGATCTCCAGGCCGTCGGGGACGTCGGCGTCCCGGACGAACTCCTTGTACGCCTCGTCGAGCACCACCAGCACGTCGGAGGGCACCCGGTCGAGGAAGCGTTCCAGCTCGGCCCGGCGGACCACCGTCCCGGTCGGGTTGTTGGGGTTGCAGACGAAGATCAGCCTCGTCCGGTCCGTGACGGCGTCGGCCATCGCGTCGAGGTCGTGCACGTCCCCGTCGGTCAGCGGCACCTTCACCGAGGTCGCCCCGCTGACCTGCGTGATGATCGGGTACGCCTCGAAGGATCGCCAGGCGTAGATCACCTCGTCGCCGGGCCCGGAGGTGGCCTGGAGCAGCTGCTGCGCCACGCCCACCGAGCCGGTTCCGGTGGCGAGGTGCGACACGGGCACCCCGAACCGGTCGGCGAGCTCGTTCATCAGGCCCGCGCAGGACATGTCCGGGTAGCGGTTGAACTCCGAGGAGGCCGTGAGCACGGCCTCCATCACGCCGGGCAGCGGCGGGTAGGGGTTCTCGTTGGAGGACAGCTTGAAGGCGACCGGCCCGTCCTGGGAGGCCGGCCTGCCCGGCACATAGGCGGGGACACCGTCCAGCTCGGGGCGCAGCTTGGGGCTCGTCTCGCTCACCACAGGTCCTCCTCGACATCGACGCGGTTCAACGCGTCTCACCTTATGAGGAAGCGCGGGACCGGACCATGAAGGGGAGTTGCCCCGCACCGGAGCACCGGCCCGGGCCAGACCGGGGCGCGGCCACATCCCTGGGGGGAGCGCACACGCTCCGTCGCGCGCCGGTGGCTCGCGCCGTAGCGCGCGTCCCTCGTAGTGGTGAGTTGAGACCTCTCCCGTCCACCGCTCCCTGGCCCGACTCGGCCCGATGGATACATGACACATCCGGCCACTGACCATCAACTCCCTCGCTTTACAAGGCATTCGTTCCTCAATGACCTTGCAGAAACGTGCCTGTCAACAGGCGCATATGCGCCCGGCCGAGTTGGCCTCCAGCGCCCTACTATCGGCTCGCCATGACAGCAGCAGGGAAGCACCAGGTGAGCCGGACGGAGACCCCCCGGCGCAGCGGCCGGCCAGGACGCGCGGGTATCCGTGACGTCGCCGCCGCGGCAGGGGTCTCGATCACGACCGTCTCCGACGCGCTCAACGGCAAGGGCAGGCTCCCGGACGCCACCCGCCGCCACGTCCGCGAGGTCGCAGAACGCCTGGGCTACCGCCCCTCGGCGGCGGCCCGCACGCTCCGCACGGGCAAGTCGGGCCTGATCGGCCTGACCGTGACCACGTACGGGGATGAACCTTTCACCTTCACCGAGTTCGCCTACTTCGCGGAGATGGCGAGGGCCGCGACCTCGGCCGCGCTCGCCCGGGGGTACGCCCTCGTGATCCTCCCCGCCACCTCGCGCCACGACGTCTGGTCCAACGTGGCGCTGGACGGGACGGTCGTCATCGACCCCTCGGACCAGGACCCGGTGGTCACCGAGCTCGTCCGCCAGGGCCTGCCCGTGGTCTCCGACGGACGGCCCGCCGGATCGCTCCCGGTCACCGCCTGGGTCGACAACGACCACCGCGCGGCCGTGCTCGACCTCCTCGACCACCTCGCCGCGGCCGGAGCCCGCCGGATCGGGCTGCTCACCGGCACCACGACCGACACCTACACCCGGCTCTCCACCACGGCGTACCTGCACTGGTGCGAGCGCGTCGGCCAGGACCCGGTGTACGAGTCCTATCCGGCCCACGATCCGTGTGCCGGAGCGGTGGCCGCGGACCGGCTGCTCGCCCGCCCCGACCGGCCGGACGCCGTGTACGGCCTCTTCGACCCCAACGGCACCGATCTGCTGGCCGCGGCCCGCCGGTACGGCCTGCGGGTCCCCGACGACCTCCTGCTGGTCTGCTGCAGCGAGTCCACGGTCTACGCCACCACCGAGCCGCCCATCACCACGCTCTCGCTCAAGCCGCGCCGCATCGGCACCGCCGTGGTGCAGCTGCTCATCGACGCGATCGAGGGCGTGGAGCACGACGGACCGGTCGAGCAGGTGATACCGACCGAGCTCATCGTCCGGACCTCCTCGCAGCGCCGGCCGCCCCGTACGACGGTGAGCGCGCCACGCTCACCGAGCAAGGACTGAACGGATTAATCCGGACCAATGGACAGGTGAACGGCGCACCCGCCCGGATTCACCGCCCCTGGTGCGTCACACGGGGCGATCCGCGTTCCTATGATGGGCGCACGACACCGCGGACCGACCTCTACCAGGCAGGGCCCGTCAGGTGTACGGCGGCGCGACGGTGGTGGAGGGGTCGATGACTCAGGGGGCCGGTCAGGAACCCGTGGTGCGTACGGCGACGTTGCGCGACTTCCGCGTTCCGCCGTACGCGCGAACGACCATGCCCGAGACGGATCCGCATCCGGACGGCGCGCTCACGCACCCCGGGAACGCCGTTCCCGCCGACGGGGTACCGGAGGGCTACACGCCGACCGAGCGCGATCTGCCCGTGATCACCCCGGCCGGGGTGCCCGTCGTGGCATCCGTGCCGGAACCGGCTCCCGGCGGGGGAGACGGGCTCGGCCCGCTCTACGTCGTGGGCGACGTGCACGGCTACCTCGACGAGCTGAAGGCCGCGCTCGCCGACCAGGGCCTCATCGACGTCAACGGCAACTGGTCGGCGGGCAACGCCCGGCTCTGGTTCCTCGGCGACTTCACCGACCGGGGCCCCGACGGCATCGGCGTCATCGACCTGGTCATGCAGCTCTCCGCCGAGGCCGCGGCCGCGGGTGGCTACTGCAAGGCGCTGATGGGCAACCACGAGCTGCTGCTCATCGGGGCGAAGCGGTTCGCGGACACCCCGGTGAACTCCGGCGCGGGCACCGCCACCTTCCAGGCCGCCTGGCTGCTCAACGGCGGCCAGAAGCACGACATGGAGCGGCTGCGCGACGTCCACCTGCAGTGGATGTCCCGGCTGGACGCGGTCGTGGAGGAGGACGGGCATCTGCTGATGCACTCCGACACGACGGCGTACCTCGACTACGGGGCGACCATCGAGGACGTCAACGACACGGTCCACGCCATCCTCACCCGTAACGACGCGGACGAGTGCTGGGACCTGTTCCGCAAGCTCACCAAGCGGTTCGCGTTCCGTGACGACGGCGGCGCGCAGGCGGTGCGCGAGCTGATGGCCGCGTACGGCGGCCGGCGGGTCGTCCACGGCCACAGCCCCATTCCGTACCTCCTCGGCGAGGTCGGGTCGGAGGACGGCGAGAACGGCGCGGGACCGGTGGTGCACGGACCGCACGTGTACGCGGACGGGCTCGCCATCGCCATGGACGGCGGAGTGACCATGGCCGGAAAGCTACTGGTCGCCCAACTCCCCCTGCATGACTGACATTCCACCGGGTAGGGCTCCGTCGACCTGATCGTTCGCGGTCGGCGGGCCCATTTTCGGCAACACCCTGTCACCCCTCGCCCTGGTCGCTCTACCATCGGCGTATCAGTAGCAGGCTCTCCTCCGTTTCGTCCGAGATGCCCCGTCATGTGCGGGTTTTCAGGCGCCACGGAGCATCGGGGGATGCAGATGACAAGCGCTCCGCACCTGCTGGCCGAAGACGGGCCCGAGTACGAGCGAATCCTCGGCGAAGCACTGCGCCACGCGCACGAGCGGCCGGATCTGGACGACATCGGGGCACGGCTCGACCGGGAGCGACTACGGGCCCTGGCGCTCAGCGCCACCGCGCTGATCACCGCGGCCGCCGCCACCGAGTACGCGCAGTACGTGAAGGCGCGCGGGGAGATCCGCGTCCCGGCGGGGGGCTCCGACCGGGCTGCGGACGAGGGGCGGATCCCGGCGGACCGGCCCGGCGAGAGCGTGGGAGTCGGCGCGGTCGTCACCGCGCTCGCCCCGCTCCTCGCGGGTTCCGCAGCGTTGATCTTCCTGCTGATCGGTTACCTCCTCCGGGCGGTGGGCCCGGACCTGGCCGTCGCGGGCCCGATGGTCACCGCGGGATGGGTCTTCGCCGCGCTCACCGCGCTGGCGATACTCGCCGCAGCCGTGGGACTGCTGGTCACGGCGCTCCGCAACGGCTCCGGCGAACCGGCCGCCGCCCCGCGGGAGGACGACGTGCCGGAGGAGGTCGCCCGGGCCCGGGACGCCTGGCACCACGCCCTGCTGGAGCGCGGCATCCTGCCGTTCCTCCACGACGCACCGGCCGACCCTGCCGCCGCGCCGGCCGCCCGCGTCCCCCGGCAGCCGTCGGACCGCATCCCGAAGATCGGCTACAGCAGCCCGCACTTCGACAGCCCGCAGGACGGGGCGCGCCCGAGCCCCCGACCGTCCTTCAGCAGCCCCGACTTCAGCAGCCCGGACTTCGACAGCCCCGGCTTCGAGGGCCCGGGCTTCGAGGGTCCCGGCTTCGGCGGCCCGGACCGCAACGGCCCCGGCGAGGGGTGACCGGCCCCGGGCTGCATTTCCCCGGGGCAGGTGCCCTCGCCGCTCTCCGACCAGTCGTCCAGCCGTCCGGCCCACAAACGGACCCGCCAGTCGGCCGGACGGCGGAGGGACCCGTCAGTCGGCGAGCGGCAGATAGACCCGCCCGCCCGACGCGGCGAACTCCTTCGACTTCGCCAGCATCCCCGCCTCGATCTCCTCCTCCGACGCGGACGGCGCGAGATCCGGCGCGAACTGCTCGGTGATGCTCCGGCTGATCTTCATCGAGCAGAACTTGGGCCCGCACATCGAGCAGAAGTGCGCCGTCTTGGCCGGTTCGGCGGGCAGCGTCTCGTCGTGGAACGCGCGCGCGGTGTCCGGGTCGAGCGCCAGGTTGAACTGGTCCTCCCAGCGGAACTCGAACCGGGCGTCCGACAGCGCGTCGTCCCAGTCCTGCGCGCCCGGGTGTCCCTTGGCCAGGTCGGCGGCGTGCGCCGCGATCTTGTAGGTGATGACCCCGGTCTTCACGTCGTCCCGGTCGGGCAGCCCCAGGTGCTCCTTGGGCGTCACGTAGCAGAGCATCGCCGTGCCCCACCAGGCGATCATCGCCGCCCCGATCCCGGAGGTGATGTGGTCGTACGCCGGTGCGACGTCGGTGGTCAGCGGGCCGAGGGTGTAGAACGGCGCCTCCTCGCAGATCTCCTGCTGGAGGTCGATGTTCTCCTTGATCTTGTGCATCGGGACGTGTCCCGGGCCCTCGATCATCGTCTGCACGCCGTACCGCTTGGCGATCGTGTTGAGCTCACCGAGCGTGCGCAACTCGGCGAACTGCGCCTCGTCGTTGGCGTCCGCGATGGACCCCGGCCGCAGCCCGTCCCCGAGCGAGTACGTCACGTCGTACGTCGCGAGGAGTGCGCAGAGCTCCTCGAAGTTCTCGTAGAGGAACGACTCCTTGTGGTGCGCGAGGCACCAGGCCGCCATGATCGAGCCGCCCCGGGAGACGATGCCCGTCTTGCGGCGGGCGGTGAGCGGGACGTACGGCAGGCGCACACCGGCGTGCACCGTCATGTAGTCCACGCCCTGCTCGGCCTGTTCGATCACCGTGTCCTTGTAGATCTCCCAGGTCAGCTCCTCCGCCCGGCCGTCGACCTTCTCCAGGGCCTGGTAGAGCGGCACGGTGCCGATGGGCACGGGGGAGTTCCGCAGGACCCACTCACGGGTGGTGTGGATGTTGCGGCCGGTGGACAGGTCCATGACCGTGTCGGCGCCCCACCGGGTCGCCCACGTCATCTTGTCCACCTCCTCCTCGATGGAGGAAGTGACGGCCGAGTTCCCGATGTTCGCGTTGACCTTCACCAGGAACCGCTTGCCGATGATCATCGGCTCGATCTCCGGGTGGTTCACATTGGCCGGCAGCACCGCCCGGCCGGCCGCGATCTCCTCGCGCACGACCTCGGGTTCGACGTTCTCCCGGATCGCCACGTACTCCATCTCCGGGGTGATCTCGCCCCGCCGGGCGTACGCGAGCTGGGTGACGGGGCGTCCGTCGCGGCTGCGCCGGGGATTGCGCACACCGCCGGGGAAGACCGCGTCGAGGTTGCGAAGCCCGTCGCGCGAGCGGCCGTCGTCCTCCGGACGGACCGGACGCCCTTCGTACTCCTCGGTGTCGCCGCGGTCCTCGATCCAGCCGCCGCGCACGGAGTCGAGGCCCCGGCGGACGTCGGTCGTGACGGCGGGATCGGTGTACGGACCGGACGTGTCGTACAGCGTGACGTCCTTGCCGTTGGTCAGGTGGACCTGACGGACCGGCACCCGGAGGCCGGGGCGCGAGCCCTCGGCGTACCCCTTGTGCCAGCCGATGGACAGGCCCGCCCCGACGCTCTCGTTCGTCGTGGAGGCAGGCGTGATTGCGTCCGATGTGGTCATGAGACCTACTCCCTACGCCGGCATTACCCGGTAACAGGTTCGGCGGTCGGCGCAGCGTGTCCCGTGAGGATTCACGAGGTCAGCGCCCTCTCAGCCCGGTGCTCCGAGCTCCCGCGTGTGCAAAGGTGCCACCACGCTAGCGCCCGCCCGGCCGTGCTGACCAGGGGGCCTCTCCCGCACTTGCGATGATCGGCCGGTGAACTCCTCCCAGGACCGTCCCGAACCCCAGGACCCCTCACACGGCCATACGCACAGCCACGGCCCCGCGGCCCCCGTCTCCACCCATCTGCGGAAGGTCATCGCATGCGTGCTGATCCCCTTCGCGGCGGCGGTGATCGTCGGTCTGGCGGTGCTCTGGCCCGGCGGAACTCCCGCGCACGAGCGGACCGGTGTGGGCTTCGACCGGCAGACCGAGCAGGGAAAGGTGGTGAAGGTGGAGCGGGTCGACTGCGCGGACGTCAACGCCGCCCAGGTTCCCGCCACGGTTGACACCTCGACGGGCTCGGGCCCGGCCGCGGACACCGGCGACTGCAAGAAGGCCACCATCGAGGTGACCAGCGGCAAGGATGAGGGGCGCACCTTCGCCGAGATCGTCCAGCCGGAAGCCTCAAGGCAGTTGAGCGAGGGTCAGGGGGTCGTGTTGGCTTACGCGCCGGACGCTCCGCACGACTTGCAGTACTCGGTCACCGACGTGGACCGGAAGCTTCCGCTGGCGTTGCTCGCGGGGATCTTCGCCGTCGCCGTCGTGGTGGTGGGGCGGCTGAAAGGCGTCATGGCGCTCGTGGCGCTCGCGGTCTCCTTCGCCGTGCTGACGCTGTTCATCCTCCCGGCGATCCTGCAGGGGTCCAACCCACTGCTCGTGGCGGTGGTCGGAGCGAGCGCGATCATGCTCATCGCGCTGTACACCTGCCACGGAGTGACCGCCCGCACCTCGGTGGCGGTCATCGGCACGCTGATCTCGCTGGTACTGATCGGGCTGCTGGGCTCGGTCTTCATCGACTGGGCGGGCCTGACCGGCAACACCGACGACAACACCGGCCTCATCCACGGCCTCTATCCGGACATCGACATGAGCGGTCTGCTGCTGGCCGGTGTCATCATCGGTTCACTCGGCGTCCTGGACGACGTGACGGTCACACAGACGTCGGCGGTGTGGGAGCTGCACCAGGCGAACCCGACCATGGGGGCGCGCGGGCTCTACCGGGCGGGCATCAGGATCGGGCGCGACCACATCGCCTCGGTGGTCAACACCCTGGTGCTCGCGTACGCGGGCGCGGCGCTGCCACTGCTGCTGCTGTTCTCGATCGCGCAGAGCAGTGTGGGCACGGTCGCCAACAGCGAGCTGGTGGCGGAGGAGATCGTCCGTACTCTCGTCGGCTCGATCGGACTGGTCGCCTCGGTGCCCGTCACGACGGTGCTCGCCGCGCTGGTGGTGTCCGCGGACCGCACAGGGCTCGGCGCGGAAGCCGGAGCTCCTGCACCCGTACGGACCGGGAGGGGCCGCCGCCGCAAGACGTGAGCGCGAAGGCCCAAAAACTAACGGGCTGACACCCTGTCAGCCCGCGTTCTGCTCCTCGGCGAGAATCCTGCCGAGCGCCTCTTCGAGATTGCCGTCGAAGTCACCCTGCGTGTGCTCCTGCCCCAGCGGCACCAACTTGTCCGTCCGGTCGAGGAACGCCACGAGCGGCGCCGTACCGGCCCGGAACAGGGCCCGGTCCGCGCCCACCTGGAGCCGGATGTGCACGTCACAGAGCCCCTCGGGTTCGGTCGGGCCGATGTGCACATCGCCGTCCCCGCTGGGGCTGTTGAGGCCGTCGAGCAGGAGCTCACGACCAAAGGCCCAGGTGACAGGGGCGTCACCGGGCAAGTGGAACGTCATACGGATCGCGTACGGATCGCTCACCTCGTACCGGAGCTCCACCGGAATACGGAACGAGAGCTCCTCTGAGACGAGGAAGCTCATCATGACCTCTGCTTGAACCGACTCGCGCATCGTTCAACCCCGCAGTAGATGAATCTGGCCAGGAATGATCCCCCATGGCCCTATTGACGCCATCGTGGTGCACGCGATAGCAGATCACAAGGAGTGATTTTTCAGATACTGATAGAGAACACGAACGAACGCAAGAGCCGCGCCACTTCGCCACGTAGTTGTTCGACTGCGGGGAGCAACTGCTCTTGGCGGTCCAGGGGTAGAGAAATGGCCATCGCCGCGACGGCCGAGCCTGCGGTGATGGGGATGGCGGCACAGACCGTTCCGAGTGCGTACTCCTGTCGCTCAATGACAGGTTTCATGCGCTCCATCGAACGCAATCGCTCAAGAAGGACCGGGCGATCTCGCACTGAGTAACGGGTCAGGGGACGCACCGGATGGCGGAGCAGATGGTCCTCCCGCGCCTTCTCGTCGAGCTGCCCGAGCAGGCACTGCCCGAGCGCGTGCGCGTGGCCGGTCTCCGCGAAGGGAGCCCACTCGTCCACGGCCGGCGTCTCGGCGGAGTCCGCCACGGCCACCAGCTCGATCTCACCCTCGCGGTAGACCGCGCAGTACACCGGAGCCCCCAACTCGTCGCACCAGCGCGCGAGGGAGTCGTTGAGTCTGCCGCGCCTGCTCTCCTCGGCCGCCCGGCCGGACATCCGCTCGGCGGCGGCGCCGAGGACGAAGACGCCGTTCTCCCGGCGGAGGTAGCCCTCGTGGGCCAGGGTGCGCAGCAGGTGGTAGGTGGTCGGCAGGGGCAGGCCCGCTTCCCGCGCGAGCTGCTTGGCCGGGGCGCCGTCCTGATGGGCGCCCACCGCCTCCAGCAGTCTCAGGGCCCGCTGGACCGAACCGATCAGCGTCGGGACAGTGGTGGTCGATGCCGTGGTCACGGTCACCCCCAGGCATGGTGACGGGCGGTCAGCCCTCCCGTGGAGGCCGCCCCCACGGGCGTGCCGCGAGCCCGGGGCGCGCTCTCGACTGTCGCGGAACCATTGGTCAGGATGGTGACGGACAGTTACTTCCCAGGCGGCGGCAGCGAACCGTCACTGTAGCCGTCAGGGCCATTCGTGGAGCGGTTTCGGGCCGCGCTTAGCTCTGCCGGGCTAATCCGCGGGACTCTCCGTGACCAGATCCGGTTCCGGCCGCCCGGTTCTGTGCGCCCGCGGCCTGGGCGCCCGCGGCCTGGGCACCCGCGGCCTGGGCACCCGCGGCCTGGGCACCCGCACCCTGCGCCACTCAGGAACCGGCGGTGCCCGGACCTGGCGGTGCCCGGACCGGCGGTGCCCTGACCCGCGGTGGCTGCGGCTACCAGTCGCGTCGGGAGTCCGAGGAGGACGAGAGGAACTTCCGCACGACGAAGATCAGTCCGCCGACGAGGATCACGAACAGCAGCACCTTGAACAGCAGCGTGACCACGAAGGTCACCACGCTGGCGATCAGCCCGCCGAACACGACGATCGCGATCACCGGCACCGCGATCCACTTCACCCACCAGGGCATTCCCGCGAATATCTCCCGGACCGCCATCGTCCCTACCTCGTCTCTCGTGTCCCTGCCCGCCGGGCCGGGAATTCCCGGTCCTGGTCCCGGCATCCCGGATCCCGGTACCGATGCTAGAGCGGAGAAGGTGGCGACGGGCGGTCCGTATCCCCCGGACTCCCCTGATCGATCCCCTAGGGTGTGCCGTCACACCGCCCAGGGACTCGGTCCACGGGCGGTGCCCGGGAGCCGGTCCGCGGAAGGTGCCCGGGACTCGGGGCCCGGCCGGAGGATCAGCCCTCCGGCGGGGAGAAGACCACCATCACGCGAAGATCCTCGGTGATGTGGTGGAACTTGTGGGCCACACCGGCCGGCACGTACACCACGCTTCCCCGCCCCACCACGGTCGTCTCCATGCCCACGGTGATCGACGCCCGCCCGCTGACCACGAGATACACCTCGTCCTGGCGGTGCGGGCTCTGTGTGTCGAGGGCGCCGGCATCCAGGGCGTACAGGCCCACGGACATGTTCCGCTCGCGGAGGAACTGCAGATAGGCGCCGTCGTTGGCGGCTCGTTCCGCTTCCAGCTCGTCGAGCCTGAATGCCTTCATCTACGTGCGCCCCTCGTGGTCGTCCAGGGTTCCCGTACGGACGGTGTACCCCGTGGTTCGTGTCTGCCACGATCAGACACATGAAGAATTTCGTAGTCAAGACGACCGCCAACGCAGCCGCTCTGGCGGTGGCCATCTGGCTGCTCCAGGACATCACGCTGACCGGCGCCGACACCGGCCGCAAGGTCCTCACCCTGATCCTGGTCGCCCTGCTCTTCGGGCTGGTCAACTTCATCGTCAAGCCCGTCGTCCAGCTCCTCACGTTGCCGCTCTTCATCCTGACCCTGGGGCTGATCACCCTCATCGTCAACGCCCTCATGCTGAAGCTGACTTCGGCGCTGGCCGGCGCTGCCGACCTCAGCTTCCACGTGGAGGGCTTCTGGACCGCCGTGCTGGGCGGCCTCATCATCGCCATCGTCTCCTGGGCCATGCACATCGCTCTCCCCGACGAGGACTGAGACACCTTGACGGACTTCCCTCCCGGGCTGAGAAGGTGCAGGCAGCACCGGCGACGGCCCGGGAAGGACACAAGGAGCGCAGCATGAGCACCATCGGCGACGGAACGAGGGCGGTACGAGCAGGTCTCCCCGAACCGCAGCAGTACGAGCCCACTCTTCCCGGACCGGTCTTCGCCGCTCACTTCCACCTCTCGGGAGAGCCGGTCGGGCCGTACACCTACGGCCGGGAGACCAACCCGACGTGGACCCACCTGGAGAAGGCCATCGGCGAGCTGGAGGCCCCGGGTGAGGAGGTCGTCACCACCGTCTTCGCCTCGGGCATGGCCGCGATCTCGGCCGTCCTCTTCTCCCAGCTCCGCACGGGCGACGTCGTCGTCCTGCCGAACGACGGCTACCAGGCGCTGCCGCTCGTCCGGGAGCAGCTGGAGGCGTACGGCGTGGAGGTCCGCACCGCGCCCACCGGCGGTGACGCCCAGCTGGCCGCCCTCGAAGGGGCCAAGCTGCTCTGGATCGAGACACCGTCCAACCCGGGCCTGGACGTCTGCGACGTCCGGCGTCTGGTCGAGGCGGCGCACGCGGGCGGCACCCTGGTGGCCGTCGACAACACCCTGGCCACCCCGATCGGCCAGCGGCCCCTGGATCTGGGCGCCGACTTCTCGGTGGCCAGCGACACCAAGGGCATGACCGGCCACGGCGACATCCTGCTCGGCCACGTGACCTGCCGGAACGCCGATCTCGCCGCCGGGGTCCGCCGTTGGCGCAAGGTCGTCGGCGCGATCCCCGGCCCGATGGAGGCCTGGCTCGCTCACCGGTCGCTCGCCACGCTCCAGCTGCGCATCGAGCGCCAGTGCGCCACCGCGCTGACCCTGGCCGAGGAGCTCACCAAGCGGTCCGAAGTGACCGGGCTGCGCTACCCGGGGCTCCCCTCCGACCCCTCGTACCCGGTCGCCGTGCGGCAGATGCGGCGCTTCGGCTCCGTGGTCTCGTTCGAACTGGCCGACCGCGAGACCGCCGAGCGCTTCCTGGAGGCGCTGCGGCTGGTCGACGACGCCACGAGCTTCGGCGGTCTGCGGTCCACCGCGGAGCGGCGCGGGCGCTGGGGCGGCGACGCGGTGTCCGAGGGCTTCATCCGCTTCTCGGTCGGCGCCGAGGACCCGGACGACCTGCTCGCCGACGTGGCGCAGGCACTGGACGCGGCCGCCCGCTGACCGCACGGCGGCCGGCCGGGGCTCCGGTGCGCACGGAAGGGGCTCTCCGCGCGCACCGGAGCCCCACCGTTTCCGTCCGTGCGTGCCTCGGCGCGGACCCCGTTCCCCCTCCCGACACGGTCCGCGCCGCCCGGAGCCACCCGGAGCGCGCCGGTGCGAGCCCGTCGGTGGACCGCGCGGGCGCGTCCCGGTGGAGGGCGCGGGCCGTACGGCCCGCCACCGCACAACGGGCCCGCAGGAGTTTCGGAAGGGTGTCTGCGGGCCACTCTCTTGCCATGACCGAACGCCCTGTGGTCAAGCGCACCGCACGCGCCATCCTCCTCGACGGCGACCAACTCGTCCTGATCAAACGGACCAAGCCGGGGGTGGACCCCTACTGGGTGACACCAGGCGGCGGGGTCGAGCCCGAGGACGCCACCGTCGTCGACGCCCTGCACCGTGAGATCGACGAGGAGTTGGGAGCCAAGATCGTCGATGTGGTGCCCTGTTTCGTCGACACGGTCGAACACATCGCGGACGGCGGGGCGGCGGGGGTGAAGGTCCAGCACTTCTTCGTCTGCCGGCTGGCGTCGATGGACACCTCCAAACGCCACGGCCCCGAGATCGAGGCCCCCTGCGGGGAGTACGAGATCGTCCGGATTCCCTTCAGCCGGGTCGGGATCGCCGCCGTCCACCTCGTCCCGCTCTCCCTCCGCCACTACCTGGACGGCAACATCGAGGGCGTACGCGCCATGCACGCGCCCGACCTGGGCTGATTCAGGCCGGGCCGTCGGCCGGCAGCACTGCCTCCTCGACGGTGTCGTGGTGGATGCGCGCCGCCGGGACACCCGCGTCGAGCAGGGCCCGCACGCCACTGTGGATCATGCCGGGCGGGCCTGCGAGATAGGCGTCCCGTTCGCCCCACGGCCCGGTCTCCCGTACCGCCTGCGGGAGCTCGCCGGTCCGGGCGCGGGTCGGGCCGCTCGCGACCACCGGGTGCACGGCGAGCCAGGGGTACGTCCGCTGGAGCCGCAGCATGACGTCGAGGTCGTAGAGGTCACGCTCGGTGCGGGCCCCGCAGAAGACGTCGACGCGACGGCGGTCCCCGTGTTCGGCGACATCCTCGACCAGTGCCCTGATGGGCGCCATGCCCGTGCCGCCGCCGAGGCAGAGCAGCGCGGTGTGCGTGGTGTGGTCGACCGTCATCGTTCCCGCCGGGGCACCGAGCCGCAGCACGTCCCCCGGTGCCGCCCGGTGGACCAGGGCCCGGGAGACCCAGCCCGCCTGGACCGCTCTGACGTGGAAGGTGAGCAGGCCGTCGGGGCGCGGCGCGGAGGCGAAGGAGTACGGCCGCCAGACCCGCGGCCACCAGGGAGTCTCCACCGCCGTGTACTGCCCGGCGAGGAACGGGTAAGGACGGTCCGGCCGCACGGTGATCACCGCGATGTCCGGGGTTCTGCGCTCGTGCGCGACGACCTCTCCCTGCCACCAGGCCGGGGACCGCTGTTCTTCCTCGGCCGCCGCGTCGATCATGATCTGCGAGATGGCCGTGTAGGCCCGTACCCAGGCCGCTTCGCTCTCGGCGTCCCAGGTGACGGGCGCGTGGCGGCGCAGAGCGGCCAACAGGGCTTCCCCGAGGGCGGGGTAGTGCGTGGGCTGCGTGCCGTACCGACGGTGTCCCCTCCCCAGCGCCGAGAGATGCGCGGTCAGCGCCACCCCGTCGTCGAGGCGGTCGGCGGCGGCCAGCAGAGCGCGGAAGAGCCGCTCGCGCTGCACGTCCATGGCGGCCGGGAACATCTCACGCAGTTCCGGGCGGTGCAGGAAGAGCACCGCGTAGAAGTGCGCGGTGGCCCGGTCGGCGCTCGGGCCGATCTCCGCCAGATTCCGTCGGATCAGTACCGCGTCGGCCGACGGAGTGCCGTCCTGCCGAGGAGGGGCGGGGCGTGGAGAGCGGGCGGTCCCCCGCCGGCGGGGCGGCGGAGGTGCGGTAGGTGGCTGCGAAGATCCGGCAGCCGGATTACTGGTCGGAGCTTCCATGACTGTGCCTCGCCTCGAACTGTCTCTCGGTCGACTGACTGGCCCGACACGGTTCGCGGCTCCCCGGTCCGCAGTCTGCCGGATCCTTCGACACAACGGGCGCATAACGGGAATTCCGGCACGCCTCATCGCCGGCGGCGTGGCCGGGGTGCGTGTGTGTGGCCGGGTGCGTGTTTCACGTGAAACACGGTTCACGGGCCGGCGTGCCACGGTCCCCGTACGTCCTCGCACCGACGCCCAGCCGAGTACCGGAAGGCGTACGGCCGGCGAGCCACCCGGAACAGGCGCGGAAAACCTTGGCGAAGGAAGCGACAAAACGGTGGACGGGCCGCCTCGGTGTCGGAGAGCCTGGCTCTCATGCCCAGCATCCGGCACGGCCTTCCCGACGACCTGCCCATCCGGCACCTCACCAGGGGCGACCTGATCGCCTGTGCCGATCTCAGCGAGGACCGGGGCTGGCCCCGGGACGAACACCGGTGGGGCCTGCTCCTCGGGGCAAGTACGGGGTACGGCATCGACGACCCCGCGGGGAAAGGGCTGGCGGCCGCCTGCGTGGTGACCTCCTATCAACCGTCCCACGCGGCGCTCGGCATGATGCTCGTCGCCGAGCGGTTCGCACGGCAGGGCCTGGGCCGCCGTCTGCTCCTGCATGTCCTCGCGGAACACGGAGAGACTCCGCTGACCCTCTTCGCCACGGATCAGGGGCGGCCCCTCTACGAAGGGCTCGGCTTCGCGGTCGTGGGGAGTGTGGAGCGTTCCGTCGGGCGGTTCCTGCCGGAGGACGTCCCGGTACGGGCCTCCGCAGAGGCGCACGGTTCGTCCGCCCTTACGACGCGTCGGGCGAAGGCCCGGGATCTCCCGGCGATCATGGCGCTCGACGTCTCTGCCTTCGGTGCCGAGCGGACCCAGATGCTCGCGCGGCTCCCCGCCTTCTCGGACCACTTCCGGGTCGCCGAGCGGGCGGGTGAGCTCGTGGGGTTCGCCGCGCTCTGGCCCAGCGACGGGAGTCATGTGATCGGGCCGCTCGTCGCACCGGACTCGGACACCGCGAAGGCGCTGGTGGCCTCGCTCGCTTCCGAGACGGACCTCGTGCTGCGGACGGAGATCGACACCCGCCACACGGAGCTGCGTGGCTGGCTCTCCGAACGCGGCTTGGCGGCAGTGTCCCGTACGGCGGTCATGACCAGGGGGTGCCAGGACGTGCCCGGCGACTGGAGCCACAGGTTCGCACCGCTGACGGTCGCGACCGGCTGACACGACGGCCGCCGACCTGCGGGCGCCGACAGCCGTCCTGCGGGCGCCGACAGCCGTCCTGCGGGGACGGCCGCAGCCCGACGCCCCGCTGCCGTACGGGCAGCGGGGCGTCGGGGCAGCGGTACGTCGGAGTGTCCGGGAGAACCGTCAGACCAGCGAGGCGACGGCGCCGGTGGCGAAGCCGTGGTCCTGCTCGGGAGCACCGCCGCCGACACCCACTGCACCGATCAGCTGACCGTCGCGGTGCACCGGCACGCCGCCCGCGATGAAGAGCAGCGGGCGGTCGAGCGCGGTGGTGAGCGAGTGGAAGATCCCGCCCGGCTGGACGGCGTCCACGAGGTCGGCCGTGGGGGAGTTCAGCTGCAGCGCGGTGTAGGCCTTGCGGGTGCTGGTCTCGCCCGCGATGAGAACGGCGCGGTCGTCCCGGCGGAAGGCGAGCAGGTTCCCGCCGGCGTCGAGCACGGTGACGGCGGCGGCGACACCGGCCGCCTCGGCGGCGGTACGGGCCGCCTCGATCAGGGTCTCCGCGTCATCGATGGTGAGCGGGGCGACGGCGGTACGGGTGGTGGTGCTCATGGTGTTCTCCTGCGTGATCCGTGATGGTGGTGGGGAGTGCGGGCGCTCGTGAGAACCGCCCGGAGGGGGTGGGTCAGGACCGGGCCGCGGTCGCGGCGGCCGGTTCGGGGGTGTGCGAGGCGACGATCCGGCCGTCCCGTGCCTGGCGGCGCTCCAGCAGGCTGGACAACACAGCGAGGATCAGGGCGGCTCCCGCGAGTGCGGCGCCGACCCAGTTGGGTGCGGTGTAGCTGAAGCCGGCCGCGATCACCATGCCGCCAAGCCAGGCGGAGAGCGCGTTGCCCAGGTTGAAGGCGCCGATGTTGACCGCCGAGGCCAGCGTCGGAGCACCCGACGCCTGGTCCAGCACCCGCTTCTGCAGGGGCGGAACGGTGGCGAATCCCAGGGCTCCGATGAGGACGACGGTGACGGCTGCGGCGACCTTGTTGTGCGCGGTCACGGTGAACAGGGCCAGCACGACCGCGAGCGAGCCGAGGGTGACGAAGAGCATCGGCATCAGATGCCGGTCCGCGAACTTCCCGCCCAGCAGGTTGCCGGCCACCATGCCGATCCCGAAGAGAACCAAAAGCCAGGTGACCGATGACGGGGCGAAGCCGGCGATGCCGGTCATCATCGGAGTGATGTAGGTGATCGCGGCGAAGACGCCGCCGAATCCCAGCACGGTCATGGCCATGGCCAGCAGGACCTGCACGTTGCGGAAGGCGGCCAGCTCATGGCGGAGCCGTACGCCTTCGGGACGGGGCTGCTCCGGCACGAGCTTCGCCACACCGAGCAGGCCGATCACGCCGAGGGCGGCGACCACGAGGAAGGTGACCCGCCAGCCGGCGGTCTGACCGATGTACGTGCCCAGCGGAACACCGACCACGTTGGCGACGGTGAGACCGGTGAACATCATGGCGATGGCGCCGGCCTTCTTCTGCGGGGCCACCAGGTCGGCCGCGACGACCGAACCGATCCCGAAGAAGGCTCCGTGGGCGAGCGAGGCGATCACCCGTCCGACGATCATGACGCCGAACACGGGGGCCAGGGCCGACACGACGTTGCCGATGATGAAGAGACCCATCAGCAGCATCAGCATGCGCTTGCGGCTGACCTTGGTGCCCAGCAGCGTCATGAGCGGGGCGCCCACGACCACACCGAGCGCGTACCCCGTGACCAGGAAGCCCGCGGTCGGGATGGACACCTGGAAGTCCGCGGCCACCTCGGGGAGCAGCCCCATGATCACGAACTCGGTGGTCCCGATTCCGAAAGCCCCGATGGCGAGGGCGAGAAGCGCCAGCGGCATGGATTCACCTCTCCTGAAGATTGCGTCTGCGCCTTACAAGCGTCGACAATAATTGCAGACGCTGGTTAATTGCAAGCGCGGGCTATTGCACGCGTCCCCTATCCTGGAGCCAAGCAGCTCCCGCACGGAGGAGAGACGATGACCGCCACGGACCCCGCCCTGACCGCCCTGGCCCAGGGGTGGTGCGCTCTTTCCCTGCTGCACGGAAAGATCGAGGCGCACATCGAGCGGGCCCTGCAGGCCGGTCACGACCTCAGCGTCCGCGAGTACTCCCTGCTGGACGTCCTGAGCCGGCAGCACCAGGGCCCCGGCGGCCATCTCCAGATGAAGCAGGTGGCCGACGCGGTCGTGCTGAGCCAGAGCGCCACCACACGCTTGGTGACCCGCCTGGAGGACAGGGGACTGCTCACCCGGTACCTCTGCGACACGGACCGCCGGGGCATCTACACCGACGTGACGGAAGCGGGCCTCACCCTGCTCACCGAGGCCAGGCCCACCAACGACACCGCCCTGCGGGCCGCCCTGGACGAAGCGGCCGAGCACCCCGAACTGGCGCCGCTCGTGAGGGCGGTCGAGGGGCTCAAGGTCCCTGCGTAGACACCCTCCGGCGGAGCGGGAGTACCGCCCGGACGGGGAGCCGTGGCACGCGCTGCGTAGGGTGCCGATCATGACGGAACTGCTGATACGGCCCGCGACCTTCGCCGACGTCCCGGCCATCGTCTCGATGCTCGCCAATGATCCCCTGGGCGCGCAGCGCGAGTCGCCCGACGACCTCTCACCGTACGAGAAGGCGTACCGCCGCCTCGCGGACGACGCGAACCAGTATCTGATGGTCGCCGTGCGGGGCGACCAGGTGGTGGGCACGGCCCAACTCACCATCATCCCCGGTCTGTCGCGGCGGGGCGCCACCCGTTCCGTCATCGAGGGGGTCCGGGTGCACAGCGAGGAGCGCGGCAACGGACTCGGCACCCGGTTGATCCAGTGGGCCGTGGACGAATCCCGGCGCCAGGAGTGCCAGTTGGTCCAGCTGACCTCCGACGCGACCCGGACGGATGCCCACCGCTTCTACGAACGTCTCGGCTTCACTCCGAGCCACGTGGGCTTCAAGCTCGCGCTCTGAGCACGCCGTTCACCGGCTCCACGGGCCCGTCCGGTCCGGTGTTTCACGTGAAACACCGGACCGGACGGGGCACACCGAATGCTTCTCTCAGCGAGCCAGCCCTCGCCAGCCCTCCGGGTCCACGCCCCCGGGGATGGCGTCCGCCGGGTCGTAGGGCTCACGGGTGAAGACGAAGGAGCCCAGGTCCAGGTGGGACACCAACCCGTCGGTGTTCCGCACCATCCGCAGCCGCTCCCCCGCGTGGTACCCGCTGAGTCCGGTCCAGCTGCCGTCCGGCTCAGCCCGGAGCTTCGTACCCCGCCCGGTCCCCGCCAGCGGAGCCAGCTCCAGACAGCGGTCGTCCAGCAGCTTCACCACGTACCGCTGGGTACCCCAGTACCAGGGTCCGGTCAGGGCCAGCAGGTCCTGGTCGACCTCGGGCAGCGGGCGCCAGGGTTCCGGGATGCGGGGCTCCGCCTCCGCGACGATCCGCACGAGGTCCTGGGCCACCTCGGTGATGGGGGGCCCTGAGGTAGCGTTGGTCAGCACGACGGCGGCCACGTCGTCCTCCGCGCACACCCAGAGACAGGCCAGGAAGCCGGGCAACGAGCCGGAGTGTCCGAAGAGGGTGCGCCCGTCCCGGTGGACGACCTGGAGCCCGAGCCCGTACGTACCCGTCCAGTCGCCGGCCTCCAGCGGAACCGAGGGCGCCCGCATCTCCCGGACCGAGGCGGCGCTCAGGACCCGGTCGTCCCCCTCGGCGAGGAAGCCTGCGAAGGTGAGCAGGTCCCCCACGGTCGACCAGAGCTGCCCGGCGGGGGCCATCAGCCCCAGGTCATGGCTCGGTTCGGGCAGCATCACGTCGGCCCACGGGTGCACGGCCCAGCCTCCCGCGTGCGGCGCCTGCGGGTCCACGCTCGTACGACGCATCCCCAGCGGCTCCAGGATCTCGCGCCGCAGCACCTCCTCCCAGGAGTCCCCCCGTACCGCCTCGACGAGGGAACCGAGCACGGTGTAACCGGGGTTCGAGTAGTGGTGGCGGAGACCGGCCGGGTGCCGGAAGGGCTGCTCGCCGAGGACGGCGGCCAGGTCCGGGCGGGTGTCCCCGGGTGTCCGCTCCCACCACGGGGAGGGTGTCTCGGCGGTGAGTCCGGCGCCGTGACCGAGGAGCTGACGGATGCTCACTCCCCCGACGCCCGAGCCCGGCAGGTGCTTCTCCACCTGGTCGTCCAGATCGAGCAGCCCCTCGTCCCTCAGCCGGAGCACCAGAACGGCGGTGAAGGTCTTGGTGATCGAGCCGATCCGGTACTGCGTGTCGCTGTCGGGCTCATGTCCGTCGACACAACTGCGCCCCCCGCTCCACCCGATCCGCCCGTCCCGGAGCACTCCGGCCACCATCGAGGGGGT
The DNA here is from genome assembly GCF_026343115.1 of Streptomyces sp. NBC_00102. GTDB lineage: Bacteria > Actinomycetota > Actinomycetes > Streptomycetales > Streptomycetaceae > Streptomyces. The sequence goes on from NZ_JAPEMC010000001.1 coordinate 3,341,077, forward strand.
GCGCCCCTCCCTCTGGGCGGTGGCGGTGCGGTGCAGCAGGGCCCGTCGGGTGGCCGGCAGCAGTTCTTCGTTCCATGACGTCATGGAACGAAGAATGGTCGAAACCGGCGCCGCCCCGCGACTCCATTCAGCGCCGAAGCGCTCGGGGCCGGTAGACCGGTCAGGGCGCGTACACGGGTCAGGGCGCGGGCGAACCCTCGCGGGCCTGGGTGGCGGCGATGAGCCCGGTCAGCGACGTACGCGCCTCCGACAGCGCGGAGATCCGGTCGTCCAGACCCAGCAGGTGATCCTGGAGGATCTCCAGCCTGCAGCCGTCTACCGTGCCGTCCCCACCGACGCACGGCAGCAGATCCCGGATGACCCGGGTCGGCAGGCCGGCGTCCAGGAACGAGCGGATGCGGCGGACCACGACGGGGGCGCCGTCCTCGTAACGGCGGTGGCCGCTCGCGAGGCGGTGGGACTCCAGGAGGCCCTGCTCCTCGTAGTAGCGCAGCAGTCGGACAGAGGTACCCGTCACCTCGGACAGCTCACCGATCTTCATGTGGCGCTCCTCACAACCGCTTGAACCTCACACGGATGAGAGATCCTAGTGTCGCGGCCATGACGAACACACGGAACACGGCTCGCCCCATCGCCCTCTACGGATTCCTCCGGCCCCGGCCGGAGCGCGCGGACGAGGTCCGGCGCATCCTCCTCTCCTTCGTGACACCCACCAGGCAGGAACCCGGCAACCTGCAGTACCACCTGCACGAGCACGAGGACGGCCGCTTCTTCCTTTACGAGGTCTGGCGCTCCCAGGAAGACCTCGACCGCCACAACGCGACGCCCCCGCTGCGCGCCTTCCTGGAGAACCTGCCGACCTACCTGGAAGGACCCTCGGACGGCTTCTTCAACACCATGATCAGCCCGTACGAGGAAGGCGTACCGGTCCCCGCGTGAAGGGTGCAGCGACGAGCCGCCCGGTCCACGGCATCCGGCGGACGGGTCCGGGCGGCTCGTCGCTCCAGCTGTAGAGGCCGCCACCCGTGGTGACCGCGGATGCCGCCAGCCGGGACACTCCTCGCAGGACCGCCGGCAGATCGTCGTCGGTCATCTCGTCCCCGTCGTCAGCTCTGAGCCTCGCGGTCCAGCGGACTGCGAGCTCTTCCAAATCGGTGGAGTTGGCGTTGGTCAGCGCCCGGACCAACCGCGGCGGCAGAGCGAACACCTCGATGCCATCGTTCAAGGGCGCGGTGACCCACTCCGGCCATGGCCGCCACGCAAGGAGCTGCTCGATCGGCGGTACCTCGGCAGAGGGTTCCGCGAAGTACATGTCCCACTCCGCGATGGCACTGTCCGGCTCCATGAAACGGCAGGTCACCGAAGCAAACGCCGGGCCAGGTCCCCGAAGGCGCGTCTCGGCGGCGCTCTCGTCGTCCGGAGCGAGGAAGAACACGATGTCGTGAGCCATCTCAGCATGGTGGCAGTCGGCCGAGCCGAGCGCCTGCCCCGTCCAGAAGAGCTGTTCTCCGTCCCGTGTCCTGTTGGCCACGGGGTGCCGTCGCCGATGGAAAGTGGCCACACGTCCCGCGAACCCGCGAAAGCGGCGGATCAGGTCTGCGCCATGTCGACAAAACGGGAGTAGTGGCCCTGAAACGCCACGGTGATCGTGGCGGTGGGGCCGTTACGGTGCTTGGCGACGATCAGGTCCGCCTCGCCGGCGCGGGGTGACTCCTTCTCGTACGCGTCCTCACGGTGGAGCAGGATCACCATGTCGGCGTCCTGCTCGATGGAGCCGGACTCACGGAGGTCGGAGACCATCGGCTTCTTGTCCGTACGCTGCTCGGGACCTCGGTTCAGCTGGGAGAGCGCGATCACCGGAAGCTCCAGCTCCTTGGCGAGCAGCTTGAGGTTTCGGGACATGTCCGAGACCTCTTGCTGGCGGCTCTCGGCACGCTTCGAACCACCGGACTGCATCAGCTGCAGATAGTCGATGACGACCAGCTTGAGGTCGTTGCGCTGCTTGAGACGACGGCACTTCGCCCGGATCTCCATCATGGAGAGGTTGGGCGAGTCATCGATGTACAGCGGAGCCGCCGAGACGTCCGGCATCCGCCGGGCCAGGCGCGTCCAGTCCTCGTCCGTCATGGTGCCCGACCGCATGTGGTGCAGGGCCACCCGGGCCTCGGCCGAAAGCAGACGCATCGCGATCTCGTTGCGCCCCATTTCCAGGGAGAAGATCACGCTCGGGAGGTTGCCCTTGATCGAGCAGGCCCGGGCGAAGTCCAGCGCCAGGGTCGACTTACCCATGGCGGGACGGGCGGCGATGACGATCATCTGTCCGGGGTGCAGACCGTTGGTCAGCGCGTCCAGGTCGGTGAACCCCGTGGGGACACCGGTCATCTCACCGCTGCGGGAACCGATCGCCTCGATCTCGTCGAGTGCGCCCTCCATGATGTCGCCGAGCGGCAGGTAGTCCTCGCTGGTGCGCTGCTCGGTGACGGCGTAGATCTCCGCCTGGGCGGAGTTGACGATGTCGTCGACGTCTCCGTCGGCCGCGTATCCCATCTGTGTGATCTTCGTACCGGCTTCGACCAGGCGGCGGAGCACGGCCCGCTCATGGACGATCTCGGCGTAGTACGAGGCGTTCGCCGCGGTCGGCACCGACTGGACGAGGGTGTGGAGATACGGCGCGCCGCCGACCTTGGTGATCTCGCCGCGCCGGACCAGCTCGGCGGCGACCGTGATCGGGTCGGCGGGCTCGCCCTTGGCGTAGAGATCGAGAATGGCCGTGTAGACGGTCTCGTGGGCGGGGCGGTAGAAGTCGTGCCCCTTGATGACCTCCACGACCTCCGCGATGGCGTCCTTGGAGAGCAGCATGCCGCCGAGCACCGACTGCTCGGCATCCAAGTCCTGCGGGGGCACCCGCTCGAAACCCGGAGAGCCGCCTTCCCAGTCGCTGTCACGACCCCGGTCGTGCCGGTCGTCGCGCCCCGCGCGGTCACCGCGTTCGCCGCGACGCTGACGGGAAACAGGCAGACGGTCACTGGGACCGACGTCGGCCCAGGGCTCGTCCAAAGGCTCCGGAATGCTCACCGGGCCACCTCCTCCCGTCCGCTTCGCGGACCTAGCCATGCCACTCTTTCTTACGGCACGGCACCGACAAACAGGACACCCGACTCCGCTTACTGCGCTTCGATTTCAGCGCGTTCCGAAGGACGGCCGGAGTACGGGCGACGGTCCACGGTAGGCCGCCACGCACCGTCAGCCAATCTGGTTATCCACAGGGCATGTGGACGACGGACCAGATGCTGTGGAGAAGTCCGCCGATCCTGTGCACGGACCGGGGGACAGCACTGTGGACAAACTCATAACATCGGCACGCACGCACCCCTGACCTGGCATTTTCCCGTCCACCGACTGTGGGGGAGAAAAACTTTCCCGCTTCTTTCAAGATCACTTCGAACGACGCGTGGCCCAGCGCACAGACCCTGCGAAAGTAAGGACTGCAAGGGACTTGCGTGCATTACCTGTGGAAGATTGGATTGGCTCTCATGACCAAGGCCCCCGTGACACCGGCATCAGGTCGCCGACGGCACGACCGGGAGATCGTCGCACTCGCCGTGCCCGCCTTCGGCGCACTCGTGGCCGAGCCCCTTTTTCTCATGGTGGACAGCGCGATCGTGGGCCACCTCGGCACCCGGCAACTGGCCGGGCTCGGGGTGTCCGCAGCACTTCTCTCCACCGCCGTCAGCATCTTCGTCTTCCTCGCCTACGCCACCACCGCGGCCGTCGCCCGCCGTCTCGGCGCGGGCGATCTCGCCTCCGCGATCCGCCAGGGCATGGACGGCATCTGGCTCGCCCTGCTCCTGGGGGCTCTGGTCGTCGCAGCCGCCCTGCCCACCGCACCGTGGATCGACGATCTCCTCGGCGCCTCCGAAACCGCGGCTCCCTACGCGACCACCTACCTCCGCATCTCGACGCTCGGAATACCGGCCATGCTGGTCGTACTGGCGGCGACCGGTGTGCTGCGTGGACTCCAGGACACCCGCACTCCGCTCTACGTCGCCATCGGCGGCTTCTCCGCCAACGCGATCCTCAACGCGGTCCTGGTCTACGGCGCCGACCTGGGCATCGCCGGCTCCGCCTGGGGCACCGTGATCGCACAGACAGGCATGGCCGCCGCCTATCTGGTGGTGGTCGTCCGGGGCGCCCGTCGGCACAGAGCATCGCTCCGCCCCGACGCGGCGGGCATCCGCGCGAGTGCCCGAGCCGGAGTTCCGCTGCTGATCCGAACGCTCTCCCTGCGCGCGGTCCTCGTCATCGCCACCGCGGTCGCCGCCCGGCTCGGCGACGTGGAGATCGCGGCGCACCAGATCGTCCTCTCGCTCTGGACCCTCGCGGCCTTCGCCCTGGACGCCATCGCCATCGCCGGTCAGGCGATCATCGGGCGCTATCTCGGCGCCGACGACGCCAAGGGAGCGCGTGAGGCGTGCCGTCGGATGGTGGAGTGGGGCCTGGCCGCGGGAGTGGTGCTCGGCGCTCTCATCGTGCTCGCCCGCCCCCTCTTCATCCCGCTGTTCACCAGCGACTCGTCCGTACGCGACACCCTGCTGCCCGCACTGCTGGTGGTGGCGGTCTCCCAGCCGATCGCCGGGGTCGTCTTCATCCTGGACGGGGTGCTCATGGGCGCCGGAGACGGGCGCTATCTGGCTCTGGCCATGCTGGTCACCCTGGCCGTCTTCGCCCCGGTGGCCCTGCTGATCCCCACCCTCGGCGGCGGACTCACGGCACTCTGGTGGGCCATGGACCTGATGATGGCCGTCCGGCTCATCACCCTGTGGCTCCGCGCCCGCTCGGGTCGGTGGCTCGTCACCGGCGCCACCCGCTGATCCGGGTACGCCTCGCTGACGGATGAATCGTCATGTTTCACGTGAAACGACGAAGGGCCGTACCCCGCGGGGTACGGCCCTTCACCTAACTCGTACGAGCACTGCCTCAGGCAGCGACAACCTCGACGCCGAGCTGCGCCGCGACCTCGGGGTGCAGGCGCACGGACACCTGGTGTCCGCCGAGCGTCTTGATCGGCGAACCGAACTCGACGCGACGCTTGTCGACCTCCGGGCCACCGGCAGCCTTGATCGCCGAAGCGACGTCGGCCGGGGTGACGGAGCCGAAGAGGCGGCCGGCGTCGCCGGAGCGAACAGCCAGACGGACCTTCACGGACTCGAGCTTGGCCTTGATCTCGTTGGCCTGCTCGATCGTCGCGATCTCGTGGATCTTGCGGGCGCGGCGGATCTGCGCCACGTCCTTCTCGCCACCCTTGGTCCAGCGAATGGCAAAGCCACGCGGGACCAGGTAGTTGCGAGCGTATCCGTCCTTGACGTCGACGACGTCGCCGGCGGCACCGAGGCCAGTGACCTCGTGGGTGAGGATGATCTTCATGTTTGCGTCACCCTTCCCTTATCGCGCGGTGGACGTGTAGGGCAGCAGCGCCATCTCACGGCTGTTCTTGACTGCCGTGGCGACGTCACGCTGGTGCTGAGTGCAGTTGCCCGTAACGCGGCGGGCACGGATCTTGCCGCGGTCGGAAATGAACTTCCGCAGCATGTTCGTGTCCTTGTAGTCCACGTACTGGGTCTTGTCCTTGCAGAACGCGCAGACCTTCTTCTTAGGCTTGCGCACAGGCGGCTTCGCCATGGTGTTTCTCCTGTGTGATCAAGAAGTGGGGGTACGAGCCGGACCTAGAAAGGAGGCTCGTCCGAGTAGCCGCCGCCGCTGGAACCGCCGGAGCTTCCGCCCCAGCCGCCCTGGCCGCCCCCGCCCTGCTGGCCGCCGGAGGGTGCGCCGGTCGCCCACGGGTCGGCGTCGGGAGCACCGCCGCCGCCCTGCTGGCCACCGCCACCGGGACCGCCGCCCCAGTTGCCGCCACCCTGCTGGCCGCCGCCGTATCCACCCTGGCCGCCACCCTGGCCGCCCTGCCCACCGCGACCCGCGGTCTTGGTGACCTTGGCCGTGGCGCTCTTCAAGCTGGGGCCGACCTCGTCGACGTCCAGCTCGTAGACCGTGCGCTTGATGCCCTCACGGTCCTCGTAGGACCGCTGCTTCAGCCGACCCTGCACAATGACGCGCATGCCTCGCTGAAGCGACTCCGCGACGTTCTCCGCCGCCTGACGCCAGACCGAGCAGGTGAGGAACAGGCCTTCGCCGTCCTTCCACTCATTGGTCTGCCGATCGAAGATGCGGGGTGTGGACGCGACACGGAACTTCGCGACCGCCGCACCGGAAGAGGTGAAGCGCAGCTCGGGGTCGTCGACGAGATTGCCGACGACCGTGATGACGGTCTCGCCTGCCATGGATGAACCTCTCGGCGGGGATTTCTTAACTCTGGCTGCTACTCGAACCCGATGACCGCTGAGCTAGATGCTCAGTGGGTCTCGGGACGGAGGACCTTGGTCCGGAGGACCGACTCGTTCAGGTTCATCTGGCGGTCGAGCTCCTTGACGACCGCAGGCTCGGCCTGCAGGTCGAGGACCGAGTAGATGCCCTCGGGCTTCTTCTTGATCTCGTAGGCGAGCCGACGACGGCCCCAGGTGTCGACCTTCTCAACCTTCCCGTTGCCCTCACGGACGACGGAGAGGAAGTTCTCGATCAGGGGAGAGACAGCGCGCTCTTCCAGATCGGGGTCGAGGATGACCATCACTTCGTAGTGACGCATGTGGAACCCACCTCCTTTGGACTCAGCGGCCACGGTCGTTCCGTGGCAGGAGGGTCGTGATGCGTACGCATCGGTGTCCGTCGGGCGGAACAGCGACTCGGCGGGCATCTCGGGAAGAGTGCCGCCGGGCAGCCTCAAGGCAGACACCGGTGCAGACCGTACAGACTACCTGCCATGGACCCCCGGGTTGAAATCCAGGGCCAAGGATGCGCAATCTGTACATATCGGATGTGAGCGGCGTCTCAGTACGCCGCCCCCTTCGGCAGGAGGCACTTCATGGCCCAGGTAGCGCACACCCGCCCGCGGAACCGCCCCACCGGCTCCCTCTTCGCCACGGACGGCAGGCCCCATCCGCTCCAGGACACCCTGATGGTGGTGACCGGAGTCCTCGGCGTCCTGGCCTTCGTGTCGGCCATGTTCCACGACCTGCACCTGCTCAGCTCGTGGGCCGGGCTCGTCGGCATCCTGGTCGGCGGCTACGGAATGTGGATTTCCAGGACCACCTGGGAGCGGTTCGCCCTGATCATGGGCATCGGCTCCTCCGCCGTGGGTTTCTACCTCGGAATGGCCCACGGAGGCCTCTTCGGCGGAGTGGTCAGCTGACCCGGCAGGTCCCGCGCGGCCCCGGCGGCAGCTCCGCCGGGGCCCTCGCGACACCGGCTCGCGGCCAAGTGCCGTACGGGCCAGAACGGGCGCTCCCCGCTCACAGTAGGCTTCGGCGCGAGAGCCGGAGCCCCTGACCGATGGGGACACACCTGCCGAGGAGCGCCCCGCATGAGCCTGACCCTGAGGACCATCAGCCGCGAGCAGCATCTGGCGTACATCCAGAGCCTGCCCGCGGCAAGTCACTGCCAGGTCCCGGCGTGGGCTGACGTGAAGACCGAGTGGCGGTCGGAGAGCCTCGGCTGGTTCGACAGGAACGGTCAGATCGTCGGCGCCGGACTGGTGCTGTACCGACAGCTCCCCAAGATCAAGCGGTACCTCGCCTATCTCCCCGAGGGCCCGGTCATCAACTGGTACGCGCCCAACCTGGACGAGTGGCTCCAGCCGATGCTCGCCCACCTCAAGCAGCAGGGCGCCTTCTCGGTGAAGATGGGCCCGCCGGTCGTCATCCGGCGCTGGGACTCCACCGCCATCAAGGCCGGCATCCAGGACCCGGACGTGAAGCGTCTGCGGGACGTGGAGGCCACGGTCATCGAGCCGCGGGCCTTCGAGGTCGCGGACCGACTGCGCAAGATGGGCTGGCAGCAGGGCGAGGACGGCGGCGCCGGATTCGGTGACGTGCAGCCCCGCTTCGTCTTCCAGGTGCCGCTCGCGAACCGCTCCCTGGAGGACGTCCTCAAGGGCTTCAACCAGCTGTGGCGCCGCAACATCAAGAAGGCCGACAAGGCCGGTGTCGAGGTCGTCCAGGGCGGCTACGAGGACCTGGCCGAATGGCAGCGGCTGTACGAGATCACGGCCGTGCGCGACCACTTCCGCCCGCGCCCCCTCTCGTACTTCCAGCGCATGTGGTCCGTCCTCAACTCCGAGGACCCCAACCGGATGCGGCTGTACTTCGCCCGCCACAACGGGGTCAACCTCTCGGCCGCGACCATGCTCGTCGTCGGCGGACACGTCTGGTACTCCTACGGCGCCTCCGACAACATCGGCCGCGAGGTCCGGCCCTCCAACGCGATGCAGTGGCGCATGCTGCGCGACAGCTACGCGATGGGCGCGACCGTCTACGACCTGCGCGGCATCAGCGACTCCCTGGACGAGACCGACCACCTCTTCGGCCTGATCCAGTTCAAGGTCGGTACGGGCGGGGAAGCCGTCGAGTACGTCGGTGAGTGGGACTTCCCGCTCAACAAGCTTCTGCACAAGGCACTCGACATCTACATGTCGCGCCGCTGACGCACCCGGGCCCGGCGAACGACCGGCCCCGTCCGCTCCGTTGACATCTCCGTACGTTCTGCGATCTCAGACACACCGCAGCCACCAGAAAGGTTCCGGGCCGGCCATGGCGCTCTCCCTCTACGTCGACACCGCGCGCTGGCGGGCGCACCAGAAGTCCGTGATCGAGCAGTTCCCGGGCCTCGTACCGGTCTGCAAGGGCAACGGTTACGGCTTCGGGCACGAGCGTCTGGCCGACGAGGCCATCCGCTTCGGCTCGGACATGCTGGCGGTGGGGACCACGTACGAGGCCGCCCGGATCAAGGACTGGTTCAGCGGCGACCTGCTCGTCCTCACCCCGTTCCGGCGGGGCGAGGAGCCTGTTCCGCTGCCCGACCGCGTGATCCGCTCGGTCTCCTCCGTCGACGGGGTGCACGGCCTCGTCGGCGCCCGGGTCGTCATCGAGTGCATGAGCTCGATGAAGCGCCACGGGGTCAAGGAGGAGGAGCTGGGACAGCTCCACGCCGCCATAGAGGACGTACGTCTCGAAGGCTTCGCGCTGCACCTCCCGCTGGACCGCACCGACGGTTCGGACGCGGTGGAGGAGGTCATCGGCTGGATGGACCGGCTGCGCAACGCCCGGCTGCCCCTGCACACCATGTTCGTCAGTCACCTCAAGGCCGCGGAACTGGCCCGGCTGCAGCAGCAGTTCCCGCAGACCCGCTTCCGTGCCCGCATCGGCACCCGCCTCTGGCTCGGCGACCACGAGGCCACCGAGTACCGCGGCGCGGTGCTGGACGTGACGCCCGTCGTCAAGGGCGACCGCTTCGGCTACCGGCAGGGCAAGGCCGCGTCGGACGGCTGGCTGGTGGTGGTCGCCGGCGGTACCTCGCACGGGGTCGGTCTGGAGGCCCCCAAGGCCCTGCACGGCGTGATGCCGCGCGCCAAGGGCGTCGCCCGGGCCGGACTGGCCACGGTCAACCGCAACCTGTCGCCGTTCGTCTGGTCCGGCAAGCAGCGCTGGTTCGCCGAGCCGCCGCACATGCAGGTGTCGATCCTGTTCGTGCCGTCGGACGCGCAGGAGCCGCGGGTCGGCGACGAACTCGTGGCACATCTGCGCCACACCACCACCCAGTTCGACCGTCTCGTCGAGCGCTGACACCCCCGTCGGGCGCTGAGTCGAGACACTGAGGCGTACCGCGGGCGGGTCCGGTCAGTCGCCGGACCCGCCTCCGCGCACCGCTCCCCAGTCCGCCGGCTCACCCCAGAACGCCTCGTCCTCGAACTCCCGGTTGCCCATCGGCGCCAGGACGAACACGTCCGGCGCTCCGTCGAGCACTCCGCCGGAGGGATCGTCCGCGCCGTCCTGGCGCACCACGTCCCGGTCGGGCAGGACGATGTCCCGCACGACCAGGGCGACGAGGTAGAGCGTGCCCAGCAGGTGGAGAACGACGGCGAGCTGGTAGCCGTCCTGCGGCAGCCCCTGGTGCTTGTCGCCGCTGCTCGTGTACGCGAGGTACATCCAGATGCCGAGGAAATACAGCACCTCGCACGCCTGCCAGATCAGAAAGTCCCGCCAGCGCGGGCGCGCGAGCGCGGCGAGCGGGATCAGCCAGAGCACGTACTGCGGTGAGTAGACCTTGTTCGTGAGGACGAAGGCCGCGACCACCAGGAAGGCGAGCTGGGCGAACCTCGGCCGGTGACGCCCGACCAGTGCCAGTGCCGCGATGCCGAGACAGCAGAGCGCCATCAGCACCACCGAGGCCATGTTCACGAAGGAGACGTCGATGGGCCGTCCGATGCGCTGCTGGACGACCAGCCAGAACGACCCGAAGTCGATGGAGCGCTCCTGGCTGAAGGTGTAGAACTTCTTCCACCCCTCGGGCGCGTACAGCATCACCGGCAGGTTCACCACAAGCCAGGCGGCCGCGGCCGAGAAGGCGGCGACGAGGAACGGCCGCCACTTCCCCGCGCGCCAGCAGAGCACCAGGAGCGGTCCGAGCAGCAGGACCGGATAGAGTTTCGCCGCGGTCGCCAGGCCGATCAGGACCCCGAACGCGACCGCCCTCCCGCGCGACCACATGAGCATCCCGGCGGCGGTCAGGGCGACGGCCAGCAGGTCCCAGTTGATGGTGGCGGTGAGCGCGAAGGCGGGCGCCAGCGCGACCAGCAGCCCGTCCCAGGGGCGGCGGCGGTGGGTACGCGCGACGCACACGGCGGCCACCACCGCGCAGACCATCAGCAGACCGGCGTTGACGAGCCAGTACATCTGCTCGCGCTGCTGCATCGGGTCGCTGTCCGGGGTGAGCGTGAGCCAGGAGGCGACCTGCATGAACAGACCGGTCAGCACCGGGTACTCGAGGTACTGCATGTCGCCGCCGAGCCGGTCGAAGTACGGCAGCAGTCCGTCCGCGAAGCCCCGGCCGACGAAGAGATGGGGCACGTCGGAGTAGCAGGCGTGGGTGTACTGCGAGCTGACGCCCCTGAACCAGGCCCAGTTGTAGCAGGGAATCTTCTGCACCATGCCGAGCGCGAACATCCCGATCGCCACCAGGGCGACCACGCGCACGGCCGACAGCCCTCCGCCGCCGAACCGCGCGAAACGGCCCGCCGGCCCGCCGATCAACTCGCTTCCCGCAGCGGCGATCTCGTCCCGTCGCGTGGGCGCGACGGCCCGCTCCTGGTCCTCGCTGGTCTCTTCTGCGCTTGGCATGCGCCACATCCTGCCGTACCGGGCTGTGCGGGAGGCGGGGGACCGCCGGACACGGCGGAGGGCCGCCCGCACCTCGCTGGGTGCGGACGGCCCTCTGTCGGCCCTGATCGGGACCCGGGCGGGTGGAGCCGCGGCTATCCGCCGTTCTTGCCACCCGGGTTGAAGATCCCTCCACTGTCGTCGCTGTCGTCGGTGGCCGTCGCCGTGGGATCGGTTCCGGCCGACGTGCCGTCGGTGTCGTTGCCGGCCGCCGCTCCCGCCGTGTCCGTACCGGCCGCCGCTCCGGCGTTGGTCCCGTCCGGGACGCAGGTGCTCCAGCCCCAGGTCTTGCAGGTCTCGGTCGGCGTCGGAGTGGTGGGGGGCGCGGTCGTCGGGGTCGGATCCTCGGACGGCTCCTCGGACGGCGTGGGCGAGGCGCTGGGAGTCGGAGAGGGGGTCGGGCTCGGGCTCGAACCGCCGCCGTACACCTTCTCGCCGATGGGCTCGGGCTTGGGGAAGTCCTCGACCTTCATGCCCTCCACCGCGCCGACCATGTAGTCGTGCCAGATCTGCGCGGGGAACGACGCCCCGTGAATCTTCTCTTTTCCGGCGGTACCGAACATCGACTGGAAGCCACGGTTCGCGTGCTTCTCGTTGTCGTCCATGCGGAACATGCTGACGGCGGTCGAGATCTGCGGGGTGTAGCCGACGAACCAGGCCGACATGTTGTCGTCGGTGGTACCCGTCTTGCCCGCCACCGCACGGCCGGGAAGCTGCGCGGAGGTACCCGTGCCCTTCTCGACGACGTTCTTCAGCACGTCGGTGACGTTGTCGGCGACGGCGGGGTCGAAAGCGGTCTTGGTCTTCTTCTCGTGCTGGAAGATGACCGCGCCGCCCTTCTTGACCTCGCTGACCGAGAACGGCTCGTTCTGCTTGCCGCTGGTGGCGAACGTGGCGTACGCGCCCGCCATGTTGATGGCGCTCGGCGAGGACGTGCCGATGGAGAACGACGGAACGCTGTCGTTGGCCATGTACTTGTCGTCGTGCAGGCCCGCGGCCATCGCGGCGTCCTTCACCTTGTCCCCACCGATGTCCATGCCGAGCTGGACGAAGGGCGAGTTGATCGACTCCTGCATGGCGTACCGCAGGTTCACGTCACCGTAGGAGATGTGGTCGTCGTTGGTCTGGAGCCACTGCTTGCCCTTCTCGTCCTCCCAGGGCGTCCCCTTGTAGTTCTTGATCTTCAGCTCGTTCTTGCCGTTGTAGATGCTGTCCGGGGAGACCGGGGTGCGCTCGGAGTCGCTCTGTTCCTCACCCAGATCGGGGTCTCTCTTGCCGTACTCCATGGCGGCCGCCAGAACGAACGGCTTGAAGGTCGAGCCGACCTGCGCACCCGTGGGGGTGGCGTTGTTCGTGTAGTGCTCGGTCGCGTCCTTGCCGCCGTAGATGGCGAGAATGGCACCGGTGGAGGTGTCCACCGAAGCGCCGCCGAACTGGACGTAGAGGTCCTCGGTGCGCTTCTTCGGGTCGATGTTCTCGTCGTAGACCTTCTTGACGGCGTCGTTGAGCTGCTGGACCTTCTTCTTGTCGAAGGTCGTGTGGATCTCGAAGCCGCCCTGGGCGAGAGCGGTCGAGTCGACCCCCGCGATGCCCCGGGAGAGGAAGTCGGTCTTGGCGAGGTCCACCAGGTAGCCGGTCTGGCCGCTGAGCTGAGCGCTCTTCTTCGGCGCGACGGGCATGGGGAACTTCGTGTACTTGGCGCGCTCCGCCGCGGGGAGGCGGCCGTCCTTGACCTCCTCGTCGAGGATCCAGCTCCAGCGCTTCGTGGCGCGGGTCAGGTTCTTCTCGGCGGTCGCCTCCACCGAGTCCACCTCGGGGGCCCCGGCCGGGTCGTAATAGCTGGCGCCCTTGAGCAGCGTGGCCAGGAAGGCGCACTCGCTCGGGTTCAGCTCGGTGGCGTCCTTGTTGTAGTACGTACGTGCCGCGGCCTGGATGCCCGAGGCACCCCGGCCGTAGTAGGAGACGTTGAGGTACCCCGCCATCACCTCGCTCTTCTTCATCTTGCTGCCCACCTTGAGCGTGATGAAGAGTTCCTTGAACTTGCGGGTGACCGTCTGCTCCTGCGTGAGCATCGAGTTCTTCACGAACTGCTGGGTGATGGTCGAACCGCCCTGGGTCTCACCGCCCTTGGCCATGTTGAACAGGGCTCGCGCGATACCCATCGGGTCGATGCCGTGGTCCGTCTCGAACGACTTGTTCTCGGCCGAGATCACCGCGTTGCGCATGGCCGCGGGGATCTGCGCGTAGCTGATCTCCTGGCGGTTCACCTCGCCACCGGTCGCGACCATCTGCGAGCCGTCGGCCCAGAAGTAGACGTTGTTCTGCGCCTTGGCCGCCGAGCTGACCTCGGGGGTCTTCACCAGCGCGTACGACACGCCGGCGACGCCCATCAGGAGGCCCAGGAAGCCCACGCAGAGGCCGGAGACCAGCTTCCACGACGGCACCCAGCGGCGGAAGCCGTACTTGCCGTAGCGCGGGTAGTCGATGATCCGCTTCTTGCCGGGCCGCCCGTCTCCCCGGCCCCGCCCGGGGCCCTCGGAACCTCCGCCGCGGCGTCGGCCACCTCCCCCGCCGCCGCCCGGGCCCCCGGAACCGGGGCCTTCGGCCCCGCGCCGACGGCCTCCCCGCTGCGCGGCGCGACGCGCTTCGGCGCGGCCACCCGGCGGGCGTTCCTCGGCGTACGCCCCGGAAGGTGACTCATCAGTCACTCTGGGTGATGGTGCTGCGCGGCGTCCTGTTGGCTGCGGCGCGGCTCGTCGGGCCGCGGCACGCCCCCCGTCTTGCGGTTGAGGCGTTTTGCGACGGTGCTCGCTCATCGAACGACTACTCCTCGGGCAGGCGAGAGCGCCTGGAAGCGGCAGTTGAGATCCGGTCCCCCCGAATGTGCGGACTGGCCCTGCGGAAGGCTCATCCGCAGTACATCCGGCAGTCCGCGATGACTGACGCCCGGCGGCGCCTCGCGGTTCCCGGTGATCTGCATCCCGGACAGACTACGCACGGTCAAAACCCGTCTAGGGCCGAACTTCACCCCAAATGACGCAAGTCGCTTGCTACGAATTGGTGATGTGACGCCGTTCACGAAGGCAGCCCTTGTCGAACCTCGCGGACCGATCTATCGTGCAGATGTATCGAGTCGATACATCAAGGCGGCATAAGTACGCCGCCCGAACATCTCGGACCACGCGACAGCAGAGGAGGCGAAGATGAGCAGGCGCTCCGGCATCCTCGAATTCGCTGTCCTCGGACTGCTCCGCGAGTCCCCGATGCACGGCTATGAGCTGCGCAAACGCCTCAACACCTCACTGGGCATCTTCCGCGCCTTCAGCTACGGCACCCTCTATCCCTGCCTCAAGACGCTTGTCGCCAGTGGCTGGTTGATCGAGGAACCGAGCACGGCTCCGGCCGATCTCGTGGCACCCGCCTCCTCACTCGCGGGACGCAGGGCGAAGATCGTGTACCGGTTGACGGCGGAAGGCAAAGAGCACTTCGAGGAGTTGCTCTCGCACACCGGTCCGGACGCCTGGGAGGACGAGCACTTCGCCGCTCGTTTCGCCTTCTTCGGCCAGACGGAACGCGATGTGCGGATGCGGGTCCTGGAAGGCCGGCGCAGCAGGCTGGAAGAGCGCCTGGAGAAGATGCGCGCCTCCCTCGCCCGCACCCGTGAACGACTCGACGACTACACACTTGAGCTGCAGCGACACGGCATGGAGTCCGTGGAGCGCGAAGTGCGCTGGCTGAACGAGCTCATCGAGAGCGAGCGCTCGGGGCGGGACCGGCGACGGTCCGCACCCGAGGGCTCCCCTCAGCAGGACACAGCAGAGGAAACGGGCGGCCTGCCCCGGCGCCGGGCTGACACCCCGCCGGATCCGTCCGATGACACCGCCTGACGGGGACCCCGCACATCGCGGGAGCCATCCTCAGGACCACCATTACACACAGGGAGCAACCGGAATGGGTTCGGTTCGCGTAGCCATCGTCGGCGTGGGCAACTGCGCCGCCTCGCTGGTGCAGGGCGTCGAGTTCTACAAGGACGCCGATCCGGCCGGCAAGGTGCCCGGTCTGATGCACGTCCAGTTCGGCGAGTACCACGTCGGCGACGTGGAGTTCGTCGCCGCCTTCGACGTCGACGCGAAGAAGGTCGGCCTCGACCTCGCGGACGCCATCGGTGCCAGCGAGAACAACACCATCAAGATCGCGGACGTGCCCACCACCGGCGTCACCGTCCAGCGCGGCCACACCCACGACGGTCTGGGCAAGTACTACCGCCAGACGATCGAGGAGTCCGCCGAGGCCCCCGTGGACATCGTCCAGGTCCTCAAGGACAAGCAGGTCGACGTTCTCGTCTGCTACCTCCCCGTCGGCTCCGAGGTCGCGGCGAAGTTCTACGCCCAGGCCGCCATCGACGCCAAGGTCGCCTTCGTCAACGCCCTCCCGGTCTTCATCGCCGGCACCAAGGAGTGGGCGGACAAGTTCACCGAGGCCGGTGTCCCGATCGTCGGCGACGACATCAAGTCGCAGGTCGGCGCGACCATCACGCACCGCGTGATGGCGAAGCTCTTCGAGGACCGGGGCGTCGTCCTGGACCGCACGATGCAGCTGAACGTCGGCGGCAACATGGACTTCAAGAACATGCTCGAGCGTGAGCGCCTGGAGTCCAAGAAGATCTCGAAGACGCAGGCCGTCACCTCGCAGATCCGTGACCGCGAGCTCGGTGCCGACAACGTCCACATCGGTCCGTCGGACTACGTGGCGTGGCTGGACGACCGCAAGTGGGCGTACGTCCGCCTCGAGGGCCGCGCCTTCGGCGACGTCCCGCTGAACCTCGAGTACAAGCTCGAGGTGTGGGACTCCCCGAACTCGGCCGGTGTCATCATCGACGCCGTCCGCGCCGCGAAGATCGCCAAGGACCGGGGCATCGGTGGCCCGATCCTCTCCGCTTCCTCGTACTTCATGAAGTCCCCGCCGGTCCAGTACTTCGACGACGAGGCCCGCGAGAACGTCGAGAAGTTCATCGCCGGCGAGGTCGAGCGCTGATCCGCCGAACGGCCGACAGCATCAACTGAGCGGTGCGGCAACGCCCCCTCACACGCCTGACGTCGAAGGTCCCCGAGCCACGTGCTCGGGGACCTTCGACGTATGTGACCCTTGCTCACATGGCTGTCGCGCGTGATCTGCGCATACTTCTGCGCCTTCGGAACTTCCGTCGCCTCCTCGCCGTGCGGCTCCTCTCCCAATCGGCGGACGGCGTCTACCAGGTCGCACTGGCCGCGCACGTCGTCTTCTCGCCCGAGAGACAGGCTTCGGCAGGTGCCATCGCCTCCGCCATGGCGGTCCTGCTCCTCCCCTACTCGCTGGTCGGCCCGTTCGCCGGAGTGCTCCTCGACCGCTGGCCGCGCCGCCAGGTCTTCCTCCACGGGAACCTGCTCAGAGCCGCGCTCGCCTGCTGTACCGCGCTGCTCATCCTCGGCTCCGTACCCGAGTGGCTCTTCTACGCCTCGGCGCTCTGCGTCACGGCGGTCAACCGCTTCGTCCTCGCCGGGCTCTCCGCCGCGCTGCCGCGCGTCGTCGACACCGACCGGCTCGTGCTCGCCAACTCGCTCTCCCCGACCGCCGGTACGCTCGCGGCCACGGCCGGCGGCGGACTCGCCTTCGCCGTCCGTCTGCTGGCCGACGACTCCGACGCCGCGGTCGTACTGCTGGGTGCTCTGCTCTACCTTCTCTCGGCCCTGGTCTCCCTCTCCCTGCCCCGGAAGTTGCTGGGACCTGACGCCCAAGAGGGCGCGTTGCGCCTGCGAGCGGCGATGGGGGTGACCGCACGAGGGCTCGTCGCGGGGATGCGGCACCTGGTGGACCGCAAGGACGCCGGCCGAGCGCTGATCGCCATGACGGTCCTCCGCTTCTGCTACGGGGCTCTCACCGTCATGGTGCTCATGCTCTGCCGCTACTCATGGTCGGACGACGAGTCCGAGGGGCTGGCGCTGCTCGGGCTGGCGCTGGGGATTTCCGGGGCGGGGTTCTTCGTCGCCGCGGTCGTGACGCCGTGGGCCGTGGGCCGCTTCGGCTCGTACGGCTGGATCGTCGTCTGCGCGGGGGCGGCGGCCGTCCTGGAACCGGCCCTGGGGCTGCCGTTCGCCTTCGCACCGATGATGGTCGCGGCGTTCGTGCTCGGCGTGGCGACTCAGGGGTCCAAGATCGCGACGGACACGGTGGTGCAGACGTCGGTGGCCGACACGTACCGAGGTCGCGTCTTCTCCCTCTACGACGTGCTGTTCAACGTGGCGTTCGTGAGCGCGGCAGCCGTCTCCGCGCTCGTCCTGCCGGCCGACGGCCGGTCCGCCTTCGTGGTCGCCGGAGTGGCGGTCCTCTACGCCGTCGTCGCCGTGACGATGTTCCGATGGCGACGTCTCTCCGCCACCACCTCCTGACCCGGCGATCCACGTCGACGTTTCACGTGAAACACCGTTGCCGGACAGCCTTGAGGGCGGTGTTTCACGTGAAACACCGCCCTCCTCGGACCACCGCGGGCTCAGCCCTGAGCCCGCCACCACTCGGTGAGAGCAGCGGCTGCGGCGTCCTCGCCCATCGGACCGTTCTCCAGTCGCAGCTCCAGCAGGAACGCGTACGCCTGACCGATGACGGGCCCCGGGCCGACATCGAGAATCCGCATGATCGCGTTGCCGTCCAGGTCGGGACGGATGGAGTCCAGCTCCTCCTGCTCCTGGAGCAGGGCGATGCGCTCCTCCAGAGCGTCGTACGTCCGAGAGAGCGCGTTCGCCTTGCGCTTGTTCCTGGTGGTGCAGTCCGAACGAGTGAGCTTGTGGAGCCGCTCCAGCAGGGGTCCCGCATCGCGCACGTACCGGCGGACGGCCGAATCGGTCCACTCACCGTCGCCGTAGCCGTGGAAGCGGAGGTGGAGCTCCACCAGCCGCGAGACGTCCTTGACCATGTCGTTGGAGTACTTCAGCTCCGTCAGACGCTTCTTGACCATCTTGGCGCCGACCACCTCGTGGTGGTGGAAGGAGACGCGGCCGTCCTTCTCGAAGCGCCTGGTCCGGGGCTTGCCGATGTCGTGGAGCAGCGCGGACAGCCGCAGGACGAGGTCCGGGCCGTCCTCCTCCAGGTCGATCGCCTGCTCCAGGACGATCAGGGAGTGCTCGTAGACATCCTTGTGACGGTGATGCTCGTCACTTTCCAGTCGGAGCGCCGGGAGCTCGGGGAGCACATAGCGGGCCAGTCCCGTATCGACCAGCAGCCCCAGTCCCTTCCGGGGGTGTTCGGAGAGAAGCAGCTTGTTGAGCTCCTCCCTCACCCGCTCCGCAGAGACGATCTCGATGCGCTCGGCCATCTCCGTCATGGCTTCGACCACCTCGGGAGCCACCTCGAAGTCGAGCTGGGCGGCGAACCGCGCGGCCCGCAGCATGCGGAGCGGGTCGTCGGAGAAGGACGCCTCCGGGGTTCCGGGCGTGCGCAGGACCCTGTCGGCGAGGTCCTTCATCCCGTTGTGCGGGTCGATGAACTCCTTCCGCGGAAGCGCGACGGCCATGGCGTTGACCGTGAAGTCCCGGCGGACCAGATCGTCCTCGATGGAGTCTCCGTACGAGACCTCGGGCTTCCGGGAGGTCCGGTCGTACGCCTCCGAGCGATAGGTCGTGATCTCGACCTGATAGCCGTCCTTCTGCGAGCCCACCGTGCCGAACGCGATCCCGATCTCCCAGACCGAGTCGGCCCAGGGGCGGACGATCTTGAGAACGTCCTCCGGGCGGGCGTCGGTGGTGAAGTCGAGGTCGTTCCCGAGCCGCCCGAGCAGCGCGTCCCGGACCGAACCACCGACCAGGGCGAGAGCGAAGCCCGCTTCCTCGAAACGGCGGGCGAGGTCGTCGGCGACGGGGGAGACCCGCAGCAGTTCGCCGGCCGCACGGGGCTCCGTGCGGCTCAGGGCGCTGGACTTGTCTTCGTTGGCGTTCGGCACAACAGAAAAGGGTACGTGCACCGACCGGCCCGGGCGTCATCGTTTCCAGGAGCCCTGCGAGACTCTGCCGATCATGAGGGGCGGTCCGGAGCACTCCGCCACAGCGCACCTCGTTACCATGCGGGGACGCAGAACCGACAGCGATCGACACCCCAGCTGACGACGACGAGGGACGGGTACACGCGTGGCCGAGGCGGCAGACTCTCAGGGGACACATACCTCTCCTGCTCGCCGGTGGATGAGGCGTACAGCGTCCGTGTTGCTGGGGGTGCCCCTGGTGACGGGTCTGCTGGCCGCGCCGACGGTGGCGTCCCCGCTCACCGGCACCCCGGAGAAGGCGGCTGTCTCCAGCACGGTCGATGTCTCACTGAACTCGCTCGCCCCCAGCGCACCTGTGGAGGGGGACACGCTGGTCGTCTCGGGCACCCTGACCAACAGGGGCAAAGAGACGATCGACGAGGCCGAGGTGGACCTCCGGGTCGGTCCGAGGCTCTCCGGGCGCTCATCGATCGACTCGAACGCCAAGCGGACCGGATATCTGCCGGGTGTCGACGCGGAACCTCTCGGCGATCCGTACACCCTTGAGGTGTCCTCGCTCCGCAAAGGCGTCAGCCAGGACTTCTCGATCTCCGTACCGGTCGACAAACTGCCGCTGGACTCCGCCGGCGTCTACCAGCTGGCCGTCTCCCTGACGGGACAGACGTCCAGCAGCTCCTACGAGCGTGTCCTCGGCATTCAGCGCACTTTCCTCCCCTGGCAGCCGGAGGAGAGCGGCGCCAAGTCCAAGCTCACCTTCCTCTGGCCCCTGATCGCCTCCGCGCACATCACGGCCGAGACCGCGTCGGACGAGCAGCAGACCCCGGTGTTCCAGGACGACGAGCTCGCCACCGAGCTGAAGCCCGGAGGCCGGCTGGAACAGCTCGTCTCCCTGGGCAGCGACCTGCCGGTGACCTGGGTGATCGATCCGGACCTGCTGGCGAGCGTCGACGCGATGGCGGGCACCTACCGGGTCAGGTCCGGCGACACCACCGTCCCGGGTACCAACCAGGACCTCGCGAAGAAGTGGCTCGACGCCCTGCAGAAGGCGGTGAACGGCGACAAGATCGTCGCCCTCCCGTTCGCCGACCCCGATCTCGCCTCCATCGCGCACCGGGGCAAGAACGTCTCGGGCACGCTCAGCCATCTGCAGACGGCCACCGAGGCGGCGACGACCACGGTGGAGACGGTCCTGCACACCACGCCCACCACCGACTTCGCGTGGCCCGTGGACGGCGCCATCGATCCGTCGATCGTCGACGTGGCCACCTCGGCCGGAGCCCACAAGGTGATCGCCCGCAGCGACAGCCTGGAGGAGATCGGCAACCTGCTGTACACCCCGACGGCGGCCCGGCCCATCGGGGGCGGTACCAGCGCCGTGGTGGCCGACTACCGTCTCTCCACCGTCTTCGGCGGTGACATGACCGGGGGCGAGCGCTCCACGCTCGCCGTACAGAACTTCCTCTCCCAGACCCTGGCTCTCACCAAGCAGGACGAGGAGAAGGAACGCAGCATCGTGGTCGCTCCTCAGCGGATGCCTTCCGCCGCCCAGGCGCAGACCATGGCCCGTGCCCTCCAGGCGCTGGACGACGGCCGCTGGACGGAGTCACTGGACCTGGTGGCGGCCGCGGAGGTGAAGCCGGACGCCGAAGCGACCACCAAGGTGCCCGGCTCGTCGGCGTATCCGAAGAAGCTGCGCAGCCAGGAGCTGCCCACTCAGGCGTTCCAGGACATCAGAGGCATCCAGGATTCGCTGAACAGCTTCCAGGTCATCCTGACCCAGCCCGAGCGCGTGGTGACCCCGTTCGGCAACGCCATCAACCGCTCCATGTCGACCTCCTGGCGAGGAAAGCCGCTGGAGGCGCAGAAGTACCGTGACGCGGTGCGGACGTATCTCCAGGGGCTCGTGGGCCAGGTGAACCTGATCGCCAAGTCGGACGTCACCCTCTCCGGCCGAAGCGCTACGATCCCGGTCACCGTGCAGAACCAGCTGGTGCAGGGGGTCGACGATCTGGTCCTCCGGCTGACCTCGGACAACGCCACCCGTCTCAAGCTCAACGGCGGAGGCGCGGTCGCGCAGCAACCGGTGGCGATCGCCGGCGGTCACAGCCAGTCGGTGAAGTTCGACGCGGACGCCAACGTCAACGGCCAGGTCCAGGTCAGAGCCCGTCTCTTCACCCAGGACGGAACCCCTTACGGCGACGAGATGACCTTCACCGTGAAGGTCTCCGAGCTGACGCCGACCGTTCTGCTGGTGATCGCGGGTGGCTTGCTGCTGCTGGTCCTCGCGGGTGTGAGGATGTACAACCACCGGAAGCGCGCCGTCGCAAGCGACACGTCGGACGGCGGCGGCGGCGAACCCGAGCAGCCGAGTGACCCGACGCCGGACACCGGGCCGGAAAGCGGGGACCCGTCCGGGACGGGTGAGAAAGTGGACCGTTGAGCGATGTCTGTCGAGGCCGGTCGGCCGGGGACGATGAGGTGGGGTTTCGATGAACGCGCCGTACGACGGTGACCGCGTGCACGGCGCGGGCGGGACGGGCGCCGACCGCGTGCCCCCGGAGACGGGACCGGACGGGATGACACCGGCCGACCCGTACCTCCAGCACGCCTACGACCACGATCCCTACCGGGCGCGGGACCTCGCCGCCCAGGACCCGGTCGGAGAGGCCCTGTACGACCGGGCCTCCCACCCTCCGCCGCCCCCGGGCACGTATCAGGAGCCACAGCCGCTCTACCAGCAGCCTCCGGCGGCCCAGTACCCCCCGGACCCCCGGATCTGGGCTCAGACGCCCGCACCGGAGCCGGCAGGGCCCTCCCGGCACCTTCCCTACGGAGACGACGCCCTCACGACCCAGTTCGTGGGCGTCGACGATCTCGTCACCCGCGCATCGGACGACGAAGAGGAACCGGACGCGTTCGCCCATCTCTTCCGGGACCAGGAGGGCGCCAACCGTGGCCGGCACGCCGGCACGCCCGAGCCGGAGCCCGCGAAGGCACCCGCGCCGCAGAAGTCCGGAGGACGGGCCTCGGGGCTCCTCAAGTCCAGCGCCCTGATGGCCGCAGGAACACTCGTCTCACGGCTCACCGGATTCGTCCGGAGCCTGGTCATCACCGCGGCTCTCGGCGCCGCCATGCTCGGTGACACCTTCACCATCGCCTACACCCTGCCGACGATGATCTACATCCTCACCGTCGGCGGCGGCCTGAACTCCGTGTTCGTCCCCCAGCTCGTCCGCTCCATGAAGGACGACGAGGACGGCGGCGAGGCGTACGCCAACCGTCTGCTCACCCTGGTGATGGTCGCACTCGGCCTGATCGTGGCAGCGGCTGTATTCGCCGCGCCGCTCCTCATCCGGCTGATGTCGCTGCCCATCGCCAGAGAACCCGCCGCCTACGGCGTGGCCACCACCTTCGCGCGCTACTGCCTGCCGACGATCTTCTTCATGGGCGTGCACGTCGTGATGGGGCAGATCCTCAACGCGCGCGGCAAGTTCGGCGCGATGATGTGGACCCCGGTCCTCAACAACATCGTCATGATCACGACGTTCGGCCTGTTCATCTGGGTCTACGGCACCTCGGCCGATTCCCAGATGGGTGTGCGCACGATCCCGCCGGAGGGCGTGCGGCTGCTGGGCATCGGCACGCTGCTGGGGCTCACCGTGCAGGCGCTGGCCATGATCCCGTACCTGCGTGTAGCGGGTTTCCGGTTCCGTCCCCGCTTCGACTGGCGGGGCCACGGTCTCGGCAAGACGATCAAGCTGGCCAAGTGGACCGTGCTCTTCGTCCTCGCCAACCAGGCGGGCGTCCTGGTAGTCACCCAGCTCGCCACCTCTGCCGGAAAGCTCTCCGGCCAGGACGGCACCGGATTCCTCGCCTACTCCAACGCCCAGCTCATCTGGGGCATGCCGCAGGCCATCATCACCGTCTCCGTCATGGCCGCGCTGCTGCCCCGCATCGCCCGGGCCGCGCACGACAACGACCCCGGTGCGGTCCGCGACGACATCTCCCAGGGCCTGCGGAACTCGGCCGTCGCGATCGTGCCGGTAGCCTTCGGCTTCCTCGCGCTCGGTCTGCCGATGTGCACCCTGCTCTACGGGGCGAGCGGCTCCGAGGCTGCCCGGTCGATGGGCTTCATCCTGATGGCCTTCGCCCTGGGCCTCATCCCGTACTCCGTGCAGTACGTGGTGCTGCGCGGCTTCTACGCGTACGAGGACACCCGCACGCCCTTCTACAACACGGTGATCGTCGCGGCCGTCAACGCCGCCGCGTCCGTCGTCTGCTACATCGTCCTCCCGTCCCGCTGGGCGGTGGTCGGCATGGCGGCTTCCTACGGCCTCGCGTACGCGGTCGGGGTCGGCGTCGCCTGGCGCCGACTGCGCAACCGGCTCGGCGGCGATCTGGACGGCTCCCGTGTCGTCCGTACGTACGCCCGCCTCTGCATGGCGGCGGTCCCTGCCGCACTGGTCGGGGGGGCGGTGGGGGTCGCCCTGCTGGAACTTCTCGGCGAAGGTGTATTCGGATCGGTCGTCGCACTGATCTGCGGCGGTCTGCTCCTGCTCGGCATCTTCTTCGGTGCGGCCAAGAAGATGCGGATCGAAGAGGTGAACGGCCTGATGGGTATGGTCCGGGGACGGCTCGGCCGCTGAAAACGCGCCGCAGCACACAACCATCGCCGGTCTCCGTGTGTCGTGCATAGGGCCGGAGTGTGGGCACAATTGGCGTGACTGTGAGCAGAGCCGGCTGGCATCGCGCAACGGATGGGGAGGCAGGAACGACGGTGGCGGAACGTAGCACGGCCGCCGTCGACGTGGCCGACAACAGCGGCGACGAGCCGTTGGCCGCCAAGGCGGACGAGGCCACGACCGACGGGACGGCTGAAGCCGAGAACGCGGCGGGCGAGAGCCCGGACGGCGTGGAAGACAAGGACGCCGGTTCCCCCGCGGAACTGCCGGCACCCGACCTGCACAGCGGCCACAAACTGGCCAAGCGCTACCGGCTCGAAGAGTGCGTCACCCGGCTGGACGGTTTCAGCAGCTGGCGCGCGATGGACGAGAAGCTGCGACGCGCGGTGGGTGTCCACCTGCTCACCGCCAACCATCCGCGCGCCCGGCCCGTCCTGGCCGCGGCCCGCTCCTCGGCGCTGCTGGGCGACCCGCGCTTCGTGCAGGTACTGGACGCGGTGGAGGAGGGCGACTTCGTCTACGTCGTCCACGAGTGGCTCCCGGACGCCGTCGAACTCACCGCGCTGCTCGCAGCGGGGCCCATGGAGCCTCACGACGCGTACCAGCTCGTGGTCCAGCTCTCCCAGGCCATGGCTGCCGCGCACCGGGAGGGCCTCGCCCACCTGCGCCTGACACCCGGTGCCGTCCTGCGCAGCTCCACGGGGCAGTACCGCATCCGCGGCCTCGCCGTGGACGCCGCTCTGCGCGGCATCACGGCCGAGCGCCCGTTGCGGACGGACACCGAGGCGATCGGCGCCCTGCTGTACGCGGCGCTGACCCAACGGTGGCCCTACGAGAACGACGCCTACGGGCTCGCCGGCCTGCCCAAGGGGATGGGTCTCATCGCCCCGGACCAGGTCCGGGCCGGGGTTCACCGCGGTCTCTCCGAGCTCGCCATGCGTGCTCTCGCCAACGACGGCGCCACGGCCTCGCGGCAGGAACCGCCCTGCACCACCCCCGACGAGCTGGCCAAGGCCGTCGCAGCGATGCCTCGCATCCTGCCGCCCGAGCCGACCTTCACCGCTCCGCCCGAGTACCAGCGGACCACCTACCAGCAGGGAACCTACGGGCGGCCCTCCGCGCAGGCGGCGCCGAACGCCATGCCCGTGCCTCCGGCCCCGCTCCAGAGCCGCACCGGCAGGGCGCTGAAATGGGCCGTCTCCGCCCTGCTCATCGCCGCCCTCGGCCTCGGCAGCTGGCAGCTCGCCGAGACGCTCTTGGACAACAAGAAGACCGAGGAGACGGACACCACCCGCACGAAGGACAGCGGCAGCACGGACAAGAACGCTCTCGTCTCCGGCCGGCCCCTCGCCATCGTCGGCAGCCACGATTTCGACCCCCTCGGAAGCGATGGCGGCGAGAAGCCCGAGGCGGTGAAGAACGCCTACGACGGCGACGCCAGCACCTACTGGTCCACCCAGAGCTACTACTCCGAGAAGTTCGGCCGCCTCAAAACAGGCGTCGGAGTCGTTCTCGATCTCGGCAAGGTGCAGCAGGTCGGATCCGTGGACGTCTCCTTCCTCGACGGCACCACCTCGGTCGAACTGCGGACCTCGGAAGACGCGGCCGCACCCTCCATGCCCGACGGCTTCACCAAGGTGGCCGGAGGCTCGGGAACGGACGTGACGCTCAAGCCCGAACACCCCGTCCAGGCGCGGTACCTCCTCGTCTGGCTCACCAAGCTGCCCGGCAGCGGCGAGCAGTACCGGGGCAAGATCTCCGAGATCAAAGTCACCAGCTGACGGACACAGGGGAACGGGGGGCTCACCGTTGGACGACGCCAGTTTCGCCGACACCAGTGACCAGGAGCTTCTGGCACAGCACGTGGCGGGCGAGCCGCAAGCCTTCGGTGAGTTGGTGCGGCGCCACAGGGACCGCTTATGGGCCGTGGCACTGCGCACTCTGGGGGACCGGGAGGAAGCGGCCGACGCGGTCCAGGACGCCCTCGTCTCCGCGTTCCGGTCCGCCCACACCTTCAGGGGTCAGTCCGCGGTCACCACCTGGCTGCACCGGATCACGGTGAACGCCTGCCTCGACCGGGCACGCAAGGCCGCCTCACGCAGAACCTCCCCGGTGGACACCGTGGAGCGCCTCGATCAGCTGTTGGAGCCGCACGAGTCGGCCGAGGCTCCCGCAGAACGACAGGATCTGCACCGTGAGCTGCTGGCCGCGCTCGCGACACTCCCTCCCGATCAGCGGGCCGCGCTGATCCTCGTGGACATGCATGGATATCCGGTGGCCGAGGCGGCCCTGGTCCTCGATGTACCGAGCGGCACGGTGAAGAGCCGATGCGCCCGGGGCCGGGCGAGGCTTCTGCCTCTGCTGGGTCATCTGCGCGGCCGTGACGCCGAGGATGACCCGCCGAAGGGCAAGGGCCCACCGGGTTCCGAACGGAACCTGTCGCGGAGTCCATCCGTCCCACGAGCATCGGGGCCGGGGGACACGGGAGCGCACAATCCTGCCGCAGTGCAGGGCGGAGGCGGACACGCATGACATCAACGACCGACACGACCCAGCACCCGGACGTTTCGGAGATCGCCGACTTCACCGAAGGCATCCTCCCCCTCCCCCGAACCGCGGAAATCCGGCGTCACCTCCTCTCGTGCGCACTCTGCGAGGAGGTGCGGTCCTCCCTCGATGAGATCGAGTCCCTGCTCGGGTCGCTGCCGGTGCCCGCCGCCATGCCGGACGATGTCGCCGCCCGGATCGACGCCGCTCTCGCCGCCGAGGCGGTTCGTGGGCCTTCCACTGCCGTCGTCACCGCTCCGGAGGAACTCGATGTTTCACGTGAAACATCGATAGGTGGAACGGAAGGGCCGACAGCACGATGGCCTTCCGAGCCGATGACCGCCGAGCCAATGACCGCTGCGATCCCCGCTGCGCGAAGGAAGCGCAAGGGGCCGTTGACGTCCCGCTCCACCGCCCGCCCGTCCCCCGCTTCCACGGGACCGGGCAGCCGCTCCTCGACGGCCCGTCGCCGGATCGCCCTCGGGGCCGCGTTCGGCGCCGGGATTCTGGGCGTGGGCGCCTTCTTCTTCCAGACGTCCGGCGCGACGTCCGGCAAGGCGGCCTCGGCCGATGCCGCCTCCGAAGCCGTCTCCCCGAATTCCCCGCCGTCGGAGGCCGGTGAGTTCACCGTGGCCACACTCCCCGAGCACGTGCGCAGCCTTCTCCGGGGCGTTCCCGCGCTGCGGAGCACCGAGGGCACCGAGACCGCCGCGCAGGAAGTGGAGCCCTCCGGAACACCCCTGCTCGGCGATCCGCTGGAAGCGCCCTCCGTACCTGCCTGCGTCCAGAGGGCGCTGGGACGTAAGGCAACCGTCCTCGGCGTGGAGTCGGGTGAGTACGAGGGGACCGAGACCTATCTCGTGGTGCTGCCTCACCCCACGGACAGCTCCCTGGTCACCGCATACCTCGTGGATGCGCGATGTGCCACCTCTGACCCCGCCGGTACGGGCTCTCTGATGTTCTCCCGCCCTTACCCCCGCCCCTGAGGTGCCCCGCGCCACACGGGGAGATCGGGAATGCGCGCCCCGTAGGATCCGTTGGGTGGGGTGAGAGTCGTTGAACCGACCACCTCAGACAGTAGGCAGACCGCAGAGACGAGGAAGACACCCGTGAGCGACGTCCGTAATGTGATCATCATCGGCTCCGGGCCGGCTGGATACACGGCCGCCCTGTACACCGCTCGCGCCTCGTTGAAGCCCCTGGTCTTCGAGGGTGCCGTCACGGCCGGTGGTGCGTTGATGAACACCACCGACGTGGAGAACTTCCCCGGGTTCCAGGACGGGATCATGGGTCCCGACCTCATGGACAACATGCGTGCCCAGGCCGAGCGTTTCGGCGCGGAACTGGTTCCGGACGACGTGGTGTCCGTGGATCTGACCAGCGAGATCAAGACGGTCACCGACACGGCTGGCACGGTCCACCGTGCCAAGGCCGTCATCGTGACCACCGGCTCCCAGCACCGGAAGCTCGGTCTGCCGAACGAGGACGCTCTCTCCGGACGTGGCGTCTCCTGGTGCGCCACCTGCGACGGGTTCTTCTTCAAGGACCAGGACATCGCGGTGATCGGCGGCGGCGACACCGCCATGGAGGAGGCGACCTTCCTCAGCCGCTTCGCGAAGTCGGTCACGATCGTCCACCGCCGTGACACCCTCCGCGCGTCCAAGACGATGCAGGACCGCGCCTTCGCCGACCCGAAGATCAGCTTCGCCTGGGACAGCGAGGTTGCCGGGGTCAACGGTGAGCAGAAGCTGTCCGGTCTGACCCTGCGCAACACCAAGACCGGAGAGACCTCCGAGCTGGCGGTCACAGGCCTCTTCATCGCCGTCGGTCACGACCCGCGGACCGAACTCTTCAAGGGTCAGCTCGACCTCGACGAAGAGGGCTACCTCAAGGTCCAGGCTCCCTCGACGCGTACCAACATCGAGGGTGTCTTCGGTGCCGGCGACGTGGTCGACCACACCTACCGTCAGGCCATCACCGCGGCCGGCACGGGTTGCTCGGCCGCCCTCGACGCCGAGCGCTTCCTCGCCGCCCTGTCGGACGAGAAGGCCGCCGAGCCGGAGAAGACTCCCGCCGTCTGAACAGTTCCACCCTCACCCACCCCCCTGTAAGTAAGGAGTCCGCCGTGGCCGGCGCGCTGAAGAACGTTACTGACGCTACTTTCGAGGCAGAGGTCCTGAAGAACGACAAGCCCGTTCTCGTCGACTTCTGGGCTGCCTGGTGCGGCCCGTGCCGCCAGATCGCCCCCTCCCTGGAGGCCATCGCGGCTGAGCACGGCGAGATCGAGATCGTGAAGCTCAACATCGACGAGAACCCGGACACCGCCGCCAAGTACGGCGTGATGTCCATTCCGACCCTCAACGTCTACCAGGGCGGCGAGGTGGCCAAGACGATCGTCGGTGCCAAGCCCAAGGCCGCGATCCTTCGCGACCTCGAGGACTTCCTCGTCTCGGAATAAGCCTCTCGTTCCGTGCTCTCCACGCCGCACGGAAGATGTTTCACGTGAAACGGGTCGGCCTCATGAAGAGGCCGACCCGTTCTGCTGTGCTCGAACCGTCCTCGGCCCCGGCACCCGTATCAGAGCGGCCGGAGCACAGGGTCCTTCTGCACCACTCCCAGCAGCCGGTCCAGGGCCAGCTCGACGTCTTCCCGCCAGGAGAGCGTCGTACGCAGATCCAGTCGCAGCCGCGGATGAACCGGGTGCGGCCGCACCGTCTTGAAACCGACCGCCAGAAGGTGATCCGCCGGGAGAAGGCAGGCGGGTTCCTTCCACCGCGCCTCACCGAACGCCTCGATGGCTTTGAAGCCCCGCTGCAGCAGGTCCTTCGCCACCGTCTGGACCATGACCCTTCCCAGCCCGTGACGTTGGTGTGCCGGGTCGATCCAGCCGGTGATCAGCTGGACCGCGTCCGGTGAGACCGGGCTCGTGGGAAAGGCCATGGAACGCGGTACATAAGCAGGCGGGGCATAGAGCACGTACCCCACCGGCACATCGTCGACGAGGACCAGACGGCCGCAGGAACCCCATTCCAGGAGAACGGCGGAGAGCCAGGACTCCTTGGCCGACTCCGTGGTGTCCGCCTTGATCGCGGCGTCCTCCCTGACGGGGTCCAGCTCCCAGAAAACACAGGACCGACAGCGACTGGGGAGATCCGAAAGATTGTCCAGGGTGAGCGGTACGAGCCGACGCCCCATGAAGGCGATCCCTCACTTCCTTGGATCCCGGGAGATACGCCCTACCAGAACGCATCGTAACCACGCAGAGAGGGAGCGCATACCCGGGAATGAGCAAAGGACGGGCCTTTGAGGCCCGTCCTTTGCTCATTGCCCGAAGTCGTCAGTCGGCCGCTTCGTCCTCCGCCTGCTTGACGGAGGCACCGCGCTCCAGCACGCGCCCCTCACCCGGCGCGAGACTGCCGAGAATGCGGTCCAGATCCTCCATCGAGGCGAACTCGACGACGATCTTCCCCTTCTTCTGGCCGAGGTCGACCTTCACCCGCGTCTCGAACCGGTCGGAGAGGCGTGACGCCAGATCACTCAGCGCGGGAGAGACCAGACTTCCTGCCCTCGGACCCTTCGGCTTCGCGGGGCGGTCACTCTTGGACTCCATGACCTTGACGATTTCCTCGGTCGACCGCACCGAGAGCCCTTCGCGAACGATGCGCCGGGCGAGCTCCTCCTGCGCCTCGGGCTCCTCGAGGGAGAGCAGAGCGCGCGCATGCCCGGCCGAAAGGACCCCGGCGGCCACCCGGCTCCGCACGGAGAGGGGCAGACGCAACAGCCGCAGGGTGTTCGAGACCTGGGGTCGCGAGCGGCCGATCCGGTCGGCCAGCTGCTCCTGAGTGCAGTTGAACTCCTTGAGCAGCTGCGAGTAAGCGGCTGCCTCCTCCAGCGGATTGAGCTGAGCCCGGTGCAGGTTCTCCAGGAGCGCGTCCAGCAGAAGCTTGTCGTCGTCGGTCTCCCGGACGATCGCGGGGATGCGCTCCAGGCCTGCCTCGCGGCTGGCCCGTAGACGCCGCTCACCCATGATGAGCTCGTAGCTGTCGGTCCCCACCTGGCGTACGACGACGGGCTGGAGCAGGCCCACCTCCTTGATGGAGACGATCAGCTCGTCGAGCGCCGCCTCGTCGAACACCTCACGCGGCTGCTGCGGGTTGGGGCGGATCGACTCCGGCAGCAGCTCGGCGAAGTACGCACCGACCGCCACCGGCTCCGACTGCTCCACCGCCGGCTCCGCCGACTTCGGCTCGGGCACCAGAGGGCCGTTCGACAGTGCGGACAGCTTCGCGGCCGGTACTCCCCGCTCCGCCGCCAGCACCTGACCGGCACCGGTCGGCGCCACCTGCTTCTCGGAAGGAGCTGCGGGAATCAGCGCAGCGAGCCCACGCCCCAGCCCTCGACGACGGTCACTCACTGGATGCCCTCCGAAATGCTCCGCTGGGTGCTCTGATTGCCCACGTGCGCTGGCTGGGGCTCGTACCGCACTCCGACGCCCCGCAGCGCGATCTCACGCGCTGCCTCAAGGTACGACAGCGATCCGCTCGATCCCGGATCGTACGTCAGAACGGTCTGTCCGTAGCTGGGAGCCTCCGAGATGCGTACGGACCTCGGAATGCTCGTACGCAGCACCTCTTTTCCGAAGTGGCTGCGCACCTCCTCCGCGACCTGGGAGGCGAGGCGAGTCCTGCCGTCGTACATGGTCAGCAGGATCGTGGACACGTGGAGGTCCGGGTTGAGGTGTCCCCGAACGAGTTCGACGTTCCGGAGTAGCTGGCCCAGGCCTTCCAGCGCGTAGTACTCGCACTGAATGGGAATCAGCACCTCGGCACCGGCAACCATCGCATTGACCGTCAGCAGCCCCAGAGAGGGCGGGCAGTCGATGAGGACGTAGTCGAGCGGCTGCTCGTACGCCTGAATGGCGCGCTGGAGACGGCTCTCGCGTGCCACCAGGGAGACCAGCTCGATCTCGGCACCGGCGAGATCGATGGTGGCGGGAGCGCAGAAGAGACCCTCCACGTCCGGGACGGGCTGTACGACTTCGGAGAGCGGCATGCTCTCCACCAGAACGTCGTACACCGAAGGGACTTCGGCGTGGTGGTCGATCCCCAGAGCCGTCGAGGCGTTTCCCTGCGGATCGAGGTCGATCACCAGGACGCGGGCGCCGTGCAGAGCGAGCGAGGCGGCAAGGTTGACGGTCGACGTCGTCTTGCCCACACCGCCCTTCTGGTTGGCGACCACCATGACGCGCGTCCGGTCAGGGCGTGGCAGACCCTCGCCGGCACGGCCCAGGGCCTCCACCGCCAGCTGGGCCGCACGACCAATAGGAGTGTCATCCATCGGCGGCGGTGTTTCACGTGAAACACCGTCCCCCAGGGATTCGGTACGGGGACCGGGGACCGGATCGGTCATCGGTCCCGCGATGTTGGCGTCGGACCGCAAGGATTCACTCTCCTCGACTTCAGGCTCGCAATAGGCAGAGCCTGCCATGCTTTCGGGGTTGTGAACCAGCGAGGCCCGCAGTTCTGTGGATGGCTCCACCGATGTGGACAACTTGGTAGCTCGTTCGGGGTTGCGGTCCCGCGGCGTGGCGGCCGCACGGCCACGGCCGATGATTCCCTGCAACAGAGAGCGACGTTTCACGTGAAACACGATGCCTCTGCGGGGCAACTACCCAGCACCGACACTCCGCGTGGAGAGCCGAGGGCTACGTCTGTGGAGCATCGAGCCGCAAGCCGACAGACCGGCCCCCGGTGATGATTCTTCCCGGGCGCCCCCCTGCCCCGGCCGTCGAAACCGATTCAGCGCCGGCGGCGCGTCCGTCCTACCCGGGCAGCCTTGGCCCGCTTTGCGGCGAACCTCACACCGCCCGGGCTCTCGCCCACGACCACACGGACCACCGTCGTCGTGGGGTCCACCACACCGGCCCCGGCGTGCAGCACCTCGGTCTCCACCACGCCCAGCTTGCTCAGCGCGGCGCGCGCGCCGTTGATCTCCTCTTCGGCGGTGTCACCCTTGAGCGCCAGCATCTCGCCGTACGGCCGCAGCAGCGGCACGCCCCAGCCGGCGAGGCGATCCAGCGGTGCGACCGCCCGTGCCGTGACGACGTGGACCGGCTGTAGCTTCCCCAGTACTTCTTCGGCCCGGCCCCGTACGACCGTCACATGGTCGAGTCCGAGCAGTTCCACGACCTCCTGGAGAAAGTTCGTCCTCCGGAGCAGCGGTTCCAGCAGGGTGATCTTCAGGTCGGGCCGCACCAGAGCCAGCGGGATTCCCGGCAGACCGGCCCCGGAACCCACGTCGCACACCGTCACGTCCTGGGGGACCACCTCGGAGAGCACGGCGCAGTTCAGCAGGTGCCGCTCCCACAGACGTGGAACCTCACGCGGACCGATCAGTCCACGCTTGACGCCCGCGTCCGCAAGCAGCTCCGCGTACCGTACGGCTTCCGGGAAGAACTCGCCGAATACCGCCTGGGCCGCCTCGGGTGCCTGAGGGAGCGCTGCTTCCTCCGTCACGGGGACCGTCCTTCCCTACCGCACTAACGCACTGTGGATGGCTGACTATCAGGCTGACAAAGATCGGCCCCGCCTGCGAACAGACGGGGCCGACAGAACATGTTCCGGTCAGGCCGGAAGGACGACGACGAAGCGCTGCGGCTCCTCGCCCTCGGACTCGCTCCGCAGACCGGCTGCCGCGATCGCGTCGTGCACGACCTTGCGCTCGAACGGCGTCATCGGCTCCAGCCGCACCGGCTCACCGGAGCTCTTGACCTCGTCCGCCGCCTTCGCGCCGAGCGCCGCCAGAACCTCACGCTTCTTGGCACGGAAGCCCGCGATGTCCAGCATCAGACGGCTGCGGTCACCGGTCTCCCGGTGCACCGCCAGCCGGGTCAGCTCCTGGAGCGCCTCCAGCACCTCACCGTCGCGGCCCACCAGCTTCTGCAGTTCACGCGCCGACTCGCTGATGATCGAGACTGCGGCCCGGTCCGCCTCGACGTCCATGTCGATGTCGCCGTCGAGATCGGCGATGTCGAGGAGACCCTCGAGGTAGTCGGCCGCGATCTCGCCTTCCTGCTCAAGGCGGGTCAGGGTGTCGCTGCCCTCAGCGGCCGTGGAGATGGTGCCTTCCGACACGGATGGACTCCTTACTTCTTGGACGGGTGCTTGGGCCGCTGCTGGCCCTTGCGCGGGCCGGACTTTGCCTGGCGTGAGGAGCCCGACGCGGGCTTGCCCGCCGGCTTCGAGTTGTCGTCCTGCTTCTGGAGCGAGGGCTTCGACTCAGAGGTCTTGGACTCAGGGGTCTCGTCGGAGGCCGATTCCTTGGCCGTCTCGGCCTGACCGGCGGCGGCAGTCCTCTGCGCCTTGCTCTGCCGCTTGGGCTGGTGGCGCCGCTGCGCAGTGCCCTCGGCCTCCGCCACTGCCGACTCGCTCTTCGCCACGTTCCCGTCCTCCTGGGCTGCGAGGCCCAGCTTGGAGAGTCCGTTGATGAACTTGCGCTCGATGTCGTTGCGCTCCGAGCCCTTGGCGTAGATGCGCTTGACGGTGTTACGCCGCGTACGGCCCCGAACCTCGCCGTGCTGGGTGACGCTCTTCAGCAGTCGCCCGAGGTACTGGTCCTGGGCCTTGCTGCCCGGTGTCGGGTTCTGGTTGATCACGAACATCTGCTGACCCATGGTCCAGACGTTGGTGGTCAGCCAGTAGACGAGGACACCGACGGGGAAGTTGATGCCCATCACGGCGAAGATCAGCGGGAAGACGTACATCAGCATCTTCTGCTGCTGCATGTACGGGGTCTTCACCGTGAGGTCGACGTTCTTCGTCATCAGCTGGCGCTGGGTGAAGAACTGGGAGGCCGACATCATGACGATCATGACCGCCGTGACGACCCGGACGTCCGTGAGGGAAGCGCCGAGCGCCTGCACCTCGGCCGAGCTGTTCATGAACTTCGCCGCGAGCGGGGCACCGAAGATGTGAGCCTGCCGCGCGCTGTCGAGCAGCGGCTGGTCGATGACGCCGATCGTCTTGCCGTTGGCGATGGCCGCGAGCACGTGGTACAGGGCGAAGAAGAACGGGGACTGCGCCAGGATCGGAAGGCACGAGGAGAGCGGGTTGGTGCCCGTCTCCTTGTACAGCTTCATCATCTCTTCGGACTGACGCTGCTTGTCGTTCTTGTAGCGCTCCTGGATCGCCTTCATCTTCGGCTGGAGCACCTGCATGTTCCGCGTCGACTTGATCTGCTTCACGAAAAGCGGGACCAGGCAGATGCGGATCAGGACCACGAGGGACACGATGGACAGGCCCCAGGCCCAGCCAGTGTCGTCACCGAAGATCGCCCCGTACACCTTGTGGAACTGGACGATCACCCATGAGACGGGTGTGGTGATGAATTGGAACAGACTGGCAATCGTGTCCACTAATCAGGCTCCTTGAGCTTTGGGCGAGGTCTCTGTGGCCGGGCCCGGCAGCACGGCCGGCGCCGCCGCGGCGGCTGCCGTGTCCCCGGGGGGCACATCAGTGGCGGAGTCCCCGCCCTTGTCGCCGCGCAGCGCGTTGCGCAGCAGTTCGTGCCAGCGCGGACGCTTGCGCGGCGGGACATGGTCCACACCGCCCGGCGACCACGGATTGCATCGCAGAATGCGCCAGGCGGTCAGCGCTGTTCCCTTGATTGCCCCATGCCGGTCTATCGCCGTGAACCCGTAGTGCGAACACGACGGGTAGTAGCGGCAGACAGGGCCCAGCAGTGGGCTGATCGTCCACTGGTACAGCTTGATGAGAGCCAGCAGCGGGTACTTCATCGCGCGCCCCCTCCCAGCAGCCGCTCAAGGGCGGCATCCAGGTCTCGGGTCAGCTGAGCGTGGTCCGCGTCACCCGATCCGGGCAACGCTCGCACCACAACCAGGCTACCGGGGGGCAGCTGAGCCAGCCGGTCCCGGACCAGATGGCGAAGCCGGCGCTTCACAGCGGTGCGGACGACCGCGCCACCCACGGCTTTGCTGACGACGAAACCCGCACGCGGTGGGGGAGGGGTCTCCCCCGACACGTGCGGGTCCGTAGTACCGCTGCGTAGATGGACGACGAGCAGAGGGCGACCAGCCCTGCGTCCTCGTCGTACCGCGGTCGCGAAGTCCTCGCGCCGCCTCAGCCGATTCTCGGTAGGCAGCACGTCATGACCTGTGGATGATCAGGCGGACAGGGCGCTGCGACCCTTGCCACGGCGGTTCGCCAGAATCGCGCGGCCGGCACGGGTACGCATGCGAAGGCGGAAGCCGTGGGTCTTGGCGCGACGACGGTTGTTCGGCTGGAAGGTGCGCTTGCTCACTCGGGGGCTCCAGAATAAATCGGGTGTTGGCGGGACATCGCCTGGCTGTCACCGTGCGCCCACGAGGAACTCGCGTAAACGCCTTAGTGCACCGCTTCACAATCACAGATCGTGATCTTTGCCCATCGGAGGCAGGCGGCAGCAGCCATCGACAACTCGACCTGGTCACGGTACGCGCGGCTACGCCATCCGGTCAAACTCGCCGCGAGCGACCCCCCACTATGCACAGGCTGTGGACAACAACTTGAACCGGGCGGGTCGGCGTGACTACCGTGGCTGAACTCCGGTTTCTTTTCGTTCCCCCCTGCCGGGCCCGACCCGACCCGACCCATTCCGTCCCGGGAACCACATATTCGTGGGACATGCGAGAGAGCGTGCCTTGTGGCTGACGTACCTGCCGATCTTGCCGCAGTGTGGCCACGCGTGCTGGAACATCTCCTCGGTGAGGGCCAGCAGGGCATCGAGCCGAAGGACAAGCAGTGGATCGAGCGCTGCCAGCCTCTCGCGCTGGTCGCCGACACCGCGCTGCTCGCCGTACCGAACGAGTGGGGCAAGCGGGTCCTGGAGGGACGGCTCGCACCGCTCATCAGTGAAACGCTGACGCGCGAGTGCGGCCGGCCGATCCGGATCGCGATCACCGTCGACGACTCGGTCGGCGAGCCGACCCCGCCGGCGCCACCGCTGCACCAGGCCCAGCAGGGCCGGCAGAACCACCGGTACCCGAACCCGTCCCACGACGAGCAGAGCCACGTCGACCCGTACGACACGTACGGTCACCGCCCGCAGGACGACGGGATGCCGACGGCCCGTCCCGCGTACCCGGAGTACCAGCAGCGCCCCGAGCCGGGCGCCTGGCCGCGTACCCAGGAGGACCTCTCCTGGCAGCAGCCGCGGCACGGCGGCTACCAGGACCGCGAGCAGCCGGCCGACCAGTGGCGCGAGCCGTACGGCACCGGGCGCCCGCAGCAGCCCTCGCACGATTACCGCCCGCAGCCTCCGGAGCGTCAGGGGTACGAGTCCCAGCGGCCCGAGCGGCACGACCTCCAGGACCAGCAACACCGTCCCGGGCGCAACGGCGGCGGGATGCCGGTGCCCGGCTCGCAGCAGGCCCCCGCGCCCGGACCGGGTGAGCCGCATGCCCGGCTCAACCCCAAGTACCTCTTCGACACCTTCGTCATCGGCGCCTCCAACCGGTTCGCCCACGCGGCGGCGGTGGCGGTGGCCGAGGCGCCCGCCAAGGCCTACAACCCTCTCTTCATCTACGGGGAATCAGGGCTCGGCAAGACTCACCTGCTGCACGCCATCGGGCACTACGCGCGGAGCCTCTACCCGGGGACGCGGGTGCGGTACGTCAGCTCCGAGGAGTTCACCAACGAGTTCATCAACTCGATCCGGGACGGCAAGGGCGACACCTTCCGCAAGCGGTACCGCGACGTGGACATCCTGCTCGTCGACGACATCCAGTTCCTCGCGAGCAAGGAGTCGACGCAGGAGGAGTTCTTCCACACCTTCAACACGCTCCACAACGCGAACAAGCAGATCGTGCTCTCCTCGGACCGGCCGCCCAAGCAGCTGGTGACGCTGGAGGACCGGCTCCGCAACCGGTTCGAGTGGGGGCTCACCACCGATGTGCAGCCGCCCGAGCTGGAGACGCGGATCGCCATCCTGCGCAAGAAGGCGGTGCAGGAGCAGCTGAACGCCCCGCCGGAGGTGCTGGAGTTCATCGCGTCCCGGATCTCGCGGAACATCCGTGAGCTCGAGGGCGCGCTGATCCGGGTGACGGCGTTCGCCAGCCTCAACCGGCAGCCGGTGGACCTCGGTCTCACCGAGATCGTGCTGAAGGACCTCATCCCCGGCGGGGAGGACTCGGCTCCGGAGATCACCGCACCGGCGATCATGGCGGCCACGGCCGACTACTTCGGCCTGACCGTCGAGGACCTCTGCGGTTCGTCGCGCAGCCGCGTCCTGGTGACGGCCCGCCAGATCGCCATGTACCTCTGCCGCGAACTCACCGATCTCTCGCTGCCGAAGATCGGCGCACAGTTCGGCGGACGGGACCACACCACGGTCATGCACGCGGACCGCAAGATCCGCGCGTTGATGGCGGAGCGCCGCTCCATCTACAACCAGGTCACAGAACTCACCAACCGCATCAAGAACGGCTGACGTCCGGCGGTGCCGCCACGCCCGGCGGCACGGCGGCCGGGCCGGCCGGTCGTGCACCGGCACTCCGTCCCCGCGCGATCCGCCCACAGGCAGTGGACAACGAGGCGCCCGGGCTGACCACTTCACGGTCCGCCCGGGTGCCTCTTCGCCGTTCCCGGAACCACTTCACGGTCCGCCCGGGTGCCTCTTCGCCGTTCCCGGGTACCGCTCTGGTACGCCCGCTCCCCCACGGCCGTCCTCTCCTTCCGCTCCCGGAACGCCCTTCCGGCCCCGGAAGGGCGGACGGCTCTCCACACCTGCCCACTCCCCGGATGCCGGCGCCGCAGGTGGCACCCGGGCCCCACCCGGGCCCCACCCAGGCCCCACCCAGGCCCCACTCGGGTCGAGCTCAGGTCGCGCTCCGGACCGCCGGACGCTTCTTTCCAGCGGCCTCCAGAGCATCGACGCCGGCACGGCAGCCGCCCCGACGACCGTGTGGAGGGAGCCCTGAAAGGCGCCGGTGGAGACGTTTTCGGGGGCTCGGGAGTGCGCGGTGCCTTCACTCCGGACGGCTTCGAGGGTTGATCGCTGTTCGAACAGAAGGTCACAGAAGCGTGGACACGGTGCTTCTCCACAGATGTGCCGGAAATCTTCCCTCCACAACCTGGGGACTGGGAAGTTGTCCAGATTGCGTCCACAGGGCGGGCTGCCGATACTCCATCAGGCCAGGTCAACCGCTTGGGGATTTGTGGTCAACTTTGATCCACAGCCTGTGGATAAGAATCCTGTCCACAGGACCCCCTGCTGGTTGTCCACCGTCAACTCACAGGATCGGCTCTCTTGTCCCCAGCAGGAACCCTCTTCTCCACACCTCTGTCCACTGTTCGGCAACACGACACCCCTCCTCACTGCCGAGAGTGAAAGGCGTCACACCAAGGAGGTCGATTGGGCTGTGGGGAACCCGGGTAAAGCTGGGGACGCCCCTGGGGAGAAGTACCCCCGGCCTGTGCATCGGGTGTGCAGAACTTTCGTGTGTCCACAGAAGTGCCTGGTTATCCACGGACCGCACCCACAGGCACGGTGGACAAAAAACCGGCTCTGACCTGCGAAAACGACGTTATCCACGGTTTCCACAGGGCCTACTACTACTACCCCTCAGAGTTAGCCAGGAATCAGCTTCGAAGTGGGGGCTGTGCACAACTTGGCCCGCCGGGCTCTCGGACCGCTTCGGGCGACTTGACCCCGAGCAGCAACGAGTGTCGGCGCCGTACGTCAGACTGGACCCCGGCGTCCTCCCCGGCCCCTCGGCCGACGGACCCGAATCGACGACGAGGCCAGCAGGGCGAGCGAGCAACAGCAGGAGGCGGTTCCGGTGAAGATCCGGGTGGAGCGCGATGTACTCGCGGAGGCGGTGGCCTGGGTGGCCCGCAGCCTCCCGGCCCGTCCGCCGGCACCGGTCCTCGCGGGCCTTCTGCTGAAGGCCGAGGACGGTGCCCTCAGCTTCTCCAGCTTCGACTACGAGGTCTCCGCGAAGGTCTCCGTCGACGCCGAGATCGAGGAGGACGGCACGGTCCTGGTCTCCGGCCGCCTGCTCGCCGACATCTGCCGCGCTCTGCCCAACCGTCCGGTGGAGATTTCCACCGACGGTGTGCGCGCCACGGTGGTCTGCGGCTCCTCGCGCTTCACCCTCCACACACTGCCTGTGGAGGAGTACCCGGCGCTGCCGCAGATGCCGACCGCGACCGGCACGGTGCCCGGCGAGATCTTCGCCTCGGCCGCCGCACAGGTCGCCATCGCCGCGGGCCGCGACGACACCCTCCCGGTGCTCACCGGCGTCCGTATCGAGATCGAGGGCGAGACCGTCACGCTGGCCTCGACCGACCGCTACCGTTTCGCCGTCCGCGAGTTCCAGTGGAAGCCGGAGAACCCTGACGCCTCCGCCGTGGCCCTGGTGCCCGCGAAGACGCTCCTGGACACCGCCAAGGCGCTCACCAGTGGTGACACGGTCACCCTGGCGCTCTCGGGGGCCGGTGCGGGCGAGGGTCTGATCGGTTTCGAGGGGGCCGGCCGCCGCACGACCACCCGTTTGCTCGAAGGCGACCTCCCGAAGTACCGCACGCTCTTCCCGACCGAGTTCAACTCCGTCGCGGTGATCGAGACCGCCCCGTTCGTCGAGGCCGTCAAGCGTGTGGCCCTCGTCGCCGAGCGGAACACCCCGGTCCGGCTCACCTTCGAGCAGGGCGTACTCATCCTGGAAGCCGGTTCTTCGGACGACGCACAGGCTGTGGAGCGCGTCGACGCGGTGCTGGAGGGCGACGACATCTCGATCGCCTTCAACCCGACCTTCCTGCTGGACGGGCTGAGCGCCATCGATTCCCCGGTGGCCCAGCTCTCCTTCACCACCTCCACGAAGCCCGCCCTGCTCAGCGGCCGCCCGGCCGTCGACGCGGAGGCGAACGACGCGTACAAGTACCTGATCATGCCGGTCCGCCTCTCCGGCTGACCGCTGCTCGGTACACGTACCCACGACAGAGGATCCGGCGGGCAGGCTCGGCGCTGAGCTTGCCCGCCGCTCCGTGTCCCGGTGCCGGGCGTAGGCTCGGAGCCGGGAACGTATCGGCACAACGCTTAAGGAATCTCTGATGGAGCTCGGTCTCGTCGGCCTCGGCAAGATGGGCGGCAACATGCGCGAGCGCATCCGCCGCGCAGGCCACACCGTCATCGGTTACGACCGGAACCCGGACGTCGCCGATGTCCACAGCCTCGAAGAGCTTGTGGGCAAGCTGAAGGGCCCGCGTGTCGTCTGGGTCATGGTCCCGGCAGGCGCGGCCACGCAGTCCACCATCGACGAGCTGGCCGAGCTGCTGCAGCCCGGCGACATCGTCGTCGACGGCGGCAACAGCCGCTGGACCGACGACGAGAAGCACGCCGTCGAGCTGGGCATCAAGGGCATCGGCTTCGTCGACTGCGGCGTCTCCGGCGGTGTCTGGGGCCTGGAGAACGGCTACGCCCTGATGTACGGCGGCAAGCCCGAGGACGTCGAGAAGGTGCAGCCCATCTTCGACGCGCTCAAGCCGGAGGGCGAGTTCGGCTCCGTCCACGCGGGCAAGGTCGGCGCGGGCCACTTCGCGAAGATGGTCCACAACGGCATCGAGTACGCCATGATGCAGGCCTACGCCGAGGGCTGGGAGCTCCTGGAGAAGGTCGACTCCGTCACCGACGTGCGCGAGGTCTTCCGCTCCTGGCAGGAGGGCACCGTCATCCGCTCCTGGCTGCTCGACCTCGCGGTCAACGCCCTGGACGACGACGAGCACCTCGACGGCCTCCGCGGCTACGCCGCCGACTCGGGCGAGGGCCGCTGGACGGTCGAGGCCGCGATCGACAACTCGGTGCCGCTGCCCGCGATCACCGCGTCGCTCTTCGCGCGCTTCGCCTCCCGCCAGGACGACTCGCCGCAGATGAAGATGATCGCCGCGCTGCGCAACCAGTTCGGTGGCCACGCGGTGGAGAACAAGAAGTAGTACGCACGCA
This sequence comes from Streptomyces sp. NBC_00102, assembly GCF_026343115.1. Lineage (GTDB taxonomy): Bacteria > Actinomycetota > Actinomycetes > Streptomycetales > Streptomycetaceae > Streptomyces. The sequence goes on from NZ_JAPEMC010000001.1 coordinate 3,382,629, forward strand.
CAGCAGGACGGACGGAAGGCCCGCGACCATGCACGTCACGCATCTCTCGCTGGCCGACTTCCGCTCGTACGCCCGGGTCGAGGTACCTCTCGACCCGGGCGTCACCGCGTTCGTGGGCGCCAACGGCCAGGGCAAGACCAATCTCGTCGAGGCGGTCGGCTATCTCGCCACCCTGGGCAGCCACCGGGTCTCCTCGGACGCCCCGCTGGTGCGGATGGGCGCCGAGCGGGCCGTCGTACGGGCCGCGGTGACCCAGGGCGAGCGCTCCCAGCTGGTCGAACTGGAGCTCAACCCGGGCCGCGCCAACCGCGCCCGGATCAACCGGTCCTCGCAGGTCAGACCGCGTGACGTGCTGGGCATCCTGCGGACCGTGCTGTTCGCCCCGGAGGATCTGGCCCTGGTCAAGGGCGATCCCGGTGAGCGCCGCCGCTTCCTGGACGAGCTGCTCACCGCCCGTTCGCCCCGGATGGCCGGTGTCCGCTCCGACTACGACCGGGTGCTGAAGCAGCGCAACACCCTGCTGAAGTCCGCCGCGATGGCCCGCCGCCACGGTGGCCGTTCCATGGACATGTCCACGCTCGACGTGTGGGACCAGCACCTCGCCCAGGTCGGCGCCGAGCTGCTGGCACACCGGCTGGATCTGGTCTCCGTCCTCCAGCCGCTCACCGACAAGGCGTACGGCGACGTCGCCCCGGGCGGCGGTCCGGTGGGCCTGGAGTACCGCGGATCGGTGGACGAGAACCCGGCGCGGACCCGCCCGGAGTTGTACGAACAGCTGCTGGCCGCGCTCGCCGGCGTACGGAAGCAGGAGATCGAGCGGGGTGTGACCCTCGTCGGACCGCACCGGGACGATCTGCTGCTGGGCCTGCGCGGGATGCCCGCGAAGGGGTACGCGAGCCACGGGGAGTCCTGGTCGTACGCGCTGGCGCTGCGGCTGGCCTCGTACGAGCTGCTGCGGGCCGAGGGCAACGAACCGGTGCTGGTGCTGGACGACGTCTTCGCCGAACTGGACGCGCGGCGCCGCGAGCGCCTCGCGGAGCTGGTCGCCCCGGCCGAGCAGGTGCTGGTGACGGCCGCGGTCGACGACGACGTGCCGGGGGTGCTCACCGGCACCCGGTACGAGGTCGCGGCCGGCGAGGTGACCCGGCTGTGAACGCGTCCGGAGACCGCGACGGGTCCGGCCAGGACAAGGGTGGCAAGGCGCCCGAGCCCTCCGGCGTGGACCTGGCCCGGGTGGCGCTGCGGGCCGCCAAGGAGCAGGCCGCGGCGCGTGGCGCCGCCGCCCAGCAGCGCAAGCAGGCCAGACGAGGCGGCGGACTGCGCTCCGGCGCCCGGACGGACGGCCGGGACCCGCTGGCGCTCGGCTCGGCGATCAACCGGCTGATCACCGAGCGCGGCTGGGAGACGCCCGCCGCGGTGGGCGGGGTGATGGGCCGGTGGCCCCAGATCGTGGGAGCCGATCTGGCCAAGCACTGCGTGCCCCTGAAGTACGACGAGGCGCCCGAGGCCCGCGTACTGACCGTCCAGTGCAGTTCGACCGCCTGGGCGACGCAGCTGCGGCTGCTCGCGCCCCAGCTGGTGGCGCGGCTCAACGCCGACCTCGGGCAGGGCACCGTCCGCATGATCAAGGTGCTGGGCCCCAGCGGTCCGCAGCGCCGGTACGGTCCGCTGCGCGCGCCCGGATCGACCGGTCCCGGCGACACGTACGGCTGACCGGCCGCGGTCCTCCCGGGCAGGGACGCGTCCCCCGGAAACCCCTGTGAGCTGGTCCTTCGTGGACCGTCAGGAAGAAATGACAGGGCTCGTCGTGGCCTCGGCGGGCCTTTCGTGCTGCCCGGAGTCCGTACGGCCACCCGGTTCCGGTGTCCCTCCGGGGCTTCCGGCTTGTGCCGTTGTGTGGCGGTTGAAACCTCCGGGGGCCGAGCGGGTGTCCCTCACCGTAGCGGGAGGTTGACAGGCAGAAGCGCTCAAAGCCCGTGTGAGCCTCTCAGGGCCCCGTCCTGAATATGGGGAGTCGTCAGCCGCTGGTTCAGGGCGGCACATGCGGACTCAGGTACCGCCAAACCCCCATTCGGGTCGGCGCTAGCGGTAGACTGATGAACAATCCCGCTACTGAGCGGGTGTCGTCGATTACCAGCCGAACGACGCAGCCGCTCCCGCCTGCCGGAGAACGGCCTGTGCTGTGCCAGAAAGGGCGCTTCGTGGCCGATTCCGGCAACCCCAACGAGAACAACCCGTCCACAGCCGGTGAACACGGCGAGGTCACCGCCTCGTACGACGCCAGCGCGATCACCGTCCTCGAAGGACTGGACGCGGTCCGCAAGCGACCTGGCATGTACATCGGCTCGACCGGTGAGCGTGGACTCCACCACCTCGTCCAAGAGGTCGTCGACAACTCCGTCGACGAGGCTCTGGCGGGGCACGCCGACACGATCGACGTCACGATCCTGCCCGACGGCGGGGTCCGCGTGGTCGACAACGGGCGAGGCATCCCCGTCGGCATCGTGCCGTCCGAAGGAAAGCCGGCCGTCGAGGTCGTGCTGACCGTCCTGCACGCGGGCGGCAAGTTCGGCGGCGGCGGTTACGCCGTATCCGGCGGTCTGCACGGCGTCGGTGTCTCCGTCGTCAACGCCCTCTCCACCCGTGTCGCCGTCGAGGTCAAGACGGACGGCTACCGCTGGACGCAGGACTACAAGCTCGGCGTGCCGACCGCGCCCCTGGCGCAGCACGAGGCCACCGAGGAGACCGGGACCTCGGTCAGCTTCTGGGCCGACGGTGACATCTTCGACACCACCGAGTACTCCTTCGAGACCCTCGCGCGCCGCTTCCAGGAGATGGCGTTCCTCAACAAGGGCCTCACGCTCAAGCTCACCGACGAGCGGGAGTCCGCGAAGGCGACCGTGGGCGCCGACGAGGCCGAGGCCACGGCGTCCACCGAGGAGCCGCCCGCGCGCACGGTCACGTACCACTACGAGGGCGGCATCGTCGACTTCGTGAAGTACCTGAACTCGCGCAAGGGCGACCTCATCCACCAGTCGGTGATCGACATCGAGGCCGAGGACAAGGAACGACTCCTCTCGGCCGAGATCGCCATGCAGTGGAACACGCAGTACACCGAGGGCGTGTACTCCTTCGCGAACACGATCCACACGCACGAGGGCGGTACCCACGAAGAGGGCTTCCGCGCCGCGCTGACCTCGCTGGTCAACCGGTACGCGCGGGACAAGAAGCTGCTCCGTGAGAAGGACGACAACCTCACCGGCGAGGACGTCCGCGAGGGTCTCACCGCGATCATCTCGGTGAAGCTCGGCGAGCCGCAGTTCGAGGGCCAGACGAAGACCAAGCTGGGCAACACGGAGGCGAAGACCTTCGTGCAGAAGGTCGTCCACGAACAGCTCACGGACTGGTTCGACCGCAACCCCAACGAAGCGGCCGACATCATCCGCAAGGGCATCGCCGCCTCGACCGCCCGGGTGGCGGCCCGCAAGGCGCGCGACCTGACCCGCCGCAAGGGTCTGCTGGAGAGCGCGTCGCTGCCGGGCAAGCTGAGCGACTGCCAGTCGAACGACCCGACGAAGTGCGAGATCTTCATCGTCGAGGGTGACTCCGCCGGTGGTTCGGCGAAGTCGGGCCGTAACCCGATGTACCAGGCCATCCTGCCGATCCGCGGCAAGATCCTGAACGTCGAGAAGGCCCGCATCGACAAGATTCTGCAGAACACCGAGGTCCAGGCGCTGATCTCGGCCTTCGGTACCGGGGTCCACGAGGACTTCGACATCGAGAAGCTCCGCTATCACAAGATCATTCTGATGGCGGACGCCGACGTCGACGGCCAGCACATCAACACCCTGCTGCTGACCTTCCTCTTCCGCTTCATGCGCCCGCTGGTCGAGGCCGGTCACGTCTACCTCTCGCGCCCGCCGCTCTACAAGATCAAGTGGGGCCGGGACGACTTCGAGTACGCGTACTCGGACCGCGAGCGGGACGCGCTGGTGGCGCTCGGCAAGCAGAACGGCAAGCGGATCAAGGAAGACTCGATCCAGCGCTTCAAGGGTCTCGGCGAGATGAACGCCGAGGAGCTGCGTGTCACCACGATGGACGTCGACCACCGGGTGCTCGGCCAGGTCACCCTCGACGACGCGGCACAGGCCGACGACCTCTTCTCGGTGCTGATGGGTGAGGACGTCGAGGCACGGCGCTCGTTCATCCAGCGCAACGCCAAGGACGTCCGTTTCCTCGACATCTGAGTCGGCCGTACAAGCAAGCCGCCGCTCGAAAGGACTTTGACCAGCAATGGCCGACGAGAACACCCCTGTGACACCGGAAGAACAGCCCGCCGCGGCCGGTGTGGGCATGCGTGTCGAGCCCGTGGGGCTCGAGACGGAGATGCAGCGCTCCTACCTCGACTACGCGATGTCCGTCATCGTCTCGCGTGCGCTCCCCGACGTGCGGGACGGCCTCAAGCCCGTCCACCGCCGGGTGCTGTACGCGATGTACGACGGCGGGTACCGCCCCGAGAAGGGCTTCTACAAGTGCGCCCGCGTCGTCGGTGACGTCATGGGTACGTACCACCCGCACGGCGACTCCTCGATCTACGACGCCTTGGTGCGCCTCGCGCAGCACTGGTCGATGCGCATGCCGCTGGTGGACTCCAACGGCAACTTCGGTTCCCCGGGCAACGACCCGGCCGCCGCCATGCGGTACACCGAGTGCAAGATGATGCCGCTGTCCATGGAGATGGTCCGGGACATCGACGAGGAGACCGTCGACTTCCAGGACAACTACGACGGACGGAACCAGGAGCCGACGGTCCTGCCGGCGCGCTTCCCGAACCTCCTGGTCAACGGCTCCGCCGGTATCGCCGTCGGTATGGCCACCAACATCCCGCCGCACAACCTCCGCGAGGTCGCGGCGGGCGCGCAGTGGTACCTGGAGCACCCGGAGGCCTCGCACGAGGAGCTCCTGGACGCCCTGATCGAGCGCATCAAGGGTCCGGACTTCCCGACCGGCGCCCTGGTCGTGGGCCGCAAGGGCATCGAGGAGGCGTACCGCACCGGTCGCGGCTCCATCACGATGCGCGCGGTCGTCGCGGTCGAGGAGATCCAGAACCGGCAGTGCCTGGTCGTCACGGAGCTTCCGTACCAGACCAACCCGGACAACCTCGCGCAGAAGATCGCCGACCTGGTCAAGGACGGCAAGATCGGGGGGATCGCGGACGTCCGTGACGAGACCTCCTCGCGCACCGGTCAGCGCCTGGTCGTCGTGCTCAAGCGCGACGCGGTCGCCAAGGTCGTGCTGAACAACCTCTACAAGCACACCGACCTCCAGTCGAACTTCGGCGCCAACATGCTGGCGCTGGTCGACGGGGTGCCGCGCACCCTCTCGATCGACGCGTTCATCCGCCACTGGGTGACGCACCAGATCGAGGTCATCGTCCGGCGCACCCGCTTCCGGCTGCGCAAGGCGGAGGAGCGGGCGCACATCCTGCGTGGCCTCCTGAAGGCCCTGGACGCCATCGACGAGGTCATCGCCCTCATCCGGCGCAGCCAGACCGTGGAGATCGCTCGTGAGGGCCTCATGGGCCTCCTGGAGATCGACGAGATCCAGGCGAACGCGATCCTGGAGATGCAGCTGCGCCGGCTGGCCGCGCTGGAGCACCAGAAGATCACCGCCGAGCACGACGAGCTCCAGGCGAAGATCAACGAGTACAACGCGATCCTGGCCTCGCCCGAGCGGCAGCGTCAGATCGTCAGTGAGGAACTCGCGGCCATCGTCGAGAAGTTCGGCGACGACCGGCGTTCCAAGCTGGTCCCCTTCGACGGTGACATGTCCATCGAGGACCTGATCCAGGAAGAGGACATCGTCGTCACGATCTCGCGCGGCGGCTACGTCAAGCGCACGAAGACGGACGACTACCGCTCGCAGAAGCGCGGCGGCAAGGGCGTACGCGGCACGAAGCTCAAGGAAGACGACATCGTCGACCACTTCTTCGTGTCGACGACCCATCACTGGCTGCTGTTCTTCACGAACAAGGGCCGGGTCTACCGCGCCAAGGCGTACGAGCTCCCGGACGCGGGCAGGGACGCGCGCGGTCAGCACGTGGCGAACCTGCTGGCCTTCCAGCCGGACGAGCGGATCGCCCAGATCCTCGCGATCCGCGACTACGAGGCGGCGCCCTACCTGATCCTGGCCACCAAGGGCGGCCTGGTGAAGAAGACGGCGCTCAAGGACTACGACTCGCCCCGCTCCGGCGGTGTCATCGCGATCAACCTGCGGGAGACCGCGGACGGCGCCGACGACGAGCTGATCGGTGCCGAGCTGGTCTCGGCCGAGGACGACCTGCTGCTCATCAGCAAGAAGGCCCAGTCGATCAGGTTCACCGCGACGGACGACGCGCTGCGCCCGATGGGCCGCGCCACCTCGGGCGTCAAGGGGATGAGCTTCCGCGAAGGCGACGAGCTGCTCTCGATGAACGTGGTCCGGCCCGGTACGTTCGTCTTCACCGCGACCGACGGCGGTTACGCCAAGCGGACCCCGGTCGACGAGTACCGCGTCCAGGGTCGTGGCGGTCTCGGCATCAAGGCCGCCAAGATCGTGGAGGACCGCGGGTCGCTCGTCGGGGCCCTGGTGGTGGAGGAGACGGACGAGATCCTCGCCATCACCCTCGGCGGTGGTGTGATTCGCACGCGAGTCAATGAAGTCAGGGAGACGGGCCGTGACACCATGGGCGTCCAACTGATCAATCTGGGCAAGCGGGATGCCGTCGTCGGCATCGCGCGCAACGCCGAGGCCGGCCGTGAGGCCGAAGAGGTCGATGGGACCTCCGAGACCGAGGACGGTCCGGCCGAGGCATCGGCCGAAGTTCTGGCCGAGGGCACTGTCGAGGGCACGGAGCCCTCGACCGGGGAGCACGAGGAGTAGAGCGTGAGTGGAGCCACGGGCGCCGGTTCGGCCGCTTCTGGAGACGGAGCGAACGGTGCCCGTGGCCCTGCCACGGACTCCCAAGGGGGCACTGTGACGGACACTCGGGGCCCGCAGCCCCAGTACGAGGGCTACGCGAACGGGCCACTGCCCGGGGAGCGGGAGCCCGCGCAGGGGACGGCGGGTCCCTACCACCCGCCGCAGGCGTACGAATCGCCGGCGGGCGGCCGACAGGCCACCGGCGGGCAAGGCGTACGTCTGCCGCGGACAGGGGCGCGGACCACTCCGCGTACCCGTAAGGCACGACTGCGGGTGTCGAAGGCCGACCCGTGGTCGGTGATGAAGGTGAGCTTCCTGCTCTCCATCGCGCTCGGCATCTGCACCGTGGTCGCGGCCGCGGTCCTGTGGATGGTGATGGACGCCATGGGCGTCTTCTCCACCGTGGGCGGCACGATCAGCGAGGCGACGGGTTCCAACGAGAGCAACGGCTTCGATCTGCAGTCGTTCCTCTCGCTGCCGCGCGTCCTCATCTTCACGTCGGTCATCGCGGTGATCGACGTGGTGCTGGCCACCGCGCTGGCGACGCTGGGCGCGTTCATCTACAACCTGTCGGCGGGATTCGTGGGCGGCGTGGAGCTCACGCTGGCCGAGGACGAGTAGCCCGCGGGCTATCGATTTTGGGACTGGCCCCGACGTGCGCTAATCTTCAGAAGTCAGCGCAGCAGCGCGGCGGGGCTATAGCTCAGTTGGTTAGAGCGCATCCCTGATAAGGATGAGGCCACAGGTTCAAATCCTGTTAGCCCCACCAGTACGAAGGCCCCTCACCGGAAACGGCGAGGGGCCTTCGGCGTATCCGGCGGCCGATCGGCGGCTCGTCAGGAAATTCGGCGAGGCCCGTCACGGCTTGCCGCTCTCCGCCTCCCGGCACGCGGGTGGCAGTGCGGGAGGCACCGGACGGGTCCGGGAGTCCCTGGCGGCCCCGTGGCCGTCCTGCTCCGTCCCGAACAGGCCAGGGAGGCCCACACCATGAGCGGTACCACCGCGCCCTTTCCCGAGCGGCTCGACATCTCGGGGGAGGGCCTCGTTCTCCGCGACTGGACGGAGGCGGACCTGACCGTGATGCCGGAGCTGTTCGACGATCCCGGCACCGCCTACTGGACGCCGATCGTGTCCCCCTTCGACGGGGCGGCCGCGCGGGCACGGCTGGACCTGGCCCGGCGTCTGCGGGCGGAGGGCACCTCGATCCTGCTGGCCGTCACCGTCGACGGTGGTGCGCCGCTCGGTGAGGTGATGCTGCGGCGTTCTCCCGAGGGCATGGAGATCGGCTACGCCATCGGCCCCGCGCACCGAGGCCGCGGCCTGGCGCCGCGTGCCGTCCGGTTGATGGCCGCCTACGCCTTCGAGGAACTGGGCGCGGAGCAGGTGATCCTGGAGCTGGAGGCCGAGAACGGGGCCAGCGTCGCCGTGGCCACCAAGGCGGGCTTCGGGCTGCTGGACGTGCCGCTGATCACGGGTGAGGAGAAGGGGCGCCCCTTCGCCCTGCAGACGTGGGCCCTGGACCGGCCATGACCCCTTCCGCGCCTCAGGGGCGTCGTCGACCGACGACCACGCCGCGAGGTGCGGCACAGGAACCCGCGAGCCCGGCCTGATCCGAACGAGAGGCCCTACTGCCCGCCGGCGGCCAGGCTGGCGAGCAGGGCCGCCCCGGCGCCCAGGACGAGCAGCTGCACGGTGCCGCACGTACGCCAGCGCAGGAGGTGGAAGCCGCCACCCGTGACGACGGCGGCGCCGAACAGGATCCACGTCGCGCGCATGGCCTCGGCGGGGGCGTCGGGCGGCTGGCCCTCGTTGTAGGAGTCGGCCCACCCGGTCATTCCGTAGCGGAACACCAGCCACCCGATGACGATCAGGTCGACGACGAAGAGAACCACGCTGATTGCGGCCTGTTGGCCGGTCGACGGCCGTCCCTGTCCCACGACGACCCACCCCCTCCGTCTGCCGAACCTGCTTGCCGTACGCGTTCCAGCGTGCTCGGGCGGCGGGCGACGCGCATGAGCACGGCTACTCAGCTCCGCCCGGGCCCGGGGCCCCGGCTCCAGGGCCCCGGGCACACGGGAAGGCCCCCGGCCGGTGGGTACCGGGCCGGGGGCCTGAAGTCCTTGGTGGTGCGGGGGAGGGTCGATCAGGTCGATCAGGGAGGCGGAAGGGGGGACTCGCCTTCCGTTGCCGCGTAGTTGGTGCGGGCGGCTTCGGTGCCGGGGGCCGACGCGGTGTCGGCGGGCAGGTGCCTGGTGGCGGGTGAGGAGCCGTGGGCCTCGGCGCGGATGCGCTGCTTCATCGTGGGTGGCAGCGCCCTGTCACGCGGAAGGGTCCATCGGACGGACGGGGTGGTCGCGGTTGCCGCGGTCGCACCCAAGTGCTCCTGGTTCGTGTGCGTCGGCTGCTGCTCCGTGGCCGAGGCGTTCGCCGCGGCGAGGCCGAGGGAGGCGAGGAGGGCGAAGAAGGCGGTGATGAAGGCTGTCCAGAGGTTCTTGACCTTGAAGGCGCTCATGGCCCCTCACTTTCAGGTGGTCCGGTTTGCTTACCTTTCTGATGATGTGGATGTGCAAGCGTATTTCTGGGAGCGACGCCACCGGTGCGCCGATCTTCTGATGAACACCACTCGTATGGTGCAACCGGGTCGACGAACCGCTCCAGGACCTCTTAAGAGGGCGGTCATGAGCTTCCTCCGGGGGTGGTCCGAGAGCTCCGCCAGGTTCGGTGAACGCCGGGGGCGGGGGCTTCGGCGGGGGTCCGGGCAGGTCACCGATCGGTATCGGCCGGTGTGTATAGTCGGGCGGCAGAAGTCCCTTAGAACCTAGGAAAGACGAGGTCGCGCGGTGAAGAAGCTTCTCCTGGTCGCACTGGCCGCCATCGGCGGGCTCCTCGTGTACCGCCAGATCCAGGCGGATCGCGCCGAGCAGGATCTGTGGACGGAGGCGACCGACTCCGTGCCCGCAGGTTCGGGCGTGTGAGACGACGCAGTCCGTGAGAAACCCCGGCCGCCCAGCGGCCGGGGTTTCGTGCTGTCGGGGGCCGTCCGCCGTGCGGGTACCGTCCCGGAACGGCACCGATCCGCCGTGGTCGCAGACAGCACAGGGGCCCCCGGGGCAGGATGGACGCGCATCGCGACCGCGGCCCGGACGGGCGCTCCGGTGGCGCCGGCGCGAGGTCCGTGCGTGGACGGACCGGTTGCGGGGCGGTCGCCGGGACGACACGAGGGGGAGCGCGTGAAGAGGCAGACCGGCAGGGGCGTACGGGCGGCGTCGGCGGCCGTCGCTGCGATGTGTGCGGTACTGGCACTGTCCGGACCCGCGCACGCGGCCGACCCGGCCCCGTACGCCTTCGACCCGGGCGCGAAGCGGGTGACCGGGGCGGTGGCGAACGCCGACGCACCGCCGCTGGAGGCCGGTTCGGTCTACCGCAGCTCGATCAAGCCCGGGGAGAAGCTCTACTACCGGGTGAACCTGGACGCCACCTCGGACGCGTACGTCTCGGCGGTCGTGGTGCCCAGGTCGCCGGAGGCCGTAGTCGCCTACGGCGACGGGATCACCGTGTCCATCCGTGACCGCAACGACTCGCCGTGCGGTTCGGACGACGCCCTCGTCGGCTCGGCCGAGTTCGCGCGCCCGATGTCCGCGTACGCGGTACGGACGGTCAAGGAGGGGAGTTCGTACTGCCAGGAGGCGGGGGCGTACGACGTCCTGATCGAGCGGAAGAGCAAGGAGACCTCCTCCCCCGAGGAGTGGGACCTGGAGATCCGCCACGACGTCGAGCCAGCGCTGAAGGAGCCCGGCTCCCAACCCACCGCTGCGGCGACGGAGTTCGCCTCCGAGCCGCCCGCCCCGCTGCCCATGTCCGCACCCCGCGCCGCCCGCTCCGGCGGCACCGGTTTCAACGACGCGACCGGGCTGGAACCGGGCGAGTGGAAGGACGCGCTCTCACCCGGCCAGAACCGCTTCTACCGGGTCCCGGTGGACTGGGGCCAGCAGCTCTTCGTCACCGCCGAGCTGAGCAACAGCAACGCCTCGACCGCCTACCTCGGCAACGCGCTCTCGCTCTCGCTGGCGAACCCCGCGCTCGGGCACGTGGACGACGCGGTCCTCTCGTACTCCGGAAGGCCCGCCTCCGTCTCCCTCGACCCGCTTCCCCCGGTCGCCTGGAGCAACCGCTACGCCTCGGCGGACGCCGTCTCCGCCATGCGCTTCGCGGGCTGGTACTACGTCTCGGTCGGGCTGAGCCCCGAAGTGGCCGAGAAGTACGGCTCCGGCCCGGTCAAGCTGACCCTGACGGTCCAGGTGAAGAACGAGGCACAGGCATCCCCGTACGCGGGCGCGGCCGGGATCTTCGGGGTCAGCGACGACGACCGGGACATGGCGCGCAGCGGGCAGAGCGCGCCGCAGGCCGCGAAGAGCGCGACCCTGCGGCTGGTCGGCGTCGCCGGGATCGGAGCGGGGACGGTGCTGGTGCTGGGGCTCGGTGTCTGGACCCTGCTGGCCCGGCGCGGGCAGGGGCAGGGCGCGCCGGTGGCCGCCGAGGGGAACCAGGGGCGGACCTCGCCGTACGGAGGGCCGCCGCAGGCCTGGTGAACTCCCTGCCGGTCAGGCCTGGGTGAGCGCCCAGATGCCGACCGCGAAGCAGACCAGCGCGACCAGCAGGACCGGGACCGCCACCTTCGGGGACGGTCCCGGTCGGGCCGTACGGGCCTGTGGGCCGGTGGGGAAGGGAGGGGCGGCGGGTGCCTGGGCCTGTGCCGTGCCCGCCGAAAGGCTGTGGGGCGCGGTGTAGCCGCGCGTCGGGGCGGTTCCGGGGTGTCCCGGGGCGGTCGCGGCGGTGGCCGAGGGGGGCGTGTGCGCGCCGGATTCCGGGACGGGCGCCGGGTTGCCGGGCCGGGTCGCCGGGGCGGGCGGCGGGGCCAGATGGAAGCTGCCGGTCTCCGACATGGACGGCACGGGTCCCGGAGGCGGCGGGGTGGGTTCCTCGGTCGCCGCGGGCGTTTGGCGGGGGAGTCGGCCTCCGCCGTGGGCCGGAGGAGGACCGCCGGGGGGCCCGTCGGGTGAGCTGCCGTACGGGTTGCCGTAGGGACTGGTGAGCGAGGGGCCGGGCGGGGTACTGAGCGGGCCGTCCGGGCCGAAGCCGTCCGGGAGCGGCCCGATCTGGTCGAACACCTCCACCGGTTCCTCGCCGGCCGGGGTCTCGGGCAGCATCTCCGCCGCCGCGGCCAGCGCCTTGCGCGCCCCGGTCGCCGTACGGAAACGCGCCTGGGGATCGGGCTGGAGCAGCCCTGCGAGCACCTGCCAGAGGGGCTCGGGCACGCCTTGGGGGGCGCCGGGGGTGCCGTGGGCGACGAAGTGCTCGACGATCGCCCGCGAGTCGGGCTTCCGGCCGTGCAGGAGGTAGAGCGCGACGAGCCCCACCGCGAAGAGGTCGGCGGGGAAGTCGGGTTCGGCGCCCAGCATCTGTTCCGGCGCGAAGTAACCAGGCGTCCCGACCACGTAGTTGGTCTCGGTGAGCCGGGGTTCGCCCTTGCGCATCGAGATGCCGAAGTCCGACAGCCGAAGGTGCGGGCGCCCCGAACCGGTCGCCTCCAGAAGGATGTTGGCGGGTTTGATGTCGCGGTGGACCACGCCTTCCGCGTGTACGGTCGACAGCCCCGAGAGCAGCTGGTCGAGCAGCAGGCAGACGAAGCGCGGCGGCAACGGGCCGTAATCTCCTATGACATGGGCCAGCGAGCCACCGCTGACCAGGTCCATGGTGAACAGGACCTTGTCGTCGTCGGCCGCCCAGCTGGCGGGAGCGAGCACATGGGGATGCTCGATGCGCAGCGCCTGCTCGCGCACGAAGCGCAGGAGTGTGTGCGCGTCGCTCTGCTGGAGCACCTTGGCCGCGACGTACCGGCGGCGGCGGTGGTCCCAGGCGCGCCAGACGGCGCCCACGCCGCCGCGTCCGATCGGATCGACCAGTTCGTACCGGCCGGCGAATACCTCACCCATTGCGCTGTGTCCGCTCCCAGTCCTGTGCCGGATGGTGCCGGGTGCCGGAACTCCGGGTGCGGCCGGGTGCCAGGTCGTCGGGTGAGTCCCTGGCACCGGTGTGCGGCGTGCGGCTGGTGCTGGTGCCGCTCCCGGCGAACCTCCGCCTCCAGGCGGTGGCCACGCCCTAGTTCTGGTGCCCCTCGTAGTGTGCGACGGCGTCCGCGGTGCGGCCCGCGCCGTACACCCGGAGGAACTCTGCCAGTTCGGGGTGGGTCGGGGCGAGGGAGTCGGCCGCGTCGATGATGTCGCCGGCCGCGGAGACCGACCGCAGCAGCGACTGGATCTCGCGGACGACGCGGCGGACCGTGGGTGCTCCGCCGGTGGTCGTCGTCTGGCCGGTGCTGGACAGAACCGATCCTCCTTGGGACTTCTTGACCTGGTCCATCCGGTCGGTGGCCTCGCCCGCGCTGACACTGCCGTCGGCGACCTGGACCGCGAGTTCCTGGAGTGCCTGGACGCGCTGGACCACAGCGGGGTTGCCGATCTTGGCCCGTTGGCCGCTCATCAGCTGGGAGAGCATGGGCGCGGACAGCCCGAGTACCGCCGCGAGCCGGGCCTGATTCAGGCCAAGATCATCGATCAGTCGGCGGAAGAGCGCGCCCAGCGGCTCCCCGTACCAACTGCGCTGGAGTTCCCTGGCTCTTGCGGTTGCCTCTTGCTGCGCTGCGTCCATCACGCCTCCCCTTCGCTGCTGCGAACCTAGTCGGACATCTTACGGAGAGTGGTCGTCCGCCGGGAGTCCCCATCTCTTTGTGGGAAACCCGCCCGGACCCGGTACTCTGGTCTGCGACGGGCGCCCCACGTACACGACGTGGACGGCGGCGTTCGTTGTTCGGGGCCTTAGCTCAGTTGGTAGAGCGCTGCCTTTGCAAGGCAGATGTCAGGAGTTCGAATCTCCTAGGCTCCACCTCTCGAAAGCCCTCCTGACCTGTGGAAACGCGGGTCAGGAGGGCTTTTTTCGTGGGTGGGCGGGCAGGCGCGCCGACTGCTCAGTCCCGTGGCAGGTCCTTCATCCGGCGGTAGCGCGAGCAGAAGACCAGCAGCCAGGTGACCGACAGCACCAGTGCGCCGGCCCACAGTGCGGCACGGACCCCGACGAGTTCCCCGAGCACGCCGGCGAGGACCGATCCGATGGCCATGGCGCCGGTCAGCAGGAACCGGAAGGTGGCGTTCATGCGGCCGAGCAGAGGGGCGGGGGTGACCGTCTGGCGGTAGGTCACCTTGAGGACGTTGTCGACGCCGATCTTGAAGGTGATCAGCAGATAGGCGCCCACGGCGGGCCACAGCATCGCGCCGCCCGTCATGAACGGGATGAAGAAGGCCGTCGGTACGACGCAGAGACCGGGCACCCACATCGCGCGCCCCTCGCCGATCTTCCGGGCGATGGCCCGCGCCGACAGGGAGCCGAGGAACACGCCGACGCCCGCGACCGCGAGGAAGGCGCCGAGGGCCCCCTCGGGCAGGCCCAGGTCGCGGACGAACAGCACCGGCAGGACGGTGACGATCGTCTGGGTCGCCAGGTTGTTGCAGGCTCCCTCCAGGGCGAGCGGGCGCAGCAGCGGGTGGCCCAGGACGAAGCGGGTGCCCTCCAGGATCTCCCGGCCGAGGTGGGCGTTGGCCCTCGGCGGCGGGAGATCGGGTTCGGGGCGGCGGAGTGCGAGCAGGCAGAACGCGGAGCAGAGGTAGGAGCAGGCGTCCACCAGGACGGCCAGGGGCGCCGTCAGGAGCTGGACCAGGTATCCGCCCAGGCTCCGCCCGGCCACCTGGTTGACGGCCTGCATGGTGACGAGTCTGGCGTTGGCGGCTCCCAGGTGCTCCCGCCCCACCACGTGGGGCAGGAAGCTCTGGTTGGACACGTCGAAGAAGACGGTGGCGACCCCCGAGAGCAGCACCACGGCGTACAGCTGGACCATGGTCAGGGCGCCCGCCCACCAGGCCACCGGGACCGATCCGAGCAGGGCCGTACGGACCAGGTCGGCGGCTATCTGGAGCCGGCGCTTGCGCATCCGGTCCGTCCAGGCGCCGGCGGGCAGCCCGATGAGCAGGAACGCGAGCGTGCCCAGGGCACCGAGCGCGCCCACCTGGCCCGGTGTGGCGTCGAGCACCGTGACGGCCAGCAGGGGGATCGCCAGATAGCTGATCTGCGTGCCGAGGGTGCTCACCGCCGACGCGGCGAACACGTACCGGAAGTCCCTGATCCGGAAGACCGAGGGGGGCGGCCCGGAGGCCGGTCGGTCATCGTCGGTCACGGTGGCGGTCATGGCGGTCGGCCTCCTGGACTCCGGGGCTCCGGTGGTACGTGGCATCGTGGGTCAGCCGACCGCGATGCGGATCTTCTGGTCCGTCTCCAGGCAGCGGGCTTCGGCCTCGGCGGCGTCCGCGCCGCTGGAGAGCGCGTATCCGGAGCTGCAGTCCGCGAGGGTGTTGAGTACCGGGACGACGTCGCCGGGGTTCCTGGCGACCACGGCACCCGTCTCCAGGTCGCGCAGTTCGGCGAGGAGCGGCAGGTAGACACCGTCCAGTTCGCCGGGTGCCAGGCGGCGCACGACCGCCGGGTTGTCCTCCGCCACCGTGACGGAGGCGACCACGCCGGGGTCGGGCCGGAAGAACCTGATGGCCGCCCCGCCCACCGGCTCGGGCGGTTCGGCGGGCAGTTCCTCGATGCCGAGCGGCACGGTGAGCATCATGCGGGCGAGGTCGGGTCCGAAGGCGCGGCGGACCAGTTCCGGGATGGCGTGGCCGCCCAGCCGGGCGTGCGACTCCAGGACCCTGGGGCCCTGGGGCGTCAGCACGAACTCGCTGTGCGAGGGGCCCTCGGTGAGGCCCACCGCGTCCAGCAGCCGGGCGGTCAGGGAACGCAGTTCGGGCAGCCAGGGCTGTGCGAGCCGACTGGGCGTGCTGACGGCCCATTCCACGTACCGCTCGTTGACCTGGTACTCGGAGTAGCCGATGGGCAGGTGCCGGCCCGCGTGCGAGAAGGACTCGACGCTGATCACCGGCCCGTCGAGGTACTCCTCGGCGAGGGCCTCGGAGAAGCCCGCCGCGGTCATCTCCCGGAAGGCCTTGGCCGTCTCCACGGCGTCCTCGGCCCGGTGGATGTGCCGGCTCGCCGCACCGTCCACCGGCTTGAGGACGAGCGGCGCCCCGAGGGACCGCTGGAACTCCTCGGCCTCCTCGGCACTGCGGACCACCCGGTGCCGCACCGGGCTCAGACCGTGCCGGTCCAGGGCCGCGCGGGTGAGCGCCTTGTCCTTCAGGGTCCTCGCCGTGGTGGCGCCGACGCCGGGCAGCCCGAGGGCGTCCGTGACGTACCCGGCGCAGATCCCGGCGGGCTCCGAGGTGGTGAGGACGCGGTCGAAGGGGCGTTCCTCGTGCAGCGGCCGCAGTACGGCGAGGACGGCGGGGCCGTCGGTGATGGGCGCGTGGACGATGCGTTCGCAGTGCTCCGCGACGGACGGCTCGTACAGGCCCTCCTCGTGGACGAGCACCACGTCGATGCCCAGCTCCTTGGCGCCGGCGACGGGGGCGGGGCGCCCGCCGATCCAGGCCACCCGGAAGGGACGTGTCATGCGGGTCTCCTTGTGCTGGTTCTCGGTCAGGCCAGGTCGAGGGTGTCGGCGAGGAGCCGCGCCACCACGTCGTTGCCGTGGTCGGTGTAGTGGGCGCGGTCCACGTAGAGCCACTCGTCCTCGGTGACGGCCGCGGCGAGGACCGGGTTGAGGTCGACGAAGCCGATGTCCCGCTTCTCGCAGCCGGCCCGCAGCCGGTCCGCGAATTCCCGGCTGACCTCGGGCGTCGAGATGTTGCCGTACAGCGCTTCCCAGGTGCCGAGCTTGGAGATGCGGTCGATCTCGTCGAACAGCAGCTGCTCCTGCGGGGCGTGCCGGTCGCGCAGCCACAGCGCCATGGGCTGGAGCACGTACGTGAGGCGGGCCTCGGGGCCGGCGAGGAGGCGCCAGGTGTCGAGGTGGCGGAGGGTGAGGTCGGCCGCGGCGGCGACGACCGCGGGGACGTCGCGGCTCACCTCGTCGTGGGTGGAGATGGTGCGGCGGCGCGGGGTTTTGCGGCCGAGGCGGCGGGCGGCCTTGCGGTTGGCCTCGCGCAGTTCCTCCATCGCGTCGAAGTACTCGCCGCAGAACCAGAACGCGCCGTGGTCGCCCTGCTGCCACTCCGGGAGCCGCCCGACCGTGAGGTCGTTGAGGCCGGAGAAGACGACCACCTCGTCGATCTCGGGGACGAGGTGGCGGTGGAGCATGAAGAGCAGGATCTCCTGCGTCGAGTTGTAGCAGCGGCCGCCGAAGTTGAGCCAGGGGCGGGACGGCGCGTGCTCCGTCCACAGGCGGGAGGCGAGGGTGGTCGCGTCGCTGGTGGAGCCGATGCCGAGCACGGTGGAGCTGCCGGACAGGATGCGTACCGGTCCGGCGGGGACGTGCCCGCCGGCCGAGGCGGTCTGCCCGTCGGGGCCGTGGGTCAGGCGGAATCCGGCGCGGTCGGTGTTGATGACGTCCGAGCGGTAGTCGGCCTGGTGGAAGTACATGAGGTACGGCAGGTAGCGCGCCTCGCCGCGGTCGTCGAAGCGGGCGTACTCCTGGAGTTGCGGCGTCAGTTCGTCGCGGTGCAGTGTCATGGGGCGGGTGATCCTGTCCGGGAGATACGGGGAGTGGGTCAGGTGGTGGCGACACGCGCGGCGATGGCGGCGAGCATGCCGCCCATCGCGTACCGCTGGATCCGCAGCCACTTGGGCCGCTTGCCGAGGAAGTCCGCGATCGTGCCGGCGCTGATGGCGATGAGGCCGTTGACGGTCACCGCGATGCTGATCTGCGTGAGCCCGAGCAGCAGGCTCTGCAGTGCGACGGGGCCGTGGCCGGGCCGGACGAACTGCGGCAGGACGGAGATGTAGAGGATGGCGATCTTGGGGTTGAGCAGGTTGGTGACGAGCCCCATCGTGAAGAGCTTCAGCGGCGGGTCCGGCGGGAGGTCCTGCGGGGTGAACGCGGAGCGCCCGCCTGGCTTGAGCGCCCCCCAGGCCAGGTAGGCGAGGTAGGCGGCGCCGGCCAGCTTGATCGTGGTGTAGAGCGCCGGGACGAGCGTGAAGAGCGTGGCGATGCCGACGACGGCGGCGAGCAGGTAGACGAAGAACCCGACCGCGACGCCCGCCAGGGACATCAGACCCGCACGGCGGCCCTGGATGATCGAACGGGACACCAGGTACATCATGTTGGGCCCCGGTGTGAGGACCAGGCCGAGCGCGACGAGCGCCATGCCGATGAAGGACGAGAGGCTGACCATGGGTTTCCTTGTCGCGGGGGGTTCAGCGGTCCAGGCCGCAGGCCGACCGGGGCGGGGAGTGGGGCACGCAGACCATCGAGGTCTCGCGCGCGGCGGTCTCGACGGCCGTGCGCACCTCCTGGCTGGTGGCGCCCTGGAAGCGCATGCGGATGCCGACGTGTTCGTAGCCGCCGACCTTGGGCAGTACGTCCCCGGCGGCCGGCACGACATGGGTGTACGGGCCTCCGTCCCCGGGCAGCGGCACCGAGGCGGCGACCACCTTGCAGGGCGGCGGTACCGGTGACGGTACGAGCAGCCAGCCGCCGACCTGCCAGTTCTCGGGGGTCTCCAGGCCGGGCCGGTTCCCCAGCTGGACGTCGGCGGCGGCGGCCGCCAGGTCGAGGCCGTGCACCTCGCGCCAGACGAACGGGATCTCCGCACCGCCCACGCGCCAGCCGACCTCCAGGAACGTCAGCCGGACCGAGCCGTCCTCCTCGGTGCCGACGAACACCTCCAGGTGGAACACCCACGGCTGCCGGCCGCCCAGCGCCCGGCCGACGGAAGCGGTGAACTCCCCTATCGGCCCGAGCACGTCCGGATCGTCCTCCTCGATCGAGCCGAGGACGGCCCCGTCGGTGAAGTCGACGCAGGTGTTGAGGTAGCGGGAGGCGCGCCAGGGGCCCAGTTCCGTACCGGTCCAGACGCCGTCCACGTGGTAGATCGCGTCCTCGACGTACTCCTGGACCACCCGGCTCTCGGCGGGAGCCGCCTCCAGCTTCGGCAGGTCCTCCGGGGACTCCAGGCGCATGACGCCCCGGCTCGCGGTCCCCCGGCGGGGCTTCACCACGACGGGCCAGCCGTGGGTCTGCGTGAACTCCTTGACCGCGGCGGAGTCCGGGGCGTCGGCGAAGGCCGGGGTGCGGACACCGGCGGCGTGCACCACCTCCGCCATGATCAGCTTGTCCCGGAACGGGGCCAGGTCGTGGTAGCTCTGCCCGGGGCAGCCGAGCTGGCCGCGCAGCAGGGCCGCGGTCTCCAGGTCGCCCTCGTTGAGCGCCATCACCAGGTCGGGGGCGCCGAAGCGGACCGACAGGGTGGACACCGCCTCCAGCACGGCGGGCAGGTCGTCGGTGGCGCGGACGGTGACGGTGCCGGCCGCGCCCACCGGGATGGACTCCCGGGCCAGGGCCGTCGTCACGTAGGTGACGCGGTGGATGCGGTGGTCGATGTAGTCCTCGTAGCGGGCGTAGTGGTCACGCCAGCGGTGGAGCACCACGACGTGCTGGCTGCGGATGGTCATCGCGGATCAGATCCGTTCTTCGGTGTCGGGGCCGGTGCCGGGGCCGCCGAGTGGACGGCCCCGGCACCGGGGGGTGCAGGTCAGCCGATGTGGAAGCGGACCCGGGTGTTGACGTCCTCGCACTTGGCGACGGCGTCGTCCGCGTCGCGGCCGGATGCGATGACGTAGCCGGAGACGCAGTCGGCGACGGTCAGCAGCGGGGGAATCTCCTCGCCGGGGTTCTTGGCGACGAAGGCGGCGACGTCCTGGTCCGCGAACTCGTCCAGGTGGGGGAGGAAGACCAGCGGGACCACGCCGGCAGGCTTGCGACGGATCTCGATGTCGAGGTCGTCGGCGAGCTGCACCTCGGTGACCACGCCGGGCTCCGGGGTGAAGAAGCGGACCGCGGCGCCGCCGATCGGCTCGGGGGAGGTCTCCGGGAGCGTGTCGATGCCGAGCGGCACCGTCATGAACCAGCGGTTGAGGTCGCACCCGAAAGCGCGCCGCACCAGTTCCGGGGCCCCGCTGCCGGCCAGCCGGGCGTGCGACTCCAGGACCCGGGGGCCCTGGGGCGTCAGCACGAACTCGCTGTGCGAGGGGCCCTCGGTCAGGCCCACCGCGTCCAGCAGCTGCACGGTGAGCGTGCGCAGCGCGTCCAGGTGCGGTACGGCGTAGCGACTGGGGGTGCTCACCTCCCACTCGACGTACCGGTCGTTCATCCGGTACTCGGAGTAGCCGATGGGGACGTGGCGGCCGGCGTAGGAGAAGGAGTCGACCGAGACGACCGGTCCGGTCAGGAACTCCTCGGCGATGATGCCGGTGATGCCGTCGGCGTCGAGCCGTGTCCACGCCTCGGCGGCTTCCCCGGCGTTCGCGGCGAGGTGGATGTGGAGGCTGGCGACGCCGTCCACCGGCTTGAGGACGATGTCGCCGCCGACCTCGTCGGCGAAGGCGGCGGCCGCCTCGGGGCTGCTCACCATGGTGTAGCGGACCGGGCTGATGCCGTGCTTGTCGAGCAGTTCGCGGGTGAGTGCCTTGTCCTTCAGCGCGCGGGCGGTCGCCTCGCTGACACCGGGCAGGCCGAGCGCGTCGACGACGTAGCCGGTCGACTCGGCCGCGGGCTCGGTGGTGGTGAGCACCCGGTCGAAGGGGCGCTCCGCGTGCAGGGGCCGGAGGGCGGCGAGGATGGCCGGTCCGTCGTTGATCGGCACATGGACGATGCGCTCGCAGTGCTCCGCGATCGACGGGTCGTAGGCACCCTCCTCGTGGACGAGGACGACGTCGATGCCGAGTTCCTTGGCACCGGTAATGGGCGCGGGACGGCCACCGATCACAGCTATGCGGTACATGGTGCGGGTCTCCTTGGGGTGTGGGTCGGTGCGGGGGTGCGGTCAGCTCGCGTAGCAGCGGCGCAGCCAGCGGGCGGTGGCCGCGGGACCGGGTTCAAAGGCGCGGCGGCGGTGCAGCACGCGGTAGTTGTCGAAGATGAGGAAGTCGCCGGAGGCCAGGGTGATGTCGGTCGAGGGGACCCTGGAGAGCGCGTCGGAGAACTGGGTCAGGCCGCCGGCGGCGTGCGGCGACAGGCCCCGGGCGGTGCCGCGGTCGTAGCGCACCTGGTGCTGTCCGCTCGGGTCACGCTCGAATATCGGTATCTCGTCGAGCAGTTGGGGCGAGGCGTCGAAGTCGTTGGAGTCGGGGGCGCCCACCGCGAAGTGGGGCTGCTCCAGCCGGCGCAGCTGCTCGGGCGAGAGTGCCTCCACGGCGTCCTCGACGGCCGTGATCTCGGTGGGCACCCGCTCCTCGTTGCGGACCGTGTAGAAGGTCAGGTACTGCGGCACGAAGCGGCGCGGGTCGCTGCCGCCGGTGCCGAACGGCAGGTGCGGGTTGTCCGTGTGCCAGAAGAACTCGGAGTCCGCTCCCCAGGAGCTGGTGGTCCCGGCGGCGGCCGGGTTGGGCACCACGTTGCGGATCAGCCGGCCGTGGTTCTCGTAGGAGACCGCGAACGGGGTCACGCCGAGCAGTTGGATGAGCCCGAAGTGCAGGGCGTTGACCACGCTGAGGGACGGTTCGTCGCCGAATCCGCTCACCGGGGTGGGCCCGAACTCCTGTACGGGGAGGTTGCCGAGGACCAGTGCGTGGCATCCGGTCGCGGGGAACAGGCGGAGCGAGTCCAGGAGTTGTCCCGGCAGGTGGCTGCGGAGCACGTAGGCGCCGATGTGGGCCAGCACGGCCTCGTCGTCGTCGGAGTCGAGCACCGACTCGACGAGCCGCGCGGTGAGCTCCTTCAGCACGAGGTCACGGGTGCCGTCGTCCAGCCGGAGGCGGACCAGTCGCAGGCGGCTCGGAGCGGCCGGCGTGGTGGCGTCGTCGTCCTGTCGTACGGGGGGCGCCATCGGTCACCTCCCTCCCTGGGACGTGACCCAGTAGGTCGCCGCCGAGCGGTCGAAGCGCCGGGTCATGGGGTCGCGGACGAGCCGCTGCACCCCGCCGATCGGTACGACGAACAGGTGGTAGAGCAGGAACAACAGGGGCTTCTTCATGGGAACGGCGTCTTTCTCGCGGTTCGGTGCGGATGGGTCGGGACGGTGCTTCGGTGCATCGGCGCGTCTCAGTCGAGCGGGATCTCCTCGCGCCAGTCCACGGCCTCCTGCCACTTCGGCTGGTCGGTCTTGGTGAGCCAGAAGTTGCCGAGGGCGAGGTGGTCGATGTCGGTGCGCATGAAGCACGTGTAGGCGTCGCGGGGCGAGGTGACGATGGGCTCTCCCCGCACGTTGAAGCTGGTGTTGACGAGCACCGGGCAGCCGGTGGCGGCCTTGAACGCGGTCAGCAGCCGGTGGTAGGGCGCGTTGTTGTGCTCGGAGACGGTCTGCACCCGCGCGGAGGAGTCGACGTGGGTGACGGCCGGAATGGTGGAGCGCCGCACCTTGAGCAGGTCGAGGCCGCTCGCCCCGCCCGCGTCGACGTCCATCAGCCGCTGGGATTCCGCGACCGGCGCGACCACGAGCATGTACGGGCTCTCCTGGCCGAGGGCGAAGTAGTCCTTGGCGTCCTCCGTGAGGACGGAGGGTGCGAACGGCCGGAAGGACTCGCGGAACTTGATCTTGAGGTTCATCGCCGACTGCATCCGCGGTGAGCGCGGGTCGCCGAGGATGGACCGGGCGCCCAGCGCGCGTGGACCGAACTCCATGCGTCCCTGGAACCAGCCGACGATCTTCTCGTCGGCCAGCACCCCGGCCGCGCGGTCCGCGATGCCCTGCGGGGTCAGCCGCTCGTGCGGGATCCCCTCGGCCTCCAGGTACGCGGCTATCTCCTCGTCCCCGAAGCCGGGACCGAGCAGTGAGCCGGACATCCCGTCCCGGCCCGTGCCGAGGTGCGCGCGCGGCGTGCCGGCGCCGTGCGCGACGGCGAGAGCGGCACCGAGGGCGCCTCCCGCGTCACCGGCGGCCGGCTGGATCCACACCTCGTCGAAGACGCCTTCCCGGATGATCCGGCCGTTGGCCACGCAGTTCAGCGCGACGCCGCCCGCCAGGCAGAGCCGGGTTTCGCCGGTCAGCTCGCGCGCGCTCTTCGCCAGCCGCACCACCACGTCCTCGGTGACCTTCTGCACGGAGGAGGCGAGGTCGAACTCCCGCTGGGTGAGCTCGCCCTCGGGGGTCCGCCGGGGTCCGCCGAACAACTGCTCGAAGCCGCGCCCGGTCATCACCTGCCCGCGGAGGTACTCGAAGTAGCGCATGTCCAGGCGGAACGAGCCGTCGTCCTTGATGTCGATCAGCCGCTCGCGGATGACCTGCTCGTACCGGGGCTCGCCGTAGGGCGCGAGGCCCATGAGCTTGTACTCGCCCGAGTCGACCTTGAAGCCGCAGAAGTAGGTGAACGCCGAGTACAGCAGCCCGAGCGAGTGCGGGAAACGGATTTCGGAGAGGGGGTCGAGGCTGGTGCCCCGCCCGTGCCACAGCGTCGTGGTCGCCCACTCGCCGACGCCGTCGATGCACAGCACCGCGGCGGACTCGTAGGGGCTGGGGAAGAAGGCGGAGGCCGCGTGCGACTCGTGGTGGCGGTGCACCCGGATCTCCGGGACGCGTCCGAGGCCCAGTCGCTCCAGGCTCTCGCCCACCGTGCGGACGGTGTGGCGCTTGCGCGAGACCCACTCGGGCAGCGACTGCGCGAACGACTCGAAGCCGCGGGGGCCCGCCGCCGCGAACGTGGTCAGGACGCGGCGGTACTTGAGCGCCGGGTCCTCGTAGTAGGCGACGGCGGAGACGTCGTCGAGGGTGGCGCCGGCCTGCTCCAGGCAGTAGGCGGCCGCCCGGGCGGGAAAGGCGGGGTCGTGGCGGACGCGGCTGAAACGCTCCTCCTGCGCCGCGGCGATGGGGACGCCGTCGGCGACGAGTGCGGCCGCGCTGTCGTGGTAGTAGGCCGAGAGGCCCAGAACCAGCTCGGTCATGGGGATGCAGCTCCTAACGAGCGTGACGTACGGGAGTGGGGGCGGTGCGCCGGGCGCGCCGTTGCGCTCGCCTGGCCCGCAGTCCCGAGGGCGGGTTGAGCGACCGGTAACCCGCACGGACACGGGCCCAGGTCTCGGTGACGGCAGAGGAGGCGACGCCCGACAGGTGACTGTCGACGGCGTCGGCTGCCCACGCGGAGTGGCCGCTGGAGACGTTGTCGATGGTGTTGTGGATGTCGACGAAGCGGGTGCTGAAGCCGTACTCCTTCAGCGCGATACGGGCCCGTCGGTAGGAACCCCCGACGCCGGACAGCTCCATGGCCAGGTTGAGACCGAGCACCTCCGGCAGGAACGTGCGGGGGAAGCGGCCGACGCACAGCCAGTAGACGGGCAGCTCGAAGGACGCGTCGTCGAAGCCGTCCCAGAGGGAGAAGGCACGGGAACCGGTCGGCGGCAGCTCCACCCCCATCTCGGTGAGCACCTCGCGGTAGATGAGCGGGTGGTTCAACCGGGGCTCTCCGTTGCCGAGTTCGTCCCAGTAGGTCTCGAAGAGCGAGAACCCGATCTCGGACGACGCCTGCTCGTAATCGGTGAAGCCCTGGAGCCAGCCGCCGTCGATCAGGGTCAGCGGCGCGAGCTGCACGGTCGAGTCGACCAAGGCCTCCCGCGAGGGCAGCGGAATGTCCGCCCCGTCGGTGAACTCCGTCCCGTGGCGGTCGTGTTCGGACCGCAGCCAGGGGCGCAGACCCCCGGCCGGCCAGACCGCGGGCAGGCCGACGGAGGCGTCCGCCATCCCGTGCCCCGACCGGGCGAGCCAGCCACGCACGTACTCGTCGGCCCACTGGAGCAGTGCCGGGGTCCCCGCGCGGGTCTGCAGCATCCAGTACGCCTCGCGCAGGTCGGACGGCGCGCGTCCCGGATCGGTGGCGGCCGTGTTCCGGCCGGGGACCGCGAGGCGCAGCCGTTCCGGTGCGGGGCGGTCGCGGTGGTCCGCCGGCTCGACGGGCGCCGCGTCGCGGGGAGGCAGCGCGTCGATCCAGCGGCGGACGACCACCAGGTCCTCGTCGGAGAAGACCCGGAACATGGGCCCGCGCTCCCCGACCAGGCCGTTGACGAGCGAACTGCTGTCGGCCCTGCCGGGTTTGACCATGCGGCTGCGTGCCAGTGCGCCGAGCAGCGGACCGGGGTCGGTCATGCTCTCCGTCAGCCACCGCGACAGCGGCTTGCCCTCCAGCGGGAAGCCGTCGTGGTAGACAGCCCCCTCCCGGGCGCGCAGCCTCAGCAGTTCGGCCATGTCGTAGGCCGGGTCCAGGGCCTGTTCCATCCGTACGTACAGGTCCTCGCTCCAGGCGCGCACCGCTTCGAGTGCCCAGGCGAAGCCGTTCACGACCCGCCCCGCCGTGTCCCCGGGTCCGTCCTCGGCCAGCGCGGCCACCGCGTCCAGCGCACTCTCCGCGGCGGAGGTCCCGCCGGGTTCGCGCGCGGCCCCCGCGTCGACGGCGGTCCAGTCCCCCGCGTCGGGGTGCGCCGCCCGCAGCGGACGCAGCGGCGGAAGCAGCCCGAGTGTCCGCAGACACAGATCGGCGCCGAGGACCTCGGCACGGAAGTCGTCGGGCCGTCGCCCGAGGGCGAGCAGAACGGCCGGTACGTGGAACGCCGCGTCGCCGACCCGTTCGTCCTGGGCCAGCCGGGAGCCGGGTACCGCGTACTCGGCCAGCCGCAGCCGGCGAAGGACGGTGAGGTAGGCGCTGCCCCGGGAGGCATGCGGGTGTCCGACGCCCACGTCGGAGGCGTAGAGCGAGAGGACGCGCAGCGCCGCCGGGTCGTCGGCGTTGCCGGGCCCGCTCAGCCACTGGAGCCATGCCCCGGAGTGCAGGGCCAGCGGTGCGGAGGCGAGCGCGGCCTTGCGCACCAGGCTCTCCCGGGCACCGGCGGCGGTGGCGCGCTCCAGGAGCGCGCCGTACCGCCGTTCCTCCTCGGCGCACCAGGCGGTGGCCTCGGAACGGAGCGCGGCGACGTCCGCGCCCGGTGCGCCCTGTCCGCGGGCGAGTTCCGCGCGCAGGGCGTCGAGCAGCGGCCCGTCCGGGAGCAGACACTCGGGGTCGGTCACTCGCACATAGAGGTTCCGTGCGGTGGAGGTGCTGTCGGGCGCGGGGTCGGCGGCGGGGTACGGGACTGTCGCCGTGGGGCCGTGCAACCTCTGTTCTCCGTTCGTGTGCACTGCTTCGGGCGGATGCGACGAGATGCGGGGATTCGGTGACGAGTCAGAACATCGGATAGATGGACGCGTCGTTCTTCTTTCGGCGCTTGCGCCGGAATATCTTTTCCTGAATTTTCCGCCAGAAAGACATGGGTGTACCGTTCTTTCGTTTCGGATTACGGCTCGGGAAGTCAGCTGAAAAGAGGACCGCGGTGGGTCTTGTGCTGTGCGGCTTGTGCCACCGGGCGCACGACGAGCTGATCCACGTTCACGTGCTGGGGGAGGCCCACGGCCAGAGCGATGCATTCCGCGACGTCGTCGGCGAGGAGAGGCCTGTCGACTCCCTCGTAAACGGCGGCCGCCCGGGATCTGTCGCCTGCGAAACGATTGAGTGCGAATTCGTCGGTGTGCACCATTCCGGGTGCGATCTCGATCACGCGCGTGGGTGTGCCGCTCAATTCGAGGCGCAGGGTTTCGTTCAGCGCGTGCTCGGCGTGCTTGGCCGCGCTGTAGCCGCCGCCGCCCTCGTAGTTGACCTGGGCGGCGGTCGAGGTGACCGTGACGATGGTGCCCCCGGAAGCCGACCTGCGCAGTAGCGGCAGCAAAGCCTTCGTCACGCGCAGGGTGCCCAGCACGTTGACGTCGAACATCCACTGCCAGTCGGCGGTGGATGCCTCGGCGACCGGCTCGGCGCCGTGGGCGCCACCCGCGTTGTTCACGAGGACGTCACAGCTGCCGAGGGTGCCCAGGGTCTTCCGGACGGCGTCCTCGTCGGTGATGTCGCACACGACGGCCAAGCCGCCGATTTCCTCGGCGATTTCAGCCAGTCGATCCGGGCGACGGGCGACGAGCACCACCCGGTATCCGTCCTTGGCGAGACGTCGTGCGGTGGCCCGGCCGATTCCGCTGCTCGCGCCGGTGACCACGGCAGTGCGAGTCATTTTTCCCCCCTGATCATTTCAGTAATTCTGGACCGGACTTCCGGTTTCATCCCCAGGCCGAGTCGTCCAGGTGTTCCACGGCAATGGCCGGGGCGGACGTGCTGTGAATCGCCCCGAAATGAGCCGTTCCTCCCAGGGCTGAGAGCAGTGCGAGCGTCGCGATACCGAACGTGATTCTTTTCAATGTCTTTTCCTTTACTCAATGGAAAGTGTGAAGGCGATGTGATGGCGCTTTGCGGAGATTACTCTGTCGAATATATTTGCGGCTACACGCTGTGAGAGGGTTTAGCTGCAGTGCGTGAACACGAAGGGGGTCCATATGTGCCAAAAAACGGACGAGGTGCAGCAAAGTGAAAACATTCACGTGTGTGCCCTGGGGGTCGCCGCCTATCGGTCGGCCCTGAAGACCGGCAGCATCACGGGCGAGGTGCCGGACTGCGTCGTCCAGCTGGGTCTGCTCCGCGAAGGGGCCCACTCGGCGGACGGGCTCATTCCTGTTCCCCCGGACGTGGCTCTGTTCGGGCTCACCCAGCCCATCGAGCGCTCGATCCTGAACAGCCAGCACCAGCTGGCCTCGCTCCGCGTCGAGGCCTCGCGCATGGAGAGCGTCTACATGGAGGCCCTCCACGAGGAGGGCGAGGGCGAGACGGTCCGGCGGCTGACCGGTGCCGACGTCATCAGCGCCGCGCTGGAGCAGGCGGTCAACTCCTGCACCACGGAGCTCCTCACGATGCAGCCGGGCGGCGGCCGGTCCGAGGCGCTGCTCACCGAGGCGATAGCACGCGACCGCGAGCTGGGCGCACGCGGCGTACGGCAGCGGACCCTCTATCAGCACTCGGTACGCCAGCACGACGCGACGCTCGCCTACATCGAGCAGGTGACGGCCGTCGGCGCCGAGATACGCACCGTCGACGAGCTGTTCGACCGCGTGATCGTGTGCGACCGGAAGATCGCCTTCATCCCCGGCGTCGAGAAGCGCAGCACCTCGGCGCTGGCCATCCGCAACCCGGGCATCGTCCAGCACCTCGTCAAAGCCTTCGAGTACGTCTGGTCCGGCGCCGAACCGGTCGCCATGAATCCGCGCATCCTGCGGCCCGACAGTCTCGGTGAGGCCATACACCAGTCCGTCCTCAGACTGCTGGTGACCGGCCATCCGGACAAGGTCATCGCCAACCGGCTCGGCATCAGCGTCCGTTCCGTCGCCAACCACGTGAAGCGGGCGTCGGAGGCCCAGGGCAGCAAGAGCCGGGCGGAGCTGGGGTATTCACTGGCCTTGCAGGGGATGAGGGTCGAGAGGTAGCGGGCCGGCGTCTCGCGCTCGGGGATCGGTCCGTCCCCTGCCGCACCGCGCGGGTTGCCGTCGACGAGGCCGGCACCCCCCGCGTGCCGCCGGGACCGCGCGGCCCGCGGTCGGGGCCGCACGCACGTCTGCCCCGGTCCGAGGGGTTCGGACCGGGGCAGACGTGCGCAGGTGCGGGAAGGCGGGGCGGCGGCACCGGCCGGTGCCGCCGCCCCGCGGGGCTTCCGTGGCCCGGTGCCCCCCGGGGGGAGTCACCGGACCGGTGGATCAGTGTCCCGAGTGGCCCTTGTCGTGGCCGTTCTCGTGGCCCTTGCCGTTCGAGCCGTGGCCCTTGCCGTCGTTGTTCTTCGAGACCTTGCCCAGCTTCGCGGTGACCGCGGGCTCCAGGTTCTTGAACTGCGAGGTGTACGGGCCGACCTTGATGCCCTTCACGCCGTTCAGGCCGGCGAGCTCCTCGAACGCCGAGCTCTGCGAGGCGGTGGTGAGGACGCGGATCGCGCTGCGCTGGAGGTCGCCGAGGCGCAGCGGGTAGCCCTGGGCGGGGTAGTCGCCCTTGATCGCGACGGTGTAGGCGACCACCGGGCTGCTGTCGTCACCGGCCGTGGCGTGCTGGACGTTCGTCAGGCTGATGCCGGCCTTCTGGGCGGCGGTCAGACCGGCGGCGCTCGGGTCGAGCAGTGCGGCGACTGCCTTGTACGCGGCGTCGACCGAGGCGTACTTCGCGTTCGCGGTGAACACCTGGTTGTTATACGCGTCCCGGACGGTCTCGCCGGACAGCGGGGTCTTCGACAGGTCGGTCTTGGCGTCGACGGTGGTGTTCAGGGTCGTACCACCGGTGGCCGACGGCGTGAAGCCGCCGAACTGCCAGGTGTAGGAGGTGCGGGTGGTGGTGACGGTCCGGTTGTACACGGGCAGGCCCGTGACGTCGGTGGTCGGCGCCACCTGCTTGATGGCGTTGATGACCTCGGCCGGGTTGCCACCGGGCTCGATGAGGTCGTTGCCGGCGTACATCGAGGTCAGCGAGCCGTGGCTGCCGCCCCAGTCCGACATGACCGTGCCCTTGTAGCCCCACTCGCCGCGCAGCAGGTCGGTGAGCAGGTCGTAGTTGCTCGCCGTCCAGGTGCCGTTGATCTTGTTGTAGGAGCTCATCACCGACATCGGCTGGGCGGCCTTGACCGCGATCTCGAAGCCCTTGAGCTCGATCTCGCGCAGCGTGCGCTCACCGATCACCGAGTTGCTGGTGGTGCGGTTGGTCTCCTGCGAGTTCTCGGCGAAGTGCTTGATCGTCACGCCGACGCCGGGGATGGACTGGACGCCCTCGGTGGTGGCCGCGGCGGTCAGGCCGGAGACCAGCGGGTCCTCCGAGTAGTACTCGAAGTTGCGGCCGTTGAGCGGGTCGCGGTGGATGTTCATGCCCGGCGCGAGCCAGAGCTGGACGCCGTACTCCTGCATCTCCTCACCGACGGCCGTACCGACCTCGGCGACCAGGCCGCGGTCCCAGCTCTGGGCGAGCAGGGTGCCGACGGGCCAGGCGGTGCCGAACTGGTAGGTGGCGGCGTCGCCCGTGCCGATCTGCTGCGTGAGGCGGAGGCCGGCGGGGCCGTCCGACAGCGCCATGCCGGGGATGCCGAGCTTCTCGTAGTTCGGCGTGGTGTAACCGGCGGCGCCCTTGGCGGTGAGCGTGGTGCCCGCGGCGCTGGAGCCCTCGACGATGTCGGCGAGCTGGGAGACGCTCAGGCCGGCGACGAACTGCTCCATGGTCGCCTTGCCCTTGGCGACGTCGTACAGGGTGGTCGCCGTGTTCGTGGACACGTGCTTGACCTGCTCACCGGTCTTCGGGGCGTACGCCGAACCGGTGCCCTCCCAGTTCTTCTGCTTCGGGTCGAGGTAGACCGTGGTGGAAGAGATCTTGTCGCCGTCGAGGGCGTAGTAAGGGGAGGAGGAGTCGACCGAGACGTTCTGCTGGTACGGCGACGCCTTCTTCTCCGTACGGAACGAGGACGGGTTCAGCTTGATCCGGTCGGCCCGCGCGATCTCCGACTTCTCACCCGGGTAGGTGTAGAAGTCGGAGGTGGAGCTGGTGAGCTCGGTGGCGGGCTTCTGGTCGTTCAGCTCGGTGTGGTCCTGCTCGGTGACCACGGACTTCGCGAGGTTGAGGCGGGCCGCGACGTGCGTGTTGCGGGAGGAGTTGCCGACGCGCACCACGTAG
This sequence comes from Streptomyces sp. NBC_00102, assembly GCF_026343115.1. Taxonomy (GTDB): domain Bacteria; phylum Actinomycetota; class Actinomycetes; order Streptomycetales; family Streptomycetaceae; genus Streptomyces. The sequence goes on from NZ_JAPEMC010000001.1 coordinate 3,413,265, forward strand.
TCGCCGGCGTCCAGGACGTAGGCCGCGCGGGACTCGTCGTAGGAGGCGAGCGAGGTGGTGTCGAAGCTGATCGTCACCGTCTGGGACTGGCCGGGGGCGAGGTTGTCGGTCTTCGCGTAGCCGGTGAGCTGCTGGTACGCCTTGTCGAGCCCGGTCTGCGGGGCCGACACGTAGACCTGGACGACCTCCTTGCCGGAGTAGGTGTGCCCGGTGTTGGTGACCTTGGCGGTGACCTTGACGGTCTTGGCGTCGGCCTTGACCTGCTGCGCCTTGATGTCGAAGTCGGTGTACGACTGGCCGTAGCCGAACTCGTAGTTGACGACGCTCGACGGGTCGGCGGGGTTGAGCTTCTTGTAGAGCGAGTCGAAGTAGCGGTAACCGACGTAGATGCCCTCGGAGTACTGCTCCGTCAGCGGGTCGTTGTCGTTCTTCCCGAACGTGGCGGACGCCGGGTAGTACGAGTACTGCGAGGCCCAGGTGTCGGTGAGCTTGCCCGACGGGGTGACGGTGCCGTTCAGCACCTCGGTGAGGGCGGCGCCGCTCTCCTGGCCGGCCTGGCTCATCAGCAGCAGCGCGTCGAGCGCCTGGCCGCCGGGAGCGTCCTTGACCTCGCTGTTGATCTGCTGGAAGAACGAGGTGTCGACGATGCCGCCGGTGTTCAGCACCACGACGACGCGCTTGTACGTCTGGCCGAGCAGCTTCAGGTTGGCGCGCTCGATGTCGGTGAGCTGGTAGTCGCCCTTGCCGGAGGTGCGGTCCGAACCTTCGCCGGAGTTCCTCGCCACGACGAAGACCGCGGTGTCGGTGGCGGCCGAGGGCGCCACGTTGGCGGCGGTCAGCGGCTGCTCGACGGAGGCGTAGTCGACGGTCGAGCCGAAGGTGCTGCCCGTCGCGCTGGCCGGGTACTTGGTGTCGTACGCCTGGGTCATCGCGGACCAGTAGGCGTCGCTGGTGGTGACCTTGTAGCCGGCGTCGGTCAGGCCCTGGCGGGCGGAGATCGTGTACCGGTTGTTGACGTTGCCCGAGCCAGTACCGCCCTTGACGGTCTTGTAGGCACCGACACCGAAGAGCGCGACGTTGCCCTTTTTGGCGATCGGGAGCGCGTGGTCGTGGTTTTCGAGAAGGACCATGCCCTGGGTGGCGGCTTCCCGCGACAGCGCCGCGTTCTTCAGCTCCAGCGCAGCCGGGTTGGGGTCGGAGGTGGCCGCGGAGGCCGCGGGAACTCCGGTGAAGACGATGCCGGCGACGACCGCGGTGGCAGCGGCGATCGCGATGGCCCGGCCTCGGCGCGCACCTCTGGGGAGACGTGTGGTGTACATGTCAGTAAGTCCTCTCTCAACCGCAATGTCCAGATAGGAGGTTCACGCCGGACGGGCAAACCTCCTGCCCGGAGGTCTGCGGAAGGATCGTCCGCTCGGCGTGAGCTGAGCTGACCCTAAGAGCGACCTTTTCTGTGGTCAATGGCAAAAACATGATGAGTTTCGCGAGGTTTTCGACCCTTGATTGGCTAAATGATGATCGGCTTCTCCCTCTGGTCGGACACCGTGACAGTGGGCGGACGTTCTGCTATAAGGGCACGTCAGAGGGGTTGTTGAGAGCGTTCGAGCCCCGGAACCGGTTCCGGAGGGGTCGGACGGGGAAGGTGCCGTCGGCGTTCCGAGGAGGTTCATGTATCCAGAACTCGGTTCACAGGTTGTCGGAAACCAGGTCCCTCGGACGACTCCCGTGGCGGGCTATTCGGTTACGGGCGGCGGCACTTGAGGGTGAACGGGAGTCGTCGCACACCCGCCGCGTACGGGCGGCATGACCTTAGGATCTGCGCATGCCCCAGACGCCAGCAGGCTCCTCGCCCCGCGACCGGACTCGCGAGGACGTCTTCCGGCACATCCAGTCGTCGGGTCATCTGACCCGTGCGCGGATCGTCGAACTCAGCGGGCTCTCCCGGAGCACCGTCAACCACGCGGTGGCACGGCTGCTCGCCGACGAACGCGTCACCGAGACACAGGCGGAGGGCGGCGGACCGGGCTCCGGCAGCGGCCGTCCCGCAGCGGTGCTCCGCGCCGTACCCCGGGACGGGGACGCCCCGGTGGCGGCCATCGACTTCGGTCACAACCACATCAACGTGGCCTTGGGCGATTCCCTCGGCAGGCCCGTCGCCGAGGAACGGGTGGAGCTCGACGTCGATCTGCGTGCCGTCGAGGCGATCGACCGTGCGGCGGGGATGGTCGACGGACTGCGCGGATCGCTCGGGATCGACCGGCTCGGTGCCGTCGTCGCCGGAGTGCCCGGTCCGCTCGACACCGGATCAGGGCTGGTCCGCTCCCCCACCATCCTGTCGAGCTGGGTGGGCCTCGCTCCCCGCAAGGAGCTGGAACAGCGCCTCGGCGTACCCGTGCACGCGGAGAACGACGCCCTCCTCGGCGCGTACGGAGAACTGCACCTCGGCGTCGGCCGCTGCTACAACGACTTCCTCTACGTCAAGGTCTCGCACGGCATCGGGGCGGGCATCGTCGTCGGCGGAGCGCCCTACCGAGGGGCGCTGGGGTATGCGGGCGAGATCGGGCACACCCAGCTGCCGGGCCACACCGAGATGTGCCGCTGCGGTAACCGGGGCTGCCTGGAGACCGTGGTGTCGGTCTCCGCCCTCGCGGCGCAGATCGCCCACACCCATCCCGGAGTCGTGCCCGGTCCACGCTTCGCCACGCAGGTGAACGACCCCGTCACCGATCGAATCCTGGACGGCGCCGGCCGGACGCTCGGCGGCGTCCTCGCCTCGTTCTGCAACCTCCTCAACCCCTCGGCGCTGATCGTGGGCGGGGAACTGGGCACCTCCACCCGGGCACTCGTCGAAGGTGTCGCCACCGCGATCCGCCAGCACGCCCAGCCGGCCATCGCGGACGGGCTGGACATCCTCCCCGCCGGGCTCGGCACCCGGGCAGAGCTGCTGGGCGCGCTCCGGCTCGCCACCACGCTCGTACCGGAGTAGACGGTGTCACCGGTGTCCGGCCGGCGGTCCCGCGCGGGTCGTCGGCGGGTCGCTTCGCGCGGGTCGTCAGCGGGGCGGCTCGGATGAGTCCTGGCGGCCGGGCAGGGCGGTGGTGGACGGGGAGAACTCGGTCCACTCGCCGAGGGGCAGCGCCTGGGGAACCGGTCCCGCGGAGGATGGCGCCACCCGCACGGCGAAGATCGTGGTGTCGTCCTGGAGCTGCCCGTAGACATGCCGCAGCATCCTGTCCCGCACGGCCCTGACCAGGCGGTACGGCGACTCGGCGAGCTGCGGGTCCTCGGTCACGGCCGCCTCCAGCGCCTCGGCCAGCGGGAAGAAATCGCCCGCCCGGTCACGGGCCTCCGTCACCCCGTCCGTGGTGAGCAGCAGGGTCTCGTCATCCGCTACGCGTACCCGGTACGGCCCCGCGGACCGGTCCGACGCCGGGGCCAGCTCGTTGAGGCCGAGCGGGAGCCTGCCGCGGTCGCCGTCCAGCCGGCGGACGCCGCGCGCGCTGACCGCGAAGGGTGGATCGTGCCCGAAGTTGATGACGTCGACGTACCCGCCGGTCGAACCGGGCGCCGGGAAATCCAGCAGCACGGCGGTGGCGAACCGGTCGCCGTCCTTGTAACCCATCGCCTGCTCGTACAGACGGTTGCGCTCCATCCGGATCTCCATGCGCTCGGCCACGACTCGCAGGTCCGGCTGGTGGAACCCGGCCTCACGGAAGGTGCCCAGCAGGTTGGCGGCGACCGCCACGGCTCCCAGGCCCTTGCCCTGTACGTCGCCCAGCAGTGCGCGGGTTCCCCAAGGGCTCGGCTGGACGTCGTAGAAGTCGCCGCCGAGCCGGGCTTCCGCGTCCGCGGGCAGGTAGATGTGCGCGTGGAGCAGCCCGCCCCAGCTGGGCGGGAGCGGTCGGATCACGGTCGCCCGCGTGGTGTCCGCCACGTTCCGGACGGCGAGCGCGCGCCGCTCCCCCCGGCGGCGCAGCCAGGCGGCCGCCACGGCGAGCAGTCCGCCCATGGAGACGAGGATGAAGTCGGGCAGTCCCGCCCGGTACTCGTGCTCCCACGCCTGGTCGATTCCCCGGTACGCGATCACCGCGGCGACCGCGAACAGCGCGGTGGTCCCGACCGGGCAGAGAGCGGCGGCCACGACCGGTACCACCACGAGCCAGGACAGCACCCGGAAGTCGCCCGAGGTGTTCCAGTCGGCGAAGCAGACGACCACGAGCAGAGCGAGTGGCAGCAGCCAGCCGAGCCGTCTGCGGGGCCGCCCCAGGACCACCACCACGGCCCGGTCCAGCAGAGGCTGACGCCGGAGGAACCCGCTTCCCTGGGGGGTGGATACCGGGTCGGACTCCGGTGGGGTGGCCTGCTGAGAAGAGCTGGAGGGCACCTGGCCAGCGAATCACGGTCCACGACGCCCCGCATCCGCGCGGTCGGGCGATCCTGCCCCCGCGCCGATCGGATGCTCCGGGGCCGTACCCGAGGCCGGATGCCGGACACGACCGAGGGATGCCGGACACGACCGAGGGGCGCCGGACGACACGGTGGTCGTCGGGCGCCCCTCGGTGGAGCGGACACGGTGGAGCGGGAACGATGACGAGCGGGAGGGTGCGGCCGTTTCACGGTTCACGGTTCACGGTTCACGGTTCACGTTTCACGTTTCACGTGAAACACCGAACGGCGCGGAGGGACCGGGTCGTGGTCAGGGCTGGTCGCCGCGGTTCTTCCCGTTCGGGTCGCCGGCCTCGGCGTCCGCCTGCGTGGTCCTGATCCCGGTGTCCAGGTCGGTGCCGTCGACCGAGGTCAGGGGCGACTGGGCGTCGCCGGCCGCGGTGGGCTCGGAGGGCTCCACCAGCCAGTCCGGGTTGGCCTGCCGGTCCCACCAGCGCCAGGCGGCGCAGGCGCCGGCAGTGACCAGCGAGAGGACGAGGATTCCCTTGAAGAGCCGGCCGGACTTCGCGCGGCACGCGTTCTTCTTGGCGAGCCGGTTGATGTCCTTGGCGGTGACCTGGCCGCGCAGTGCGGCCAGCGCCGCCGCGCTGCGTACCTGGGCCTCCGCGGCGACCGGTGTGGCGGCGGCCACCGCGTACTCGAAGCGGGGGACCGTGTAACCGGCCGCGTTCTTCGCCGCCTTGTGGGTTCGTACGACGGCGACCCGGGCGGCGTCGTCGACCTTCGGGGGTACGTGGGCCAGGGCCTGGTCGATGCGGGGCGCGACATGCGCGACGTACTGCACACGGGCCTGCTGTGCTGCTGCCGACACCTTGGGTGCGAGGCGCACGCGAGCCTCGTTGGCGTAGTGCGCGGCCTGGATCTTGGCTGTGTCGGCGTAGGGCGCCACCACTTCCGCGGCGTGCTGCGCGCTTTCCTTCGCCGAGTCGGTTGCGGCGCGCACGCTGTCGATGCGGGTCACGGGATCCTCCTCCTTGGTGGCGGGTAGGTACTCCGCCTGTCCGCCCATGCGGAAATCATGCCTGCGGGGGTACTGCGCGGCATGCGGGACGGGCATCCGGGTCATGGGACAAATGCGGTCAATCCGATTCGTGGAGTGCGTGGACGACGATGCCACGGTTCCGGTGGAGGCGCGTCGTACGGGCGCCCGCACGGCCGGGTGTGTCCCGGCGAAGCATCCGGACGGGGCACGGGGAGAAGTGCCGTCCGCGGTCACCGCCCGGGAAGAGTCCGCCGTGCGAGGATCGGGGAGTTTCACCGCGCAGACCGAGGATTGATGGAAGGCAGACCGTGGCCGAGCAGTTGTACGCCACCCTGAGGACGAGCCAGGGCGACATCGAGATCCGGCTCCTGCCGGACCACGCCCCCAGGACCGTCCGGAACTTCGTCGACCTCGCCTCCGGTGCCCGTGAGTGGATCCACCCGGCGACGGGTGTCCGGTCCGCCGGGCGGCTCTACGACGGGACGGTCTTCCACCGGGTCCTGGACAACTTCATGATCCAGGGCGGTGATCCGCTCGGGAACGGCACCGGAGGTCCGGGATACGAGTTCCCGGACGAGTTCCATCCCGATCTCGCGTTCACCCGGCCCTATCTGCTGGCCATGGCCAACGCCGGCCCGGGGACGAACGGTTCGCAGTTCTTCGTCACCGTGTCGCCCACCGCGTGGCTGACGGGCAAGCACACGATCTTCGGTGAGGTCCCCGGTGCGGCCGGCCGCAAGGTCGTGGACACGATCGCGTCGCTCCCCGCCAACCCGAGGACGAACCGGCCGCTCCAGGACGTCGTGCTGGAGTCGGTCGTGGTCGAGCACCGCTGACCCGCCGGCCCGCCGGCCGCTGCCCCTCGACCCCGCTGCCCCTCGACCGCTGCCCCCGACCGCCGGCCTGCCGCCCGTGGGCTGCTGACCCGCCCATCCGTGGCCCTGTGGTGGACCCGCCGGTCGTCGTCCGTCCGCAGCGGGTTTTCCGTGCGGGGAACCATCGGGACCGACGGTCCGTACGGTTACATAACGGACCAGGACTGGCAGTGACAGGACTGGCAGCGACGGACCGAAAGGTCGGGACCGATGGACGAGCAGCCGCCGGCAAACCGAGACCCGTCCGCCGAGGGCGGGGCGACATGGTTCTGCTACCGCCATCCGGACCGCGGGACCGGAATCCGCTGCACCCGGTGCGAGCGGCCGATCTGCACCGAGTGCATGATCAGCGCCTCCGTGGGCTTCCACTGCCCGGAATGCGTTCGGAGCGGAGCGGGTACGGGCCACCACCCGGCCGCCGCGCGGCCCCGTACGATCACCGGCGGCGCGGTGGCCGCGGATCCGCGGCTGGTCACGAAGGTCCTGCTCGCGATCAATGTGGCGGTCTTCGCCGCCGTGTGGCTCACCGGCAGGTCGTGGCTGGTCCAGGACCTGCTGCTGGTGGGCCGGGCCTGGGACCCCCAGCCTTTCCCCGGCACTCTCGCGGGGGTCGCCGAGGGGCAGTGGTACCGCCTGCTCACCTCGATGTTCCTCCACGAGGAACTGCTGCACATCGCCTTCAACATGCTCGGGCTGTGGTGGCTGGGCGGGCCCCTGGAGGCCGCGCTCGGCCGTGTCCGCTTTCTCGCGCTGTATCTGCTGTCGGGGCTGGCGGGCAGTGCGGTCACCTACTGGCTGAGTGCGCAGAACCAGGGTTCCCTGGGAGCCTCCGGCGCTGTCTTCGGTCTGCTCGGCGCCACCGTCGTGCTCATGCGGCGGATGAACTACGACCTGCGGCCGGCCCTCGTCATCCTGGCGCTGAACGTGCTCTTCAGCCTGCGGTCGGGTGTCGCGTGGCAGGCCCATCTCGGCGGTCTGGTCGCCGGAACGCTCATCGCCGTCGCCCTGGTCCACGCGCCTCGCGCGCGGCGGAACCTGGTGCAGTTCGGGGCCTGTGGGCTGGTGTTGGCAGTATCGGTTGTGATCGTTCTTGCGCGCACCGCTGCACTCACCTGACAGATTCTGTCCACTCCTGGGACAGGGTTATCCACAGAGTGGGACGAGGAGGCTGCGGAGGGTGGGGTACTCGTGTTCGGACCGTCACTGAACAGGGTCTTTCTGTCCCGGAACGGCGCTACAGCCCCCCGCGATGAGGGAGGCTGTAGTCACACCGGCGTCAACTTCGGCGTAGGTTATCCACAGATCGTCTGACCTTTTCCCCCGGTTGTGGATAACTCTGTGGGTAACTTCAGGGCAGGGCTTGTGAAACGGGTCCGGCACCCGGCCGGGCAGCCCGGGCGGGCAGCTGGCGAGCAGCTGCCCGGATGCCCTCCGGCCACCGCCCGGCAGGCAGGAGCGCAGGCAGGAGCGGACATCCGGAAGGCCGGCCGGACACCGTGGTCGCACGGGTTCCGCCGGTATCTCGGGTGACGCGGTCCTACGGGGTCAGGCAGTTGTCGCGCATGCCGCGGGGAAGGGGCGGCAGGAGCGGGGGGACAGCCGGGTCAGTGGGCTACTTCCACTGCGTGGAGACGCCGAAGCCGCCGCCGATGAGTCCGAAGCCGACCACGATGTTCCAGTTGTGGAGCGCCTCGATGGGCAGCGAGCCGTCGGTCACGTAGAACAGGACGATCCAGGCCAGTCCGATGAGGAAGAGCCCCAGCATCACCGGCGCGATCCAGCCGCGGTTGCCCAGCTTGATGGTGGTCGCCTGGTTCGCCGCGACGGGCGTGAAACCGGCCTTCTTGCGGATACGTGACTTCGGCACGAGGAACGCTCCTGTCGATGCGCTGCGTGACCGCGCAGTGATCTTTGGCTGGCGCCCGAGGGCGCTGGGGGGAAGCTGCCTCCCCCGGGCGTCCGTTAGCGTAGTGCTTCCATGGCGCCTGATGAGATAAGGGTACGTTGAGCAATCTCGCGGACTCTCCCGAAGAGGCGGCCCGGCGTACCTCGAAACGGCCGGTCCGGCTGCTCACCGCTGCCGTTTTCGCACTCGCCGGTCTGATCTTCGTGGCCAGTGCCAACACGGCCAAGGGCACCAACATCCGCAGCGATTCCTCCCTGCTCAAGCTCTCCGACCTCATCGGCGAGCGGAGCGACAAGAACGGCCTGCTGACCGACTCGAACGCGGCCGTGCGCGCGCAGATCGATGCGCTCGTACAGCGTGACGACGGCAGTACGGAGGCGGAGGACACCCGGCGCGAGGCGCTGGAGAAAACGGCCGGGACCACGGCGATCACCGGGAAGTCGGTCAGCGTGACGCTCGACGACGCCCCGCCGGACGCCACCGCGAACCCCGGTTACCCGGAGCCCCAGCCCAACGACCTGGTGATCCACCAGCAGGATCTGCAGGCGGTCGTCAACGCGCTCTGGAACGGCGGTGCGCAGGGCATCCAGGTCATGGACCAGCGGCTCATCTCCACCAGCGCCGTCCGCTGCGTCGGCAACACCCTGATCCTCCAGGGCCGCGTCTACTCGCCCCCGTACAAGGTCACGGCCGTGGGCGACCCCGACAAGCTGCGGGCGGCGCTGGACGCTTCCACGGCGCTGCAGAACTACCAGCTGTACGTGAAGGCCTACGGGCTCGGCTGGAAGCTCGACGAAGACGACGGCACGACCCTGCCCGCGTACTCGGGCACGATCGATCTGCACTACGCGCAGCCCGTCGGATAGCGACGGCCCGGGCGGGGGGCCGCACGGCCCCGGTGGGACGGAGCGCGGCCTTCCGCCGCCGTCCGGCGGCTTTCCACAGCTGCCCCACGTGCGGGCCGGCGACCTTTAGTCTGGTCCCGAACCGAATGGAGGGGCAGCATGTACGGCTGGATCTGGCGGCATCTGCCGGGCAACGCGTTCGTGCGGGGGATCATCTCGCTCGTGCTCGTCCTGGGAGTCGTCTACGCACTGTTCCAGTACGTCTTCCCCTGGGCGGAGCCGCTGCTCCCGTTCGGCGACGTGACGGTGGACGGCCAGAGCGCCGGAGCGGAGGCAGGGCAGTGAGCGCACGCATTCTGGTCGTGGACAACTACGACAGCTTCGTCTTCAACCTCGTGCAGTACCTCTACCAGCTCGGCGCGGAGTGCGAGGTGGTCCGGAACGACGAGGTCACCACCGCCCACGCGCAGGACGGTTTCGACGGGGTCCTTCTCTCGCCCGGCCCCGGCGCTCCCGAACAGGCCGGTGTCTGCATCGACATGGTGCGCCACTGCGCGGCGACGGGCGTTCCGGTCTTCGGCGTCTGCCTGGGCATGCAGGCGATGACCGTGGCGTACGGCGGGGTCGTGAACCGGGCGCCGGAGCTGCTGCACGGCAAGACCTCGCCGGTGTCCCACGACGGGCAGGGCGTCTTCGCGGGCCTGTCGTCGCCCTTCACCGCGACCCGCTACCACTCGCTGGCCGCCGAACCCTCCGCGTTCCCCGCGGAGCTGGAGGTCACCGCACGGACGGCCGACGGCATCGTCATGGGGCTGCGCCACCGCGAACTCCCCGTCGAGGGAGTGCAGTTCCACCCCGAGTCGGTGCTCACCGAGCACGGCCACCTGATGCTGGCCAACTGGCTCGTGCGGTGCGGCGACGCGGGCGCGGTCGACAGATCGGCGGGGCTCACGCCGGTGGTGGGCAAGGCCGTCGCGTGACCGCACTCCGTCCCGAGCACGACGCCGGGCAGGAGTACCCGCCCGGGCGCGGGACGGACGGTTCGTTCGAGGACGCGGTGGGCCGGCTGGCGGACCCGTTGAACGACCCGCTGCCGGGCGGGTACGCACCGCCCGGAGCCCGCCACGCCGGGAACGGCCCGGCGGAGAGCGCGCCGGGCGGACCGCCGCGGGAGGGGCCGCTGCCGGGGGGTTCGTCCACCGAACGCCCGTCCGCGGGGGGCCGGGTGGTGGAGGGTGTGGTGGTGGAGAGCTCCCTGCGACCCCGTACGGGCCGCCCACGGCCGGTGCGGCAGCCCGTCCGGCCCCAGGGTCACCAGAACCCCCAACAGGCCCCGTACGGGCCGCAGGAGGGCCTTGGGCCGTCCGCCGAGCCCGGCGAGTGGTACGACCCCGAGGGCTACCGCCGTGACTGGTACGGGCAGGAACCGCGGACGGCCGCCGCCGGACCGTCCGGCCCCGCCGGCCCCACCGCGTCGGGCTTCGCCACCGGCAACGTGCCGACTGCGGATGGTGGCGCCCCCGCGCCGGGTCCCGCCCGGGCCTCCGGCCGCCACGCGTCCCCGGCCGCCGGAGCGGCACCCGGCACGCAGGCTCCCGGCACGCAGGCACCCGGCACGCAGGCACCCGGCACGCAGGCTCCCGGCACGCAGGAACCTGTTGCGCAGCCACCCTTCACGCAGGACTCCTCCACGCGAGCTCCCCGCGCACAGGACCTCTCCGCCCCGTCGTTCCCCAGTGCGTTCCCGGACGAGGCGGCGACCACCGTCCTGCCCCCGCTGGACCTTCCCGAGCGCGACCACGACCGGCTCCCGCCGCACGACGAGACCGTCGCCCTGCGGACGGTGGGCCCGGTCCGCGCGGGCGGGGCCCCGCAGGACGTACCGCCTCCCGGCGGCCGGGCCGAGCGCCGTAGGGCGGCCAAGGCGGGCGGCCGCCGCAAGGCGCCGCAGGCCCCGGTGCCGCCCGGGGGGAGCGGCCCGGGCGCGGCGAGCGGGGGCGCCGGTCCCGCCCGGCCGATGTCCCGGGTGGAGGCCCGCAGGGCGGCTCGGGCGGCCAAGGACAGTCCGGCCGTCGTCGTCAGCCGGGTCGTGGGCGAACTCTTCATATCGCTCGGTGTGTTGATGCTGCTCTTCGTGGCCTACCAGCTCTGGTGGACCAATGTCCGGGCCGACCGGATCGCCGGTCAGGAGACCCACAAGATCCAGGATCAGTGGGCGGCGGGCGAGCGGGACCCGGGGACCTTCGCGCCGGGCCAGGGCTTCGCGATCATCCACATCCCGAAACTCGACGTCGTCGCGCCCATCGCGGAGGGCACCAGCAAGGAGAAGGTGCTCGACCGGGGCATGGTCGGCCACTACGGCGAGGGTGCGCTGAAGACCGCGATGCCCTCGGACGCCCAGGGCAACTTCGCGCTGGCCGGGCACCGCAACACCCACGGTGAGCCGTTCCGTTACGTCAACAAACTGGTTCCGGGCGACAAGGTCGTGGTCGAGACCCAGGACGCGTACTACACGTACGAGATGACGAAGACCCTCGCGCAGACCTCGCCGTCCAACGTGTCAGTGATCAGTCCGGTGCCTGCCGGGTCGGGGTTCACGGCGCCCGGCCGGTACATCACTCTGACGACCTGTACGCCGGAGTTCACCAGTACGTACCGCCTCATCGTCTGGGGCAAGATGGTCGACGAGCGGCCTCGGAGCAAGGGCAAGCCCGACGCCCTCCTGGACTGACGGCAGTGCTCTCGCGGGCGGAACGTCCCGATGGCGGACAACCCCAGGAAAAGGGACGGTTGCGGTGGCGACGAGGACCGAGTACGAGACGCGGGCCGACGGACCCGCACCCTCTCCCGGGACGGAGCCGGTCAGGCGTCACCGGGTCGCGGCGGCCGTCAGCGTCTTCGGTGAACTCCTCATCACCGCGGGGCTGGTGCTCGGTCTCTTCGTCGTCTACTCCCTGTGGTGGACCAACGTGGTCGCCGACCACGAGGCCGACAAGCAGAGCCACGCCGTCCGCGACGGCTGGAAGGCGGACGGCGGACCGGGCGCGCTGAACACCGAGGGAGGCATCGGATTCCTGCACGTGCCCGCCATGAAGAACGGCGAGGTGCTGGTCAGGAAGGGCACCGCGACCTCGGTCCTCAACGACGGCGTCGCCGGCTACTACACCGATCCCCTCCCGGCGGCGCTGCCGTCGGAGGACCCGGGGAACTTCACGCTCGCCGCCCACCGGGACGGTCACGGGGCGAAGTTCCACAACATCGACAAGCTGCGCAAGGGCGACGCGATCGTCTTCGAGACCCAGGACACCTGGTACGTCTACAAGGTCTTCAAGACGCTCCCGGAGACCACGAAGTACAACGTGGACGTGCTCCAGCAGGTGCCGAAGGAGGCCGGGGTGACCAAGCCCGGCCACTACATCACCCTGACCACCTGCACGCCGGTCTACACCTCGAAGTACCGCTACATCGTCTGGGGCGAGCTGGAGCGTACGGAGAAGGTCGACAGCGACCGCACGCCCCCGGCCGAACTGCGCTGACCGCGCCCCCGCCGCGTCCGCACTGCGGGCGTCGTGGGCACGACCGGTAAAAGTCATTCCGGCTTATCACCCGTAGAACACATGAATGGGCCCGGACCACTGTGAGGTGGTCCGGGCCCATTCCGTGCGGTGCGCGAGGGACGCGCGGTGGGGCGGGATCAGCCGAAGAGGCCGTTCCCGCCGCCGCCCATCGTCCGCACGTTGACCGCGCTGCCCTTGTCGACCTGGGTGCCGGGGGCCGGATCGGAGTTCGTGACCGGGATGTTGTCGTCGGCCGGACCGTCGACGCTCCCCAGCGTCAGTCCGGCCTGGGCGAGCAGGTTCTTGACCGTGCCCAGGGTCTGGCCCCGCACTTCCGGAACGGCCACCTTCTCGGGCTGCGCCGGTCCCTTGGAGACCTTCAGCACGATCTGGACGTCCTTGGCCTGGTCGCTGCCGGCATCCGGGGTCTGGCCGACCACGGTGCCCGCGGGCTCCGTCGCGTCCACATCGGTCCGCGAGATGTTGGAGAAGCCCACGCCGACCAACTGGGCCTGTGCCTGTTCGAACGTACGGCCCGAGGTCGAGACGTCCGGCATGGAGATGAGCTTCTCCGTGGCGACGGTGATCGTCACCTCGGACTCCTTCTCGGCCTGGGCACCGCCCTCGGGGCTCTGCTTGGTGACCGTGCCCGGGGTCGCGTCCGACTCCTCGCTCTCCACCTTGACGGAGAAGCCCTTGTCCTCCAGTTGCTTGGTGGCGCTGTCCTTGGACTTCTCCGTGACGTCCGGGACCTCGATCTTGGGTGCCCCGGAGGAGACGTGGACGGTGACGGTCTCGTGCTTCTTCAGTTCACCGCCGGCGGGGTCCTGGTCGCAGACCTTGCCCTTCTCCTGGTCCTCGCACGGCTTCTCGTCGCCGACCTTGAGGACCAGCTCGGAGTTGTCCGCGAGCCGTTGGGCCTCCTCGACCGTCGATCCGACCATGTTCGGCACCGGGGTCGTGGTGGCTTGTTCCTTGTCGCTGAAGACGGCGCGGCCGATCAGGATGGCACCGATCAGCACGAGCACGCCCGCCACGACGAGGAGGATCGTCGAGGTGTTGTTCTTCTTCTGCTGGCGCCGACGGCCGGGGCGGTCGTCGTAGCCGTAGCCGCCGTCGTCCGGGTTGAGCGGCGGCATCATCGACGTCTGCGGACCGCCGCCGCCGTCCGCGGCGCGCAGGGCGGTGGTGGGCTGGTCGCCGCCGCCGTAGCCGCCGTCGTAACCGCCGTAGCTTCCGTACCCGGCCGCGCCCATGGCGGCCGCCGCGGCGACCGGGCGGCCGTCGAGGCAGGCCTCGATGTCGGCGCGCATCTCGTCGGCGGACTGGTAGCGGTAGTCGGGGTCCTTGGTGAGCGCCTTCAGAACGATCGCGTCCATCTCGGGCGTGATCTCGGGGTCGAAGTTGCTCGGCGGCTGCGGTTCCTCGCGGACGTGCTGATAGGCCACCGCGACCGGCGAGTCCCCGATGAAGGGCGGCCGGACCGCGAGCAGCTCGTACAGCAGGCAGCCCGTGGAGTACAGGTCGGAGCGGGCGTCGACCTGCTCGCCCTTGGCCTGCTCCGGGGAGAGGTACTGGGCGGTGCCGATGACCGCGGCGGTCTGCGTCATCGTCATGCCGGAGTCACCCATCGCACGGGCGATGCCGAAGTCCATGACCTTGACCTGGCCGGTGCGCGTCAGCATGACGTTGGCCGGCTTGATGTCGCGGTGCACGATCTGGGCGCGGTGCGAGTACTCCAGCGCCTGGAGGATCCCGACCGTCATCTCCAGGGTGCGCTCGGGCAGCAGTCTGCGGCCGGAGTGCAGGAGTTCCCGGAGCGTCGAGCCGTCGACGTACTCCATCACGATGTACGGGATCGAGACCCCGTCCACGTAGTCCTCGCCGGTGTCGTAGACGGCGACGATCGCGGGGTGGTTGAGCGAGGCGGCAGACTGGGCCTCACGGCGGAACCGGGCCTGGAAGGACGGATCGCGGGCCAGATCGGCCCGGAGCGTCTTCACGGCTACGGTGCGGCCGAGCCGGGTGTCGTGCGCGAGGTAGACCTCGGCCATGCCACCACGGCCGAGCACCGAGCCCAGCTCGTACCGGCCGCCGAGGCGACGCGGCTCTTCCATCACTGTTCCAGCCCTCTCCGTCAGTCCCGACCGCACCCGTGTGTGGTCCGGCGGTGCGCTGTCCGCGCATACGCTACCGGGCACGCGCGACCCGTTCGGCCCGCACCCGTCAGCCGATATCCGACCGGTATCCCGATGTCCGGTATGACCGTCAGGCGTCGGGCCCCGCTACTTGCCGTCGAGAATCGCCTTCATGATGGCGGTCGCGACCGGGGCGGCCAGACTGCCACCGGAGATGTTCTCGCGGTTGGCCGAGCTGTCCGCGACCACGACCGCGACGGCGACCGGGGAGCCCTTGTCGGTCTTCGCGTACGAGATGAACCAGGCGTACGGCTTCTTGCTGTTGTTCAGACCGTTCTCGGCGGTACCGGTCTTGCCACCGACGGTGACGCCGTCGATCTGGGCGGCGGTTCCCGTGCCCTTCTCGACGACGGTCTCCATCATCTGCTGGATCTTCTGGGCGTTCTCCGCCGAGAGGGGCCGGCTCATCTCCTTCGGCTCGGCCGTGTAGATGGTGTCCGTGTTCGGCGCCTCGCGCGCGGCGACCATGTACGGCTGCATGAGCTTGCCGTCGTTGGCGATGGCCGAAGCCACCATGGCCATCTGGAGCGGAGTGGCACGGTTGGACGCCTGGCCGATGCCCGCCATCGCGTTCTGCGACGGGTTGTCCTCGGGGAAGACGCTCTTGTCGGCGCGGACCGGGGTGAAGATCTCGTTGTTGAAGCCGAACTTGTTGGCTTCCTCGATCATCTTCTTGTTGCCGAGGTCGGCACTGATCTTGCCGAAGACGCTGTTGCAGGACCAGCGCAGCGCTTCCCGGAGCGAGGCGTTCTTGCAGGGGATGTTGCCCTCGTTGTTGAGCGGGCGCGAGGTCTGCGGAAGGATCCAGGGGAGCGGCGACCTGGTCGGGTCGTCGATGTCGTCGTAGAGGCCGTTCTCCAAGGCGGCGGCGGCCGTGACGATCTTGAACGTCGAGCCGGGCGGGTAGGTCTCGCGCAGCGCCCGGTTGAGCATGGGCTGGTCCTTGTCCGCGAGGAGCTTCGCGCGGGCGGCCGCGTCCTTCTCGGAGTTGCCGGCGAAGACCGACGGATCGTAGGACGGGGTGCTCGCCAGGGCCAGGATGGCGCCGGTCTGCGGGTCGAGCGCGACGGCCGCGCCCTTCTGGTTGCCGAGCCCCTTGAAGGCGGCCTTCTGCGCGGCGCTGTTGAGGGTGGTAACGACGTTGCCGCCCTTCTTCTCGTCACCCGTGAACATCGACAGGGTGCGGTTGAAGAAGAGCTGGTCGTCGTTGCCCGTGAGGATGCCGTCCTCCAGGTTCTCCAGCTGCGTCGAGTCGAACGCCTGCGAGGAGTACCCGGTGACGGGGGCCCACATGGGCCCGTCCTTCCAGACCCGCTTGTACTTGAAGTCGCTGCCGTCGGTCTCCACGGAGCCGGTGATGGCCTTGCCGTCGACGATGATGTCGCCGCGCTCGTGGGCGTACCGCTCGATCCGGACGCGACGGTTCTCGTCGCGCGAGTTCAGCTCGTCGGCGCGCACGTACTGGAGGTAGTTCGTACGGACCAGCAGGGCCAGGATGAGGATCCCGCAGAAGATCGCGATCCGGCGCAGGGGCTTGTTCACGGACGGACCACCTGAGTCATCTCGGCGTCGGGCGAAGGGGCGGGGGCGGGCGCCGGGCGGCGCGCGGTGTCGCTGATCCGGATGAGGACGGCGATCAGCGCCCAGTTGGCGAGCACGGACGAACCGCCGTACGCCAGGAACGGCATCGTCATACCGCTGAGCGGGATCAGGCCCATCACACCGCCGGCGACGACGAAGATCTGGATGGCGAAGGCGGCGGAGAGGCCGATCGCGAGGAGCTTGCCGAACGGGTCGCGGGCCGCGAGTGCCGTACGGATGCCGCGCTCGATGATCAGGCCGTAGACCAGCAGGACCGCCATCATTCCGGCCAGGCCCAGCTCCTCGCCGACGGTGGACAGGATGAAGTCGGCGTTGGCGGCGAACAGGATCAGGTCCGAGTGGCCCTGGCCGAGGCCGGTGCCGAGGGTGCCGCCGGAGCCGAACGACATCAGGGACTGGGCGATCTGGTCGCTGTGGTCCATCGTCGCTTTGGCGAAGGGGTCCATCCAGGCGTTGACGCGCTGCTGCACGTGCGGCTCGAAGGAGGCGACACCGACCGCGCCCGCCGCGGACATCAGCAGACCGAAGACGATCCAGCTGGTCCGCTCCGTCGCCACGTACAGCATCACGATGAAGAGGCCGAAGAAGAGCAGGGACGTACCGAGGTCGGTCTCGAAGATGAGGATCAGGATCGACAGCACCCAGATCATCAGGATCGGTCCGAGGTCACGGCCGCGGGGCAGGTACATCCCCATGAAGCGGCGGCTCGCCAGGGCCAGCGCATCCCGCTTCACCATGAGGTAGCCGGAGAAGAAGATCGCGATGAAGATCTTCGCGAACTCTCCCGGCTGGATGGAGAAGGGGCCCAGGCTGATCCAGATCTTCGCGCCGTTCACCTCGGGGAAGAAGATCGGCAGGATCAGCAGGACCAGCGCCACGACCATGGAGATGTAGGTGTAGCGCTGGAGGACGCGGTGGTCCTTGAGGATCATCAGCACGGCGACGAAGAAGGCGACACCGATAGCCGAGTACAGCAGCTGTTTGGGCGCGTCCGGGCTGTAGCCGCCGTAGTAGATCTCCGCGCGCTGGATCAGCCGCTGCGACTGGTCGAGGCGCCAGATCAGCACCAGCCCCAGGCCGTTGAGCAGGGTGGCCAGCGGCAGCAGCAGCGGGTCGGCGTACGGCGCGAACTTGCGCACCGCGAGGTGGGCCACGCCACCGAGCAGGACGAGCCCGGCGCCGTAGCCGAGCATGCCGGACGGCAGCTTGCCGTCGATGGCGAGACCGACGTTGGCGTACGCGAACACCGAGATGGCGATGGCGAAGACCATCATCATCAGTTCGGTGTTGCGGCGGCTCGGTGCGTCGATCGCGCCGATGGTGGTCGTGTTGGTGACAACGCTCATGGTGCTGTGGGCCCCCTACGGCCTTACTGCTTACCGCACTGCGGGACCAGCTTCTGCTCTTCCTCCGAGAGGCTGGGGCCGGGAGTGGGGGTCGCTGCGGTCGGCTTCGTCTCCGTGGCGGTCTCCTTGTCGGAGGCCGTCGTGGAGGTCTTGTCGGCAGAAGCGGCTGCCTCGGCGGCCTGCTCCTCGGCCGCTCGTCGCTGAGCGTCCTTCTTGCAGGCGCTGGCCTGGAGCGACAGCTGGTCGACCTTCTTCCGGGCGTCGGCGAGGTTGCCCTCGGCGATCGTCTCCTCGACCCGCTTGCGCTGGTACGGAGGAAGGTACTTGAGTTCGATCTCCGGGTGGTCCTTCTCGACCTTCGAGAGCGAGACCCAGCCGAGGTCCTGGCTGATGCCGCGGAACAGGGCGACGTTGTCGTCCTTCGCACCCACGTAGAACTGCGTCTGCGTCCAGCGGTAGCCGCCGTACAGACCGCCGCCGACGATCGCCAGGGCGAGCACCACGTACAGAGACCGCTTGAGCCACCTGCGCCCGCCCGGCTTGACGAAGTCGTCCTCGGTGTACGAGTCGAAGGAGCCGTGCGGGCCGTCGCCGTAACCGGAGTCCGAGCCGCTGCCGGGGGGGCCGAAGCCTCCGGCGGGGGGCGGGACGGGACGTCCGAGGCCGGCCGCGCGTCCGGCGGGGGTCTGCATGGCCCCGCCGTCGCTGAGCTGCGTCTGGTTCTCCGCGACCGCGCCGACGATCACCGGGGTGTCGTTGAGGTGGCCGGCCAGGGTGTCGTTGCTGTCGGCGTCCAGGACGTCGGCGACGATGCAGGTGATGTTGTCCGGTCCGCCGCCGCGCAGGGCGAGCTGGATGAGCTCCTGGATGGTCTCCTGGGGGCCCTGGTAGCTGGCGAGCGTCTCTTCCATCGTCTGGTGCGAGACGACGCCGGAGAGGCCGTCGGAGCAGATGAGGTAGCGGTCGCCTGCCCGGACCTCGCGGATGGAGAGATCGGGTTCGACGTGGTCGCCACTGCCCAGGGCCCGCATCAGCAGGGAGCGCTGCGGGTGGGTGGTGGCCTCCTCCTCGGTGATCCGGCCCTCGTCCACCAGCCGCTGCACCCAGGTGTGGTCCTGGGTGATCTGGGTCAGGAGTCCGTCGCGCAGCAGGTACGCACGGGAGTCGCCGACGTGTACCAGGCCGAGGCGCTGGCCCGTCCAGAGCAGGGCGGTGAGCGTGGTGCCCATGCCCTCCAGCTGGGGGTCCTCCTCGACCATGACGCGGAGCTGGTCGTTGGCACGCTGCACGGCGGTGCCGAGCGAGGTGAGGATGTCCGAGCCGGGCACGTCGTCGTCGAGCTGGACGAGCGTGGAAATCACCTCGGAGCTGGCGACCTCACCGGCGGCCTGGCCGCCCATGCCGTCGGCGATCGCGAGGAGGCGGGGGCCGGCGTAGCCGGAGTCCTCGTTCCCCTCCCGGATCATGCCCTTGTGCGATCCGGCGGCGAAACGCAAGGAAAGACTCATGCGCACCTCGCCCGTCGGTTCGGGGTACAGCCGGTCTTGTCGAGCCACACTGCCCACCCTCCGGTCGGGAGCCCGGCCGCGTCCTTGGTCAGGACCGCCGAGGCTCGCTCGCTCCGCTCGCTCATTGTCGTACTACTTCCGCAGCTCGATGACGGTCTTGCCGATACGGATCGGCGCACCCAGCGGAACAGGCGTCGGGGTGGTGAGACGGGTCCGGTCGAGATACGTGCCGTTGGTGGACCCGAGATCCTCGACGATCCACTGGCCGTCCCGGTCGGGGTAGATCCTGGCATGCCGACTGGACGCGTAGTCGTCGTCCAGCACGATTGTTGAATCGTGGGCACGGCCCAGCGTGATGGTCTGGCCCTGGAGCGCGACCGTGGTGCCCGTGAGGGAGCCTTCGGAGACGACCAGCTTGGTCGGTGCGCCGCGGCGCTGGCGCGCCGGCTGCTGGCGTTGTTGCGGTGGTGCTGCCGCCTGTTGGCGGGCCTGCTGCGGACGCGTTTCGGTACCCGTGCGGCGTGAGCCGCGCTGGGTGACGCGCGTTCCGAACAGATCGCTGCGGATGACCTGTACGGCCACGATCACGAACAGCCACAGAACAGCCAGGAAACCTAGCCGCATGACCGTCAGGGTCAGCTCTGACATTGCCCCCGCTTCACCCTTCGGCTTGCCGGTAAACGATGGTGGTACTGCCCACGACGATCCGCGAGCCGTCGCGGAGCGTAGCGCGGGTGGTGTGCTGCCCGTCCACCACGATGCCGTTGGTGGACCCGAGATCCTGGATCGTCGAGGGCGTTCCGGTCCGGATCTCACAGTGCCGGCGCGATACGCCGGGGTCGTCGATCCGCACGTCGGCTTCGGTGCTGCGTCCCAGCACCAGCGTCGGGCGGGAGATCTGATGGCGTGTGCCGTTGATCTCGACCCAGCGCCTGACCTGCGTCTCCGGCAGAGGGCCGGAGGGCGCGGGCGGGCGGCGCCGGTCGTTCGAGGGCGCTGCCGGCCGTCCGCCGCCCGGCGGCGGGGCCGCGGGCATCGGAGGAGCGGCCGCGGGCGGGTAGCCGTAGCCACCGGGGGACTGCTGTGCCGGGCGCTGGGCGCCGTAGGCGTCGGGGCGTCCGCCGTAGGGCTGGTCCGGCCTGCCCTGCGGAGCGGCGGGGTCGTGCTGCGAGGTGCTGGACGCGAGCGTGCGGCTGCGTACGCGGTAGAGGCCGGTGTCCAGGTCCTCCGCCTTCTCCAGGTGGACCTTGATCGGTCCCATGAAGGTGTAGCGCTGCTGCTTCGCGTAGTCCCGTACGAGACCGGACAGCTCGTCGCCGAGCTGTCCGGAGTACGGGCTGAGCCGCTCGTAGTCCGGAGCGCTCAGCTCGACGATGAAGTCGTTGGGGACGACCGTCCGCTCGCGGTTCCAGATCGTCGCGTTGTTGTCGCACTCGCGCTGGAGCGCACCCGCGATCTCGACCGGCTGGACCTCGGACTTGAAGACCTTGGCGAAGGTGCCGTTGACCAGACCTTCGAGACGCTGCTCGAAACGCTTCATGACTCCCATGGGGCACCTCCTCCGGTGTCATCGTCCCTGTACTGCTTACTGATCGTATCCACGCCCGGGGAAAACGGCTGGTTCCCCTTGTCTGCCCGGTGGATGAGTGTCCCCCCTCACACGGATCGTAGAGGTGGCCACATGACAGTGTCCCGCACACGAGGTGCCCGCAGCGGGAGTGGGGAGATGGTTCTGCGTTCCCGCTTCCCGCTCCGGAGTCCCCGAAACAACGGATGTGAATCCTCCCCGTTCAGCGTGCTAATCTTCCGTTGTCGCCAGGGAGAAGCGCCGGAAACGGCGAGAGGAACTGGAAACACCACTCTTGCGCGAGTGGCGGAACGGCAGACGCGCTGGCTTCAGGTGCCAGTGTCCTTAGGGACGTGGGGGTTCAAATCCCCCCTCGCGCACAACGAGTAGCTGGAAACAGCTGCTGGGTTGGTTCGACAGAACCCCCGCACCGGAGAAATTCGGTGCGGGGGTTCTTCGTTGTGCCCGTGTTTTCTGGGCGGGTCGGGCCCGACCCGGCCTCCGGGCCGGGCGCTGTGCACTGTTTCACGTGAAACAGTGCCGCCCGGTGTGCGTGTGCGGCACTACTGGTCCGCGGAGTTGCTCGCGGCGTTGTAGCGGAGCAAGGACCGGGCGAACGTGGCGAGATCCTCGGTGGTCCAGTCGGCGAGACGTTCCTGGTATGCCGCCCGGCGGCTGGCCTGCGTCGACATCAGTGCCTTGAGTCCGGCCTCGGTGGGGTGCAGCACCTGGATGCGCTGGTCCTCGGGGTCAGGGTGGCGCTCGATCAGCCCGAGCTTCTCCAGGGCGGTGATCTGCCGGCTGACCGTCGATTTATCCAGCAGATAGTGGGCCGCGAGGTCGGTGGCCCGGCAGCCGTTCTCTTCGTGGATGTACGAGAGCAGGGCTTGTGAGACCAGCGTCAGTTCCGGGTGGAGCCGGGCGGCCGTGGCCCTGGCCCGCCGCGAGAAGGCGGTCAGCTCGCGCTGGATGACGTCGAAGTACTCCTCACGCCCGTCGGTGCCGTTGGTCGCGGTGTCGTTTGTCACGGTGGTGGGCGCCGCGGTGGCGTCCGTCATGGCGTCGTCCGTCACGGGGGCCGCCTATCCGCGCGTCTTTCCGCGCCGCCTTCGTGCTCGCTCCGGCGCGGGCACAACAAGTTGTACGATACAACTTAAGTGAAAGTTGTAAAACGCAACAAAGAGGGATCGTGCCGATGTCCACAGGACCGACTACCGCCGGAGGTGCCTCCGCCGGCGTCCATGCCGCAGCTCTGCGGCATGTACTGACCCACCTGGTGACTCCCCTGCTGATGTGCGTCGGCATGGGGCTCGCGTATCTGGGCGCCTTCCACGCGCCGCAGCCGCACGACCTCCGCGTCGACGTCGTGGGCTCGGGCGTCAGCGCCCAGGTGCTGGCGCAGACCCTCCAGGACAAGGGGGACGGAGCGCTCGACGTGCGTACGGTGCCGGACCGGGCCGCCGCGACGGAGCACCTGATGACCCAGGACAGCTACGGAGCCTTCCTCCCGGGCGCGAATCCCGAGCTCATGGTGGCCTCGGCCTCCTCGGACACCACGGCCACGGTGGTCCAGCAGGTCTTCACCGAGGTGGCGGCCGACCAGGGGGCCCCGCTGAAGGTCACGGACGTCGCCCCCACGGCCTCCGGTGACCCGACCGGGCAGGGCATCTTCTTTCTGCTGGTCGCCGTCAGCATCGGTTCGTACGCCTCCGTCGCGGTCGTCGGCGGTGTGGGCGGGGTGCTGCCGCTGCGGCTGCGGGCCGCGCTGGTGGCCGGTATGTCGCTGGTGGTGAGCTTGATCGGAGTGGCCTTCGCGGGACCGGTGTTCGGGCTGGTCGACCACGGCTTCGGCGGGCTCTGGGCGATGGCGTGGCTCTACTCGGCGGGCATCCTGCTGATCGGTGTCGGGCTGCACACCTTCCTCAAGCGGTGGACCACGCTCGGTGTGATGGTCATGTTCGTGATGCTCAACTTCACCAGCTCCGGCGGCATCTTCCGGCCCGAGGTCCAGCCCGGCTTCTTCGGGGCGCTGCACTCCTTCTGGAACGGTGCGGGCTTCGTCGAAGGGGTGCGCAGTCACGTCTACTTCGGTGGCTACGGTCTCGGACGCGACGTGTTGGTGCTGGCGTTCTGGCTGGTGGCCGGAATCGTGATCATGGGCATCGCGGGGGCGGCGGAGGCCCGGCGGCGCCGGGCTGCCGCGGACGTGGCCGCGTCGGCCGGTATCGCTTCGCCGGCTCCGAGTGCGCCGGGGGCCGGCGCCGCGATCGGTGGCCCCGTCGGATACGGGGAGACGGAGGCGGAGCGCGAGGAGACGGAAGAGGAGGAGACCGTGGGCGTCTGACCCCACGGCCCCGCGGCCCCGCCGCCCGGGTGCTCTCCCCGCCACGGTTTTACCCGCTCATTGGCCTGTTCAGCGACTTGTCCACAGGTGGAAGCGGTAGTTGTCCACAGGGGCCGACGGTCCGGGGCGAACAGCGGTACGGTCATGGCCCATTGAGGACGAACGGGACCGCTGGTGGGCGGGGGAGGCGGTTTTCCATGACGGGAATCGATGTGGGTGCGGGCGCCGGGACCGATGTACTGGGTCTGTCGGGGGCGACGGTGACGGATGCTCCGGTGTCCCTCTTCCTGGGCGGTCCGGTGGCGGAGGTTCCGGCTCCAGCGGCTTCAGGGGGTCCGGTCGCCGGGGCGCCCGGGGCGCGCATTCCGGAGGTCGCCGGGTTCGCCCGGCGGACGGAGGAGTCCTCGCCCAAGGCGGCGGGCCGGGCCCTGCGCGAGCGGGTGCCGCGGGCCTCCCACGCCTCGCTGGTCCTTCCGGCCGGGCGGCCGGACGCGGTCCGTGCGGTCGAGGAGTCGAACAGGGGCCGGGTGCCCGGTCTGGCCCCGATACGGGTGGGGCGGATGGCGGCCACCCCCTTCGCGTTCCTGCGCGGAGCGGCGGGGCTCATGGCCCACGACCTCACGGGGACGCCCGTCACCGGTGTGGGTGCCCAGCTCTGCGGCGACGCGCACGCGGCCAACTTCGGTCTGTACGGGGACGCGCGGGGCAACCTCGTCATCGACCTCAACGACTTCGACGAAACGGTCTTCGGCCCCTGGGAGTGGGACCTCAAGCGGCTGGCCGCCTCCTTCGTGCTCGCCGGCCGGGTGGCGGGCGCCGACGAGGACACCTGCCGCAAAGGCGCGTACGACGCGGTGGGCGCGTACCGGCGGACGATGAGGCTGCTCGCCCGGCTGCCCGCGCTCGACGCCTGGAACGCCATCGCCGACGAGGCGCTCGTCTCGCACGCGGACGCGCGGGATCTCCTCGGGACGCTGGAGCGGGTCTCGGAGAAGGCCCGACGGAACACGAGCGCCCGGTTCGCCGCCCGCTCCACGGAGGAGTCCGAGGACGGCGGGCGCCGGTTCGTGGACGCCCTGCCGGTGTTGCGCCGGGTGCCGGACGCGGAGGCGGCTGCCGTCGCGGCGGGCCTGGGCGGCTATCTGGAGACCCTCCCGGAGGACCGGGTACCGCTGCTCGCCCGGCACACCATCCACGACGTGGCGTTCCGGGTGGTGGGGACCGGCAGCGTGGGGACCCGTTCGTACGTGGTACTGCTGCTCGACCACCGCAAGGAGCCGCTGGTGCTCCAGGTGAAGGAGGCCCGGCCGTCCGCGCTGACGCCCCATCTGCCCGCCGTCGGATTCGACGTACCCGTGGTGGAACACGAGGGACGCCGGGTGGTGCTCGGACAGAAGCGGATGCAGGTCGTCAGCGACCACCTGCTCGGCTGGGCCGAGGTCGAGGGCCGGCCCTACCAGGTACGGCAGTTCAGGAACCGCAAGGGCAGCGTCGACCCGGCCGCCCTGGCCCCGTCCGAGGTGGACGACTACGCACGGATGACCGGTGCCCTGCTGGCGCGGGCCCACGCGCACAGTGCCGATCCGCGTCTCCTCGCCGGGTACTGCGGGAAGAACGACGAGTTGGAGGAGGCGGTGGCCGGCTTCGCGGTGACGTACGCGGACCGGACCGAGGCGGACCACGCCGAACTCCTCAAGGCGATCAGGTCCGGACGGATAGCCGCCGAGCTGGGGGTCTGAGCGCCGGCCGCCGCCCCCGCCGGGTCCTCGCCGCCCTCGCCGGGGCCATACGCTGGACGGGTGACCGACGAAGCCGCCGGGGTGGACACCACCCGGAACGACGATGACCGGCAGAGCCCCGACCAGCAGAACCCCGACCAGGTGCAGGATCCGGGGAGCGCGGGCGGTGACCGGCCGCTGGACGGTGCCGGACCCGCCGCGGAGGGGAACGTGCCCGCTGCGGACGCGTCTCCCGGCTCCGGCGCGCCTTCCGGGGACGCGCCGTCCGGGCAGGTGCCGCCTTCCGGGGACGCGCCTCCCGGCTCCGAGGGATCTCCGGAGTCCGAGGCGCCTTCCGGTTCCGAGGCGCCTTCTCCTGAGGACGGGGCGCCCGGCACGGAGGATGCCGCCGCCCGGCCGGAGGCGCGGCTGGCCAGGGCCGTGCAGGTGGCCGAGCAGGCGTTGATCGAGTTCGAGATCGCGGTGGAGACCTTCCGGGTCGAGGTGGAGAACTTCTCCCGGCTGCACCACCAGAAGCTCGGCCCGATGTACGCCCGCCTCGACGAGCTGGACGCCCTGATCGCGGAGGCCACTGCTGCCAGGACCGGCGACCCGGAGGATGCCCGCAAGGCGCGGGAGGCGCGTGCCGCCGTCATGCCGATGCCCGGGGTGGACGAGCTCTTCCACGGCTGGATGGACTCGGAAGGGCTCTACCCCGAGGCCGTCGCCATGCTCACCGAGCAGCCGGTCCGGCCGCCGAAGCGGGTACGGCCCAGCGACGAGGCCCGCAAGCTCTACCGCGAGCTGGCCCGCAAGGCTCACCCGGATCTGGCGCGGGACGAGTCCGACCGGCAGCGGCGGGACGAGTTCATCGCCCGGGTCAACGCGGCGTACGGGCGCGGCGACGTGCCGTTGCTGCAGGAGCTCGCCGCGGAGTGGGCGGTGGATCCGGAGCGGCCGCCGGTGCTGCTCACCGAGAGCGAGGAGCTCTACGCCCGTCTGGAGTGGCTCAGCCGGCGCAAGGAAATGCTGACGGTGCTGGCCCAGGAGCTGGAGCAGAGCGCGATCGGCTCGATGCTGCGGATGGCGCCGGACGACCCGGACCAGCTGCTGGTGGACATCGCCGACCAGCTGTTGGGCGAGGTGTCCCGCCGGGAAGCGGAGCTCGCCGAGCTGGTGCAGTAGCGTTTCGACAGACGGTGTCCCGTATGTACGAGAGAAGGCATGACCCATGAATTTCGCCCCGCTGCCCTCGGTGGACGTCGCTGCGGTGCCGTCGGACGGTTTCGTGCTCGACGTCCGTGAGAACGACGAGTGGGCGGCCGGTCACGTCGAGAGCGCCCTGCACATCCCGATGAGCGACTTCGTCGCCCGCTTCGGCGAGCTGACGGAGGCGGCCGAGGACGGCCGCCGCGTGCACGTGATGTGCCGCGTCGGGGGGCGTTCCGCGCAGGTGACGCAGTACCTCGTCCAGCAGGGCATCGACGCCGTGAACATCGACGGCGGCATGCTCGCCTGGAACGGCGCGGGCCGCCCGATGGTCGCGGACAACGGGGCTGCGCCCTTCGTGCTCTGAGACCTCCGGGGCTCCCATGCCTCCGGGGCTCCCATGCCTCCGGGGCGGTTCAGCTCCGGAAGCCCCGGCAGCCTTCCGGACTGCCGGGAAGGCTGCCGGGGCTTCCGGGAACCCGAGGGGCCGGCAGCCGATTCCGGCGGTCAGCGGTCGAAGTCGATGGCCACCTCGGGGGTGAGCGGGTGCGACTGGCAGGCCAGGACGAAACCCGCCTCGGTCTCGTCCGGCTCCAGGGCGTAGTTCCGGTCCATCCGTACCTCGCCCCGGACGAGGAAGGCACGACAGGTGCCGCAGACCCCGCCCTTGCAGGCGTACGGCGCGTCGGCGCGCCGCCGGAGCACCGTTTCCAGCAGTGAGTCGCCGTTCTCCACCGGCCAGCTGCCCGAGCGGCCGTGCAGGGTCGCCGTCAGCGTGGCCTCCGCGGGGACCTCCGCTCCGGCCGCACCCCCGGGGACCGTCGCGTCCGGGGCTGTCGTTCCCGCGGCCGTCGTTCCCGCTGGGGGCGTGGCGGCGTCCTCCACGTGGAAGACCTCCTGGTGGACCCGGCCGCGGTCGACGTCCAAGGTGCGCAGGGCCGCTCGGGCTCCCCGCACCAGTCCGTACGGCCCGCAGAGGAACCATCCGTCCACGTCCGCCACCGGGAGCAGGGCGGGCAGCAGTGCGGTCAGCCGCTCCTGGTCGAGCCGTCCGGCGGGCAGCCCCGCCGCCTGCTCCTCCCGGGAGAGCGCGGTGACGAGGTGGAAGCGGTCCGGGTAGCGGTCCTTGAGGTCGGCCACCTCGTCGAGGAACATCGTCGACGCCACCGTCCGGTCGCCGCGCACCAGGCAGAACCGGGCCAGGGGTTCGCGTGCGAGCAGGGTCGCCGCGATCGACAGGACCGGGGTGATGCCGCTCCCCGCGACCACCGCCGCGAACAGCCCCGGCCGGGGCTCCAGCGTGAAGCGCCCGGTCGGAGCCATCGCCTCCACCCGGTCGCCGACCGCGAGTTCCTTGAGCGCGTACGTCGAGAAGGCCCCGCCGTCCACCAGCCGGATGCCGACCCGCAGGACGGGCGGGTCCGGTGGCTCCGCGGCGGCGGAGCAGAGCGAGTAGGAGCGCCGGATCTCCTTGCCGTCCACTGCGTAGCGCACGTTGAGGTGCTGGCCCGGCACATGGCGGAAGGTCTCCCGCAGTGCGGCCGGGACCTCGAAGGTCACGGCCACCGCGTCGTCCGTGATGCGCTCGACGGCGCCGACCCGGAGCGGATGGAACATCTACAACTCCTTGAAGTGGTCGAAGGGTTCACGGCAGTCGACGCATCTGCGGAGCGCCTTGCAGGCGGTGGAGGAGAACCTGCTGAGCAGTTCGGTACGGGTCGAGCCACAGTGCGGGCAACGCACGGCGAGTGCCAGCGAAACCGCCCCGTCCGGAGCCCGCGCGGGGCGCGGGGGCGCGATGCCGGACGCGGCGAGTTTGCGGCGGCCCTCCTCGCTGATGTCGTCCGTGGACCAGGCGGGTGCCAGCGCCGTGACCACCGAGACCCGGGTCATGCCATGGTCCCGGAGCGCCTCTTCGATGTCGTGGGCCATGGTCTCCACGGCCGGGCAGCCGGTGTAGGTCGGGGTGAGGGTGACCGTGACGCGGCCGGGCCCGTCCACCCGCACCCCGCGCAGGACGCCGAGCTCCTCCAGGGTCACCACCGGCAGCTCCGGGTCCGCGACGGCCCCGGCGATCCGGCGCAGCTCCGCCTCCAGCGGGGTCGTGGTCACCATGACGCCCCCGGGTGGCTGCGGTGGAGGTGCTGCATCTCGGCGATCATCCGTCCGAAGGGTTCGGTGTGCAGTCCCTGCCGGCCGGCCCCCGCCGTCCACGCGCCGCTCCTCGGGCCGGTGGGCAGCGGGAGGGTGGCCCGCTCCAGTACGTCCGTGACGGTGGCGAGCCAGTCCTCGCCCAAGGACTGCCAGTCGACGTCGACTCCCTCGACGGGCTGGAGGAGCTCGCCGGTGAACTTCCAGAGCCCGTCGAGACCTTCGCGCATCCGCCGGTGGCTCTCCCCGGTGCCGTCGCCGAGGCGCAGGGTCCACTGTTCGGCGTGGTCCTGGTGGTAGGCGACCTCCTTGACCGCCTTCGCCGCCAGCGCCCGGAACTCGCTCCGGCCGGCCGCCAGCCGTTCGTACAGCAGGCGTTGGTAGACGGAGAAGTAGAGCTGGCGGGCGACGGTGCGGGCGAAGTCGCCGTTCTCCTGTTCGACCAGCTGGGTGTTGCGGAAGGCGCGTTCTTCGCGGAGATAGGCGAGTGCGTCCTCGTCGCCGACGAGCGAGAGGAGTACGCGGGCCTGGCCGAGCAGGTCCAGGGCGATGTTGGCGAGGGCGACCTCCTCCTCCAGCACCGGGGCGTGACCGGCCCACTCCCCCAGCCGGTGCGACAGCACCAGCGCGTCGTCGCCCAGGGCGAGGGCGCCGGCCATGAGCCGGGGCTGCGCGGCGGCCTGGGCGCCGTTGGTCCCGGGCGCCTCGGCGGCGGGGGTCGCGCCGTACGGGGTGGTGGTCACAGGTGCCGCACCCCTTCCGGGATCTCGTAGAAGGTCGGGTGGCGGTAGGGCTTGTCGGCGGCCGGCTCGAAGAAGGAGTCCTTCTCGTCGGGGGAGGAGGCGGTGACCGAGGTGGAGGGCACCACCCAGATCGAGACGCCCTCCGCGCGGCGGGTGTAGAGGTCCCGTGCGTTGCGCAGGGCCATGGTGGCGTCGGGGGCGTGCAGGCTGCCCGCGTGGGTGTGGGAGAGCCCCCGGCGGGAGCGGACGAACACCTCCCACAGGGGCCAGTCGGTCGAGCCGCTCATGCCGTCGCCTCCGTGTCGGGTGCCGGGGTCGTGGGGGTGTCCGCCACCGTGCCCGCGCCGGACGGGGACGGGTCCTCGCCAGGTGGGTGCGGCGCGTGCTTGGTCGCGTACGCGGCCGCGGCGTCGCGGACCCAGGCGCCCTCTTCGTGGGCGCGGCGGCGCTGGGCGAGCCGCTGGTCGTTGCACGGGCCGTTGCCCCGGAGCACCTCCTGGAACTCCGTCCAGTCGATGGGGCCGAAGTCGTGCCGGCCGCGGGCGTCGTTCCACCGGAGATCCGGGTCGGGCAGGGTGAGGCCGAGTGCCTCGGCCTGCGGGACGCAGATGTCCACGAACCGCTGCCGGAGTTCGTCGTTGGAGTGGCGCTTGATCTTCCAGGCCATCGACTGTGCGGAGTGGGCCGATTCGTCGTCCGGCGGGCCGAACATCATCAGCGACGGCCACCACCAGCGGTCGACGGCGTCCTGCGCCATCGCGTGCTGGGCGGGTGTGCCGCGGCTCAGCGTCAGCAGGAGTTCGTAACCCTGGCGCTGGTGGAAGGACTCCTCCTTGCAGATACGGACCATCGCGCGGGCGTACGGGCCGTACGAGCAGCGGCACAGCGGTACCTGGTTGGTGATGGCGGCACCGTCCACCAGCCAGCCGATCGCGCCGACGTCCGCCCAGGTCAGCGTCGGGTAATTGAAGATCGAGGAGTACCTCTGGCGGCCGGCGTGGAGCTTGTCGAGCAGCTCGGCCCGGCTGGTGCCCAGGGTCTCCGCGGCGCTGTAGAGGTACAGGCCGTGGCCCGCCTCGTCCTGCACCTTGGCCATCAGGATGGCCTTGCGGCGCAAGGACGGGGCCCGGGTGATCCAGTTCGCCTCGGGCTGCATGCCGATGATCTCGGAGTGCGCGTGCTGGGCCATCTGGCGGACCAGCGAGTCCCGGTACGCGTCCGGCATCCAGTCGCGTGGCTCGATCCGCTCGTCCGCCGCCACCGTGGCGTTGAACGATGCCGTGCGCCCGTCCTCCCGCGCTGCGGCGGCGTCCGCACCGTCCGGTGCCTGCCGGCCCGCGGTCACTGTCGCCATGACGACTCCGTCCCGACCGATCGTTCGGTCCATCGGCTTCAATGGTCGGCCGGTGGACCGTAGGGTGTCAACCCTGTGGATGGCCGAGGGATGACCGACGACGATCGGGGCGGGATGGAATCGGATCACGGGGGGCGCTCGGATCGTCGGTTCGCCGACGGGAGCGCAGGGTCGGACGAGGCACGCACGGACGGGGCACCCAGGGACGGGGCGCGCACGGACGGGGCGCCCGACGCGGTGCGGGAGATCGCCGCGGAACAGCCCGGTGAGCCCGCCGGCCCGGAACCGGTCGTCCCGGAACCGGTCGTCCCGGAACCGGCCGTCCCGGAACCGGTCGTCCCGGAACCGGCCGTCCCGGATCCGGTCGCGGACGCGCCCGCCGGGAAGCGTGGTGGCCGGTCCGATGGGAGCTCCGGCGGGCAGACGGGTGGAAAGCCCGGCGAGGAGGCCGCAGTCGAACCCCCAGCCGAACCCCCGGCCGCCGGGACATCCTCCGGCGCGGACCCCTGGGTGCCGCCCTCCGGGTCGTGGCCGACCGGTACGGACGGACACGAGCCCGCGCCGGCGTCCGAAGGACACGACGCGGGACGCGACCACGACACCGCCGCTCCGGGGGCGCTCCCACCGGGTCCGGGCGAGGGGCGTGCCGGGAGCCGCGGAAAGAGTGCGGGTGCCGGCGGCCCGGGTGGCCCCGGTGCCGGAGCCATGGCGCCGGCCGGTGCGGCACCGGGCCCGGCACGGGCCGGGATAGCCGGGCTGTCGACCCCGTACCGGATAGTCGCGGGGCTGGTGACGGTCGCCGTCGGCCTGCTCGCCTGTACCCACCTGGCCATGGTCTTTCTGCACGTCGCTCCCTCGAACACGCTGTCCAAGCAGTACGGGGAGGCCGTCGACGAGTGGATCTACCCGGAGTTCGAGCAGAACTGGAAGCTCTTCGCTCCCAATCCGCTTCAGCAGAACATCTCCGTGCACGTCCGGGCGGAGGTCGTGGACGCGAACGGAGACCGCCGCACCACCAGCTGGATGAGTCTCACCGCGGAGGACAGCGAGGCGATCCGGCACAACCCGCTGCCCAGCCACGCGAACCAGAACGAGCTGCGCCGGGCCTGGGACTTCTACGTCAACAGCCATGACGACAAGAACCGTTCGACCGGAACGCGCGGGGAACTCGCCGAGGCGTACCTGCGGCGCATCGTGATGTTGCGGCTGGGGAAGCACGACCACGGCGGGACCGTCGACCGCATCCAGCTGCGTTCCTCGTCGCGCCAGGTCCCGGCACCCTCGTGGAGCGCCGAGAAGGCGAGAACGCAGCCGCTGTACCGCGAGCTCGGGTGGTGGACCGTGTCCACCGGCGATCTGCCCGAGGGCAGCGGGGCGGCCGAGGCCGCTTCCGGCGAGGAGGCCGACCAGTGAGCACCGTCCCCACCCCGGGTACCGCCGTCCCCCGCGAGCTCACGGGCCCGATCGGCCGTTCCCTCCAGCGGATCACCGCCGCCGCCCTCGGCCCGTACCAGAGCGCGGTGATACGGATCGGGTTCACCGCCACGTATCTGCTGTTCCTGTTGCGGGAGGTGCCGCACCGTCAGGAACTGTACGGGCCGGACAGCCCGTGGAGCTGGGAGCTGGAGCACCGGCTGATGTCCGACAACGGGGCCTTCACCGCCCTGATGTGGTCGGACAGTTCCGTGTGGTTCGAGGCGGTCTACGGGCTCACGCTCGTGTCGGCGTTCTGCACGCTGATCGGCTGGCGCACCCGGACGATGTCCGTGCTCTTCATGGCCGGGGTCCTCTCGATCCAGAACCGCAACGTCTTCATGGGAGACGGCGGTGACAACGTCGTCCATCTGATGGCGATCTACCTCGTGCTGACCCGCTGCGCCCAGGTCTGGTCGCTGGACGCGCGGCGCGCCGGCCGGGACGCCGCGCGCCGGTCCCAGGGCCTGGGCCCTGCCCGGGACGTCGTCGGGCCGGTGCTCTGGGCGGTGCTCGGTCCGGTGCTGCTGGTCGCCGTGGTGATGGGTGGTCTGGGCGAGACCTGGTGGCTGCCGACGCTGCTGGGCGTGGTGTGGGTGGGAGCCGCCGCGTGGTGGGCCCTCCGGCGCGAGCCGGACGGCGAACCCCGGGTGCTGCTCGACGTGCTGGCCAACATCGTGCACAACGTCACCCTCGTGGTGATCATGGCCGAGGTCTGCCTGATCTACGCCACCGCCGGCTGGTACAAGATCCAGGGTTCGCGCTGGCAGGACGGCACCGCGCTGTACTACCCGCTCAAGCTGGACTACTTCACCCCGTGGCCCGCGGCGTCCAACCTGATCGCCGCCAGTTCGGTGATGGTGATGGTGGTGACGTACGCGACGGTGATCGTGCAGGTCGCGTTCCCGTTCACGCTCTTCAACCGGCGGGTCAAGAACGTCCTGCTGGTGCTGATGATCGGCGAGCACGCGGGCATCGCGGTCCTGCTGGGCCTGCCCTTCTTCTCGATGGCGATGATCTCGGCGGACGCCGTGTTCCTGCCCACGGTCTTCCTGGTGTGGTTCGGCGGGCGGGTCGGCCTCGGCCGGGATCGGCTGTTCGCCCGGTTCGCCCGGTTCGCCCGGGCCGACCGCAAGGGCGCGACGCGTGTACCGGGCCCGCGCGAGCCCGCGGGCGAAGGGGCCGGCGGGCCGGGCGGGCCGGGCGGGGAGGCCCCGCGGCACCCCGGCGACGGGGGCCATACGCTCGTCGGGTGAGCAGTGAGACCGGCAGTACAGAGGAATTCGTGCCCTTCGTGGCCGAGGGGCCCGATCCCGCCCCGGAACCGGCGCAGTACGACGACGGTTTCGGGGACGGCATCGGCGTCGGACCGCACCCGGAGCCCTGGCCGGAGGGCGAGCGGTACGACCCCGAGCTGCTGGCGGCCGGCGACCGGCGCAACGTCGTGGACGAGTACCGCTACTGGACCCGCGAGGCGATCGTCGCCGACCTCGACCTGCGACGCCACGACTTCCACGTGGCGGTCGAGAACTGGGGTCACGACTTCAACATCGGCTCGGTCGTGCGTACGGCGAACGCCTTCCTCGCCAAGGAGATCCACATCGTCGGCCGGCGGCGCTGGAACCGGCGCGGGGCCATGGTCACCGACCGCTACCAGCATGTGCGCCACCACCCCGACACCGCCGATCTGACCGCCTGGGCGGCGGCGGAGGGGCTGCCGATCATCGGGATCGACAACCTCCCCGGGGCCGTACCGCTGGAGCGGACCGTGCTGCCCCGGCGCTGTGTGCTGCTCTTCGGCCAGGAGGGCCCCGGCCTCACCGAGGAGGCCAGGGCCCACGCGTCGATGGTCTGCTCGATCGCGCAGTTCGGTTCGACGCGGTCGATCAACGCGGGTGCTGCCGCGGCCGTCGCCATGCACGCGTGGGTGCAGCGGTACGCGGACGTGCCGGACCCTTCGGCCTGACCGGAATCCCGGGCCTGAGCGGACCCTCGGCCTGACCGGACCGGGCCTTCGGCCCGACCGGTTCAGGCCTGGCGGCGGACCTCGATGGTGCGGAAGCGCCCCGAGACGAAGGCGCCGTCGCAGAGGGCCGCGTTGGCCGCCGGGTTGCCGCCCGAGCCGTGGAAGTCGGAGAAGGCCGCCGTCTGGTTGACGTAGACCCCGCCGGTCAGGTTCAGCGAGAGCTGGGCCGACTCCTCCAGGCAGACCTCCTCGATCGCGCGCTCCACCTCGGGGGAGGTCGTGTAGGCGCCGACGGTCATCGCGCCCTTCTCGCGGACCGTGCGGCGCAGCAGGTCCACCGCGTCGGAGACGGAGTCCACCGAGACCGCGAAGGCGACCGGGCCGAAGCACTCGGAGAGGTGGACGGGGTCCCCGCCGTCCGGGCCGGGCTCCTTGGCGAGGACCTTGACGATGACCGGGGTACGGACCACCGCGTCGGGGAACTCGGGGTGCGGTACCTCGCGGGAGGCCAGGGCCACCTCGCCTAGATCGGGCGCGGCTTCGAGCCGGGCCCGCACATCGGGGTTGACCAGGGCACCGAGGAGGGCGGTGGCGCGCGCGTCGTCGCCGAGGAGTCCTTCGATCGCCCCCGCGAGGTCGGTGACCACCTCGTCGTACGTCTTGGGGCCCGTGTCGGTGCTGATGCCGTCGCGGGGGACGAGGAGGTTCTGCGGGGTCGTGCACATCTGCCCGCTGTAGAGGGAGAGCGAGAACGCGAGGTTGGCGAGCATGCCGGCGTAGTCGTCGGTGGAGTCGAGCACGACGGTGTTGACGCCGGCCTTCTCGGTGTACACCTGGGCCTGGCGGGCGTGGGTCTCCAGCCAGTCCCCGAAGGCGGTGGAGCCGGTGTAGTCGATGATCCGGATCTCCGGGCGCACCGCCAGCTCCTTGGCGATCCCCTCCCCGGGCCGCTCGGCCGTCAGTGCGACGAGGTTGGGGTCGAATCCGGCCTCGGCGAGCACCTCGCGCGCGATCCGGACGGTGAGCGCGAGCGGCAGCACGGCGCGCGGGTGCGGCTTGACGAGGACCGGGTTGCCGGTGGCGAGCGAGGCGAAGAGGCCCGGGTAGCCGTTCCAGGTGGGGAAGGTGTTGCAGCCGATGAGCAGCGAGACGCCGCGGCCCACCGCGGTGAACGACTTCCGCAGTCGGAGCGGGTCGCGCTTGCCCTGCGGCTTGGACCAGTCGGCCTCGGCGGGGGTGCGGAGCTGCTCCTCGTACGCGTACGCCACCGCTTCCAGGCCGCGGTCCTGGGCGTGCGGGCCGCCCGCTTGGAAGGCCATCAGGTAGGCCTGCCCGCTGGTGTGCATGACGGCCTGCGCCAGCTCGTGCGTGCGGGCGTTGACGCGCGCCAGGATCTCCAGGCAGACCAGCGCCCGGGCCTCGGGTCCCGCGTCCCGCCAGGCCGCCGTACCGGCGCGCATCGCGGGCAGCAGGACGTCCGGGTCGGCGTGCGGGTACTCGATGTCCAGCGCGGGGCCGTACGGGGAGACTTCGGCGCCCGTCCAGCCGTCCGTGCCGGGCTGGCCGAGGTCGAACCGGGTGTGCAGCAGGGCGTCGAACGCCGCCTTGCCCTCGGCCGCTCCGAGGCTGCCGGGCGCCCCGCCCTCGCCGTACGCCTTGGGGTGCTCCGGGTGGGGCGACCAGTAGGCGCGGGTCCGGATGGCGTCGAGGGCCCCGTCGAGCGTGGGCCGGTGGGTCTCGGAGAGCTTCTGCAGGGAGAGCGCGGCGGCCATGGCGGACCAACTCCTCATCGAGCCGGGCGGGGAGGTGCTGACGGAGTTAGAGTAACCGAACGATCGGTCGGGACAAGGGGCCCCGGACAACCTGTGGACAACTCATGGGGGAGGATCGCGGTCATGACCACGGCCAAGCGGGACACGTACACCCCGGAGACTCTGCTGAACGTCGCCGTGCGGGTCTTCAACGAGCGCGGATACGACGGCACGTCCATGGAGCACCTCTCCCGGGCGGCGGGCATCTCGAAGTCGTCGATCTACCACCATGTGGCGGGCAAGGAAGAGCTTCTGCGCCGTGCGGTGAGCCGTGCGACCGACGGACTCTTCCGGATTCTGGACGAGCCGGGCGCGCTGCGCGGGCGCGCCGTCGAGCGGGTCGAGTACGTCACGCGCCGCACGGTGGAGGTGCTGATGGCCGAGCTGCCGTACGTCACCCTGCTGCTGCGCGTCCGGGGCAACACGAAGACCGAGCGGTGGGCGCTGGAGCGGCGCCGGGAGTTCGACCAGCGGGTGGCTGCCCTGCTGAAGGCGGCCGTCGCGGACGGGGACCTCCGTGCCGACGTGGACATACGGCTGGCCACCCGGCTCCTGTTCGGCATGGTGAACTCGCTGGTCGAGTGGTACCGCCCGCAGCCCGAGGCGGGCGCGGGCGGCGTGGAGGGGGTGCCCGCGGTGGACGACCTGCCGGGGACCGTCGTGCGGCTGGCCTTCGAGGGGATGCGCGCCGCAGGGCGTTGACGGGACGCGTCGAGCGGTACGCGTCGACGGGACGCGGGTGGGGTACGGCCGGGGGCTCGGTCGCACGGGCCGGCCCGGGCGGGTCAGGCGGGTCAGGCGAGGTCGGCGCCACGGTCCGGACCGTGGCCGAGTTCCGTCTCCTCGAACACCAGCAGGGTCCGGGTGGAGAGCACCTCGGGAATGGCCTGGATGCGGGTGAGGACGAGCTCGCGCAGTGCGCGGTTGTCGGGTGTGTGGACCAGCAGCAGTACGTCGAAATCGCCGCTGACCAGTGCGATGTGGGTGGCCCCCGGGAGCGCCTGGAGCTGCTCGCGCACGGTCCGCCAGGAGTTCTGCACGATCTTGAGCGTGATGTAGGCGGACGCCCCCTGCCCGGCCCTCTCGTGGTCGATCCGGGCGCTGAACCCTCGGATGACCCCGTCCTCCACCAGCCGGTTGATGCGGGCGTAGGCGTTGGCGCGGGACACGTGCACCTGCTCGGCGACGGCCCGTATGGAGGCCCGGCCGTTGGCCCGGAGGATGCGCAGGATGTCCCGGTCGACCGCGTCCAGCGTCCGGGCCGGCGGTGCCTGCCCGGCGCCCTCGGCCATTCGTTCAGCTGCCATGCCCCCGCGCCTCCCTGTTGTGGACGAGCTGCCTCCATCCCAGGCTGTGGACAACCGTTTGTCCACAGGGCGAGGGCGGCTGTAGCCAAAATGCGCCCACGACCGAACAATCGGTAGGTGAGGCACGTCACCCGGGGCCGTCCCGGGCGGCGTCCGCCATGCGTCCGCGGCCACGTGGACGTACACCCCGACGTAGGGCGTGAGGCCCGGCGGGATCCCGTTCTCCTCGGGCTTCGCATCCGGGTTTCCGGTGTCGGCCCCCGTTGCCAGGAGGTGCCTCCCATGACGGTCCAAGAGCTGCCCGGTGCGGCCGGCTACCGGCCCGCGCCGCCCCCGGCCTGGAAACCGCTCACCGATCCCGCGCCGCTGCTCCCGGACCCGGAGCCGTACCGGGTGCTCGGAACGGACGCGGTGGCCGGCGTGGATCCGCAGCTGCTGCTGCGTCTCTGGGCCGAGCTGGTGCGCGGTCGCCGGTACAACGCGCAGGCCACCGCGCTCACCAAGCAGGGGCGCCTGGCCGTGTACCCGTCCAGTACGGGTCAGGAGGCCTGCCAGGTGGCCGCCGCACTGGTGCTTCAGGAGCGGGACTGGCTCTTCCCGAGCTACCGGGACACGCTCGCCGCCGTGGCCCGGGGGCTCGATCCCGTCGACGCGCTGACCCTGCTGAGGGGTGACCGGCACACCGGTTACGACCCCCGGGAGCACCGGATCGCTCCTCTCTGCACCCCGCTGGCCACGCAGTTGCCGCACGCGGTCGGTCTGGCGCACGCGGCGCGGCTCAAGGGCGACGACGTGGTGGCGCTGGCGATGGTCGGGGACGGCGGGACGAGCGAGGGGGACTTCCACGAAGCGCTGAACTTCGCGGCCGTGTGGCGGGCGCCGGTCGTCTTCCTCGTGCAGAACAACGGCTTCGCCATCTCGGTGCCGCTGGCCAAGCAGACGGCGGCACCCTCGCTCGCCCACAAGGCGGTCGGCTACGGCATGCCCGGCAGGCTGGTGGACGGCAACGACGCGGCGGCCGTGCACGAGGTGCTCGCCGAGGCGGTGGCCCGGGCCCGGGGCGGCGGCGGGCCGACGCTGGTGGAGGCGGTCACCTACCGCATGGACGCCCACACCAACGCCGACGACGCGACCCGCTACCGCTCGGACGACGAGGTGGCGTCCTGGCGGGACCACGATCCGGTGCTGCTCATGGAACGCGAGCTGACCGGGCGCGGGCTGCTCGACGAGGCCGCCGCGGGGGCGGTGCGCCAGGAGGCGGAGCGGATGGCGGCGGCGCTGCGGGAGCGGATGAACGCCGATCCGGTGCTCGACCCGACGGACCTGTTCGCGCACGTCTTCGCGCGCCGGACCGGACCGCTGCGGGAGCAGGAGGACCGGTTGCGCGCCGAACTGGAGGCCGCGGAGGAGTACGGCGACACCGGACGGGGCGCGCAGACCGCGCAGACCGCGCAGACCGCGCAGAACCAGCAGGACCGGCAGGACCAGCGGGACCAGCAGGAAGGGGAGGGCGGGCGATGACGGCGGCGGTGCGGGCACGGGCGGGCCGTTCGGGGCAGGCCACGATGGCCCAGGCCCTGGGGCGGGCGCTGCGGGACGCGATGGCGGAGGACGCCTCCGTGCACGTGCTCGGCGAGGACGTGGGAACGCTCGGGGGCGTCTTCCGGGTCACCGACGGGCTGGCCGCGGAGTTCGGCGACGAGCGGTGCACGGACACCCCGCTCGCGGAGGCGGGGATTCTCGGAGCCGCGGTCGGGATGGCGATGTACGGCCTGCGGCCCGTGGTGGAGATGCAGTTCGACGCGTTCGCCTACCCGGCGTTCGAGCAGCTCGTCAGCCATGTGGCGCGGATGCGGAACCGGACCGGAGGAGCCCTTCCGATGCCCCTGACCGTGCGGATTCCGTACGGCGGCGGCATCGGCGGGGTGGAGCACCACAGCGACTCCTCGGAGGCGTACTACATGGCCACCCCGGGGCTGCACGTCGTCACCCCGGCCACCGTGGAGGACGCTTACGGGCTGCTGCGGGCCTCGATCGCCTCGGACGACCCGGTGGTGTTCCTGGAGCCGAAGCGGCTGTACTGGTCGAAGTCCGACTGGGTGCCGGAGGCTCCGGCGGAGGTGGCACCCGTCGGACGGGCCGTGGTCCGCAGGCCGGGGACGAGCGCGACCCTGATCACCTACGGCCCGTCGCTGCCGGTGTGCCTGGAGGCGGCCGAGGCGGCGGTGGCGGAGGGCTGGGACCTGGAGGTCGTGGACCTGCGGTCGCTGGTGCCCTTCGACGACGGCACGGTCGCCGAGTCCGTACGGCGGACGGGGCGCGCGGTGATCGTCCACGAGTCCGCCGGGTTCGGCGGGCCGGGGGGCGAGATCGCCGCCCGGGTGACCGAGCGGTGCTTCCACCACTTGGAGGCTCCGGTACTGCGGGTCACCGGCTTCGACATCCCGTATCCGCCGCCGATGCTGGAGCGGCACCATCTGCCGGGCGTGGACCGGGTTCTCGACGCGGTCGCCCGGCTCCAGTGGGAGGCGACGCGCTGATGCCCACGGTGCTCGAATTCAGGCTGCCGGACCTCGGCGAAGGACTGACCGAGGCGGTGATCGTGCGCTGGCTGGTGGAGGTCGGCGAGGTCGTCGCCGTGGACCAGCCGGTGGTCGAGGTCGAGACGGCCAAGGCCCTGGTGGACGTGCCGTGCCCGTACGGAGGCGTGGTGACGGCCCGCTTCGGCGAGGAGGGGGCGGAACTCCCGGTCGGAGCACCGTTGATGACGGTCGCGGTCGCGCCGGCCCCCGCACCCGAGGGCGGGACCGCACCGGCCGGCGGCTCGGGGAACGTGCTCGTCGGGTACGGCACGGCCGCCCCGGCGGCGCGGCGGCGACGGGTCCGCCCGGTGCCCGTGCCGGCTGCCGCCGCGGTCCCGGCCACGGCCGGCGGCGCTCCGGACGCGGCAGTCGCTCCGGGTGCTCCCGTCGCGGTCATCTCGCCACTCGTGCGCAGGCTCGCCCGGCAGCACGGACTCGACCTCCGCGAGCTGGCGGGAACGGGGCCGGACGGGCTGATCCTGCGGGCCGACGTCGAGTCGGTGATCAGGAAAACCCCGCCGCCGACCGTCGACGGGCACGCGACCACCGGTGCCACCGGTTCCTCCGCGCCGGCGCGGGAGGGCGCCACGGCCGGCGAGCGGATCGCGTTGCGCGGTGTACGGGGTGCGGTCGCCGACAAGATGTCCCGCAGCAGGACCGAGATTCCCGACGCGACCTGCTGGGTGGACGCCGACGCCACCGAGCTGATGGCGGCCCGCACCGCGATGAACGCGACCGAAGGGCCCAAGGTGTCGGTTCTCGCCCTGCTGGCCCGGATCTGCGTGGCGGCGCTGGCGAAGTACCCCGAACTGAACTCCACCGTGGACACCTCCGCCCGCGAGGTCGTACGGCTGCCTTCGGTCCACCTCGGGTTCGCCGCGCAGACCGAGCGGGGGCTCGTCGTGCCGGTGGTCCGCGACGCGCACAGGCGTTCCGTCGACTCACTGGCGGCCGAACTCGCCCGGCTCACCGAGGTGTCCAGGGACGGGAAGCTGACCCCGGCCGAGCTGACGGGAGGCACGTTCACCCTGAACAACTACGGGGTGTTCGGGGTGGACGGCTCCACGCCGATCATCAACCACCCCGAGGCGGCCATGCTCGGCGTCGGCCGTATCGTCCCCCGGCCGTGGGTCCACCGGGGCGAGTTGGCGGTACGTCAGGTGGTGCAGCTCTCGCTCACCTTCGACCACCGGGTCTGCGACGGGGGCACGGCGGGCGGTTTCCTGCGGTACGTCGCCGACTGCGTGGAACAGCCGGCCGTCCTGCTGCGGACCCTGTAGACGGGGCCCGGATCCGGCATCGCCGGGCCCGTTGGATCGCGTATAGCCCGGAGCGCCCGGAGCCCGGAGTGCCCGGAGCCCGGCCGCCCCGGTCCTGTGCCCGCCCCGGGGCGGCCGGGCTCCGGAGCCGGCGCCCATACTCGTCGCATGACCGCCTATGACGCCATCGTCCTCGCCGGAGGGGCCGCCAGACGGCTCGGGGGAGCCGACAAACCCGGGATCGGCGTCGGCGGCAGGACGCTGCTCGACCGGGTGCTCGCAGCCTGCGCCGGTGCCGGGGCCACGGTCGTGGTGGGCCCCCGCAGGGCCACGGTCCGGCCGGTGACCTGGGCCCGGGAAAGCCCCGCAGGAGGTGGGCCGGTGGCCGCGCTGGGCGCGGGAGTCCGCGAGGCCGGCGCCCCGTGGATCGTGGTGCTTTCGGCGGATCTTCCGTTTCTCTCGGCCGCCACCGTCGCCGCGCTGCTGGCCGCCGCCGAGGAGGGCGGCCGGGAAGGCGCCCTGTGCGTGGACCCCGACGGGCGCCGGCAGCCTCTCGTCGCCGTCTACCGGGCCGAACCTCTGCGGCGCGAGCTCGCCCTGCTCGCCACCGAACACGGCACCCTTGCCGGACTCCCGCTGCGCCTGCTGACGGCCGAGCTCGATCTGGCCACTCTGGCCACACCGGAATTCGCCTCCTTCGACTGCGACACTTGGGACGACATCAGGCTGGCGAGGACGCACATCAGGGAGCATGAGGCCGTGCTGGACGAATGGATCACCGCAGTCAAGACCGAACTGGGCCTGGAACTCGATGTCGACACCGACGTCGTGCTGGACCTGGCACGCGACGCCGCGCACGGTGTCGCGCGGCCGGCCGCCCCGCTCACCACCTTCCTCGTCGGGTACGCGGCGGGGCTGGCGAGCGCCGCCGCCGGACCCGGTGACGCTCCCGTCGCGGTGGCCGAGTCGGCCCGCAAGGCGGCTGCCCTCGCCCTGCGTTGGGAAGAGGCGCCGGGCGAAGGCAAGGGAGCCGGAGCCTCGTGACCGGCCGGGAGCCGTTGCCGGCCTCGGAGGCCCCGACCGTGCGGATCCACCGCCCGGGAGCGCCGGAGGACCTCTTCGTGCTTCCGGAACTGGACGACTGCCCCGTGCCGGTGCGGAAGACCTCGTCCGCGGAGGACGAGCGCGCCGTGGAGCAGGCGTTGGCCCTGGCCAACCGCTTTCCTCCGCACGAGACGTCGCGCCACGACGTCGCGCCCCCGGTGGGCGGGGAGCGTGCAGGCCGTTCCGAGGGGCCGGCCTCCCCGGATACCGCGAAGGCCGCGGCACCGGCACCCGCCCAGTCGGTACGAGACCGTGACCGTACGGCCGCACCCGCACACCATTCCCCCGTCACCTCCTGGGAGCGGGCCAGGGCGCTGGCCGCGCGAGCCGGCCGGAGGTCCTCGCAGGCCGCGATCCGGCTGCCGCTCGACCGCTCTCCGGGCCATGTACTCGCCGAGGGGCTCGTGGCGTTGACCGACCTGCCGTCCTTCGACACCTCGGCCATGGACGGCTGGGCCGTCACCGGCCCGGGCCCCTGGCACTTCCGCGAGGGCTCGGGGCTCCTCGCGGGGGACGGCGGTCTGGGCCGGCTGCCGGACGGCGAGGCGGTACGGATCGCCACGGGCGCCCGTATGCCGGCGGAGGCGACGGCGGTCATCCGCTCGGAACACGCCGAGGTGGACGAGGCCAAGGGGATGCTGCACGCCCGGCGTGCGGTCGTCCCCGGCCAGGACATCCGGCCGCGCGCGCAGGAGTGCCGGACCGGCGAGCACCTGCTGGCGCCGGGAACCCTGGTGACTCCCGCGGTGCTCGGTCTGGCCGCGGCCGCCGGGTACGACGCGCTCGTCGTCGTACCGCGTCCCCGGGTGGAGGTGCTGGTGCTCGGCGACGAACTGCTCACCTCGGGGCTCCCCCACGGCGGTCGCATCCGCGATGCGCTCGGGCCCATGCTCGGCCCGTGGCTGCGGGCGGCCGGTGCCGACCTCGCCGATCCCCGCTGCCTCGGCGACGATCCGGAGGCCTTGCGGCACGCGCTCACCACCACCGACGCCGACCTGGTCCTGACGACCGGCGGTACGGCGGCGGGCCCGGTCGACCATGTGCACCCGATCCTCTCCGCGATCGGCGCCGAACTGCTGGTGGACGGGGTGGCGGTACGCCCGGGCCATCCGATGC
Organism: Streptomyces sp. NBC_00102; assembly: GCF_026343115.1. Classification (GTDB taxonomy): domain Bacteria; phylum Actinomycetota; class Actinomycetes; order Streptomycetales; family Streptomycetaceae; genus Streptomyces. The sequence continues at coordinate 3,456,234 of NZ_JAPEMC010000001.1, forward strand.
TGCTGGCCCGACTGGCGCCGGACGGTCCCTGTCTGGTGGGGCTGCCGGGCAACCCGCTCGCCGCGGTCTCCGGACTCCTCACGCTCGCCCTTCCGCTGCTCGGCGGCCTCGCGGGGCGCGTCGCGCCGGAGCCGTACCGGGCGCTCGTCCAGGACGCGGTGCAGGGCCACCCGCACGACACCCGGCTGGTGCCCGTGGCGCATCGGTCGGGGCGCGGCGGCGGCAGGGACCGCGTCGTACCGCTGCGGTACAACGGCCCCGCGATGCTGCGGGGGATCGCCACCGCCGACGGGATGGCGGTGGTCCCGCCGGGCGGGGTGCGCCCCGGTGCCGAGGTGGAGATCCTCGATCTGCCCTGGGCCTAGCCAGTGCCGCGTCAGCCAGGGTTTGTCCCGTCGCGCAAACCCTGGCTGACGCGGCACTGGGCTCGGGACGCGCGCGCGGGGCTCCGCAACCCCGAAGGCCCGGCGGGTGTTTCACGTGAAACATCCGCCGCACCGGTGCGGCGGACCGACCGCGCCCGGTGTCAGTGGGCGGGCGGTCCTGACCGGCTGATGGTGATGACACGGTCCTCGCGCTGCAGGCCGGTGAGCGTGGGGTCCGTGTAGTCGAGCAACTTCCTGTTACGGAGCACCGCGACGATCAGATCGGCGCAGTCGCGCGGTGTGCGGCCGATCTCCTCCTCGGTCACCGCGCGCTCCCCGAGGTCCAGCCCGCTGCCGTGGGTCATCAGATCCTCCAGCGTCCTGGCCACCGGGGGGCTGGCCATCGACACCCCGAGCAGACGCCCGGCCGAGCTGGAACTGGTGACCACGGTGTCCGCGCCGCTCTGCTTGAGCAGCGGTACGTTCTCGTCCTCCCGGACCGCGACGACGATGGTGGCGTGCTTGTTGAGCTGCCGGGCGGTGAGGGTGATCAGGGTGGCCGTCTCGTCGCGCTGCGGGGCGATGATCACCCGACTGGCGCTCGGTACCTCGGCCTTGAGCAGCGTTTCGGAGCGGGTGGCGTCGCCGACCACGGCCACCAGACCGTCGTCGCCTGCCGCATGGGCGGCCTTCTGCTGCGGATCCACCACCACGATCTTGTCCTTGCCGATGCCCGTGGAGAGCAGCGACTCGATGGCGTGCCGGCCCTTGGTGCCGTATCCGACCACCACCACGTGGTCGCGGGTACGCGCGCGCCAGCGGTGGATGCGTACCTGCTGGCGGGTCCGTTCGGTGAGAACTTCAAGGGTGGTGCCGACCAGGATGATCAGAAAGAGCACGCGCAGAGGGGTGATGACCAGCACGTTCGTGAGACGGGCACCGTCGCTCACGGGGGTGATGTCGCCGTAACCGGTGGTGGAGAGGGTAACGGTCGCGTAGTACACCGCGTCGAGCAGGTCGACGCTGCCGTCGGAGGTGTCGTTGTAGCCGGAGCGGTCGGACCAGACGATCACCACCGTGACCGCCAGCACCAGCAGCGCCATCGTCAGCCGTCGGAGCACCTGTTGGAGTGGTGGCAGGGCGCCCTGTGTCGGCATGGTGATGGCGCGACTGGCCTCGCTGTCGTCCCGCGCGTCCGACCGTGAGCGGTGCCAGAGGGACCGCAGGATGGAGAACCTGCCGGTCCTGGCTGCTGGTTGGTTCTCGTCGTTCAAGGCATGTCCTCTGGCGGCGGCGGGCAGGTGGTCACGTCGTGGCCCATGGTCGTGGAGGGACGACGAGGACGGATACCGGAGTGCCCGGCACGCGGTGTGTCTCCACCAGTCGCGCACCGTCACCGGCGGAGAGAAGCGTAAGCGGTTCCGCGCGGCCTTTCCGTCCCTCGTCCTTCCGTACCCTGGGAGCCGCGTCGTACCGAGCGGCATGCCGGACAGGGCGACCCGTCGAACCGTCGAGTTCCTGAATCGCTGGAGAAGCAACGTGCGTGATCACAGTGTGGTCGTCGGTTTCGGTACGAAGGGCCGCTCGGCCGTGCAGACCCTCTGCGCCACCGGCCTGCGGAAGGACCGGATCGTCATCGTCGATCCGTCCGGAAAAGTGGTCGACGCGGTCAACGCGCAGGGGTTCACCGGTGTGCAGGGTGATGCCACGCGCAGCGAGGTCCTGCTGCGCGCCGAGGTCCAGAAGGCGCGTCAGATCGTCATCGCCACCCAGCGCGACGACACGGCGGTACTGGTGGCGCTGACGGCGCGGCAGCTGAACCAGAACGCGAAGATCGTCGCCGCGGTGCGTGAGGAGGAGAACGCTCCGCTGCTCCGCCAGTCCGGTGCGGACGCGGTCATCACCAGCGCGAGCGCGGCAGGCCGGCTGCTGGGTCTCTCCGCGCTCAGCCCGAGCGCGGGCACGGTGCTGGAGGACCTCATCCAGCACGGCAGCGGACTCGACCTCATCGAGCGGCCGGTGATGAGGAACGAGGTGGGGAAAAGCGTCCGGGAGACCGACGACCTGGTGGTGAACGTGGTGCGGGGGCACCGGATGCTCAGTTACGACGATCCCGCCGCGAGCCCCTTGCAGATGACGGACCGGGTGGTGGTGGTCGTGCGCGCCTCGCCGCTTCCCTCCCCGCTGATCCCGAACCGCCCGCCCCAGGGCCCGCAGCGGCTCTGAGAGCACCTCCCGAGGCTCCAGCAGGGCCCGCAGCGGCGCCAGAGGGCTCGGTCGGCGGCCACGGAGTAGCCTCGCGGCCATGTATGCGATCACGATCCCGGAACCCGGTGGCCCCGAGGCGCTCGTCTGGACCGAGGTGCCCGATCCCGTACCCGGCGAGGGCGAAGTCCTCGTGGAGGTGCGTTCCAGCGCGGTGAACCGTGCCGATGTCATGCAGCGCCAGGGCTTCTATCCCCCGCCGCCCGGCGCTTCCTCGTACCCGGGTCTCGAATGCGCGGGGCGGATCGCCGCGCTGGGGCCCGGGGTGAGCGGCTGGGCGGTGGGCGACGAGGTCTGCGCGCTCCTCGCCGGCGGTGGTTACGCGGAGAAGGTCGCGGTGCCTTCGGGGCAGCTGCTGCCGGTGCCCGCGGGCCTCGACCCGGTGTCGGCGGCGGCGCTTCCCGAGGTGACGTCGACGGTCTGGTCCAACGTCTTCATGGTGGCGCATCTGCGCCCTGGCGAGACGCTGCTGGTGCACGGCGGGTCCAGTGGCATCGGCACCATGGCGATCCAGCTGGCCAAGGCGGTCGGTGCCCGGGTCGCGGTGACCGCGGGCAGCGCGGAGAAGCTGGCGAGCTGTGCGGAACTCGGCGCCGACATCCTGATCAACTACCGCGAGCAGGACTTCGTGGAGGAGATCCACAAGGCGACGGACGGTGCGGGCGCGGACGTCATCCTGGACATCGTCGGCGCGAAGTACCTGGAGAAGAACGTCGAGGCGCTCGCCACCAACGGGCGGCTCGCGGTCATCGGCCTCCAGGGCGGTGCGAAGGCCGAACTGAACCTGGGCGCTCTGCTGACCAAGCGGGCCGCGGTCACCGCGACGTCGCTCCGGAGCCGTCCGCTCGCCGAGAAGGCGGCGATCGTTGCGGCGGTGCGGGAGCACGTCTGGCCGCTGATCGAGGCCGGCGTGGTCCGCCCGATCGTGGACCGTACGGTTCCGATGGCCGAGGCCGCGGAGGGGCACCGGGTGATGGAGTCCAGCACCCACATCGGCAAGGTTTTGCTTCTGGCGCCCGCCGCGACCCAGGCCTGACCGGCCGCCGCCCCAGGCCTGACCGGCCCCGGCGGGCCCCTCGGAACGAGAGCCCGGCCCGTGCGGAAACCGAATCGGAATCCGTGCGGGCCGGGCTCTGCCGGGTTCTGCGCGCCGGGCGGGCGGGGACGTCTACAGGTACGGGCCGGAGCGGATCGCTCCGTGCGGGTCCCCGCCGGTGGCCTCGTCGTCGCCGGAGCCGGGCGGCAGCGCGCGCCGCATCTGCTCCAGCTGGGCCCGGGCAGCCATCTGCTGGGCGAACAGAGCGGTCTGGATGCCGTGGAACAGGCCCTCCAGCCAGCCCACCAGCTGAGCCTGGGCGATCCGCAGTTCGGCCTCGGAGGGCACCGACTCCTCCGTGAAGGGCAGCGAAAGGCGCTCCAGCTCCTCCACCAGCTCAGGCGCGAGCCCGTCTTCCAGCTCCTTCACGGAACTGGCGTGGATCTCCTTGAGGCGGACCCGGCTCGCCTCGTCGAGAGGTGCCGCTCTGACCTCCTCCAGGAGCTGCTTGATCATGCTGCCGATGCGCATGACCTTCGCGGGCTGTTCGACCATCTCCGTCACTGGGACCTCGCGGGACTCGTCGCCACTGGCACCGCCGCCGACAGCCATTCCGTCCTGTCCCACTACGAGGACTTGGGGGTGCTCCTGCGACCGGTCATTCCTCGGCATCTCCATGCCGCCATTGTCTCGCACATGCTCCGTACGCAAGGGTGGTGCCCCTTCTTAGGCATGATCCACCGTCCTCTACGTACCTGAATGCGTGATCGGTCCCCCCGGTTGTCCCGGAACGTGACCGGATGCCGCCCCTGTCCGGGGCGTCCGGGCCACTGTTCGCGTCAGTCGGAGCGGCGCACGCGGATGCCGAGGAAGGCCAGCCCGAGGCCGACCAGGGCGATTCCGCCGCCCAGGGAAAGCCCCTGGAGCCGTTCGGTGGCCGCGGTGCTCAGGGCGTGCCGTCGGGTCGTCGTCGCGGGCTCCGGGGACGGGAAGGGGGGCACGGCGGAGGCCGGGGCGGGCGGGACGGCCACCTCGTCGTCGTCCTCGTCCAGCGCGGCGGCGGCCGCGTCGAGCTCCTCGGGGGTCAGCGACCGCCCGGGGCGTGCCCGGCCCTCCCCGGCCGGCCGTCCCGCGAACGGCGTCTCCTCCCGCGGCACCCCGATGGACGGCCCGTCGGACGGCCCGACCGGCGGGACCAGCGGGGTGGCCGGAGGTGTGATCGTGGTGGGCCCCGTGGAGACGCCCGCGTCGGTTCCGTCCGCGAGGGCCGGTGCGGCGGCGACCTGGGCGCCGGAGCCGCCCGGGGTGGTGGTCCCCGAGGCCGTGACTCCGGAGGTCGGCGCCGGGACGCCCGCCGCAGGCCGCCCGGTGGACGGCGCGGCACCGGGCGAGGGCGGGGCCCAGTGCGGCCGGAGCCCTGCCGACGGGCGCCCCGCCTCCCCACGGCCGGACGACGAGGATGCCGACACCCGCGGGCCGAGAGGTACGGAGGGACCGGGGGCGGAGGGGGCGGCGGCAGAGGCGGCAGAGGCGGCGGAAGGGCCGGAGGCAATCGCACGGGGGGACGCGAAGGCGCTCCCACCGGCCGCCGGAATCGGCACGGCCGTCATGGCGAGCAGGAGACAGGCCACCGACCTCGACATCCACGGAGACCGGGAGAGAAGAGGACCTGGAGCCATGGGATCAGCGTCACACGCCCGCACATTCCCGGCATCCCGGATGGGTGGATGTCATCCGCCGTGGTGACGGCGTCCCCCGCCTCACCCGAACGGCCGATCGGGACCACGCTCACGTGGCCGATCGGGACCACGCCCGCGACGGATCGGGACCGCGACGGATCGGGACCGCGCGCACGACGGATCAGCGCTGAGGAGTGCCCCCGGCCCGGCCCGGTCCCGCCCCGGCGGTCCGACTCAGTTCGGGTCTCCCGTCGAGACGCTCAGCTCGATGTGGGCGCCCTGCGGGTCGATGGCGGTGCCGGCGGTCGGGAACTGCTTGACGACCTGGTCCTCGGCGTAGGTGTTGCCGGGCTCCTCGATCACCTTGAGGGTCCATCCGGCGGCGTCGGCGCAGGCCTTCGCGGAGAGCAGGTCCTTGTAGACGAAGTCCGGTGCGGAGACCTTCTCGGGGTCGCGGACGTCCGTGCTCGGTTTGGTGCAGTCCTGGGTGTCCATCGTCCGGTTGCGCTCGGGGCCCTTGTGCTCCGCGGCGACGGCCGGGGCGCTGCTGCCGCCGGTGTCGTCGGTGGCCTCCGGTTCGTCGTTCCCGCCTCCGCCGAGGAGGAGGACCGCCGCCAGGCCGGCGACGGCGACGAGGGCGACGGCGGCGGAGCCCAGGATCACCCCGTTCCGGCGGGGCTTGCCGGCACCGGGGCCCACAGCGCCGCCGGAGGCGGTCTGGGCCACGGCGTACGGCGGCGGGGTCTGCTGGTACGCGGGAGGGGCAGTCTGCGGGTAGCCGTAACCGGGCGCCTGGGTCGGGACCCCGTAGGGGCCGGGCTGGTGCGGCTGGGGCTGCTGGTGCGCCGGGTACGGGGTCTGGATGCCGTACGGGGTGGGCGGGGCCTGCTGGTCCACCGGCGGGAAGACCGCGGCGCCGACGCCCGCCCCGCTGTTCGCGGGGCCGCCGGCGACGATCACCGGGGCGGCGGCCGGGCCCTGGGCGTTCAGCACCCGGAAGACCTCGTCGCGCATCGCGGCGGCGCTGGGGAAGCGTTCGTTCGGGTTCTTCCGCAGCGCGCGGGCGACGAGGGCGTCCACCGCGGGGGAGACGGACCGGTTGAGGGTGGACGGGGCCGGCGGCTGCTCCTGGACGTGCGCGTACGCGATGGCGAGCGCCGACTCCGCGTCGAAGGGGAGGCGTCCGGTGAGCAGCTGGAAGAGCATGATGCCGACCGAGTAGAGGTCGGAGCGGGCGTCCACGCCCCGGCCGAGGGCCTGCTCGGGGGAGAGGTACTGGGGTGTGCCGACGACCATGCCGGTCTGGGTCATCGAGGTGACGCCGGACTGCATGGCGCGGGCGATGCCGAAGTCCATGACCTTGACGACGCCACGCTTGGTGATCATGACGTTGCCGGGCTTGATGTCGCGGTGGACGAGCCCCATCTCGTGGCTGGTCTCCAGGGCGGCCAGCACGTCCGCGGTCACCTTGAGGGCCTTGTCCGTGGGCATCGCGCCGTGGGTGGCGACGTCCTCGCGCAGCACCGAGCCGAGCGGCAGGCCCTCGACGTACTCCATGACGATGTACGGCATCAGGGCGCCGCCGAGTTCGTCCTCGCCGGTGTCGAAGACGGAGACGATGTTGGTGTGCTGGAGCTTCGCGACGGCCTGGGCCTCGCGGCGGAACCGCTCGCGGAAGGACTGTTCGCGTCCGAGCTCGGTGTGCAGGGTCTTGATCGCCACCTGGCGGTCGAGTGCCGCGTCGTAGGCGAGGTAGACGGAGGCCATGCCGCCCTCGCCGAGCAGGTCGCGGAGCTGGTACCGCCCTCCTGCGACGGCTCCGCCCGCGTAGCGCCCGTGCGAACCGTCCTGGCTCATGACTTGCTCCCCCTCGGCGCGCCGACGACGCGTGGCCCCTGTTTCGCGGGCATCGCGGAAATCGCGGGAATCGCGCGAACCTGTCCCGAAATTTCGGTGAACAGCGGGCGCCGGTGCCCTGATGTCCGCGAAGATCCCTACTACGGGCCAAGTCTGCCCGAGGGGTGGGACACGTCAAGTCGGGTACTGGTTCCGTGACCCTGACCACATGAACCGTCTCGGAAGCGTTACAGGAACCGCCCGGAATGTGCCCCTGCGGCACGCCGGACGATCGGATGACCGGTTTCGGTCCGGATCTGGGCGCGCGGCGGAGGCTGTAGCGTGGCGTGGCAATGCAGCTGCCCATTCAGCTGATGCAGGTACCAGGCACCGTGAGGACCCGCGGACGCGCGGACAGATACGACGGCGAGGACTGATGGCACCCGATTCCGAAGCAAACGGCGGCGGAGTCTCGGATGGCACCGACTCCTGGGGCGTCGGCGGCGTCGTCGGGGACGGCCGTTACCGGATGACCCACCGGCTCGGCCGGGGCGGCATGGCGGAGGTCTACGCGGCGGAGGACGTCCGGCTCGGGCGTACCGTCGCGGTGAAGCTGCTCCGCTCCGATCTCGCCGAGGACCCGGTTTCCAAGGCGCGGTTCACCCGCGAGGCACAGTCGGTGGCCGGGCTCAACCACCATGCGATCGTCGCCGTGTACGACTCCGGCGAGGACGTCGTGGGCGGTCAGACCGTCCCCTACATCGTGATGGAGCTGGTCGAGGGCCGCACCATCCGTGAGCTGCTGATCAGCGCGGAGGCGCCGCCTCCCGAGCAGGCGCTCATCATCGTCTCGGGGGTGCTGGAGGCTCTGGCCTACTCGCACCAGCACGGCATCGTGCACCGGGACATCAAGCCCGCGAACGTCATCATCACGAACTCCGGCGCCGTCAAGGTGATGGACTTCGGCATCGCCCGTGCGCTGCACGGCGCGCAGTCGACGATGACGCAGACCGGCATGGTCATGGGCACACCGCAGTACCTCTCCCCGGAGCAGGCGCTCGGCAAGGCCGTCGACCACCGCTCCGACCTGTACGCGACCGGCTGCCTGCTGTACGAACTGCTGGCGCTGCGACCCCCGTTCACCGGGGAGACGCCGCTGTCGGTGGTGTACCAGCACGTCCAGGACATCCCGGTGCCGCCCTCCGACGTCTCGGACGCGGTGCCGCCGGAGCTGGACGGTCTGGTGATGCGTTCGCTCGCGAAGGAGCCGGACGACCGGTTCCAGAGCGCGGAGGAGATGCGCGGCCTGGTCCAGTACGGCCTGCAGATGCTCCAGGCTCAGGGTGGGCACACCGGCACGTGGAACACCGGGCCGGTCGCCGGGTACGACGGCGGTCATGCCCAGACGCAGGGTTTCGCCGGTGCGACCCAGGTGATGGGGGCCGGCGGCTACGCCTCGCACGGGGACACCTCGAAGGGGCCGATCCTGCCCCCGATGAACCCGGACGACGGCGGCTACGGCGGCGGCTACAACGGCTACGGCAACGGTCAGGGCGGCAACGGCGCCGGCAAGAGCAAGATGTGGCTGCTCGCGGTGCTGGCACTGATCGCGATCGGTGTCGGGGTCGCGCTCGCCGTCAACGCGGCGAGCGGCGGCGGCACCGACAAGGACAAGGTGGAGACCACCACGTCGAGTTCGCCGTCCCAGGAGGAGACCTCGGCCACGCCGAGCGACGAGCCGACCGAGGAGTCGCAGGCGCCCGAGGACTCCTCGGGCGGGAAGTCGCAGTGGTCCCAGGACCCGACCTGGACGCCGACTCCGACGCAGTCGCAGCCTTCGTACACGCCGCAGCCGACGCAGACGACGCAGGCACCCTCCACGTCGTCGGGCGGGGACGACTCCGGCTCCACGGGCGAGGCCACCACGGAGCCGACCGCGGACCCGACGGACGACGACGACGAGGGCTCGGGCTCCCTGGGCGGCCTCGTCGGAGGCGGCGGCACCACCACCGAACCCACCGATTCGACGAGCGCGGCAGGCTCCACCACCTGACCCCGGGGCCCCCGCCGGGGCGGAGACGTAAGGCGCTCACCCCGTGAACGCCTCGTTCACCGCCTCGTACTCCCGGGTCCACCACACCACCAGGGCCGACACCGCAGGGAACTGCGGGTCGGCCCTTCGGTCTCCCAGGGCGTAGCGCCACCGCAATATCCAGAAGTCGTTGAGCCGCTCCCACCAGACCCGGTGCACGGCGTCGGCGAGTTCGGCCGAGCTGACGCCGGCGGCCTCGCGGTAGGCGCGTGCGTACGCCTTGACCTTGTCCAGTTCCAGTTTTCCGGCCGGCTGGACGAAGAAGATCGCGGCGGCGCGTACGGCTTCCTCGGCGCGCGGCTGCACGCCGAGCCGGTCCCAGTCGACGATCGCCACCGGGTCGCTGCCCCGGTAGAGCAGGTTCAGCGGGTGGAAGTCGCCGTGGACCCAGCCGTGGGCGGGGCCGACGGGGGTGGGCGGGCGCCGGTGGGCGTGACGTTCCAGCAGGGCCCGGCGTTCGACGAGGCGGTGCACGGCCAACTCGTCGAAGGCGTCCAGCGGGGTGTCGCGGGGGCGTACGCCGCGTGCCGCGTCGAGCAGTTCGTCGATGAGGGCGAAGGTGTCGGCCGGGTCGGGGCTGCCGTGTCCGCGCCGTGTGGCCGGGGTGCCGCTGCCGGGGCCCATGACCTGTTCGAGACCGGTGTGTACGGCTCCGAGGAGCGCCCCGAGACGCGTGGACTGGTCGGGGGTGAGCTGGGCGCCGACGCGGTGGCGGCCGTCGACCCAGGGGTGCAGGGCGAAGCAGTGGCCGTCGATCACCGTGACGGTCTCGCCGTCGGCGTCCGCCAGCGGGGGTGCGACGGGGACGCCGATCGACTGGAGGCGCTGGGTCGCCCGGTGCTGGCGGGCGATGAGGGAGCGTTCGCCGGTGGCGTCGTCGAGGTGCTGCTTGTCCAGGTGGTGCTTGAGGAAGTACGCGCCGCGCGTGGTGGAGACGCGGTACCCGTGGTTGAGCAGTCCCTTGGTGATCGGCTCGCAGGCGAGCGGTTCACCGACCGCGGGATAGCGGCGCATGACCTCGCCGACCGGAGGCTGGGGAGGATGGGTTACATATGAGCGCGGCACTTACCAGATGGTAGATCACGCAACGTGGCCCGGATGCGGACTTGAATTCCAGTCCAAAGTGTGCACAGAGGCGAACTGCGGGTGCAGCCGTAGATACACCGGATCAAAGGCCTGACCGTCGACCTCGGCGGGCAGGGCGCCGAAACGGGCGCGCTGGACGCGGGTGGGTTCCAGCAGTTCGGCGGTGGCGGTGAGCTGCACGGTCCACAGGGCACGGGTGCCCGGGGCGGCGGTGCTCAGGTTGTCGGCGCCGTACGCGACGACGCTGCCGTCGCAGGCCTCGTGATGGCCGAGGCCGCCGTGCATGCGCAACACGAGATGCCCGTCGCACACGATGTGACGGGCGAGGGCCAGCAGCGGGAGCGCACGCCTGCTGGTTGCCAGCCGGCCGTACGGGACCCGGTCCAGCAACTCGATGGCCTGCGATTCCTCTGGAGACATGCCTTCCACTGTCCGATGGCGCCCGGCCCCCGGGTAAGGGCCGGCGGCCCCGTGCACACCGGGACTTAGGGCCTCTGTCGGTCGGCGGTCGGGCCCGCGGGCACCGGTGGCGCCGCCGGTGGGGGTGACAGCGGCAGCGTCAGTGGGGCTGACAGCGGGGTCAGCGCTGCTCTTCCGCCTGGATGCGGGCGACGTACGCGGCGGCCTGCGAGCGGCGCTCCATGCCGAGCTTCGACAGGAGGCTGGAGACGTAGTTCTTGATGGTCTTCTCCGCGAGGTGCAGGCGCTCGCCGATGACGCGGTTGGTGAGCCCCTCGCCGATCAGGTCGAGGATCTTGCGCTCCTGGTCGGTCAGGTTGGCGAGCTTGTCGTCACCCTTGCTGTCCTTGCCGTCGCGCAGCCGGGCCAGCACCCGCGCGGTGGCCGCCGGGTCGAGCAGCGACTTTCCGGCCGCCACGTCGCGTACCGCGCTCAGCAGCTCGTTGCCCCGGATCGCCTTCAGCACGTACCCCGAGGCCCCGGCCATGATCGCGTCGAACAGGGCCTCGTCGTCCGCGTACGAGGTGAGCATCAGGCACTTGATGTTCTCGTTCCGGGAGCGGATCTCCCGGCACACCTCCACCCCGCTGCCGTCCGGCAGGCGCACGTCCAGGACGGCCACGTCGGGGCGGGTGGCGGGGATGCGGACCAGGGCGTCGGCGGCGGTACCGGCCTCGCCGACCACCTCGATGTCGTCCTCCACCGCGAGCAGGTCGTGGACGCCTCGACGGACTACCTCGTGATCGTCGAGTAGAAATACGGTGATTTTTCCGTCTTCGGACACATTCGCAGTCTCACACACTCCGCTTCGCCGCGCTCCCCCCTGCGCCGGATTCCCTCTTCCCCGCGCTTCCCCGCACCGGATTCCCCGGGATAACGTGCCGTTGTTCCGGCGGCCTGCAAGGCTGTTACCAGTGCTGTGACCAGCGAGAGTTCGAGTTTTTCGCGATTTACTTGGAAATCCAAGCAAAATCGCAGGTCAGAGAGGGTTTCGCGTATATGCGACCCACTGGGTAACGTGCCTGTGACAGGGCGCTCGCCGGGGCACCTGTCACGCCTGTTCCCGGCCGAGCGGCACCCACCCCGTGCACGGGTCCGGACACAGGCGAGCCGCACTGGTTCCCGGCAGACCCCGGGGTCCGGACCGACGGAGGAGCACGCACGTGACCGTGGAGAGCACTGCCGCGCGTAAGCCGCGACGCAGTAGCAGCAGCAGGCGCACCAGCGCCGCGAAGGCACCACAGAGTTCCGAGCCTCAGCTCGTACAGCTCCTGACGCCCGAGGGCGAGCGTGTGGAGCACCCCGATTACAGCATCGACCTCTCCCCCGAGGAGCTGCGCGGGCTGTACCGGGACATGGTGCTCACCCGCCGTTTCGACTCCGAGGCGACCGCCCTGCAGCGCCAGGGCGAGCTCGGCCTGTGGGCCTCGCTGCTGGGCCAGGAGGCCGCGCAGATCGGTTCCGGCCGGGCGCTGCGCGACGACGACTACGTCTTCCCCACCTACCGCGAGCACGGTGTCGCCTGGTGCCGGGGCGTGGACCCGACGAACCTGCTCGGCCTGTTCCGCGGGGTGAACCACGGCGGCTGGGACCCGGCGAGCAACAACTTCCACCTGTACACGCTGGTCATCGGCTCGCAGACGCTGCACGCCACCGGCTATGCCATGGGTGTCGCCAAGGACGGCGGCGACTCCGCCGTGGTCGCGTACTTCGGTGACGGCGCCACCAGCCAGGGCGACGTGGGCGAGGCGTTCACCTTCGCCGCGGTCTACAACGCCCCGGTGGTGTTCTTCTGCCAGAACAACCAGTGGGCGATCTCCGAGCCCACCGCCCGCCAGACCCGGGTGCCGCTCTACCAGCGCGCCCAGGGCTACGGCTTCCCCGGTGTCCGGGTCGACGGCAACGACGTGCTCGCCTGCCTCGCGGTGACCAAGGCTTCGCTGGAGCGGGCCCGCAGCGGAGAGGGCCCCACGCTCGTGGAGGCGTTCACCTACCGCATGGGCGCGCACACCACCTCCGACGACCCGACGAAGTACCGGGCCGACGAGGAGCGTGCCGCGTGGGAGGCGAGGGACCCGATCCTGCGGCTGCGCACGTACCTGGAGAAGCAGAAGTTCGCGGACGAGGCCTTCTTCACCGCGCTGGAGGCGGAGAGCGAGGCGCTCGGCAAGGGCGTGCGTGAGGCCGTCCGTGCCATGCCGGACCCCGAGCCGATGGCGATGTTCGACCACGTCTACGCCGACGGGTCCTCGCTCGTCGACGAGGAGCGCGCCGAGTTCATCGCCTACCAGGCATCGTTCGTCGAGGAGGGGAACTGACCATGGCCGCGGAAAAGATGTCCATCGCGAAGGCGCTCAACGAGTCGCTGCGCCACGCCCTCGACACCGACCCCAAGGTCCTGATCATGGGTGAGGACGTCGGCAAGCTCGGCGGCGTCTTCCGGATCACCGACGGGCTCCAGAAGGACTTCGGCGAGGGACGGGTGATCGACACCCCGCTCGCCGAGTCCGGCATCGTCGGCACGGCGATCGGCCTGGCCCTGCGCGGCTACCGGCCCGTCGTCGAGATCCAGTTCGACGGCTTCGTGTTCCCCGCGTACGACCAGATCGTCACGCAGCTCGCGAAGATGCGCGCCCGTTCGCTCGGCAAGATCAAGCTGCCCGTCGTGGTGCGCATCCCCTACGGCGGCGGCATCGGCGCGGTCGAGCACCACAGCGAATCGCCCGAGTCGCTGTTCGCACACGTCTCCGGCCTGAAGGTCGTCTCGCCTTCGAACGCGCACGACGCCTACTGGATGATGCAGCAGGCTCTCCAGAGCGACGACCCGGTGATCTTCTTCGAGCCGAAGCGGCGCTACTGGGACAAGGGCGAGGTCGACACCGAGACCATTCCGGTCCCGCTGCACCGCGCCGTCACCGTCCGCGAGGGCAGTGACCTCACGCTCGTCGCGTACGGGCCGATGGTGAAGGTCTGCCTGGAGGCCGCCGCGGCGGCCGAGGAGGAGGGACGGTCGGTCGAGGTCCTGGACCTGCGGTCGATGTCCCCGATCGACTTCGACGCCATCCAGGCCTCGGTCGAGAAGACCGGCCGGCTGGTCGTCGTGCACGAGGCCCCGGTCTTCTACGGCTCCGGCGCGGAGATCGCCGCCCGGATCACCGAGCGCAGCTTCTACCATCTCGAAGCACCGGTCCTGCGGGTCGGCGGCTACCACGTCCCGTACCCGCCGGCCCGGCTGGAGGACGAGTACCTGCCGGGTCTCGACCGGGTGCTCGACGCCGTCGACCGCTCGCTGGCGTACTGAGGAGAGGGGTCGTGACGATGACCGACACAACGGTCCGTTTCCGCGAGTTCAAGATGCCCGACGTGGGCGAGGGACTCACCGAGGCAGAGATCCTCAAGTGGTTCGTCCAGCCCGGCGACACCGTCACCGACGGCCAGGTCGTCTGCGAGGTCGAGACCGCCAAGGCCGCCGTGGAGCTGCCGATCCCGTTCGACGGGGTGGTGCACGAGCTGCGCTTCCCCGAGGGCACCACGGTCGACGTGGGCGAGGTGATCATCTCGGTGGACGTGGCGCCCGGTTCGGCCGCCGACGTGCCCGTCCAGGCCGCTCCGGTCTCCGCACCGGCGGCGCCCGAGCCCGCCGCCGCCCCGGAGGAGGCGCCCAAGGGCCGCCAGTCCGTCCTGGTCGGTTACGGCGTCTCCGAGAGCTCCACCAAGCGCCGCCCCCGCAAGGGTGCTGAACAGCCCGCCGCTGCCGCGGTCCAGGCGGTCCAGGGCGAGCTGAACGGCCAGGGCGCCGGTGCCGCCCAGGCGGTGCCGAAGAGCCGTCCGCTCGCCAAGCCCCCGGTCCGCAAGCTCGCGAAGGACCTCGGCATCGACCTGGCCACGGTCACCCCGACCGGCCCGGACGGCGTCATCACCCGCGAGGACGTGCACGCCGCCGCCGCTCCGGCCCCCGCGCCCACCGTCCCGGCACCGGCGTCGGCGCGGGTCAACGGCACGGCCGCCGTCCAGGCCGCCGTGGCGGAGTCGCTCGACGAGAACGCGCCGTACGACACCGCTCCGGCGTCGGCGCCGCAGCCGGTGGCCCCGGTGCCGGGTGCGCGGGAGACCCGTATCCCGGTCAAGGGGGTACGGAAGGCCATCGCGCAGGCGATGGTCACCAGCGCCTTCACCGCGCCGCACGTCACCGAGTTCGTCACGGTCGACATCACCCGCACGATGAAGCTCGTCGCGGAGCTGAAGGAGGACAAGGACCTCGCCGGGGTCCGGGTCAACCCGCTGCTCCTCATCGCGAAGGCCCTGCTCGTCGCGGTCAAGCGCAACCCGGGCATCAACGCCGCCTGGGACGAGGCGAATCAGGAGATCGTCCAGAAGCACTACGTGAACCTGGGCATCGCCGCCGCCACCCCGCGCGGACTGATCGTGCCGAACATCAAGGACGCGCAGGAGAAGACGCTGCCCGAACTCGCGGGTGCGCTGGGCGAGTTGGTTGCCACCGCCCGCGAGGGCAAGACCTCCCCGGCGGCGATGGCGGGCGGCACGCTCACCATCACCAACGTGGGTGTCTTCGGCGTCGACACCGGTACGCCCATCCTCAACCCGGGCGAGTCCGCGATCCTCGCGGTCGGCTCGATCAAGCTCCAGCCGTGGGTCCACAAGGGCAAGGTGAAGCCCCGTCAGGTCACCACTCTGGCACTGTCGTTCGACCACCGTCTGATCGACGGTGAACTGGGTTCGAGGTTCCTGGCGGACGTCGCCGCGATCCTGGAGCAGCCGAAGCGCCTGATTACCTGGGCCTGACGGCCGGTACGTGTACGAGGGGTGGGCCCGCGCGCGGCAGTGTGCGGGCCCACTCTCCGTTTCCGGGTGCGGGAGGCGGCGCGGCCCGGCGGTACGCCGAGCTATGGGAGGAAGACGGGCCCGGTCTTCCCTGCGAGGGACATCTCGGCGAACACCGTCTTGCCGACCGTGCGGCGCTCGATGCCCCACTTGTCGGCGAGGTTCGCCACGATCAGCAGCCCCCGCCCGAAACAGTCGGTGTCCACCGGCTTGCGGGTGTCCGGCAGCCGTTCCGCCCGCGCGTCGCTGACCTCGATCCGCAGGCTGGTCGCGGTGAGCAGGAGGCGTACCCGGAAGAGTCGGCCCCGCACCCCGCCGTGCAGCACCGCGTTGGTGGTCAACTCGCTGACCAGCAGCGCCACGTCGTCGGCCAGGTGGTCATGCCCCCACTCCGCGACGAGCCGCGCGGCCCGGCGCCGGCTGAGCCTGACGCTGGCGGCCGTGGGTGTGTAACTGAGCACGTCCTCACGGAGAACGGGTTCAGGGGCGGGGATTTCCTGGGCGGGCGTCATGGACACGTACCTCCGTGGAAACGGGCGGTGGCGATGCCGCGCCGGCGACCGGGCCGGTATGTCTCCGGCGCAGGGCAGGACGGTGCACTTCCGCCGGTGGCCTCGCTGTGCGAGCGGTGGAGTACTGAAAGTAGCGACGGTCCCAGTCTGGGCACAAGTGAAACGGAGACAAGTGTCTCCAACGGGTGAAGGTGCTCGACGCACGCGCAGGCGGACGCGACACTGGCCCTGTGAATCGAGCAACCCAACTCGGGAATCGGACGTCGACCGTGCTGGGCCGAAGGCTCGGCAGTGAACTGCTGCGCCTGCGGGACGCATCGGGGAAGACGCAGCAGCAAGCCGCGCAGACGATCAGTGCCACCAATTCGAAGATCGTGAAAATGGAGCGAGGTTGGGTCCCGATGCGGGACCCGGACATTCGTACGCTTTGCGAGTTCTACGGCACCGACGATCCGAAGCTCGTCGGCCGCCTGCTGGACCTGGCCGGCCTGGACCGGGAGCGTCGCAAGGCGAAGGGCTGGTGGAACCAGTATCCGGAGCTGAGGTCGCTGGTCGAGTACGTGGCGCTGGAGGACATCGCCACCGGTATCCGTACGTGGCAGGGGGCGTTCGTCCCCGGGCTGCTCCAGACACCGGACTACGCACGAGCTCTCGCAGTGGGGAATGCCGAGTGGCGTGAACCGGAGGAGATCGAGCGATTCGTCGAAGCGAAGGTGGCGCGGCAGGCTCGTCTTGCGGATGACGAGCCGCTGGCGCTGTGGGCGGTCATCGGCGAAGGTGCCTTGCGGCAACTGGTCGGTGGGCGCGAGGTGATGCGTACGCAGCTTGCGCACCTTGCGGCAGCGTCCAGGGAGCCAAATGTCACGGTGCAGGTTGTCCCGTTTCTCGCGGGGTCCCATCCCGGGATGACCAGCGCTTTCAGCGTCGTCTCCTTCGCCGAGCCAGGAGCACTCGACGTGGTTTACATGGACACCACGTCGTCTACGCTGTGGTTGGAGAGCGAGACGGACGCTGCGCGTCACAACGTCACGTTCGGCCGCATTGCCAGAAGCGGACTCGCTCCCCGCGATTCCATCGCTCTGATAGAGCGTATTCGCAAGGAGTTGTAGCTGTGCGCCACTTCGATTTCGTCAAGTCCAGCTACAGCAGTGGAGATGGCGAATGTGTCGAGGTGGCCCGCAATGTCCCGGGCGCCGTGGCGGTCCGTGACTCAAAGTTTCCCGATGGACCGGTAGTTGTCGTGACTTCCCGCGCGTGGGCTTCGTTCCAGGACGATGCTCGCTGTGCGGAGGTGAACTGACGTCGGAGACGTATCAGTTCAAGGTCTCGACGTACGCCGACGGGAACAACGGCCAGAGTGCGCCGAGGTCGCCCGCAACGCCCCCGGCTCCGTGGCCGTGCGCGATTCCAAGCGGCCCCACGGCCCCGTGCTTGTGTTGGCGACCACTGTCTGGGACGCCTGGGTGACCGCTCGCTCTGACGAGAGCGGGGCGATCTCCGCAGGGGACAGTAGCCAGGGAGTGGGCGAGGGTGAAAGACGCGGTTCTGGGGTAAGGCCTCAATTGCCACGTGAGGGTTCCGCACTCAGATCTGCCGCGGCAACGTCTCCCGACCCGAGCAAAGAAGCCGGTCAGCGATGAACTATGAGTTCACCAAGTCCAGTTACAGCAGCATGAACAGCGACTGTGTAGAGGTCGCCCGCAACGTCCCCGGCTCCGTAGCCGTACGCGACTCCAAGCGTCCCCACGGCCCCGTCCTCGTCGTCGCGCCCGCAGCCTGGGCGGCCTTCAGCGCCGAGTTGTGCCGCACGGAGAGCGCCGGCTCCTGATCGAGTGGCCATCCGGGACGGCTCCGGCGTGAGCGGGCCCCGTATGCAAGGGCGGATACGCCGGCGTGCCAGCGGACGGGACGGGCAACCGGCCCCCGCCGTCCGTCGCCCTCGGGCGTCGTGAGGAGTCCTGGCGGGCTCGCATTCGGCGAACCGGGGCTCTGAACCGGGATCTTCACCGCAACCACGCGCGCCAGGGCGAGACTTGACGCTCAGGGCCGCGTCGGCTCCGGCGAATCCGCCGTACCGGATTGCGTGACATCCACCGGGCAAGAAAGAACGATCGGTATAGTAGGGTGCGCCATGAGCGCGCAACCGAGGAACGACACCACCGGCGCGTCCAACGCACCAGAACTGCCCAGCAATTGGGGCCGCTGGGGCGCCGACGACGAGCTGGGTACGCTCAACCTGATCACCAGGGAGGCCAGGGCCAGGGGCGCCGCGGAGGCCCGTACCGGGCGAGCGGTCTCGTTGGCCCAGCCGATCCGGCCGGCTCCGTTCGTCAGTGGACCCTTCGCCCCCACCACCCGCGAGGACTCGCCGGTCCAGCACCTGATGCAGTACACCGGAGGGGCCCCCGCGACGGCGGACATGATGCTGGTGACCAACCACCATGTGCGCTCGACCCACCTCGACGCGCTGGGGCACCAGGTCGTGGACGGGCAGGTCTACCCGGGGCGGCCGCTCGCGGAGAGCGTGACCCCGACCGGCGTACGGCACGGCTCCACGGCGGCGTTCGCGGCCGGGATCGTCACCCGGGGTGTCCTGCTCGACCTGGCCTTCGAGGGCCCGCTGCCCGCCGGACACCCGATCACCTCGGAGGACCTGGAGGCCGCCGAGGCCCGCCAGGACGTACGGCTGGAGTCCGGGGACGCCCTGGTGGTGCGCTGCGGGTGGGTCTACGCCATCGACCCGGAGAAGCCGATGCCGGGTATCAGCCTGGACGCGGTGCGGTGGATGCACCGGCGCGGGGTGTCCCTGTACGCCGGCGACCTCGGCGACGCGTACCCGCCGCTGGACCCCGCCGTACCCGGACCTCTGCACCGCGTCGCGCTGCCGCTGCTGGGCATGCCCCTGATCGACGTGACGGAACTTGGAGAAGTGGCCGCCGTCTGTGCGGAGTTGAACCGTTACGCCTTTCTGCTCTCGGTGGCGCCCCCGCGCATCCACGGATTGACCGGCATCCCGGTCAATCCGCTGGCGATCTTCTGACGGGCACCCCGGCGTCGTCCGCCGCGACCCGTACCGAAGTGGAGCGGACGTCTGCGTCCGCCGCACCGCGCAAGAGCGGCTGAGCGGGCCGGCCCGGAGATCGCGTGGGTCAGCGGTGGAGGGAGCGGTTGAGGTCCACCACCTCGTCCAGCGTCGGCATGGCGGTGAGCGTGGCGAAGCGGCTCATCTGACGGTCCCGGTTGCGGGGTGCCTCGCCGCGGTCGGCGGCGGAGAGGGCCGGTCCCAGGTCCTTCAGAACCAGTTCGGTGCAGTAGGCGGGCGTCATCGGCTGCTGGCGCCAGGAATCGGCCAGCACGCCGGCGTCGAGGGGGTCGAAGCCACTCTCGTCCACCAGGCGCATACCGATGCGGCGGGCTTCGTCGGAGTCGGCCGCGACCGGGAGCGCGATGCGGCCGGGAGTTCCGGCCGGCAGCCCCCGCGTCTGCAAGGTGCCGGCCAAGGCGGCGTTCCACGCCTTGACCACGGGGCGCCCGAGTTGTTCGGCCACCCACACGCTCTCCACCTGGCCGTCTTCGACGGGCTCGACGCGCCCGCCCAGATGGGGGAAGTAGTTGGAGGTGTCGATGACCACGGTCTGCGGCGGTACGGAGGCGAAGAGTCCGGCTACGTCCGGGATGCGGGTGAAGGGGACGGACAGGATGACCACATCCTTGTCCTGAACGGCTTCCTGTGCGGTCACCGCGCGCGCCCCGAACTCCGTCACCGACGGGTCCACGGTCTCCGGGCCCCGGGAGTTCGCCACCTGGACGTCGTGCCCGCCCGCGCTGAACGTGCGCGCCAGCACGGTCCCGATCGGACCTGTTCCGACAATGCCGAGTTTCATGATGTGTTCCTCTGGAGAATGCGTCGTTCCTCAGTGGGAGGGACGACGTGACGGGCGGCCGGGCCGGCGGGGCCCGGACAACTGGGGGCTTTTTCGGGGCTTCCGCGAGGGGCTTCGCGGAGGGAGGGCTACTCTCCGATACCGGGTTGCCGGTAACCGCTTTCGATCAGGTCGCGCAGGCGGCCGAGGGCTTCCTCGTCGGCGGCGCCGGTACCCATCAGCCAGGCGACGGAACAGGCGGCGAGGAACAGGTCGTACCCCGTGACCGAGGGCCGGGCGCGTCCCGCGCGCTGGGCGGCCTCGACGTACTCGTCCGTCGTGTCGATCAGGATGCCGCAGGGCAGGGTCAGGGGATTGCCCGGCTCCCGCGCCTTGGCCGCGGCCATGAGCGGCTCCGGCAGACCGCTGAACGCGCTGAAGTACTCCTCCAGTGCCCGGAGCCACTGCCGCAGCCCTTCGGCCGCGTCGGCGACCCGGGCGATCTCCGCCCGGCGGGCGAGCAACTCGTCCGAACGCGTTTGCAGCACCGCCGCGAGCAGCGCCTCCCGGGTGGGGAAGTGCCGGTACAGCGTGGCAGGGCCCACGCCGGCGTCCTTGGCGATCGCCTCCAGTGACGCGCCCACCCCGTGCCGCAGGAAGTGCCGCTGCGCCGCCTCCAGCAGGGCGGCCCGGTTGCGCAGGACATCCGCACGCGGTTTGCGTACGGGCCGGTGTTCGATGTCCACGCGCGCTCCTCGCTGCCGTCAGGGAAAGCGGTCCCGAAAGTGGTACCAGGAAACGAAGGCTGCCTCCGTATTGCTCCAGCGTAAAACGGAGGCAGGCTCCGGTCAACTTGGCTCAGGGGGCTCCGGGGTGCCCCGGACCACCGCGTGCGACCGTCTGGATCGCCGTCGGACTGCCGGGCAGGATTGGCCCGGCCCGGCTTTCCGCCCCTGGTCACCCGGCGACGGCCGAGGCGAGCCGCGCGATCGGGTCGTCCTGGAGCCGCCGCTGTGAACGGCCCGTGGGCCAGGTCGAGAAGCCGTCGTCCTGCCACCGGGGGATCACGTGGAAGTGCAGGTGGGGAACGGACTGTTCCGAGCCCGGGCCGCTGGCGTTGAGGACGTTGACCCCGTCGGCCCCGAGCGCGGACCGCATCGCGTCGGCGACCCGCCGCACCAGCGCCATGGTCTCCGCGAGGACCTCAGGAGGTGTGTCGAAGAGGTCGGCGAAGTGCGAGGCCGGGACGACCAGGGCGTGGCCGGGGGCTATCGGCGTGAGCGGGGCGAAGGCGAGGGCCACCGGCCCGCGAGCGACCCACCGGGCCGAGTCGGCCTGGATGAGAGCACAGAAGACGCAGTCCATGGTGCCCGACCCTGACAGACGCGACCGCGGCCGCCCGCCCGGAGAACCGGACGGGCGGCCGCGACCACGTGCCGTCGGGCCTCATGCTGCCGGGCGTTCACGGGTGTTGTCCTTCGGGAGTGGCCGGCATGTCGAGGCGCTCCCGGCGACAGCGACGTCAATCGCCCGGCCGTGACGGCAGGGGCAGCACCCACATCGCTACGGCGTTCACGGGTCTCACCTCCTTGTGCGGCGTCACGGCTCGAACGGAAACAGCAGGCGGGCTGGGCCGGATGGCCGGTCGCCTCACCGTGCGGGCGCGGAATCGTTTCCGATCCGGTGACGGGGTTACTCGTGAGGCATGGCACCGACCCCCGAATCCCCCTATGAACAGGAAGAACCCGGCGGGCACCACCGCGCCGGACACCACCGCGCCGGCCGGGACCATGACGCGGAGGCTTCCTCGCAGAAGCGCGGCCCCGACGCCGAACGGCACAGCCCCGGCCCCGGGTCCCAGGACGAGAACGCCGGCCCCGGCCCCGAGGTGGAGGCCAACGCGCCCGAGGCCCCGACCGCCATGCCCAAGAAGTCGTGGTGGGCGGTGCTGAAGCGGACGGGCAAGGAGTTCAAGGACGACGAGCTCACCGACCGGGCCGCCTCTCTGACCTACTACGGCATCCTCGCGCTCTTCCCGGCTCTCCTGGTACTGGTGTCGCTCCTCGGTCTCGTCGGGGAGTCGACCACCCAGAAGGTCATGGACAACCTGAAGAAGCTCGCGCCCGGACCGGCCCGCGACATGCTGACCGACGCCGTGGAGCAGTTGCAGAACAACGGTGGCGTCGGATCGGTTATGGCCGTGGTGGGCCTGGTGCTGGCCGTCTGGTCGGCCTCCGGCTACGTCGCGGCGTTCATCCGTTCCTCCAACGCCGTCTACGACCTCCCCGAGGGGCGCCCGGTGTGGAAGATACTGCCTCTGCGCCTCGGGCTGACCGTGGTCCTGATGGTGATGGCGGTGATCAGCGCCCTGATCGTCGTCTTCACCGGCCCCCTCGCCCGCCGGGCCGGCGAGACGCTGGGAGTCGGCGACACCGCGTTGACCGTGTGGTCGATCGCGAAGTGGCCGGTCCTCGCCGTGCTGGTCACGCTGATGATCGCGATCCTCTACTGGGCCGCGCCCAACGCCCGTGGGCGGGGCTTCCGCTGGGTCACCCCGGGCAGTGTCCTGGCTCTCCTGATCTGGTTGGCCGCCTCGGCGGGCTTCGCGGTGTACGTCGCCAACTTCGCCTCGTACAACAAGACGTACGGCACCCTCGCGGGGGTAATCGTCTTCCTGGTGTGGTTGTGGATCACCAACCTCGCGATCCTTCTCGGCCTCGAATTCGACGCGGAGATGAGCCGGGAGCGCGCCATCGTCGGTGGCCTTCCCGCGACCGAGGAGCCGTACGTCGAACCACGCGACACCTCCAAGTGGTCCGACGAGGACCGTCGGCGGCTCGGCTGATTCCGAGGGCCGGTCCCGGCCCTGACGCGGCCAGTACCCCATGACGAGCAGAGGACGGAACAGCGGTGTACAGGACAGTGGACGACGGTGAGGACCACGGCCTCGCGACCGGTTTGAACGCCCTGCGGCTGGGCGATCGCCTGCTGACCCACCGGTGGCACGGTGGCGGTCACCGGTGACACGGGAGGTGCTGCCGGCCGTGGAGTCGGCGGCCGAGCGCACCAAGCTCTGGTGGGCCGCGGCGGGCGTGATGGTCGTACTGGGCGGCGGGCGGCAGCGGAAGGCCGCGGTGGCCGGACTGGCTGCGATGGGGCTCGCGGAACTCCTCTCCAACGGTGTGGGCAAGCAGCTCTACGAGCGACGCAGACCGCCCGCCGAACTGATCCCGCACGAGGGGGTCCATGACCGGCCCGACAGTTCGTCCTTCCCATCCGGCCACACCGCTGCCGCTGTCGGGTTCACCGCCGCGGTCGCCGCCGTATCCCCGGTCGTGGGCGCGTTCTGCGCCGTCCCGGCGGCAGGGGTGGCGGTCGAGCGGGTGCAGTCGGGGGCGCACTACCCGAGCGATGTGGCCGCCGGAGCTGCCCTGGGGCTGGCGAGCGCCTGGCTGGTCCGTCGCGTGCCGAAGCTCTGGTGGCGCCGACTGCTCTGAGCGGGCGGGCCGATTGTTCCGTGCGGGGGGCCTTTCCCGCCGTACGGGAGGGACCACGAAGGGTGCGCATGCCGCCGATTCCCGGGGGTAGCCGCCTTTCAGATGTATTCATGACAATCGGCAGATATGCGGCGGACGAGCGCCCGGCAGGGGGCGACTCCGCGAGGGAAGGCGGCGCGTGTCATGAGCACGGTTGAGCACCTTGCCGAACGGGACCGTACCGGGCCCGGTGGTACCGGTCCCGGAGGGAGCCCCCGGGTCGAGGACTCCTCGGTCGGGACCCTGGTGACCCAGGCGTCCCAGCAGCTTTCGCAGCTGGTACGGGACGAAATGCGCCTGGCGCAGGCGGAGATGACACAGAAGGGCAAGCGGTTCGGGCTCGGCGGCGGGCTCTTCGGCGGCGCGGCCACCGTGGGGTTCCTCGCGCTGGCCTCGCTGGTCGCCGCGGCGATCGCCGGGCTGGCCACCGTTCTCCCGGTATGGGCCTCGGCGCTGATCGTGTGCGCCGTGCTCGCGGCGGTCGCCGGAGTGCTGGCCGCGAAGGGGAAGAAGGAGCTCGCGCTGGCCACCCCGCCCAAGCCCGAGCGGGCCATCGACAACGTCAAGGCCGACATGGCAGAGATCAAGGAGAAGGCGCACCGATGAACGACACGCCCCAGTCCCGGCCCCCGCACGACGACCCGCAGACCCCTGAGGAACTGCGGGCGCAGGCGGAGGCGACACGCGAGCAACTCGGACAGACGGTCGAAGCCCTGGCGGCGAAGGCGGACGTGAAGGCGCAGGTCCAGCGGAAGACCGAGGACGCCAAGGCGCAAGCCAGGCTGAAAGCGACGGAGGTCAAGGTCCAGGCCCGGCTGAAGGCGATGGACGCCAAGGCGCAGGTGGAGGAGAAGGCCGGTGCCGCCAAGGTCCAGGCCCGGGACACGGCGGCGCTCGCCAGGGACCGGGCCGGCCGGATCGCACGGGACGCCCAGGAGAAGCTTCCGGCCCCGGTGGTGGCGAAGGCGGTGCAGGCCAAGGACCGGATCGAATCCGCCGCGTCGGCCGTCGCCGCGAAGGTCGGGGAGAGGGCTCCGGACGCGTTCGGGGAACAGGCCGCCCGGACCCGCGGTGCTGTCAGTCGGCGGCGCGGGCCGCTGCTCGCGGTGGCTGCCGTCGCACTGCTCCTGGTGATCGGGAAGCGCCGCACCGGAAAGCGCTGAGGGGGTGGCGGGGCCCGTGGGAAGGCGGGGAAGCGCACGACGCTCGGCGGGGCGGACCGGAACACCGGTCCGCCCCGCCCTCTCGTGCGCGGCGCCCCTCTGCCGTCGGTGCAGCGGCCGGAATGTGCGCGGACGCGGGTGCCGGGGCCGGAGCCGGGCAGAGGTAGCAGAAGCGGTGGAGGCGGACCGTGCTTCCCCGGCCGGGTGGAGGAGAGCGGCGATGGCACCGGAGCGGGCGAGTGACGCGGAGAGGCCGGCACCCGAAGAGGTGACGCCACCGGGCGAGGAAACGCGCGACGGGACGCAGGACGGGACACGCGACGGGACACGCGACGGGACGCAGGACGGGACACGCGACGGGACACGCGACGGGACGCAGGACGGGACACGCGACGGGACACGCGACGGGACGCAGGACGGGACACGCGACGGGACACGCAACGGGACGCAGGACGGGACACGCGACGGGACGCGTGACGGGACGCGTGACGGGACGGCCTGGTGGAAATCGGCGGTCGTCTACCAGGTCTATCCCCGCAGCTTCGCGGATTCGGACGGCGACGGGATCGGCGATCTGGACGGCATCACCGCCCGGCTCGACCACCTCACGGAGCTGGGGGTGGACGTGCTCTGGCTGTCGCCGGTGTATCCGTCGCCCCAGGCCGACAACGGCTACGACATCAGCGACTACCAGGACATCGACCCGGTCTTCGGCGATCTGGCGGCCTTCGACCGCCTGTTGGACGCCGTGCACGCACGTGGCATGAAGCTGATCATGGACCTGGTGGTCAACCACACCTCGGACGCGCACCCGTGGTTCCAGGAGTCCCGCGATCCGGAGGGCCCCAAGCGCGACTGGTACTGGTGGCGCCCTCCGCGCGACGGGCGGGAGCCAAACGACTGGGGTTCCTTCTTCTCGGGTCCCGCCTGGACGTACGACGAGGCGAGCGGGGCGTACTACCTCCACCTGTTCGCGCCGGGCCAGCCCGACCTCAACTGGGAGAATTCCGAAGTGCGCCAGGCCGTGTACGCCATGATGCGCTGGTGGCTGGAGCGTGGTGTGGACGGTTTCCGGATGGACGTCGTCAACCTCATCTCCAAGGACCCGGACCTGCCCGACGGCGTTCCCACCGGCGACGGACCGTTCGGCGACGGATCGCCCCACTACGTCTGCGGCCCGCGCATCCACGAGTTCCTGCGGGAGATGCACCGCGAGGTGCTGGCCCGCTACCCGGGCCGGCTGCTCAGCGTCGGGGAGATGCCCGGGGTGACGGTCGAGCAGGCGAGACTCTTCACCGATCCGCGCCGCGCCGAGCTGGACATGGTGTTCCAGTTCGAGCACGTCGGGCTCGACCACGGGCGCGGCAAGTTCGACCCGCGCCCGCTGCGGCTGACCGATCTGAAGGCGTCCCTGGGCCGCTGGCAGGAGGGCCTCGCGGACGTCGGCTGGAACAGCCTGTACTGGAACAACCACGACCAGCCGCGCGTGGTCTCCCGGTTCGGCGACGACGGCCCCCGTCACCGCACCCGTTCCGCGAAGATGCTGGCCACCGTGCTGCACCTGCACCGGGGCACTCCGTACGTCTACCAGGGCGAGGAACTGGGCATGGCCAACGCCCCGTTCGCCACCATCGAGGACTTCCGGGACATCGAATCGCTCCATCACTACGCCGAGGCGACGGGCGCCGGAGCCCGGCCCGAGGAGGTGCTGCCCGGTCTGCGGGCGATGGGCCGGGACAACGCGCGTACCCCCATGCAGTGGGACGCCTCCCGCCACGCCGGGTTCACCACCGGCACCCCCTGGCTTCCGGCCAACCCCGACCACACCGAGGTCAACGCCGAGGCCGCGCGGGCGGACCCCGACTCCGTCTTCCACCACTACCGACGGCTGATCGCGCTGCGCCACACCGAACCGGCCGTCGTGCACGGTGACTTCCGGATGCTGCTGCCGGACGACGAGCGGATCTACGCGTTCACCCGGTCCTACGGGCGTATGGCGCTGCTGGTCCTCGGCAACTTCACCGGCCAGACCGTCGCCGTGGACCTTGCCGGAGCCGGAGCCGGAGCCGGAGCCGGAGCGGGCCTCGCGGACTGGGTGGGCGCCGAACTCCTTCTCGGCAACGGTCTGTCGGCGCCCCAGAAGCCGGGCCGCCTGGTGCTCGCCCCGTGGGAGGCGAGGGCGCACCGCCGCGTCGGCTGAGCCAGGGCGGGGCGCCGCGAAGATGATCCGCGCATCCCCGGGTACCCGCGCCCCATGACCGTCTACGGATTCCACGCATCGCACGAACAGGTGCCGCCCGCAGCCCTGTTGGCCGCCGTCGTCCGCGCCGAGCAGGCCGGTTTCACCGCCGCCATGTGCTCGGACCACTTCTCGCCCTGGAGCGTCCGGCAGGGCGAGTCGGGCTTCGCCTGGTCCTGGCTCGGGGCCGCCCTCCAAGCCACCGACTCCGTCCCGCTGGGTGTCGTCAACGCCCCGGGGCAGCGCTACCACCCGGCGGTCGTCGCCCAGGCCATCGGGAGCCTCGCCGCGATGTACCCGGGCCGCTTCTGGGCCGCCCTGGGCAGCGGCGAGGCGTCCAACGAGCACATCACCGGCACCGGTTGGCCGCGCAAGGAGGTCCGCAACGCCCGGCTGCGGGAGTGCGTGGACATCATCCGGGCGCTCCTGCACGGCGAGGAGGTGAGTCACGAGGGCCTGGTGACCGTGGACCGGGCGCGGCTCTGGACGCTTCCCGAGGCGGTGCCGCCGCTGATCGGCGCCGCGTGCAGCGAGGAGACCGCGCGGTGGTGCGCCGCATGGGCGGACGGCCTGATCACCGTGAACGCCCCGCACGACGATCTGGTGCGGATCGTGGACGCCTACCGTTCGGCGGGCGGCGCCGGTCCGCTGCACCTCCAGGTCCACCTGGCCTGGGACCCCGACCACGACACCGCGCTCGCCCTCGCCCACGACCAGTGGCGTACCAACGTGCACGGGCCGCCCGCGAGCTGGGACCTCGACTCGGCGGAGACCTTCGACCGGGTCAGCGAATACGTCACACCGGAACGGGTCGCCGAGAGCGTCAACGTCTCCGCGGACCTGGGGCAGCACGCGGCCTGGCTCCAGGAGTACGCCGACCTGGGCTTCGACTCGGTCATGCTGCACCACGTGGGCGTCGAACAGAGCGCCTTCATCGACGCGTTCGGAGACAAGGTCCTCCCGCGCCTCGACGTCACCCGGCCCGCCCCCGCCGTGGCCGGAGGTGCCCGGTGAGGCTGACCCGCACCTCCGACGTGTGGTGGAAGAACGCCGTCGTCTACTGCCTGGACGTGGAGACGTACCAGGACGGCGACGGCGACGGGACCGGCGACTTCGCCGGGCTCACCCAGCGGATCGACCACCTGGTGCGCCTCGGTGTCACCTGCGTCTGGCTGATGCCCTTCTACCCGACCCGGGAACGCGACGACGGCTACGACATCACCGACTTCTACGGCGTCGATCCCCGGCTCGGCACCCTCGGCGACTTCACGGAGTTCGTGCGGACCGCCCGGGACCGGGGCATCCGCGTCATCGCCGACCTGGTGGTCAACCACACCTCCGACCACCATCCCTGGTTCCTGGACGCCCGCTCCAGCCGTGACTCGGCCCACCGCGACTGGTACGTCTGGTGCGACACGCCTCCGGAGGACGGTCCGCAGGGGGTCGTCTTCCCCGATGCCGAGAAGAGCGTCTGGGAGTACGACGAGGGCACCGGGCAGTACTACCTGCACCGCTTCTACAAGGAGCAGCCCGACCTCAACGTCGCCAACCCCGCCGTACGGGACGAGATAGCCCGCATCATGGGGTTCTGGACGGAACTCGGGCTCTCCGGTTTCCGGGTGGACGCCGTGCCCTTCCTGCTGGAGACCGACGGGCAGCCCGACGCGGGCGCGCTGCCCGACCCGCACGCGTACCTCGCCGACCTGCGGGCCTTCCTCGGCCGCCGCAACGGCGAGGCGATCCTGCTGGGCGAGGTGAACCTGCCGTACGCCGACACCGCCCGGTTCTTCGGCGGCGCCGAGGCCGGGGAGGGGGACGAACTGACCCTCTGCTTCGACTTCATCGGCATGCAGCGGATGTACCTCGCCATGGCACGCGAGGATGCCGGACCGCTGGCGCAGGCCCTTCGCGAGCGCCCGGTCCCGCCCCGCGACGCGCACTGGGCGACCTTCGTCCGCAACCACGACGAGCTGACGCTCGACAAGCTGGACGAGGACGAACGCGCCGAGGTCTTCGCGGCCTTCGGACCCGACGAGGACATGCGGCTCTACGGGCGCGGGCTGCGCCGCAGGCTGCCGCCGATGGTCGACGGCGACCGGCGCCGGGTGGAGCTGGCGCACAGTCTCCTGCTCACCCTGCCGGGGACTCCGGTCCTCTTCTACGGGGAGGAGATCGGGATGGGGGAGAACCTCGCCGCACCCGGCCGCCAGGCGGTACGGACCCCCATGCAGTGGACACCGGACAAGGAAGGCGGCTTCACCCGGGCCGAGGGCGTGACACTGCCCAATCCGGTGGTGGAGGGCGCGTACGGCCCGAAGCGGGTCAACGTGCATGACCAGACGCGGGACCCCGACTCCACGCTGTCCCGTCTGCGGAACCTCATCGAGCGGTACCGGGAGGCACCCGAACTGGCGTGGGGCCACTGCGAGGTGCTCGACACCGACGTGCCGGGGGCGCTGGCGCATCTCGCGTCGCTGCCCGAGGGGGCGGTGCTCGCCGTGCACAACTTCACCGGCCGCCGGCTCACCGTGGCGATGGAGGTGCCGGGGCTGCGGGGCGGTCGTCTTCTCACCGACCTGGCCGACGGTGAGGGCGTGAAGTCGGCGGCCGGTGGGCGGGTCGATCTGGCACTGGAACCGTACGGCTACCGCTGGCTCCGGGTGAACACCCCGCTGGACGACCCCGACCGCACAATCGAGGAGTGAGCCGGGACCCCCGGGATACGGCCACGGGCCCCGCGCGCTCGTCCGCGCGGGGCCCGTGGGGTGTGTCGTACCGTCGGGTGATCAGCTCACGCGGCCGGTTCCAGCACCACGCCGACAGTGCCGGGTACGGAAGCCGTGCCGTCCGCGTAGAGGGCGGCCACGCGGTAGAAGTGCGTGGTGCCCGCGGCGGCGGTGCGGTCGGTGGCGGTGGTCACGGTGGACGGGGACGTGGCGTCCGCGATCGGCTCGTACGTCTCGGTGACCCGGTTCCAGCGCTCGACCGTGTAGCCGGTGGCGTCCGTGACCGGCTGCCAGGTGAGCTGGACTCCGCCAGTGGTTCCGGCCTCACCGGTGACGGTGACCGGGGAGCCCTCCGGGGTTTCGACGGTCGGTGTCAGGTCCCGCTCGACGACGGTCACGACCGGGTTGGCCTCGGGGTCGCTCATGCTGTTGTTGCCCGAGGTGTCCTGGACGTCGATGAAGTAGCAGCGCTCCTCGCCGTCCGGAAGCCGGACGTCACGGTACGAGGTGACGGTGGGTCCGACGTACACGGAGGAGAGCGCGTAGCAGACCGAGGTGCCCTCCTCCTCGTCCGTGACCAGCTCGCCGACGAGGATCCGCTGGCGGACGATGTCGGCCTCCGCACCGGTCTTCCAGCGCAATTCGACGCCGTAGTCGGTCGCCTCCGCGCTCAGGCCGGTGACGGGTGCCGGGGGTGTGAGGTCCTCGTAGAGGGTTGTGGTGGTGACGTTGGCCGCGGCTGCGGACTCCTTTCCGGTGGAGTCGAACGCTCTGACCACGTAGTGGTACGTGGTGCTGCCCACCGGATAGTTGTCCGTCCAGGTGAAGCGGCGACTGCCGTCGGCGAGCAGGGTCGATGCGACGACGTCCGCGACGGGGGCCGACGTGGTGTCCACGGGCAGGGTCGTGGAGCGGTAGACGTGGTAGCCGGATACCGAGCCGTCGGTGGTCGCCCGGAGCCAGGAGAGCGTCACGGAGGACGCGGCCGGGGTCGCCGTCAGGCTGTGCGGGGCGGCGACCGTGCGGTGCGCGGCGGCGGCCGTGTAGGTCGCGGGGGTGTACGCCGAGGTGCGGCCCGCGCCGTCCACAGCGGCCACCCGGTACTGCCACTGGGCGGACCGGGCGACGGTGGTGTCGTTGAAGGAGGTGCCGGTCACCGAGACGGTGGTGGCGGTTCCGGCGCCGCTGCGGTTCAGCAGATAGCGGGTCGCGCCCGCCACCGGCTTCCAGGCGACCGTGATGCCGGTGTCCGTACCTGTCGCGGCGAGACCGGTCGGGGTGGTCATGAGCGGCGAGAGCGTCGCGATGTCGGCCGAGCCGGTGGAGACGTTGCCGGCCTTGTCGACGGCGCGGACCTCGTAGTAATAGGTCTTGCCGGGCTCGGGGTTGAGGCCGGTCCAGCTCGTGGCGGTGCCCGAGCCGACCTGCGTGTACGTGGTGGTGCCGGCCAGGCGCCGGTAGACCCGGTATCCGGCGAGGTCCATCTCCACGCTCGCCGGCCAGCTCATCTTGACCTTGCCCGAGGCGGTGTCGTGGGCGGCCTTCACACCGGTGGGGGTGCGCGGCTTGACCTTGTCGTACGTCTTCGACGTGCGGGGCGCGTAGGAGAACTTGACGTTCGCGGCGCCGGTCCAGTTGACGTAGTCGACGCGCAGGGTGTGCTTGCCGGACGGGATGGTCAGGTTGACCGACTTCGAGACGGTGGCGGAGCCGTTCTTCCAGATGTCGATCTTCCGTACGCCGTCGAGGTAGACGCGTACGCCGTCGCGCGCCGAGGCGGCGAGGGTGAAGGGGCCGCCCGAACCGAAGTCGCGGGTGACGGAGTAGCGGACGGCGAAGTTGTCCTTCGGCAGACCGGAAACGGGGGCGCCGTTGACCCAGTTCTGGTCCATCACGTTGTCGCAGTCGGTCTTCTTCGGCGTACCGGCGAACGTGGTGTTCGCGTAGTAGGTGCGCGTGAAGTAGTTGGTCTTGCAGGTCACCGTGGCCGCGGCGGCGGGGGTGGCGCAGATGGCCGCGAGCAGGGTGCCGGAGGTGGCCGCGACGGACACGGCGGCGGCGGTGCGCAGCCGTATGCGGGAGAACGGGGTCACGTGGGGAGAGGGGCCTTTCGGACCGGGCCGGCGAGCGGCGAGGACGCCGGGGGGAGGAGCGGAACGGGCGGAGGGGCCCGGTGCGCGGAGCGCGCGCGGTCCGGGCCCCTCCTGGGTACCTGTGCGGGTGCCGGGGACTACTTCTTGAAGCCGTAGTCCAGCAGCTTCTTCACGTCGGAGGTCCGGGTGGTCTCGGACGTGGAGGCCAGGACGGCGCCGATCACCGTCTTGCCGTTGCGGGTGGCCGCGAAGACCAGGCAGTACTTGGCGTTGCTGCCGGAGCCGGTCTTGACGCCGATCATGCCGCTGTAACTGCTCAGCAGCTTGTTGGTGTTGGTCCACGACATGTAGCGGTAGCCACCGCTCTTCGTGGTGACCTTCTGCTTCGTCGACTTCGTGGCGACGACGGCGCGGAAGGTGGAGTTCTTCATGGCGCTGCTGGCGATCTTCGTCAGATCACGCGGCGTCGAGTAGTTCGAGCCATTGCTTATGCCGTCGAACGAGTCGAAGTGCGTGTTCTTCAGGCCGAGGGCCTTCGCGTCGGCGTTCATCTTGCCGAGGAAGGACTTCACGCGGGCGGCGCGGGTCGTGCCGGTGCCGAACTTGTCGGCCAGCGCGTACGCCGCGTCGCAGCCGGACGGCAGCATCAGGCCGTACAGCAGCTGGCGCACGGTGACCTTGTCGCCGACGATCAGGTGCGCCGAGGAGGCGCCCTTGGCGACGATGTAGTCGCTGTACGCCTTCTGGATCGTGACGGTGCTGTTCAGATTGAGGTTCTTCTGGGCCAGCACCACCTTGGCGGTCATGATCTTGGTGGTGGAGCCGGTGGCGCGGCGGGTGTCGGCGCCCTTGGAGTAGAGCGTCGAAGCGTTCGCGTTGTTCATCACGAACCCGCCGGGCGCGACGACGGTGGGCGTCGGGACCGTGGCCGCCTGCGCGGTGGTGGCGAGTGCCCCACCTGCGATGACGGCACCGGCCGTCAGGGTAACGGTCGCCGCGACCGAAGTGCGACGAATGCCCGTCATGCGGATTTTCAAGGTAAATGCTCCAAATGCCACTGGAATGCGGCTGCATGGGAGCCGCTGATGGTGAGACTCCTGGGAAGGCCGCTTGGATGTACGCGCGCCGGGGCGCGTTTGG
This sequence comes from Streptomyces sp. NBC_00102, assembly GCF_026343115.1. Classification (GTDB taxonomy): domain Bacteria; phylum Actinomycetota; class Actinomycetes; order Streptomycetales; family Streptomycetaceae; genus Streptomyces. The sequence continues at coordinate 3,489,166 of NZ_JAPEMC010000001.1, forward strand.
GCGGCGTGCGGAGCGCTGCGCATCGTAACGCGCGGGGCCGGCCTCCCCGCTGCCCCTGAGGTCGCTGATGCGCCTGTGGCCAAAGGGTCGTGAGGGTTTGCCGGGACGTCCGGATCATGGACGGTTCCCCTCATGCGTCCATGTTGTATCTATGCTGTGTGCATGCCTGCCGCGTCTCCCGCATCACCTCCTGCTGCCCATCGGGCGGAGTCCAAACCGCCACCCGCCGCCGACCGCGTCTACTCCCACGTCAAGAAGGCGGTACTCGACCGCCGCTACGAGGGCGGGACGCTCCTGACCGAGGGGGACCTCGCCGAAGCCGTCGGCGTCTCCCGGACCCCCGTGCGCGAGGCGCTGCTCCGCCTCGAAGTGGAAGGGCTGCTCAAGCTCTACCCGAAGAAGGGCGCCCTCGTCCTCGCGGTCTCCGCGCAGGAGATCGCCGATGTCGTGGAAACCCGGCTGCTGGTGGAGGAGTTCGCCGCCCGCAAGGCGGTGCCCGCCTCCCCCGGACTGATCGGCCGGCTGGAAGAGCTGCTGGCGCAGCAGCGCACCCTGGCCGAGGCCGGCGACCTGGAGGCCGTCTCCGTCGCCGACCGCTGCTTCCACGCCGAGATCGTGCGCAACGCCGGGAACCAGATCCTCTCCCGCCTCTACGACCAGCTCCGCGACCGGCAGTTGAGGATGGGCGTCGCCGTGATGGAGGCGCACCCCGGCCGAATCGCCGCCAACATCAACGAGCACGCGGAGCTGCTGGAGGCCATTCGCTCGGGCGATGCCGAGGAGGCCGCCCAGGTCGTCCGGCGCCACGTCGGCCGGGTCAAGGTGCTGGTGCGGGGTGAGGACCGATGAGCTCGGCGGCAGCGCCCACCCTCTCCCTCCCCGGTGATCCGCCCGGCGGCCGTCGTGCCGCGTGGGTGTGGGGCATCGGGGTCGCCGTCTACTTCGTCGCGATCATCTTCCGTACGAGCCTCGGGGTCGCCGGGCTCGACGCCGCCGAGCGGTTCGACGTCAACGCCTCGGCGCTGTCCACCTTCTCCATCCTCCAACTGCTGGTGTACGCGGGGATGCAGATACCCGTCGGCCTGATGGTCGACCGGCTCGGCACGAAGAGGGTCCTCGCCCTCGGCGCGGTCCTCTTCACCGCGGGCCAGCTCGGCTTCGCGCTCTCTCCCTCGTACGGCTCCGCGCTCGCCTCGCGCGCGCTGCTCGGCTGTGGCGACGCCATGACGTTCATCAGCGTGCTGCGGCTCGGTACCCGGTGGTTCCCGGCCCGGCGCGGCCCGCTGATCGGCCAGGTCGCCGCGCTCTTCGGGATGGCGGGCAACCTCGTCTCCACCCTCTTCATCGCCCGCGCTTTGCACTCCTTCGGCTGGACGACCACCTTCGTCGGCAGCTCGCTGGCGGGCGTGCTGGTGCTGGTGCTGATGCTGCTCTTCCTGAAGGACCACCCCGAGGGCCACGAGCCCCCGCCCGTGGAGCACGCGGGCGCCGCGTACGTACGCCGGCAGATCGCCGCGTGCTGGCGCGAGCCCGGCACCCGGCTCGGGATGTGGGTTCACTTCACCACGCAGTTCCCGGCGATGGTGTTCCTGCTGCTGTGGGGGCTGCCGTTCCTCGTGGAGGACCAGGGGCTCAGCCGGGGGACGGCCGGCAGCCTGCTCACCCTGGTGGTGCTCTCCAACATGTCGGTGGGGCTCGTCTACGGCCAGGTCATCGCCCGCCACCACGCCGCCCGGCTGCCGCTGGCGCTGGGCACGGTCGGGGCGACGGCGGTGTTCTGGGCGGCCGCCGTCTTCCACCCGGGTCACGCCCCGATGTGGCTGCTGATCATGCTCTGCGTGGTGCTCGGGGCCTGCGGCCCCGCCTCGATGATCGGCTTCGACTTCGGGCGGCCCGCCAACCCGCCCGAGCGGCAGGGCACCGCCTCCGGCATCGTCAACATGGGTGGGTTCGTCGCCTCGATGACCACGCTGTTCCTGGTCGGGGTGTTGCTCGACGCGACCGGCGACGACTACACGATCGCGTTCTCCTCGGTGTTCTTCCTGGAGGCGCTCGGCGTCGTACAGATCCTGCGGCTGCGCGGGCGCGCGGCGGTGCGGGAGAGCGAGCACCACGTGATCAGCCGGGTCGAAGCGGTGCACGTGCCGGTGTGAGGTGCCTGCCCGGTGGTACGGGCGCACCGGGTCACCGGGCGCACCGGGGCATCGGGGCATCGGGCGCACCGGGTCACCGGGGCATCGGGGCATCGGGGCATCGGGGCATCGGGGCATCGGGGCATCGGGGCATCGGGGCACCGGGGCACCGGGTCACCCACCCCCGTGGGTGGCCCGCCGGGCGCGGGCGGTGCCCCAGCCGACGAGCGCCGCGGCGACGACGGTGAGCGCCAGGCCCGCGACCGTGGTGGCCTCCTGGAACTCCGCGGTCTGCCGGGCGCTCCACCGCGAGCCCGCGAGGCTGCCGGTGAACAGCGCGGCGAGGACGGTGCCGGAGACGGTGACGGCCGCACCGGAGGTGACCTCGGAGGCGGTGTCCACGAGGGCCGCGCCGATCGTGGTCCGGGATTCGGGGAGCCCCCGCATCACGTTGACCCCGGCGACGACGCCGACCACCCGCATGCCGGCGGCCACCAGTACGAGGGCGAGCGCGACCCACCCGTAGCCGTACCCGCCCAGTACGGCGTACACGGCGAGACCGGCGACGACCGCCGAGGCGCTGAGCCACGCGGCCCGTTCGAGCCCGGCCCGCTCCACGAACGGCCGGACGAACGCGCCGCCCGCCAGCAGCACGGCCACCTGCGGCAGCATCCCGAGAGCGGCGTGCGCGGGCGACCAGCCCCAGTCGAGCTGGAGCCGGAGCGTCACGAGGTAGCCGAGGCCCGCGGTCGCCAGCCCGGCCGCCGCCTTGAACGCCAGACCGCTCGACACCAACGGGGCTGCGAGGAGCCGGAGTTCGAGCAGAGGGTGGCGCGCCGTCCGCTCCCGCAGCACGAACGAGACCGCCCCGGCCGCCACCGCGGCCGTCGCCGCCCAGGGGGCCAAGGAGCCGGCGCCCCGGTCCACGAAGAGCGTCGGCGAGACGAGCGCGGCCACGACCGTCGCCGTACCCAGCAACGCCCCGGCCACGTCCACCGGATCGCGGTGCAGCCCGGCCGGGTCGTCCGGCGCGATCCCGCCGCGTACCCCGAGGAACGCCAGCGCGGCCACGGGTACGTTCACCAGCAGCAGCACCTGCCACGGCGCGACCGCGAGTACGAGACCGCCCACCGTCGGCCCGACCGCGAGCCCGGCCAGGCCCACGGTGGAGATCAGGGTGGTCGCCCGTACCCGCAGGCCGTCCTCGTCGAACAGCCGGAAGGCCAGCGCCATCGACCCCGGTGTGGTCATCGCCGCCGCGACACCCGTCACCGCGCGGACCGCGATCAGCTGCCCCGGGGTGGTGACGAAGGCGGTCGCCAGGCTCGCGACGCCCAGCAGCACCAGCCCGGCGAGCATCACCCGCCGCCGCCCGAACCGGTCGGCCACCGCGCCGAAGCCGAGCATCAGCCCGCCGAACACGACCGCGTACACGCCCGTCACCCACTGGAGCGCGGTGGCCGAGGCGTGCGTCTGGCGCCCGATGGTGGGCAGTGCGACGTTCAGGACCGAGTTGTCCAGCATCTCGAAGAGGAACACCGCCGACAGCCCGGCCAGCGCCACCCGGGCCTCGCGCAGGGAGCGGGGCTTCGTGGGTGCGGTCGGTGCGGGTGCGGGTGTGGGTGCCGTCCCGGTCTCGTCGTGAGTGCGCACGGGCAACCACCTAAGATATAGAGTCCTATCTTACGGAGGGCAGCGTAGGGCTCCGAAATAAGATAGGCAAATCTATCTCAGTGGTTCAGGGATCAGAGATCCTCAAGGAGACGTGATGGCGGAGCGACGACGCGGACCGGCGCTGGAGAAGGCGCTCCTCGACGCGGCCTGGGAAGAACTCAAGGCCAACGGCTACGCGAGGTTCACCATGGACGCCGTCGTCCGGCGCGCGGCCACCAGCCCGCCCGTCCTCTACCGCCGCTGGCCCGACCGTGACGCACTCGTCCGGGCTACCGTCCTCCACGTCATGCGCGGGGCCCTCCTCGACGTCCCCGACACCGGGAGCCTGCGCGAGGACGTCCTGGCCCTCATGCGGGAGATCAACGCCACCCGCGTCGATCTCGTCACCGTCATGAGCGTCCAGCTCGCCGACTACCACCGCGCCACCGGCACCAGCCCCGACGCACTGCGCGACCCCCTCGCCACCGGCCGCAAGGAGGCCGTCGACGCGCTCTACGACCGCGCCGTCGCGCGCGGCGAGGTCCGGGCGGAAATCCTCACCGACCGCATCAGGTCACTCCCCTTCGACCTGCTGCGCCACGAACTCCTCACGACCTTCGCCCCGGTCCCCGACGACGTGCTCGAAGAGATCGTGGACACGGTCTTCCTGCCCCTGCTCCGCTGACACTCCTCGTACGGTGCTGCGGACTTACGGACTTACGGAGTCACCGCGAACCGGTGCAGGATCGCCGCCGCCAGGTCCTCGTCGCCCTCCACCTTGACCCGGTCCGCGACGGCCGACGCACGCACCCGTCCGCAGGCCAGCCGGTAGAACGTCTCCCAGTCCATCGCCAGCGACACGGCCGGACCCAGCGACGGCGAACCGTCGATCGAGCCCCGCCCCTCCGCGTCCACCCGGATCGTACGGAGGAACTCCAGCGGGCCCTGCACGTCGAGCACCACGGCCGAGTTGGCCGGGGCGCCCGCGTCCTTGGCGACGACCTTCGGCAGCGCTTCGAGCAGCGTGTCGCGGACGATGTGGGCGCCGGGGGAATCGAGGTTGCCGGGCTGCCCGAGCGCCGCACGCAGGTCCTGTTCGTGCACCCACACGTCGAAGGCCCTCATGTGCAGGGCGACTTCGAGGGTCTGTTCGGCACCCAGGGGCGCCCGGACCATCGTCTCCGGGGCGCGTGACTCGTTCCGCAGCTGCCGGGAACGGCGGATGATCGTGTACTCCAGCTCCGAGGTCATCTCGGGCGAGGTGTGGTGGCGCCGGACGTCGACCTGCATCTCCATGTACCGCGCGATGTCGCTCTGTACGTGGTAGAGGTCGCGCGGCAGCGTGTGGATGGGCCGCGGGTCGCCGAGCTGCTCGCACTCCATGCCGATGATGTGCGACACGATGTCACGCACCGACCAGGCGGGGCACGGTGTGCGGCGGTTCCAGTCCCCCTCGGCGAGCGGCAGCACCAGCTCCGTTATCGCCTCGATGGAGTGGGTCCAGGCATCGGCGTAGGTCTGGAGGCTGGGATGGACGGTCACGGGACCCCTCGTGCGGTTCTTCGTTGCGTGGGCTGGAGAGCAGGGAGTGCTGGCGGCGGGTGGGCTGGCACTGACGGCGCTGTCTGGCGAGCTGCGTGGGAGGTTCGTTCCTTCGGAAAGTTCCAAGTTACGCTGCGATCAGGCACCCCGGCAGTGCTTTCGTGTGACGATCGTAGGCCGGTGTTGACGGCTCGAATGCCAGGACGGTGGTACTGTGCGCGCCTCTCTTATCCAGATCGCGGTAAACCCGGACGAACCCGTCAATCACCGCAGAGCGAGGGCGGCTTCGCTCGTGGTCGGCGAGGCGTCAGGTCCGAATCCGGCCGACTTGGTGGTCCTCCCCGAACTCTGGCCGGTCGGAGCCTTCGCCTTCACGCGGTTCGCCGACGAGGCCGAACCTCTCGAAGGCCCCACGCACGAGGTGATGTCCCGCGCGGCGGCCGAGGCGGGCGTCTGGCTGCACGCCGGCTCGTTCGTCGAACGCGCCGAGGACGGCACCCTCTACAACACCTCCCTCGTCTTCGACCCGCAGGGCGAACGCGTCGCCACCTACCGCAAGATCCACCGCTTCGGCTTCGACCAGGGCGAAGCGGTCCTGATGGGCGCCGGCGAGAACCTCACCACCGTCGCCCTCCCGGACACCACCCTCGGACTCGCCACCTGCTACGACCTCCGCTTTCCCGAACTCTTCCGCGGCCTGGTCGACGCGGGCGCCCAGACCTTCGTCGTCCCGGCCGGCTGGCCCGAGCGCCGCCGCGCCCACTGGACCCTCCTCGCCCAGGCCCGCGCGGTCGAGAACCAGGCGTACGTCCTCGCCGTCGGCACCGCCGGCACCCACGCCGACGTCCCCCAGGCGGGCCACACCATCGCGGTCGACCCCTGGGGCGAGATCCTCGGCGAGGCCGGCCCGGACGAGGAGATCCTCCGCGTGGAATTCGACCCGGCGACGGTGGAGAAGACCCGAGCCCAGTTCCCGGCCCTGAAGGACCGGCGGCTGGGGGTGGAACGGCCGGGGGCGGTGGGGTGAGGGCGATAGGCCCGAGTCGGTGAAGTCGGCCGAAACGGTGAGCGGGGCCGGGTAAAGGCCCAGGTCAGGGAGAGGTGCTTCCCGCGCACGCGGGGATGGTCTCGGGTCGGTGATCCGCTTCCAGGTTTCCGCCGGGTGCTTCCCGCGCACGCGGGGATGGTCTCTTGATTTCATTGGTCACCAGCTCCGTCACGACGTGCTCCCCGCCCGTGCGGGGATGGTCCCTCCTCGATGAGGATGGTTTTGGCGAGGTGGCCGTGCTCCCCGTTCGTGCGGGGATGGTCCCGCCCAGCCCGTCTGGATTGATGTCCCAGCGGTCGTGCTCCCCGCACCTGCGGGGATCGTCGCCCGGAGCGCGCCCGCGCGGGTTCGCGCGAACTGGGCGTGATCCGGCTTGCCGAACGGTCGCCGTGCCGCATCCGACTGGTCAGTTCGCAGGCCAATGCGGGTTCGGTGTGCCCTCGTCGCTCATGTGCGCCCGTCGCCAGATCCCCTTCCACCCGGCCGGGTGGAACGGCTCGAACCGGTGCCGCTGTCCGCACGGACACGGCGTCAGCTCCCACGCGCACCCACGGCACGACTCGACCCAGCCGTGTCCGGTCGAGCTCAGCACCCTCGGTGCTTCGTCCCCGCAAGCCGGGCAACCGGGCAACTCGGCGCCGTCCAGGATCGCGTTCCGCCGCCGGACGTACGCGGGCAGGCGCAGCGACGGATGGCGGAACGGGTCCTGGTGCCAGACGTGGTCCGGATCGTCCCACCCGGTCCGCAGCCACCACGGGCGCGGGTCCGGCGCCGCCCGTCGTCCGGCCCGCTTCTCCGCTCGGCGCCGCGTGGCGTACTCGTCCGCCCGCGCGAGCCACAGCACCCGCGCCTCGTGCAGTTCCTCCACCGCCCGCACCAGGGCGTCCGGATCCGCCTCCAGTCGTCGGGGGATCGCCGCGCTGAGCGTGAGGTGGTGGTACGTGGCCCTGAGGCCGTACGGCGCGAAGACGGTGAGGCAGCTCCGCAGTGCGCTGTGCCGGCGGTGGGGGAGCAGGCGGGCATCGTGCACGCGCGCCCGGTGAGTCAGGAAGCTGGTCATGGTGAGGAGGCCAAGTCGGTGCGGTCGAGCACCTCGGGCCGGCCTCGCCGGGTCGCCGGCACGCCTCGCATCACGATCACACGGGGATGATGCCGGACCCACTGCCGTACCGCCACGGCTTTCCTTCTGCGCGGGCCACGGAGGGGTCTCGACTCAGCCCGCGCGCAGGGTGCTGGTGGATAGCCTGGCTGCATGACGAACCGTGACGGCATTCGCATCGAACTCGGAAGCATTATGAGGGAGTTGGAAGCAAATGGTTTCGACGAGGTCCGGGTGGAGTTCGCCCCGGACAGTCATGTCGCCGGCGAGGTGATTGCCGGAGTGGCGCGCCAGGGGCTCGTGGCGGCCAACAACGCGGCCGACAAGACCGCGCCGGACTCCGCCTGGGGGTCGTTCCTGACGGCAAGTTTCGCGGGTGTCTCCGTGAAGATCGGGTCGCTGTGGAGTGATGGGGCGCTGGTCAGGTGGCTCGACGCTTTCGCCGGTGAGCTGCGGGCGGGTGGGCTGTCGGGTGAACTGCGGGCCACGGAGACCATCCGGCTGCCGGACTGGGTTCGGCAGATCGCCGAACCGATGATGACGGCGTACGTCGCGCTGAGCGCGCCGGGCGATGCCGGTGCGGCGGGTTGGGCCGAGCGGGCCGCGCGCTGGGCGGCCGAGGCGGGGGGTGATGCCTACGTCTCCAGCGCCGGGATGAGTCAGCTCGACACCACTGGCGACGTGGCGGCGCACCTGGCCTGGACTCTGCGCGTGGCTTCGTCCGGCTCACTGCTGTACGCGGACGCGCAGGCGTCGCGGGCCGCCATCGTAGAAATTGAGCGGGACGGCCAGGCGACGTATCAGACCCATGACACGTCCGCCACCCTGGAGGACCGGACCGGCCGGGCCCGCGCGGCGGTCCTCGCCGAAGCGGAGCACGCGCACTACGCGTTCATGGCACCGACGCCGCGTCGGGCGTACGGCTGGGACGCGCGCGGCCGAGCCCTGCCGCCCCTGCGCCCTGAGGTCCCCGCCACCGCGCTCAGCGTCGACGCGCACCTGTGGAACCGGTTCGTCCCCGACGTCCACTGCATGCAGCTGCTCACCGACGAGCACCTGGCGAAGGTCTCGGACCTTTCGCGGTGGACCGTCACCCCCGTCGCTCCCGGTCGCACGCTCGTCGAGGCCCCGGATCTGGCCGAGTGGCTCCGCACCGGTGGACCCGCACCCTCGGTCCTCGACCGCGCGCGGGCCGACTTCGGCCGGGTTCTGGTCTCCGCCGACGACCTCCGATGACGCCGCTCGTCCCGCCGGCCCCGAGGTGCCCCTGGCGCGCGGCGGCGCCCCGCTCCCGCGAGGCGCACCCCGGCAGCCCTCAGTCCTCGTCCTTCTCGTGCTCCTTCTCCGCCAGCACGATCACGCACACGGCGACCGCGATCAGCAGCGAGGCGTCCGCGTCCTCGCGCACGATGTCGATGCCGTAGGTGTCGCGGATGCTGAGCCACCGCCGGGAGATCTGGGCCAGCAGCTCGTCGTCGTAGTCGATCGCGAACTCGCGGTCGAGGATGTTGCCGCTGACGTCCAGCTCGGTGCCGTCGGCCATCGTCACGCGGTAGTTGTTCCGCAGCAGCGAGAGATGCTTCTTCCTCACCCGGGCGAGCTCTTCGCCGTCGCGCTCGATGATCATCGTGTCGCGGATGCTGATCAGCTTCTGCCGCAGCTCCACGAGGACCCGGCCGTTCGCGTCCTTCAGCTCGAAGGTGTCGCGTACCCGCATGGCCTTGCCGTCGACGAGGAACACCTTGCGGCCCTCGGTGTCCTCGATCCAGTAGTCGTCACCGATGGCGAACAGTCGCTCGCGTACGAGAAGTCTCATGGAGCACAGGTTCCCGGAGCCCGGCGCGGAATGCATGGGGGCGCGCGAGGTGCCCGGCTGTGCCGGGGCTCTGTGAATGAAGGATGACCGCGTCATGAACGGGGGTGTCTGCCCCGGTGACGTCTTCTCGTCCCTCGCGTGCGACGGGAACCAGGACCGGGCGGGCGGAGTCACGGTCGTGAGGAGGAGACAGCGCGTCCGGCGCCTCGTCCGTACCGATCCCACGCACCACTGGACACCCGGAGGAGAGAACATGCCCCACCGTCCGAGGCGGACAGCTGCGTTGTTCACAGGGGTGCTGCTGGTCGGAGGGCTGACCGCCTGTGATCCGGAGGGGCTGCACTCCGCCGAGCACGCCGGGCCGTTCCCGTACGAGTCCCCGGCGGACACTGCCGACGTCGACCTGCGCGAGGCCCTGTCCGATTACGGTGTCCGCCTTCCGGAGGGGGCCGAGAAGATCACCTACGGTGCGCTCAAGGCGCTGGACGGCTACCCGTTTCGCGTCGAGTTCTCGATGCCCTGCGACGGCGTTCCGGCCTTCGTCCGGGACAGCCGGCTCGTCTCCGTGGGGACGAAGACCCCGGACGCGGTGGAGATGAGTGTCCTGGAGGCGGGGTTCCCCCTGGACGAGGACCCCGCCTACGCCCGGGCGAAGGAGTCCGAGCTGCTCACGGTGTACGCGGCGGTCATCGAGCGGTCGGGGACGTGCAAGGTGTTCCTCAGCAGCTGAGGCCGCCGGAAGCCCGTCCCACGCGGGTGCCCGGCACTGAAATACGAGTGGCACCCTTGAGGCATGAACGATGCCGTCCCGGCGCCCACCCCCGCGCCCCACCGTGCCCGTGTCCGCGCCCCCGAGCTCATCGGCAAGGGCGGCTGGCTCAACACGGGTGGCCAGCAGTACACCCTCGCTGACCTGCGAGGACGCATTGTCGTCCTCGATTTCTGGACCTTCTGCTGTGTGAACTGCCTGCACGTCCTCGACGAGCTGCGCGAGCTGGAGGAGAAGCACCGCGACACCGTGGTGATCATCGGTGTGCACTCGCCGAAGTTCGTGCACGAGGCGGAGCACCAGGCCGTCGTGGACGCCGTGGAGCGGTACGAGGTGCACCACCCGGTGCTGGACGACCCCGAGCTCGCGACGTGGAAGCAGTACGCGGTCCGCGCCTGGCCGACGCTCGTGGTCATCGACCCCGAGGGGTACGTCGTCGCCCAGCACGCCGGTGAGGGCCACGCCCACGCCATCGCGAAGCTGGTGGACGAGCTGGAGGCCGAGCACGCGGCGAAGGGCACCCTGCGGCGCGGGGACGGACCGTACGTCGCGCCCGAGCCGGTCGCGACCCACCTGCGCTTCCCCGGCAAGGCGCTGCTGCTGCCGGACGGCGGTTTCCTGGTGTCGGACACCACCCGGCACCGTCTGGTCGAGCTGGAGGCGGACGGCGAGACCGTGCGCGGCCACTACGGCACCGGCGAGCGCGGCTTCACCGACGGCGGCCGGGACGAGGTGCGGTTCAGCGAGCCGCAGGGCCTCACCGTGCTGCCGGACGGCCGGATCGCCGTCGCGGACACCGTCAACCACGCGCTGCGTGCCCTGGACCTCACCACCGGCCGCACGGTGACGCTCGCCGGTACCGGTAACCAGTGGTGGCAGGGCTCCGCGACCTCCGGTCCGGCGCGCGAGGTCGACCTCTCCTCGCCGTGGGACATCGCCTGGTTCGGCGACCGCCTCTGGATCGCCATGGCGGGCGTGCACCAGCTGTGGACGTACGACCCCGGGGCCGGGACCGTCGAGGTCGCGGCGGGCACCACCAACGAGGGCCTCGTCGACGGCCCGGCCGCCGAGGCGTGGTTCGCGCAGCCCTCCGGGCTCGCGGTCTCCACCGACGGGGAGCGGCTGTGGATCGCCGACTCCGAGACCTCGGCGCTGCGCTTCGTGGACCGCGAGGGCGTGGTGACCACGGCCGTGGGTACCGGGCTCTTCGACTTCGGGCACCGGGACGGGGCCGCCGAGCAGGCACTGTTCCAGCACCCGCTGGGCGTCACCGCGCTGCCGGACGGTTCGGTGGCGGTCTCGGACACCTACAACAACGCGCTGCGGCGCTTCGACCCGGCGAGCGGCGAGGTGACCACGCTCGCCACCGATCTGCGGGAGCCGAGCGACGCCGTGCTGGTCGACGGGGACCTGGTGGTCGTGGAGTCGGCGCGGCACCGGCTGACCCGGCTGCGGCTGCCGGAGGAGGCCCTGCGGGTCGACGGCGGTGCGCACCGCACCCAGCGCGCGGCCACCGAGGTCGCCGCCGGGAACCTCCGGCTGGACGTGGTCTTCCAGGCCCCGGCCGGTCAGAAGCTCGACCTGCGCTACGGCCCCTCCACCCGGCTGCTGGTCTCCTCGACCCCGCCGGAACTGCTGGCCGAGGGTTCGGGCCAGGGTACGGACCTCTTCCGCGATCTGGTGCTCGCGGACGGGGTCACCGAGGGCATCCTGCACGTGTCGGCGATGGCGGCGTCCTGCGACGACGACCCCGCCAACGAGTACCCGGCCTGCCACGTCCACCAGCAGGACTGGGGCGTACCGGTCGTGGTGACGGCGGACGGCGTGGCCCGGCTGCCGCTGGTGCTGGCCGGGATGGACGAGCAGGGCTGATCTCCGCAGCCTGCCGGGCGGCGCGCGGCCGGGGGAGCGCCCCGGCCCGAGGCCGCTCGGCAGGCTCTCAGAACTCGTCGGCTCCGTTGCGCAGCTCGGGCGTCCAGTAGCCGGTCGCCCACTTCGCCGGGTCGACGGCGATCCCGCCGGAGCCCGGGGCCTTCACGGTGGCCATGCCGGCGCCGCCCGGGAAGGTGAGGGTGAAGTCCTCGGCGGTCCTGACGTCCTCGTCCGTCCCGCCGTCCGACAGCCGCACCACCGCGTACGCGGGGGCACCGGCGGTGAGCACGACGGCGTCGGCGGGCTTGCTCTTGGCGACGGCGGGCGCGGCGCCGAGGGCGTTCTCCAGGAACCGGATCTCGGGGAAGCCCGGCATCAGGCAGCTGTGCCCCGAGGTGTTCTTCGCGGTCAGCACGATGTGGGTGTAGGGCGGGCCGTCCTGGGTCTCGGCACTGATGACGAGGCCCTTGGTGGTGCAGGCCGGGGTGGCGGAGGAGGCCGCGCCGCCACTGCCCCCGGTCGACGCGGTGTCGGCGGTCTCCGTGGCACCGGCGTCCTGCGTGGCGTCCGCGTCCTGTGCCGGGTTCGCGGAGGCGGCGGGCGTGGCCGATCCGCTCTGCGCAGTCCCGGTGGACGCCGCGTCCGCGGACTTCGTGGCGGAGTCGTCGCCGTCGCACGCGGTGAGCGTGAGGGCGAGGGCAGCGGTGGCCGCGGCGGTGAGGACGGCGGTGCGGGTGCGGAAGGCGGACGCGCGCATGGGAAGTTCCCCCGGAAGTGGTGAGGAGACGGCGGGCCGGTCGGGCCATCACGCCTGTGAGCTGCTGACATTCCCGATTCTGGGCTGCGCCGCTCACGTTCCGCTGCCGTCCCGCTGACGTCCTGCTGACGCCCGGCGGAGGGAGGGCGGCAGCGTCCGGGGGCCGCCCCTCACCGGGGTGTGGTGCGCGCTCAGCTCCCGTCGGTGAGCCTGCGCAGCGCCAGCCAGTGGCGGGTGCGGTAGTCCGCCCGCGCCGAGACGCGCAACAGGACCTCCAGGGCGTGTACCGCTCCCTCGTCGTAGCCGACGTGTTCCGCCTCCTCGGCCGCACGGTCCAGCAACCTGATTCCCCCGTCCTCCTCGCCGAGCGCCAGCCGGGACTCGCCGGCGATGGTCAGCAGCAGGATGCGGCGGGCGGCCTCTCCGGGGCCGGGGCCCGGCTCCAGGGCCGTACGCGTGGATTCGAGGGCGTCGGCGGGGCGGTGGGCGGTGAGCTGCAGCCGGGCCAGGTGCTGCAGGGCGAGCATCTCGGTGTGCCGGTCCCGTTCTTCGCGGGCCAGGGCGACCGCGCGTCCGCAGCCCTCCAGCGCCGTGTCGAGATCGCCCTGCTCGGCCTGGACGGCCGCCAGGTTGATCAGCGCCGTCGCCTCGCCCAGCCGGTCCCCCGCCTGCCGTGCGAGGCCCGGCGAGCGCTCCAGGAGTGCGGCGGCCTCGGCGGTCCTGCCCTCTTCCGTCAGGACCCACCCCAGGAGGTTGAGCACCCTCGACTCGGCGTACGGGTCCTTCTCCTCGCGCGCGGAGTCCAGCGCCAGTTCCAGCAGGGGGGCCCAGCTGTCGCGCACCCGCCACACCACCTGCGGCCACTGGAGGAGGATGATGCGCCAGGCCCGGTCGTGCAGGCCCGCCTTCCGGGCGGCGACGGCCGCCCGGGCCAGGTCGTCCCGTTCGGCGGCCAGCCAGCGCATCGCCGCGGCCCGGTCGGCGAAGTCCCTTACGGCGCAGGGGCGGTGGTCCGCCGGCAGGACGAAGCAGGGCTCGCCGCCGGGTTCCGCCGCGTCGGCGGCGGCCAGGGCGGTGGCGACGCAGTGGTCGAGGACGCCGATCAGTGCCTCGGGCCCGGACGCCGGGTCCAGGCCGCGGGCGTACAGGCGCACCAGGTCGTGCAGTACCCAGTGGTCAGGGGCGGTCTCCGTGACGAGGTGCGCGGAGCCGAGGCGTTCCAGGGCGGTCGCGGCGGCCCCGGGACCGGTGCCCGCGAGGGCCGCGCAGGCGTACGGGCCGAAGTGGCCGCCCGGATGGTGGCCGAGGCGGGCCAGGAGGTGCGCGGCGTCCGGCGTGAGCTGTTGCACGGTCAGTCGCAGGGCGGCCGAGACGCCGATGTCGTCCACGTCGAGACGGGCCAGCCGCCCGTGTTCGTCGGCCAGTTCGTCGGCGAGTCCGGCCAGTGTCCGCTGCGGGCGTCCGGCCAGCCGGGCGGCCGTGACCCGGAGGGCGAGCGGAAGCCCTCCGCAGAGTTCGGCGAGGCGGCGGGCCGCGACCGGTTCGGCGTGGACCCGCTCCTCGCCGAGCACCCCGGCGAGGAGCGCGGTGCCGTCCTGGGGCTGGAGGGTGTCGAGGGGGACGGGCCTGGCGGCGTCGGAGGCGATGAGGCCTTCCAGCCGGTTGCGGCTGGTGACGACGGTGACGCAGTCGGCGCCGCCCGGGAGCAGGGTGCGGACGACGGCGGAGTCGCGGGCGTTGTCGAGGACCACGAGGAGCCGGCGGCGGTCGGTCAGGGAGCGGAAGAGGGCTGCCGCGGCGGGCACGGACTCCGGGACGCGGCGCGGTGCGACGCCGAGGGCGAGCAGGAACTCGCGCAGCACGTCGCCCGGCCGGGCCTCGCCCGTCTCGCTGAACCCGCGCAGATCGGCGAAGAGCCGCCCGTCCGGGAAGGCGGCGGGGTTGTGGTGGGCCCACTGGAGGGCCAGCGAGGTCTTGCCCACCCCGGCGGGTCCGGTGACCAGGCACACCGGGGCCTCACCCGCGGCGGCCCGGGTGAGCGCGGCCAGTTCGGCCGTGCGCCCGTGGAACCCGCGGGGTGCGCGAGGCAGCAGATCGGTGGGGTGCGGGGCGGCGGGGTGGGTGGCGGTGGCGGGTGGGAAGGGGGCGGCGGGCGGTACCGGTATCGCGGTCCCGGGACCTTCGGGCATGCCCGGTTCCGTGGCCGTGTCACCGGCCGGACCCGGCGGGACGGTACGGCCCGGTGCGGCGCCGGGTCCGGGATCGCCGCGCAGGATCAGCGCGTACGCGTCGGCCAGTTCGCGGCCCGGGTCGATGCCCAGTTCGTCGGCGAGCAGCCGCCTCGTGCGGTGGAACCAGTCCAGGGCCTCCGACTGGCGGCCCGCCCGGTACAGCGCCAGGATCAGGGCCGCCGCCAGGGACTCCCGCAGCGGGTGCGCGGAAGCCTCCGCGCGCAGGACGGCTGCGGCCCGGTGGTGCTCGCCGAGTTCCCCGTAGGCGCGGGCGAGTTCCTCCACCGTCGCGAGCCGTGTCTCCTCCAGGGTGTGCGCCGCCACCTGGAGCGGAGGACCGGCGAACACTCCGCTGAGTGCGGGCCCCTGCCAGAGCGAGAGCGCGTCCCTGAGCATGAGGACGGCGTCGGTGGCGCTGCGCTGCTGCCGGGCCAGCATCAGCAGTTCCTCGAACCGCTGCGAGTCCAGCAGGGTTTCGGGGAGGCGCAGGAGGTAGCCGTCGCCGAGGGTGAGCAGTTCCACCCCGTACGCCTCCGCCTCCGCGCCCACGAGCAGGGCGCGGAGGCGGGAGACGTGTCCCTGGATGACGCCGCGGGCGCGGGCGGGGGGCGTGTCGTCCCACAGGCACTCCGTCAGCCGGGCGACGGACACGGGGGTGTTGGCGGAAAGCAGCAGGGCGGCGAGAAGACTGCGGCGCTTGGCGGGTCCGAGCGGCACCGGCCCGGTGAGGGTCTCGACGGAGACCGTGCCGAGCAGCCGGAACTCCACGAGCGGTTTTCCTTCCGGGCGGTGTCCACCCGGGGCGGGAGCCCGGACCGGGGTCCAGGATATCGGGGGCCCCGCCGGGCCGGTCTGCGGCCGTGTCGCGTACGCCCGAGGGCTTACGGCCGGTTCTCGCGCGGCGCGCCGAACGCCCTTCCGGGCGCCCGGCGGTCCGTCACAGGTACCGCTTCTCGTCCTCCGGGACGACCGTCGTGGGCGGCACGATCATGCGGCGGCGCCGCGCGATGCTCATGTAGGCGAAGACCCCGACGAGGCCGACGAGCATCATGATCCAGCCGACCAGGTCGACGTTGACGGTGTCGATCTGCCAGTCGGTGGCGAACGCGAGTACCGCTCCGACACCGATCAGGAGAATGCATCCTCCGAGTCCCATGACTTCCGCCTCCTCGACGGCCCGGTGACTCCGGGCCGGTGTACGGATCGCGTACCCGGCCCGGCGTCAACCATGTCCGTCGGGGCGGCCGGTGACGTGGTGTCAGCCTGCCAGGAACTCGGTCAGGGCATTGGCCAGCAGGAACGGGTCGTCGGCGCCGCAGAGTTCGCGGGCGCTGTGCATCGACAGGATCGCAGCCCCGATGTCGACGGTCCGGATTCCGTGGCGGGCGGCGGTGATCGGGCCGATCGTGGTGCCGCACGGCATGGAGTTGTTGGAGACGAACGTCTGCATCGGCACGCCCGCGCGCTCGCACGCGGCGGCGAACACGGCCCGGCCGCTGCCGTCCGTGGCGTACCGCATGTTGACGTTGACCTTCAGCATCGGGCCGCCGTTGACGACCGGGTGGTGCGTCGGGTCGTGGCGCTCCCCGTAGTTGGGGTGGATCGCGTGGCCGGTGTCGGAGGAGACGCAGACGCTTCCGGCGAAGGCGCGGGCGCGGTCCTCGTAACCGCCGCCCCGGGCGTACACCGAGCGCTCCATGACGGTGCCGAGCAGCGGGCCGTCGGCGCCGGTGTCGGACTGCGAGCCGTTCTCCTCGTGGTCGAAGGCGGCGAGCACCGGGATGTACGGGAGCTCGGTGCCCTCGGCCGTGTGCCGCTGGACGGCGGCGACGAGCGCGGCGACGCCCGCGTGCACCGAGAGCAGGTTGTCCATCCGGGGGCCGGCCATCAGCTCCTGGTCGCGGCCCAGGTAGGCGGGCTTCTCGACGGCGTGCGCCATCAGGTCCCAGCCGGTCACGTCCTCCGGGTCGACGCCCGCCTCCTCGGCGACGAACCGGATGAGGTCGCCTTCCTCCACCTTGCCCAGGCCCCAGATCGGCTGCATGTGCTTCTGGCGGTCGAGCTTGAGTCCGTCGGTGTTGGCCGAGCGGTCCAGGTGGACGGCGAGCTGCGGGACGCGCAGCAGCGGGCGGTCGACGCAGGTCAGCACGTCGGTGCCGTCGCGCAGGGTGAGCCGGCCGGCGATGCCGAGGTCGCGGTCGAGCCAGGTGTTGAGCAGGGTCCCGCCGTAGATCTCCACGGCGACCTGGCGCCAGCCGTGCGCGCCGGTGTCGGGCAGCGGCTTGACCCGCAGGTTGGGGGAGTCGGTGTGGGCGCCGACGATACGGAACGGGGTGTGGGGGGAAGCGCCTTCGGGGACGTACCAGGCGATGACGGCGCCGCCGCGCAGGACGTACTTCCCGCCGCTCGTCGCGTCCCAGGCCGCGGTCTCCTCGACCTGCCGGAACCCTGCCTTCTCCAGACGGGCCGCGGTGTTGGCCACGGCGTGGTACGGCGAGGGGCTGGCGGCGAGGAAGGACATCAGGTCATCGGTGTGGGACCTGTCGAAAGGGTGGGAGGAACTCATGTTCTTCACTGTAACGAGGCCTGTTGTGAACCATTCACGGTCCGCAGCCGTGCGCCCCCGTCCCCCGGCCCCCGGCCGCCCGCGGTGGACACGACGACGGCCCGCCCCCCGGTATGCGCCGTGCGGGGGCGGGCCGTCGTCGTGTGACGGAGTGCTGAGCGGCTAGAACGCGGCCTCGTCCAGCTCCATCAGGGAGTTGTCGACGGACTCGGCGAGCGCGCGCTCCGTCGAGACGCCGGGCAGGACGTTGGCGGCGAAGAACTTCGCGGCCGCGATCTTGCCCTGGTAGAAGGCGACGTCCTTGGCGGAGGCGGTCGGCAGCTTCTCCGCGGCCACCGCGGCGCCCTTGAGGAGGAGGTAGCCGACGACGACGTCACCGGAGGAGAGCAGCAGGCGGGTGGTGTTGAGGCCCACCTTGTAGATGCTCTTCACGTCCTCGCCGGTCGCGGTGAGGTCGGTGATCATCGTGCCGACGATCGCCTCCAGGTCCACGGCGGCCTTGGCGAGGGAGTCCAGCGCGGGGGCCAGCTCCTCGTTGCCCTGGGCGCCGGCGAGGAACTTCTTGATCTCCTCGGAGAGCGTGTTGAGCGAGGCGCCCTGGTCGCGGACGATCTTCCGGAAGAAGAAGTCCTGGCCCTGGATGGCCGTGGTGCCCTCGTAGAGGGTGTCGATCTTGGCGTCACGGATGTACTGCTCGATCGGGTACTCCTGGAGGTACCCGGAGCCGCCGAAGGTCTGGAGCGACTGCGCCAGCTGCTCGTAGGAGCGCTCGGAGCCGTAGCCCTTCACGATCGGGAGCAGCAGGTCGTTGAGGCCGTGCAGCGCCTTGGAGTCCTCGCCCGCGGCCTCCTTGACCTGGATCGCGTCCTGGACGGAGGCGGTGTAGAGCACGAGGGAGCGCATGCCCTCGGCGTACGCCTTCTGCGTCATGAGGGAGCGGCGCACGTCGGGGTGGTGCGTGATGGTGACCTTGGGGGCGGTCTTGTCCATGAACTGCGACAGGTCCGAGCCCTGGACGCGCTCCTTGGCGTACTCCAGCGCGTTGAGGTAGCCGGTGGAGAGGGTGGCGATGGCCTTCGTGCCGACCATCATCCGGGCGAACTCGATGATCATGAACATCTGGCGGATGCCGTCGTGCTTGTCGCCGATCAGCCAGCCCTTGGCGGGGTGCTGGTCGCCGAAGGTCATCTCGCAGGTGTTGGAGGCCTTGAGGCCCATCTTGTGCTCGACGTTGGTGGCGTAGACGCCGTTGCGCTCGCCCAGCTCGCCGGTCTCCCAGTCGAAGTGGAACTTCGGGACGAGGAAGAGCGACAGGCCCTTGGTGCCGGGTCCGGCGCCCTCGGGGCGGGCCAGCACGTAGTGGAGGATGTTCTCCGACATGTCGTGCTCGCCGGACGTGATGAAGCGCTTCACGCCCTCGATGTGCCAGGAGCCGTCCTCCTGCTGGACCGCCTTGGTGCGCCCGGCGCCGACGTCCGAACCGGCGTCCGGCTCGGTCAGTACCATCGTCGAGCCCCACTGCTTCTCGACGGCGATCTCGGCGACCTTCTTCTGCGCGTCGTTGCCCTCGGCGAAGAGGATGCCGGCGAACGCGGGGCCCGAGGAGTACATCCAGATGGCCGGGTTGGCGCCGAGCAGCAGCTCCGCGTAGGCCCAGATCAGGGAGCGCGGGGAGGTGGTGCCGCCGATCTCCTCCGGCAGGCCCAGGCGCCAGTACTCGGAGTCCATGAACGCCTGGTAGGAGCGCTTGAAGGTCTCCGGGACGGGCGCGGTGTTGGTCGCGGGGTCGAAGACCGGCGGGTTGCGGTCGGCGTCGGTGTAGGAGTCGGCGAGTTCGTTCTCCGCGAGGCGGGTGACCTCGTCGAGGATGCTCTTCGCGGTCTCGACGTCCATCTCCGCGAACGGGCCGGTGCCGTACAGCTTGTCGCGCCCGAGCACCTCGAAGAGGTTGAACTCGATGTCGCGGAGATTCGACTTGTAGTGCCCCATGGGAAGGCTCCGTAATCAATAGCAGTGACGCGCAGCGCCCCGGGGAGTGATGCGGGTCGGGCGACGGGCTGTGCGGAAGGCCGGCCGGCTGCATGACGCGTATCAGTCGACCTCTCCGATGATGCTACCCGCGAGTAATAAGGCGCAACCCCTGGAGCCGGAGATGTGTCCGATTACTCTTTGGGGCATGTACGGCTACGACCAGAACCCGGGTGCACAGCAGCAGATGGGTCAGATGGGGCAGATGGGCGGCGGCTACGCCGAGCAGCCGCTGTACCCCGAGCCTTCGCCGCCTTCCCTGGCGGACGCGGTACGGGCCTTCACCACCGGCACCCTCGCGGCGGAGGACTTCCAGCAGATCTTCGCGACCTCGAAGGTCTACTGCCCGCGCGGCGACGGCCCGGGCTTCCTCGCGCTGCACAACACCCAGCAGCCGGTGATCCCGATGTTCTCCACGCTCAAGGAGCTGCGGCGGTACGCGGGCAAGGAGTCGAAGTACTTCGTGATCACCGGCGCCGAGGTGATCGACCTGCTCCCGACCGGGTACGGCTTCGTCCTGGACATGGAGGGCGACCACCGGATGGTCTTCGATGCCAAGGCCGTCGAGCAGATGGTCGACTTCGCGATGCGGCGCATGTACGGCTGACGCCTCCGTTTCACCCTCGTCCAAGGCCCGTGCCCGTGTGGCGCGGGCCTTTTCCGTGTGCGCGGGTGGGGCCTGGAGGGGTGTGGGTGGGGTCTGGAGGGGTGTCGCGCCCCGCCGGGAATGCGCGACGCCTTGCAGGATGTTCACTGTTCAACTAAATTGGAAGCAGATCCCGCCCGGAGGTGGCTCCCATGCCCGCAGTGACCGTAGAAAACCCGCTGACCCTGCCCAAGGTGGCCGCCTCGGGCGACGCCGTCGCCCGTCCCGTCCTCGCGGTCACCACCGCGCCGACCGGCTTCGAGGGTGAGGGCTTCCCGGTGCGCCGCGCGTTCGCCGGGATCAACTACAAGTACCTCGACCCGTTCATCATGATGGACCAGATGGGCGAGGTGGAGTACGCGGCCGGAGAGCCCAAGGGAACCCCCTGGCACCCGCACCGCGGCTTCGAGACGGTGACCTACCTGATCGACGGCAGCTTCATCCACCAGGACTCCAACGGTGGCGGCGGCACCATCGAGAACGGCGACACCCAGTGGATGACCGCGGGCTCCGGCCTGCTGCACATCGAGGCGCCGCCGGAGTCGCTGGTCATGTCCGGCGGTCTCTTCCACGGCCTCCAGCTCTGGGTGAACCTGCCCAAGAGCCACAAGATGATGGACCCCCGCTACCAGGACATCCGCGGCGGCCAGGTCCAGCTCCTCGCCTCCCCGGACGGCGGCGCGCTGCTCCGCGTCATCGCCGGTGAGCTCGACGGCCACGAGGGCCCCGGCATCACGCACACCCCGATCACGATGATCCACGCGACCGTCCGGCCCGGCGCCGAGGTCACCCTGCCGTGGCGCGAGGACTTCAACGGCCTCGCGTACGTGCTCGCCGGCCGCGGCACCGCGGGCGCCGAGCGCCGCCCGGTCCACATGGGACAGACGGCCGTCTTCGGGGCCGGTTCCTCGCTGACCGTCCGCGCGGACGAGCAGCAGGACGGGCACACCCCCGACCTGGAGGTCGTGCTCCTCGGCGGGCGTCCCATCCGTGAGCCGATGGCCCACTACGGGCCGTTCGTGATGAACAGCCAGGCCGAACTGAAGAAGGCCTTCGAGGACTTCCAGGCCGGCCGCCTCGGCACCGTCCCGGCGGTCCACGGCATGTGATCCACGCCGCGTGCGGGTGACGATCCGTCACCCGCACGCGCCACGGGACGGGACACCCCGTCCGCCCCGTGGTCGGGTGGGGGAGTGCCGAACCGGAAGCCCCTCCTGCCCGACGCCGTACGGCGGACGGCCGCCTGGTGCGGTGTCCTCCTCCTCGTCGCCGCGGTGGCGGGCGTCGTCGTCTGGCTGTCCGTCTACCTCAGGACCGCCGTCACCCCCGTGCTCCTCGCGCTCCTCGGTACGGCGCTGCTCGGCCCGGTCCACCGCTGGCTGACCGCCCACCACGTGCAGCGCTCGCTCTCCGCCGGACTGACCTGCGCGCTGCTCGTCGCCGTCGTCGGCGGCGCCGGATACATCGTCGTCACCGCGCTCATCGACACCGGCGGCCAGATCGTGGACTCCCTGCGGGACGCCGGCCAGTGGGCGATCGACCACTTCGACCTGGGCGACGAGGCGTCGGTGGACAACCTCGCGGGCAGTGCCCGCAACCTCGTCGAGAAGTTCGGCGCCACCGCCGCCGGCGGTGTCCTCACCGGGCTCAGCCTGATCGGCTCGCTGATCGCGACCGCGGTCCTCGCCCTGCTGCTCACCTTCTTCTTCCTGCGCGACTCCGACCGGGCCGTGCGCCTCGCCCACTCCCTCGCGCCGCACGGCACCGGCGAACTCGTCGAAGCCATGGGGCGCCGGGCCTTCGAGGCGGTCGAGGGGTTCATGCGCGGCACCACCTTCATCGCGCTGATCGACGCCCTCTGCATCACCGTCGGCCTGCTGATCCTGCGGGTGCCCGGCGCGGTGGGGCTGGGCGCGCTGGTCTTCGTCGGTGCCTACATCCCGTACCTCGGTGCCTTCCTCTCCGGCGCGGTCGCCGTCCTGGTCGCCCTCGCCGACCGGGGGTTCGTCATCGCGCTCTGGGCGCTCGGGGTGGTCCTCGCCGTCCAGGTCCTGGAGGGCCACGTGCTCCAGCCGATGATCCAGAGCCGCACCGTGCGCATGCACCCGGCCGTCATCCTCGTCGTGCTGACCGCCGGAGCCAGCGTCGCCGGAATCCTCGGCATGCTGCTCGCCGTACCGCTCTGCGCGGCCGCCTTCGGGGTGATCGAGGAACTGCGGCACCGGAACGCGGGGACCGTGGCGGAGCCACCGGCGGGGAGCGGTCCGGCCCGGCCCCACTCGTGAAGGCGAAGCCCCCGGCACCAGCGGCGGGCCACCAGCGCGTACCGGGAACGGAGCACATACGATCTCCGCGCGCGGTCCACCACGGGCCCGCGGGGAGGGGAAACTGTCCGTGGCGGTTACGGATCTCATCGACCTGACCGGCCCCTGGGGCCGCGTTCTCAGCGGTACGCCGCTGAACCACGAGAAGCACACCCGGGCACCCCAGTCGATGGCCGTCGACCCGGTGACGCACGAACTCTTCGTCGTGCAGATCCGTGACGCGCTGGAGTACGGCAACCTCTGCGTCTACCGCATGGACCGCTCCACCGGGCTGGCGATCGACCACATGCACCTCGACGGTTTCGGCCACGGTTACCAGATCGGCGCGCAGCACGTCGGCGGCAGGACCCACCTGTGGACCGAGGTCGGCCCGCTCCACGAGCAGTTCGGCACCCGGATCGCCCGGTTCCCGTACCTCCCCGGGCAGACGGTCGACATGAGCTCGGCGGTGCTGTCGGAGCCGTTCGCCCCCGTGCCGGAGGCCCGGTTCATCGCGCCCAACGTGGACCCGGTGTTCCATCGCATCACGGTGCGGTACCTGACCGCGCAGGGGTACCTCTTCACCCAGTACCCGATCGACCCGCTGACCGGCGAGGTCACCTGGACCGCCCTGCGTACGGTCGCGAATCCTCCGGCCGCGCAGGTGCCGCGGCTGGCCGACACCTTCCAGGGCTTCGCCTCGCTCGGCGATCACCTCTACCTGTACACCGGCAACCCGGACCTGGACGACACCTACCTCACCGCGCTGTCCTGGACCGACGGTTCCGTTCTCGCCGGTCCCCGGCACATCACCGCGGTACCCGGGCTGGAGCGCCGGGAGCCGGAGGGGCTCTGCATCGAGCCGATGGGCGACCAGGCACGGCTGCTCTTCGGGTTCAGCGGGAGCGACACCACGCCGCGCGAGGCCACGATCTGCTTCCTCTCCACCGACGCCCCGGTGCAGGGCGTCAAGGTGCTGGCCGACTGGACGGCGCTGACCCCCGCCCCCGGGCTCACCCCGCAGACCGGCCTCCACGCCCCGCGCGGCCGGCTGGTGGACATCGCCGGGACCACCTTCCTCCAGCTGCGCGGCGGCTTCGACGGGACGCTCGCGAAGGACACCAAGATCGCGCAGCTCCCGCCGGCGCTGACGCCGAGCCGTACCGTCCGGGCCGAGGTGCCCCGCAACAACCGGGCCGGGCGCTCCGTGTGCCGGGCGGAGGTCTCTTCCCGGGGGGCGCTCACGGTGTACGGACCGACCTCGGACAACACGGTCACCTGGGTCGGCCTCGACGCCTTCTCGGTGGCCTGGCGCTGACGCCGCACCGAACCGCCCGTACTCCCGTTCCACACATCCGAGGATCAGCCATGCCGCAGAGAACCCACAGCCGTCGCGCCCTGCTGACCGCGGCCGTCGCCGTCCCGGCGGCGGTGGCCGCCACACCGCTGCTCGCCGCCCCCGCCGCGGCGGCCACCACCGGAGGCGTCGAGGTCGCCCACGACTGGACCGCCCTCGTCCTCGCGGCGGGCGTCACCGCCTCCGCCGACGTACCGGCCGCCCGCGTGATCAGGATCGCCGGTACGGCCTTCCTCCAGCTGCGCGGCGGCGTCGACTGCGCCTTCGCCGGGGACGCCGTGCTGGGCACGGTCCCCGCCTCGCTCGCCGTGCCCAAGCTCGTCCGGGGCGTGTGCCCGCGCAACAACAAGGCGGGCATGAACGCCTGCCGGGTGGAGATCAGCACGGCGGGCCGCATCTCGGTGTTCGGCGGTACGACCACCAACGCCATCACCTGGATCGCCCTGGACAGCTTCTCGGCCGTGCTGGCCTGAGGCGCTCTCCCGTGTCCTGCGGCTGGTCCCCGCGGCACCCGTACCGCAGGGTCAGATCTGCTCGAACGGGATCGACGGCCCGGCGAGCTCGCCCGGTTCGGAGGACTCGTACAGCTCGAACCAGATCGACTTGCCCTCGCCGCGCGGATCGACCCCCCAGTTGTCCGCCAGCATCTCCATCAGGACGAGACCGCGTCCGCTGGACGCCATCTCGCCCGGGCGCCGCTTGTGCGGGAGTTCGTCGCTGCCGTCCGCGACCTCGACCCGCAGCCGCCGCTCGCCCTGCTCGCCGGTCACCTCCGCCACCATCAGCGCGTTGCCGTCGGTGTGCACCAGCACGTTGGTTGTCATCTCGGAGAGCATCAGCACGGCGGAGTCGACCTGTTCCGCGTCCGCCCAGTCGTGCAGCAGCTCGCGCAGCAGCTGGCGGGCGACGGAGATCCGCTCCGGCTCGGCCTGCGCGATGGTGACGGCGGACCGGCGCGGCGGGGTCTTCGCCAGGGTGGCGGGGGTGTCGCGGCGGAGCACCACCAGGGCGATGTCGTCCTCGTGCCGCTCGGCGAGGGGGCCCGTCGTGTAGTGCGAGGTCGGGCCGTGGACCGTCTCCAGGAGTGCCTCCACGAGGGTCTCCGGATCGGCTCCGGGCGTCTCCAGGACCGGGCGCAGCCGTTCCCAGCCGGTCGCGAGGTCGTGGCCGCCGGTCTCGATGAGTCCGTCGGTGCAGAGCATGATCGACTCGCCGGGCTCCAGCACCACCTGGGTCGTCGGGTAGTCGGAGTCGGTCTCGATGCCCAGCGGCAGCCCGCCCTCCGTCTGCCGGATGACGGCGATGCCGTCGGCGCTGATCACCACGGGGTCGGGGTGGCCGGCGCGGGCGATCTCCAGGATGCCGCCGGCCGGGTCCACCTCGGCGTACAGGCAGGTCGCGAAGCGGGCGGCCGATTCCTCGTCGCTTCCGCCGCTTCCGTTCTCGTACGCCTCGGTCAGACCGGTCAGGAAGCGGGAGGCGCGGGCGAGTACCGCGTCCGGGCGGTGCCCCTCGGAGGCGTACGCGCGCAGGGCGATGCGGAGCTGGCCCATCAGCCCGGCCGCGCGGACGTCGTGTCCCTGGACGTCGCCGATGACGAGCGCGACCCGGCCGTTGGGCAGCGGGATCATGTCGTACCAGTCGCCGCCGACCTGGAGGCCGCCGCCGGTGGGGATGTAGCGGGCCGCGACGGTGATGCCGGGGGTGCTCACGCCCAGGGACGGCATCATCGCCCGCTGGAGCCCCTGCGAGAGCTCACGCTCGGTCTCGGCCACCCCGGCGCGGGCGAGCGCCTGGGCGAGCATCCTGGCGACGGTGGTGAGCACCGCCCGCTCGTCGGGGGAGAACCCCACCGGCTGGCGGAAGCCCGCCATCCAGGCGCCCATCGTGTGGCCGGAGGCGACCAGCGGCAGGAACGCCCACGACCGTCGGCCGAAACCGCGCGCCAGGGGCCAGGTGAGCGGGAAGCGCCGGGCGTACTCCTCGGGCGTGGGCAGATAGATCGCCCGGCCGGTACGGGCCACCTCGGCGGCGGGATAGTCGGTCTGGAGCGGCATGTCGGCGAAGGGCTCCTCGTCGCCGTCGTTCTGGCCGCGGTGGCCGACGACGGTCAGCCGGTCCCCGTTGATGCCGAAGACCGCCAGTCCGTCCGGAGAGAAGCCCGGCATCGAGAGCGAGCCGGCGACCCGCAGCACCTCCGCCGTGGACCGGGCCTCGGCCAGCGCCCGCCCCGCGTCCAGCAGGAACGCCTCGCGCGAGCGCCGCCAGTCGCCGGTGACGGGGGTCTGCACGGACGTGCCGGGGATGGGCTCCGCGACCTCCTGGAGCGTGCCCCTGAGGACGACCTGCTCGACGGTCTTTCCCTCCGGTACGTGGGGCCTGGACCGGGTCCGTACCGTACGGACCACCGTGCCGTGCCCGTCCACGATCCGGAGCCGGGACTCCGCGAGGGTGTCCTCCGCGACCGCGAGGCTCACGACCGAGCGGACCTCGTTCCAGTCGGCGGGGTGGTAGCAGGCGCGTACGGCGCCCTCCCGGTACGTCCCGCCCCCGGGCAGCCCGAGAAGACGGGCGGCCTCCGCGTCGATCGTGACCGTTCCGTCCGCGGTGTCCCAGTGCCAGAGCCCCGTCTCGATGGCTGCCAGGATGTCCTCGGTACGCATTGCCCCACTTTAGGAAGATGCGTTCGAGGGACGCCACCGTTGACCGCCGCCGCACGGGGCCGGACCGGCCCCGGCGGGGACGCTCCCGGCGGCCGGTGCGCGGCCCTCCCCGGGGCCGCGCACCCGCCCCGGATGATCTTGAAGTGCTTATGGCAATGAAGTGGCCGGGCTCCGGGCGGTAGCCTGGGGTGGCTCACAGACCCCAACCGCGAAGACTGGATGAACGACGATGCATCGGTACAGGTCCCACACCTGCGGCGAGCTCCGCGCCTCTGACGTCGGCACCGACGTCCGGCTGAGCGGCTGGCTGCACAATCGCCGAGACCTGGGCGGCATCCTCTTCATCGATCTCCGCGACCACTACGGCCTGGTCCAGCTCGTCGCCCGCCCCGGCACCCCGGGGAACGAGGCGCTCTCGAAGCTGACCAAGGAGACCGTCGTCCGCATCGACGGCAAGGTCTCCGCGCGCGGTACCGAGAACGTGAACCCGGAGCTCCCGACCGGCGAGATCGAGATCGAGGTCACCGAGGTCGAGGTGCTCGGCGAGGCGGCCCCGCTGCCCTTCACGATCAACACCGAGGACGGTGTGAACGAGGAGCGCCGTCTGGAGTACCGCTTCCTCGACCTGCGCCGCGAGCGCATGCACCGCAACATCATGCTGCGCTCGGCCGTGATCGCCTCCATCCGCTCGAAGATGGTGGCCCTCGGCTTCAACGAGATGGCGACCCCGATCCTCACCGCGACCTCCCCCGAGGGCGCCCGTGACTTCGTCGTGCCGTCGCGTCTCAACCCCGGCAAGTTCTACGCGCTGCCGCAGGCCCCCCAGCAGTTCAAGCAGCTGCTGATGATCTCCGGCTTCGACCGCTACTTCCAGATCGCGCCCTGCTTCCGCGACGAGGACGCCCGCGCCGACCGTTCGCCGGGCGAGTTCTACCAGCTCGACGTCGAGATGTCGTTCGTCGAGCAGGAGGACGTCTTCCAGCCGATCGAGAAGCTGATGACCGAGCTCTTCACCGAGTTCGGCAACGGCCGCGAGGTCACCTCGCCGTTCCCGCGCATCCCGTTCCGCGAGTCGATGCTGAAGTACGGCAACGACAAGCCGGACCTCCGCGCCAAGCTGGAGCTCGTCGACATCTCGGACGTCTTCGCCGACTCCGGGTTCAAGGCGTTCGCCGGCAAGCACGTCCGCGCACTGCCCGTCCCGGACACCGCCGGCCAGTCCCGCAAGTTCTTCGACGGTCTCGGTGAGTACGCCGTCGAGCACGGCGCCAAGGGCCTCGCCTGGGTCCGCGTGGGCGAGGACGGCACGCTGGCCGGTCCGATCGCCAAGTTCCTCACCGAGGCGGACGTCAAGACGCTCACCGAGCGCCTCTCGCTCGTCCCGGGCCACGCCGTCTTCTTCGGCGCCGGCGAGTTCGACGAGGTCTCCAAGATCATGTCGGCCGTCCGCGTCGAGGCCGCCAAGCGCTCCGGCAACTTCGAGGAGGGCGTCTTCCGGTTCTGCTGGATCGTCGACTTCCCGATGTACGAGAAGGACGAGGAGACCGGCAAGATCGACTTCTCGCACAACCCCTTCTCGATGCCCCAGGGCGGCCTGGAGGACCTGGAGACGAAGGACCCGCTGGACATCCTCGCCTGGCAGTACGACATCGTCTGCAACGGCATCGAGCTGTCCTCCGGCGCCATCCGTAACCACGAGCCCGAGCTGATGCTCAAGGCCTTCGAGATCGCCGGCTACGACCGCGAGACCGTCGAGCAGGAGTTCGCGGGCATGCTCCGCGCCTTCCGCCTCGGCGCCCCGCCGCACGGGGGCATCGCCCCGGGTGTCGACCGCATCGTGATGCTCCTCGCCGACGAGCCGAACATCCGCGAGACGATCGCCTTCCCGCTCAACGGCAACGCCCAGGACCTGATGATGGGCGCTCCGACGGTGCTGGACGAGGCCCGTCTGCGCGAGCTGAACATCCAGCTCCGCAAGCCGGTCGCCGTGTCGAAGGGCGAGGCCGCCAAGGCCGAGACCGCCGCGGAGAAGACCGAGAAGTAGGGCGGGACGGGGCAGCCGGCGCCCTCCCGCGCCGCGCCCCGCAGCTCCCTGCGTTTCACGTGAAACAGCCCCCGACCGGCCGGTCGGGGGCTGTTTCACGTTCGCGGGTGTCCGACGAGGGGTACGGGCCGGACGCCCGGTGACGGGCGACCCGCGTACCGCCGGATGGCCCCCGCCCGGATTCGCGAAGGCCGGGCGCGGCGAAGAGTGGCTCCTGAGAGGCCGTCAGTCAGAACCACTCAGGAGCCCGCCCCGTGTCCGTCTCCCGCCGTCCGCGCGTCTTCCCCGGCCCGTCCGTCGTCCTCGGTCCGTCCTTTTCCCTGGGAGGCCCGGGCGGCCCGTCCGGTTCGCCCGGCCCGCTCGGTCCGTCCGTTCCCGCCGTCCGTCGGCGCCTGTGGGCGCGCCTGCTCGCTGTTCCGGTCCTCGCGCTGTTCCTGATGCTCACCGGCTGCGGTGCCCCCGCCTCGTCCGGGGCCCCGCCGAAGGGCGTGGCCGGGGTCCGGTCGGACGGCGAGGGCAGCCAGGGGGCCGTCGTCGCCCCGGCGCCGCCCGCCCCGCCCGCGCCGCCGCTGGAGATCCCGGGGCTGGGGCCCGCCACCCGGGCGGAGATTCCCGTCGATGCCCGGCAGGCGTTCGTCGTCACCGGCCAGGGGGCGGACTCCAACGAGTCCACCGCCGTCCTCTACGTCCGGGACGCCCCGGACCGCAGCTGGACCCCGGTCTTCGAGCCCTGGGCCGCCCACAACGGCATGGAGGGGTGGACCGAGGAGCACTCCACCGGGGACCTCAGGTCTCCCGTCGGCGTCTTCGGCCTCACCGACGCGGGCGGCAAGCTCCCGGACCCCGGCACGCTGCTCCCGTACGACGAGGAGGACTACTTCGCGGTGGAGGGCGACGGATTCTTCGGCGAGCCGCTGGAAGGCTCCTTCGACTACGTCGTGGCCATCAACTACAACCGGGTCGAGGGCGTCAGCCCGATCGACCACGAGCGCCCGCTGGGCGAGGACCGGGGCGGCGGCATCTGGATCCACGTGGACCACGGCGGGCCGACCCAGGGCTGTGTCTCGGTCTCGGAGGACCGGATGAAGGAGCTGCTGCTCACGCTCGACCCGGGGAAGAAGCCGGTCATCGTGATGGGCGACAAGGCGTCACTGGCCCGCTGACACGTACCCGGGCCCCGGGCGGGCGTCCGCCTCCGGCGGGACCGGGGCCCGGGTACGCAGGAAGGGCGGGGCCACGGGGGTCCCGCCCTTCCTGCGTGTCCGCTGTGCGTGCGATCGGGCCGTGCACGGGCCGTGCACGGGCCGTGCGACGTGCCGCGCACGCCCGGCGCCCGGCTGTGCAATGCCGCGTGCGGCTACGCGGCCGGCTTCTCCTCCAGACGCGGGAAGAGCACCGCACCCTTGGTGACCGTGGCGCCCGCGGGCAGCCGGCCCCAGGTGCCCGCGTCCTGGACGCGCTGGTCGGCCAGCGCCCCGAGCACGGGCTCGGCGCCGAGCGACTCCCACAGCTTCTGCGAGGTCTCCGGCATCACCGGGTTCAGCAGCACCGCGACACCACGCAGCGCCTCGGAGGCCGTGTACAGGATCGTCGCCAGCCGGGCCTGGCCCTCGGGCGAGGTGTCCTTGGCGACCTTCCACGGCTCCTGCTCCGTGATGTAGCCGTTGACCTGCTTCACGAAATCGAAGATCGACAGGATGCCGGCCTGGAAGTCCAGCTCCTCGCCGATCTTCAGGTCCGACGTGGCGACGGCCTTCGCGAGACCCTCCTGGACCGCCTGCTCGGCGTCACCGGCGGCGGTCGCCTCCGGGAGCGTGCCGCCGAAGTACTTGCCGATCATGGCGGCCACGCGGGAGGCGAGGTTGCCGTAGTCGTTGGCGAGCTCGGAGGTGTAGCGGGCCGAGAAGTCCTCCCACGAGAACGAGCCGTCGCTGCCGAAGGCGATGGCGCGCAGGAAGTACCAGCGGTACGCGTCCACGCCGAAGTGCGAGGTCAGGTCCTGCGGCTTGATGCCGGTCAGGTTCGACTTCGACATCTTCTCGCCGCCGACCATCAGCCAGCCGTTGGCCGCGACCCGGCCCGGCAGCGGAAGGCCCTGGGCCATCAGCATCGCGGGCCAGATCACCGCGTGGAAGCGGAGGATGTCCTTGCCGACCAGGTGCACGTTGGCCGGGAAGGTCGCGTCGAACTTCTCCTGGTTGGCGCCGTAGCCGACCGCCGTGGCGTAGTTGAGCAGGGCGTCGACCCACACGTAGATGACGTGCTTCTCGTCCCACGGCACCGGGACGCCCCAGTCGAAGGTCGAGCGGGAGATCGAGAGGTCCTGGAGGCCCTGCTTGACGAAGTTGACGACCTCGTTGCGGGCGGACTCCGGCTGGATGAAGCCGGGGTTGGCCTCGTAGAACTCCAGCAGCTTCGGGCCGTACTCGCTCAGCTTGAAGAAGTAGTTCTCCTCCTTGAGGATCTCCACCGGCTTCTTGTGGATCGGGCACAGCGGAGTGCCGTCCTCGGCCTGGATGAGGTCCCCGGGGAGCTTGTACTCCTCGCAGCCCACGCAGTACGGGCCTTCGTACCCGCCCTTGTAGATCTCGTCCTTGTCGTACAGGTCCTGGACGAACTCCTGCACCCGGTCGGTGTGGCGCTTCTCCGTGGTGCGGATGAAGTCGTCGTTCGCGATGTTGAGGTGCTCCCAGAGGGGCTTCCACGCCTCTTCGACGAGCTTGTCGCACCAGGCCTGCGGGGTGACGCCGTGCTGATCGGCCGTGCGCATGATCTTCTGACCGTGCTCGTCCGTGCCGGTGAGGTACCACACCTTCTCGCCGCGCTGGCGGTGCCAGCGCGTGAGCACGTCGCCTGCGACGGTCGTGTAGGCGTGGCCCAGGTGAGGAGCGTCGTTGACGTAGTAAATGGGGGTGGAGACGTAGAACGACGTCTCTCCCTGCTTCTCGGATCCAGTGGCCGCCATGGTCAAAATCCTAACGGTCCGCAGGAGGTTCCCCCGACTCCCGGTGCCTCTCCCGCCGTGGAGGGAACCGGTGGAGCGAACCGGCGTGCGCGCCGGGGACGGGTGGGGCGGCGGGTTCGTCCCGGGACGCGGACGGCGGGCCCGGTCGACCGGGCCCGCCGTGACATGCGGTGGAGCGGTGGTTCAGCCGCGGCGGGACGCTGTTGGCCCCGTTACGGAGTCAGCCGGCGGAGCCGCCGGACCGGGCCGTGATCCAGGCGGGGAGACCGGCGAGGATCTCCCGGTAGAACGTCGCGTCCGGGATCGTGGCGGGCGCCGGGCC
Source organism: Streptomyces sp. NBC_00102 (assembly GCF_026343115.1). GTDB lineage: Bacteria > Actinomycetota > Actinomycetes > Streptomycetales > Streptomycetaceae > Streptomyces. The sequence goes on from NZ_JAPEMC010000001.1 coordinate 3,520,979, forward strand.
CGCGTGGAAGAACCCGGCGTGCTCGGCGTCCAGCTTCCGCAGGAAGTCGAAGCCCTTGGCGTCGTGGTCGCCGAAGGCGACGAACTGGAAGAAGAGCGGCAGCCGGGCGGCCTCGGTCAGCGCCTGCTTGGCCGCGACCTTGGCGTCCGGCGGACCGTCCGTCTGGAAGACGACCAGCGCGGGGCCGGTTGCGCCGGACTTCTCGTAGTGGGAGACGACCTCTTCGACGGCCCGGTGGTAGTTCGTCCGCCCCAGGCGTCCCAGACCGGCGTTCACCTCGTCGATGCGGCCCTCGTGATCTTCGAGGCCGACCGCCGTGGTGCCGTCGATGTCGGTGGAGAAGAAGACCACGTCGACCGAGGCGTCCTCCGACAGGTGCGCGGCGAGGGCCAGCGTGCGGTCGCCCAGGTGCTGGGCGCTGCCGTCCTTGTAGAACGGCCGCATGGAGCCCGAGCGGTCGAGCACCAGGTAGACGGAGGCCCGCAGCCCGGTCAGGCCCCCGGCCTTGAGCGCGGCCTGCGCCGACTTGTACGGGGCGACCAGCCCGGGGGCACGCGACTTCACCCGGGCGAGCGAGGTGGCGGGCTTTCCGGCGGTGGGCGTACCGGTGACTGCCGCCGGGGCGGTGTCCTCGGCTGCGGGTGCTGCGGGTGCTGCGGGTGCTGTGGGTGCTGCCTCGGCTGCGGGTGCTGCGGCGGGCGGCTCCGGGGTGGCCGGGGCCTCCGGTGCGGTGGGCTCGGCCGTGGGCTCCGGGGTGGCCGCGGGTTCCGGGGCGGCTGCCGGTTCCGAAGCGGCCGGGGCCGCAGCCTCGGGCTCGCTCTCGATGATGATCGCGTCGAGGGCTGCCTCGGTGGCCTTCTCCGCTGCCTCGGGCTGTGCTGCCTCGGGCTGTGCTGCCTCGGGCTGTGCTGCCTCGGGCTGTGCTGCCTCGGGCTGTGCGGCCTCGGGCTGTGTGGCCTCGGGCTCGGCCGGGGCTGCCTCGGCTTCGGGCTCGGGCTCCGGGTCCATGTCGATGGTGATGGCGGCGGCGAGTGCCTCGGGCTCGATCAGCGCAGGCGCCGCTGCCGCTGCCGCTGCCGCTGCCGCTGCCTCTTCCGGCTCGGCAACGGGCTCCGATTCGGCGACCGGCTCCGCGGTCGGGCCGGTGACCGGCTCGGGCTCGGTGGCGGGTGCCGGCACCGGGGCGGGCTTCGCTTCGGACGCGGGCTTGGGGCCCGTGTTCTGGGCCGGCACCGTCGGCGTCGGGGTGGACGGCTGGTCGAACGCGGCGGCCACCAGATCGGCCGCGTGCCCCTTGGCCGGCCGGCCTTCCGCGTCCGTGCCTGCGGACCCACCCGTGCCCGCGTCCGAGGACGAGCGCGCGGCGGAGGAGAGGGGGGAGGCGGCGGGCGCGGGAACGGTCACCTTGGGTTCGGCAGCGGGAGCGCCGCCCGGGACCGCTTCCGATTCCGGCTCCGTCGATCGGGTGCGCTCACCCTGGGGAGGAACGGTGGCCGTGGTCGGCTCGTCCTGCTCCCGGCCGAACACCTTGCGCAGCAAGCTCCGAATGCCCATGGGCGAGGCCTTTCGCGTGAGTTGGGTGCGGGATATGTCCGACCCGTGGAAAATCATCCCTGGCCAGGACGGATACGTAAGGTTAGCGGCCGGATCAGGCCGTTCGGCTGTCCGGCCCGCACGCGGGTGAACCGACGCGCAACCGTTTCCTAGTGAGAACCCAAGAGTTCGGCGGTCAGGCGGACTTCGCCATAGGTTCACGGACTTCTTCCTCAACACCCGGACGGACGTACCTCGTCACGGTGCGCGCACGTCGGTCGCTGCCGCGAGCTCGGCGGTCCGTCTCCGCGGAGGTCTCCGCGCGACCCGCTCCCCGTTACAGTCGGAGCATGGTTTCGGTTTCCGGTGAGGCTCCACAGACGGCAGGCAGCGTCCGGGTCGATGTGTGGATCTGGTCGGTCCGGTTGACGAAGACCCGGGCGCAGGCGGCTGCCGCCTGCCGTGCCGGGCACGTCAAGGTCGCGGGGGAGCGCGCGAAGCCCGCGCAGTCCGTGCGGGTCGGCGACGAGGTGCGGCTGCGGCACGAGGGCCGGGACCGGATCGTCACCGTGACGAAGATCGTGAAGAAGCGCGTCGGCGCACCCGTGGCGGTGGAGTGCTTCGTCGACGACAGTCCGCCCCCGCCGCCGCGCGAACTGGCCCTCCAGGTTCCGGTCCGCGACCGCGGCACCGGCCGCCCCACCAAGCGCGACCGGCGCGAGATGGACCGGCTCCAGGGTGGCAGGGACGCCGGCCCGCGCTGAACTCGACCGCTTCCGGCAGCGAGTTGGAGCAGCCGGAACCGTGCATGGCGTGACGGCTGCTCACTCTCCGTGTTTCACGTGAAACATAGTCATGGCTGCGGTGAGGCGATGGCCCGGGCGGCCGCGACCTCCTGGCAGAGCGGGCCGAGCACGCTCTCCTCGACGCCGGAGAGATCGGCCCGTACCCCCACCAGGGTCTCGCTGGAACGGATTCCGGCGGCCAGCTCCCGCAACTGGCCCTCGATCATGATCGCTTCGCCGGGTTCGGGCGGCGGGGCTCCGTGGTTCAGGCGTACCCGGGCCGCTGTCGCGGCGTCGACGATCCGCTCGACCGCGACGACCAGCGGCCACCAGGCAGCCGCCCGCGTGCCCACGGGCGGTGGTTCGGTGAGGGCGCGCTGGAACTCGGAACGCACCGCCGACAGGTCGCGGTAGAGCCGCCGCCTGGCGCGGACGCGCTCGGCCCGGTCGTGCTCGCTCGTGAGGTCGAAGGCGTAGGCGACGTAGTCGGCGGTGTCCTCCACCGCGTCCGCGAGCCGGTCGCCGACGCGCGTGTGCCAGCTCTCCGGCCAGAGCAGATAACCGGCCACCAGCACGATCGCGCAGCCGAGCAGGCTGTCGAGGAAGCGCGGGCGGACGAGATCGAGGCCCTGGTGGTTGAGGAGGTCGGAGAGGAGCAGGATCGGCGGTGTGACGGCCGCGGTCTGGAACGCGTACCCCTTCGCCGTCAGCGCCGGGATCAGCGCGGCGAGCACCACCATCGCCGGGACGAACCACCAGCCGGCCTCCACCTCGGCCAGCACGGGCGCGGCGACGACCAGCCCGGCGGTGGTGCCCACGGCCCGCAGTACGGCGCGGGAGAACACCGAACCGTAGTCCGGCTTGAGGACGAAGGTGACGGTGAGCGCGACCCAGTAGGAGCGTTCCACCGGGACGAGCGAGGTGAGCGCCTGGGCCAGCCCGATGCAGAGGGCGAGGCGCAGCCCGTAGCGCCAGGAGGCCTCCGAGAGCAGGACGGCCCGGAGCGAGCGGCGCACCCGGACGCGCAGGGCGGCGGGCCGGCCGAGCCGGTCGTCCACGTTGTACGGGTCGGGGTCGGCCCGGTGTACGACGGTGGCGGTGTGGCGCAGCGCGCTGTCCACGGCGTGGGTGGCGGGCGAATCGGGCGGGGGAAGTTCGGGTTCGGGGCCTCCGGTGCGGCTCTGCTCGATGTCGTCGGCGAGCGCGCGTACGGCTGCCGGGACGGCGTCGGGCAGGGTGCGCCCCTCCCCGTGCGCGGCGGGTGCGGCTTCGACGAGCGGGATCACGACGTTGAGCTGGGAGAGGGTGCGCACCATGGCGGGGCTGCGGCCGTGGTAGCGGGCCCGGCGGGCGAGGATCAGGTCGTAGGTGGTGTTGAGGCTCTCGGTGACGTCCTGGCGGTGGAGTTCGTACGCGGAGGTTCCGGCCGCCTGCAGCAGGGCGGCGACCGCCCGGTAGGTGCGGGTGACCGCGGTGCGTTCGGGGAGTCTGCGGCGGAACGGCCAGGAGAGCAGGGCGAGTGCCAGCACCACCAGCCCGCCGAGCGCGAGCAGCAGGGGGGCGACCCACCAGGGGTCGGGCATCGGGAGACCGGCGCCGATCACGGAGTTGAGCAGGAGCAGCAGGCCGGAGACGGATGCCACGGCGCCGATCGTGGACATCATCCCGGAGACCAGGGCGAGGGCGGTCAGGACCGCCACGGCGGCCCAGCCGGTTCCGTACACGAGTGAGCCGAGGGTGACGCCGAGGGCGCCGAAGAGCTGGGGGACGGCGATGTTGAAGATGCGCATCCGGTAGGCGTCGGCGGTGTCGCCGATGACACCGGAGAGCGCCCCCATGGAGACGAGGGCGCCGTAGGAGGGCCGGTCGACGGCGAAGCCGATGGCGAGGGGCGCGGCCATGGCGACGGAGGCGCGCAGTACGGCCGCCCAGGGGATCGGAGTGGGCTGCGGGCGGAGTCCGTTCAGCAGCCAGGGCGGCGGCGTCACGCGTCGCTTCTTGGTGCCGGCGTCGGCCGTGGCCACTGCTCACTCTCCTCGCGGGCTGCCCGGAGCACGGGCGGCGTCTGACCGAACCGGTCCCGACCGGTCGGGGCCGGTTCGGTCGGGGCCGGTTCGGACCGGGTGGTGGGGGCTGCCGCGGGGCTCAGCTTTGGTATCCCTCCACCTCGTCGGGCGGGCGTACCCGGGCCTTCGAGGGGTCCTCGCCGTACTCGCTCAGCGCGCGGCGCTGCCGCAACAGGTCCCAGCACTGATCGAGCTGAACTTCCACGGTACGCAACCGGATCCTCTCCTCCGCGGACAGGCCGAGGGTGGCGGTGGACCGGTCGCGCAGGGTGCGCTCCTCGGCGACGAGTTCGTCGATGTTCGCGAGGATGTCGTTGTCGGGCACGGGGGTTCCTTACGTCGGTGGCGGGGGATCACCCGGTGTGGTGTCCGGCGCCGGGCCGGAGGACGAAGACCGTCTTGCCCCGGGCGCCGCCCGCGCGGTTCTGCGCGAGCGCCTCGGGGGCCTTCTCCAGGGGCAGTTCGAAGTCGATCGGGACGACGAACGCCCCGCTGGTCACCGCCGCCGCGAGGGCGTCGAGCAGTAGGGCGGACGGGGCGAGCCGGAAGTCGACGGGGGGCGGGCCGGTGTGGAGCGCGCGGTTCCCGGCCTTCGCGCCCGCGCCCCGGGTGGTGAGCGCGACGCCGCCGTCCCGGACGAGAGCGGTGTGCGCGGCGAAGGCCTCCGGGGCCTCGGAGACGAGGTCGGCGAGGGCGTCCACGCCGTGCGGGTGCGACTCCCGCACGGCGGCGGGGAGCGATTCCGGTCCGGCGGAGACGTCCAGGGTGCGCGCGGCCCCGAGGATGGACATCCTGCGGCGTTCGTCGCCGCGCACCGCCGCGAGGACGCGTACGCCCCGGGCGGAGGCGAGCTGGGTGAGGTAGCTGCCGATGCCGCCCGCCGCTCCGACGATCAGCAGACAGTCGCCTTCGCCGGCGCCGAGGGCGGCCAGGATCTGGCAGGCGGCCGTACCGGCGGTCGGCAGCGCGGCGGCGACCTTGAGCGACAGCCCGCTCGGGACCAGGGCGATCGGCGAGTCCTGGTGGACCGAGACGTATTCGGCGTACGCGCCCCCGCCGGGCGACGGGTGGGCGACCCGGCCGAACACCGGGTCGCCCACCCGGAAGCGGCTGGGGCCGCGGCCGACCATGTCCACCCGGCCGGCGAAGTCCACCCCGACGACGTGCGGGAAGCCCTGGACGTGGGGGAAGCCCTGGACGTGCGGGAAGCCCTGGGGGGACAGGCCGGCCGCCGGGTCGTCGGCGCGCTGCCAGTCGTACGGGTTGAGGGCCGCGTACTCGATCCGTACCCGTACCTCGCCCATTTCCGGATCGGGCTTGGGGAGCTCGACGAGCATGGGCTCCCCGAGGGGCGCGGTGACGGCGACGGCACGCATACGGACCTCCCAGTCACCCCCGGCGTTCAGGTTCCCACTCTCGCCCGGCCCGTTGGGTGCCGCACGTCGGCGCCGGACACCACCCGTTCCCGGGGCGCCCGGGAGTCATCGCCGGGGGCGCGGCGAGGTCAGCAGGTACCGGGCGACGAGGCCGCCCACCAGCAGCACGGCGCCCACGCCGAGGAGCCACCAGACCGTGGTGCGCAGGGAAGCGGTCAAAGCATCGGAGACGGCCGCCGCCCCGTCCCGGTCGCTGTCCGGCACCGCGTCCAGCACCTCGGAGCGGCCCAGGGCGATCAGCACCCGCAGCACGACCGCGCCGAGGACGAGCCCGCCGCCCACGACGGCGGTGGCGAAGAGACCGGCCCGCCGGCCGCCCCGGACCGTCGCCAGCCCCACCACCAGCACGAGCAGGACCAGCGTGGCCACGGCCGGCCAGACGCTGGCGTACCGCAGCCAGCCGAACGTCTCGCGCACGTGGTCGGCGCGGTCCCCGGAGAGGACGGTGAGCTCGGTGCGCTCGACGGGGATCTGGTCGGCGAACGGGACTCCACTGTTCTCCAGCTCCTTCTTCACCTGCTCGATCACCGGGGCCAGGTCGATGGTCACCGCCTCGCCCGAGTCCCCGTCGAGCGCGGCCGTGATCGACGTGTGGGCGGTGCGGTTCGCCGCGTCCCAAGCCGAACGGAACGCGTCCGTCGTGGTGAACGACAGCACGCCCTGGTGCAGGAAGTCCCGCATCGCGTCCTGGAGCCCGCCCAGCTCGATCCGCTTCATCGCCTCGTCGGTGATGAGGTCGGCGACGGTCTCGCGCACCGCGGGGTCGGACGAGAGCGGGGAGACGGCGGCCACGTACCGGTCGGTGTCGTCGACCTCCAGGTCGACCCATGCGGAGAGCGCGCTCAGCGGCACCAGGACGGCGAGCAGGACGAGCAGCACGGCCGACAGGGGCGCTGAGAGAGAGGTCCGCATCTCCTCAGGGAATCCCGGCGGCCCGTGGAGCGCCCCGAGCCGTCGTCCATTCGAGTTGCCGGGTGGCGTGGCTGGGTGTGCGCTGGAGTGAAAAGGGGGGCGACGGAAGGAGCTCTCCGCCATGGCCACACACGCAGCCATGCCCGCCGGGTCGAGGCCCCGGGCGCCGAGGGCCCGGACGCCGGCCCACCACCACACCGCGATGGCCTGGGCGGTGCCGCTGCTTCTCGGCGTCATCTACGGCTTCTACGCCGCGTTCATCCGGCGCGACGGCGGTCCGAGCACGGGCGGTCAGGTGGCACTGGGCTTCGCCGCAGGTGTCGCGCTCGCCGTGCTCTGTTTCGCCCTGGCCCGGCTCCAGTACGTGATCCCGCGTGAGGCGCGGGCGGTGGCCTACGGGGCGCTGACGGCGTGCGCGATCGGGTTCCTGGTGAGTCTGACCGACACCAGCGTGCTGCGCTCGACCATTCTCGGACTGGTGGTCGGCGTCCCGGTGGCACTCGCCATGTACTACTTCTTCTACTCGCGGGAGGACTGGCCGGAGGAGAGGACCACCGACCGCACCACAGGCGGGACGATCTACCGGGCCACCGACAGGACCGCCCACCGGATCACCGACGGGCCCTTCGCCGAGGGAGGTGCGGGTGAACGCCGAACCGGCCGTCGAGACGACCGGACTGGTGAAGGCCTTCGGTGAGAACCGAGCGGTGGACGGCATCGATCTCGCCGTCCCCACCGGAACCGTCTACGGAATCCTCGGCCCCAACGGCGCCGGGAAGACCACCGCCGTCCGGATGCTGGCGACCCTGCTGCGACCGGACGGCGGTAGCGCGCGCGTCTACGGCCACGACGTCGTGCGGGAGGCGGACACGGTGCGCGGCCTGGTCAGCCTCACCGGGCAGTACGCCTCGGTGGACGAGGACCTCACCGGTACGGAGAACCTGGTGCTGCTCGCCCGGTTGCTGGGCCACTCCCGGCCCGCCGCCCGCCGGCGCGCCGCGCGTCTGCTGGAGGGGTTCGGGCTGGGTCCGGCGGCCGGGAAGCAGGTCAAGAACTACTCGGGCGGGATGCGGCGCCGGATCGACATCGCCGCGTCCATCCTGAACACTCCTCGGCTGCTCTTCCTGGACGAGCCGACCACCGGTCTCGATCCTCGCAGCCGCAACCAGGTGTGGGACATCGTCCGGGCGGTCGTCGCGCAGGGCACCACCGTGATGCTGACGACGCAGTATCTGGACGAGGCGGACAAGCTGGCCTCCCGCATCGCGGTGATCGACCACGGCCGGGTGATCGCCGAAGGCACCAAGGGGGAGCTGAAGGCGTCGGTGGGTTCGGGGACGGTCCATCTGCGGCTGCTGGACGCCGCGCAGCGGCCGGAGGCCGAGCGGGTGCTGGTCCGCACCCTCGACGCGGAGGTGCAGCTCGACCCGGACCCGGTGGCGCTGACCGCGCGGGTCGACGGCTCGGGCAGCGCGCTGGGGGCCGCGGAACGGGCCTCGCGGGCCCTGGCGGAGCTGGCCGCGGCGGGGATCAGCGTGGACGACTTCTCGTTGGGCCAGCCCAGTCTGGACGAGGTCTTCCTCGCTCTCACGGACAGGAAGGGAACGGCGGCATGACGACCACCACCACGGACCGGGAGGCCGGTGAGCGGGGCGCGGGGGCCGAAGATTTCGCCGTCCCGGACGCCGGACGTCTCGCGGCGCTGCTGGTCTCCGGCGAGCGGCCGCCCCCTCCGGGCGCGCTCTCCGTCTCCCTCACCTTCGGATGGCGCGCGGTCCTGAAGATCAAGCACGTGCCGGAGCAGCTCTTCGACGTGACCGCGTTCCCGATCATGCTCGTGCTGATGTACACGTACCTCTTCGGCGGGGCGCTGGCCGGGTCCACCGGGGCGTACATCCAGTTCCTGCTGCCGGGAATCCTGGTGATGAGCGTCGTGATGATCACGATGTACACCGGGGTCTCGGTCAACACCGACATTGTCAAGGGCGTTTTCGACCGGTTCCGCACCCTGCCGATCTGGCGGCCCGCCCCGATGGTCGGCTATCTGCTGGGCGACGTCCTGCGCTATCTGCTGGCCTCGGCGGTGATGCTCTCGGTCGGCATGATCATCGGTTACCGGCCGGCCGGCGGTGCGCTCGGTGTGCTGGCGGGTGTCGCGCTGGTGCTGGTGTTCGCCTTCGCCTTCTCGTGGGTGTGGACGATGTTCGGGCTGCTGCTGCGCACCGAGAAGTCGGTGATGGGCGTCAGCATGATGGTGATCTTTCCGCTGACCTTCCTCAGCAATGTGTTCGTCGATCCGGCGACGATGCCGGGCTGGCTCCAGGCCTTTGTGAACAACAACCCGGTGACGCACGTGGCGACCGCGGTGCGGGAGCTGATGGCGGGCGGCTGGCCGGGGACGGCCGTCGCCTGGTCGCTGGGCTGGTCGGCGCTGCTGGTGGCGGTGTTCGGTCCGGTCACGATGCGGCTGTACAACCGGAAGTGAGCCGGTCCGGAGCGCGCGGACAGCGGTGAGGGGCGGCCCCGCCCGGGGCCGCCCCTCACCGCTGTCAGTTTTCCGCTCAGTTTCCCGCTCAGTCGCGAACGACGGTCACCGGGCACGGGGCGTTCTGGGTGACGTGGAGGCTGACCGAGCCGAGCAGGGTCGCCTTGAAGCCGCTGTAGCCCCGTGCACCGACCACCAGCAGGGTCGCTCCCTGGGCGCGGTCGAGGAGGTTCTGGGCCGGGTTGCCGATCACGACGATCTTGCTGATCGCTGCCGCCCGCTCGGCGCCGAGGGCCTCTTCCAGGGCCTCGGTGAGGGAGACCGTCGCCAGGGCCTGCGGGTCGAAGTCCTCGGGCATGCCCGGCATCAGCGAGGCCCAGCTGGTGGCGGGGTACTCCCAGCTGTTGACGGCTTCGACGGTGTCGCCGGTCAGATCGCCCTGGCGTACAGCCCAGTGCAGTGCCTTGATCGACGACGCCGAGCCGTCCACTCCTACGACGATCCTGCCCATGTTCTGCCTCCCGCTCGGGACCGCTCGATCGCTCGGCCCCGCTCGATCCGATGTCCGGTCCACACTCTCAGCAGACCGGACATTCTGGACATCAGGGCCGAGTTTCCACGAGCGCGTGTCCGCGCGACGTGGACGCGGACACGGACACGGACCGGCGGGCCGGGTCAGTCGAGCCGCAGGTCGGCGAGCTGCTGCGCGAACGGCACGATCGCGTCCAGCCCGTCGTCCAGGCCCAGCGCCCGGGAGGCGCCGGAGACCGTACGGCCCATGACGGCCGAGGCCAGCTCGCCGCCGGCCCGCCGGATGCGGGACGGCAGGCCGTCGGTGTACTCGTCCCCGGACGAGCCCCAGTCCTCCGAGGCGGCGTAGACCGACGTCGGTACGGTCACCGCCCGCAGGTAGGCGAAGAGCGGGCGCATGGCGTGTTCCAGGACCAGCGAGTGCCTGGCCGAGCCGCCGGTCGCGGCGATCACGACCGGCTTTCCGGTCAGCGCGGTGTTCTCGATCAGGTCGAAGAAGGACTTGAAGAGACCGCTGTACGAGGCGCTGAACACCGGGGTCACCGCGACCAGCCCGTCCGCCTCGGTCACCGCGTCGACGGCCTCTTGCAGAGCGGTCGACGGGAAGCCGGTGACCAGGTTCTTCGCGATGTCGACGGCCAGGTCGCGCAGTTCGATCGCGCGTACCTCGACCTGGCGGTCCTGTCCGGTCTCCAGCTGCTCGCGGGCGGCCGAGGCCAGCCGGTCGGCCAGCATCCGGGTGGACGACGGCTGGCTCAGCCCGGCCGACACGGCGACGATCCGGAGCGGGGTGGTGGAGAGGCCGTTGAGGCCGGCGGGCGTGGTCATGGCGGTCAGACCTCCTTCGAGGCGTTGCGGGCGGCGGTGACGGCCGGGTGGACGGGGGCGTCGGGGACGCCGGCGGGGCGCAGGGCGGCGAATTCCTTGCGGAGGACCGGGACGACTTCCTCGCCGAGGATGTCGAGCTGCTCCAGGACCGTCTTGAGCGGAAGTCCCGCGTGGTCCATCAGGAACAGCTGGCGCTGGTAGTCGCCCACGGCGTCACGGAAGGAGAGGGTGCGCTCGATGACTTCCTGAGGGGAGCCGACGGTCAGCGGCGTCTCGCGGGTGAAGTCCTCCAGCGTCGGGCCGTGGCCGTAGACCGGGGCGTTGTCGAAGTACGGGCGGAACTCCTTGACGGCGTCCTGCGAGTTCTTGCGCATGAACACCTGGCCACCCAGTCCGACGATGGCCTGCTCGGCGGTGCCGTGGCCGTAGTGCGCGTACCGCTTGCGGTAGAGCTCGACCATCTTCTTGGTGTGGGACATGGGCCAGAAGATGTTGTTGTGGAAGAAGCCGTCGCCGTAGAACGCGGCCTGCTCGGCGATCTCGGGGGAGCGGATCGAGCCGTGCCAGACGAACGGCGGCACGCCGTCGAGCGGACGCGGGGTGGCGGTGAAGGACTGCAGCGGAGTGCGGAACTTCCCCTCCCAGTCCACGACGTCCTCGCGCCACAGCTTGTGCAGCAGGGCGTAGTTCTCGATGGCGAGCGGGATGCCCTGGCGGATGTCCTTGCCGAACCACGGGTAGACCGGGCCGGTGTTGCCGCGGCCCATCATCAGGTCGACGCGGCCGTCCGCGAGGTGCTGGAGGGTGGCGTAGTCCTCGGCGATCTTCACCGGGTCGTTGGTGGTGATCAGGGTGGTGGAGGTCGAGAGGATGAGCTTCTCGGTGCGGGCGGCGATGTAGGCGAGCGTCGTGGTCGGCGACGACGGGACGAACGGGGGGTTGTGGTGCTCACCGGTCGCGAAGACGTCCAGGCCGACTTCCTCGGCCTTCTGCGCGATGGCGAGGGTGGCCTTGATCCGCTCGTTCTCGGTCGGCGTCCGGCCGGTGGTCGGATCGGTGGTGACGTCCCCGACGGTGAAGATCCCGAACTGCATGACGCCCGCCTCCTGTGCTGTGGCCGCTTCAATGTTGTTGAAGCTTGAACTAACTGGTCCCAGCCTACAACGGAGACCCCCCACTGGCTATTCCGTCCGCGCACGACCGGTGTTCCCTGAGGGAACCGGCCGCGGTACGGGCGGTCCGGCAGGGGGCTTCGGGCCCTCTACCTGCTGTTCCACGTGAGGGAGCACGCCCACGGTTAGCCGGGCGGAGGCTCCCCGCCGGGTCGGTGGCGGGCGACGGCCAGGCTGACCACGTACCGCTCCTCGACCGTCCCGTCCGGGAAGACGGCGGTCAGGAGCTCGTGCTCCTCGGCGAGGAAGGCGTCCGTCCCCTCCTCGCCGAGCACGAGGAAGTCCGAGTAGCTGGCGAGGTTGGCCAGATGTGTGTCGAGGGGAACCCTCCGCGACCACGCCGGCTGCCGGTGGACGAAGCCAAGCCCGGACGGCAGCCCGTGGAACCGGGCCCGGGGGTCGTGCGGGCGGTCGGCCGCGCCGAAGAGCCGACGCAGGCGCGCGTCCTGGGCGGCGATCCAGGGGACGGAGGCGTCCGAGTCGTTCCACCAGAGTGCGAGAGCGCCGCCGGGACGCAGCACGCGCAGGGCTTCCGGGACCGACGCCGACGGATCGGTCCAGTGCCAGGACTGTGCGTAGGTGAGGAGATCGAGCGAGGCGGAGGCCAGCGGCAGCCGGTCGCCGTCACCGAGCACCAGGGGCACGCCGGGCAGGCGGCGGCGGAGTTCCGAGGCCATGTGGGCGCCGGGCTCGACGGCGATGACCTGCGCGCCCCGGTCCAGCAGGAGAGCCGTCGCCAGTCCGGTGCCCGCACCGACATCGGCGACGGCGGCGCCCGCGAGGGGGCGGCCGCCGAGCTCCTGCACCGCGTCGAGCAGGGCCGGAGGGTAGGAGGGGCGGTTGGCGGCGTACGCGGCGGCGGCCCGGTCGAACGAGCGGGCCTGCGAAGTCCTTTTCATACGGCCATTGTTGGAGTGGCGGGGGCGTGCGCGGCCACCCCTTCTCCGAGGGAGGAAGCCGCCTTCTTCCCGGGGCGTGCGGAGGGTGCGCGTTACACTCGGCGCATGACCTCCGTACCGTGCCGGAACTGGTGGCGCTCCTCCTAGGAGCGGCACCCCTTCTGCACGGAACCAGGGCCGTTCGACAAGGACGGCCCTTCTCTGTTCCCGCGTACGGCGCCCGCAGCGCGCAGGGCGGGGACTCGGATCAGCTCCACCGGCGGGGCCGTCCTCCACGCAGCCACACCTCGCGAGGAGAGACCCCCATGACCCCCATGACCCCCATGACCACCATGACCACCAAGGTTCCGCCGCTCAGCACCTCCGCCCCGGCCGACGGCGCGTCCGCCGTGTCGCCGCTCTCCGCCTCCACCGTGGCCATCGCGCGCCGGCGCGGCGCAGAGCTGGAGCGGGAGATCACCGCCGAGCCCGGCCGCTTCCGGGTGATGACCGGGGACCGGCCGACCGGCCCACTCCACCTCGGGCACTACTTCGGCACACTCCACAACCGGGTCCGCCTCCAGGACCTGGGCGTGGAGGTGTTCGTGCTGATCCCCGACTACCAGGCGCTGACCGACCGGGACGTGGTCGACCGGCTCGCCGAGACGATGGAGGGGCTGCTGCTCGACTACCTCGCCATCGGGATCGACCCGTCCCGTTCGACGATCTTCAACCACAGCGCGGTGCCCGCCCTGAACCAGTTGCTGCTGCCCTTCCTGAGCCTTGTCTCGGTGGCGGAACTGGGCCGCAACCCCACCGTCAAGGACGAGATCGCCCACTCGCGCCAGGCCGCTGTGAGCGGCCTGATGTACACGTACCCGGTCCACCAGGCGGCCGACATCCTCTTCTGCAAGGGCAACCTCGTCCCGGTGGGCCAGGACCAGCTGCCGCATCTGGAACTCACCCGGACCGTCGCCCGCCGCTTCAACGAGCGGTACGCACCGGTCTTCCCGCAGCCCGAGGCGCTGCTCTCCGCCGCACCGCTCCTCCTCGGCACGGACGGCGGGAAGATGAGCAAGAGCCGCGGCAACGCCATCGCCCTCGGCGCGACCGCCGACGAGACCGCGCGGCTGATCAAGGGCGCGAAGACCGACGCGGACCGGCACATCTCCTACGACCCCGAGAACCGGCCCGCCGTCTCCAACCTGGTGCTGCTCGCCGCGCTCTGCCAGGACCGCGAGCCGCACGAGGTCGCCGAGGAGATCGGTGACGGAGGTGCCGCCGTGCTCAAGCGGACCGTGACGGAGGCCGTCAACACCCGGCTCGCGCCCATCCGGGCCCGGCGCGCGGAGTACGCGCGGGACCTGGGATACGTAGGGTCCGTGCTGCGGGCGGGGAACGTCCGCGCGAACGAGATCGCCGAACGCACCCTGGACGAGGTCCGGGAGGCCATGGGGACGCTGCGGTAGGGCGTGCCGCGTGTCACCGGGACAGGGGCCGGGTGTCGCGCCGAGCGGTGCGGCGCCCGGCGCCCGGGTCACTTCTTGAGGAAGTCCAGCAGGTCCTGGTTGAACTTCTCCTTGTCGCCCGGCACCAGGGCGATGCCGTGCGAGCCGCCTTCGTAGACCTTCAGCGTGGCGTCCTTCACCAGCTTCGCGGTCTTGCGTCCGGTGGCGTCGATCGGGACGACCTGGTCGTCGTCGCCGTGCACGACGAGGGTGGGAACGTCGAACTTCTTCAGGTCCTCGTGGAAGTCCGTGGACGCGAAGGCGTCGACGCAGGCGACTCCGCCCTCGATGGTCTCGGCCATGGCCATGTACCAGAACGCGTCCTTGTTGCCCTGAGTGACCTTGGTGCCCTCGCGGTTGGCGGAGTGGAACCCCACCGCGGTGTCCTTCCAGAACTGCGAACGTTCCGTCAGGATGCCCTTCTTGATGTCGTCGAAGACGCTCTGCGGAACGCCCTCCGGGTTGTCCGGCCCCTGGAGCATCAGCGGCGGGATCGCGGAGAGCAGGACGGCGGATCTGATCCGCCCGGTGCCGTGCCGGCCGATGTACCGGGCCAGCTCGCCGCCTCCCATGGAGTGGGCGACCAGGGTGACGTCTCTCAGGTCGAGCTGGGTGATCAGGTCGTTCAGGTCGTCGGCGAAGGTGTCGAAGTCGTAGCCGTCCCACACGGGGGTGGACCGGCCGTGGCCCCGGCGGTCGTGGGCGATGCCGCGGTAGCCGGCGTCCGCGACGGCCTTGAGCTGGTCCTGCCAGGCGTCGCCGTTCAGTGGCCAGCCGTGGATGAAGACCACGGGCCGCCCCTGCCCCCAGTCCTTGTAGAAGATCTCGACTCCGTCGCGCGTGGTGCAGACGGGCATGTGCTTCTCCCTCTCCTGCGGTCGTGCCGTACGGGGGACAACACGGCCCATTACCGCACGAGGGGAAAATCGAGGGGGAGCGTTCTTGGGCCGAACGGGTGAGGGTGGGGGCCGGGTCCGCGGTCCGATCGGGTACACCCATGTTTCACGTGAAACGGGATGCCTGCGGTGCCCGGTCCCCCTGTCCCGCGGACGCCTCCGAGCCCGGTCCGTGCCCTGCGGGGGGTCAGCGCCGTACGGCCCCTGAGCGCTGTCGGCGGAGTAGCTCGGCCAGTCCGCGGCGGGTCGCGGCGATCACGACCCGGTCCTCGGCCTTGAGGACGTACCCGGGCGGGAGGTCCCAGATCAGCCCCGAGGTGCGCTGCTGCCTCCCGCCGGTGTCGTAGGGGGGCGCGGCGGCGAGGTCGGCGACCCGGTCGCCGAGCGGGGTGGTGTCCAGGGCCAGCACCCGCCAGGAACCCGCCCGGAACGCCTGCGCGACGGTGTGGCCCTCCAGCTGCGGATGTCCGCCCACCACCAGGGCGGCGAAGAGCATCACCTTCCGCTCGACCGGGACGGCGCCGAGGATCTGCCGGCCCATCATCGCCACGGCGAAGGAGGGTGCGGCCAGGTGGGTCACCGACCGGGAGCGGGTGGTGGCCTGCGGATGGGCGGTGCGCAGGGTGCGGTAGACGATGGTCGCGAAGTCGTCGTCGTAGAGCCGGAGTGCCACCCGCAGGTCGGGCTTGATGGACCGGGCGTAGAGGGTCGCTTCGAGGTTGGTGGTGTCGCTGCTGGTCAGGGCGAGCAACGCGCGGGCACGGCCGATCTTCGCCGCCTCCAGTACGCCTTCCTGGGTGACGTCCCCGATGACGGTCGGCACGTGCAGGGAGCGGGCCAGCGGGATGCCCCGGGCGTTCGGGTCCTCCTCCACGACGACCACGGGGATGCCGAGCTCGCGGAGACGTACGAGGACCCGGGTGCCTATCTTGCCCAGGCCGAGCAGCACCACGTGGCCGGAGAGGCCGCGCGGCGGGCGGCGCAGCGAGGAGGCGGTACGCAGGGTGCCGAAGGCCTCCAGCACCGCCGCGATCAGCAGCGGCAGCAGCAGGAGTCCGGCCACCCCCGACAACAGCTGGATCATCTTGCGTGCGGAGGGGGCCGTGTCCTCCGCCGGGTCCCCCATGGCGACGAGGTCGAGCAGGGTCAGGTAGACCGAGTGCTGCGGGCTGTCCCCGGTCGTGCGTACCGAGGCCACCGCCAGGGCGACCACCGCCGCCGCGACGCCCAGGGCCGACCAGCGCAGCCGCCGGGAGAACACCTGGCTCAGCGGGGCGCCCCTGCCTCCCATCCGGGCGGCGGGCCGGTCCGGGCCCGACCGGCTGACGGTCTCCAGGACGACGGTGCCGCGCCCGGTCGCCGCCGCCACGGACCGTTCGTCGGGCAGCAGCCGTGGTCCTTCGTCGCCGCTGCTGTCGGAGCCTTCGGCGCCGGCCGGGTCGACGGTGGTGGACGAGAGGAGCGCGAGGGTGCAGAGCCCCGGGTCGGCCCGCTCGCCGGGGCCGGGCGGGGTGCGTTCGACCGCCCGCAGCAGCAGTCCCTCCGCCTGGACGACCTTGCTGCTGCCGGTCAGCGCGGTGGCGGCGAGGGCCGGGGCGACCGTGTCGGCGTCGGAGAGGACCGTGGTGCTCGCGTCCAGCGAGGCAGGGTCGAGTCCGGGTGCGGCGAGGGCAGCGGCCTGGTCGAGCAGTGTCTCCAGGTGGACGCCGAGCTTGCGGTTGTAGAGCCGGATCACCAGGCGCAGCCGGGGGTTGAGGCGCCGGGCGGTGAGCGCGGCCCGGATGTTGCGCTCGTCGTCCTCGTAGACGAGGGCGAGGGCGGCGGCCCGGTCGGCGCCGGCGTCCTCCAGGACGTCGTCGGAGGGCTCCGCCGCCTCCAGGATGAGGACGGGCTCCACACCGGCGTTGGTGTCGCTGTCCCCGGAGCCGACGCCGTCCACGGGAGCGGCCCCGGCGCCGTTCCGGCTCATCGCGGCGGACATCCGGCCGAACAGTGCGGAGGCGCGGGCACGTTGGTTCATCGGGAGGTCGGGCTGCGCGGCGTCCGGACCGGGCGGGAGGATCAGGGTGACGCGTTCCCCGTAGACGTACCGCAGTTCCACCGCGAGCCGTCGGGCGAGCGCGTCGTCACCGCAGACGACCATGTGGCCGGTGGTCGAAGGGCGTTGGGGGCGCTGCGGCTGCTGGGGAAGAGGGGACACGAAACCCAGCATGCCTTGCTCCCGTCGGGCCGGTGCGGGACTCGGAGATCCGGATGCGGTGCGTCCGCCCCAGGGATGCGGTACGGCGGCCTGGCAGTTGCCGGCCGGGCGCGGAACCGCCGTGGTGGGTACGGGCCGGGCGCCGTGATCCGTGGAGGAGGCGGGCGGGAGAGACCCGGTACCGAGCCCCGTCGCCGGGACGCGGTCGCCGGGTCGTTCCCCCGATTCCCCCCGTCCATCCCCCGTCAGCACCGCCGTCACTGCCTGGTCGTTCCCCCGTGCGGTGCTGGACGGATCGTGTCATCCGCGAGGGTCGTCGCGCACTGCCGGAATCCGGCAGTCCTGGAGCGGGGAGACTTGCCGGGCAGCGACACGGACGAGGGTGCGCTGCGCGTACGCACGGGAACAGGGAGAGGGAAGGGCCGATGGCGGAGCCGCACATACCCATCGAGGCGCTGGGGAACTACGTCCACGTCCTGGCGGAAGTGGCCGCGACGGGCAGGCGGTTGACGCACAAGGAGCTGGAGGAGCGCCGCGATCTGGGCCGGGACGCCGCGGAAGCGGGTCTCCGGCTGCGCGAACTGATCACCCTCCACCTCGCGCAGACCCGCGCGCACTGGCCGTGCACGACGGCCCGGGGTGGTTCCGGCGCGACGGACGCGGTGTTGCATGCCGTCGAGCAGGCCGTGGACGCCTTCGCCGAGGGGTTCGAGGGGGCGCAGCGGCTGACGGTGCGGCGTGAGGAGGCGGCCCGGCGCGAGTTCATCGACGACCTGCTGTACGGGCGCAGCGACCTCGGGCGTCTCGCGGAGCGGTCCACCCGGTTCGGGCTGCATCTGTCGCGGGCGCACGCGGTCGCGGTGGCTGTGGGCCCGGAGGCGTACACCGAGACGGACGTGGTGCCGCGCAGCGTGGAGGCGGCGATGCTGGCCCGGTTCAGCGGGCGGGAGATCCTGCTGACGACGAAGGACGGCCGGCTGATCTGCGTCGCGCCGGGCAGCAAGCCGGAGGTGCTGCTCCATTTCGCCAAGCAGTCCCACGCGGCGACCGGCGGCGGGCAGGTGGCCATAGGCCGCCCGCACCATGGTCCGGGCGGTGTAGTCCAGTCGTACGACGAGGCGCTGGAGGCCCATGAACTCGCCGGGAGGATGGGCCTCGGCGACCCGGTTCTGCACGCGGTCGATCTGCTGGTCTATCCCGTGCTGACCCGGGACCGGCAGGCCATGGCGGATCTGGTGCGCAGTCGGCTGGGGCCGCTCCAGAAGGCCAGGGGTGGTGCCGAACCGCTGCTGCGGACCCTCTCGGTGTACTTCGAGGCGGGGTGCGTGGCGGCGGAGACGGCCCGCCGTCTGTCGCTGAGCGTGCGGGCGCTGACGTATCGGCTGGAGCGCATCCACGAGTTGACCGGTTCCGACCCGTCCGACCCGGTGCACCGCTACACCCTGCAGACGGCGGTCATCGGGGCCCGGCTGCTGGACTGGCCCGCGAAGGAGCTCTGACCCCCTGCGCGTACGGCACCGCGTGCGGGTGGTCAGGTGGTGTCCGGCGGACCACCGCCGGACACCACCTGGGATTCAGACCCCGACGTCCCGCCGCCCGAGGTCGGCGAGGGACTCCCGGCGTACGAGCAGCCGCGCGGCGCCGTCGGAGACGGCGACCACCGGCGGCCGGCCGACGAGGTTGTAGCCGGAGGCCATCGACAGGTGGTAGGCCCCTGCGGCCGGGACGGCCAGCAGGTCGCCCGGGTGCACGTCGCCGGGGAGTTCCACCGCGTCGGCCAGGACGTCGCCGGCCTCGCAGTGCCGGCCCACCACGGTCATCATCAGCCCGGGTGCGGTGGAGGCCCGCCCGACCATGCGGGGCAGGTACCGCACCCCGTACAGCGCGGGGCGCGGGTTGTCGCTCATGCCGCCGTCGACGGCGACGAAGGTACGGGTACCGGTCCGCTTGACCGCGAGCACCCGGTACACGGCGACGCCCGCCGGGCCGATGACCGCCCGTCCCGGTTCGACCGTGAGCCGGGGCACCGGCAGCATGGCGCGTGCGCAGCCGGCGGCCAGTTCGGCGCGGATGCGTGAGGCGAGGGCGGGGATGTCGAGCGCGGGTTCGCCCGCCCGGTACGCGATCCCGTGGCCGCCGCCCATGTTCAGTTCGGGCAGCAGCACGCCGTGCTTGTCCCGGGTGCGGGCGAGGAGCCCGACCATCCGGCGGAGGGCGGACACGTACGGCGTGATCGAGGTGATCTGCGAGCCGATGTGGCAGTGCAGGCCCACGAGTTCGAGCCCCGGCTGACCGAGCACCCGGTCGATGGCGTGCTGCGCTGAGCCGTCCACGAGGGAGAGGCCGAACTTCTGGTCCTCCGTACCGGTGCGTACCGCCGCGTGGCCGCCGGCGGAGATCCCGGGCACCACCCGGATCATGACGGGCTGCCGGGTGCCGTGCGGTACCAGCGCGGCGAGGCGGGCGATCTCGGAGGTCGAGTCGAGCACGATTCTGCCCACGCCGAGCCGTACGGCGGTGCTGAGGTCCTCCGGGCTCTTGGCGTTGCCGTGCAGCACGATCCGGTCGGCGGGGAAGCCCGCGCTGATCGCGAGGAGGAGTTCGCCGGCCGAGCAGACGTCGAGCCCGAGCCCTTCCTCGCGTACCCACCGGGCGACGGCCCGGCTCAGGAAGGCCTTCGCCGCGTAGACCACGTCCGCCTCTTCGGGCGGGAAGGCGGCGCGGTAGGTGCGGCAGCGGCTGCGGACCTCTCCTTCGTCGAGCACGTACAGCGGGGTGCCGAACCGGTCGGCGGCCTCGGTCAGGGAGACCCCGCCGACGGTCATGTCCCCGTGCGGGCCGGGGCGCGTCGAGGCGGGCCAGACGTCCTGCGGATACGCCTGCCGGGCCGGGGAGGCGCACGGGGTGAGGGCGGAGGGGCCGGCCGGGGAGGTGACCTGGGCGGCCGAGCGAGGGGCCTCCCCGGCCGGGTCGTGGGGCCCGGCCGGGGGGAGGGCGCCGGCGGGGCTTGGGGACCCGGCCGGCGCGGGGGTGGGGACGGGGGCGAGAGGGGTCATGGTCATGGTGCGATCCCTTCAGCGTCCGGGGCGGACGAGCGCGGGAGCGTCGGGGACTGCCGGCGCGAGGGGAGTCGTGCCCGGCGCGGACGTGTCCGGCGCGGTGCGTGGAGCCCGGGCGGCCCGCGCCGGGGTGTGGGGCACCGAGGGGTGCGGATCGGCGGCGCGCGGCGCGGAGAGCTGCGGGTCGACGGTGAGGGTACGGACGCCCAGCGGCGCGGCGAGGTCGCGCAGGGCCGGTTCGCAGAGGCGCACCCACCGCTGCCCGGCGCCCAGCGTGGCGACGAGCCGCTTCTCCGAGGTGAACGCGACGGCGGTGCGCGAGCCGAGCGGCGTGCGGAAGAACAGCGCCCGGACGCTCGAGGGACAGCGGGCGGAACCCGACCGGACGGGAACGAACAGTGGCCCGGCCGGGACGGATGCGAGCGGGGGTCCGGCCGGGACGGGTTCGAGGGGGTCGGGGTCCTGCAGCGCGCTTTCCATGGTGCCTCCAAGCGTCGGCAGGGTCGCGGACGCGACCCGGCGGTTCGTCTTCGACGCTAAGTCCGCAGGCGGGAGGTGGCGCGGGCACGGGCCGGGCCCTGACGGGTACTTGACGCCGGACCCGGGTCACATTGATGCGCCCCTGATGCGGGGGGCGCTTCTCGGCCTCGGAGACGGCGGCGGAGAAGGCGGCGGAGACGGCGGCGGAGACGGCCTCGGAGAAGGCGGCGGAGGTGGCCACGGAGACGGCGGCGGAGGTGGCCACGGAGACGGCGGCGGAGGTGGCCACGGAGGTGGCTTCACGAACCGCCTTGGAGACCCGGCCTTCGAGACCCGGCCTTCGAGACCCGGCGCGGAAAAGGGAAACGCCCCAGCCGTGGAGGCCGGGGCGTGCCTGGGTGGAGCTGGGCGGGTCCGGGGTGTGCCGGGGCCGCCCGGGTGTGCCGGGGTGGTCGGCTCAGAGGTCGAACTCGTGCGGCGGCAGGTCGAGCGCGAAGCACGCCTCCCGGACCACGGCCTGCTCCGACTTGTCGAAGTCGCCGTCGGCGCCACCGATCACGATGCCGATCTGGATGACCGCGCGCGCCTCGGCCGGCTTCTTCTTCGCCTTGGCGATCTCCTGGAGGATGGAGACCTTGCCGAAGGCGAAGTCCGCGGTGAGCTTGTCCACGTACGCGTTGAAGCGACGCTGGAGGTCGTCCGCGGGGAAGTTCTGGAGCACGTCGTTGCTCATGATCAGCTGGGCGACACGCTGCCGCTCCGACGGGTCGATGGAACCGTCGGCCGCCGAGACCAGGGCGCACATCGCCATGCTCGCGTCGCGGAACGCCCCGCTCTTCAGGTCGTTCTTCTTCGCCTCCAGCTGCGTCTGCATCGTCGAAGCGGATTCCTTGATCCGGTCCCAAAGGGCCATGACGTCTCCATACGTTGCTCTGTGGTGCGCTGCCTGAACCGAAAGGAACTCTACAGACGTGTAGAACTCGGTGCTCGACCCGGCAGGCTTTGCCCCGGAAAGCCGGCTCAGTAGGATGCGGCGATCGCTGAGCAGTGCCCGGGGCCGTCCCGCCGTGACTGCGAGAACTCGCGCGAAGGGCGGGCACCGCATGGGAAACGCCGGAGGACACCCAGACGTTCCGCCGGGGCGTGACGCGTCACCTGAGCACGGTCTTCGTCCTGGCCAGGACGGGGTCCCGGGCCCGCGCCCCCTCCCGGACACGGCCTCCGCGGACACGGCCTCCGCAGACACGGCCTCCCCGGCGGACGGCGGGCGGCCTCCCCGGCGGGGGCAGGGCGAACTGGAGGCCCAGGTGCTCGCCGTCGTGCGCGCGGGCGGCGGGCCGGTGACGGCGGGCTGGGTACGCGAACGCCTCGACGGCGGGCTCGCCCACACGACCGTCATCACGATCCTCTCCCGCCTCCACGCGAAGAACGCCGTCACCCGCACCCGCGTGGGCCGCTCCTACACCTGGACGAACGCCTCCGACGAGGCCGGCCTCGCCGCCCTGCGGATGCGCCGGGTCCTCGAAGGCGAACGGGACCGCGAGGCGGTCCTCGCACGCTTCGTCTCCGCGCTCAGCCCCGGCGACGGGGAACGCCTGCGCGCCCTGCTGGCGCTGGCCGACGCGGCCGGCCCGGACAGCCCCGACTCCGGCACGGCACCCGTCGAACCCGACGGTGCCCCCCACGTCCCCGGCCGCGCGCCGGGGAACCGATGACGACGACAGGGGCGTTGGGGGAGCGATGGGCGTCTTCGTCTACCTGCCACTCGTACTGCCGCTGACCGCGCTGCCCGTCGCACGGTTGGCCGCACACCATCTGCACCCGCGCAGCGCGACCCGGCTGCTGGCCGTCGCGGGTACGACGCTCGCGCTGTGCTCCACCCTCTGCCTCGCCCTCCTGATGGTGATCGGTACGGCCCAGCTCCCCGGCAACCCGTTGCCGGACGGCTGGTCGGACCCCCAGGTCAGGGCCGCGCTGCCGTACGAGGACCGGACGGGGCTGGTGGCAATCGGGGTCCTGGGCGCGGTGGTGGCGGGATGCGCGCAGACGCTCGTACGCCATGTGCGCACCCGGGTCGCGGCGGCCCGCGCGCTGGAGGTGCCGGAGAGGTCGGGAGCGTCGGCGGTGTCGGGGACCCCGGAGACGTCGGGGGCGCCGGCCGTCTCGGGCGACGGCCGGGACCGTGGTTTTGGGGTGCGCGTGGTCGAGTCCCCCGCTCCGTACGCGTACGCGCTCCCCGGCGGTCTCCGTCGCCGAGGGGAGGCCGGTGCGGGCCGGGTCGTGGTCTCCAGTGCCCTGCTCGGCTGCCTCGAACCGGCGGAGCGGCAGGCCCTGTTCGCCCACGAGCGGGCCCATCTCGCAGGGCGCCACCACCGCTATCTGCTGCTGACGCAGCTGGCCGCGCGCGCCAATCCGTTCCTGGTGCCGCTCCGTACGGCGGTGGCGTACAGCACCGAGCGCTGGGCGGACGAGGAGGCCGCGCGGGTGGTCGGCAGCCGGCACGTGGTGGCGCGGGCCGTCGGCAAGGCGGCGCTGGTCTCGACCCGTTCGCCGTTCGAGGGCCTGGCGGGATTCTCGGCGGCAGGGCCGGTGCCGCGCCGGGTCGCCGCTCTTCTCGACCCCGCCCCGCCCGCCCGCTTCTGGCCCCCGGCGTCCGCCCACCTCCTCCTCGCCGGGCTGACGGCAGCGGTGGGCACGACTGCGTCGGCGCTGTCGTCGGTGAACGCCACGGTGTCGCTGGTACGCATCCTGCACGCGGCAACTCCACTGTAGTGAGCGTGATGTGGGCCGGTGCGGGGGAGAACTCGCAGGTCAGGAAAGTCGGCGCGCCCTACGCGTACACAACTGTCGCTATGTACGGGAACGATGACAGTGCTGTCCTGGGTCGAGAACTTCCGGCCGGGAGGGCCCCCGAGGGGCCCATGATGATCACGCAACAGATCACGTAACAGAACACCGGCAGACCGAGGAGACGTCTCTCCGCGGACGCCCTTCCCCCGGGAGCGACACCATGGCCTCGGCCCTCCGTACCAAGACCGCCGTCCTTCTCGCCGCCGCGGTCGCGAGCACCCTGCTCCTGACCGCTTGCCAGGGCAGCGACTCCGACTCGGACAACGGTGCCCAGGACACGAGCAGCGGCTCCCCGTTGGCGACCCAGCCGGACGCGGGCGCGGCGTCCGTCTCGGCCACCCCCACGGCGAACACCTCGGACGGGGACGCCACGTCGGGCGGCGGGTCGGCCTCGGACTCCGGCTCGGGTTCGGGCTCGGACGCGACGTCGGGCGGATCGGAGACGGTCATCGAGGGCATCGACCAGGGCAAGGGCGTCAACGGCACCTGGAACGGCAAGGTCCGCTTCCTCGCCCCCGGCAAGTACACGGTGACCGGCTCGGACGGGACCGACCAGCAGTTCCTGGTGTCCGAGGACACGGACATCGAGGGCACCGGCGACATCTGCGGGACCTCGGAGGGCCAGGCCGCGATGCCGTGCAGCGAGGAGATGCTGGAGGCCGCCACCAAGGGCGACGGCGTCGACGCCGAGGTCGTCGTCGCGAACGGCATCGCCAAGAGCATCGTCGACAACCACTGACACGGCTCTCCCTGACACACGTCTCCCGCTCCCCGTCCGCGGCCATCGGCCGTTCCGGACGGGGAGCGGGAGTCTTCGCGTCGTAGGGCAGGTCCTGCGAGGACCTCAGTCGCGGCCCTCGCCGACGTGTTCCGGCGTGAGGTCGTCGTGGGTGGGCCGGGCCGGAGCGGGCCTGGTGGAGGTGGAGGCCGCCTTGCGCTCCCGGAGGCGTTCGCCGGTACCGGTGCGCCCGTCGCGGAGTGCCTTGACGGCCTTGATCCGCATGACGGCGGGCTCGGTCCAGCGGGCGGTGAGCGGGCCGAGGATGACCAGGATCAGCACGTACGCGGTGGCGATGGGCCCGATGCGCGGTTCGGTCGCGACGGCCAGACCGGCGATGACGATGGAGAACTCGCCGCGTGCCACGAGCGTGCCGCCGGCCCGCCACCTGCCGCGCGACTTGATGCCGGCGCGGCGAGCCGCGTACCAGCCGGTGAGGATCTTGGTCAGTACGGTGACGATGGCGAGCAGCGCCGCCGGGAGCAGCACCGGCGGGATGTCGGCCGGGTTGGTCGAGAGGCCGAAGAAGACGAAGAACACCGCCGCGAAGAGGTCCCGCAGCGGCGTCAGCAGCTTGCGCGCCCCCTCGGCGACCTCGCCCGAGAGCGCGATGCCGACGAGGAACGCGCCCACGGCCGCCGAGACCTGGAGCTCCTGCGCCAGCCCGGCGACGAGCACGGTCAGTCCGAGGACGACCAGGAGCAGCATCTCCGGGTTGTCGGAGGAGACGGCCCGGCTGATGAGCCGGCCGTGGCGCAGCGCCAGGTAGAGGACGAACCCCACGGTCCCGAGCGCGATCAGCAGCGCGACGCTGCCTCCGGCGAGCCCGACTCCGGCGACCATGGCGGTCAGCAGCGGCAGGTACACCGCCATCGCCAGGTCCTCGATGACGAGGACACCGAGGATGACCGGGGTCTCCCGGTTGCCGAGGCGTCCCAGGTCCGTCATCACCTTGGCGATCACCCCGGACGAGGAGATCCAGGTGACACCGGCCAGTGCGACGGCCCCGGCGGGACCCCAGCCGAGGATCAGCGCGGCGACCGCGCCGGGGGTCGCGTTGAGGACGAAGTCCACGAGACCGGAGGGGTACTGGGTCTTGAGGCTCGTGACCAGTTCGGAAGCGCTGTATTCGAGCCCGAGGAGGAGCAGCAGCAGGATCACGCCTATCTCGGCGCCGACCGCGGTGAACTCCTCGCTCGCGCCCAGGGGCAGCAGCCCGCCTTCGCCGAACGCGAGACCGGCCAGGAGGTAGAGGGGGATCGGCGAGAGACCTATCCGGCCGGCGAACCGCCCGATGATCCCCAGCCCGAGAATGACGGAGCCCAGCTCCACCAGCAGTGCGGTCATGTCGTGCACGATCAGCCCTCCGCAATGATCTCGGAGAGCGCGTCGACGCCCTCACGCGTGCCGACGACCACGAGGGTGTCGCCGATGGCCAGCCGGAAGTCGGGCCCGGGCGACGGATGCGCACTGTGCGTCCGCAGCACCGCCACGATCGACGCCCCCGTACGGGTCCGCGCCTGCGTGTCCCCCAACACCCGCCCGCCGTACGGCGAACGGGACCCGAGCGGGATGTGCTCGGTGACCAGGTCGATGCCCTCGGTCCGTACGGCGTCTATCGGCGCGGCGTCGATGAGGTGGGCGAGCGCGGTCGCCTCGTGCGTCGTGAGGGGTACGGACAGGCGGCACGAATCTGGGTCGTCCTCCTCGTAGAACCCGATGAACCGGCGCCCGTCGTGGTGGACGACGACGGAGATGTGCTGGCCCGACTCGGTGGTGAAGTCGTACTGAGCCCCGACTCCGGGCAGCGTGGTGCGGCGGGTTCCCATGGCTTCCTCCCGAGTGGCACGCCGACGCGTGCGGCGCCCCTTGTCAGCTCTTGGTGATCTCTTTACCTTTCAACACCTTAACGCGATCCATACGCCCGACCGGGAACCGGGTGGGGCGGTCGTGCGTACGGGGGTGGCGGTGGGGCGGGGTGATCGTCTCGGGGGCGGTCGAGGGTGGTTGCGGAGGGTGGCTGACGGGGTGGGTGGGGGTGTGATCAACTGGGCTTAAGGGTTTGGGTGTTGACTCATATGGGCACTATGTCGGATATGCCGGAATCGGTGAAGTTGGCCTGGGGGGCTGCGGTCGCCGGGTGAACCAGCAGGTCAGGAAGAGTGCTCCCCGCGCGTGCGGGGATGGTCCCCACTGCCGCCGCGTGTCCGGAACCGCCCTCGTGTGCTCCCCGCGCGTGCGGGGATGGTCCCTTCCTCGACACCCCACCCGAACCCGACCACGTGTGCTCCCCGCGCGTGCGGGGATGGTCCCTCTCAGGGTTCCGCTCCGTGGTGCGCGCCTCAGTGCTCCCCGCGCGTGCGGGGATGGTCCCCCGTACCCCGACCACGTCCCCGAAGACGGCGAGTGCTCCCCGCGCGTGCGGGGATGGTCCCCGTAGTCCCGCGCATGACGACGGCGACCACCCGGTGCTCCCCGCGCGTGCGGGGATGGTCCCAGCGCCACTTCCTCACCCGTCACGTCATGACGGTGCTCCCCGCGCGTGCGGGGATGGTCCCGGTGGTCCTCAACGCCGCGTCCGGCGCCCCCAGTGCTCCCCGCGCGTGCGGGGATGGTCCCACGCCGGAGAGACGCAGCTCTCGCCCACCTCCGTGCTCCCCGCGCGTGCGGGGATGGTCCCTGGACGGGCGTCAGAGGGTGCGGCATGCGGGTGTGCTCCCCGCGCGTGCGGGGATGGTCCCTTGGCGAGGTGGCTGTCGCCCAGTGCAACAACGTGCTCCCCGCGCGTGCGGGAATGGTCCCGCTGTCCTGGGCGGAGTGGATGACGGCCCGAAGTGCTCCCCGCGCGTGCGGGGATGGTCCCTTCCCCGGCGGCAACACCCGCCCGGCGAGGATGTGCTCCCCGCGCGTGCGGGGATGGTCCCCTGAACGCGGCCGTCGCGGTGTACGTGCTGGTGTGCTCCCCGCGCGTGCGGGGATGGTCCCACCCGGCTCAAGCCCGCCCACGACCCGATCCTGTGCTCCCCGCGCGTGCGGGGATGGTCCCACCAGTGCCCCGGTTCGGATCTTGATGCGGGAGTGCTCCCCGCACCTGCGGGGATGAGCCCGTCGTCATCGCGAGCCCCGGGAGCGTTCGCGCTCAACTCTCGTACGCCCGGGCGCTGTAACCGTCACTGCGCCCCGTTACGAGCGCCCCCGCACCCCCGAACAGGCCCGCACACGCTCGTAATCGACGCAAAAACGCCCAGAGCTTCGCTTCCGCGCGCCCAAATTCGGGCAATAGATGAAACCGACCAGTCAGATTTTTTCTTTCCCGATCTCTCTTCCCCTCATCGACTTGAGTACTGCAATCTGAGGCCCTGCGAGCGGGCACAGCATGTGCCATAGGCATAGGGGGAGACGTGCAGCTGTCCGACGCTGCCCGGAGTGTGTGGGCCAAGCACGATCACGACTCCAAGGCGTGGATGCCGCTCCGGCAGCACCTCGATGACAGTGCCGCCGTGGCGGGCCGGTTGTGGGACGAGTGGTTGCCGCGCAGCGTCCGGGCGCAGGTCGCGGAGGTGTTGCCGGGTGGGGAGGCGGACGCGCGGCTGCTGGTGGTCTGGCTCGCGGGGACGCACGACATCGGGAAGGCGACGCCCGCGTTCGCCTGTCAGGTGGAGGATCTGGCGGACCGCATGTGCCGGGCCGGTCTGGAGGTGCCGCTCCTGAGGCGGTTCGGGGAGGACCGGGGGATCGCCCCTCATGGGCTCGCGGGTCAACTCATCCTGAACGAGTGGTTGGTGGAGAGGCACGGGTGGCCCAGGTCTGCCGTGGACCAGTTCTCCGTGGTGATCGGCGGGCACCACGGTGTGCCGCCGAGCGATTCGCAGCTGGACGGCGTCGCTCTGCATCCGGAGCTGATACGTACCCCGGGGCGGACCGAAAGCCGTTGGCGGCAGGTGCAGTTCGAATTGCTCGACGCCTTCGCGGAGACGCTCGGGGCATCCGGAAGGCTGGCTGACTGGCGGCGGGTGGAGTTGCCGCAGACGGTGCAGGTGCTGCTCTCCGGGACCGTGATCGTCGCCGACTGGATCGCGAGCAACCCGGACCTCTTCCCGTACGCGGGTGAGGGGGTGTCCCGGGACTCCGCGGAGCGGGTCGCGGCCGCGTGGGGCGGGATCGACCTGCCGCCGCCGTGGCAGCCGGCCGAACCGGAGGGAACGGCGGACGAGTTGTTCGCCGCGCGGTTCGCGTTGCCGCCGGGTGCGACGGCGCGGCCGGTGCAGGAGGCGGCCGTACGGATGGCGCGGGAGCTTCCCCGCGCCGGGCTGATGGTCATCGAAGCGCCGATGGGAGAGGGCAAGACCGAGGCGGCTCTCGCGGTGACGGAGGTCTTCGCGGCTCGTACGGGTGCGGGGGGCTGCCTCCTCGCGCTGCCGACCCGGGCGACGAGCAACGCCATGCTGCCGCGCCTGACCGCTTGGCTGAACCGTCTGGACGGGATCGCGGGGGCCGGGCGGCACTCGTTGTTTCTCGCTCATGCCAAGGCCGCGCTCCAGCAGGAGTACGCGTTGCTCATGGAGAAGGAGGGGCGTCGTCCGCTCCGGGCCATCGATCCGGACGGTCCCCGGGCCGCTCGCCGGACTTCGCGGGACCAGACGCCGGTGGCAACGGAACTGATTGCCCATCAGTGGCTGCGCGGCAAGAAGAAGGGGCTGCTGTCCTCCTTCGCGGTCGGCACGATCGACCAGCTGCTCTTCGCGGGTCTCCGCAGCCGGCACCTCGCGCTGCGTCATCTCGCGGTGGCGGGCAAGGTCGTCGTGATCGACGAAGTGCACGCCTACGACGCGTACATGAGCGTCTACCTGGAGCGCGTCCTCAGCTGGCTCGGTGCGTACCGGGTGCCGGTCGTCATGCTCTCCGCGACCCTTCCTGTGGGTGTGCGGAGGTCGCTGATCGACGCGTACACGGCGGGTGGGTCAGCGGGACGGGGGGAGGCCGGATCGGCGGGACGGGGGGAGGCCGAGTCCGGCGATGCCCGGAGCCCGGCCGTGTACCCGCTCCTCACCGCGGTCCCGGCCCCGGGCCCGCGCGGCGGCACTGGCAGCCCCGGCAGTGACAACCCTGGCACGGACATCTCCGGCACTGGCAGCCTCGGCGCGGCGGACTCCGGCACGACGGACTCCGGCGCGTCGGACTCCGGCGCGGCGGACGCCGTGATCCTCACGGCGCGTCCGGCCGCCGCGTCGGACCGCGAGGTGGAGGTCGCGCTGGAGCCGTTGGAGGACGGGCCCGACGTACTCGCGGACACGCTCGCGCACGCGCTGCGCGAGGGCGGTTGCGCACTCGTCGTACGGAACACCGTGGAACGGGTCCTGGAGACGGCCGCGTTGCTCCGCGAGCGGTTCGGTACGGAGAACGTCACCGTCGCCCATTCGCGGTTCCTGGACCTGGACCGTTCGGACCTCGACGCGCGGCTCCTGAGCCGTTTCGGGCCGGAGGGTGACCGCCCGAAGGGGACGCAGGCGCACATCGTCGTCGCGAGCCAGGTCGCCGAGCAGTCCCTGGACGTGGACTTCGACCTGCTGGTGACCGACCTCTGTCCGGTGGACCTGATGCTCCAGCGCATGGGCAGGCTCCATCGCCACCAGCGCGGCCCCGGCCAGATTGAGCGGCCCGCCCCGCTCCGTCGGGCCCGATGCCTGGTCACCGGCGTCGAGGGCCGGGGCCTGGGGCGGAGCGAGCAGCTCGAACAGCCGGGCGCACCCGTCCCGGTGGCGGGGTCGAAGGCCGTGTACGGGCTCCACGCGCTGCTGCGGTCCGCGGCCGTGCTGCGCATGTATCTCGGGCCGGAGAAAAGGGCGTTGAGGATTCCGCAGGACATCACGGGCTTGGTGCGGACGGCGTACGGAGCCGAGGAGATCGGCCCGCTCGACTGGGCGGAGGCCATGCGGGCGGCCGAGGAGGAGCACCTCGTCGAGGTGGGCAGGAAGCGCAAGGCGGCGCGGGCGTTCAGGATCGATCCGGTGCGTGAGGACGGCAGTCCCCTGATCGGATGGATCGACGCGGGTGTCGGGGACGCGGACGACTCGATGGCCGGGCGGGCCCAGGTCCGGGACACCGAGGAGAGCATCGAGGTCCTGGTGCTCCAGCGGCACGAGGACGGTTCGCTCACCACGCTGCCCTGGCTGCGGGACGGGCGCGGAGGCGTTCCGCTGCCGGTGGACGCGGTGCCGCCGTACCGTGCGGCGAAGGCGCTCGCCGAGAGTTCGATGCGGTTGCCCGGTGTTTTCACGAAGCCTTGGGTGATCGACCGGACCATCGCGGAACTTGAGGAATTCATGGTTCCGCAGTGGCAGGTGAAGGAATGCCCGATGCTCGCGGGGGAGCTTGTTCTGGCTCTGGACGTGAATTGTCAGACCCGGCTGGCAGGCTTGGAGATCGAGTACAGCCGGGTGGACGGACTGAAAGTCACGCGCCCGGAAGCTTCGGCGTGAGGAGGGGACCGATGGACAGGGAAGTCGACGCGGGAGTACGGTCGTTCGACCTGGTGACGGAGGCGTGGCTGCCCGTTCAGCTCACCGATGGTTCGTCGGCGGAGTTCTCGCTGCGTGAGCTGTTCGCCGAAGCGGGACGGGTGCGGCGGCTGGTCGGTGACGTGCCCACGCAGGAATTCGCCCTGGTGCGACTTCTTTTGGCCATTCTCCATGATGCCGTCGATGGGCCCACGAGTATCAGGCGCTGGCGGGCTCTCTGGGAGGACGAGAATTCGTTCGATTCCGTTTCTGTCTATTTGGAGAAGCATCGCGATCGTTTCGATCTGCTCCATCCGGTGGCGCCCTTCTTCCAGGTGGCCGGATTACGTACGTCCAAGGACGAAGTCGCCGCGCTGAACCGCATCGTGGCGGATGTTCCCAACGGTGATCCCTTCTTCAGCATGCGGATGCCGTCCGTGGAGCGGCTGAGCTACGCGGAGGCCGCGCGCTGGGTGGTGCACGCCCACGCGTACGACACCTCGGGCATCAAGTCCGGTGCGGTGGGGGACGTCCGGGTCAAGGGGGGCCGGGGGTATCCGCAGGGCGTCGGCTGGGCGGGGAACCTCGGCGGTGTGATGGCCGAGGCGGACGACCTGCGCCGGACCCTGCTGCTCAACCTGGTGGCCACCGACGCCGGCCTGCTGGACGTCGACGAGGAGGACGTTCCCGCCTGGTGCCGAGTGCCGAGCGGGCCCGGGGCCGGCAAGGAGTCGGAGATGGTCTCGCGCCCCACGGGCCCGCGCGACCTCTACACCTGGCAGACGCGCCGTATCCGGCTCCACCACGACGGCGCCGGGGTGCACGGCGTGGTGCTGGGGTACGGCGACCCGCTCCCTCCGCGCAATCAGCACCGGGCCGAGCCGATGACCGGGTGGCGGCGCAGCGAGCCGCAGGAGAAGAAGCACCGCCTTCCCAAGGTGTTCATGCCGCGCGAGCACGATCCGGCCAAGGCTGCCTGGCGCGGGCTGGAGAGCCTGCTCTTCGCGGGCGCGCCGCTCTCCGGGGGCCGGGCGAAGGAAGGGCCCGAGAGTGTACGGCCGGTGGTGCTGGAGTGGGTCTCCGCGCTCTTCCACCGCGGGTTCATCCCGGACGGGCTGATCCGGGCGAGGACGATCGGTGCCCGGTACGGCACCCAGCAGTCGGTCATCGACGAGCTGGTGGACGACGGGGTCACGCTGCCCCTGGTCCTTCTGCACGGTGAGGATCTCCGGTACGCCCGTACGGCCGTGGTCGCCGTCACCGATGCCGACAACGCCGTGAACGCACTGGGTGATCTCGCGGGCGATCTGGCCCAGGCCGCCGGGACGGACCGGGCCGTGTCCCGGGACGCCGCCCGCGACCAGGGGTACGGCGCGCTGGACGGCCCGTACCGCCGGTGGCTGCGGGGGCTGGTGGCCGGTGTCGATCTGGACCGGGCGCGTACGGACTGGCAGCGGGTGGCGTACCGGACCGTCGAGCGGCTCGGCCGGGACCTCCTGGACGCGGCGACCGCGGCGACCTGGGAGGGGCGGATGGTGGATACCCCGCGCGGCCCGGAGTGGTTCGACGACACCAGGGCCGACCGTCTCTTCCGTTTCCGCCTCGGCAGGGCACTGCCCCGCGCCTGGGACGGTCCGCAGGAGGCTGCCCAAGCCCAGGCCCACGCCCAGGCCGAGGACGGCGCCCGCGCCCAGGCCCATGCCGAGGACGGCGCCCGCGCCCAGGACGGTCCGGGCCCGCGCGGCGGCCCGGACTCCAAGGACACCAGGGTCGGTTCCGTGCGGGCCGATCAGGACACCACCGTCGGCGGGACGGACGCCGACGTGACCGTTTCGGAGGTTCGCACGTGACCACAGCGCAGCAGCAGCCGGTGCTGCCCCGGCAGGAGCCCGCTCGGGCCCCGGCCGAGGCACCGGCGGAGCCGAGGAGCAGGGCCGAGCGGGTCGGCGAGGCGGTGCATGCCCATGTGATCCCGCTGTACCGGGGCTACCGCGACGACGCGCCCGCCGCCGTGGCCGCGCTGGCCCGCATCCGGCGCGGCGCGGGCAAGCCCGCCGGGTCGCTCTCCGACCTGTGGGGTCTCATCGGGATGGAGAAGATCGACACCACGGGCTGGGGCGAGGGCGACGTGGTGCGCGCCGAGGAGGCGGTGCACCTGGCGGTCACGCTCTGGGCCCTGCACCAGCAGTCCCACCCGGAGACCGCGATGCACGTGCGGGGCGGCCCGGACGTCGGCGGTGCGGTGCGCCGCCTCATGACGGCGGGCGAGATCGACGAGCCCGTCCGGAAGCGGTTCGTCCGCGCCGGTTCGGCCCCCACGGTCGAGGCGCTCGGCGCCCGGTTGCGGGAGCTGGTGCTGCTGTTCCGCCGGGACGGCATCGCCCTCGACTACGCGAAGCTCGCCCGCCAGCTCTACCGCTGGCAGGGCCCGGGCGGGCGCGCCGAGATCCATCGCGCCTGGGGGCGCGGCTTCCACCAGTACCGGCCGCCGGCCCAGCCCGGGACCGCCGACCGCGACGCCGCCGACCGCGCCGACGTCTCCCCGGCCTCCGCCACCCCGGCCTCCCCCGCCACTCCGTCCTCCGCCACCACTCCGTCCTCCGCCACTCCGACCGACAAGGACCTCCGCCCGTGACCCGGACCATCATCGACGTACACGTCCTCCAGACCGTCCCGCCGAGCAACCTCAACCGGGACGACACCGGGGCGCCCAAGACCGCCGTCTACGGCGGGGTGCGCCGTTCGCGCGTGTCCAGCCAGGCGTGGAAGCGGTCCACCCGCAGGGCGTTCGGTGAACTGCTCGACCCGAGCGAACTGGGCGTGCGGACCCGCAAGGTCGTGGAACTGCTCGCCGAGCGGATCGGCCGGCTCGACCCTTCGCTCGGGGGGACGGCGGGTGCCGAGGGTGCGCGGGCGGACGAGCTGGTGCTCGCCTTCGCCGCCGAGACGATCAAGGTCGCGACGGGCTCCAAGGTCGAGGTTCCCAAGCGCAAGGCGAAGAACGCGAAGGACGGTGACGAGGAGGCGGTGCTCGCCCCGGAGTCGCTGTACCTGATGTTCCTCAGCTCCCGTCAGCTGGACGGTCTCGCCGAGCTGGCGGTGGAGGGGCTGGGGAGTGAGCGGGAGCTGAAGGACTTCTTCGCGGACAAGGAGATCAAGGCGCGGGCGCGGGCGTTGGCGGACAGCCGGCATTCGGTGGACATCGCGCTTTTCGGCCGGATGGTCGCGGACGCCGCCGACATCAACGTGGACGCGGCGGCCCAGGTCGCGCACGCCCTCAGCGTGCACGCCGTGGAGAACGAGTCGGACTACTTCACCGCCGTCGACGACCGGAACACCGACAGCGAGTCCGGCGCCGGGATGATCGGTACGGTCGACTTCAACTCGGCCACTCTCTACCGTTACGCCGCCCTGGACGTGGACCGTCTCCGGGACAACCTCGGCGCGGGGCTCGACGAGGACAGGCCGGGCTCGGAGCCCGTACGGCGGGCGGTCGAGGCGTTCGTGCACGCCTTCGTCAACTCGATCCCCACCGGGAAGATCAACACCTTCGCCAACCACACCCTCCCGGACGCGGTCGTGGTCAAGCTCCGCACCGCGCGGCCGGTCAGCTTCGTCGGCGCCTTCGAGAAGCCGGTGACGGCCGACGTCACCGGCGGGCATCTGGAGGGAGCCTGCCGGGCTCTGGCCGCGTACGTTCCCGAGGTGGAGCGCGCGTACGGCGCCGGGGCGCCCGGCAGTACGTGGGTCGTGCGCGTCGGCTCCGCCACCCAGGCGCTGGCCGGGCTGGGCGAGGAGCTCTCGCTCGACGGGCTGGTCAAGTCGGTGGGCAACGCGGTCGAAAGCCGGCTGGGCGGCGTGTGAATGAGCAGCGTGCTGACCCTGCGGCTCGCCGGGCCGCTCCAGGCGTGGGGTTCCTCGGCCCGTTTCGCCCGTCGTACGACCGAGTCGGCGCCGACCAAGAGCGGGGTGATCGGCCTGCTCGCGTCCGCTCTCGGCCGCCCGCGCCACAGTGACCTGTCCGATCTCGCGGCCCTGCGCTTCGGCGTACGCATCGATCAACCGGGCTCCCGGGTGCGGGACTTCCAGACCGCGCATCACCCGGACACCGAGAAGTCCATGCCGGTATCGGAGCGGTTCTACCTCTCCGACGCCGTGTTCGTCGCGGCGGTGGCGGGCGATGCCGAGCTGCTCGTACGGCTGCGGGACGCCGTGCGCGCACCGGTCTTCCTGCCGTTCCTCGGCAGGCGGTCCTGCCCGCCCAGCGGCCCGATCGACCTCGGTCTCCACGAGGACGTCCGGGTGGTGGAGGCGCTGGCGGCGGAGGAGTGGCAGGCGAGCGCGTGGTACCAGCGGCGGTGGGCCGCGGAGGCGACGGTCGAGCTGACGGCGCTCCTGGAGGGCGAGCCGGGGGACGGACCGGGCGAGGGCAGCCTCCGGGACCAGCCGATCAGCTTCGATCCGGCCCACCGGCGGTACGGGCTGCGCACGGTCGTCTCGGCGCCCGTACGCGTACGCAATCCATGGCACCGGCCGGACGGCCGGCCGGCGAAAAACCGGCGCCCCGCGACGCTTCCGCCGCACGACCCGACGGCATCGCTGACGGGAGCGGTAGCGGGAGTGGGAGCGGTGGAGGTGACGGCCCCCGGCGGGCATCCAGTGGTCCCGGCGGCGGAGGAACGGACAGCCGAACGGACAGCCGAACGGACAAGGACGGACAGGGAGGGCCTCTGACATGTATCTCACGCGTTTTCGCATCAACACAGCGCGCACCGGGGCGCGGAGGCTGCTGGCCTCGCCGCAGCGACTGCACGCCGCCGTCATGGCGTCCTTTCCCGAGGCGCCGCCGCCGGCCGGGCAGGGCCCCCGGGTGCTCTGGCGGGTCGACCACAACTCCAACGCCGAGGTGCTCCTCTTCCTCACCAGCCCCACCCGCCCCGACCTCACCCATCTGGTGGAGCAGGCGGGCTGGCCGGCGGCTGAGGAACCGGGGTGGCGGACGTTCGACTACGCGACGTTCCTGGGCGGTATCGGCGCCGGCTCGACCTGGGCCTTCCGGCTCACCGCCAACCCGGTCCACAGCATCCGTCGCAAGGAGGGCGAGGAGACGAAGCGCACCGCGCACATCACCCAACGCCACCAGCTGAGCTGGCTGTTGCAACGCCAGGAACCGAACGGCTTCGAGATCATGGAGAAGCCGGAGGGGAACCGGGTGCAGGGGTTCGGGGACGCCCACCAGGTGACGGTGCACGGTTTCCGCGGCCTGGCCTTCACGAAGGGCACCGCCGACGAGGGCGCGCAGCGGGGTGCCCCCGTCACGATCAGCACGGTCACCTACGAGGGCCGGCTCCGCGTGACCAAGCCGGAGATCTTCGTCAACACCCTGACCAGCGGTCTGGGCAAGGCGAAGGCGTACGGCTGCGGGCTGATGACCCTCGCGCCGGTCGGGTGAGGGCGGTGGGTTCTTCGGGTTCCTCACTCCGTACGAGGAGTCTGTCCTCGCCCCGGGACCTCAACCGGGTCGGCGACCGGGTCTCCTTCGTCTACCTCGAACGCTGCACGGTCCACCGCGAGGATTACGCGATCACCGCCGAGGACGCCGAGGGCGTCCGGCACATCCCCTCGGCGACCATCGGCACCCTGCTCCTCGGTCCGGGGACGCGGGTGACGCACGAGGCGATGAAGATCCTCGGCGAATGCGGTGCGGGCGTCGTCTGGGTGGGCGAGCGGGGCGTCCGGTACTACGCGGCCGGCCGTGCCCTGTCCCGTTCCGCCGCCCTCATGGAGGCGCAGGCCGTCGCCTGGGCGAACCAGCGGACCCGGCTGGGAGTGGCCCGCGCGATGTACCGGCTCCGCTTCCCCGACGAGGACCCGGCGGGGCTCACCCGCAAGGAACTCCTCGGCCGGGAGGGCATCCGTCTCCGCGACTGCTACCGCGCCCAGTCGGCCCGTACCGGTGTGCCCTGGCGCGGACGGCACTACACCCCGGGCGACTTCACCGCGGGTGACGCCCCCAACCAGGCGATCACGGCGGCGGCCCAGTGCATGTACGGGGTCGCGCACGCCGTCGTCGCCGCGCTCGGCTGCTCACCGGCTCTGGGGTTCGTCCACTCCGGGCACGAGCTGTCCTTCGTGATGGACGTGGCTGACCTGTACAAGACGGAGATCGGCATTCCGCTCGCCTTCGACGTGGCTGCGGAGAGCCCCGAGGAGGTCGGGTCGCGCACCCGCCGGGCGCTGCGGGACGCGATCAACCAGCAGGGTCTGATGGACCGTTGTGTACGGGACATCAAGGCGCTCCTGTCGGTGGGGGCGTCGGGCAGCGGCGCGGGCGGCACCGGATCCGTGACGGCGGAGTTCGGCGGGGACGCGGACCGGGTGGTGCTGCTCTCCGACGGGGGCGCGGAGGTGGAGGCGGGCCGGAACTACGCCACCGAGGAGATGACCTGGTGAGGGCGGTGTTCGCACGGTGACCGTCATCATTCTCACCAACTGCCCTGTGTCGCTGCGGGGCCTGTTGACCCGATGGCTCCTGGAGATCTCGCCGGGTGTCTTCCTCGGCGGGCCCTCGGCCCGGGTCCGGGCGGAACTCTGGGCGGAGGTAAGCCAGTTCTCCGGACAGGGCCGTGCGCTCCTCGCGTACAGCGACGACAGCGAGCAGGGGTACTCCTTCGAGACCCACGACCACAAGTGGCACCCGGTGGACCACGAGGGCCTGACCCTGATGCTGCGGCCGAAGCAGGGAGGCGCCCGGCACCCCGCCCAGCCGGTGGTTCCGGCGAAGGGCTGGAGCAAGGCGTCGAAACGGCGCCGGTTCGGCGGCGGATGAGGAGCCGGACCGGGCGGCGGGTCCGGGGTGCCGGGACCGCCGCTTCCCCTCCCGCCGGGCGGCGGCACACTGCGGACATGAACGATACGAGCGTCACCCCCGGCAACCGTACCGATGGCCTCCTTAGCGCGGCTGAGCTTCTCGGACACCCGCCCGGCGCACGCTTGTTGATCGTCAACTGCGACGACTTCGGCATGTACTCCGCGATCAACGAAGCGGTGGTGGAGGCGATCGAGCAGGGCATCGCGGGCTCCTGCAGCCTGATGGTGCCGTGCCCGGCCGCTCCGGACGCGATGCGGCGACTGAGCAGGCGCCCGGAGATCCCGTTCGGCGTGCACCTCACGATGGTCTGCGAGATGCCCGGAAACCCCTGGGGCCCGATGGCCGGGAAGGAGAAGGCGCCGTCCCTGCTGGACCCGGCGGGCAGACTGTTCGCCCCCACCCCCGAAGGCCGCGCGGCGCTCCTCGCCCAAGCGCGGATCGAGGACGTGGAGCGGGAGTTCCGGGCCCAGATCGACACCGTGGCCGCCGCCGGCCTCACCCCCACCCACCTGGACTTCCACTGCCTGGCCGACGGAGGCCGCGACGACATCTTCGACCTCACCGTGTCCCTCGCCGGCGAGTACGGCCTCGCCGTCCGGGCCTGGCTGGCCCCCGCCCGCGCTGCCATGCGCCGACGCCGACTGCCGGTCAGCGAGAACGACTTCCTGGACAGCTACTCCCTTCCGCTCGACGGCAAACCGGCCCGCTACGCCCAGCTCCTGCGCGAGCTGCCGCCCGGTCTCAACGAATGGGCGATCCACCCGAGCCTCGGCACCCTGGAGTCCCGAGCCCTGGACGACGGCTGGCGGGTCCGGCGCACGGACTACGAGTTCCTGGTCTCGGCGGAGGCGCGTGAGGTGTTGGCGGAGGAGGACATCCGGGTGGTCGATTACGCGGAGGTGCGGCGGGTGTGGCGGGAGCGGAACCATGCAGACTACTGGGGGAGTTGAGTGCGCGGCCGGTGAGCGGTCGACTGGACTTGGAGGCTTGGGGCGTGGCCGTCGACGTTGTGAGGCGGCGGGGGACTGCGGTGAACCAAGGGCGAGTTGGCACGGTTGAAGCCGCGAGAGCGATGGGCGAGGTGATGGCGGGCGATACGCCGCTTTTGTCGGAGTCGGCGAAGTTGGAAGATTTGAGCCTAACGGCCGACTAAACGCCCAGGTCAGGAAGAGTGCTCCCCGCGCGTGCGGGGATGGTCCCGCGTGCCCGGCGGCGCACTCCAGCTTCACGTCGTGCTCCCCGCGCGTGCGGGGATGGTCCCTCGTCCATCGAGGCGACGGTTTGCAGCGCCAGGTGCTCCCCGCGCGTGCGGGGATGGTCCCTGCGTGGCGATCCGGGAGGGGTTGACGAGGAAGTGCTCCCCGCGCGCGTGGGGATGGTCCCCGACTCCTGCCGTTCTTGGTGGAGCGGTCGAAGTGCTCCCTGCGCATGCGGGGGTGGTCCCACGAAGAGGTTCGGGTAGACCTCGCAGTCGAGTGCTTCCCGCACATGTGGGGATGGTCCCGTGCGGGTCGCGGCGAGCGCCGCGTCGGTGTTGTGCTCCTCGCACATGCGGGGATGGTCGCGGCTATCAGACGAAGCCGAGGTTCGAGCCGCTCAGCGTGACGAGGATGGCCCATGCGATCAGCGCAAGGGCGACGAGGGCCGTGACGGCCAGAAGACAGGTCAGGGCGTGGTTGAGCAGCCTACGGATGCCGGTCCGACTCCGAGATGTCATCTCGCCTCCCCCTCGGGCGCGGCCAGGTTGGTCGGACGTCGTGTCCTGAATGCCCGAGCCACACCCACACTTTGGGGTCCCAGGCCCGCAGGGGCGTGAGTACGGGTACTCAACTCGGCCTCAGCCGCCGTAGGCGCCGTCAGGAAGGGGGCTCCTTCCTTGCCTGCGCGGCTAGTTGCGCCCGTGCACGCCGCGCGCTCGGGCCGTGTCGTACGGTCATGGCATGACTAGAACAATCGCGCTCATATGGCTCCTGGCGTGCGTCGGGTTCGGTGTGATTCTGTGGCTGCTCACCAGTGCGCCGGACATCAGCTCGGGCTTCCCCCGCTCCGAGTGCTACTCCGTTCTCGGCAACGACTGGGGCACCTCGCACGGGTCGATGGACGAACGGGCGGAATCCGCCTGCGCCTCCAAGCAGTCGCAGCGGATGGGCTGGGCGCTGCTGGTGGCGGTTCCGACGGCAGCGCTCGGTTCCGCAGGGACTCGCCGCAGGAGCGCCTGAGCCTGGAGGCCCGGAGGCCCGGAGGCCCGGAGGCCTGGAGGCCCGGAGGCCTGGAGGCCTGGAGGCCCGGAGGCCCGGAGGCCCGGACCGGGAGACCGGGAGACCCGGAGCCCTGGAGGCCCGGAATCCGGCCCCCAAGCCCGGACCGGAACCGCCTCACCCGCCCCCCGCCGAGACCCCCGCCCCCGCCCCCACGACGCTCTCGGCGCGGGAGCGGAGTTCCTCGACGCCCGGGACCTTGCGGTACTTGTCGAGGCGGGTGCGCATGTCCTCGGTGGCTTCGGTGACCTTGACGGAGCGGATGCCGTCCGCGCAGTCGAGGAAGTCCGTCCAGGTGGCGAGGGCGGCATCCAAGTGACCTCGCCTGAGGTGAATTTGGCCGAGGTCGGCGAGGATGATGGCGCGGCTGCGGCGGCGGTCGATGCCGTGGATCTCCAGGGATTCGCGGAGGTGGCCGGTGGCGCTGTCGAGGTCGCCGAGGCGGGCGAGGATCATGCCGGAGTGGTGGGCCCATCGGCCGATGCTGAAGTGGGAGGCCCAGGATTCGCCGGGGGCGGCGTCGGGGGTCTTCTCGATCGCGTTCTGGGCGGCGGTGAGGGCCCGGGTGGCGAGGCGGTGGTCGCCGTCGAGGGCGGCGGCGTCGGCGAGGGTGGTCTGGAAGTACGAGACGGCGCGCGGATCGTCCAGGGCCTTGGCACTGTCGACGCAGCGTTCGGAGAGGCGGAGCGCCATGGCGCCGTACCTGGGTCCGAGTTCGATCGCCTGAACGGCCAGTCCCCGTAGAGCTGTTGCGGAGAGTTCGGCTTCGCCTGCGGCGACGGCGAGGCCGTAGGCGTGGGCGTAATACTGCTGGGCCATGCCCTGGTTGCCCTCGTCCTGGGCCATCCAGCCCGCCAGGTGCACGAGTTGGGAGGTGGCGGCGAACAACTCGCGCCCAATGGCCTCCGTGTAGGTGCCGTCGAGCCAGGGGGCGACGTCCTCGGTGAGGTAGCGGACGGCGAGGTGTCGGGCGTGGCCGCCGCCGAGTTCGGCGGCGGTGTCGCCGAGGGCGCGGGTCATCTGGCGTACGGCGGCGACCTCGCCGGCGCCGACGCGTACGCCGCCTGCGCGGTTGGTACGGCGGGTGACGCTCTCCGGGTCGGGCAGGTTCAACGCGCCCAGAGCGTGGGCGCCCGAGGCGGCCAGGAAGTTTCGCCGAAGCACGTCGTTCCTCCCCAACTCGACTACTGACGCCACGGTATCGAGACCCGCAAGGGGGCGGGAGTCCGAGCGCTGAGCGGGCACGGACGGGGTGGTGGGTACGAACGATGTGGTGGGTGCGAACGGGGTGGTGGGTACGAATGGGGGGGCCGGCACGAATGAGGTGGCGGGCACGGCCGGGGTGGCGGGCACGGACGGGGTGGGGTGCTGCGGGTCGGTGTCCAGGCCGAGTACGTCGGCGATGTACGGGAGCCAGTAGTCGGGTTTGCGGCGGCCGGCCATCCACCGTCGCACCGACTGGCGGTCGAGACCGTTCGGTCCGCGCCCCTCGGCGATTCCCAACTCCCGGGCGAGTTTGGTCGGACCCCAGCCCCGTGCCGCGCACGCCTGGCGGATCAGCTCGCCGATCTCCTGGGATTCGGGCACCTTGCGCTCACTCCTTCACCAGGGCGGTCCTCCCGGCCTGGCCTACGCGGGACTACATGTGGCCCACAGCCTGGCATCTCCTCACTGTGCGTGCTCGGGGGTTCACTGAACGCCATCCCTCCGGGAGTTCAGATCCACCCTTCGCACCGAAAGAGGTGAGTCCGCAATGAGCTCAGCCAGCGCAACCAGCGGAAACAACGGGACGAGCGGAAACACTGGGACCAGTGGAGCCAACGGGGCGAGTGGGAGCAGCGGGGCGAGTGGGAGCAGCGGGAGCGGCGGGAGCGGCGGGGCGGAGGGTGTCGGCGGCAGGGGGGATACCGGCAAGTCCGGGGCGGCTCAGGGGCCCTGCACTCCGCCCGGAATGTGCGGTTCGTACGGTGGGCAGGCGTACGGGGGAAGCGGGGGCGGGATCGGGTACGGCGGGGTGACGTACGGAGTTCCGCCGTACGTCGGTTCGCCGAACACGGGTGTACCGGTGAGCCGCGCGGATCTGGCAGCCGATGTGCAGCTGGCCCTGGATCTGGCCCGGGGGCGGGCGACCGGTGAGGCGGCGGACGCGCTGCGGGCCCGCCTGCGCCGCGCGATCGTCGCGTACGCGCCGCTGGCCGACGCGTACGCCGCCCAGCTCGCGGACTCCCGGGCGCGGGAGATCGTGACGCACATGGTCTGCCACGCGTGGGCCGTGGCGCAGGACCCCGGCCAGGATCCGGCGGTCAATCTGCGGTTGCTGGCGAAGGCGGTGGACCATCTCGCGCGGTATGCGGCGGCGGCCCGCCACATGGCCCCGACGGACCTGGATTCGGGGTCCTGTTGACCGGGCTGTCGGCGGCTTTGCCATTCCTTTGCAACCCAGGGTACGGCGGTCCCGTCTCTCTGCACGTTCCGTTTCCCGGTCCGCCCGTCCCGGTGGGCCGACGACGAAGGAGAGCTCGCCCATGCGCCGAATGCGCCCCATGCGCCCCATGCGCCGGACCGCCCTGAGCCTGACGACGCTTGCCTGTGCCGCCGCGCTGGCCGGCGTGGCCGGTCCCGCGTTCGCTGACGGGACACCGGCCCCGGTCCCGGCCACCGCCTCCGAGGCGCCTTCCGCCGTTCCTGCCCCGGCGGAGGCCGCCACGCAGCCGCCGACCTCGGCGCCGAGCGCGGTGCCCAGCCTGGCGGCCACCGCCGCTCCGGCCCCGGCCCAGGACCCCCAGGTCTCCGCTGTGCCCGTCGGGGCGCCGAACACCGGCGAGGCGGCCGGGCAGTCGGGCGGCGGTGACGGGACGCTGATCGGCACGGGCGCCGCCGCAGTGGTGCTCGGTGCGGGGGTGGCGGTGTTCCTCGTACGCCGGAAGCGGCAGGCCGGGGCGACCGGGATGGCCGGAGTCGCCGGGGTGAATGGGGCGGCCGGGGCGTGACCTCGTACTCCAGGCGGGCCTTCGGGATCGCCGCTGCGGCCTCGCTGCTCGCCGGTTGTGACCGGGCGGGCGGCGGGGGCGGTGCGCGCGGCGGGGGTGACGCACGTGCGGCGACGGACGTCACCCCCGCCCCGCCGAAGGGTGCCGCCTCCGGTGCGCCCCAAACACGAGCGTCCGTAAGGCCGTTGGCGCGCTCGCTACCGCTGAGGCTGGAGGTTGCGGCGATCGGGGTGGACACCCCGGTCGTCCGGCTCGGCCTGGCGGCGGACGGCACGGTGGAGGTGCCCGCGATCACCGCGCACGACCGGGCGGGCTGGTACGAACACGGGCCGACTCCCGGCCAGCTCGGCCCGGCTGTGATGCTGGGACACGTGACGGTCGGGTCGTACGGCGACGGGGTGTTCCGGCGCCTCGGGCAACTGCGCGCGGGCGACCGGGTCGTGGTGCGTCTGGAGGACGCGACGGCCGCCGAGTTCTCCGTCTTCGCCACCCGGACGGTGGCGAAGGCGGAGTTCCCCACCCGGGAGGTCTACGGCAATGTGGACCGCCCGGAGCTGCGGCTCATCACCTGTGGAGGGGCCCGCGACGGCGACGGCGGCTACCAGGACAACGTGATCGTCTTCGCCGCCCTCACCGGGACCGGTACGGCGTCCACCCCGGGAGCCCGGTGAAGCGCGGCCGCGAGAGAAGCGAAAAAAGCGAGAAAAGTGAGAGAAGTGGCAGGAGTGACCGACGCGGTCGGCAGGATCAGGCCGCGTCGGAGCTCTTCGCCGTCCTCTATCCGCGTCTCGCGGGGTGGTGCCGACGTCTGGTGGACGACGACGGGACGGCGCACGAGATCGCCTCGGAGGCGTTCACCCGGCTCTGGGCGCGGTGGACGTCGGTGGACGAGCCGCGCGGGTACCTCTACGTGACGGCGGCCAACCTCGTACGGGACCACTGGCGTTCGCTGGAGCGTGAGCGCAAGGCCGTGCGCCGGGCGATCTCCGAGGAGGTCGTCGGCGGTCACGCCGAGCCGGCCGATCCCTCGGTGCGGATGATGGTGCAGTCGTTGCCCGAACGCCTGCGGGTGCCGATCCTGTTGCATTACT
Organism: Streptomyces sp. NBC_00102; assembly: GCF_026343115.1. Classification (GTDB taxonomy): domain Bacteria; phylum Actinomycetota; class Actinomycetes; order Streptomycetales; family Streptomycetaceae; genus Streptomyces. The sequence goes on from NZ_JAPEMC010000001.1 coordinate 3,565,083, forward strand.
ACGCGGACATGCCGATCCGGGAGGTGTCCGCGCTGACCGGGCGGAAGGAAGGGACCGTCAAGGCCGATCTTCACGCGGCCCGCGAACTGCTCCGCGCCCATCTGAGGAGAAGCCTTGATCACTCGCGCTGACGAGGAGCCGGAGTTCGAGCCCGACGACCCGCTCGCCGTCATCCTGCGGCCCACCCACGACCGCCTCGGTCCGCCTGCCGGACGGTACGAGGAGATCCGCCGCAGCGCCGCCGGACGCAGGTACCGCAGGGGTGCCGCCATGGTCGGCATCGCGTGCGGCGTGGCGGCATTGGCCTTGCTGCCGTTCCGGCTGGCGGCGGGTCCGGCCGCGCCGGTACAGCCCGCGTCCCCGGCCTCCCCGTCGTCGTCCACGGCGCCGGTGCCCCCGGTTTCGCCCCCGGCCGACCCGCTGCCGAGCACCGCACCGCCGGAGCCGCCGTCCGAAGCGACGGCCGTGCCCTCGGCCGCCTCCCCGCAGACGCCCTCGCCCGTGCCGACGTCCACCGGTCCTTCCGCGGTCCCGGCGACACCCACGTCGGCGGCTCTCGCCCCGCCCCCGCCCTCCACCAAGGCATCCGCCCATGGCCCTGCGGTGGCGCAGACGACTGTCCCCAGTGCGGCCAATTCGACGGATCAGTAGAGCCGTTGTCCGCCTTGACCACCGCCATCCGGTCTGGGCCGATGAGCGAGGGATACTCGCCGCCCCCGGGGGGCCGTGGGTCACTCGTCGCGGACGACCGCCGCGAACGACGTGCAGATACGGCGGAAGCCCCGATGGTTGCTACGCCCCGTGTGGCTCATGCAGTCCACATCCACGGCCGCACTGTCCGTCGAAGGCGTCGCCTTCCACTTGCAGCCGAGGCATTCCGCCTCGAAGGTCACTTCCGTATCCGGGTGTTGCGCGATCCGGTGCTGAACGATCCGGGTGATCGACCGTGTCACCGCGGACGCCTCGTCCTGTGCGGGTGACTCCGGATTTCCACATCAGCATCGGTTGCCGCCGACAGATCGCCCCTGTCCCGCGCCGCCAGACGCTGCACGGCCAATGCTTCGCACACATCGCAGCCGGCCGCCGGTTTCGGGGTCGGCAGGGGAAGTGCCAGATGCACCGGTTCACTCATGGACGTACGCCGTGGTCCACTCACTGTGCGCCTTTCGTTCTGCCGTTTGCCGAAAGGCCATCGTTCCTCACGTGGCCGGCTCGGGCTAGCCGGTTTCCCGTTCGCGCAAGAATTCATCCCGGATTTCCGTCAGCATCGATCGCATGTCGTCGCCGGAAAGTGCCACGGATGAGAAGCGTTCGAACTTGTCGACGTACAGGGATACATCCCGGGGATCGGTCACCACGACTTCCGCGGGGATCGTTTCTACCGTGACCGTCCTGTCATCCCGGATGACAAAGGCATGGTTGGCGATGTCCTGCTGCCGGGCCGACAGAGGAATGATGCCAACATCCATGCCGGGGAGGCGAGAGAGGGAAACAATGCGATCCAGCTGCTCCGCCATCCTGGCGTCCGAGACGATTCGCCAGCGCAGGACGGGTTCAGTAATGATGAAATGCAGCTCTTTGGACGAGTCGTAGAAATTTGCTGCCGTTCGATTCTGGCGCTGATGGTGCGTGTCAGTACTTCTTCGCCGAGGTCGTGCCGGGAGAGAATCGCCCGGATGTACTCGGGTGTTTGTAGCAATCCGGGAATCAGTGCGGGCTGGAACAGGCGTAGCACGATCATCTGAGCCTCAAGCGATCTTGTTTGCTCTTGAGCCTTGTGCACTCCCAGGCGACGCACCAGACGCCAAGCTACGGCCTCCGTGGCTTCGGCCCTGGCAACGTCCAGATACTCAGCCTTGACCTCATCGGACACCCCGATCGCAGTAAGGATGCGCTCAACGTCTGCGGAGGACGGAGCCGTCTTACCCGTCTCGATCTTACTGAGCTTGCTCGTAGACATGACAGCGCTGCGGGCGATGATCCTGGCTTCCTTTCCGGATGCCTTTCGTAGCGCCCGCAGCGCTGCTCCCAACTCTCCCTTGTTCACGACCCGGCGTGCTTCTCCCACCACGCGGGGAACGGCTCCGCATGCTCCAGTGCCGTATCGCGGAGCGAGATGAACTCTTGCGTCCGGTCCAGGGAGAGGGTCTCTCGTTCCGTAACGGCCCCCGTACCGTCGTAACGCATGACGACAGGCGTCCTCTCGTCGAAGAGCCAGAAGTCGTCCACTCCAGTCAGTGGGTTCGGTTTGTCCGTGACGTCGAGGATGAAGAATTCTTCGCCTCCCGTCGCGTTCTTCCGATATCCCCACCCCAGCTCGAATCGCAAGTAGGGTGTCAGCGGACGAGACAGGATGTGGACGCGATAGATGCGCCTGCCGCGCTGCGTGTGGTTCCGGAGTTCCGAGATCCAGGATTCGTTGTAGTCGTCAGGCTGTGACATGCCGGAAAGGAAAGCCTGATAAGCATCCACGTTTCCAGATCCGCTGTAATCGGCCAGCGTCTCCAGTCGAAACGCTTCCCGATCAAACGTGTCGAACAGTTCACCGAGAGTCTTCGGTTCCACGAAGCCCCTTCCGGATCAGATCGAATACGAGTTGCGTAGGAATCTCCACCAGGGTTTCGTGCTCGGGAATCACCAGTCCGTGATCGGTCGGTGTCTCGCCCTGTACCAGCAGCGTGTCCCTGTCGGTGGCGTAGATGGTCGGGCAGTCTTTCAAGTCGCACGTACTTACGAGCTTGGTGACCCTCACAGGTTTTTCCCCAGTCATCGCAGTCATGTCCTGCCAGATGTTCCCCATGCGGCAGGGTGTGGCGCAAGAGGCTTGAGTTTCCGGAACGGGAAATCGTCTCGTACGAGTGCGTGCGGCTGTGCGATCCGCCCCGGACCCCTCCGTTCGGCATGCCGCATGCGGGCCCAGCACCTCTGTACGTGAAGCGAGTTCGGGAACGCCCTGGCGAAGTAACCCCGGCGGGACCGAGGATCACCCCCGCTCCCCGCTCGAACTGATGAACCGTCGGATGACGGAATCCAAGGGGCAGTTGGGGTGTTTCGGCGTGTCGTGACCAAAGCCCCACGTTCATGTACGTAGGGGCGATTCGGGTGTTGTACGGTGATCGCGTCATCACGCTCCGTGCGCACTCGCGCGCATGGTGCGGCCCCCGGAGGTGTACTCAGCACCGCACCGAGGGCCTTCACCACCATGGACAGAGAGGGTCCAGAGGGATGCTTTGGCATGCTATCTCGCCGATGTTGGACACCGACCGGCGTTCGAGGTCACTGGTCGGCTCGCGCCGGATGAACAGTGACGCGAAGATCATCGTGTTGTACGTGGAGGGGCTCCCGAGTGAGGCGCGTGTCGGCCTGATGGGGCCGCTGCTCGATTACGCACGGGCGGCCGGCATCGACGACGGTCCGTACACGAGGGCCAAGAGGTTCCTCAAGCGCGAGGGATATCTCCACGAGTGGTCCTACCAGTTCACCCGAGGCAAATGGGCGACCGCGCAGATCCTGTCGAACGCGCCGATCACTCCGGAGGAGGCGAAGGCGGTCTGGGCGAGCCGGGAGCATGAGACGGAATGGTCCGGCGAGGGACCGGGAGACGGGCCCGAGGGCGGGAGTGGCGGGGGAACCCACCGGGGGCCGGGCCGGAGGTCGACGTGGGGACTGGCCGGGGGGCCGCCGCCCTGGGAGCGCGAATCGCCGCAGGTCGGACCGAGTGACGCGGGTCCGGTACCCGGTCATCGGCAGGGGCGGGGAGGCGGCGGTTACCTACCTGACGGACAACTGATGGCGCGCTCAACCTCCCTACCTACCTGCGTGATCGACAGTTCGAACGCTGAACGAGCGGCGTTCGGGCGGCGGTTCGAGTACGGCCCCCTCATGGAGGACGAGTCGGACAGCGGCTTCTGGTCGGAGCCGCCGGAGTGGATGGTCGAGCAGGACCCGGCGGGCGTGCAGGGCGGACAGGCCGTACAGGCCGTACAGGGCGTACGGATGCCTACGCCGGAACCCGTGCCCGTAGCCGCGCCCGTGGTCGCGCCAGTTGCCGCGCCCGTACCCGTACCCGTACCGGAACCGGCACCCGCACACCCGCCCCTGGCCGCCGCCGTTCTTGAACCCGAAAGCGTGCCCGTACCCGAACGCGTTCCCGTTGCCGTTCCCGTTCCCGTGGCCGTTCCCGTGGCGACTCGGGCGCAGGACGCCGAGGAGGAGCGCGGGAAGGACTGGACGCCTCAGATGGTGCGGGCGGAGGAGGTGCTGCTCTCCCTGGCGAAGGAGTCACGGCAGTTGCGCCTGGGGGTGTACGAGGCGCGGAGGCTGGTGGACAAGGCGGCCGAGTGGCTGCGGCGCGGTGTGTCGGCGGACGACATGCGGTACGTGCTCAGCTCGCAGCTGCCGCAGGACGGGGTGAGGTCCGCCGTCGGCTTCCTGCGGCACCGGCTGGAGGTGAAGATGCCCCCGGAACCGGGCCGCGGGCGTGCCGTGTCGGGAGCCGTGGCGCCGGGCGCCTCGCGTCCCCAGGGTGTGCACCGGCCCGGGGACGTGGTCCGGGTTCCGGGAGGAGGCTGGGCCGTGGACGGGGAAGACGGACCGGTCCCGGTCCCGGTCCCGGTCCCGGAGACGGTGCCGTTGGTGGAGTGCGAGGGGCCCGGCGACCCGCACATGTTCAGGCCGTACGAGGGTCACACGAAGTGCGGGGACTGTCGGCAGGTGGAGGCGTACACCCTGTGGGCGGCCCAACGTGCCGCTGCCGCACGGGCTCGGGGTGAGGACGGGCTCGTCGGGGACGGTACCGGCGGCTGGCGTGACCGCCTCGCCGCGTACGCCACGCCGGGCGGCGCGAGCAGCGAGGACCCGCACCCGGCAGGGCTTCCGGAGCAGCACCCGGCACGGCTTGCGGAGCAGCTCCCGGCACGGCTTGCGGAGCAGCACCCGGCAGGGCTTCCGGAGCAGCACCCGGCACGGCTTGCGGAGCAGCTCCCGGCGCAGCGGTCGGACACCGGGAACGGGTGAGGCCGCCCGCGTGCTCGACGCGGACGGCCCCACCCGGTGCGGGAGAGTGCGGGAAGGCGCGGGAGGCGCGGAAGGCTCAGTCGGTGATCTCGATCTTCCCGTCGCCCTTCCCGTCGCCCTTGCCGTTGCCGCTCCGGCCGCTGTCGGACCCGGCGGACCCGGCGGACTCCGCGGCCTCCTCGGAACCGGCCGCGACGGCGGCTGCCGGGGTGCCGGTCCGGGAGGCGGTGAGGTTCTTGAGCAGCGAGGCGAGGTCGACGCCGGTCGTGGAGGTGAGCAACTCCATGCCCTGCGCGACGTTGTCGGTGACCGTGCGGGCCAACTGGCTCGCCCCGTCGGTGGAGATGACCGTCAGCTTGTCGATGGCGCTCAGCGGCTCCGCCGCCTTGGCGACGACCTTGGGCAGCACCTCCACCAGCATCTGCAGCACGGCCGCGTCACCGTACTGCGCGAAGGCGTCGGCCTTCTTCCGCATGGCCTCGGCCTCCGCCGCACCCCGGGCGGCGATGGCGGCGGCCTGGGCCTCGCCCTCGATGCGTACCGCCTCCGCCAGGGCCGAACGCTGGAGCTTCTCGCCCTCACCGGTCAGACGGGCGCGGTCGGCGGTGGCCTCCGCCTCCTTGACCTTGGCGATCCGGCGGGCCTCGGCCTCCTGCTCAGCCTGGTAACGGGCGGCGTCGGCCGGCTTGCGGACCCGGGTGTCGAGCTCGCGGTCGGTGAGCGCCGCCTGGCGCTGGGCCACCTTCTCCTGCTCCTGGAGGACCTCCTGCTGGCGTGCCGCCTGCGCGAGCGGGCCCGCCGCGTTGGCCTTGGCGGCCGCCACGTCGGTCTCCACCCGGATCTCCGCCTGCCTCAGGTACAACGTCCGCTCGGCGACGGCGACGTCCTCGGCCGCCTTCAACCGGGCCTGCTCCGAGGTCCGCCGCGAGTTGGCCTCGGCGATGTCCGCCTCCTGCTTGGCCCGCGCGGCCTCGGGCCGGCCGAGGTCCTCCAGGTAGGTGCCCTCGGTGGTGATGTCGTGGATCTGGAACGCGTCCAGGATCAGGCCCTGGCCGGAGAGGCTGGCCTCGGCCTCCTCCGCGACCTGACTGGCGAACGCGGCACGGTCGCGGATGATGTCCTCGACCGACATCCGGCCCACGATCGCGCGCAGCGAACCCGAGAGGACCTCCTGGGTGAAGCCCGCGATCCCCTTCTGCTGGCGCAGGAAGCGCTGGGCGGAGGCGCGGATCGCGTCCTCGCTGCCGCCGACCTTGACGATCGCGACGCCTTCGAGGTTCGCCTTGACCCCGCGCAGGGTGACGGCCCCGCGCACCTTCACCGGGATCTGCCGGCTGGAGAGGTCGAGGGTGTACCGCTGCTGCACGAACGGCACCACGAAGACGCCGCCGCCGACCACGACCTTCTGGCCGGTGTTGTCGATGCTGGTCCGGCCGGTGACCGGATCCGTGTGCTTCTTGCCCCGGCGCCCGGTGATGATGAACGCCTCGCTGGGCCCGGCGACTTTGTACCGGGTCACGACGGCGAGGCCGAGAAGGACGAACAGGGCGACGATGCCGATGACGGAGATGACGACTGGACTCATGTGGTGATGCCCCCTGGCCCGCTGCCCGTTCGGGCAGCGGAGTTCTCAACAGCTGTATGTGTTACGGGCGTTCGACCGGGCGGACGTTGACCGAGGTGGAGGACAAGGTGGCCTCCACCCAGATCTCGGTGCCCATCGCGACGGGTGCGGCGCTCTTCGCCGCGTACTTCACGGTGTGTCCGGCGTGGCGCAGCAGCACCTCGCCGTATCCGTTCGCCGGGATCGCGGTGACGACGGAACCGGTGGTACCGATCAGGTCGTCGCCGCGCGGGGTGGGGTCCGTCCGGTCCTGCATCAGAGAACGGCTGAACTTCCAGGTCAGCCAGGCCGCGACGAGCCCCGCGAGCCCCCCGCTCGCGAGGGCCACGGCCAGTCCCGCCCCGGTGGTCCCCTCCACGATCGCTCCGCCGAAGCCGAGCATCGAGAGGAAACCTGCGATCACCGGCAGCGAGAGCAGGCCGTCGAAGAGCCCGCCCAGCAGCCCTCCGAAGAGTCCTCCGAAGATCCCCTCCAGGATGCCGTCGAAGAGCAACGACAGAGCGAGCAGGGCGAGTCCCGCCGCACCCAGTGCGAGGAGAAGCGTCACTTCGTACCCCCTAGAGGTCCCTCGTCCGGCTCAGGCCGGGCCGGACGAGGCCCCGCTCCCCGACCGAGCCCGGTCCGGACGAAAAACCATTGAGCTTCACGGGCCCCCCGGCCCAGCTCCGCGGCGAATCGAGCGGAGCGTCTCACGGCCCGGGGCCCACCGTCACTGCCGGGAACCGGCAGTCTTCGAGCGGTCTCGATGCCGGGAAACTGCCCAGCCGAAGAGAGGGACGAACCCCTCCGCGCGATCGGTTCCGCGCACGCCTCGCCCCGTACGGCTGTCAGCGCTTGACCAGCGCCAGCAGGCTCAGGCCGAACATCAGCACTCCGAGCGGGAGATGGACCGACGGCACGTGCGCGATACCGAGCACGACCTGCACCGACGCGAGCACCAGGAACCCGGTCGCCTGCCAGACCGGCCGGACCGGACCGCCGCCCGGCTTCCACGCCAGCACCGCCGCGAGGACGTACAGCATCGACGCCCCGTACATCACCCGCGCGCCGACGCTGTGCAGCGTCTCCCCGTAGGAAGCGGTCAACAGCAGCCCCGCGGAGACTGCTTGGAGAAATATGGTCAGGGTCTGCAGGGCTATCGCGACCCGCAGGAACGAGAAACGGTGCACTGCCGCCGCCTGGGTGGTCATGGCCACGGTCCCCCTTTTCCGCCCCGGAGGGCAGTCGTGTCGATAAGGTCGTAACCGTCCGACGAGATGGGCCGCGAGAAGGTAAGGCGAGGGAGGCGGCCGGGATGGTCGGGGCGGGTACGGCTACCGGGGACGTGGCCGGGGAGCGGGGCCAACTCCTCAACATCGGCTATCGGTTGCTCGGTTCGCTCGCCGAGGCCGAGGACGCCGTGCAGGAGGCGTACACCCGCTGGTACGCGCTGCCGCGCGCCCGGCGGGAAGAGATCGCCGTCCCCGGCGCCTGGCTGACGACCGTGACCGGCCGGATCTGCCTGGACGTGCTCGGCTCCGCGCGGTCCCGCCGCGAGAGGTACACCGGTTCCTGGTTGCCCGACCCGCTGCCCGACCGCGCCGCAGGCGGCCGCGACGGCGCCACCGACCCCGCCGACCTGATGGTCCTGGACGAGTCGGTGACCATGGCCTTCCTCGTCGTCCTGGAGTCGATGACCCCGGCCGCGCGGGTGGCGTTCGTACTGCACGACGTGTTCCGTTATCCGTTCGCCGAGATCGCCGACGTCCTCGGCCGCACCCCGGGCGCCTGCAAGCAGCTCGCGGCCTCCGGGCGGCGGCGGCTGCGCGAGGAACGCCCGCCGGTGTCGGCGGCCGGCCGGGACGACGTGGTGCGGCAGGTCAAGAAGGCGTGGGAGGCACGGAACATCGCGGCCCTCGTCGACCTCCTCGACCCCGCCGCCGTACTCACCGCCGACGGCGGCGGTCTGGCGAGCGCCGTCCTGCGCCCCGTCGAGGGCGGCGCGCGCATCGCCGCCTACATGGCCGCCATCGCCGACCGTGCTCCCGGGCTCGAACTCCTGGAACGCCGGGTCAACGGGGCCCCGGGCCTGGTGGCCCGGAGCGGCGGCACCGTGCTGACGGTCGCGTCGCTCGACATCGCCGCAGGGCGTGTCACCCGTCTGTGGGTGGTCCGTAACCCGGAGAAGCTGCGGCCCTGGCTGGACGAGACCTGAGGGGCGCCCGGCCTGCCGTCGGGCACCCTCGGTCGGACGGTCCTGCGGCTCGTCGCGGTCAGGCGGTCTCGATCGCGGCGAGCTGCTCGGCCAGCGTGTCGACGGACTGGAAGGTCGCGCCGACCAGCGCCACGTGCTTCCACCGCAGCACACCGTCCGGACCGATGAGGAACACCGACCGGCGCACCCCGATCCCGGGCGCGGCCACCCCGTACTTCCGGGCCACCGCCCGGTCCGGGTCGGCCAGCAGCGGCATCCGCAGCCCCCGCACCCGGGCGAAGTTCTCGTGACTGTCCACACCCTGTGGACTGATTCCCCAGACGTCCGCGCCGAGCCCCTCGAAGACCTCCAGGCCCGAGGAGTACGAGCAGAGCTGCCGGGTGCAGACGGTGGTGTTGTCACCGGGGTAGAACGCCAGGATCAGCGCGCGCCCCGGCGCACTGTCGCGGAAGTAGTCGCGGCGCACGAACTCCTCACCGATGAGCGCTCCACCCTGGAGGGTGAACTCCGGCGCCGGAGTGCCGATCTGAGGGCCTGATGCCATGATGTCTCCTTCGTTCGGGGAATGTTCGCGGCGAGAAACACGCCGCGCGGGGGTTCCTACGAGAATGTGCCCACGTGCTCCGCACGAGCATGCTCCTCGTAAGGGCGAACCGTCCCACGACCCCAGGAGGTGTGCGTGGCCCCGCAGATGCCCTCGGCAGCGGTGCTCGTCCTGCACGGCGGCCGGGCCCGGGGGACCGAGCCGCCACCGCCCGGCCTGCTCAACCTCCCCGGTCTGCGGATGTTCCCGTTCATCCGCTCCCTCGCCAAGGCCACCGGAGAACGGGCCACCGGATCACAGCGCTCCGACGCGACCGGCCCTGTGCTGGTGCGCCGCGTGCGGTACGGACACCGGGGATGGAACGGCGACCGGGACGACGCCTTCCACGACGCGGTGCAGGCCCTGGACGAGCTCCAGGACGAGGCCGGGGACGACCTGCCGGTGATCCTGCTCGGCCACTCCATGGGCGCCCGCGCCGCCCTGCGCGCCGGAGGCCACCCGCTGGTGCGCGGGGTCGTCGGCCTCGCGCCCTGGTGCCCGCCCGGCGACCCCGTCACCCAGCTCTCCGGCCGTGACGTGATCCTGCTGCACAGCACCCGCGACCGGGTCACCAGCCCGCAGGCCACCCAGTCGCTCGTCACCCGCGCCCGCCGCGCCGGCGCCCGTACCTGCCTGATCACCGTCCGGGGCAGCGACCACGCGATGATCCGCCGCGCCGCCACCTGGCACCGCACCACGACCGCGCTGGTCACCGGACTGCTCGGGCTGGCCCCCGTCCCCTGGCCGGTCGACGAGATCCTGCGGCTCCCCGTGACCGCGGAGGCCACCGCCGGGACGCTGGACCTCGACGGACTCCCCGCACGCTGAGCGCGGCGCCCCGTCTGCGGATGCGGGGGCCCCGGGAGCGGCAGAGGATGGACATCCGGCAGGTCACGAGCGAGCGCGCGGGCGACGACGGCGGGAGATTCCGGTGGAGGGCAGATCCGACGAGCGACCGCCGTCCGTGCCACCGTCCGCCGCGCCGCGGGAGCCGCGGGAGCCGCAGGTCCCGGAGGAGCCGGGACTCCTCGGCTTCGCGGCCGGCGACCCCGTCCCGCCCATCGACCTCGAAGCCGTGGCCGACTTCGCCGACGGTTCCCCCGCCGGGATCGCCGCTTTCGACACCCGGCTGCGGTACGTCTACGTGAACCCGGCCCTCGAAGGGTTCAACGGCATCCCCGCCGCCGCCCACCTCGGCCGCACCGTCCAGGAGGTGCTGCCGCAGCTCAACGCCCGCGACCACGTCATGCAACTGGTGCTCCGCGACGGAACGCCCCGGCTCTCCACGACCCAGGGCCAGTCCTGGGGGGTCTCCCGCCACGAGGAGCGCTACTGGCAGGCCGCCTACCACCGGCTGGAGCAGGACGGCGTGCCGGTCGGGGTGGTCGTCATCCTGCTGGAGATGAGCGAGGTCAAGAGCGAGGGCCGGGAGCTGGAACGCGCCCGCAGGCACCTCGCCCTCCTCGCCACCGCCGCCGTCAACATCGGGACCACCCTCGACATGGACACCACCTGCGAGGAACTCGCCCGGTTCGTGGTGCCCTCCCTCGCCGACTTCGCCGCGGTGGAGGTCTTCCCGCCCGAGGTCGGGCACAGCGTCCGCCAGGCCCCGCCGGGCATCCTGCGGATGCGGCGCGCCGGATTCGCCGCGGCCCACGGCTACCAGGAGGGGGCCGCGGCCTTCAACAACGCGGGGGAGTACATCGACTACGCCGAGGACGCGGTCGTCGCCCGCTGCCTGGCGGCCAACGAACCCGTCGTCATGGACCTCGGCGACGAGAACGAGTTCGGCCGCTCCGGCGCCACCGACGAACTGCTCGCCGCCTACCGCGCCTCCGGCCTGCGCACCGCCCTCGTCGTCCCGCTGGTGGTCCGCGGGGTCTCCCTCGGGGCGCTCAGCCTGGTCCGCTCGGAACAGTCGCCGCCCTTCGACGCCGAGGACGTGCTCGTCGCCGGAGAACTCGCCCACCGCGCCGCCACCGACCTCGACCACGCCCGCCGTTACGCCCGCGAACACACCATCGCCCGCGAGCTCCAGGCGTCCCTGCTCTCCGAACCCCGCGGCGCCCACCCGCACGTGGAGGTCGCCACCCGCTATCTCCCCGCTGACCGGGGCGCGGTGGTGGGCGGTGACTGGTTCGACGTCGTACCGCTGCGCGACGGGCGCCACCTCAAGGCGATGGGCGACGTCATGGGGCACGGCGTGGAAGCGGCGGTGGCCATGAGCCACTACCGCTCGCTGCTGCGGCTGCTGGCCGGCGAGGACCTGCCCCCGCACCGCATCCTGGAGCAACTCGACCGCATGGTGCAGCGATCCGGCCTCGACCGGGCCGCCACCTGCCTGCTCGCCGTGGTCGACCGCTTCGCCGGGATGTGCGAGGTGGCGAGCGCCGGACACCTGCCGCCCGTCTTCATCGACCCGGGCGCCGACCACTCGCGGGTGGTGCCCGTGAAGCCCGGTCCCCCGCTCGGCATGGGCTTCGGCGGCTACCGCACCGAGACGGTGCCCTGCGGCCCCGGAACCGTCCTCTTCATGTACACGGACGGGCTGGTGGAACGCCGGGGCGAGGACATCGACGTCTCCGTACGGCGCCTCTCCACCCTGACCATGCCCAGGAGCGGCGACCTGGAAGACCTGCTGGACGAGGCGATCGACCGGTTCGGGGAGGGCGCCGACGACGACATCGCCGTCCTCGCCTCACGCATCCGCGAGGACGTCGGCTTCGGCCGGTGGACGGGCGAGACCACGACCGGCCAGACCACCAGGACCCGGCGGCACTTCCGCCCGACCGGCCCGAAACTCGTCGACGGCCCCCGCCCCGCCACCGGACCACGCCTCCTCGGCGACAGCGGCCCGGAGACCGGCCCCACCCCCTCACCCCCCTGATCGCCCCCTCAGCCCAGCTCCAGGCTGGTGAGGCCGTACACCCCGGCCCGGTCGAACTCCGGTACCGGCCCCGCGTACATCCGGGCCGTCCCGAACGACGGCTTCAGCCCCAACTGCTCCGCGAGCCGCACCCCCATCGGGTTGATGTCGGGCACGTCCACCGCCACCGGTGCCCCCGGTGCGGCCGCCGCGAGGGCACCGAGCAGCGCCGCCGCCACGTCCGGGGAACCCGCGTACAACGGCCCCACCCGGGAGGCGGCGCGGCAGGCCCGCACCACCCCGAACCCCTCGACCGCACCGTCCTCCTCCCGCACCACCGCCAGCGCCGTCCGGCGCGGCGCGGTGATCCACGCGGCGAGGAACGCCTCGCGCGGAGCCGGAAAGAACCGCCGGTCGTAGGCGGCCAGCCGGTCGAAGGGCACCGAACGGGCGTCGGCCAGCCGCAGCCCCGGCGGCAGCACCGCACCGGCCGCCGGGAAGCCCTCGAACCGCGCGTTGCTCCACTCCGTACGAAACCCCGACCTGCGGTAGTTGGCCTGCTGGTCGGGCACGCCGTCGAGCCCGATGGTGCGCCCGCTCAGGCGCGCCGTGCCCGCCCGCCAGGTGCGCAGGCCGTAGCCCTGTCCGCGCAGCTGGGGACGGGTGAGGTAGAAGCCGAGGAAGGCGTAGCCGGTGCCGTAGCGGACGACCGACACGGAGGTGACGGGCTCCCCGTCGAGCCGGCCGATGAGGAAGCCGCTGGGGTCGGCGGTGAAGAAGGGGCCCTCGTCGGCGAGCCCCGGGTTCCAGCCCTCCTCGTGGGCCCAGGCGGCCAGGAGGGGCATGTCGTCGGCGCTGGCGGTGGTGATCTCGAAGGTGGACACGGACCAGTCGTACCCCGGCCGGGAGGGGGCGGCGGGCCGGTTTCCCCGGATTCCGGCCCCCGAGGGCCCGACCCGCCCCCGGAAACTGCCCTAAGGAGTGGCCTGCGCGGACTGCGGTTTACGCCGCAGCTGGCGCACCACGATGGCGGCGGCGGTGATCACCGGCAGCAGACCCGCGACGGCGTCGGCGGCGAGCAGCTTGTCCGCCCCCGTGTGGCGGCGGATCCGCTTGACCCCGCGGAAGATGGCGAGGCCGCTGGTGCCGACCTTGAGGAGCAGGCGCGCCGTGGAGGGACCCGCCGACGCGGCCGTCCCCGGCTCCCCGGAGCCCTCGTCGAAGCCGGCGGCCTTCCCGTGCTTGCCGTGTTTCGCGTTCTTCGGGGCCTTGTGGGACTTCTTTTTGGACATCTGCGGGGTCCCTCCTGACGGCACCGGCCGGACCCGTGCGCGCGGCCCGGACTCGTACGCGTTCCACGTAACCGGCCTTGCGGGCGCCCCGCAAACGCAGCCCCGCGTCCGCCGGACCGCCCGCACGGCGCCCCGTGCCGCACGGCCGTCCGGTTACCCGTCAAGTCGCGCTGTTCCGGGCCTGGTTCGGGGCCGGAACATGACGTAGCCCTTCACGACGGGGGATGCGTGAAGGGCTACACGTGCATTATGGCCCGCCCCGCGTCCGGCGACAACTGACTGGTAGGTCAGCCAAGTTCGACCGTCCGATCGGTCGTCCGGTGTGCACCTGCGGAGCGGGCGGGCAGGTGGGAGGTGGTTGCGCGAGTAACCCCGGGCGCCCCATGGGATACGTGCGGGGGCGCGCGGAAGGCGGAGAAAGCCTCGCTCCACGAGACGGGAAAAACTGTCGCGGCTACGATAGAGGTGACTGATCTGGACACAAGTGTTCTGGGACTCGCAGGCGTCCCCGGGGAGCGGACAGGCCGCCCTCCCGGCCCCCCGTGTGGTCCCGGAAGAGGTGCTATGCCCCCGGAAGCCATACAGCACGTCGTCGACCGGCTGGACGACGACGACTACCCCGCGTACACGATGGGGAGGGCCGCCGAGATGATCGGCGCGACCCCCGCGTTCCTGCGGGCCCTGGGAGACGCCCGGCTGATCACGCCCCTGCGGTCCGAGGGGGGCCACCGCCGCTACTCCCGCTATCAGCTCCGCATCGCGGCCCGCGCCCGCGAGCTCGTGGACAGCGGGACACCGGTGGAGGCGGCCTGCCGGATCGTGATCCTGGAGGACCAGCTCGAAGAAGCGCTCCGCCTCAACGAGGAGCTGCGCGCGGGCCGGACCGGCCGGCGTTCCGACGGGTCCGGCGGAGCGGGCGCGTCCGAAGGGGCGAGAGGTCCCGGCGAGTCCTGAATATCTCCCCCCGTGGAAGCAGATTTACGGACAATGCGCGAGGAGGATTTATGACGCCCCGGGCGGAGCGTAATTACGTACCGCCCTCTTTTGCTTGCATCGTGCTACGGTTGATGAAGTTGCAGTTGTGGTTCCCAAGAACTTCACGCGCTCTTGCCGGTCGTACACCGGTGGGTGCGGTTTTGTATTTCCGGTATTCATCCCGGACGGGGTAATCATCACGGCGACGTTGGATGCGCACAGTGCGTATCTGCGGGTTATGCCCCCAAGGAGACTGACATGGCTACTGGAACCGTGAAGTGGTTCAACTCGGAAAAGGGCTTCGGCTTCATCGAGCAGGACGGTGGCGGCGCTGACGTCTTCGCCCACTACTCGAACATCGCCGCCCAGGGCTTCCGCGAGCTGCAGGAGGGCCAGAAGGTGAACTTCGACATCACCCAGGGCCAGAAGGGCCCGCAGGCCGAGAACATCACTCCTGCCTGATCTCGCGCAGACGTTCCACGCAGCTGGGGCCCGCACCTTGGGGTGCGGGCCCCGGCTCGTTGGCGTTTCCGGCCGTGCGGGATGATGTCCCTGGGCCGGATTTCTTTTTCGCCCGTTCATCCTGCGTTTCCCGTTTTTCCACAGTAGTTCCGCTCCCGGTTCTCCTGTTTCCGTATTTGTCCCGTTCATCGGCTCGTTCTTGCGATTCTGGGCGCCCTTTCGGTCGTCGCTCTTCACAGAGAATCCCTCGATACGTGCCCATCGAGGAAAGGTTCTCCATGAACCGCGATCGCACGCCCCGCTCGAACGACAGGTTTTCCCGCACCCGATCCGGTGGTTCCGGCTCCTCCGGTGGCTCCGGCTTCGGCGGTGGCCCCCGGTATTCCGGAGGCGGCCGTCCCGGCGGCTCCGGCGGCGGACCGCGCCGCTCCGGCGGCCAGGGCAGCCGTAGGCCCGCGGGCAAGAGCGAGTTCGCCCTGCCCGTCACGATCAACCCGGGCCTCCCGGCGGTCGAGACCTTCGACGCGATGGAGCTGCCCGCGCCCCTGAAGGCGACCCTGGTCGCCGAGGGCGTCACCGTGCCGTTCCCGATCCAGGCGGCCACCCTCCCCAACTCGCTCGCCGGACGCGACGTCCTCGGCCGCGGCCGTACCGGTTCCGGCAAGACGCTGGCCTTCGGCCTCGCCCTGCTGGCCCGTACCGAAGGCCGCCGCGCGGACGCCCGCCGGCCGCTCGCCCTGGTCCTCGTGCCCACCCGTGAGCTGGCGCAGCAGGTGACCGACGCGCTCACCCCGTACGCCCGGTCGCTGAAGCTGCGGCTCGCCACGGTCGTCGGCGGCATGTCGATCGGCCGGCAGGCCAGCGCGCTGCGCGGGGGCGCCGAAGTCGTCGTCGCCACGCCGGGCCGGCTGAAGGACCTCATCGAGCGCGGCGACTGCAAGCTGGACCGGGTCACCATCACGGTGCTCGACGAGGCCGACCAGATGGCCGACATGGGCTTCATGCCGCAGGTCACCGAGCTGCTCGACCAGGTGAACCAGGAGGGGCAGCGGATGCTCTTCTCGGCCACCCTCGACAAGAACGTCGACCTGCTGGTCCGCCGGTACCTGCACGACCCGGTCGTGCACTCCGTGGACCCGGCCGCCGGTGCCGTCACCACCATGGAGCACCACGTGCTCTACGTGCAGGGCGCCGACAAGTACGCCACCACGACGGAGATCGCCGCCCGCGAGGGCCGCGTGATCATGTTCCTGGACACCAAGCACGCCGTGGACCGGCTCACCGACCACCTGCTGGCCAGCGGTGTCCGGGCCGCCGCGCTGCACGGCGGCAAGTCGCAGCCGCAGCGCACCCGCACCCTGGACCGCTTCAAGACCGGGCACGTCACCGTGCTGGTCGCCACCAACGTCGCGGCGCGCGGCATCCACGTCGACAACCTCGACCTCGTCGTGAACGTCGACCCGCCGAGCGACCACAAGGACTACCTGCACCGCGGCGGCCGTACCGCGCGCGCCGGTGAGTCCGGCAGCGTCGTCACGCTGGTGCTGCCCAACCAGCGCCGCGAGATGACCCGCCTGATGCAGGACGCGGGCATCACCCCGCAGATCGCCCAGGTCCGGTCCGGCGAGGCCGAGCTGAGCCGGATCACCGGCGCCCGGACCCCGTCCGGCGTCCCGGTCGTCATCAGCAGCCCGCCGTCCGAGCGCCCGAAGTCCTCCGGCAAGTCCCGAGGCGGTGCCTTCATGGGCCGCGGCCGGGGCACCGGCACCGGTGGCGCCCGCTCGGGCTCCGGCCGCAGCCGCCGCACCGACCTGCCGACGCCCGAGGCGCGCGCCGCCGCCGCGGTGCGCCGCGCCAACCGCGCCGCGTAGCCGGACACCACCTGACCCGTACAGCAGGACAGCGCCCCCGTCCCCCGTCTTCGCGACCGGTGGGCGGGGGCGCTGTCGTACCTACCGCCGTCAGCTCCTCCGGGCGGGGGCCGTGCCCTCGGCGTCCAGGTGCGGCAGCAGGCGGTCCAGCCACCGGGGTGTCCACCAGGCGGCCCGGCCCAGCAGCGTCATCACGGCCGGCACCAGCAGTAGCCGTACGACCGTCGCGTCGATGAGCACGCTGGCGGCGAGGCCCAGGCCCAGCATCTTCACCACGATGTTGTCGCTGATCAGGAACGCCGCGAAGACGCTCACCATGATCAGCGCCGCGCAGGTGATGACCCGGGCGGTGATCTCCAGCGCGTGCGCCACGCTCCTCCGGGGGTCGCCGGTGCGCAGCCAGGCCTCGTGGATGCGGGAGAGCAGGAAGATCTCGTAGTCCATGCTCAGCCCGAAGACGATCGCGAACATCATCATCGGGACGTAGCTCTCGATGGGCACGTCCCCGGACACACCGAGCGCCGGACCGCCCCAGCCCCACTGGAAGACGGCGACCACGACCCCGTACGAGGCGGCGATCGAGAGCACGTTGAGGACCGCCGCCTTCACCGCGACGAGCAGTCCCCGGAAGACGACCAGGATCACCAGGAAGGCGAGCCCCACCACGACCAGGATGATCAGTGGCAGCCTGCTGGAGACGATGTCGAGGAAGTCGACCTGGGCGGCGGTGGTGCCGGTGACGTACGTCTGCGCCTTGTAGCCCTCCACGGCCTTCGGCAGGACGGTGTCGGTCAGGTCGTTGGTGAGGGCGGTGGTCCGTTCGTCCTGCGGGGCGGCGACGGAGTACGCGGTCGCGGTCAGCACGTCCCCGTCCGAGGTGGCGGTGAGCTGCGTGATCTTCGCGGCGTCGGTCACCCCGGTGAGGGCCTTCTGCGCCTGCGAGGAGAGCGCGTCCCGGTCCGCCTGCGGCACGTCGCTCTGGTCGATCACCAGGGTCAGCGGGCCGTTGGAGCCGGGTCCGAAGGCGGACGACATCAGGTCGTACGCCCGCCGGTCGGTGAACGACTTCGGGTCGGCGCCGTCGCCGATGTGCCCCAACTGGATGAAGAACAGCGGGAAGGCCAGCACCGCCAGCACCACCACCCCGCCGACCAGGAACCACCACGGCCGCCGCTCCACCCGCTCCGCGTACCGGTGCCAGCCGCCGTGCGCGCTCTCGCCCGGCGCCGCGTCCGTCTCGGCGATCGGCCTGCGTACCCGGACCCGGTCGATGTGCCGGCCGATCAGCCCGAGCAGGGCGGGTACCAGGGTCAGCGCGCCGATCACCGCGGTGACCACGGTGACCGCCGCCGCGAGACCCAGCTTCCCGATGAAGCCGATGCCGGAGACCCAGAGCCCGGACAGCGCGATGATCACCGTGCAGCCGGAGAGCAGCACCGCGCGCCCGCTGGTCGCGGCGGCGTTCCCGGCGGCGGTGGGCGGGTCCTGCCCGTCCATGAGGTTCTGCCGGTGCCGGGTCACCAGGAAGAGCGCGTAGTCGATGCCGACGCCGATGCCGATCATCGTGGCGAGCGTCGGCGACACCGTCGCGAACGTCCACGCGGACGCCAGCAGCCCCAGCAGCGCCAGCCCGCACACCGCGCAGAACAACGCCGTGACCAGCGGGAGGAGCGCGGCGAGCAGGCTGCCGAAGCCGATCAGGAGGACGAGGATCGCCACGCCGAACCCGATCGCCTCACTGGTGCGGTCGTCGGCCTCGGGGCGCGCCAGTTCCCCGAGCGGACCCCCGTACTCCACCTGCACCCCGGCCGAACGCAGCGGCTGCACCGCCTGGTCCACACCGTGCAGATAGTCCGAACCGAGCGTCGAGGGCTGCACGCTGAAACGGACCGTGATGTACGCCGTCTTCCCGTCCGTGGAGAGCGGCCCGGTGTTCGGCGTACCGGTGGGTGGCGGGGTGGGGGAGGTACCGGGCGGCGGCAGCGGGTTCTGGGCGGAGAGCACGTCGGGGAGTTTCTGGAGACTGCCGACCGTCGAGGAGACCTGGTCGGAGAAGTCGGTGAGGGGCTTGTCCGCGTCGTGCAGCACGATCTGGCTGCTGTACCCGCCGGCGGACGGCGCGTGCGCCTTGAGGACGTCCAGCCCGTCCTGGGACTGCGTACCGGGGAGCGAGAAGTCGTCGGAGTAGTCACCGCCGTACGCGTGGACGAGCGCCTGGAGCCCCGCGAGCGCCACCACCCAGGCCACCAGCACGATCACGAAGTGCCGGGCGCACCACGCGCCCAGGCGGCGCAGCCCGCCGGTGGGATGCTGCGGCCCTCCCTCGCGGCGCGGCGGCGGGACGGCCTGCGGGGCCGGTGACGACGGCATGGGACCTCCCGGTGGCCTTCTGGCGGGTGTCCGTACGGGCGGAGACCTGGTGGCGTCAGTCAAGGAGCGTTCGGTGGAGGTGGCATCCGGGGTCGTCCGAACGGGCGTGCGCGGGCGGTGTGCGGGGCGGGGCCCGTCGGCAGGCGTTTCGGCGGGCCTGCGGGGAGGGGGTGTCAGTGGGGGCCTGTCGGCAGGGGGTGTCGGTGGGGCCTGTCGGCGGGGGCTGTCCCCACCCCGTTCCTCCCGGCTGCCGCATGGGCTCGTGGTGGTTCGTCAACCACCCTTCTCCTATGGCTGCTTACCGAAGAAAAGCCCTGATCTCCGCGTTCTCCGCCACCGCCGTCGCGCTGACCCTGGCCTGCGCCGCGGCCCCGATGGCCCGTGCCGCCGCGCCCGGGAGCGGAACCGGGTCCGTGCCCGCCGCCCCGGTCCTGGAGTGGCGTCCCTGCACCGGTGGCCTCGCCGGACAGGAGTGCGCGGACCTTCCCGTACCGCTGGACTACGCCCACCCGGACGGGTCCTCGCTCACGCTGGCCGTCACCCGGTTGCGCACCGACCGGTCCGCCGCCCGACGGGGCACGCTGGTCGTGATCCCCGGCGGACCCGGCAGCTCGGGCGTCCAGCGGCTGACGCAGAAGGGCGCGGCACTGCGGGAGTCGACGGACGGCCGGTACGACCTGGTCGCCCTGGACCCGCGTGGGGTCGGCGGCTCCACGAAAGCCGGCTGCGGGCTCGCCGAGGAGGACCGCATGCTCACGGCCCTGCGGTCCTGGCCCTCGGCCGACGGCTCGATCGACGAGAACCTCGCACGGTCCCGGCGGACCGCCGAAGCGTGCGCGCGCGACGGCGGTGCGGTGCTCCGCAGCTTCACCAGCGCCAACCAGGTCCGTGACCTGGACCGGTTCCGGCAGGCCCTCGGAGAGCGGACCGTCTCGGCGTGGGGCGTCTCGTACGGGACGTACATCGGCGCCCGGTACGCGCAGGCGTACCCCGGACGGATCGACCGGCTGGTGCTCGACAGCAGCGGAGATCCCGATCCGGAACGCGTCGAGCGGGGCTGGCTGGCGAACATGGCGCGCGGGGCCGCCGACCGCTTCCCCGACTTCGCGGCCTGGGCGTCCGACCCGGCTCGTGAGGTGGACGGGCTGCGGCTGGCCCAGCGCCCCGAGGACGTCGAGCCACTGATCCTGGACCTTGCCGCCCGGCTCGACCGGGCCCCCAGGGAATCGAGCGTCCCGGACGCGCCCCTGACCGGGAACGGCCTGCGCCAGGCGTTGCAGAACGCCCTGTACTCCGACGGCGCGTTCGCCGGATTCGCCGCCCTCGTGCGGTCCGCGCAGGACCCGGAGGCACTGCCCGTGCTGCCGCCGGAGCTGGTGCATCCGCTGCCGGACCAGGACGCGGCGCTGATGGTCGCCGTGATCTGCAACGACGTGCGCTGGCCCGCCGACGTCGCCGCGTACCGGGAAGAGGTCGCCGCCGACCGGGAGCGGTACCCGCTGACCGCCGGGATGCCGGCCAACATCACGCCCTGTTCGTTCTGGCAGGACCCGCCGGCCGAGGAGCCGGTCGCGATCACCGACGACGGCCCCTCGGACATCCTGATGATCCAGAGCCTCCGCGATCCCGCCACCCCGTACAGCGGTGCCCTGCGGATGCGCGCCGCGCTGGGCGCGAAGGCCCGCATGGTCACCGTCGACCACGGCGGCCACGGGATGTACCTGGCCAACGGCAACGCGTGCGGCGACCGGACCGTGAGCACCTTCCTCACCACGGGACGGCGCCCGGCGCGGGACACGTACTGCCCGGACTGAGCGAGCGGGCCGAGGCGGACGGGACGACCCGGAGGAACGCGCCGGGGGCGTGTCCGTCCCCGGCGCGGGCGGCGGCCTCTTGCAGGATGCGAACGGTGGACAATCCCGGCACCCTCATCCTGATCATGGCGATGGCCGCCCTGGCGCCCCTGCTCACCGCCTCCGCCTCGCGGCTGCTCTCCGTACCCGTTGTGATCTTCGAGATCCTGCTGGGCATCCTGATCGGCCCGGACGTCCTCGACTGGGCCCACCACGACCAGGTCATCGACGCCCTCTCCGACCTGGGCCTGTCGATGCTGATCTTCCTGGCCGGGTACGAGATCCGGTTCGGGGAGGTCGGCGTCCCGGTCATGCGGCGGGCGGGCGGCGCCTGGCTGATCTCGCTCGCCCTCGGACTGGGCGTCTCCCTCGCCGTCAACGGCGGCGACCTGGCCCGGAGCCTGGTCATCGGCACCGCGCTCACCAGTACCGCGCTCGGTGCCGTACTGCCGATCCTGCGGGACTCGGGGCGGCTGGAAGGCCGGTTCGGGACGGTGGTCACCGCGTTCTGCGCGGTCGGTGAATTCGGCCCGATCATCGCGATGGCCCTGCTGTTCAGCGGGCGCAGCCCCGGAGCGTCGAGCGCCGTGCTGGCCGTCTTCGCCGTGCTGACGGCCGGCGCCGTCTGGTGGGCGTCCCGGCCCCGGCCGCGCTGGTTCGGCCGGATCGTGGCCGCGACCCTGCACAGCAGCGCCCAGTTCGCGGTGCGCTTCGTGATGCTGCTGCTCGCCGCGATGCTGGGCCTCTCCGAGCTCTTCGGCCTGGACACCCTCCTCGGTGCCTTCGCCGCGGGCCTGCTCACCCGGCTCGTCCTGCAGGGCTCGGTGCCCGAGAGCAGCGAGGTGATCCTCTCCAAGGTCGAAGCCATCGGCTTCGGATTCCTCGTGCCGTTCTTCTACGTCGTCACCGGCATCGACTTCGATCTGAGGGCCCTGCTGGACGGCGGACGTCCGCTCGCCCTGCTCCCCGCCTTCCTGGTCCTCTTCCTGCTGGTGCGCGGCGGCCCGGTACTCCTGCTCGCCCCGCGCGACCTGTCCACCCGTGCGGAACGCGGGGCGCTCGCCCTGTACGCGGCCACCTGCCTGCCGCTCGTCGTCGCCATCACCACCATCGGGCTCGACGAGAAGGTGATCGGCTCCGGGGAGGGGGCGGCCCTGGTCGGCGCGTCGATGGTGTCCGTCCTGGTGTTCCCGCTGCTGGCGCCCTGGCTGCTGGCCCGCAGCGCAGGTCCGGAGGCCGGGGCCGGGGCCGGGGGCGCCCGGGCGGACCGGGGCGGCGAGGCATGGTGAGGGCGCGGTTATGGTCCCGGCGGGACCCCGCCAGGACCCCGGCGGACGGGCCCCGCGGTTGCTTGCCCCGTACAACTGTGCAGGTCATCGCGGTGGGGCCGGTTCCGTCGCCGGACTTCACCCGGTTGCCCGGCCCTCCTGCGAACTCCGGCGGGCCGACGCAGGGTGGACCTCATGTGGTCCCGCCGACTGGCCGTAGGAGCCGTATTCCTGACGCTGGCCTTCCTGATACTCAAGGACGGCCCCGCCGGGCATGCCCCGCCCGAACGCGCCGCCGCCGTCGCCCCGGAACGGATACGGGTGCCCGCCGAACCCAGGATCGTCAGCCGCGCCGACTGGCACGCCGACGAATCGATCGTGAAGGAGAAGGCGGTGTACACCGGCCCCGCCCGGGCCGTCTTCATCCACCACACGAACAACGGCAACCGATACGACTGCGACGACGCCCCCGAGATGCTGCGGGCCGTCCAGTCCGACCACGTCAACGACGAGGGCTGGGACGACATCGGCTACAACTTCGTCGTCGACCGCTGCGGCACCATCTACGAAGGCCGCGCCGGCGGAGTCACCCGCTCGGTGCGCGGCGCCCACACCAAGGGCTTCAACGCGGACACCGTCGGCATAGCCGCCCTCGGCACCTTCACCGACCCGGACACACCCGTACCGCAGCCCATGCTCGACGCCATCGAGCGCATCGCCGCCTGGAAGCTGCGCCCCGGCACCGATCCGCGCGGCGAGGTCGTCCTCGTCTCCACCAACAGCGAGAGCCTCTACCCCAAGGGCAACTCCGCCGACCTGCACGTCATCTCGGGCCACCGCGACAGCTACGGCACCGACTGCCCCGGCGACGCGCTCTACGCCAAGCTCCCCGAGATCCGCGAGAAGACCGCCGAACTGCGCGAGGCGGTCAGCGGCAGCGCGGACCTGCTCCCGGCCGAGGCGCAAGCACGGAAGCAGGCCAAGCGCCGCTGAGGGAACGGCCCTTCAGCCCCCGGCGCGCTCCGCCGCACTCCGCTCGACGCAGAACTCGTTGCCCTCCGGATCTCCCAACACTCCGTTCTAGCGGTTCTGGAGTGTCGGCATGGTGGCATCGGTCCTGGTCAAGCCGAGTAGCGGGAACGCTTCCGTCCCTACCGAGGGGATGACGACCAGTACCCCCCGGAACCCCCTCTCGGGCACGGTCTACGAAACGCAGACCCTTCGGGGTGTGCGGTGCGTGCGCCTGTCCGTCCTGACCGACGAGACCACCAGCCCCGAGCGGCAGCGCGAAGCCGATGACCGCGTCGCGGCAGAACTCAACATCGGCTTTGGGTCCGGAGACGCGCTCCGCGAAGCCGTAGATCTTGACGTGAGCGCGAGCGCGTTCGGACCGTTCGACCGCCCCGCCCTCGGACAGTGGCTCGCCCGACCCGACGACTACGACGCCCTTGTCTGGTGGCGCTTTGACCGTGCCATCCGGTCCATGGCACACATGCACGAACTCGCAAAGTGGGCCCGCGAACACCGGAAGATGTTGGTGTTCGCCGAGGGCATCGGCGGGGGCAAGCTGGTTTTCGACTTCCGGAACCCCATGGACCCCATGGCCGAGTTCCAAATGATGATGCTCGCCTTTGCGGCACAAGTGGAGTCACAGAGCATCAAAGACCGCGTTACCGGAGCCATGGCAGCCATCCGCCGGATGCCGCTGCGGTGGCGTGGCGGTGGGCGTCCGCCGTACGGCTACATGCCCGCCCCCATGCCCACGGAACACGGCGGTATCGGCTGGACGCTGGTGCCGGACCCGGACGCCGTAAAGGTCATTGAACGCGTCGTCCGTGAGCTGCTGGAGAAGAAGGGGGCGACCCTCTCTGCGGTGGCTGCCGGTCTCAACCGAGACAGCATCCCGAGCCCGCGCGATCACTGGGCCGTGAAGATGAAGCGCGAAAAGGGCGGGAAGACCGGCGGGGCCAAGGGGACACACGTCGTGCGCGACGTGTTCAAGTGGACCCCCGCCGTCATCGGCCGCATGCTCCGCAACGAAACCATGCTCGGATGGAAGATGCACAAGGGCCGCCCCGTGCGCGACGCCGAGGGCAACCCGATCATGGCGGCGGAAAACCCCGTCATGACCCGCGAGGAGTTCGACCGCATCGGCGCGTTGCTCAACTCCCGCAGCATCGACAACGGAGACCGTAAGGACACGGACGCGCTGCTGTTGCGCGTGATCCATTGCGACTCTTGCGGGGGCCGCATGTACCTGTCCAAGCCCACCAAGAACGGCGCGAGCGTGAACCCGTTCTACAAGTGCAACAGTCACTCACGGGGCGACGTGTGCGCACTGCCCGCAAACATCCGGGCGTGCTGGGCAGACGACTACGTTGAAGCCGAGTTCCTGCGGGTCGCCGGCCCGATCCAGACGACGCACGTTGTCGAAATCCCCGGGTACGACCCGGAGCCCGAGCTACTGGCCACCCTCGCCGAGTTCAACGAGCACCAGGAACAGAAGGGGCGGCAAAAGTCCCGGCACGCTGCCGCTGCGTGGCAGGAACGGGCGGACGCATTGGACGCACGCATCGGCATGTTGGAGAACAGCGAAAAGCGCGAACCGCAGCGCATCGTTACCAGCACGGGCCGCACGTTCGCCGACGAGTGGGCAGGCGCAGACACGGCAGGCCGGCGAGCCATGCTCATTGAAGCGGGGGTGCGTCTCGACGTGCGGCGCGGTGTCCGTGGTGGGTGGCGCAAGCTCGACACTCGCCGCGTGGATTTCACCATGCGCGGAGAACTGGACCCCGCAGCGGAAGCCCTCGCGGGAGAGGCAGCCGAGCTTGCGTCCGAAGTGCGCGGAGACTCCCCGACCCCAGGTGCGAGCGTGCGCCTGGTCGAGCCCGCCAAGGCTGCCGAGCCCGTCCGCGAACTGGTCGCCGCGTAGCGCCCGGATAAACTGCGCACTGCCCCGCACCAACATGGAGTGTGCGGGGTAGGCGCGGTGCCTCACAGGCTTGGCCTGGAATGGAGTACGGCCGCTCCGCACAGCCCCGGCAGTTCACCCGACCGCCGGGGCTTTTCGCTGCCCGCACACGGCGGCACTGGTGCGCGCCCTTGCCTGTCCCTGCCGAGGGCCAGCCGGCCGGACTGCCGACCAGCGGGGTAGAGAGTGGTGGAGTGACGGTTCTACCTGTTTTTTAGAAACACATAGAAAAAATAGTAAGAAGCTGAACAGTGGCACCGGTCGTCACTGCACCACCGAGGGCCCGACCGGCGGGAAACCCTCCGTCCCTACTCCTCTCGGAAGCAAGCAGGGCAGTCGGGAAGAACGCACCGGGGGTGCGGGAAACCTTCCGTCCCTACTACTTCCGGAAGAGAGTCCAGGACTACCGCGCCCCCCGCTCCACCGACCGTGGGCGGACCGAGTGCCTGTCTCTCTCCTTAATGCTCTGCCCGTGCAGCACGCACCCCCGATCGGGGTGGCCGCAGTGGTCGTGAGGCAGAGCGCGGGGGATCACACCGCCCACCAGTAACCGGCCCTCGGGTCGCCGAACAGGGTTGCAAGCCCGTGTGATCCCCCACCCGTCCGGACCGGCTTCGAGCCGGTGAGGGACGCACAAGCCCGCTGACCCAACGGCAGAGGTGCGCCGTACCCAATCGGCAGAGTTCCCGAGTTCGAGTCTCGGGGCGGGCACGCAACAACGACGGCCAGGGCGACACCCCAGGGAGCACACATGCGCTGTATCGATTGCACCGAGCCCGCGACCCATCGGGGCCGCTGCGAGGCTCACCACGGGGCGTACGAGGGACGCAGCAGTGTCCGTGCCCGCCGTACCCGGAGCCAGCGACGGGCGGACCACGGAGACGGCGCGGGACGGCTCCGGCGACGGGTGGACGAACGTGGTTCGGCGTGGTGCGACTGGTGCACCGAGACGTTTCCCGCGTCCGCGGTCGACGTGGACCACGTGAAGCCGCTCGCCCTCGGCGGTGACGACACCGACGCGAACGTTCAGATCTTGTGCCACGGCTGCCACCAGCTCAAGACTGCAACGGAGTTCGGGGCTGCCGCGTGACGGAGCTTGGGCGAACTGATGAGCAACATGCCGTTGCCCACGGGCCCGATGCCCAAGGGGTTCCGGCTGCTCGTTTTCGGGGCCGGGTGCAGGTGGACGAACTGTTCACGCTCAGCCCCGACCAGTTGCGCACGGCGCGTACCGCCATGGACGCGTACTACGCGGCGAGTGCTGCGGTGGCGGACCTTGCTCACCGCGACGTGAGCCACGCTGCGAGTCCGCTTCCCGTGGCCGTGGTGAGTGCGGCGACCAGCCACCTAGGGGTGTGTAGTCGGGGGGCGCGCTGGAGAGTCAAGTGCAGTCCGCCACACCGGAGTTCGAATGCAGGCTGACTGGGTGATGTTTTCGTCATGCGCACATTCCATCTGCGCCGGCGCGGCTGCGAAAGCGCTTCAGTCGTGAAACCTGTGCAACCCGGTCTCTGGCCGTGATAACCCGTGATACCAGGGACAGAGGTGCCCATGCCCCGTAGACCCCGCCCACCGTGCTCGGTACCCGGGTGCCCGGAACTGACTGCCGGTGGTGGTCGATGCGCCGAGCACGAGCGGCAGGCACAGAAGCAGCGAGGGTCGACGGCCGAGCGCGGCTACTCGACCCGTTGGCAACGTGTTCGCCGTCGCTACCTCTACGCACACCCGTGGTGCTTGCTGTGTGGTCGCACGGCCACGGTGGCGGACCACTTCCCGGAGTCGCGCCGGTCCCTGGTGGGCCGTGGTGTGAGCGACCCGGACGCGTTCTCTCGTCTGCGTCCGCTGTGCACACGGTGTCACAACGCCGAGACGGCGAAGCGGCAACCGGGCGGGTGGGCGGCAGCAAATGTGAAGCCAATTCGGACATAGCTGGGCGTCCGACCAGGGGGTTACTCCCCTCCCTACCCCCAGTTGATCGGCAGGGAGGGAAAAAACTTGCATGGCTCATTAGCCCGTTCCTGTGGAGGTGACGCAGCGTGGCAGTTCCGGGGCAGAGACCCAAACCCCACATTCAGGCAGTCAGGGAAGGGACCTTCCGCCCGGACCGGAATTCGGAGGGGGCGCGCTTTGCTCCCGCCGCTCCGGTCGAGCCCGATTGGCTCGAACTGCTGCCAGGCGACTCCGCCGAGGACGTTCGGGGCAAGGCGGCAGACGTGTGGGCCCGGACAGTTCCGGCTCTGACTTTCTCAGCCGGCTTGACGGACCCGCAGCGGGAGACTGCTATCGAGTATTGCCTAACCGTTGCTCGCCTATGGCAGGCCGAGCGTGAACTATCCCGTAACGGCCTGGTGGTCGAGACGGAGCGCGGGAACGTAAAAAGCCCGTGGGTGACTATCGCTGGCCAGTACCGGTCCCACTTCCGGGCGCTGGTCGGCGAACTGGGGCTCTCGCCCGCGTCAGCTACGAGGATTACCCCGCCGGAAAGTGCGGGAGACGATGACGGAGTTTTCGACTGATGATCTGCCGGTTCCCTATGGTGCACTGCTAGAACTCGGTCTCTCACCCGAGGAGATCGCAGAGGCTGCGGCTTCCCGCCCTCTGGTGGTCGCTGCACAGGCTTCTCAGGCTCCGGGCGCGTATTACGACGTTGGGGCCGCCCGGCGGGCTCTAACGGCCATTCAGAGCTTCAAACACACTAAGGGCCGTTGGGGCTCGACCCCGCTCAAGCTTTCGCCCTGGCAGACGGTTTGGGTGATTGCCCCGATTTTCGGTTGGCTAGCTTTCGACCCGGAGTTGGGGCGGGCGGTCCGGGTGATCCGCTCGGCGTGGATTGAAGTGCCCCGTAAAAACGGTAAGTCGACCCTGAGTTCAGGTATTGGCTTGGTGCTGCTGCTGGCAGACAGAGAGATCGGTGCCGAGGTCTATGCTGCGGCCGGCTCACTGCCGCAAGCTGAACGCGTCTTTGACGACGCTAAGCGAATGGCCCTCACAAGCCGGGCGGTCCGTGGACGCGTTGAGGTGTTGCGCGGACTCATCCGTGTGCCCCGCACAGGCGGAATCTTCCGTGCCCTGTCGAAGATCGCAGAGACCGCCCACGGGCTAAACGTTTCCGCAGCCATTGTCGATGAAGTACACGTGCACAAGCGTCGTGACCTTATCGACGCCATTGAAACCGGTACCGGTGCCCGAGACCAACCCTTGGTCGTCTTCATCACGACTGCTGATGAGGGTACCGAGGGCAGCATTTACGATGAGAAACACACGTACACCCGCCGGTGTGCGGACGGTGTGGTGTCGGACCCCGGGCACTACGGAGTTATTTGGGCTGCTGAAGAGGGCGACGACCCCTTTTCCGAAGTAACTTGGCGGAAGGCAAATCCGGGGCTTGGTGCTTCTCCGTCGCTCGCCTACATGCGCCGTGAGGCTAACAAGGCCAAGTCCACCCCGAGTTACTTCCCGACCTTCTGCCGGCTCTCGCTGAACCGCCGGATGCGCGCTGCTTCGCGGTGGTTGACGCTGACGTTGTGGGACGAGAACTCGGGCACGGTGGATTACACACGCTTCCGATACCGGCGGGCGTGGGGTGGCGTTGACCTCTCCGCGGTGAGCGACCTTTCCGCGTGGGTGCTGGTGGTCGAGTCTCGAAAGCCGGGAGTTGAGCTGGAGATCGTCGCCCGCTTCTGGCTTCCGGAGGAGCGCGTAGACGAACTCGAACAGCAGCTACAGGTACCGCTACGCCAATGGGTCGCCGATGGTCTGCTTACGCTGACCGAGGGCGACGCGATCGACTACGACGCTATCGAGAAACAGATAGTGGCTGACTGTCGACGGCTCGATGTGCAGCGAATCAGTTATGACCGCATGTTTGCCGGTCAGCTTGTCCAGCGCATCGAGAAGAAGACGCGAGGCGTGGACGTGGTGCCGGTGGCGCAGACCTATCTAGGGATGAGCCCCGGCAGCAAGGAACTTGAACGCTTGCTCCGTGAGGGGCGAATACACCACGGCGGTAATCCAGTTCTTCGCTGGAATGCCAGCGTGGTGGAGGTGTACCGCGACGGTAACGACAACTTGCGCCCCGTGAAGCCGGACCGGGGCAAGTCGAGCGCGCGTATTGACGGGATTGCCGCCGCTGTCATGGCGCTAGACGGGTATGTCCGAAGACCTCTTAAGAAGCCGCGCGCAGCGAGCGCGTGAGCCCTGTCCGGGCGATTACCGGGTGGGGATTTTTAATGCCCGGAAGGGGGTGTTGGCGTGCCCGAGACCCCTCTACAGGTGACTACGCGGCTGTACGCCAAGCTGCATCGGCGCAGACAGGCGGCCCGCAAGTGGGGCGACGCCTACGAAGGTAAACGCCCGCTGCTGTTCCTCTCGCCGGAATTCAGCATGCAAACCGGCGGGCTCTTTGATGAGTTTGCGGATAACTGGTGCGCCGTTGTCCCTGACGCGACGGTTGAACGTCTTATGCCGCATGGCTTCCGCCTGGAGGACGGCTCGATTGACAGCGCTGCCGGTATGGCGTGGCGCCGCTCGGAAGCGGATGTAGAAGTTGGGCTAGCGCTGCTCGACGCGCTGATTACCGGCCGTTCTTACGCGCTGGTCTGGCGCAATGCAGGCGGCCCGGAGATCACATTTCAGAACGCTGGGCAAGCGGTGGTCGAGTATGTCCCTGGTCGTCGTCGGCTTCGACGGTACGGTCTTATGGCGTGGCGCGATTGGGATACCGAGTTTGCCACGCTCTTTACGCCGGACATGGCATATCGGTGGCAGCGGCCGGCTCGGGTCGGTGGTCGGTGGACCGGTCGTACGGCCGGTCTTTCCCGTGGGGAGCCAAGCCATATTAGGCATCCCCTTGGGGCGGTGCCCCTGGTCGAGCTTCCCAACCGACACCGGTTGCACGGCAAGCCTCGCAGCGAAATGGCGACGGTCCTTCCGCTACAGGATGCCGTGAATTCGCTCTGGGCCCATTTGATGACCGCTTCAGACGGTCTCGCACTTCCGGCCCGTGCGGTGCTCGGAATGGACCGGCCCGTTCGTGAGATCACCGACGCGACGGGGGAGGTGGTGGGGGAAGAGGACTTGCCGTTGGACAAGTTCCGTTCCGACCGCCTGCTGTGGCTTGAGAAAGAGGGGGCGCAGATTGGGGAGTTCTCCGCCGCCGACCTTGACAACTACCTACGCGTTATTGCCGTGGCGGTCGAGCACATCGCAGCGCAGACCCGCACACCGCCAAGCTATCTAGCGGGGACCCTAATCAACGTGAGTCCCGATGGCGTCGCCGCGAGCGAGGCGGGTCTAGTCGCCAAGGTGACAGAAAAGCAACGGCACTTCGGGAGCGCGCTCCGCGAGATCATGCGGCTAGAGGCACTGGCGCAGGGCGAGGCTCGGCGCGCGGAATCCCTCGCGCTCGGCTCCGTGGTGTGGCGAGACCCGCAGTTCCGCAGCGATGCCCAATACTCCGATGCGCTCGTGAAGTTGAAGAGTATCGGTGTGCCGGATGAGGCTCTGTGGGAGCGGATTCCCGGGGTCACGCCGGACGAAATCGAGCGGTGGAAGCAGATGCGCACCGATGCGGCGGGTGCGATTCTCGGCGGGGACATGTCGGGGCTGTTCGGGGTGAAGCCCGACCAGGGCGACGACGGCCAGGGCGACGCGCCCGAGATGGCCGCTTAGTGTCCCGGACAGCGGAACTGGCAGCCGAGCGGTACACCCAAGTGCAGAGCATTTCCCGGGCTGTTGTGGTGGCGGTGCAGGCCCTTTGGAACGACGTTCCTGCGGACCGCATTCTTTCCGCCATGCAGGGTGAGGCGGGGCGCGCAATCCTGGCCGCAGTGACCGCCGGACAGCTCTCCGCCGTACAGGGGGCACAACTTTTCGTCGGTGCGTCCATGGCGGCCCAAGGTGCTGTTGCGGCCCCGCTGGGGCTGCTCGACCCCGCTGCCCTGGTTGGTATCGCTGCGGACGGTCGTCCTCTCGCCTCGCTGCTGCAACTGCCCGCCATCACCACGGCGCGGGCACTGGCAGCCGGCGAGAGTGCCGAACTTGCGGCGGCCCGAGGGCTTACCCAAATGGCCATGATGGCGAGCACACAGATTGCCGACGCGTCGCGTACGGCTACGTCCATCGGCATGGCAGCGCACCCACGCTGCATCAGCTATGTGCGAGTGGTGCGGCTACCCGCGTGCCCACGGTGCATCATCCTGTCCGGTCGCCAGTACAGCTACTCCACCGGCTTCAAAAGGCACCCCCGCTGTGATTGCGGAATGGAGCCGATGACCGACGCCGAGTGGAAGCAGACCAAGACCCCCGAGGACCTGTTCCGCGAGATGAGCCCCGCCGAACAGCGGAAGCGACTCGGGGAAGCGGGAGTCAAGGCACTGGAGCACGGGGCGGATCTCGGGCAGCTCATCAACTCGCGCCGGGGAATGGCAACAGCGGTGACCGGTCGGGGCCCGATGAAGGTTACGACCGAGGGCACCACGAAGCGCGGCATCGGCGGCAAGGCTCTCAACTCCGGCTTCGAGAAACGGCCCGGTGCCCGATACGAGCGCGCCAAAGAGGCACGCCTCATGCCCGAGACCATTTTCAAACTGGCCGGTGACAACCGGTCCCACCAAGTCGCCATGCTCAAAAAGCATGGCTACATCACGTAAGGAACGCCATGGCTGACACCACCCCCGCCGAGGGCACCGGTACCGACGACAAGGCAGACACTGCCACGGCCACCGTGACGGCCCCCGAAGGAGCGACCGTCACCGACGACCAGGGCGACGCGCTCGCCGCTGCGGTGAAGCGGGCCGAGGACGCGGAGCGTGAAGCAGCTCGACTCCGCCGGTCGAACGCTGCGCAGAAGCCGGCTGACCTTGACGCACTCCGCGCCGAAGTGCGTCAGGAGTTCGCCGACCAGCTTGTTCGCGCCGAGGTTCGCGCCGTTGCGGCGGGCATGCTTCGCGATCCTGCCGACGCTCTTGCGCTGCTCGACCTGTCGGCACTTGCGGGGCCAACCGGGGCCGTCGACTCAAAGGCGGTAACTGCCGCTCTGCGCAAGCTGGTTCAGGAAAAGCCGTACCTTGCGGCGACTGTCGCGCCGTCGCAGCAGGACAGCTCCGCTACGGGTCCGTGGGGCGACGTGGGAGCCGGTCCGCGCTCGACCGCCGAGCCGGAGCCGTCGAACCCGTTGGAGCGTCTGCGGAGCGTTCAGCGGAAGCGTAAGTAAGCACGTCGAAGACCATTCATTCGTGGGGGTTTCCCGAAACTGGGGCCCCTTTTTTCATGCCTGGAAATAAGGAAAAGCGCACATGACACTTAGCCTCTCCGAAGCCGCCAAGCTCAGCACGGACGATCTCCAGCGTGGCATTATCGAGACGTTCGTTCAGGAGTCGCCGATTCTCGACCGGCTGCCCCTCATGGAAATTGAGGGAAACAGCTACGCCTACAACTCCGAGGCGACACTGCCGGGCGTTGAGTTCCGAGGCGTGAATGAGTCCTATTCCGAGTCCACGGGCACCGTGAACCAGGCAAGTGAATCTCTCGTGATTCTTGGCGGTGACGCGGATGTCGACACCTTCATTGCCAAGACTCGTAGCAACCTGAACGACCAGCGCGCACTACAGGAAACGCTCAAGGTCAAGGCTGCCGCCTACCGTTTCCAGGACGCGTTTTTCAATGGCGACGTGGCCGTTGAGCCGAAGGGGTTCGACGGTCTGAGAAAGCGGCTGATCGGCGCTCAGGTACTTTCCGCCGGTACCAACGGAATGGGGCCGGTGACTGGCGGTCATGATTTCTTCGACGCGCTCGACGCCCTAATTGCCCAGGTCCCGGGCCTGTCCGCCGGGAACGGTGCCCTGTACGCCAACCGCAAGATCATTGCCAAGATCGCGTCGTCCGCGCGCCGGCTCGGCGGTTACGAGATGGTTCAGGAAGCCCTCACCGGCAAGCGGGTAGCGACCTACCAGGGTATTCCGCTGCTCGACCCGGGCCAGACCGCAGCGGGCGCCGATATCGTCCCGACCACGGAAACGCAGGGTACCGCGACGGATGCCAGCAGCATTTACGCGGTGAAGTTCGGTCAGTCTGAGGGCGACAAGGGTGTGACCGGGCTTACCAATGGTGGCGTGTCTGTGCGTGACCTCGGCGAGCTGGATTCTAAGCCTGCCTATCGGACGCGTATCGAGTTCTTCTGTGGTCTGGCCGTATTCGGTGGGCAGGCTGCTGCCCGCCTTAACGGCGTTCTCACCAAGTAGGGGGGTTGATTTGCCGCCGCGTAAGCGTGCCGCTGCCCCGACGATTCCGCATGCGGATTCCTGCGACGCCCCGGAACGGGTCGAGAGCTTTCCGGTTCTTGATTCAGCTTCCGGGGCCCGCTGGACCGTAGTGCGCTGCCTTGAGTGCGGCGCACAGGAAATTAAGTAGGGGGCGGTATGGCACTTCCTGCACTGGCCACGATTGACGAACTGGCCGCGTGGACGCAGATGGATCCCGACGACCTGCCCGAGGGGGCCGCCCTGGTGCTCGACACCGCGTCCGCGGTCGTCCGGGCCGAGGCACGGCAGCGTTTCACCAGGGGCACCACCACGGTTGCTCTCCGACCCCGCGACTACATCGTCATGCTGCCCCAACGGCCGGTTATAGAAGTTGAGTTGGTAGCCATCGCTGGCAGAGAACTCCGGCCGGATGAGTACCGGGTGTGGCGTGATCGGATCATTCTCCGCGGTCGAGCATGCGGGCCGGTCGTGGTCACGTACGTCCACGGGTATGAACCGGTACCCGCCGATGTGCGGGGCGTGGTGCTCACGCTTGCCGGCCGAATGCTTTCCAATCCGCGCGATCTTCGGCAGGAAGCAGTCGGCTCGGTGTCGGTGACGTATGCGGCCGAGACCATCGGCGCGTCTCTCGCCCCCATCGAGCGTGACCAGCTCGCCCGGTACCGGGCCCGTGCTGCCGTTGTTCCGGTCGGCGACGACGGGGGGCCCTGGTGAGCGTCCACTACACACAGACTGCCGTCATCGTCCGGGCCGCCCTGGTGCTCGACCGCTACGGCTCCGAGGTTCGCGACTGGACCACGGCCACCAGGACCACGGTCCGTCGCGTGGCGGTGCAGCCGGACAGTTCCGCGGAGACCGAGGGCGACCGGCAGGGCGTGACGACCGGGCTCCGTCTGGTGACCCGCCCCGGGGCCGACATCGATCTGTCCCCCGGGGACCGCGTGACCGTGCTCGGCCGGCTGCTGGAAGTCGACGGAGAGGCCGCGCGCTTCACCGTGGCCGGTCGGCACCATCACACCGAGGTACGCCTCAAGGCGGTGTCCGGATGAGGTTCCGGCCTGCCCGGCAAGGGATCAACTCCCTTATGCGTACTGCCCAAATGGGCCGCGAGGTGGAGGCGGTAGCCGAGCGGATTGCCGCCGCCGCTGCGGGGCCTGAAGGTGACTTCCGAACGGACTCGGCGCTAGGCCGGATGCGGTGGCGTGCGGCGGTGATCGGCAACTACAACTGGCCGAAATCCGGGGCCCTTCCTGGCTCCCGCCGTGACCTCCTGCGGGGCATGGACGGCGCCCGTGGGGAGTAACCGGGTCAT